>CAVTNC010000007.1:0-4929 GCA_963735995.1 uncultured Gammaproteobacteria bacterium | reverse complement strand
CCGTGTGCGACCTAAAATCGCAAGGTAGATTCGAACCCTAAACCGTTTTTGAGTGCCAAAAAAGTAGTTTTTTATGAAAGTCTCCAAAGGACTTTTTGATGCCCACTTTAATAAGGCGTTGGAGACTTGGATGTTACATTCGTAGTTGGCGTTGCAGTAGTATTAACCTGATTTAACTGACTGTCTGCATTGGCCCTCAGCCGCTGGAGTGTTTCCCCGCGGGATTTGCCTAACATCGGAACACATTCAAGATCATGGATCGCCTCCGCCCATCGCCTCTACGATACTAAATTGACACAATCGATTCCCAATCCAGGACTCAACTGGTACGAGAGATCCCGGCGCTCGCCGCCCGCGCACCACCGCCCAAGATGAACCGACTCCCCTCCCGCTATTATAGTTCTCCGTAAACCACCAGTCTAAATGAGGTTCATCATACTCTCGTTTAATTTTTCGGTTCGCATCTTGTTTTGCCCATGCTGCATTTTCGCCTCCTTCGTTCCAGGCATAAATGAGCCATGCTGGACACTTCCGCTGCTCTCCGCCAATTTCTTTTTGCCAATATTCGCAACATTTGTCCCTATCCCACTTACTATATTTATAATTCTCGGGCTGAGAATTATAAATATACGTCTGGTATTTATTCACTAACGGTGTTACATCATAACTCGCACCATACGAACTGTAGACCTTGGGGTTCTTCTGCCAACGCTTTTAATTGAATCGCACTGTGACGGGCTCCTGCATAGGGGCTAATTAATTCTGCCACCTCCCGCGATCGTGTGCCCACGCCGCATATTGTAAGGCCGTGATATTTTTGAAGGTGCGATCCGATAAATCTTTTACGGTACCTATCCCCAATGCCAACGCGGGCGTTTTTTTCAACCGATTCTCTACGTTTAGCAAATGACCTTCGGTAACGTCTTTTAACAATGCTAACAATTCGGTGGGATTGATTTTATCTTCTACGGATTTTGCCACCGCTTCTACTTGTTGGAAATATTTCAAGGTCACTTGAGCGGGATTCAATAATAATGCCCCTTGGGTCTCGAGTTTCCTTTACCAACGCTAAATCGCCTTTTAACCAAGCTTCTAGTAGTTGATTTTGTGCTTTTTGTTCAGCACTCAAAATGGGTTTTGGTGGCGAATTAAATATCGTAGGATGCATTGCAATTTGAGTAGGCTGTGCTTGGATCACACTTGTAGTCGTAGTCGTTGTCGTAGTAGTGGTCGTCGTCAATGTGCTTAACGTGGATAACGCGGTCTGAGGGGACGAAAAGAATAAGTATGAGGACTGATGGTCTTCGCTGGAGAGGGGTTGCTTACTCTGGCGTCATCCCGTAATACTGTGGAAACATTCGTTGGTGTATCTTCCTCAACCCCAGCTGCCGCTGCTTCTGTGTAGGTAATTTTAGGTTCTTCATCGGAATGGGAATCGAGTATTTCTTCTTGTTCTGAGTCAGTATCTGGTATTGCCCCCTCTGGTAACCCCGGCACTGGCATTTTAATCAATGATAATGTGTTTTTTAACCAAGGCGATGCAGCGTGTGTTTTTGTATTGTATAACTTTTTATAGTTCTCTGGTTCATTCGCTAAAAAGAGTACTTCTACTATTTCCCCCATTGTTGGGCGTTCCAAAGGATTTGATTTCAAACAAGCTTCAAAAATTGCTGTGACCCAAGCAGGAATATCGGAAGGCAATGTGTGGTGTTTTAAAACCTCTCCCTTTCTCAATACACGCTTTTATCTTTTGTTTTTAGTGTGCCTTTCTTTGAACAAAAGGGCTCATAGCCTGTCAATAATTCCCAGATTACCATCCCAAAACTGTACACATCTGATGCAAAGCTACTGGTACCTTCCCGTGCGACTAATTCCGGTGCCAACCACGGCCTTTTTCCAATATGCCGCGCATTGGCAAACTTGATGGTTAGCGCAGCACTCGACCGTTCTTTGGCTAAACCAAAATCAGCCAATTTCACCTGCTGTTGTTCATTGACTAAAAAGTTGGCGGCGCGTAAATCTCCATGGACAATGTGATGAGCATGTAAATAATGAATGGCTTTCCCCATATCCAATAACATCGGTTTTCGGATCGACCAATCTAAAAACGGTTGTTTGGGGCCTTGTAAATCACGTAATTGGCTTTCTAACGATCCGCCTTTCATCAATTCAAAGACCGCTTGCAAAGGATTCAGGCACAACCCATAACACTGCACGATGCGCGGATGTTTGAGCGGTAACATCAATGCCACCTCGTTTTTAAATTCTTCCTGTGCAGCTAATTGCACATCTTCTAATACTTTGATTGCCACTTGGTTATTTGACCACCATCCTTCATAGACCTTACCAAAACCCCCTTCAGCCAAAAATCTTCCCTCGTTGAATATCCAAAGCCAATAGGGAAGCGAAGTAGTGTCTCCACGTAATTGTTGTGACAATTGTTTAAACGCTTCAACCAGCGGGGTTTTACGCTCATCCCATAATAAATTCCGCAATTGCTTACTTTTGACGGCAAAGGGTTCTGTACTGCGTATCACGCCACTCAAATGCAGTAATAAACCTTGCGGCAATGCGTCATAACACTGTTGTACAAATACGGCTTCTGAATCCGGCGAGGCCATTTTTTCAGGCACATTGATGAGCAACGATTCGTGACGCTTGCGTAACTTGTGTGAAGAAGACTCCCCAAGCATCTGTAGTAATTGGAACGATTTTGAATCTAAATAGTCCAAACTACATAGTCTATTTGACAACGTATCTTCAATTCGACTGAACTCATTTAATAAGGTTCGCAACGGTTGTTTCAATAATTTAGATAACCATTCCACGAATACCACGGCGCTATTTCTCGGATCTAAAACTGTAGATAACAAAGGCTGTGCTTGATGCATTTTTTGTATCACTTGCTCTTGTTGTAATTCTTCCAACGTCGCTTTTTGAACAGGGGTTAACATGGCATCGGATGAGACTTCTACAACTACACATTGCTGCGCAAAAATTAATAATCCATGTGCTGGCTTATCCGGACGGGCATCCACTGACAGTAAAATAGCCGGACGACCCAATGCTTTTGATAATAAACAGACGCCATGCACGGTTTCTTTAAAGGTCAAACTCTGTTTTTCTTCATACACATACAAAATAACTTGTGCACGATTTCGCAACATGGGTAACAGATAACGCAGTGTTTTCGGGGTATAAGCTTGTCCTGGCAACCGCTGATCACGTTTTTCTTCATCTTCCCCGTAAAAATGCCGTAAAGCCGCATGATAGTTCGAAAATTCCATTGACGGTTTTGTTTTTTCTAATTCTGCGACAATAAGCGTAGCTGCAGGACGATTTTCAGGTATTTTATCCCACATTTTTGCACGATGGCTGAATAACTGGAAGGCGTATCCGCAGGTAATTTTTCCTGTTCACCATCCTTAACCCAACTAATCACAGTTGATCATCGGATGTATCATTAAACGGTAATTGGCGTGAGGCAATTTCCCATAACACCATCCCATAACTATAGATATCTGATGCGTCATTGGGTGGCACCTCGTTTAAATAACTCTGGTGCACACCAACGGGTGGTTCCCATTCCTTGTTTGGTTTTTGTCGTTGTACTATTAGTTTCTAGTTTAATCTTGGCCAAACCAAAATCCGCAATCTTCGCATGGTATTGCATATCCAATAACACGTTTAAACTCTTTAAATCCCGATGCACAATGTTTTGACTATGCAAATAGGACAACCCTTTGCCTACATCAATCGCAATGTTCCAACGAATCGGATTCCATGGCAATGTTTCTTTGGAATCATGTAACACTTGATACAATGAACCTTTCGGCAAATATTCCATCACCATCGCCACATGGCCAGGTTCCTCACATACACCATACAATCGCACCACATGTGGAAACTGGCATTGCGCCATGAGTGTTGCTTCACGCTGAAAATCTGCTGCTAAATCGCCAGATAATGTTTTTAAATGCAATTGCTTTACCGCTACTTCAATCCCTTGCCAAGTGGCTCGATACACATCGCCATAGCCACCATTTCCAATTAATTGCCCCAGTTGCAATTTGACCAAGAAATGGTTGTTAAAGGCATTGTCATTGAAGATGAGGTCGTTGTTTTATCTGTAGACATTGGGCGCTCCTTTCCAAAATTAAAAAACAAAAGACAGTAAAGTGTAATTGAACTGTGACTTGGATGTTTTAAGTTTTTAGCATTTCTGATTTAGTTTATTTCATAGAAAATGATTCTAACCACGAGGAAACGATTTGCCAAATTTCCTGGTAATATCGAACAGTACCCATAAAATCATCTTGGAAAACTCAGAGATTGATAAAAATTTTGAGTACATCAAACAAACTTTAGGGCGTTTTGGATGGTCAGATGTGGTCTGAAATGGCGTCTCAAGATAAAATTTGAGGAACAAAAAATAACTACAGCCTTACGCCATCAAATCATTGTATGACGCCTGAACAGTTAACCCCTTATTCGGTCAGGCGTCATTTTTTTCAACAGAATTACCGTGGCTTTTGCCGCAACTCTTCTAATAGCAAATAAGCTATCCTTTGTTTGCCGGCCGGAATAATAGCTTTCATTGTTAAAAACCAATTCAAGTTGATGCAAAAACGTTTTATAAGTTTCGGGATAATGGCAGACACGAAAACTTTCAATGCCATATTGCACTAGACGAGCAACCGCATGAAAAAAAGGATTGACTGTTCTCGCATCTTGCCAAAAATTATTTTCGATGCCATGAGAAAATTGCAGATAATAAGTGTGATAATCGGGAGAAAGCTGTGGATTTTTTTTACAAATGGCATCAATGGATTCTACTAACAGCTGTAAAAAACCAATAAATGCTTGCTCATTTAAAAAACATTGTTTGGCATAACAGTGATGAGATAACTGCAAAAGCTCTGTTAAACA
>CAVTNC010000006.1:0-19872 GCA_963735995.1 uncultured Gammaproteobacteria bacterium | reverse complement strand
TGTGTTTGACTTACTGGTTAGATCACAGTATTGCTCCAGTGAATTAAATCATATCCTGGAACTTTACCCGAAGCTTAGCCAGCCTGTTTGGAAAAAGGTTGATTTAGTGGTATGGCCAGAAGCAGCAGTAACTCTACCGATACCTTGGTCTTTAGGATATTTGAATCAACTTTTGAAAACTATTCAGCCTTATCCTGTTGAGTTTAATGACAGGCATTCCAGTACAATCACAAAATTCTTGGAATTATTACAATGCCATGGTTTTACTGAACAAGACAGGTGTAGATATTTACTATAAACGATATTTAGTTCCTTTTGGTGAATATTTACCCTTGAAAAGGTGGTTAAAAGGTATTGTAGGTTTTTTTGATTTGCCTATGTCGGATTTTGTTCCAGGTGCAGTAGGTTCACATAGCGATACTTCAAAATCATCAAGGATTAGCTGATTGCTCCTTTTATTTGTTATGAAATTGCTTATCCTAATGCGATTTTAACAACTGTGCCTAAAGCAAATGTGATGGTAGTGATTAGCAATGATACATGGTTTGGCAATTCATTTGCGCCTTGGCAGCATTTGCAAATTGCACAATTTTCGGCGCGTGCGGCAGGTCGTTATCTTTTATTTAGTACGAATGATGGGATTACGGCAGTTGTTAATCCAAGAGGTCAGATCATTGCGAGTGCTCCTAGATTTGAAGAAGCTGTTTTAGAAAGTAAGATTTTTTTAATGGAAGGAAATACTCCTTGGGTCATTTGGGGGCATAATTATATACTAGTGTTTTTGGGGTTAATGGGAGTATTTTTATGGTTATGGCGATTATATAGTCGTCGCACTTGAATTTTAATCGTTGCGCATTAGAATGTGGTAGGATATAACACAGATGAGAGTATTTTAGATGGATAAAAATTATCAACCTCAACAAATTGAACATGAAGTACAGCGTTTTTGGGAAGAACAACAATCTTTTAAAGCAGTTGAAGATTTAAGTCGAGAAAAATTCTATTGCTTAGCGATGTTTCCTTACCCCAGTGGTCAATTGCATATGGGGCATGTGCGTAATTATACCATTGGTGATGTCATTGCCCGTTATCAACGTATGCGTGGTAAAAATGTATTACAACCCATGGGATGGGATGCCTTTGGTTTACCTGCAGAAAATGCGGCCATTCAACATAAAGTTTCGCCTGCCGATGGACTTATCAAAATATTGAATATATGCGCAAGCAATTTAAACATTTAGGTTTTGCTTATGATTGGAAGCGAGAAATTACTACCTGTAATCCAGAATATTATCGTTGGGAACAATGGTTTTTTACTAAACTTTATGAAAAAGGTTTAGTTTATCGAAAAAATAGCTGGGTGAATTGGGATCCTGTTGATCAAACTGTTTTGGCTAATGAACAAGTGATTGATGGTCGTGGTTGGCGTTCAGGTGCTTTGGTTGAGCGACGAGAAATTCCTCAATGGTTTTTAAAAATTACCCATTATGCTGAAGAATTATTAATGATTTAGATAAATTGATGGCTGGCCAGAATCAAGTTCGTGACCATGCAACGTAATTGGATTGGTCGATCAGAAGGCGCTTTAGTGGATTTTAGTTTGGATAACTGATGAAACCAATCCATTGAAGTATTTACTACACGTCCTGATACTTTAATGGGTGCTACTTATATTGCATTAGCGCCGCAACATCCTTTAGCTGAAAAAATTGGCAGCAAAATAATCCAACATTGCAGCTTTCTTGACGAATGTCTTACATGTACCTGTTGCAGAAGCAGCGGTTGCCACATTAGAAAAAAAAGGCATGGATACCGGCCTTCGAGCGATTCATCCTATCACGGGTGAAAAGTTCCTATTTGGATTGCAAATTTTGTGGTGATGGAATATGGAGCGGGTGCTGTGATGGCAGTTCCTGCTCATGATGCAACGAGATTTTGAATTTGCACAAAAATATCATTTACCGATTAAACCAGTGTTTCTCCTTTAACAGGATGAGAGCTGGGATTTTGATCAAAGCGCATTTACTGAATCGAGGCAACTTAATCAATTCTGAGTAATTTAATGGCTTTTCTATCTAAAGCAGCTTCTAGCTGCAATCATTGATTTTTTGACAAGACTACAAAAAGGACAACGAAAGATACATTATCGTTTGCGTGATTGGGGTGTATCACGGCAACGTTATTGGGGCACACCTATTCCAATTATTTATTGTGACGATTGTGGGCACAGTTGCTGTTCCAGAAACTGATTTACCAGTTGTTTTACCTGACAAGTTAAATTTACTGACGATATAACGTTCGTACTTAAATCAATGCCAGAATTTTATCAAACGACCTGTCCGCATTGTAATAAACCAGCGACAACGAGAAACAGATACTTTTGATACCTTTGTTGAATCTTCATGGTACTACGCAAGGTTTACTTGTAAGAATCAAAAAGCAGCTATGTTAGATGATAGAGCTCGTTATTGGACGCCAGTGATATGTATGTTGGTGGTATTGAACATGCGGTTATGCATTTTTATATGCACGTTTTTTTCATAAAGTGATGCGAGATTTGGGTTTACTGAATTCCGATGAACCATTTACTCGTCTTTTAACACAAGGCATGGTGCTTAAAAGACGGCGCGAAAATGTCGAAATCAAAAGGAAATGTTGTTGATCCAGAAGAACTTGATTGAAACATATGGCGCTGATACTGTGCGATTATTTATGATTTTTGCTGCGCCTCCAGAACAATCTTTGGAATGGTCTGATGCGGGTGTGCAAGGTGCACATCGATTTTTAAGAAAGCTGTGGAATTTTGTTGAGCAGCATGGTGAAAGAAACATTCGGACAACTAATTATCTTATTAGTTGAATAATTTAGTTCCGAAATAGATTGGAATTTTGTTCATCCAGAACAATGTGATGTTCGTAGAGAAATATATGAAATTTTAAAACAAGCAAGTCATGATTTTGAACGTTCTTCAATTTAATACCGTTGTTTCAGCAGGCAATGAAAATTTTTAATTTGTTAATAAAGTTAGAAGTTCCAGAATAAATGATCTAGGATATTTAAATCCTGCTGAAGTACATGAGCATTTACTGCATGAAGGGCTTAGTATTTTATTACGTTTATTAGCACCTATTGCGCCACATATTTGTCATCATTTATGGAATGTATTAGGATATGAAGGGCTTATTATCAATGCACATGGCCTAAAGTTGTTTCTGGCGCATTAGCAACAATCATATTGAAATAGTGGTTCAGGTGAATGGTAAATTACGTGATCAAATTCAAATTCCTGCTGATGCAGATGCATCTACAGTCGAAAAAATTGCGCTGTTCAAGTGAAAAAGTTCAAAAGTTTATTGCGGAACAAGCGATGAAAAAAGTGATCTATGTGCCTGGAAAATTGTGAATATTGTATGTTAATGAGAAAAGAATCTTTATTTACTTAGTTTTATTGATTTTAGTTTCATTGCGGGTTGTGGATTTCAATTCCGAAGTAGTGCAGAAATTCCACCGTCACTACGTGTTCTTTATCTGAACATCCTGTACCCCATCAATGTGTTTCTTGCTGATTTACGTCAAAATCTTTCTGCATTGGGAATATGTATGACAAAGTGTCCACAGCAAGCGCCAATCACACTGAATATTTTGAGTGAAAATTTTCATGAAAGTCGCGTGACTATTAGTGCAACTTCTTTACTAAGCCAATATTTATTGTTGTATCAAGTGGTTTATCAATTAGAGGATGCGAATGGTTGTGTCTTGGTGTGTCCTCGTACAATTAAAGTGACTACGTACTTATATGGTTAATGCAAACGATGTTTTAGGTGCGGGTAATGAAATTCCTTTATTGCAACAAGATATGTATCGTGAAGCAGTTTATCAACTCATTAACCAATTAAGTTCAGGTCAGTGATTCGTGCGTGTCTTCGAGCTTATGAATGTAGAGTGTGTAGAGAGTGCTAATAGCTTTTATTTTTTGATTGCTTTATTGTTATGCACTTTCCTTGCTGTTGCGTGTGTTCCATTATTTATGTATAACCGAAAAACACGATTCGATCGACTTAAAAAACCGCGAACTTGATATGTGGTTTTTTGTTAGGCGCGATCGGTGTTAATGCCAATTGCTGCTATTTTGCTTTATTTACAGTGGGGCGCGAGCGCACAACTTAGCAGAATCTTATGCAATTTCTCGGGCCCTCGCTGCAATCTCAGTTAAGTCAGATAAGATAGATCAAGTTGAACAAGTTGTTCAAAAGTTTTTAAGCTATTTAGCGGCACATCCAGAGGATGCAAAAGGATGGTATTTATTAGGTCGTCTTTATTTGGATCAAGGCAACGTTGTAAAAGCTGCTGATGCATTTAAACATAGTCTTAAAAATGATCCGAAAAATGGTGAGATAATGGCACAGTATGCACAGACACTTTATTTTCTGCATCATCAAGAATTGACGGATGAAGCATTGAAATCTTGCTCAAGTTGTGTTGAGTCAAGATCCCAAAAATGCGGTCGTTTTAAATTTACTTGCAATGGATGCATTTTCGCATCATCGATATGCCCTTGCAATGACGTATTGGCAGCGATTGCGCAGTCAATATGCCAAAACACACCGGAATTTAAAATGATAACCACAGCCATTGAAATTTGTAAAAAGCGTGGAAATTAAAATGTAGGGGTGTGCGTTACGAGTTTGGATTCAGATTTGGAGATTTTTTCTTTTGGAAAAATACGCGCATAGCTGGGCTATGTAAGTGTTTTTCCAAAGGAAAAAACATTCAAATATGAGTCCAAAATAGGATGCTAGATGTCAAAGTTATTTCATGCACACCCCATACGATTTCTCAAATTATGCGCCCGTAGCTCAGTTGGATAGAGTACCTGGCTTCGAACCAGGGGGTCGGGAGTTCGAGTCTCTCCGGGCGCGCCATTTTCATTGACCACCACAGACCACGCTAGACCACGAAAGACCCTTTATTTAAAGGGGTTTTTGCTTATTTGTGTTTTCACTTTGAGGGCCTGTGAGGGTCTGTGGTGGTCTCCAAAGACGCCCTTTTCTAGCCCGCAACTACACTCGAGCAGCACTCACATAACGTTATATTTATGCCTCATCAACGCACGCTAAAGATTAATTTGCTGGGAATATTGAAGAAAAAAGTCACGTCACTTTTTGAAAAAACTATAGGGGATAAACAGTTGCTCGCGTCGGTGCAGTAGATAAAACTTGCCCCCAATTTCTCACGGGTTGATAGCCTGTTTTACTATTGAGATCAGGTATCCATTTTCCATAAATTTTCATGATCATCTCAGTGTCCCTGTGCCCCATCTGCTTTGCGACCCACAGCATATTTTCACCCGAAGATAAGAGCATAGAGCCATACGTGTGGCGCGTTTGATACGGATTACGATAACGTACACCGGCTTTTTTTAAAGCATTTGTCCAATAAATTCGCCGCATTTGTGCATTCGTTTCCCAGGGTTTATGTAAGTAAGGGTGATGAAACACTTTTTTACCAATTAAAAAGGTATACGCTTTTTGTGCGTGTAAGGCTTCAAGCGCAGGCGGCAATAATAATAACGTACGCTCCCCTGCTCGTGTTTTGGTGCATTTTTCATGCTTTTCGACCATGGCACGTGAAATATGTACGACGCCGTTGCTCCAATCAATGTCGTTCCATTCGAGTGCCATGAGTTCTGATGGTCGAAGACCGCTAAAAAAAGCAAACTGGAAGAGATTTTTCATTTGCCCTGAAGAGGCATTTAAAATGGCATTGATTTCAGCGAGATTAAACGGGTCAGGAGTATAGTCACTTTTGCTGGTTTTTTTATCGAGTAATTTGGATAAGACGACACGATCTAAGGGATTTTTTTCGATGATATCATCATTGACACCTTCCTCTAAAATGGCCCGTAAGGGGATCAAAATATTGCTTATGGTTTTTGCCGTGAGTGTTAAACTGCTGATCCATTTTCGAATGAAAGGCGGAGATAATTCTTTAATAGGAATTTTTCCAAAGGTGGGTATTAAATACGTCTGACAAATTTTACGATAGGTGGTGTAGGTAATCGGCTGTTGTGTTTTACGGGTTTTTTCTAAGAAAGCTTGCAACAAATCCCCAATCAACGGATTCGCATTCACGTGGCCAAAGATTCTGGCGCGTTTAGAATCAGGGAAATAGTCACCATAGTTAAATGTACCCCGACCAATGGCATTGAGAATTTCTGCACGTAATCGTTCTGCATATTGCAAGTTCGCTTTGGTGGCAGGTAACGCTAAGGTTTCACGACAAGCTACGCCTTTATAAGCAAAACTAATCCGTATCGTCGTAGAATCTTTCCAGTGACGAATCGCAATGCCTTTGGCAGCCTTGGTAGCATAACCGCGCTGAACATTTTTTAGGTTTGTTCGACCCATGTTTCTACCTGTTTTAAATTAACCCATAAATTGCCATCGGGCGCACATTTGCATTGTTTGCCATCTAACCATACCCCGCGTTTTCGGCGGTTTCTGACCGCATGTTGTGTATCGCCAGAGAGTTCACAATATTTGTTGAGCTTGACCCAATTCAATAAACGCTCTGCGGGTTGATGGATGCGAGTCATAACTCCGTTTCCTTGCAAAAGCGAGTCTTTTTTTGCATGACGTGACCTTTGTGGTCAGGGTTCCCGAGCAATTCCTCGCGTAAAATAATAATCTCAGATGGTGCGGTAATGCCAAGTTGTAAAAAATTTCGTCCGTGTTTGACGACAGTGATTTTAATATTGTCCCCAATGTAAATGGATTCGCCGGGGTGGCGTGATAAGAGCAACATAGTTTTCTCCTTGAAATAAAAATATTATTTTTTACAGATGGGTATCCGGTTGCAGTTCTTCCTGATCAACCGGATGAAAGGTCACTCGATCGGCAATGCGTCCCATTTGTGAGGTTGAAGGTTTTAAGTCCGTTAAATTAATGATCTTACGAATGCCTTCTGGCACAGCTAAATAATCGGATTCATTGTAATCATCCAAATCAAAACAAATCGTTGGGTTAATCGGTGCAGGACAAATCGCATAATTGGGTAACGGACAAATACTGATGACTTTTGACCAACGTTGTTGTGTTGTCGGATTTAATACGTGTTTGGTCGTTAAATAACACGTTGCACCTAACACATTTTTTAGTTCAAAGCCATCCAATTCTTCCGGCATAAATCCTCTGCCTCGCCAGGCTTCTAATAATGATCGCAACGAAGACTTTTCATTTAAGGATGCGGTATAGCGTTGAAACTGAATATACGGTTTTCTATTCTCCATTAATTTATCCGTTAATTCCCATCCAATTAAAATCTTCGGTAAGTTATTCCCATAAAATTTATTAAATTGTTTGCCTAAATCGATTAAGGCATAACAACGTGCAATGTGTAAACCTTCAGGTGCGGGTAAAAATGTATTGGCGTTTTCTTTTAACGTTAAGCTCATGTTTGTCTCCTGTTTTTGCGTTTAAAAAAGTGTTTACCATAGTGAATGCCTGTAACGTCATCTTCGATAAATTTCGCCATCGGTGTACTGTATCCTTGCTGTTGCACCACGCTCGTCTGGAAACACAAAGTCATAGCGACCTAATAAAAGTGGTTGCGGTTTTCGTTTCATTTTTTTCATCGCTGATTTTCCTCGTTGTTCTTACGGTAATTTTTACTCACGTAATTTCCGCTTAGGTAATTTCTGCTGTCCGTTATTTCCTCGATTGTTTTTTACACTTTCCTCTGGTTAGGAACGGTGTGTTTGTTTGTGAAGGTTTAGGGAAAAACCTCACCGCGAAGGATCGGTTTCACCACGCAATCACGTAAGCAACTTTAACGAAAAATTTGTCAAGAAATCTTGACAAATTTTTCTCTAGCATAAAACGCATAGACAAAGCGTGCGTGGTGATGGCGGTATGGACAAAAGAACACCGAATGAAATTGAAGAAATTGTTAACCATTTTCTTTATCAAATGCCTAAACACAGTCAAACAGAAGCGGCAAAAAGGCTCGGTATTCGAAAACAAGACTTTAACAATTATTACAATCATCGATACAAGCCTCCTGAAGAATTGTTACTCGAGATGGAGCGCTTCTTGCATGCGCGTGGCATTTATTTAAGCCACGATAAAGGCACTCAACGCAATGAGGATAGTGTCAAACTTACTATTTTAGAACGGGCAGAGAAGGCAAAAAACTTCATGAAAACATCAAAAAAACTGAAAGATCAAGCACTGATCGAAGCCAACGTGAAAAAAAATATACATTGCAAAAATTTTTGCAACGTAAAGAAAAAAAGATGGGATCAAGAAGTTGCTGAAAAATTTAGCTTAGGAAATGCCACAACATTACGTCAAAGCTTAAAAATCATTGCAGAGGGTTCTTTTGAATTAAAACAAGCCATCAACACAAAACGACTCCGTGTTGATGAAGCATATCAATTGTTGAAGTTACCGTCAGATGAACAACGCATTTTGTTGCAAGAAAATGAAAGCGCGATGGACGCCTATTTTGAAAAAGAAAAAAAGGAGAAGGCGATAAAAAAAATACGTCATCTGATTGAGAAAAGTGCTGTGTTAATGGATGCAGAAAGTAAAGTGCAGTCACCTTTGAGAGAAAAACTGATTGAAGAAATCGTAACCACTCTGTGCGCGACGAAATTGGCCCTGTTGTCAACTGCCCTGCAAAACGACGTATTAAGCAAAGAGGAAAAAAACATGGCGGACTATTTTGCGCCTAAAAAAGAATCTGACGAAACCAGTATCACAAAACTACTCAAGATCGCTAAAAAACATCCTGGCTTTATGAAAGTCCAACAAGCAACTGCGTTATCTCTCGAAGCGATATTTAAAGACATTTTGGTCGAAGGACGGTTGTTATTGAAATGATGTTCGTTGAAAAAAATAGGTAGGTCACATTTTTACATTCACCTTTATAGGAGATCAGGATGGCACATTATCGCAAAGTTGATACCTGTATTTTATTGGATCAAAAGTTTAATCAATTATGTAGTGATGCAAGGCTTGCATTCCTTCATCTATTAATTCATCCCAACTTAACGCCATTAGGCGCCATGCATGCCAGCTTACCGAGTATGGCGTGTGAATTAAATTGGTCCATTGAGCAATTACGTCAAGCCATGGAAATACTCGCCGCAAAAGGGATGCTGCGTTATGACGAAGGTGCACGGTTTGTTTGGTTACCTAATTTCTTAAAGTATAACGGACCCGAATCGCCGAATGTGGTGAAATCCTGGAAAAAGGCATTGGGTTATTTGCCAGAATGTCATTTAAAGCAGGCATTGATGTTACATGTGCAAACGTTTGCAGAGACATTACCGGTTGATTTTCAAAACGTGTTACCCCGTTGTTTTGATGTCACGATAGAAGAGCGTGTGGAATTTTTTGAGGCTGCTCAACTTTCCAAGGAAAGCGTTCAAGAAAAACCCCCTGCGCTTCAAGAAGCATGGTCTTCTGATCAAACAGCGCTTTCGGAAGAGGAATGCCAAAATGAAACGAGTCTTCCTGAAGGATCGGCATACCTTTCTGAAGGATTTTCATACCTTCCGGAAGGATCGGCATTTCCTTCGGAAAGCATTTCTGAAAATGGCTTACCCCTTTCGAAACCAATAAACAATAAGCATATAGCAATAAGCAATAAACATAAAACAATAAACATTAAGCAAGAAGAGATTGTTCAGAAAATAAATTCCGAAGAAAAAAAAGAAGAGATCGGGGAAATAAACAACATTGTCGCGCCAGCGCGACAAAAAACGACGTCGGCTCCCCCTGAGAGTGATGTGGTAGAAGTCTTTCGGTGTTGGCAACGAATATTGGGGCATCCCCAAGCGCAGTTGGATGCTAAGCGAAGAAAGATCATTCGCAGAGCTTTGGCATCGGGGTACACCCTCGCTCAGTTGTCAGAAGCCATACGAGGCTGTTCTCAAACACCGCACAACAGGGGCGAGAACGAACAAGGCCAACGTTACGATGGGTTGCATGTCATTTTTCGAGATGCGGACCAAATCGATCGGTTTATTCGTAATGCGCATAGTCCTCCCAGAAGACGCAGTAAAGCCGATCAGTTAATGGCAGACAATCAAGCGGCCGGTGAGCGTTGGTTAGCGCAATTTAACCCTGAGGAGAAAATCATCAATGAATTCGAATGACAGAATGGCATTTCATCAGTTATTGACGGGTATTGGCATGCTGTATAACCAATCTTTGCATGAAAGTGTGATCGATATTTGGTGGCGAGCGTTAGACAACGTGGAGTTTAACGCGGTGAGGCATGCATTAAATACCCATGTGTTACATCCCGACAAGGGCCAATTCATGCCAAAGCCAGCGGATGTGATGGAGCAGTTGGAAGGTTCACGGGAATCACAAGCCATGAAGGCATGGGCGCTCGTTTCCAAAACGATGCGAGAGGTAGGGGCTTATCACAGTGTGATTTTTACCGATGTCCTCATTCACGCCGTGATTCGCGACATGGGTGGTTGGATTGCATTGTGTCAAAGCAAGCTCTCAGAATTGCCTTTTCGCGAAAAAGAATTTGAAAAACGCTATCAAGCGTTGACGACGCATCCGCCCCTGGATTGTCCGCATCAACTGACGGGTTTACTGGAACAACAAAATCGTTTGGGCGGTTATTGTCCGCCCGATCCGATTCGTATTGGCGAAAAAAGAAAACCGTTGTTGGAGATCGTATGAAAACAGAAAAAATAAAATTGTCTGTATCCCAGAAAAAATTATTATCCCCTGAAACACAAGCGCGTTTAACGGATATTGAATTTTCGTTAGATTTGTACCATGCCAGTATTCACACGTTGCAATTGCTAGCCAAGGGTGACATTAATTTACGAAAAACCGGTTCTACAGCTGAAATACGGCGTTATCGACCCACACGTGAAGATAAACAGCGGTTACCGAAAACGTTGGAAAATTTACGTCAGCAAGTGCGTTTATTGCAGCATGAGTGGGAGGTGTTACAACGCTATGGTCGCTAAATCATCGAGAAAGCAACATAAAAAAATTCCCCCCGAACACATGCTCCCGTATGTTGAGCGTCGCTTAGATGAATGGGCACATTGGTTTTCACGGGGAAATTTGTATGGCTTAGGTTATCCACCTTGCTCGACAGAATATCGCTTGATGCGAGAAGGGATGGTTAACACATCGTCTGCTGGATTACGTTCGATACCCGTGAATGAAGCAGCGGAGGAAATGGAAGTGTTAGTCGTCAAACTGGGACAGCAACGACCGATGTTAGCAAAAGCCTTACGGGATTATTATTTTCGTGGCGGTTCATTGCGGGTTTTGGCGAAAGAAAAAGGTATTTCGGCGACGCAATTGCACTGGAAAGTAGAGCAAGCGCGGCATTGGATCGCGGGTTGGTTAACGGCAAACGGTGAATTTCAGGGTCAAAAAAAGGATAAAAAAACGGGATGAAAAAAATGGATAAAAAAAGCTTGCTTTTGTACAAAACAAAATGCTATAAGTTTTGTCATGCTGGGCGTGTTGTGCACAAACCCCTGCTTTTTTCATGTTCTTTTCCTTCAAAACCCAGCTTTCACGCTGGGTTTTTGTTTTTTAACTCCCTTAAAACGAAACAACCCATGCCTGAGATCCCATTAAACCCATTGATGAGCACACCAGCGACTACCCAGGATTTAACCGAAGCGATGACCCAACTGCAAAGTTCGATGGTCAATTTAGTGGAAAAGCAAACGGTTTTGATGGAAAAACTCGATGGGTTTGTCATAAAAGTGATGGCGCATGAAGAGCGGTTAAAACGCTTAGAAGATAGTTTACTCACGCATTTGGAATGTGCGACGTGGGTGAAAGCCACGATTCGATTTTGGCCTGTGATGATCGCTGGTTTTTTGTTATTACTGGGCCATGAAGTGCACTAAGGTGAGCGAGATATGAGATGAGTATTTTTGATGTAGCGATTCAAACGGTGTTGCGTGATGAAGGAGAATTTGTGGATGATCCGCGTGATGCGGGCGGCGCAACGAAGTATGGTATTTCATTTCGTTGGTTAAAAAACGTCGAGGATTTGCCGGTTGAACTGGGTTTTGCACAACGCATCGATAAAAAAACGATGGAACAATTGACGCGTGAGCAAGCGATTTTGTTGTACCGACATTACTTTTGGAATCCGCATCACTATGAACGTATTGTAGATCAACGCATTGCGACCAAAACATTTGATTTTACGGTCAATGCAGGAAGTAGAGCTTCACACACGTGTGTGCAATGGGCATTGCGTGCGAGTGGGAACGATAAGGTTTGTATCGATGGTCTTTTGGGCGATCAGACCATCAAAGCCATCAATGCTGCTGATGCCATGGTTTTATTGGCGGCTTTTCGTAGTGAAATGGCGGGGTATTATCGCGCATTAAAAAAACCGCATTTTGAAGCGGGTTGGTTAAGACGAGCCTATGCATAAAATCCATCACAACAAAAATTAAAAGATAAAAAAGTAAAATCATTGATGTCGATTACCTTCAACGATGTGGGCAAATTCATTGCCCAAAGTGCACCGCTGTTAGGTGGCGCATTAGCAGGGCCTGCAGGTGCAACCATTGGGAGCTTAATTGCAGCGAAGTTTGGTGGAAGTTCATCGCAACCGGAAGCCTTACATACGCTGATTACTGCGGATCCCCAAGCCGCATTAAAGTTGAAAGAACTTGAATTCGAACATGAACTGGCATTACAACAATTAACACACAAGCAGATCAAACTGAACAACAAGGATTTTTGCAAGATCGTGCGAGTGCACGTCAGCGTGAAGTGGGTGTGGATCAATCGCTGAATGAACACCGGGATAAAACGCCTGAATATCTCGCGTATTTACTCACCGTGACGGTGATGGTGGCATTGACATGGTTATTTTGTTTTCCCATTCCTGTGACGAATCACGATCTCATTTCTGCCTTGATTTCAACACTCACAACCGTCTGGATTGGTGCCATGGCCTACTATCATGGGAGTTCTGCAGGCTCACGATTAAAAGATTTAAAACTCATGCAACGTTTACAAGGTAAAAACTCAGATGATTCATAGGTTCTTTCAAAAGACTTTTTCGCTTGCGGGCACACGAACCGCGGCTTTTAAGGATATTCGCATTTGGGTTGGTCGCATTTCGTGTTTCGCTTTGAGGGTTCAAAGAAAGACGACCCCTGTAAAATCAAGGGATTAGCAGGATCTTTGAGGCCGATCCGCTGAAATAATGGGGGGTATCAAATTTCGGTGCGGTCAAAATACGCGGAGGTGATCCCCTCAAATCCTTGATGTATCAAGGGATTTCACCCAACGTCTCCTGAAATTTGGCTCTTCGTTGGTCATGCTGTTCACCCTTCCTTTTTCCGAGAAACTGATGCACATACAATCGATGTTGATCGACGTTTTAAAGCCCTATGCGAATAATCCCCGCCAAAATGCCGCCGCGATAGACAAAGTGGCGCACAGTATTGAGAATTTTGGGTTTAAACAACCCATCGTGGTGGATAAAGCCGGGGTGATTATTGTCGGGCACACGCGTTATTTAGCGGCGAAGCAATTAAACCTGTCTCATGTGCCTGTGTTAGTGGCGGATGATTTAACGCCAGAGCAAGCGAAAGCCTATCGCTTAGCGGATAATCGCACGCATGAGGCTTCGAGTTGGGCAATGGATCGGTTGGTCGAAGAAATTGCGGCGTTATCGGAAAGTGCAGTGGATTTAAGCGTGACAGGATTTGATGCACAGGAAATTGCAGGATTGATGGCGATGGCCGAAGCCGTAGAAAGAGGATTGATTGATGAAGATGAGGTGGATGTTGTGCGCCAAGATCCGATCACAAAGCGGGGCGAACTCTGGCAGCTCGGCCGTCATCGCGTCATGTGCGGCGATAGTACGGATAGGCTGCACGTCAAAACCTTGTTAGAAGGAAACCTTGCCGACATGGTATTTACCGATCCGCCTTACAATGTCAATTATGAAGGGTGTACGGTCGAACAACTGAAGATGGTCAATGATCAACTCAGCGATGCACAGTTTGAGCAGTTGCTCCATCAAACCTTCGCTGTTTTGCAAACGGTGATAAAAAAAACCGCATCGTTGTATCTTTGTCATGGCTGGACATCGCAACGTGCGTTTCAAACGGCCTTAGAAACCCATGGGTTTGCCATTCGCAATCAACTGATTTGGGCCAAGCATCATTTTGCACAAAACTTTGGGCGGTATAAGTTTCAACATGAACCCATTTTTTATTGTCATCTCAAAGAAGAAGCGGATCGTTGGTATGGTAATAAATCCCAAACGACCTTATGGATGTTCAATAAACCCGCATCAAATCGCGCGCATCCCACGATGAAACCGGTGGCCTTAATTGAAAAGGCGCTGATGAATAGCAGTCAGGCTGGCGATAGCGTACTGGATGTGTTTGGTGGTTCAGGCAGTACCTTAATTGCCTGTGAAAAAACCGCACGCACCGCTTATCTGATGGAAATCGATCCACAGTATGTGGATGTGAGCCTTCACCGTTGGGAATCGTTTACCGGCAAAACAGCCATATTACTTCATTCCTCAAAATCGACTTAACCTATGATAACTTTCTTAAAGGTACTAGGCACGACAGCCAAAGCCGTCGGTGGCATATTATTATCCCTGATGGGTAGTTGGTTAGGTGTGGTTTGTATCGGTGGCTTACTCACACTCAGCATCTTGAGCGTTTTTCATATAGGGGTGTTACTGAGCCTGGGCTGTATCGGTGTGTGTTTGCTTGTTGCAGGGGCTTGTGTGCTGCATCAGCGGTTATCCAAAGCCACATCACCGCCGTCTGCAACAGAAGCGGATGCACTGGCAATCAAGCGTAAAGAAAAGCCTGTTTTAGCGCCTTCTTCCGCTTCATCACAACCGATACATTACACGGCGCCTTTTCATCCGTCCCCTGAGACTCAGGCAGCGAAAGATAAAAAACGGTTTGTCACAACTCAAGACGTATCCAGCAAAAAAACCGCTTCCCCCAATCCTTTTGATGACAGGTCATGCTGAGGAAAAACCCATGACAGCGTCAACACCCACATCAACCCGTTGTTCAGCCAGTACGTTAGCGAAATTACTGGGTTTAACGGAACGGCGTATTCAGCAATTGGCGCAAGCCGGGCATGTGGTGAAAGGGGCGCGTGGCGAATATGAACTGATTGGCTCGATTCGAGAATATATTGCCTATTGTGAAGCCAAAGCGCTACCTAAAGCAGAATCGAGTTTAGCCATGGCTCGCCAAAAGCTGATGGAAGTTCAAATTGAAAAGACACAATTGGAAGTGCATATTCTACGCAAAGACTGGGTAGCCCAACGTGAAGTCGATGCGTATATGGATGACATGACCCAGCGTTATATTCAAGGGCTGGAATCATTACCTGGCCGCTTAGCGATGGAATTGATGCATCAATCGGATCCGGCGGCGATTCGGCAAATCCTTCAAAACGAATGTCGGCAATTACGCCGGGATTTAGCAAAACACTTTGCACAACGAGGAAACGCACATGAAAAACCCGCTGACGTGGTGTACCTTATCTAGCGCCGGTGATTGAAGCCTTAAAACAACTCGGCAATTACACGGAAGCGGAAATTATGGCGGCGGTTGTCAGTAGTTGTTTTACGGTATTTATAAAAAGTCCCCAAGGAGATAGCAGTTTATTACCTATGGCGGGGAATCAATCTCATTCATCAGATACAGCCTATAAGCTCGGTAATGGTGCCATCATTGATTTAGCGGAAGGTGAAGATATCAGTACCGTGAATCCGGGAAGACCCAATGCCCAATTTGATCCGTTTGTGCAATCGATATTACGCCAAATTGGTGTCGCGCTGGAATTACCCTTTGAAGTATTAATCAAACATTTTACGGCAAGTTATTCCGCCGCCAGAGCGGCTTTATTAGAAGCGTGGCGCTTTTTTATGGCACGCAGAGAATGGTTAGCCCAACATTTTTGCCAAGTGGTGTATGAAGCGTGGTTTTATGAAGCCGTTTCATTAGGGCGCATTGAAGCACCCGGATTTATCTTTGGCGATCCTGCCATTCGTGCGGCGTATTGTGGCGCACACTGGATTGGTCCCGCACCCGGTCAAATTGATCCATTAAAAGAAATCCAAGCGGCAAGAGAACGGATTGATGCGGGCATTAGTACACTCTCTCGTGAAACCGCCGCTTTAACAGGTGAAGAATGGGAAAAGACGCATCAGGCAGGGGGTGAAGGAGAAGCGGATGCGAGACGATGCGCTGCCTACAGCACCACAGCAAAAAAGCCGCGATGAATTGCTTAACGATGATCACATCTGAAGCGTGGGCAATCTTGCCTCGTTGGTTTACCACTATCTTATCAGCAGAAAATACGTCACCCAGAACAGAATCGGTACTGAAAAATTCGGATCATGGTCTTGTCTTACACAACACCTCTATCCAGTAAACACACGATCGCTATTTTACCCATCACGGGCCTGATTTTGCCTTATGAAAATATGTTCAGCCAATTACTCGGCGCAACAACACTTAGATAGTTTTGCAAACGATTTTCAACAAGCACTGAATAATCCTGCTATTTCCAACATTATTTTACACATCGACAGCCCCGGTGGCATGGTCACCGGTGTGCATGAATGTGCAGAAATGATTTATCAAGCACGTGGTAAAAAGCCGATGACAGCCTATGTTTCAGGGATGGCAGCCAGTGCTGCCTATTGGTTAGCCAGTGCTGTGATGAAATTGTGATGGATGCCACAGCGAGTGTGGGCAGTATTGGTGTGTTATCTATTCATACGGATGATAAAGCACAAAAAGAAAAAAATGGTTTAGTGCAAACGCACATTGTGAGCAGTCAATCACCAAGAAAACGTTTAGATGTGGCAACCGAAGAAGGACGTGCTGATATTCAAGCACAAGTGGATGCGATTGCAGACGTCTTTGTTGAAAATGTGGCACGCAATCGCAATGTGCCTATTGAGACGGTGTTATCTGATTTTGGCCAAGGTAGCTTATGTGTCGGTATCCATGCAGTAAAACAAGGCATGGCCGATCGGCTAGGTTCATTAGAATCATTGATTCAAGAAAAATCTGCCAAAGTAGAAACAACAATATTTCCCCATCAACTTACACGAGAAAAAACGATGACTGACCTATTACCTGTTGCAGAATCACTGCAAATGACTGCTGAGTATTTAACCACGCATCATGCTGATTTAGTCAAAACATTTTATCAAGCCGGTGCACAACAAGAACGTGAACGAATTCAAGCGGTTGAAGATCAGTGTATTCCAGGTCATGAAGCATTAATTAAGCAATTAAAATTTGATGGCAAAACCACAGGGGCAGAAGCGGCTTTACAAGTATTAGCGGCTGAAAAGCAACGTTGTGCTGAAAAGTTAATCCCAATAAAAGCGGATTCTCTTTCGCCATTACCCATTTCGAGAAGTTTGTCAGAAGAATCACCTCACTCGCATGAAAATAAACAAACTACTATGCCTCAGGAAACCACCTGGGAAATGCAGTGGCAAAAAGATGCGGCATTACAAAGTGAATTTGGTTCGTTTGAAACCTATGCTGCATTTATGAAAGCACAAAGGAATGATCAGATTAATCTGCTCAACCGATCCTAAAAATAATTTCTCTCAAACGCATTTTTTAATTTACCCACCTCGTGTGTTTTTTTATTTTTTATCTTAAGGAATTTTTTATGTCGTTAACCCAAGCCATCCCTCGCGACTATGAACTCGGCGAGGTCAATGAATTTTTATTATTAGCTGATGCGATGGTGCATGAAGGTGCAGCGGTTGGATTAACGCCAGAAGGTTATGCACGATCGTTACAAGCCGGTGATCGGTTTGTGGGGTTTTGTGAAGATACGGCTGATAACACCTGTGGTAAACATGGTGATCGGCGCGTTAGAGTCAAACATTGTGGCAAAGTAAAGCTGCCTATTGATGGTTTACAGTTCATGCAGGTTGGTCAATCCGTATTTGCCAGTGATGGAAATACGTTTAGCTTAAAAGCGGAACATAATAGCAAAATCGGTGTGGTCTATCGTGTGGAATCAGAAGGTATAGGTATTGTCGCATTTAATGCATCTTTCTTTGCATAAAAAATATTTTCTTGCTTCATTTCAAATTTTTCTAATGTTTATTTTTTCTTTCTTTTGAGGTTTCTATGACGACGCAAACACTTTCTAGTCGCGCCATTATTGGTACGTTTTATCAACACTTAGAACAAGATGCAGGGCAAGTTGGATTGATCACGTATCGATGTTATTTCACAGTGATCAAGGCAGTGAAACCTATGCCTGGTTAGGTCAAAGCCCTGTGATGCGCGAATGGATTGGCGGAAGGCATGCCAAAGGATTTAGTGAAAATAAAATGACGATTATGAATCGACGCTTTGAAGCCACGGTGGCCATTATGACACATGAATTACGTCGCGATAAAACAGGACAAATTTTAGTGCGCATTCGTGAATTAGCCGAAAGAACCAATGCACATTGGGCGAGTTTATTATCGCAATTGATTTTACAAGGTGAAAAAGAACGTTGTTATGATGGTCTGCTTTTTTTGCTGTGGATCATAGCGAAGGCAAAAGTGGTGCACAAAGTAATTGCATTCAAGTCGATCGAGCAACGTTATCGATTCCCAAAGCAGAACAAGGATCGAGCACAGAACCCAATGTCAAAGTCATCAAAGCGGCTATCTTAAAAGGCGTACGACAAATTTTAAGTTTCAAAGATGATCAAGGTGAACCGTTAAATGAAAATGCCAAATCTTTTTTAGCATTAGTACCGACTGCTTTAATGGATGTTGTCAATGCGGCGATGACCAGTCCTGTCTTAAGTGGCGCTGAAACCAATGATTTAGCGACAAGCCGAAATTTTAATTTGGATTATGCGGTGAATCCTCGTTTACCTTGGGAGAATCAATTTATCATCTTTCGCACCGATGGATCTGTTGCACCGTTTATTCGACAAGAAGAAACGCCTGTCAAACTCGATGTCATTGGTGAAGGTTCAGAAGAGTCATTTAAAGAAGGCCGTCATTTATATGGCGTGGATTGTTGGCGCAATGTGGGGTATGGGTATTGGCAGAAGGCGTGTTTGGTGAAAGTGATTTAATCTTTTTGCTCGTTATTGATACATAGCGGTGAATTAGACTCCAAAAAGTTCTTCTATAGGTAAACTCTTTGCAACAACTTTAGATGCTTTTTCAAATACTGAAAATATGGCTTCCTTCACTTCATCGATTCAGAATTTTTTTCAACAATTAATTTTGTCAAATCGAAGGTTGCTCTCATTTGAAGATGTAATATTTCTACGGCATTACCCATTGCTCCATTGATTGCTACTTCAGGATAAGGAATATCGAATTCGCTAGTGAAATCAAAGTCATCTGATGATTCAGATTTTTTTATTGTCGTATTTTTACCCATTTTTATTGACTCTTTTGTTGTATTTTTAATGAACGATATCAGTTACGGATGCTTGGATTCTAATGACCATTATCTAAGCTGCATGAGCTTGCAGCTTATCTCAAAAAAATTCAGATGTAAAATTTTTAAAAGAGCTATCCATTGTTTTTCCGAAGAAGATAAGACTTTTTTTTTTAATTCCCAATGAATTTGCTGTAGAGTGCAATGATCCGTGGTAAATCCCATTCCAGGATTATTTCAGTAAAGCTTATCCTACTGAATCATCGGATTACTTTACTTTCCTGTGTTCTGCAGGTTCTACTGAGTTTGTGACAATTCGAGATCACATGGTGATTGAAAATCAGCATTATCAGATTATTGGCATACAGCCTGATGGCACAGGCTTAGCGATACTCACATTAACCATGATAGGAAATCCTTGA
>CAVTNC010000005.1:0-16497 GCA_963735995.1 uncultured Gammaproteobacteria bacterium | reverse complement strand
AAACTAATGCTTTTGTAATCGATACATTGAAGGTATAGCCAGGCCGTATTTCTAATGTTGGTTGAATATTCAGATTTTTATTCGTCATCTCCGATGCCGTGTGAATTAAACTTGCCCCAGCATTTTGAGCAAGTGATGGCATTAAAGTATTGTTGATGCCTGATGATGTTGCAGAAGAGGGTGATTGACATAATTGTGCACTCGCACCTAATACACTCGTTAAAACGGCCGCACTCAACAGTTTTCCATAATGCGCATTCACTTGATCGGTCAATCCCGCATAACCACTGTTATCGACGCCTGCCATGTCGTGTAAATCCATGCTTTGGCCATTCGGTAAGAGCAAACGCTGCCAAGCCACTAAAACACGTTCTTGTCCATAGATGATTTTGGCATCATAGGCACCAATCAATTTACTGCCTTGCGGAATCAGTAAGTATTGGCCACTGCACCGAGTCATACACATTTTCACGTACTTGCGCGATGATTTGGCCTGGCAGATCCGAATTAATTCCGGTAATTAAAATGGCAGGAATAAAGGTGCCAGGTTGAATCACATAAGGGGTTGGATGGATTTTTAAGTGTAGCAGTACTCTTTTAAAACTGTTTCGTTAGATGACCCTTGAGCGCTGAATTGTTTGCTGAAGATTCTGCAATCATTTGATTGCTATGAATCGGTGCGCTCATGGCTTTTAACGTATCGGGATCCATGGGAGATAAAGACGCATTCGTTTGGATTGGATTGGTTTTTTTCGATGCAGCTATGCTATTGGTATCAGCATGTTTTTGTAATAGTTGTTTTTTCATCGGTTACTTTTTCATCCTGATACCACGTGATATCGGATGCATTGGCTACGGTCTGTACGGTATTTTCTGACTTTTGTCCATGGACGTGAGATGCATTGGTTGCCACCGATAAATTATAAAAAATCACCGCCGCAATAAAACAAGCACCTATCAATACTAACACCAATGCTAATTTTTTTAATCGAACCGTCGGCGGATATGTTGTTTCTGACATAGTCTATTTTCCTTTAATCGTTCCTATTGTTTGATCATGACGGCTTGTTGCGATTGCCTACACCACTGACTAATGTGGCTTCACTAAACACGTGATCCACCATCATATACGGCG
Source organism: uncultured Gammaproteobacteria bacterium (assembly GCA_963735995.1). GTDB lineage: Bacteria > Pseudomonadota > Gammaproteobacteria > DSM-16500 > DSM-16500 > Aquicella. The sequence goes on along the minus strand of CAVTNC010000005.1, from coordinate 15,362 downwards.
ACTGAAAACGATAATTGACACAGGTTTTTTGGCCATTTTGGATGACAAATAAGGCGGGTAAATCACGGTGCGCAATATTTTCAGGAAATTGAATGGTGGTATGCGTACCATCATCAAATACGCGAATGGGTTGCCAAGGAGGTGATCGACTAAATATGTCAGCAGTGGTGATGTGATAATTAAAATGCAACGCAGGTGTTATCGATTTATCTTCTGTTTCTTCGATTAAAACATCTCTTGATGAATATCATGCGCATCGACTTCTGTTTTTATCTATGCTTCTGGATAAACAAAAGTTCACACTGCGCGTCAGTTGATTCGGTTTGTGAGGATACTAAATGCACGTTATACAATCGTTTATCGGTCGTGATCACTAAATTTGTATTGATATCCGGCAAGGAAGGTTTGACTAAAATATTTTGTTGCGCATTTTCGTCTTTTCCTGATACCGCAACCGCATACGACCAACGGCTCGGATCGCCCGAAGAAATGTTGGTAAACTTTTCACCCGGCTTCTAATCGAATCACGGTTTCTTGAAACGGTGCAGTTTGAATAATGGGTTGTTTTTCAGAGTCATAAAGAAAAGTGACAAATCCATCGCTAATATTGTTTGTCGATGGCGTGATTTTTTGAGTACGTTTGAGCGATTTTCTTAACGACTGTTTTTCACTTTTCCAAAATCGATGAACTTTATCATTCGATTTTAAGGTACGGTGCGTTGCTTTAAAACACCCTTTAAAACAAGGCAATTTTTCCTGATCAAAAGCCGGTTCTACCATGCTATGCGCACAACCCGATAAAAAGATCATTGCACTAATAAAAATAATTTCATGCTCATGCGGATTCTCCTGGTAACATCATCGGCGTCCACGCCAATTGCGTGATATACAAACCAAAAGGATTGGCGTTGATAAAATGCGGATTCACCTCACCCAATTGATAGGTGACATTAGCCACCCAGCGTGTGGCGTGTGTTGTATTTCCGTCTATGCTATGGGCGGTTTCATCCCACATCACTTGCCAGAGATGCGGGCTGATCGGCAAGCTACTGACAATGCTGATCATGATGGTTTTTTGTTGTGCCATTTCAAACGGATGATGGGTTTGATAGTAATCATGTAAAAAGGGCAAGGTTTGATTGGCCGCATAGGCATAGACTTTATCTAACAAGGCCTTTTGTGCAAGTGGGATCTTGCACAACCGTTCTGGCATTTAAAATAAATTGATTGATCGCAAAATTAATTAAACGTTGATCGTGGATTGAGGTGCCTTGCATGGGAGCAATGGCATAAGGCATTCCTTCATGGGTTTCTACGACAAAGGGTTGTACTTTGGTCGTGGTCGCAATGTAACCTAACACACCGCCTAATACGGCATTTCCATCAATGCACTAAAAAAAGCGAGTTGCCATAAACGAAGGGATTGGTGCATCGTGCCATAGCGATCATTCCATTCACGCCGTCCTTCAGCATCTTTGATGTAAGGATTTGTCAATCGCTGATTTTTTTATTAAACCACCTGCAAAAAACTTTTTTATAACTAGTGATTAAATTTTTCATTGCGTTTTCTCCTGCGCGTGCTTGCACTTCTTTTGCCGATTGATATAAACGTGATGAAATTGATTGAATAGGTTGTTGCAAACCTGGTCCACCAATCGGCTTTGACTCGCCAGATTTTGCACATGCTCAGAAAGATGGCCAAACGTGGCTTGGCCAACATCTTTGATCGATCCACCCACCGCCGAAGCGATTCCCATCACAGGATTGCCTGTTTCCATTGTGGATTTTTTAACATGCTGGAAGGCGTTATAGGCCGTGCTGCCTGCGAGTTTGGCTCCACCTTGTGCGAGCATGCCTGCCATTTGGGTGAAACTCATCGCAGCACTGGCAAGATGGGTTGCTGCCATCGATAAGGCAGTACTATCCATACCGGGTGTTTCTAATATCGCCCCTGAAACAATTTTGGCGAGTTGATTCGGTAAGTGTTTGGCTAATAAGTAAAACAACAATACGACGGCGACAATCCACGCATAGGGATCAAAGGTTTTAATTTCGGAAGGAATCGCCATGGCAACCGCCGTAATCGTTTGACTCCCTGCGGCTACGACTAAATAAATGCCCAACAATTTCACACACTGCGCTAAAATGACATCCAGTGTTTGACGTGCAATTTGATTCGTGGCTCCTAATGCGGCAAAGCCTAAAAAGAACGTTGAAATAGAAATTAATGCCGTTGTCACAATCAAGGTTAATGCTAAATCCAACGCAATACTGATAAAGGCAAACAGCACCACCAAATAAACCACCGCAATAATGATAACACCTAATCCCATCGTCATTAAACTGGATTTGGTGACAGGCATTAATAATTGATTTCCCAAACCAATGCCTTGTGAAATCAGTGAGGAGGGATCAATGGGTGCATGCACTAAGGTATTTCCCATGCTCTGAGCCGTATGCAACACTGATCCTAACCAGGCAGGATGAATCATGAGCGTATAAAAAAACGTGATGACAAAAAAGCGTTTTAAAAATGAGGGCAATGTTTCCGCTATGGCATGCCGATCAAAGGCATACCATAGTGTCATCCAAACCATTCTGGATTGTCAATAACGAAAAAAATAACCATTTTCCCCATTGCAAAAAAGTGTTCGTATAGCTACTGAATAAGTGGATATAACTGTTTGCCGCGTGGTGAGACTATTCATCGTTTTTTCTCTTAAAAATCGGGTGACGCTAAGGTATTTCCAGACGAACCATAGGCCGGTATTTGTGTGGAACCCTGGTGAATCGACGGATTCCAATTCTGCACGGCTACTGGCCTCATTTTGCAATTGGTTGGCGTAATAGGCGGTTTGCGCATTGGATTGCGCCATCACGGTTTGGCGCAATAATTGTTGTTGCGAAACCATTTCCGACGCAATTTGGGTCGACGCTTGAATGGCTTGAGTTTGTCCCTGTGCGTTTTGCGCTTGTTGTTGTAAAAAAGACAATCGATTATTTTCATCTTGAAAATGTTGTGCATGCAAACTCAAACTTTGCATACACACCACTGAACGTTTGTTGTGTGGTATTCACATTGGTTTGATATTGTTTGTGAAATTGATCCGGCGCTTGATAGCCAGGATACGCGTGTTGAAATTGTTCATTGAGCTTGATCGGAGTTATAAGCTCATTCCTTGCGCTTTTTGCATGGTATCCATGCAATTGATTCATCAAATTTTGCGTATTACTCCATTGATATTGATTGCCGGATAAGGTTTGTAATGTTTGCTGCATCGATTGGGTTTGCATTTTAAGTTCCGCTAATTGATTACCGAGTTGTGCTAAGGCAGCCGACATCAATGACAGGCATCATGGCAAAACTAGTTTTTGAAAAGAGCAACAATATTAAAAAACAAAAACGTGAGTGTGGTTAAAACATTCATGATGATTCCTCCAAATTGTCTTCAATTTTTGTCGTTTTGAAAAAATGCGTTTTGGTAAATCTTCGCCCACTCGGAAAATCCCTGGTCTTTCAGCCATTCATGAATCCACGTGTCTGGATAGCGTTCTTGGCAATCCAACAATGCACGGCTTTTAGCTTTGGAAAGACCAATAAAAGCTAAGTGGCAGTGAATATGGCGCATCAAATCCCAATTGAATGAGCGCACTTTCTTGTTCTTTCACGACAAAATAATCACGCTTAGGTACTGCTTCCTGCGTAATGATGTCAATCTGCCGATCAGATAATCCCATCTTGCGATACAAGGTTTTCATTTCCGCATCCATACTCAAATGCGGTAAATACACTTTGGTGGGACAGGATTCTAAAATCGCTGCGGTGGTTGCATTGAATGTTTGTGTTGCAGGATCATATAAATCCGCCAAGTGATTGTGTGGCAAAAACCACGCGCGCATTGTGCTTACGTAATGTTTTAAGCCAATCTTTGAGTTTTCGTGCAAAGACGTCATGGCCGATATAGAGCCACGCTTCTTCTAACACAATGAGTGTGGGCTGTTTACCATGCGTGCTTTCCAAACGCGCTTCAATCTGATCAAAAATCGTGCGAAGCACCGGTAAATAGATTTCAGGCTTTTGTGCGAGTAACCAACGCATTTCAAACGTTTGTAAATATCCTAATTTGAAAGGTTTCTTCGGTGGCATCCAATAATTTCATTTGACCTGCAACGGTATAATATTGCAGGGCTTTTCGAACCGTGTCATGTTGTACCGCCGCTTGAAATACCGTGAAATTTCGACTCTGTGCATGAGTCTTGTTGTGCTAATCCTTCAATGGCACGATAAATCGCGGATCGCATCTCAGGTGTTACGAGTGACATGCTGTAAAAAAAGTAAATCTTCAATAAATTGACTGGCTCGCACTTTTTGATTATCGGTGGATAAATCCGCCAACGGACAAAACGCTAAACTTTCCGTATCGCCCAAATCATAATAATGACCACCCAATGCTTTGGTGAGGCTTTATGCGATTCATCTTTATCAAACACAAAAATTTGTGCGTCGGGATAACGTAAAAATTGCGCGATTAAAAAACCTAAATAAGTGGATTTACCACTGCCTGTTGGCCCTAAAATGACTTGATGACCCACATCGCCGACATCTAAATGAAATCGAAACGGTGTTTTACCTGTCGTTTGTGCATAAAATACCGGTGGTGAATGAGGAGGCAATAACGAAGCTGGATCACTATTCAGCGCACCTGTCCAACGCGTATACAGCGGCAAACACATGCGCCACATTTAAACTACTCACCAATAAGCGTCGTAAATGACAACTACCATGACCTGGAATCGTGCCTAGCCACGCATCAAACGCATGAATATCTTCAACAAAACAAGTAAATCCCGATTGTTCTAAATAACGCGTCAGTGCTTTCGTCGCTTGATCCAAAATGTTTGTATCTTCATGAAAACACACGACACTACTCGTCCAATACCCAAAGCGCGTACTTTGATTACTGTTGCAGGTTAATGCATCCACCGTTTGTTGATGCATTTGCAACGCATCGACATCGATCTTTTCAGAAGGTCTACCAAAAAACGTTTCTTGTAAAATACCGCTAAAGCCTTTGACTTTATTATGCCAATTCTTTTGATAACGTTTGATTTCACGCGCAGCCGTCGCTTCGCTTAAGGGGATAAACCGATTCGACCAACGATAACAGAGGGGATACGCACCTAATTCATCCAGCATCCCTGGATAGGTTGCTTCATTCACATAACCTAAAATCGATAACACACGAATGGATTTACCACCTATCTTTAGGCACATAACCGCCGATCGACAGATTTTCTTGCCAACACCACATCCAATAAAACTTTTATCGGGTGGTACAGCAATGGGTAACCATTGACCACTGATACAGGCATTTAAATAACGTGAGTAAATGCGCACTATTTAATTGCTTTAATACACAGTCATTTGATAATAAACCCACACAACGTGCCACACGTTTTTGAAATTCAGCTCAGTAATGTCGATAAATTTTGATCATCCGTTTCTTTTGGTAACCCTTCCACAAAATAATGTTTAGATGCTTTCACAACGGGTAACGGAAATTTCCAAACAAAGGTGATAAATTGTAAATTTTCATAATGCGTGTTTTGCTGCTTCATAACATTGACGTCGATCCAAATCGATTAACGCAGAAACCGGATCAGGAAAAGCACCTAACTCCGAATAATTTACCGCAGGCACACGCACTTCATCCACATGGATCATCCAGCCATCGTCTAATCCCAATGCCATGCGATTAAAACTCGCAGCTACACGCATCCAAATCACTCCCACTGGCTGAATGACTATCAATGCCTTTGAATTGATAACTCACTAAAAACGCACCATCTTTATTTAACATCACACCCTCATCAACTAAATGCGCATAATTTAATAGATCGGAAAAAGCCTGTTCGATTATTCAAAGCGATTTGAATCTCATACTAAACCTCGCTTACCTTGATAAAACGGCACACTGGGTTTTACAAACGGTATTTTCGAATGCAAACTGGGTTGTGCCGCATAATAATTTGATAATGAATATGCCGCCGATAAATCGCCAGAATTTGTGCATCCACTCGCGTGACAAAAACACCTATGCCATGCAGAATCAAAAACACCATACCCGCAACCACATCCATCACTGGTGATAACCGCGACGAAAATGCAATGGCTAAACACAATCCCACAAATAAATAAAACAACGAACGATCCACGCCTAATACCGTAAATGGACGATTTAATGATTTAAAATACAAAGCCGGTGTACCACGCATTGAAATAGATCCTGTCAATAAAGGATCTATTTAAGCAGTTGCGATAAAAAACAGGTAGGTGTAAAAAGACACTCTTTGAATGGAGAAATTAAATGTTCTGCTGGTTTGAAAATTGGGTTAATTGATATTTCATTTTTTTATGGAATTATTTAAATCAGCGACTCTATTTAAATTAAGGCTGAAAAAACTGTTGAACGACAATTAGCTTTGCGTTACCTTGAATTGACCTTAATATGACAGAGTTAACTGATGTTAGCTTTATCCCTTAAACATCGATTAATTGCAAAATTTCCTCATTGAATGAAGGCCAATTTTTCTGTTTATATTTCACACGCCAAACTTTCAAAAGCAGCCAGCCATCGATCAATATCCATAAAAAAATCCGCGCGTTTTAAAAATCGCTTGGTTTGGGAAACCGTTTTTTTACCGATGACTAACGTATCTCCTCCTTGCTTCCAGTGGCGCATCCACGCTGTAAAATGAGTAAGGGGAATAATGTGATGCATTGTTGCAAACCCTAATACTTGCTCAACCGCACAGAGTGCTTTTTTTGCCTCCTGCATGACTTGTTTTTCCGCGCGTAACATCTCAGGTAATTGATAAAATCGTTGAGGAAAAACAGACGTTAATTTAACTAACGTCACAGGCGGTTTTTGAGGCAACTGCTCAAAGCAATTGCTTAATTCCATCACGTGTTGGCGCGATAGCGCATCAATGATCACAACCATATGCGGCTTGATTAAAGGTATGTTCACGGATCTTCTTCCTTGTCCTCTTTACTTTTTCCTGTTTAAAAACCTTCAAAGTTAGCGCGTCATGAAAATAAAGAACAGCATCCTATCATAAAAAAGAAACAACATGGCTAATCGAATATTACCTTTTTAATGTCTTTTAAATAAGGTCTCTTTAGAAAATTTTTATACCGCTATACGACAGATTTTTTTATGCTATCACTTGTGCTGTACAAACGAGTGATTTTCAAATGGCGTTTTTATTCATTCATACTCTTTAGTTACAGACATCTGATTTTGTACCGCGGGTTTGATTTGCTCAACGATCACTTCTGGCTTTGCCTTAAAAAAGGTACCAAAATACGCGCCAATCGCCGCAATGGGATCACAATAGGTGGCTGCGTTATTTTCTGCTGGCTGAGTTAACTTGGGATCGTTCATTTTGTGATCCACAGGATCAGCACAGCAGTGATGATCAATCAGTGTTGCCAACAAAACAAGGGTAATTCCAACGAATAATCCCAGACCAAAAAAAGCAACCCCTGTCGTAACGATTAAAGCAGCGCCTTGTAACGCCAGTGTGACATGAACGAGGCTTAATAAAGCGGCTAATGGTGATGCAATACCCGATGCAGTGAGAACTATGCTGGATAAGGATACCGTCAGGCTCATAAAAAGTAGGATATCCCGCCATTCTGAAGTCAGGCCTTTATTTTCTGGGGTTTTTTGCGATCTTTTTGGTAGGGTCTTTTCAAAAATTCCCGCATCTGCCGGTACATGAGGAAATTTGAGTTTTTTAAGGCTGTTTTTCTTTGCATCGATAAGAATAATTTCTCCGAATGAGGTGACGCATAAATCCGCGTCATAAAAATGGAGATTCGGAAAAAATTGTTGATATACACATTGCCCGTTCTTTGTGTTCCACACGTTGATTTTAACCCCGGCATTTTCCGTATCCAAATGACACAAACCGACAAAATACCTGTTATTACGGGTATACATCATTTTTTTAATACGTTCATTTTCTTCTATACCATAGAGCGTTATTTGTGTGGCTTTTTGTGATTCATGGGTATCAATTTTCCACTGCAAACAAAATCGAGTGGATTTTTTTTGCCAGATTTTTTTTGCTTCATAGATCACGGCCACTGATCGACTATCGTGACCTACGGCAAATCCTTGAAAGGGATGCTTTTCTGCACCATCGGGAGGCAATAATCTTTGATACAGCGTTTTGTTATCTAAGGACCGCACGCGTAAGCCTTGAGAAACATCACGACCCAACATAACCAGATATTTTCGATTGGGGGTCAGAAGCATGGGATAAATACCATCCAATGCCGCATCCAGATAAAAAATGGAAGGATTGTGAGAGGGCGGCTTAACTAACAGATCACTGAGATAGACACTACCCAATCTGTCTACCCACAATAACGTCCTTTTATCGGGCAAAAGAAGGTGATGCTTCGCTGATATCAAATCGCTATAAATAGATAGTTCTGTAAAAAAGTCCTTTGCACAAGGGAAACGTTGATCAGAGGAAATATCCCAAATCTCGAAGCCTGTGGGTGTTTTGATCACCACAGCATCACCGATGGGTGTTCTGGCAATCACGCTCGTGTTTTTTGTTACGTCAAGTCTGGGACCACAGGCATCATTTTTAAGCGACCATGCGCAAAACTGATTGATGGACCTTATCTCTTGTGATGAGCCAATCCGCACAAGGTAATTGAGGGTATTCCCCGAATACCTTACCGACAAGTGTGATGTCTGAAAAGATCGGGTGCTGAGGTGTAATCTAACTGGGGATAATAACTGGCTAAGATCGAGCGAACTACCCGATAAAATTTTTGGCTCACCTGCGATAAAAGAAAAAATAACGGTAAATCGATTTTTTTTTCGGGTGGCACAAAAATGCGGCCCAGTATCTCAAATGGCATACTCACCAAAGCATGTTGTTGATTAGAGTGAAGGTTGATCCGTTGATTAGCTTCACTCAAAAATGCTTGGCAAATAGCTTGCAAAGGGGTTAGCTGCAATTCTGCCAGTTCATCGCGAACTTGTTGAAAGGTATGGAGGAGCCGATCATTACGACGTGTCACGTAACGTTCTAAAGCCAACGCTAATTTTTCTACGGCGGCAGAGGCTTGCTGAGAAGGAAATTGCTTTAATTGCCTTTGTAATTGGTCGATGTATTTTTGAGCTAACGGGCGAAGATTCGGCATACTGCCAACGTGATGTCCCTATTATTTTTTTGTTCGTGTGATAACAACTTCCTTCCCACTACGTGAGTGGATAGCGTTTATTCTAGCGAATATGACGCCGTTAAGCGAATCATTGCAGGCTTCCGAACAAAAATAAATAAACAGTTAGCGCCCTTTTTTAACTGAACCCAAAAATCTTACATCGTATGTCGTTTTGTCTCATCGTGCGATTGCTTGTTCTTGCAACAACGCCTCATATTTTGTTTTTAAATCATTATAATCGGATTGTAGACTCGTTTTTTCTTGTGCTAATTTTTTATTTGCTGTTTTTAACGTCGTGCATTGACTAAATAAGGTATCCACCGATTGTTGTAACTGGGTATTTGCTTGCGTTAAAAAAGTCGGTAGTTTTCCTTTTCATGTGTCGAGTTCTAGCAGTTAATGCATTGACTTTCTGCACATTATCTTTCGCTTGTTCATTTTTTAAGGCTTCTGCTCAATTCACTGACTTGATTCGTCAAGTGCTTTTATTTGAGTTTCATTCATGCTCTTGACGCGTCGTAATTTCTTGGCGTTCCTTAATTGACAGTCGGCTTTCACTAAAATCAGGATTATCTAATACGGCTTGTAGTTTTATCCGCAAAAGACTGTCAAACAAGGGGATAAACGCGAATGGACTGACCAGCTATTTTTTTAAGATAGCCGATCATTTCCTCGCGAACCGCTAACGAATCAAGCTTTCTTGGGGTATAGTCGCATAACGTTATAACATCATTAAATAATTGAGGCGCATCCGATTTTTCAATACTGATTGCTCTTGAAATGCCGCTTTTATTTGGCTGCATTTGTTTGGGTCGGTAATAACCACCGTTTTCGTACCCCCATGCGCATACCAATGTACATCTATGCTTCTTTTATGTTGGCACTAAATAAATAGTAGATTTGTCAAACGTATTGTTTGTCTGGAATAGTTTCATGCCTGTTTTAAAAGTACTATACGACGTACATTCCTCTTGCTGAAAATCATCCAATAAGGTACGAAGTTCAGTCCACAGTGGATTGGCGTTTTACCGGAATTTTTCCCTTCATTTCATTTTCATATGTCGTAATAGCTTCTTTAAACGCGTTACAAAATGTTTCAAGTATTGGCATAGCAGTAACCTCATAAGGTGTGAGTGGGTAACGATGTGGAAGCAGCCGTTGATTTGTGGGGTATTCGCGTTTGGCTTTAAAAAAGCCAACGCTTTTTGGCTCTGATACGAAGCCGCATCAAGATTCACAGTAGTGACAGGCGTATTCTCCGTATTCAGACAAGCCGTTAGTGATTGAATCGGTACAGCCAGATAAATGGCTTTAAATAATGCCCACTGATCAGCGCTGAGTTTTTTTTCAGCGGATGAAACATGCAATAATGCACTATGCAGTGCGGTAAAGTGTGTTGAACTGATCGCTATCAACAGATCCCATACGGGTGTGATTTGATTGCGACGCGCAATAAATGCTTCAAACGTCGGTAAATTTTGTATCTGCTTGTAAAAAGCGCAAAGCATATTCACTAAACTTTGTCTTGCCAAGAGATACTGGTGGGATCCGTTAACGGTACAGTGGCACTTTTAACCTCACGACAATGCTGTGCTAATTTTTCTGCATCATAATCCCAAGGATTTTCATCTAAAACAGCGAAAGGATTTTTTACCACAGGTAGTAATGTTTGATTCTGGCAATCGTTTTTTTAACTCGCCCAATGCCCTATTTTCGGCGCGATTCAGTGTGTCTTCACCAAATTGGGGTTGATCCAAAATGGCTTGTAAACTCACTTTTAATTCATCGGGCAGTGTTTCTGCTTTGAGAAAATCCACTAACCAAAGACGCAATGCCACGCTGTCATACAGCGCTGGATCAACGTTGAGTTGGCTTTTTAACGCATCCAGTGCAGGTGTTGGGTGTGGTTTGTGTCACTTCGAAGAGATGAACCACTTCTGCTACCCTTTCATGAAATTGATCGCGTATCGAGAGATGAGAAGCGAGTTTTTCTGAAGCCGTTTTTTCTCTCGTTGATGATGAATGCTCTATATCCTTCGATACAGAATTTTCCGTTGATGGTAAATGTTTCACATCGGATCGAGATGCGCCATCATTTATACCGATTCGCACATCGACGGAATCCTCTACTCATCATCGGTGGGATAACAAAGGTGATGATACGCCAGTGTGATCTGCGTTAATTCACTCAACACATCCCCTGAAAAATGCCATTGCTTTTTGTATGTGCTTGTAGTTGATCCAATGCTTTTACTAAAATGGCCTTTTCTGCTTCATCCAGTGGCTGATTTTCTTTGGTCGCCATGACATGTTTTAGCAACGCCAATTGTTTTATCATCCACTGATGGGCACTTTGCTGAAGTGATTGCCGATATTTTTTTAACAAAGCAATGGCAGAAGGAAACAGAAAGGCGAAGGCAGGCTTATATTTTAGCCATTTTTCTGCACGTTGCCGCTCAGTCAGTAAATAATCCAAACACATCTGATTTTGTTGCCAGGCAGGATGATGCAATAGGTTATCGCAAGTGATGTTATTTACACGCGGCGCTTCCGCTAAAAAAGCCGCCGCTTGCGCTAACAAAAACTGACAATGGGGGTGTTGAAAAAAAGTCGACGATACGATGTCGCCCCAAAACAATCGTGTGTAAAAATGAAGGTAATCGTCTATAAAATGGTGGTTTTAGGGGAATTGCCTTGCTTAATTCTGGCGGAATAAAATAGCTTCTGCCTTCTTCGTCAAAACGATAATGCGACTTACGTTTCTTATCATCGGACTTAAGTTTCTTATCATCGGTGAATTCAAACTGACGATGATACGCCAAACCATAAAACGCTGTTTTTTCTTCGTCATTCCCATCCGTTTCAATGATCTGTCTTATCGTAACAAACGCTTCAGGGGTTAAATGTCCATAGGCTAATGCTTTGGTTAATCTGGCCTGTTGAGGTAACACAGCAATGGCTTGCAGTTCACCCACCATGGCATTCATCACATTATCCCAACTGCCATTACCTGCACGCAAGCCAACCGCTAATCGTCCTTGAAGGCAAGTGCGTAACGTCGTTTTTTCTGCTAACAAGGCTTGTTCAAACCAGGTGAGATAGTCTTGATAAGCACTTAACAAATCGGATGATAAATTCGCTTGTTGCTTTTTGAATTCCATTTTTGCATAGGAAAGCCACTCGGAAAATACCGGCATCACCGATTGATACACCTGGAGAAGATCCAAAGTGCTGTAATGTGCATAGTGTCCTTGTAACAACCACGTTTGCTGTAATCGATTCAAAACTATTTTTGCATTTTCTTGTTGTTCCAAGGGCAATGATTTGACCTTTTCAAAGCACTCAGACCACCACAAGGGATCATTAAAAAAATCCATTTGCTTTTGCTGCCACTTTTGATAAACACCATTGGCCAAAAGTATCCAATGTAAAATTTTGCGATGCACCGATGCCGAAAAAAATTCCGATTGATTCATGCAACAACTGTTTTTTTAAACCAGCAATCTGTTCATGCACTTTAGCCGTTGCAAACTCCGGCTTATCGATCAACTGCGCCGTTGATTGCAACCGTGACCAATTTTTTTCTGAAACAGCATCTATCCCTGCTTCATGTAATTGTTTTAATAAATCCGCATACGTCGTTTTGGCTATTTCAAATAAGCGTGTCATGGAAATCTCTCACTCAACAAAAACTTTATTTCAAGGGTTATTAAAGCGTGTGAATACATTAATGCTGTTTTGAAAGATAAAAATAGAGGTCAAAAGGCACTTTTTAACAAAGGTTCTATGCGTGAATTAAAGCGTTGAAGGTGATTCTTTTGGAGAATATAGGAAATTATCCTACGAAATATATCTCATTTATCCTACATAAAATCTAGGTGAAAATTTTAGTCATTTCAAAGTGATAAGTGATAGTATCTTTTTAAGAGGAAGCCTTTGTATTATGAGCGCTTTTTGAACTCACTAAAGATTTAAGATGTAGTTTATTTTTTTTCCGTCTTGCCTTCCATAAGTCGTAAGCTGATTGAAGGTCAATCCACAATTTATCCGAAGTGTTAAAAACAATCGATATTCTTACCGCCATTTCTGGGCTGATATTCATATGAGCATTGAGAAGCTTTGAAAGCGTTGGACGCGATACTTTCAATGCTTTGGCGGCTTCTGTTACAGAAAGGTTAGTGGGTCCAAGCAAAGGCTCTTCACTAGTCAACCAGGATGTTTTGGGTTATGTATCATAGGTTATCCTCTTTAATGATAGTCTTGGTAGTCCACTAGAATGGCATCTTGTCCATCAAATTTAAAAATTAATCGCCAATTACCACTTATACTTACTGCATAAAACCTTTTAAGTTTCCGCCGATTTATGAAAGCTTAAGCCCAGGCAAGCGACATTTGTTCAGATAGATGTTGCAACATCAAGAACCTGTAAAATATCATGTAATTTATTCGCATGATTTGCATTTATTTTTGCTGTGCTGCCTGTTTCGTAAAACAATTCTAATCCTTTATGACGCCAACTTTTTATCATAATTATAGCCTGTTATATAACAGTTAACAACTTTAACGCATAATACATATTACCTAAACAATTTGCAAAATAATGGATTTTCATTAAGACGGTGGCTCGAACATTATTTAGCCTAGAGAACCTTCAAGCCTCTTTTTTCATTAAATCCTTACAGAGGTTTCAACAACCTCTTAAAAATTATCAAGGTGAAAAAAACATGCAACCACGACTCATCAGACTAAGAGATGCCCCTACTTACATTGGCATGGATCGAAATCGATTTAATGCCGAAGTCAGACCTACTTTAATTGAAATACCGATTGGTCAACATGGCATTGCCTTTGACCGGCTTGATTTAGATGCTTGGGTGGATCATTATAAGATCATGTAACGGACGCCCAGCGCAACAGGAGAGCGTATGGGAACAAAACGAACGCCAGGACTTGTCAAACGTGGCAACACTTGGCACATCAACAAAAAAGTCGACGGAGTCAGAATTTGCGAAAGCACTGGCACAGGTGAGCTCAAAGAAGCAGAAAGATACTTAGCAAGACGGTTAGAAACTCACCGACAAGCAAAAGTATATGGTGTAAGACCAAAGCGATCATTTAGAGAAGCAGCCACTAAATTTTTGCTGGAGAATCAGCATAAAAAAAGTCTTAGTGATGATGCATGTAGCCTTAAAAATGCTGGATCTTTATATTGGTGATCTGGCATTAGAATCTGTACACATGGGTTCGCTTCAATCTTATATTGCAGCAAGAAAAAAAGAAGGCGTAAAAAATCGTACGATTAATCATGGCTTTACAAGTGACTCGTCGTATTTTAAATCTTGCGGCAGGTGAATGGATGGATGAATCATGGACTAACGTGGTTAGCCACAGCACCGAAAATTAAGTTGTTGCCTCAAACGGATGCACGCGAACCTTATCCTCTAAATTGGGATGAGCAAGAGCGGTTATTTGCTGAGCTGCCATTTCACTTAAAGAAATGGCGTTATTTGCGGTCAATACTGGTTGCCGCGATCAGGAAATTTGTAACTTACGCTGGGAATGGGAAGTACCATGCCTGAAAGTTCTGTTTTTATCATTCCAGGGCAACGAGTAAAAAATGGAGAAGAACGATTAGTAGTATTGAATCATATTGCACGGTCGGTGATTGAATCGGCACGAGGACAACATCCAGAGTATGTATTTGTCTATCAATAGCAAACCCATCACAGGTATGTTGAACTCTGCATGGAAAAAAGCACGACTACGTGCTGGATTGTAACAAGTGCAGAATGCATGATTTAAAACATACCTTTGGACGTCGTTTAAGGGCAGCGGGGGTCAGTTTTGAAGATCGACAAGATTTGTTAGGACATAAATCAGGACGAATTACGACACATTATTCAGCCGCTGAGCTTCATAATTTAATTGAGGCAGCGAATAAAGTTTGTGAATGTCGTAGTAACAGTCCTATTCTGACGCTTTTAAGGACAGTATAACGAAAATCGGTAATTTAAAGGGGTGACTGAGTTAAAACACTAGCTCGCGCAAAAGTCGCGCAAGGGCTTTTAGCAGAAACAGCGATATAGCCGAAAACCCTTGATTTTATTGG
>CAVTNC010000004.1:0-28734 GCA_963735995.1 uncultured Gammaproteobacteria bacterium | reverse complement strand
CGCGCCCGGAGAGACTCGAACACACGTTGTAGTCCCTGAAATCCGTTGGTATCATTAGATTTTTTCAAAAAAGGCCTTTTTGAGTGCGGAATTCGTACCGTTTTTTCATAAAAATCTCCAAACAAACTCAAAGAGTCCACTGTAAAGCCAGCGACTCCTAGGAACTTGACCTAAATTGACCCCACTTTACCGATAGGACTTTGACAACGCATCTCCCTGCGCATCTAATCAATCGAATAACCGTGAATGCTTTAAACCCTCACAGGACACGACGATGCAGCAGCCAGCAACGTGGGACACACGCACCTTATTTCCGATCGCAAAACGGGTCTATCAAAAGCTCGTTCATCAAAAACGCCATGGGGCCATCAACAGTGACTGGTGGGCAGTCGGCTTTGGTTTCGCTTATTTACAAACCCAAATTAACGCCTTTATTAACGGCACGTATCAATTTTCACCCATGCAGCAATTTCAATCTCACCATGAAACGATTCGCATGTGGGGTTATGCCGATCGCATCATCCTGCGCTTGTTTCTCCGTATTCTCAAACCCACTTTTCAACATAGGAGAGTAAGCCGAGGGAACTTCCCCCTCAGCTTCTCGCAGAACGGTACGTGAATCTCTCAATTCATACCGCTCCCATTAGTTAAACACACCTACCATGCCGATTTTCCAGTGCACAAACAAATTCGGTTCTCTTTTTGCTATCTTTTGCATAAAGATACTTCCTTTTGTCTTTCCGCCTTTCAATTTCTTGTACTTGCGCGTTGCCCACGTCACCATCGTTTTATTAAAATATCTGAACACTGAATTTAGGGCTGACTTGTGATATTTTCCATAGTATTCAATCCAACCTCTTAATATGGGATTAAATTCTTTGGCAATATCATTTAGACTTAACTCCGAGTGTCTATAAAACTTTTGTGCACGTATCTTTGCTCGCATTGACTTTTGTGCCGTCTGGCTCGCCGCAGGTGTGAAGCCTAAAAATAGCCTATTTTTCTTAGTCCTCACTGTTCTTTGACGAAAGCAATATCCTAAGAATTCAAACTTCGTTTCAGGATACTTACCGATTCGGCTTTCATCTTTGCAATAAACAATCTTTGTCTTGGTTGGATGCAATTCTAATCCACATACCTTGAAACGTTGCATCAATTCAGCTAGTACCTTCTTTGCTTGCTGCTCCGTTCTACAGTGCACTAAACCATCATCCGCATAGCGACACCAAGGCAAGTCGGAAAATTGTTTTGTCATCCATACATCAAACACATAGTGTAAAAATAGGTTACTTAACAATGGACTGATGACCCCGCCTTGCGGAACGCCTTTTGTTCGCTCTCTTAACGTTCCATCCGCTAATTGCAGCGGCGCTATCAGCCATCTTTTTATGTAGAGTTTTACCCATTTACACTCTGTGTGTTTCTCTACCGCTTTCATTAGCAGTTCGTGATCTAAATTATCGAAAAATCCTTGAATATCATATTCTACCAACCAGTTGTACTTCCAACAGCGTTGACGCGTTATTCCTACTGCATCGAGTGCCGATTTCTTCGGACGATAGCCATAGGAATCTGGCAGAAAATATGATTCTACTTCAGGTTCGAACGTTAACTTAATCACCACCTGTGCAATCCTGTCAGAAACTGTCGGAATACCAAGGATTCTTTCACTTCCCGACTTTTTCGGTATCGAAACCGCTTTCACTGCAGGCGGATAATAGCTCCCTGAGGATAGCCGATTCCACAACTTATACAGATTATTCTTCAAGTCTTTTTCAAAGTCTAACAACGACTGTTGGTCTATTCCTGCTGCACCCGCATTAGCTTTGATTAATTTAAAGGCTTGCATCACACGTTCTTTCGGTATGATAAATGGTTTTGTCTCATTCAAAATTTCCTACTCTTTCGAGTTGAATTTTAACTTCGACCAACTAACCCAACCCCTTCGCTCCATGCCCATTACAGACACTTCATCACTACTACGAGTTGGTCCGCCCCAGTATTGCCTTGCTTCGGTACTCTCACACTTCAAGTTTCAGCTTTTTGTGTTTCTCCCTTATCATCAAGACCACTGGTTCCCGCAGTTCTCTCTAAAAGCCCAGATGAGACTCACGCCACCTTTACGCCGGACACCACCTGCACAATAATCAGGTGCTTTGCAGATTCTCCATGGAGAAAATGACGACTCCACTTTTGATGTCGATTTGTACTTTTCGACGCGTCAACAATGGTTCAGGTTTATTCGTCTTTCTCATCCACACCTGCCAAATCTTAAGTTCGCCTTTTCCTCAATGCTCACGACCGCTACTTTTGATGATAGCCGCTTGAGGTGGTTTGAAGCCTGCTCCTGAAAGCCGACTCCGAAGGGACATACCTTCATGTTTTATAAAGCTTATGCAATACTACTACCACGCCTGCGGCGCACTCATTTCAAAATACTGCTATCACCTGGCGGGACCCAATGGCGTGAAAAATGCGCTGCGGTATATTGAAAATGCCTTAACCACCGACCAATTTCAATACGCCATTCGGATTGATATCAAATCGTATTACGCCTCAATCCATCATCGCATCCTCATCAACCAAGTCAATGAAAATTTTGATGACCCCAAAGTACGCCACTATCTCACGGACATCATTACCGCTGCCGTCGATGATGGCGGAAACGTGTTTTTACCCAAACAGGGGATCCCGCGGCGTTCGAGTCTATCGCCATTTTTCGGGGCGTTGTATCTGTCTCCGCTCGACCATGCCTTTGAACATCGCAAAGGCATCGTTTATATTCGTTTTATGGATGATATCCTGATCCTCTTTCAAAACAAACGCCACTATCGAAAGGGGCGTAGAACCTTATTTAACATCCTTGATTCTCTCAAACTTTCCCTCTCTTCTAGCAAAAGCTGGATGGGGGAACTTACCCAGGGATTTCACTTCCTGGGCATTGACTTCGGCGTCGCAAAACCTGAAGTCAAAACCCAGTAGCGTATCACGATCCACCCGCGATCATGTACGCGCGCCCTCGACAAAGTCAACGCTTTGAGCCGATGCCGTCCATCCGGCGACTATTCAGAGCTACTTGACGGCATGGGCCGGCTGGTGGGCAAATACTGCGGGGCCATTGACATTTGCAGTACACTCTTAATTGCATGGGTAAACCACGCCCGAGAACGCGATCCGTCTCAGGCATGGTTAGGTACAGGACTGGTGCTATTGTCTTTTGCCCAGCCCCATGCTAGCCTGGTTTAACTGACTGTCTACATTGGCCCTCAGCCGCTGGAGTGTTTCCCCGCGGGATTTGCCTAACATCACAACACATTCTATCGTCCCTCATAGTCTCTCTCTCAGCTGGATCCATAATCCCAACAGACCAACTGCCTACAGGTCCCCCGCCCCCTGACCACCGCCCATGATGAACCCACTCCCCTGCCGTTATTATAATTCTCAGTAAACCACCACTCTAATCGATTTTTGTCATATTCCCGCTTTATTTTTCGGTTCACATCTTTTTTTGTCCAGGCGACATCTTCTCCTTCTTCGCTCCACGCATAGATTAACCACGCCGGACACTTCCGTTGCTCTCCTCCCACTTCTTTTTGCCAATAGTTAGCACACTGATCATCATTCCACTTCGCGTAATTATCCACATACGTCTTTGTTTTAGTGACCAATGGCAGTAAAATCATAGCTCGCCCCATGGGAACTATAACGTTGGGGTTCTTCCGACTAACGCTTTCAATTGAATCGCACTGTTATGCGCCCCTACATAAGACATGATCAACTCACACATCTCGCATCTAATGCCCATGCCGCATACTGTAAGACCGTGATATTCGTGAAGGTTCGATCGGATAAGTCTGTCACCGTCCCCGTCCCTAACGCCAAAGCTGGGATTTTTCTTCAATAGTTTCTCCACTTCTCCAAATGCCCTTCGGTCACCCATTTTAATAATGCCGACATCTCTTTTGCATTGATTTTATCCTGCACTGTTCCTGCCATCTTTTCCACTTGTTCTCGATAACTCAAAGACGCCGCAGGCGGTTCGGGGTTGAGCACCGGTTGAGGCTGAAATACCACCGGTATGACTTGCGGCGACTGCTTCGTCGGGCGTGAGGGTGTCACCTGCGGTTGCAACGTCGCTTCCAGTCCCGGCTTCAAAGTCAATTGTTCCCCTTCACTAAACGTTGACCACCAGCCTGCGAACCTTTCTCGATAAGATTTCAGTAGTTTTCGTGCATTCGAATGGACCAATAGCCTTAACGTCAGAAAACGAAGCAGTTTGGCATCTGCACCTTCATAAGCTACGATGGATTCAACTCCTGTGCTGCTCGCTACATCTGGCGACTTCGATATCTCACGGTACAGTGTCGCCCAGTGTACAATTGATGGGTTAGGTGACGAAAATATCGTCTTGTGCTGCTTATCTTGCTCCTTAAGCTGAGAATGTCCGTTCTCTAATAGCCAGGCGACTAACGATAAATGACCCTGTTCCGATGCTAACAACAGTGCAGAAGCATCCTGATTATTTCGCTTACCACTATCAACGTCTTCCAATTCAATGAGCCACTCCACCACCACCTGTTTTCCATTTCGAGCGGCTAATAATAACGGGGTATCCCCTTGATCATTACTTTCACTCGGATATTGGTCTTGCTCTTCCACAAGCCATTTCACCAATGCCAAATGTCCATTTGCGGCTGCGTGGTGTAACGCCGTGTTGCCATCAGCATCTCGTGTTCCTAAGCCGTCATCCAATAACTCTTGATAGGTTGAAAGCTTAGTTTGATCACCATTTTTTGCCGCCTGAAAAAACAGGTTTCTGGTTTTATCTCCTGTTGCAGTCGATGCCCTACTGGAAGGACTTTCAGAATGCTTCCCCGAAGACACCGAAGCATTTTTTGCACCGCTAGAGGCTACTGGAGAAACCGATACGCGGCTGCTCGAAATTTTGCTTTTGTCCGATGAAACCCATCCACCACTCAAAGCATCTGCATTAGCAGGTCGCATCTGTTGATTGGCTTCCTCTGGTTTGGTTTCAGTCGGTGGTTCATAGGCCTGCAATTGCCCCAATACACTTTCCGCAAAAGGCCTATCCGTTGGATTTTGTGACCAACAGTCTGTCATGACTTTCTTAAATAGCGCAGGCGTGTTTTCTGGCACGTCTTCTCGTTCACCACTGACCACTGATGTGCGAATGATCATCGGATCAGGGCAATTCGCATAAGGATACGCATGCGTTGCAATTTCCCATAACGTGATTCCAAATGCATACATGTCACTTGCCGGTGTCTTTTTTCCCTTTAACGAAAAAAGTTCAGGCGCCGCCCACGAAACCGTTAACCCTTTACTCGTACTGCTTCCTGTACGTGTTGTTTTGCTTTGAGTTTCCGTTTTGAGAAGTGCCATCCCAAAATCCCCAATTTTTACTTTCGGGCAATCAGGATTCCCGGTTAACAACACATTCAGACTCTTTAAATCCCCATGAATAATGATCGGATTATAGGTGTGCAAGTAATGTAACCCCGATGCAATACCCGTCGATAAATGAAATCGAAGTTCCCAACTCACTTCCGCTACCGGCCTTTTTTGTAAATAGCGATCCAACGACTCCAGCTCACAAAATTCCAATACCATCCGATACGGGCTTTCATTCGTTACCCCATACAAATGCACCACACTCGGATCGCGAAGCTGTAACATCGTCTTCGATTCCCACATAAATTCCTGTTGTGCTTTCGGACTCAGCGCTTGCACTAAGATCTCTTTCACCGCGACAGCTTGACCACGATACTTACCCTGATACACCACACCAAATCCACCACTCCCTAACTTTTTGGTGACATCTACGTGAATTAAATGGGGCGGAATTACCCCACTTTCAGGCGTTGTAGCGATACGTACAAGCGTTGGAGTTGATGTATTCACCTTCGTTGAAGAAGGTGTAGAGGGTAATTCGCGCGGCATATTTGTCTGTTGGACAGAGGATACCGGGTTGGATGGGGATACTGTTTTCAAGGGAGAATGAGCCGAAAGTAACGATCCTTGAATGCTCGGTAATGAAGACAGAAAACCGGTGTGTGGCGTTGCTCCGACAGGTGTACGAGGAGTGGTCGTTGCGGTTTTAGACCATCGGCTTGAAGATGCGGAGGGGGTCGTTGTTGTCATACCTACCGATGCATTTTGTGAACGTTTAAACGCAGTATGACTCGCAGTGCTCGATACAGAGGCAGGGTTTTCATCCGAATCGGAATCAGGCGTACCCTCATGCTCTGAATCGGAATCTGCAATCCCTGCGTCAGTTGAGTTCATCAACATCGCCACTTCGGGCGTGCTTTGAAGCGAAGTCAAAATGTCTTGCAACCAGGACGATGCAGCGCGCGTTTTTGTATCGTATAGCTTGACATAGCGTTGCGGATCAATCGCTAAAAATAACACTTCGAGTATTTCACTCATCACCGGACGTTCGGCAGGAGTGGATTTCAAACACGCTTCAAAAATCGCAACCACCCAAGGTGGCGTATGGGTAGGTAGAACATGATATTTTAAGACGTCTCCTTTTTTAATCACGTCGATCAGCTTTTCTTCCGAGAGACCTTTCTTGGAACCAAAGGGTTCATAACCTGTTAACAATTCCCAAATCACCATCCCAAAGCTATACACATCCGACGCAAATGTCCGCTCCCCTGCTTTCGATAATAATTCCGGTGCTAACCATGCCAGTTTTCCCAAATCATGGCTATTGGCAAAAGCAACCGTCATGACACCCAACCGTTGTTTCGCTAAACCAAAATCCCCTAATTTGACACGCTGATTTTCATCCACTAAAAAGTTGGCGGCACGTAAATCCCCATGCACAATCTGATGGGCATGCACGTAATGAATGGCTTCCCCAATATCCAACAACATCTGTTTTCGTATCGACCAATCCAAAAATGGTTCTTTGGGCATCTGATTGACCCGCAATTGATTTTCTAAAGAGCTTCCTTTCATTAATTCAAATACCGCTTGCAACGGGTTTAAACACAATCCATAACACCGCACAATACGTGGATGGTTCAGGGGTAACATCAATGCTGCTTCATTTCTAAATTCTTCTTGCACCTCCAATCCCACACCTTGTTTTAAAACTTTGATCGCAACCGGTGTTTTCGACCACAACCCTTCATAGACTTTTCCAAAGTTACCCTCGGCTAAAAATTTTATTGGTTGAATATCGGATGTTAACAACAACGCAGATGCCTCATTTCCACGCAACTGCTGTGACAGTGCCTTAAATGCCTGAATGAGCTGTGTTTCTTTTTCATCCCATAACAAATTTCGCAGTTGCTTACTCTTTTCAACAAACGGCTCTGTACTTTTGATAAAGTTCGTCAAATGCGGCAATAAACGTTGGGGGAGTGCCTCATAGCATTGTTGGACAAAAGCTTCTTCCGAGGTCGCTCGCTCATCCGAAACGGCCTTTTCAGGTACATCGATGAGTAACGATTCATGCCGTCTGCGAAACTTGGGTAAGGACGATTCTCTTGAAAGTTCGTAAAAATCGAAACGATTGCGCATCCAAATTTTCCAGACTGCACGGTGTATTCGATGGCGCTTGTTCAATTTTCACCAATCCCGCTAGCAACGTGGGCAACGATCGTTTTAACCATTTCGATAACCACTCGACCAACACCACCGCACTATTTTTTGGATCTAACTGCGTGGATAACAAGGGTTGTGCTCGCTGCACCTTTTGCAGGATATGTTCGCGTTGGAGTTCTTCCAGTGCTGCAGTTTGCAGTGGATGGAATGTCGCGTTAGCAGAGGCTTCCACGACCACGCAGTGCTGCGCAAAAATGAGCAACAGATGCACGGCTTTACTTGTATCCTTATCCGCCACCCAACAAACGGCTGGTCGACCTAAGGCTTTCGACAAAAGACATAACCCATGCACCGCATGCTTAAAGGACAAACTCCCTTTTTCTTCTCCCTGCACATACAGAATGGCTTGTGCACGATTGCGTAACATCGGTAATAAATAACGCAGCGTTTTCGAGGTATACGCTTCGGTACCTTGTCGTTGATCACGCTTGTCTTCATCTTGACCATAAAAATGTCGTAACGCGGCATGTTGCTTCTGTGAGCCCGCTCGCAAAAGCAGGGCTGAAGGTATACCTAGGGAAGAAAGAGGGGTTTTTTCGGTCGACATGTTGCGCTCCTTTGCGAAAAAATCATGAAAAGATGATCATTGGTACGTTAAATGAAGCTTCCTCTCTAACAGGTTTTTCAAGCAAGTCACTATTGCTTGCTTGAAAGAGAGTAAATGCAGTCATTTCAAATTGAATAGACATTCTAACCAGCAATGAGAAGATTTAACAACGGGTTAAGGTAATACCAGATAACAACTTAACTACCTCTCATTGTGTCTGGAATGGCCTGATAGAGGCTACATAGGCGTCCTTTTATAACACGCAAGTAAGAAACAATTTTGAAAAAGCTTACACCACAAGGCTTTTGAAGGGTTGGCCAGGTTAGTTCGATTCTCCCGTGTGCGACCTAAAATCGCAAGGTAGATTCGAACCCTAAACCGTTTTTGAGTGCCAAAAAAGTAGTTTTTTATGAAAGTCTCCAAAGGACTTTTTGATGCCCACTTTAATAAGGCGTTGGAGAATTGGATGTTATATTTGTAGTTGGCGTTGCAGTAGTATTAACCTGACTTAACTGACTGTCTACATTGGCCCTCAGCCGCTGGAGTGTTTCCCCGCGGGATTTGCCTAACATCGATAACACATTCTACGTCATTGCCGACTTCATAGGGATAATTATCGCTTATATACCAGACTTGTCCAACAAATCCTACCGCCCCTTACCACCGCCCACGCTGAACCCACTCCCCTCCCTTTATTATAATTCTCGGTGAACCACCACTCTAATCGATGTTTGTCATACTCACGCTTTATTTTCCGGTTCACATCTTTTTTTGTCCAGGCGACATCTTCTCCTTCTTCGCTCCACGCATAGATTAACCACGCTGGACACTTCCGTTGTTCTCCTCCCACTTCTTTTTGCCAATAGTTAGCACACTGTATCATAATTCCACTTCGCGTAATTATCCATATACGTCTTTGTTTTAGTGACCAATGGAGTAAAATCATAGCTCGCCCCATGGGAACTATAACGTTGGGGTTCTTCTGACAACGCTTTCAATTGAATCGCACTGTTATGCGCCCCTGCATAAGACATGATCAACTCACACATCTCGCTATCTAACGCCCATGCCGCATATTGTAAGGCCGTGATATTTTTGAACATTCGATCCGATCGGTCGGTTATCGTTCCTATCCCTAATGCCAACGCCGGCGTTTTCTTCAACCGATTTTCCACGTTAACCAAATGACCCTCGGTAACGTCTTTTAACAACGTCGATAGTTCTTTGGGATCGATTTTGTCTTGCACCGTTTTTGCCATGGCCTCTACTTGTTGGAAATATTTCAAGGTCACTTGAGCGGGATTCAATAATAATGCCCCTTGGGTCTCGAGTTTCCTTACCAACGCTAAATCGCCTTTTAACCAAGCTTCTAGTAGTTGATTTTGTGCTTTTTGTTCAGCACTCAAAATGGGTTTTGGTGGCGAATTAAATATCGTAGGATGCATTGCAATTTGAGTAGGCTGTGCTTGGATCACACTTGTAGTCGTAGTCGTTGTCGTAGTAGTGGTCGTCGTCAATGTGCTTAACGTGGATAACGCGGTCTGAGGGGACGAAAAGAAAGAGTATGAGGACTGATGGTCTTCGCTGGAGAGGGGTTGCTTACTCTGGCGTCATCCCGTAATACTGTGGAAACATTCGTTGGTGTATCTTCCTCAACCCCAGCTGCCGCTGCTTCTGTGTAGGTAATTTTAGGTTCTTCATCGGAATGGGAATCGAGTATTTCTTCTTGTTCTGAGTCAGAATCGAGTATTGCGCCCTCCGGTAACTCCGGCACCGGCACTTCAATCAAGGATAATGTCTTTTTCAACCAAGGCGATGCAACGCGCGTTTTGGTATCGTAGAGCTTTTTATAGTTCTCTGGTTCAACCGCTAAAAAGAGTACTTCTATGATTTCCCCCATCGTCGGGCGTTCCAATGGATTGGGTTTCAAACAACCTTCAAAAATAGCCGTGACCGAAGCAGGAGTATCGGAAGGCAATGGATGGCGTTTTAAAACCTCTCCATTCTCAATACACGCTTTCATCTTTTCTTCTTTCACTCTGCCTTTCTTTGAACAAAAGGGCTCATAGCCTGTCAGTAATTCCCAGATCACACTTACTCCCTAAAACTGTACACATCCGATGCAAAGCTACTGGTACCTTCCCGTGCGACTAATTCCGGTGCCAACCACGGCCTTTTTCCAATATGCCGCGCATTGGCAAACTTGATGGTTAGCGCAGCACTCGACCGTTCTTTGGCTAAACCAAAATCAGCCAATTTCACCTGCTGTTGTTCATTGACTAAAAAGTTGGCGGCGCGTAAATCTCCATGGACAATGTGATGAGCATGTAAATAATGAATGGCTTTCCCCATATCCAATAACATCGGTTTTCGGATCGACCAAATTAAAAACGGTTCGTTTGGGGCCTTGTAAATCACGTAATTGGCTTTCTAACGATCCGCCTTTCATCAATTCAAAGACCGCTTGCAAAGGATTCAAGAGGATAACCCATAACACTGCACGATGCGCGGATGTTTGAGCGGTAACATCAATGCCACCTCGTTTTTAAATTCTTCCTGTGCAGCTAATTGCACATCTTCTAA
This sequence comes from uncultured Gammaproteobacteria bacterium, assembly GCA_963735995.1. Taxonomy (GTDB): domain Bacteria; phylum Pseudomonadota; class Gammaproteobacteria; order DSM-16500; family DSM-16500; genus Aquicella. Next base: position 17,966 of record CAVTNC010000004.1, on the reverse strand, counting down.
TACTTTGATTGCCACTTGGTTATTTGACCACCATCCTTCATAGACCTTACCAAAACCCCCTTCAGCCAAAAATCTCCCTCGTTGAATATCCAAAGCCAATAGGGAAGCGGAAGTAGTGTCATCCACGTAATTGTTGTGACAATTGTTTAAACGCTTCAACCAGCGGGGTTTTACGCTCATCCCATAATAAATTCCGCAATTGCTTACTTTTGACGGCAAAGGGTTCTGTACTGCGTATCACGCCACTCAAATGCAGTAATAAACCTTGCGGCAATGCGTCATAACACTGTTGTACAAATACGGCTTCTGAATCCGGCGAGGCCATTTTTTCAGGCACATTGATGAGCAACGATTCGTGACGCTTGCGTAACTTGTGTGAAGAAGACTCCCCAAGCATCTGTAGTAATTGGAACGATTTTGAATCTAAATAGTCCAAACTACATAGTCTATTTGACAACGTATCTTCAATTCGACTGAACTCGTTAGATAAGGGTTCGCAACGGTTGTTTGGATCGTTTAATAAGCCCATTTTCACGATTCCACGGCGCTATTTCTCGGATCTAAAACTGTAGATAACAAAGGCTGTGCTTTTTCAATCATTTGTATCACTTGCTCTTGTTGTAATTCTTCCAACGTCGCTTTTTGAACAGGGGTTAACATAGGCATAGGATAGAGACTTTCTACAACTACACATTGCTGCGCAAAAATTAATAATCCATCTTCAGGCTTATCGGGACGGGTATCCACTGACAGTAAAATAGCCGGACAACCCAATGCTTTTGATAATAAACAGACGCCATGCACGGTTTCTTTAAAGGTCAAACTCTGTTTTTCTTCATACACATACAAAATAACTTGTGCGCACGATTTCACAACATGGGTAACAGATAACGCAGTGTTTTCGGGGTATAAAGCTTGTCCTGGCAACCGCTAATCACGTTTTTCTTCATCTTCCCCGTAAAAATGCCGTAAAGCCGCATGATAGTTCGAAAATTCCATTGACGGTTTTGTTTTTTCTAATTCTGCGACAATAAGCGTAGCTGCAGGACGATTTTCAGGTATTTTATTCCACATTTTTTGCACGATGGCTGAATAACTGGAAGGCGTATCGGCAGGCAACTTTTTCTTGTTCGCCATCTTTAATCCAACTAATACCGTCGCATCATCGCATGCATCACTAAATGGCAATTGGCGTGACGCAATTTCCCATAACACCATGCCATAACTATAGATGTCCGATGCAAAATTAGGGCTTAGCACCCCGTTTAAATAACTCCGGCGCACGCCAACGTGTGGTCCCCATCCCTTGTTTGGTTTTTGTCGTGGTGCTATTAGTTTCTAATTTAATCTTGGCCAAACCAAAGTCGGTAATCTTCGCACGATACTGATCATCCAATAACACGTTTAAGCTCTTTAAATCCCGATGGACGATGTTTTGACTGTGCAAATAGGACAACCCTTTGCCTACATCAATCGCAATGTCCCAACGAATGGGATTCCATGGTAATGTCTCTTTGGAATCATGCAACACTTGATACAATGAACCTTTCGGCAAATATTCCATCACCATCGCATATGACCGGGTTCCTCACATACCCCATACAATCGCACCACATGGGAAACTGACATTGCGCCATGATCGTCGCTTCGCGCTGAAAATCCGCGGCTAAATCGCCAGATAGCGTTTTTAAATGCAATTGTTTCACGGCCACTTCTATCCCTTGCCACGTCGCTTTATAGACATCGCCATAGCCACCATTTCCAATCAATGGCCCTAGTTGTAATTTCGACCAAGAAATGGTTGTTAAAGGCATTGTCATCGAGGATGAGGTTATTGTTTTGTCTGTAGACATCGGGCGCTCCTTTCCAAAATTAAAAAACAAAGAACAGTAAAATGTAATTGCAATGTGACTTGGATATTTTAAGTTTTTAGCATTTCTGATTGAGTTTATTTCATAGAATATGATTCTAACCACGAGGAAATGATTTGCCAAATTTCCTGGTAATATCGAACAGTACCCATAAAATCATCTTGGAAAACTCAGAGATCGATAAAAATTGTTGAGTCCATCAAACAAACTTTAGGGTTTTGGATGGTCAGACGTGGCCTAAAATGGCGTCCGTTTCTTGCGCTTAAACAAGATAAAATTTGAGGAACAAAAATAACTACGGCTTGAAAAAAGCCTTACACCATCAAATAATTGCATGACGCCTGAAAAACTTTCCGGTTAACCTACAGTTAACCCCTTATTCGGTCAGGCGTCATGTATTTCAACAGAATTACCATGGCTTTTGTCGCAACTGCTCCAATAACAAATACGCCACCCTTTGTTTACCGGCCTGAATAATCGCATCTTGTTAAAAATTAATTCCAGTTGATGTAAAAAGGCTTGATACGTTTCGGGGTAATGGCAGATACGAAAGCTTTCAATAGCATATTTCACTAAAGCAGCAATCGCATGAAAAAATGCTTTCGCGGTTCTGGCATGTTGCCAAAAATTATTTTCAATGCCATGAGAAAATTGCAGATGATAAGTGTCATAGTCCGAAGAAAGTTTGGCATTTTCTTTGCAAATGGGTTCAATCGATTCGACTAAACTCGTCAAAAACGCGATAAACGATTGTTCATTCAATATACTTTGTTTCGCATAGTATTGATGAGATAATTGAAATAATTCGGTTAAACAGATCCGTATCTTGATACAACAATGGTTGATGTGATGTATTTCGATTGTTTAGGAAATTCGTACCCGTTAAAATTTTATTAGCCATATAAGCTCCTCAGTAGTTTATGTGGTGAGCAACGTGAGCGTGTTGCAAGCACGTTTTACGTGGCGGTTTTGGGCGAGAAAGCATGAGACGCTTAGCGACTCCATGCTTTTGCCCTAAATTTTTTGCGTTGCATACAAATCAAAAAATAAGCATATAGCAAGGTCACTAACGAAAAGGTATGCGAAAGTAAAAATTAGCGCCAAAGAAAGAAAACATTCTGATAGAAAAATAAGAAGAATTTTTGAGAATTGCGCACAAGGCGGCGCAGCCGCTACACTGGATTTAAGCATATTAACCTGCTCACGCAGGTTGATGTGCTTAGCGCCAGTCAGGGTGCTACAACACTCTGGCGGCGCGCCTAAACTTGAAGGAACACTGCGCGGGCAGCTACAAGGAAAGCCGCGCAAGGACGCTTCAAATTTACTGATGGGTTTTCACCGCATCAGCAAATACAGGATCACTCCAATGCCTTCTGGAGTCAATACATCAAAAACTTGGTTAATCCCCCATGTCTGATAAACAAGAAGATAAAAAAGAAAATAAAAATACCGTTTCACATGCGCATGATAAAGCCTTTAAAGCGAGCATGAGTGATTTACGTGTCGCACGTGATTTCTTACATCATCATTTACCAGAAGTGATTCAAGAAAAAATTGATCTAAATACCCTGAACTTACATCACACGACATTTATCGATCCTGAATTACGTCACTTAATGACAGACATATTGTATTCCGCATGATTTTAAGGATCAATCGTGAATCGTGCCTTTTTATATTTATTAGTAGAACATCAAAGTACGCCGCATATGCTCATGGCTTTTCGGCTCTCAAATATACTTACACGCATCATTGATCAATACTTAAAAGAAAATGATACCACTATTTTACCTGTGATGATTCCACTGATGGTGTACAATGGAACGGGTCAATATCCTTACAGTACTCCATATTTGACCTCTTTGGTGAACATAAAACCTTAGCTGAACAGTTTATGTTTACTGCATTTCGAATTGGTGGATTTAACCCAAATCCCTGATGAAGAAATCCGAAAACATCAGTGGTCTGGTTTCTTAGAGATGTTTTTCAAACATGTGGCTGCAAGCGATATTATGGTCTACTTGAGCAAGCTTGCTCACATATCGTTGATCACTTAGTTTCTGCCAAAGCAGACGATTATTTGTTGAGTATGATAAAATATGTGATTGAAAAGTCAGAAATTCGAGATCGAGAGGCATTTTATAATTGGGTTCATACCCATTTATCCCCACCGTTGGAGGCAAAAACCATGACATTAGCAGAACAATTAAGAAGAGCAAGGTATGCAGCAAGGTATGCAACAAGGCATGCAACAAGGAAAATTGGAAGGTGAACAAATGTATTAATGAAACAACTTCACCGCCGATTTCCTTCTTTGAAACCCGATTATGAAAACCGCATTAAAAATGCACGATACAGAAGACTTATTACGATGGGGTGAAAGAATTCTTGATGCGAAAACCGTGGAAGAAGTGTTTGAAAGCTAATGTTAAATAACAGTAAGAATAAATAAAAAAGTCCCTGCCATATGTCTCATCCTTGATGCGCATTCCTTCGCAAGTAACCGAGTATCCCTACTCGTCCATAATCCCTTTCATTCCTTTTATTAATATGGCAGGCTCTTTGAAGTAAGCGTAATCCATTTGATAATCATCAGGAGGCTCCCAGGAGAACACTAAAATTACCGTGTTCGCCCCACTAAAAAAGGAGCCTCGATATGAAATTATATTGCGGAATAGATTTGCATTCAAATAATAGTTATGTGGCATTATTAGATGAGAAGGAAAAGATTGTATATCAAAAGCGCTTAACAAATGACACTGAAGTTAATATTAAAAGCATTATCCCTTTATCGAGAGATGATTTCAGGGATAGTTGTTGAATCTACGTATAATTGGTACTGGTTAATTGATGGATTACAAGAAGCAGGTTATGAAGTTCATTTAGCTAATACTACTGCCATACAGCAATATAGTGGATTAAAATACACAGATGATAAAGATGATGCGCTCTGGTTAGCACGATTATTACGCTTAGGATTGTTATCAGAAGGATATATTTATCCAAAGGAGGAGCGAGGAGTGAGAGAATTATTACGCAGACGAATGATATTAGTTCGTCAACAAACGAGCTGTTTGCTAGGGATTCAAGCGATGATAACTCGTTATGAAAATGTGCGATTGAGTGGTGACAAGATCAAACGATTACAAGGAGATGAAGAAAAACTATTAGGTTATTTAAAAAACGCGCATGTACGTTTAGCTATAAAGAGTCAATTAAAAGTATTAAGCTGTATCATGAAAGCAAGTATGCTATTTTAGAAAATGCGCATTCTATCAAAGATAAAAAAGGAACACTACTTTTTAAAGTGATTAACAAGAATTACCTGGTGTAGGACCCATTTTAGCGAATGACGATATTGCTTGAAACAGGAGATATAAAGCGTTTTTCGAAATGTTGGGCAATTATAGTTCTTATTGTCGATGTGTTGAAAGTAAGCGAATAAGCAATGAAAAGAAGAAAGGGAGAAAATAATCGTAAAAATGGTAATGCATATTTAGGATGGGCATTTATTGAAGCGACTCATGCAGCCATTCGATTCTATCCACCGAAATTAAAAAATATTACCAACGTAAATTAAACAAAACAATGCGAGTGGTTGCATTAAAAACGATCGCGAATAAATTATCAAAAGCCTGTTATTTTATTTTACGAGATGGAGTGTCATTTGATATGAAAAAATCATTTACATAGAGCATGAGCCTCAAGTTGGCTGTAGGATAATTTCGGTATTTTTTGTAGGTGTTTTACCTACATCATTAACGCTATCACCAAACATGTGTCGTCTCTACCTAGGATAACATCCCTAAAAATGCCGCTAAAAATGCTTGTCTTCTCTCACATAACCTCGATAAAATAAGCATGACAATAACGATTGGGAATCGTGACGCTTAAGTGTCAAAGGAAACACACTTTACGAGTCATAATCCCATGTGGGAAGCTTTTTTAACCGCACATCAAGAAACAACAACTTCTGAATCCTCGCTTTTCCATTCATTAGGTGAGATAGGGATTGAAGCGGTTTCTCCTGCTGCACAACGTTCTGTGATGCAAGCCTGGCACGCATGGCAACAAAGTCAGTCACAAGCATTTACGCGAGTACCTTTTGCAAGGGTACTGAAACAGATTCATCAACCCATCCAAGATGCTACTCTAAAAAATACCTTACCGAATTTAAAACCGTTAGTGAAACTCAACGATGCAGCCAAAGCAAATTTGGCAGCTTATCAACGACTCAATGATCCCAACTTTTGGTCAAGCCAATTGCAGGCAGTACGTCATGATCCTACGACATATCAAAAGCTGTGTGCACTTAAAAAAGAATGGCGACAAAGGAATCATTATGCCCTTTATCCCACACAAGGTTTGGTATGGATATACGCTACGGTATTTCCTGTTTTGCAGAATTGGTTAGTATATGCGTATCAGGAACTGCATTTAAAACAAGCGAAGTTAGATCGGAATTTATTACAATCCTATGAACAGTTACTCAAACAACTGTCTTTGGAACTCACCCAAGAAAAGCAGCACATTCGTCATACCCTTTATCAACGTCTTGCTATCAGTCTCTCGTTTCAGATGCTCTGTGTTGAGTATGGAGCGGTGGGATTCATGGCAAAACTTTCTACTCTCAAGGAAACATTTATGAATGAAAAAAATAATCATGATTTACACAACGATGCTGCATCAAAACTCATATCGGTAACACCCAGTGTTTTTCAACAAGCGAGTGGCATACTGCAAAGAGATGGTACCGTAGAAGAAAAATCATGGTTTTATGCATTGCCGTATTATCATGATTTAAAAGTTACACCACCGCAAAAGATTACCGATCGAACACAACCCTATCGTTACAATCACGACGGTGTGCTTTACCGTATTCCGCACAGACTAGCAAAACAAATGCCTTTGCATTTACCTTTTTATTTGAAATTGCCAAGGTGGTTACATTTTTTATTTCGAGGTGATCAGATACGTTATACTTTCTTTCAAGTTCCAAACTGCCAAGCGTTATTAACCTACGAAAATTTATGCTTTACCGCGAACATGTGGAAACTTTTTGAAGAGGGTTCTCAGAAAGAAGAGGGTTCTGATAAAAATGACGATAAAATTGCGGCAGATACGTTTTTTGAAACCTTAGCTACTGAAGAGCAACGTTGCAAAAAAGCGTTAAATCAATTGTCATCTTTTTTTCATGCCCAAAATTATGCGCTCTTAAAAAACTATCACACGCATTTAAAAACGACAGCCAAACAAGCTTTGCAACAACAGATTCAAACCGTGTTGCGCTCTGTAAACGATAAAAAATACACGGCGTTTCATCAAAATTTCCATTGCTCAAAAGCGCTTGAGAAAGTTATTTGTGAGCTCGAAACACGCAATGTTCAATGGAAAGCCGATTTAACGCTAGAACTTGCGAGTTTACGATTAGCGCTGACTGATCTGGTCAAAATACCTGTGCATAAACCTATCGATTCGTCTGAAATCTCAAAATCTTGCGATACTTCCAAAGAGACTGATTCATCTGAATCAAAAACAGAGACTGAATCTCAAGAAAAAGCAGACAGGTTATTCGAAGCACAAGCACGTGCGGAAGAAAAAGAACAACTCGACGCATTGTTTCATCTTCAACAACGGGTTGATGGTGACGATGCCATCTTAATGGCTCAGGAGATTTCACCCACTTTCCTCTCTATTATGCCAACGACTGATGTAAAAAATATCGATGATGAGGCTGATTCTAGTGTGTTATCGGATGAAGATTTACTCACTCGTATACCTGTGACACAAACAATTCATGCAAAAAATAGTGATAAAGAGGATTTACCCACTTCACCCTGGGTGACACCAACGACGGATAGAGAAGATATAACGCTAAAAGAAAATATTGCTGCACCTATCAAAGAAAAATTAATTACGCCAATACTTGAAAAAAATAATTTTGCTATTAAAAACGATCTAGAACGATTAGCGACGTATCAATCGCATCCGCTGCAATTGACGCAACAGGTTTTTCACTATCTTTATCAACTATTACACGCCTTAGTGAAATTGCCTTCGATGTCAGCGTTTGAAGCTAAATTACCGATCGTTCAACAAATCATCACAGGACTTCAACACGTCACAAAAGGCACATCGCTAGATATTGAGCCCTTTATTAGTCAACTCCAACGCGCTGAAAATGAAATGCGCGATCCTTTTTATCAAACGAAATTGGGAAATGTTTTTGGAAATTTATATGAAACCCGATTATGACGCACTGCATCAAACCTATGGTACAGACACTTTTGATGATGACAAAGAAAAAAAAGAAAAAAATGTTTTCATGCCCGTAGCGTCTGTATCAGAACCATCGACAACATCACATTTTTCACCTACCCACCCATCACTTTGAGGACTTTGTATGCCAATTCTTGAAACGTTCCAACAAGCCATTTTAGATGCAATGGCACAGTATCAATTGCAAAAAACAGAAAAGCATCAACCACTTTCTGAAACACGAAAAAAAGATATTCAACACGTATTACAAATCGTTGAAAAAAGCAAAACCAAAAATCAACGCGATGCATTTTTACTGCGAGAAAATGTGGTGAATTTTGTGAAGCAACTCAAGGTACATCCGCTCGCCAATGCTTTTCCTCTGTTTGACAGCGATTTTAGAAAAGCCATCAAAGCCGTTTTAGACGATCCCGCTTACAGTGCTTCGCTTCTCATGGCCAAAGAACGTGCAGAAGCCAAAGAACGACAAGAAGCCATCCTGCCTTATCTTCAGGATACCAAAAAAGTGCACAAATTATTACACACGGTTGATGTCTTAAAAGAACAGTTAGCTTCTGAAAAATTCGTTTCCGAACAACTTAAAAATAAACTCAATACGCAAACCTCTCTTTGCAACAAACTCATCGAAAATGTTAAAACGCTGAACACACAAAATACACAACGCCAATCAGAAAACGCTACATTAACGTTAGAGAATGCAGCACTCAAAGCAGAAATAGATCGTTTAAAACAAAGCACTCATCATCAAAAGTCATCAAAATACACTGACCATCACAAAACACCTACACCAGTACCACAACCATTTTCTTTACAGGTATAATCTGAGAATCCTATCGCTTAAAAGAACATTTGTTGAAGAGAAGAGCAGCTTTATAGCCTATAAAGCTGCTCTCCATCCGAATAAATCCAACAACGTTCATTCGAAGATAAAGTAATAGGTGATGTATTGACATGCTGAAGAGAAATCGGAAAATCTCCTTCACAGTGATGTGCCACAATAAATTTCTTATTGGCATTTTCGGTGGGAATAATCATTGTTGTAGGTGCTGTCAATATGCCGGTAAAAATTAAAATCGCATGACGTGCTTCTAACGTTGTTAATGTGTATTCACTTTTTTGATCAAGTGAAATTTTAATAACGCCTGCAATGGCGATATCAAGACCATCCGCAAATTGATTCGCGGTCACTTCTTTTTGGCCTTGGTTGGCGTGGATGTGAGGCAAACCTAAATTCGGTGTGTTAGACATAAGATTTTTTCCAAGTAAGTTTTAAAACGATTTTGAGTAGTCGTGTCATAAAGTAGCGCTCGCAGGAAATCCTCTGCCTACTGTATGACCAACAGCATAGAGTATGAAAGAAATATTTTCTTGCATCACACCAAAATCAGCAATTTGTTGTTCTGCGGTATAGGTGATATTTTCTGTTTGCGTGGTTAACGTACGTACAACATCTTTTTCTTTCATCATATCGATTTCATAGCCTGTGATTTCAGGATCAAGTGGTACATCCACACCATCTCGCCAAGCGCCTTGAATGCGGCTCTGTGGAATCCACGTCATTTGCAAATCACCTATTGTATTACGTGTCGCTTGTATATGCACAGGACTGAATGGTTTTTTACCCTGGCTGTATTGATAAAACTGTAAGGGGTTGAAGCAGAAACCGTGCGGCCATACGTAATGGCCTTGTAAATACGAGTTAAACCAATATCAGCAGCAGGGCTTTTAATACGATGCAAAGTGGCAGAATCAACAACCATAAAACATTCATTCGTTTGGTGTGTTGCAATGGCATATTCCGTACCTCGCCTGCCCCGTAAAAAACGACTGAGTCGATAAGTGCCATCTTCTTGCAAAATCGCATTTTGAAATTGCAAAATTTCTTCTCCCACAAGCGCAAGATTTGCACCATTTAAGAGATCCATTTCACTGACACTGGATAATTCACCGCTCGTGAGTTTAATGCACAAAATATTTTCTTCATCAAAGACCGTTGTTTTGCCTGAAGATAAAACCGTTTGTGTCAGACCATAAATAGCGGCTTTATTTTGGCTGTAGAGTTCTCTAAATGTTTGGCCATTGTCAGTCGATTGCGCAACAATGGCACCGGGCCATTCGGGTAAGATGCGAGAAACACTCGACATAAAAGCCGGTATCATCATCGGTGTCTTGCAAAATGGGAATATCATATAACATCAATTGTGTCGGAGATGGCAACAAAACATCGGTGTTATTTTGAGTTGGTGTAGAACGACTTTCTTCTTCTCTTGTTTGTAATGTTGAATCATAGCGTCTCGAATCTTCTGAAACCGCTTTAATTTTCACCAATCCTGGATCGCCGTAAGCCAGACTGGTGATGCGCAGACATTGATCATTGATGCAAATGAGATCAGCCGGATCACAATACGCATAGCTTCGTGATAAGGTGAATTCATACTGCGTTCGTTGCGCCCAAGCTTCATAGAGTAATCTGTTTGCCATTTGTTGCGCTTCACGAGGGGTTAATGCAAGAGGAAACTCGACGTGTACAAGCGTTTTGATGATGGCTCATCGTGTGTCATTCGCTGTGCACATTGATGACCTTGCTGATAATCATTGTGGCTATCCGTAAATAAAATATGCATACGTTGCGGTAAATCAGCACTTTGGCTGTGAATTTCGATCAATGCTACTTGTGCTTGACCATATTCTGAAGCTAAATCATCGGTATGAATTTTTATGGGCTCAACCGCTTTTCCACGCGGAATAAATTTTAATTGAAACCCTGATTCCACGATGTCAAACGCATAGGCTTGTTGTAAGAGCGATAAACTGTCTCGTAATGCGGTAGATTGTGAAATCACAAAACCGTTAATTTTTTGTGGATTGGCTTGCAGTGCAGAAAGATCAAATTCATCCGCGCGTAATCCGGCTTTTTGACAAAGATTTTCAAGGATATCAGCGAGTGTGGGAATTGATAGGTTCAATCGCATGTAAGCCACGGAATACTGGCTTTACTGCAATGACTTGATGCACCGCCCACATACACCACCTCATCGCTTAAAAAACAAAATTGCCCTACGCCATCAAAGTGATAATTTTCATTTTAATGCGGTATTTGCAATAGAGCCAAATAAAAATCGACTGATTTCATTCGTTGCCAAATCCGCCGCCATCGCAGAAAGTGCATTTTCAAAGCTTTTGACCATGCCTTTGAATCCACCTTCCAAATAAGCAAATAATCCATTACGAAAAATATTCGCAATGGTTTTAACTTGTTCTTCGACATGTTTTTTCTGATCAGCTAATAAAGTAGTAATACCATTGGCATCAGCACATTCCGTTTGATATTTTTGGATCGCACGTGAATAAGTTTCATGGTTAATAGCACCTGCTTGCAGTAATTGATTAACTTCTTTTAAATGATCACGATAGATTTCTTGGGGTGTGCGCATTTCATCGGTTAACTGCTTGCCTTTTTCGAGTGTGGCTTGATAGGTTTTTTCGGCATCGTTTGTTTTTTTAATGTCAAAAGCAATATTTTTATGTTGCGCACTGATGGCGTGTAGTGCGGGATGATACAACGTGTTGAGTGATTGTCCTGTTTTTGTGAGACTTTGATGATACACCTGTTGTTGTGTGGTTAAATTATCGAGTGTTTTTTCACAGTTCATCACCGTGTTGAAACATTTCTTCTGAAACATCTCAGCCGCTTCTGCCCCTTCACGAAAGGGTTTGCCTAAAAAGCCAGGTAATTTTCCGAATAATCCAAATAATTTATTTAAGATCAACATGATGCGTAGAAAGTGCTAAACAAATGACTTCTTTCACGCGTATAAAGGCACGTACCGTCAAATCAGCGGCTTTGGGTAAAATGAGGGTGAGTCCCTCTGCCATCATCGCTAAAGCAGGAGCAAACGTAATCGCTAACGTATTCGCAGCGCCTGCAAACGCACTTTTTAATCGCACCATCGCTTCGTGTGCTTGTGCGAGTTGATGGCTGCTGGTTTCATTTAAGGTGAGACCTAATTTATCGGCTTCCTCTCGTGCGGCTTGAATCGCTTTTGAACCACCTTCCATGATGGGAATCAATTCTGCACCTGCACGACCAAAAATCTGCATCGCTAAGCGTACTTTATCTGCAGGATTTTCAATTTGTGCCATGCTATCTGCTAAAACAGAAAATTGATCTTCAGGTTTCAAGTTTTTTAATTGCGTCTGCAGATATCCCTAATTCTCGTAATGCGTCTTTAGCTGCTCCTGTACCAATGGCCGCTAACGACACATTTTTTTCCATTAAGCGCCAACCCTTGGTTAACGCTTCAAAGGAAACATGAGACACTTCAGCCACATGACGAAATTGTGAAAGACTTTCTGTGGAGGCACCTAACGTCTTGGAAAGTTTTTCAATTTCAGCCCCTGCTTCAATGGCACTTTCCATCATGGCACCAAAACCTGATACTGCAGCAAATGCCATCAGTTTACCGCGCACATGACTTAAGGTGTCTGTTACGCCTGATAAACTTTTTTGTAAGGAACGAAACGCGGCTTGGGTTTTATCTTGAGCAGTGAGTTCTAAATGTGCAGTTGCAGACATAAAATTATTTTTGATTAATCTTTTTTAGATAAACCATCCAACCCATAAATTCTGATAAAGACATCTCACGAATTTCATCTAACGTTTTATGCAGCCGATCCGCTAAGGCATAACAACAAAACACATCGGGATCGGCTAGTCGTTTTTTGCATCGAACTCCAATGAAAGTCCCACATTTTCTTCGGCTTCACTCATGCGTTTAACAATATCACAAACCACAATAGGCGAAATGTGCCTTAGCATTTCAGTTTTATCCAATGCGTTAAACAAGGGATTTCCATTTTCATCGACTGCACGCAAAATTAAAATATCCACAAAGGATTCCACCGTTTGTTGCATCCCTAAACTCACGAGTTGGCTGTAGATTTTAATGGGTAAGCTGGATAAGGGTTTAAAATAAATCTTGGCAGGCTGATTATTTTCTCCCCATTCAGGTACGTCTAAACAACGTAACCCTTCACGCTGCATCACTGTTGAAAATGTGCTTTAGCATTCATTAAGATCGTATTCATACCTCATCTCCATAAACTAATGCATCCGTGCCTTGAAAGGTGATACTGCTTTCCACTAATCCACTGTGAGAAACACTCGTATCAACACCTGTGATAAAAGCGGTTCCACTAAAACAACGTTGCACATTCGCAGTCGTTGAAGGATACAATTGCAATAGCACTTTTGATCCCACACTCAAGGCATTTTGACCGGAATTCTCTTCATCGAAAAAACACGACAAGCTACCATGCCACGATTTCAACGTGGTTTGTTGAATCTTCCAACTATTGCCCATCACACTCGCATCCACCAGTTCAGCCGCAGTATTCACTGTCCAACTGCGCACTTGTGCAATGGTTTGATGATTCACTTTAACCAAGCCGTCTTGGCCTAAATGCGTACTCATACAAAACTCCTGATGTTTTAGAAATCAACAAAGAAAAAATAAAAACAAAAAAAGAAAAAAATTATTTCTGATAATTACGTCGTTGAAGTTCAAACTCTCAACTCATGCAATAAATAATCTGTCCAACGATTTTTTGCTTGGGCTTCCATCACGGCTTGCACAAAAGGTTTTAAAAAAATCTTTTGAATACTCACGCCTTGTAGCTCACAAATGGGTAAACGTGATTTTCCTAACCGTTTAAACACACCACGATGACCACTTTTTAGGGTAGCTATGAAGGCATGGGGAATGAATTGTCGTTGACTATTTTCACCACGATAGGAAACACCTTGTGTGGTTTGTTTTGCACGTGGATCAATTTTAATGATCGTTAAACGTTTAAACCCATGACACATAATCATGCCATCAATCGAGTACGATTGGCTTTTTCAATGGAAAGACTTTTTCTAACAACGGATTGTGTGATACCCATATCATCAGCAATGGATTTGACTGCAACGGATTGCACCGATTGTGTCGTTTTATTCAATGCACGTGCTGTAGCAATGGGAATGACTTCTTTGGGAATCGTGTAAGAACTTAAAAACAGACTTCATATCCAATTGAATTTTTAGTTGCATGACGGATTTTCTATCATATTAATGTGAATATCGCTAATCCTGTGCCATCAGGTTGTATGCCGATAATTTGATAATGATTATTTTCAATTAACAACAAATCACCTGAAGAAACTGAAAAACACTTTGCAGCACACAGAAAGTTAAATGATCCGTATGATTATCATGGTCTTGTAATGTTGGATAAGCTTTACTCAATAACCTAGAATGAATGTCCTTGGATCAATGCCTCAACCGCAAATTCATGGGGATTGAAAAAACACTCAATCTTCTTCGAACACAAAAGAAGCTCTTTTAAATTTTTAACTATCTGAATTTTTTTGAGATAAGCTGCAAGCTCATGCAGCTTAGATAATGGTCATTAGAATCCAAGCATCCGTAACTGATATCGTTCATTAAAATACAACAAAAGAGTCAATAAAATGGGTAAAAATACGACAATAAAAAAATCTGAATCATCAGATGACTTTGATTTCACTAGCGAATTCGATATTCCTTATCCTGAAGTAGCAATCAATGGAGCAATGGGTAATGCCGTAGAAATATTACATCTTCAAATGAGAGCAACCTTCGATTTTAGTTTGATTCAAGCAATGCTTCTATTGCAGCTTACGAATGCAATTAAAAAATCGATGAGGAATCACGCATGGAGTAATGAAGAAAGCTAAATGGTTTCAAGTACCGCCTCGTTCCTCAAAAAGCATCTAAAGTCCGTTGCAAAGACGTATCACGGTTTATCCTTATAGACAGAACTTTTGTCGGAGTTTCGACGTAAGAAACGAAACAAACTCCAGAAGAAAATCGCTCGCTTTGCTATGAAAATTTTTTGATCACAAAGACATGCTTAAATCACTTTCACCAAACACGCCTTCTGCCAATACCCATATCCTACATTGCGCCAACAATCCACGCCATATAAATGACGGCCTTCTTTAAATGACTCTTCTGAACCTTCACCAATAACATCTAACTTTACAGGCGTTTCTTCTTGTCGAATAAACGGTGCAACAGATCCATCGGTGCGAAAGATAACAAATTGATTCTCCCAAGGTAAATCGAGGATTTACCGCATAATCCAAATTAAAATTTCGGCTTGTCGCTAAATCATTGGTTTCAGCGCCACTTAAGACAGGACTCGTCATCGCCGCATTGACAACATCCATTAAAGCAGTCGGTACTAACGCTAAAAAAGATTTGGCATTTTCATTTAACGGTTCACCTTGATCATCTTTGAAACTTAAAATTTGTCGTACGCCTTTTAAGATAGCCGCTTTGATGACTTTGACATTGGGTTCTGTACTCGATCCTTGTTCTGCTTTGGGAATCGATAACGTTGCTCGATCGACTTGAATGCAATTACTTTGCGCACCACTTTTGCCCTCGCTATGATCCACACTAAAAAAAGCATAACCATCATAACAACGTTCTTTTTCACCTTGTAAAATTAATTGTGATAATAAACTCGCCCAATGTGCATTGGTTCTTTCGGCTAATTCACGAATACGCACTAAAATTTGCCCTGTTTTATCCCGACGTAATTCATGTGTCATAATGGCCACCGTGGCTTCAAAGCGTCGATTCATAATCGTCATTTTATTTTCACTAAATCCCTTTGGCATGCCTTCCACCAATCCATTCGCGCATCACAGGGCTTTGACCTAACCAGGCATAGGTTTCACTGCCTTGATCACTGTGAAATAACATCGATACGTGATCAATCCAACGTTGACCTGCATCTTGTTCGAGGTGTTGATAAAACGTACCAATAATGGCACGACTAGAAAGTGTTTGAGTCGTCATAGAAACCTCAAAAAAAAGAAAAAATAAACATTAGAAAAATTGAAATGAAGCAGAAAAGTCTTTTTATGCAAAGAAAGATGCGTTAAATGCGACAATACCGATACCTTCTGATTCCACACGATAAACCACACCGATTTTGCTATTATGTTCCGCTTTTAAGCTAAACGTATTTCCATCACTGGCAAATACGGATTGACCAACATGCATGAACTGTAAACCATCAATAGGCAACTTTACTTTGCCACAATGTTTGACTCTAACGCGTCGATCACCATTTTTACCACAGGTATTATCAGCGGTATCTTCACAAAATCCCACAAAGCGATCGCCGGCTTGTAACGATCGTGCATAACCTTCTGGCGTTAATCCAACCGCTGCACCTTCATGCACCATCGCATCAGCTAATAATAAAAATTCATTGACCTCGCCGAGTTCATAGTCGCGAGGGATGGCTTGGGTTAACGACATAAAAGATTCCTTAAGATAAAAAAGTAAAAAAACACACGAGGTGGGTAAATTAAAAAATGCGTTTGAGAGAAATTATTTTTAGGATCGGTTGAGCAGATTAATCTGATCATTCCCTTGTGCTTTCATAAATGCAGCATAGGTTTCAAACGAACCAAATTCGCTTTGTAATGCCGCATCTTTTTGCCACTGCATTTCCCAGCTAGTTTCCTGAGGCAGAGTAGTTTGTTTATTTTCATGCGAGTGAAGTGATTCTTCTGACAAACTTTTCGAAATGGGTAATGGCGAAAGAGAATCCGCTTTTATTGGGATTAACTTTTCAGCACAACGTTGCTTTTCGGCGGCTAATACTTGCAATGCGGCTTCTGCACCGCTGGTTTTGCCATCAAATTTTAATTGTTTAATTAATGCTTCATGCCCTGGAATACATTGATCTTCAACCGCTTGAATTCGTTCACGTTCTTGTTGTGCACCGACTTGATAAAATGTTTTGACTAAATCAGCATGATGCGCGGTTAAATACTCAGCAGTCATTTGCAGTGATTCTGCAACAGGTAATAGGTCAGTCATTGTTTTTTCTCGTGTAAGTTTGTTGGGGAAATATTGTTGTTTCTACTTTGGCAGATTTTTCTTGAATCAATGATTCTAATGAACCTAGCCGATCGGCCATGCCTTGTTTTACTGCATGGATACCGACACATAAGCTACCTTGACCAAAATCAGATAACACCGTCTCAATAGGCACATTGCGATTGCGTGCCACATTCTCAACAAACACATCCGCAATGGCATCGACTTGTGATTGCATATCTGCGCGTCCTTCTTCGGTTGCCACATCTAAACGTTTTCTTGGTGATTGACTGCTCACAATGTGCGTTTGCACTAAACCATTTTTTTCTTTTTGTGCTTTATCATCCGTATGAATCGATAACACACCAATACTGCCCACACTCGCTGTGGCATCCATCACAATTTCATCACAGCTACTGGCTAACCAATACGCCGCACTCGCTGCCATCCCTGAAACATAGGGTGAACATATGCTGTGGGTCGCAAAGCAGATGGGGCACAGAGACACTGAGATGATCATGAAAATTTATGGAAAATGGATACCTGATCTCAATAGTAAAACAGGCTATCAGCCCGTGAGAAATTGGGGGCAAGTGTTATCCAATGTACCGACGCGAGCAACTGTTTATCCCCTATAGTTTTTTCAAAAAGTGACGTGACTTTTTTCTTTAAATATTCCCAGCAAATTAATCTTTAGCGTGCGTTGATGAGGCATGATATAACGTTATGTGAGTGCTGCTCGAGTGTAGTTGCGGGCTAGAAAAGGGCGTCTTTGGAGACCACCACAGACCCTCACAGGCCCTCAAAGTGAAAACACAAATAAGCAAAAACCCCTTTAAATAAAGGGTCTTTCGTGGTCTAGCGTGGTCTGTGGTGGTCAATGAAATTGG
>CAVTNC010000003.1:0-1779024 GCA_963735995.1 uncultured Gammaproteobacteria bacterium | reverse complement strand
ATGCGTTCATCGATGAGTGTCGCTTTGATGCCACCTGCTGCAGTACAAACCCGCGCGCCACGATGGGTCGATGGCCATAGCGGCGCCTCAAAGGTTGCAAGCGGCAATAACACTTCATCACAGACTTCAATGCTGACAATTTTCACAGGACCAACCAGCCGCATCGGGATAGCAGCGGTCGCTTGAGTCTCACTTGATTTGGGCTGTTGCAAGCGCATATTTTTCTTGAAATCAGGGCATCGTAAGGCTATAAAAGGCACCCATTCTACTGGATAAAGCGTGATGACAGCAACTGAAGAAGTCGTCTTGGTGGATGCCGCCAACAATGAAATCGGCACCTGCGACAAATTAATCGCCCATCAGCAAAACCGTTTGCACCGTGCCTTTTCCATCTTCATCTTCCGCGATCAGCCAGAACGAGAACTCCTGCTACAACAGCGCGCTCTGATCAAATACCACTCCCCTGGTTTATGGACCAACACCTGCTGCTCCCACCCGCGTTCCGGTGAAGCCATCACCTTAGCCGGCCAAAGACGCCTGCAAGAAGAATTCGGCTTCACCACCACCCTCCGCGATTTAGGCTGGTTTCACTACAATGCTTATTTTCAAAATGGCTTATCCGAAAATGAAATCGACCATGTCCTCATCGGCTGCGTCCCAGCCAACATCGCGCTCATTCCAAACCCCAATGAAATCAACGCTTATCAATGGATAACCATAGCCGCACTCGTTGTAGCACTCGACAAAACACCGGAACGCTTTACACCATGGTTAAAGCAGGCATTGGTGATTGTTCAAAAATAGCCTCCCTGTAGCGCAAAGCGCATAACCCAGGTTCATTCTATCCAAAAATTAGCGCACAGATTGGTGCTGAAAAAATATTCTTGTTAATTCCACATAGCGATTATAAAACTCGATTTTTTTTCTCTCAGTCTTTATCACAACTTGATCGTAAATATACAGCCTCAACATAATCTCGATATTCTTATCCATGTTGGTCGTCTCATTTGAAAAGTCTTCCCACTTTTTAACAGCCGCATGGGATTCATTCACGACTTTAGCAAAATCTCTAAGACTCATGGAAAAGTAAGACCTGATAAATCGTATTTGATTGCCAGTAAGCCGACTCTCTTGTGTCACAAGTGATTTAATAGCTAAATCCGCTATTTTTCTGACATCGATTTTGGGATGATATTCTCCTTCAATCTTGACCATTTCAACATTGTGAAGCTCTATCGGAAAACCAAGTCCGGTGTAAGTATAATTTTTTACAATTTTTTTATTCATTATTGCAACTCCTAATCGTCAATACGTATCACTGTGATAATTAACAGTGATACGCTATTAAATGAAATGATAACCCTGATTTCTCGTTTATCGAAATCAATACCCTCTATGCAATAATTCCAATCTTTATAGCCCGCTATGTATGTGTCTTTACCTTTATTTCTTTTTCTTCTTCTATCATTCTTGTTCTCCAGAATATTGAGAACGTCGATGTCCGTAATGTTTCGATCTTTTAATCTTTTTCTAGCATGACTTAAAAAATATAGTCACCTCTTTCAATTTTTTGTGCGATAAAATTCCAGAGTTCTTTATCTGCTTTTTTATGCGGTTTCTCTTCTCGCACTTTTATGCGCTCCTTTATGCTGGGATTATAACCTATGAGAGGGGAAATGTAAACTGAGTTTACACTTGGTGATTTGTTATCATGATTTACAAGAGTCCTCACAGAGCTGTGAATACGCTCTACTTCTCATACACCGGAAACTGCTTGCACAAGGCCAACGCTGCTTCTTTGATGCGAGCAATGGTTGCTTGATTTTCGATGTCATCGAGAATGTCGGCTATCCAATTTGCTACTAGCTCGCATTCTTTTTCTTTGAAACCACGTGTTGTGACAGCGGGTGTTCCTATGCGTATGCCGCTTGTGATGAAAGGCGATTGTGTATCATTTGGCACGGCATTTTTGTTAGTGGTAATGAAGGCTTCGCCCAATGCAGCTTCGGCTGCTTTGCCGGTAATTTTCTTTGCGATTAAATCGATGAGCATGAGATGGTCATCGGTACCGCCACTCACAATTTGATAGCCGCGTTGCATCAGTGTCGCGGCCATGACACGCGCATTTTTCAACGTTTGTTGTTGATAAATGGCAAATTGCGGTTCGAGCGCTTCTTTAAATGCCACGGCTTTTGCGGCGATAACATGCTCAAGCGGGCCACCTTGGCAGCCTGGAAAAACCGCGGAATCTAATTTCTTTTCAAGCGAAGGATTTGCTTTCGCAAGTATCATGCCACCGCGCGGTCCACGTAATGTTTTATGCGTCGTCGTGGTGGTGACATCAGCAATAAGCACTGGCGATGGATAAAGTCCTGCGACGATTAATCCTGCAATGTGCGCAATGTCTGCCAACAAAAAAGCGCCGACACTATCTGCAATTTCGCGAAAACGTTGCCAATCAACGATGCGGGAATAAGCAGAAAATCCAGTCACAATTAATTTTGGTTTATGTTGTTTTGCTAAAGCAGCTGCTTGCTCATAATCAATCTCACCGGTTTTTTCATGCAAACCATAAGCATAAAATTGATAAAATTTCCCGGAAAAATTCACTGGCGAGCCATGCGTTAAGTGACCACCATGCGCAAGACTCATGCCAAGCACCACATCACCATGTTCGATGAGCGCCATGTAAGCAGCTGCATTTGCTTGCGAACCAGAATGCGGTTGCACATTCACATAATCTGCTGCAAATAATTTTTTAGCGCGTGCAATGGCTAAACGCTCTACTTGATCGACAAATTCACAACCACCGTAATACCGTTTACCAGGATATCCTTCCGCATATTTATTCGTGAGCACTGAACCTTGGGCTGCAAGCACATTAGCACTCACATAATTTTCAGAAGCAATGAGTTCGATGTGATCTTCTTGCCGCTTTTCTTCATCTGCTATCGCTTCTGCAATTTCAGGATCAAAACTCGCTAATGACGGTTTCTTCAACATAGGTTCATCCTTTCAATATGGAATTATCCACCACGATTTGTGCTTGCTGCGCACGATACTGCGCCACTTTTTCTCGATATGTTGTATCGTCAATGCCAAGCATGCTCGCTGCTAACAAGGCTGCATTCATAGCACCCGCTTTGCCGACGGCTAACGTTGCAACCGGAATGCCAGCTGGCATTTGCACTATCGCTAATAGCGCATCTAAACCATTAGTGAAGGTGGCGGAAGGAATAGGCACACCCAACACAGGTCGCAATGTTTTTGCCGCAATCACACCCGGCAGATGAGCCGCTCCTCCTGCTGCTGCAATAAAAATTTTTACGCCGCGTGCTTCTGCTGACGAAATATAGCTAAATAAAGCGTCCGGCGTGCGATGCGCAGACAAGGCGCGTGCTTCGTGAGGAATGTCGAATTGCTCCAATAACAAACTGGTTTCTTGCATCAGCTGCCAATCAGATTTGGAACCCATGATGATGGAGACGAGTATTGTTGACATGTCTATTCCTCTTTGGACTTAATGCTTAAAACACCGCTTACCGGTAAATACCATTGCCAATCCTTGCTTATCGCACGCTGCGATCACTTCCGCATCACGCACCGAACCGCCCGGTTGTATGATGGCACGAATGCCGGTGTTTGCAATGTGATCTATGCTATCTGCAAAAGGAAAAAAAGCATCCGATGCTAAAATACTATTTTGTAAACGATCACCACTTTTTTTCACCGCAAGTTGAACTGCATCAATGCGTGAGACTTGTCCCGCACCGATGCCTATCGTTGCATGTTGTTTCGCGATTAAGATGGCATTGGATTTGATGTGCTTTAATACACGCCACGCAAATAACATGGCAGCAATATCATCTTGATGCGGTTGCAACGTTGTGACAACTTGCAACTCGTTTGCACACAAGCTGTGATTATCTTTTTCTTGCCACAAAAGACCGCCGGTGATGAAACGCAATTCAGCAGTCGCTGGTGTTTGCTCGCCCATCGCGAGCAAACGCAAATTGGGTTTAGTGGCAAAGACAGCAAGCGCTGCGCTATCAAAATCAGGCGCAATAATTACTTCAGCAAAAATCGTGGTGATGGTTGTTGCAAGCGTCGCCGTGCAACGTTGATTCAGTGCAATGACGCCGCCAAAAGCGGACTGCGCATCGGCTGCATAAGCCGCACTATAAGCAAGATCAAGCGTTGCAGCCGTTGCCGCACCGCAGGGATTACCGTGTTTGACGATGACAACCGCCGGTTCACTGAATTCACACACAGCATGCCAAGCGGCATCTGCATCGAGAATATTGTTGTAGGAAAGTGCTTTGCCTTGATGCAACACCGCTGATAAAACACCGGTGTTGTCACCATTTAATTGATAAGCCACTGCTTTTTGATGCGGATTTTCGCCATAACGTAAATCGTTAGCACGCGTAAAATGCAAATCCAGCGTGCTCGCCGCTTTTTCATCTAATGCTCTGTCTGTGAGAAAATAACGCGCGATCATCGCCTCATAATGAGCGGTGAGTGAAAATACTTTTTGTGCCAATTGCTTGCGTCGCGCTGCCGTCAAACCACCTTGCGTTTGCAGCTCCGTCAACACCTGATGATAATCCTGTGGATCAACGAGAACGCCGACCCATGCTGCATTTTTTGCAGCAGCCCGTGCGAGTGTTGGGCCGCCGATGTCTATGTATTCGATGGCTTGCTCCCAGGGAAGCTGACGCGAAAAAACCGTTTCGAAGGGATAAAAATTCACGACCACTAAATCTATCCAAGGCATGTTGTGTTGTGCCATTTCGTCTGCATGCTGGTCGCGTTTAGCAAGAATGCCGCCATGAAGCTTGGGATGTAAGGTTTTGACTCGACCATCCAGCATTTCAGGCCAGCCCGTCACATCTTCCACGCGTTGATGCGGAATATGAGCTGCCTGTAACAGCGCGCTGGTGCCACCGGTTGAGAGGATGTTAACGCCTAAAGCAACCAACCGTTTTGCCAATTCGGCAATGCCGGTTTTGTCGGAAACAGAAAGCAAAGCACATTTGATAGGAATAATGGTCATGGATTTATCAGCGACAGTCTCAATAATTTCGACTATTATAGCCGCTCACCAAAATTTAGAAAGAAGCTAGCTCATGAAAAAAAGAAAATTAAATTGGCGTATCTTTTGGCTGTTTTGCTTCATCATCCTCAGTTGGGCGAGTGCCTGGCCCATCAATAAAATTGGCTTAACTTACCTCTCACCGCTTTGGTATACGACCATACGTCTCTTCATTGCGAGCGCCACCATGATGGCACTTGTCATTGCGCTGAAAAAATTTTCACTGCCTGAACGCAAAGATTATCCGTTGATTATCACCATCGGCATATTACAAATCAGTTTGTACATACTCCTTGCGAATTTTGGTCTCGCCTATCTTCCTGCCGGCCGCGCATCATTACTCGCCTACACCACACCATTGTGGGTCATGCCTGCTGCGACGCTGATTTTCCATGAAGAAGCAGGTCCACTGCGCTGGGTAGGTTTTTTACTTGGCATCGGTGGTCTCACACTACTCTTAAGTCCATGGGAAATGGATTGGAGCAATGCGCAGGTATTATTTGGCAGCGCCATGTTATTGCTCGCTTCATTAAGCTGGGCCATCTCCATGCTCTGCGCGCGCTACATGCACTGGAGCAAATCGCCACTGCAACTCATTCCTTGGCAATTATTAATCGGCGCAATCCCGATACTCATTCTTGCTCTCATCAAAGAACCCGCTCTTTCCGTGCACTGGAATGCACCACTCATCCTCTCGTTGCTCTACACCGGCATTTTAGTCACTGGTATATCTTATTGGTGTGGCGTCATCATCAACAAAGAAATTCCAACCATCATCGCTTCCCTCGGTTTCTTGATGGTCCCGGTGTTGAGCCTCATACTCTCTGCCTTTTTCATGGGTGAAACGATAAGCATCACCATGGCAACAGCGATCGCCTGCATCATTGTGGGATTAATTTGCGTGGTGGTTTAGTGCTGCCTTCTCAACGCATGCGAGCGTTTGGCAAGAGGAGTTCAGCATTTTTCTAAAATGTATCTTATGCAGCGGCATTTTTATCGATGAGATACTTTAAATCTTCCGGATGACGTTCAAGCATTTTAAGTAAATTACTAATAGCAGGAAGTGGTTTAGTTTCGCCACGCTCATAACGACTAAATCCATTTTTACCACCACCAAATATTCTTCCCGCCTCTTCTTGTGTTAATTTGAGAATATCTTTTCGGATATGTCGAATTTCCTCAGGATTTAATAACCCATCGATTTTCGCTTTAAATTTCTCAAAATCTTTTTCAGTTTTGGCAATATCCACACCGTTTAAAATCCCTTCTTCACAAAAATCGCACCATAATCCCGGTTGTTTTAAGGTGATGGATTTACCTTTATAGGTAAACACTTGAGATTTTGTTTTATGATGCAAAGTGCCTTTGTTACAAGCATGACATTTCATTGATTATTTCTCCTTAAAGGAAATAATAAAATGTCCCATTTCGTCAACCTGGAACTTAATATATAAAAAATATCCATTGTACTCGGTATTATAAACATCTTGCCAAATTCGATGATCTGAGTAAGCTGTCATCGATTTCACAAAATCCTTTCGTTTAAGCTGTTGAATCGCATCCACCATATCTAGTTGAGAAAACCCCATTGAGCGAGCATCTTTTAATGCTGTAGCGGTGACTCGTAATTTTTCGACCGCTGAGAAGGTAAGCTTAATTGCCTCCAAGTCATAGGTCATTACTCGCTTTTCCATAATTCATTATACCCTAAAAGGTTACTATTTCAATATATAATTACCCTAATAGGGTAATTATATAAGTTTAATGTAAATCCATGCTTATTAATTCGCACAGCCTGCACCCAGTTGATTCAGCACCCTAACCAACGTTTCACCTTCCGCGTGTTGTACGCGTTCTTTTAATTGTTCCGCCGTATCTGTTGCATAAACCGGGCAGCGTGTTTGCAGTAATATTGGGCCTTCGTCAACGTTTGCTGTGACGTAATGTACTGTGCAACCCGTTTCTTTTGCGCCAGAAGCGAGAACCGCGCGGTGGACATCCATATCCATGAGGCCGGCAAAAGCAGGCAGTAACGAAGGATGGATGTTGATAATTTTTTGTTGCCACGTCGTGACAAAATCGGCGGATAAAATGCGCATGTAACCGATGAGCACAATCACATCAATTGCCGCTTCACGAAATAATGCGGAAAGTTTTGCATCATACGTTTCGCGCGTTATGCCAATAGGATCGAGAAATTGATGGAATATGCCCTGCTTTTTTGCGTGATTTAATAAGCCTGCGTCTGCTTTATTACTGATGACAATTTCTATGCTCGCTTGCAAATGCTGTGCTGCAATCGCTTGCACTAACGTCAACAAATGACGACCGCGTGTTGAACCTAAAATTCCTAAGCGCATTAGGATTCGCGTAATTGGCGCATAGCATCAATGCGCTCGCGAATTAAACGATCGGTACCGATGTCTTCGCGGTGAAACAAAGGACCGACGATGCCACGAATTTCTTTTTCAGCAATTTCTTCTGCTGCCGAAATGGAATCGGCCACACCCACATACGCAGCCGTACGTGAACCCGTTGCCATGATTTTTCCATCGACGGCGTTGACCGATGACAAATAAAGTCGTGCCTTATTTTTAACGGCACAAATTTCAATGATTGCATTTTCAATGGGTGCATCCGGATAACCTTGCGGCACTGCATATTTACACACCGTTGCTTGTGGTGAGAACACCACTTGATCCGCTGTTAAACTACCGGTAATCATCGCATCACAAATGGTGACAAAATCCGATTCTAAAATGCTCAGCACATTCAGCGCTTCAGGATCACCAAAGCGCGCATTAAATTCGATGACTGCCACGCCATCGCGTGTTGCGATAAAACTGCCATATAAAATACCAATATATTTTTCCTGCAATTCCAAGGTTAATGCACGCAACACAGCATTCATCATGGCGAATGCCTGCTCAATATCTTTTGCTTTGAGAAAAGGTAGGCGATGATTGGCATCAGAATAACTGCCCATGCCACCGGTATTTGGTCCTTTGTCATCGACAAAGGCACGCTTGTGATCTTGCACAACAGGCATGGGCACCAAATGTTGACCGTCACAAAAACACATGAGCGAAAATTCTTGGCCTAACAATTTTTCTTCGATGACGATAGTCTGACCGAGCGCAAAAACGTCTCGGCAATAAGTAATCGCTTCATTAAACGAATGCAAGTGATCGCCCGCCACTTTGACACCTTTGCCACCCATCAAGCCATTGGCTTTGACAACGTAATTGCCATCGCCCAACTCACTCAAAAATTCTTTCACCCCCGCCATCTCAAAAAAATGACGGTAACGTGGCACACCGGGAATTTGATATTTTTGCATCAAATCACGTGCAAAAGC
Source organism: uncultured Gammaproteobacteria bacterium (assembly GCA_963735995.1). Lineage (GTDB taxonomy): Bacteria > Pseudomonadota > Gammaproteobacteria > DSM-16500 > DSM-16500 > Aquicella. The sequence goes on along the minus strand of CAVTNC010000003.1, from coordinate 1,770,571 downwards.
TTTGCTCGTTTCAATTTGCGCTAATTTTTTTTTCGGACCGATGGCAGGAATCGCATTACGCCACAACGCATCGGCGAGTCCTTTCTCGAGTGGCGCTTCAGGGCCAATGATGGCAATGCCTATGCCCCACTCTTTGGCGTGACGCACGATGACATCGATATCGGTGATATCACCCACCCAATAATGACGCGCCATTTGTTTGATGCCAGGATTAATCGATGTTCCGCAGCAAAAAATCGGCGGTTGTTGTGGTGAACGATGTAGCGCTACTGCGATGGCATGTTCTCTTGCACCTGAACCGATAATCAAAATATTCATCACGCGCATCCTTTTCTCTGCTTTTCTAATGCTTGCATTTTTGCTGCGTTGATGTCACCACAAACATAATGCCCATCCATGCAAGCCATGCACGGACGAGTAATTTGATGATCACCGCGTCGCGTCACCGCTTCCACTAAATCTTCTTCTGTTTGATACAAAAGACGATCGACGCCAAGAAAATCTCGAATCGCATCCGTGGTCTGCTGCGCAGCAATCAATTCTTCACGTGATGGGATGTCGATACCATAAAAACAAGGATTGCGTATCGGTGGACAAGTGGAAACAAAATAAATCGCGCGCGCGCCAAATTCCTTGACCATTTTGACAATTTCGCGCGATGTGGTACCACGCACTATGCTGTCATCAACAATTAAAACAATTTTATCGGCGATTTCTGTTTTTTGTGGCGTGAGTTTGTAACGCACATTGCGCGATCGCGTTTCGTGATTCGGCATGATGAAAGTGCGGCCAATGAAAGGATTTTTATATAAACCTTCGGAATAACGCACACCCAATTCATGAGCAAACGATAATGCAGCGGTATTTGCGGTAAAAGGTGCGGGAATAACCACATCAGGCAAACAATCTGGATACACTTGTTTCCATCGTCGCGCGAGATTTTGTCCCATGCGTAATCGAGAACGATACACGCTGACACCATCTAGCGTGGCATCAGGTCGCGCAAAATAAACATATTCAAAGACACAGGGTGAGAAAGGTTTCATCGTCAACACACGACGAAATAATTTTCCCGCCTGATTCACATACGCTACTTCTCCCGGCGCTAAATCGCCGTGCGGTTCAAAACCCAAGGCATAAAATGCCGTGGTTTCCGATGCAAAAATATAATCGCTGCGACCATCCTCATTTTTACGCTCACCGAAAACCAATGGACGTATGCCATGCGGATCACGAAACGCAACAAGACCCTTGCCGATGATGGCACTGACGACGGAATAAGATCCTTGCACTTGCTCATGAATTTTGCCAATTGCGCTGCAAAGTGCTGCGAAAAAAGCATTTTCATCTTGCTCGGGTGATGTTGCGAGTGCTAAGTGATCGGCTAAAAGTAATAACAAGACTTCGGAATCAAGTGATGAATTTAAATGTCGATGTTGCTCGCGAATTTGTTCAGCAAGCGCTGTATAATTCACCAAGTTACCATTGTGAGCAAGCGCAATCCCGCGCGGACTGCCTATCCACAACGGTTGAATGTCTGCGGTGCTATAACCACCGGCTGTGGGATAACGCACATGACCAATACCGATATGACCTCGCAACATCAACACATCTTCTGGCGTCACAATCTCGCGCAGCAAACCGAGTCCTTGCTTCAAGTAAAAACGGCTATCACAAGTCAGTATGCCAGCTGCATCTTGCCCACGGTGTTGCAGATGGATGAGACTGTCATACAATGCTGGTGCAACCGGTTCCTGACTCACTATTCCAACGATGCCGCACATAGGTAATCCTTAATAAAATGAACATCACCCCAACCACCCTGCTACATTGCGCCTAATGCGCGAAGCGATAGATTCTGCTTTTTGCGCAAAAGCAAAGCGATTTCCGGTGATCATTTCGTAAAGCTGTATGTAGCGTTCCGCCAATGTTTCTATCAGTGCGGCAGGCGCTTCTGGTAACACGGCATCATGATAGGGATCGCAATGATCAACAAACCACAAGCGTAAAAATTCTTTGTCGATATTTTCTGGCTCCAAACCTTGTGCATAACGTGAGGCATAACTTGCTGCCAACCAATAGCGCGATGAATCTGCTGTGTGAATTTCATCGACTAACACAATGCGGCCTGCTGCATCACGACCAAATTCATATTTGGTATCGACCAAGATTAATCCCTGTTGTGCAGCAACCTCGCTGCCGTAACGAAAGAGCGTGAGTGCCGCAGCACTCGCTTCATCCCACTCTGCTTGACTCATCCAACCCTCAGCGATGATCTCTTTTGGACTAATCGGTTTATCTTCTTTTGCTTTTGTAGTCGGCGTTAACACAGGTTCTGCTAAACACTGATTTTTACGCAAGCCCTCTGGAAAATGGAGCCCGCAATATTCCCGCAATCCTTTTTGATATTGTGTCCAAAGTGATGTGTTAGTGGTGCCCGTAATATAACCACGGACGACGAATTCGATGGGAAAAACGCGGCATTTTTTTGCAATTAACACATTGGCATCCGGCAGTGCTAGCACATGATTCGGCACTAATTTTTCGGTTTGTTCAAACCACCAAGCACTCGTCAAGTTGAGCGCCTGGCCTTTATACGGCACCGCTGCCAACACGCGATCAAAAGCACTTTGTCTATCGGTGGTGATGAGCATTAATTTATCGCCAAGGTCATAGATGTCACGCACTTTACCTTGGTATTTTTTGCCAAAAGCAAAATCCGTTTGTGTTAAACAGTAAGGTTGTGCCGCGCGTATCGCATCACGATAAGCGGTTGTGGTAGTGGTAGCAGTCATGGGCATAGGGATTTCTGATGATGTTGGTTTGTAAAATGTTGTCAGCTAAATCGATATTAGTATCTTCGCTGCTAAAATGCCACAAGACACCACGATGTATCGCTTGCACACCATCAATCGCAAAATGGTGTTGCAAACGCTGACACAATAATTGCCCTAAGCTATCTTCCTTGGGACGCACTAAAAAAAATTCGCCAGCGGGGATGGTCACTGCTTTTTCTTTGCTTTCGTTGAATAACACACCACTCTCTTTAATTTGCTGATACGTCGCCTCACTATCACAACTGATTTCCCAATGCACATAACGCTGCACGGTGACATTAAAATTCCGTTCGCGTAAAGCGTTTTGTACGGTTAATGCCTGATTATCGGTGATGTTGAGCGCGACCACGCATTCAAATTTTTCTGCTGGTTTTTGGTAATGCGACAATGTCGTGCGACGTGGATAATAATACAGTGGTGGTGTCACTCTCACTGTGCCATCACGAATAAAATCGCGCATTGATTGAAACAATGCATCACCATTCACCGTGCGTTCTGGATGCGGCATGATGGCCATGACATTGCCTGCTTTGTTTGAAATCGCAGCGATATTTTGCATGGAACCATTGGGATTAATCGGGAAATGGTCGACAATATGACCCGCTGCATCGCAATATTGAAAAACATTTAATCCTTGTATCATCACTTCTTGCAGCAGTGCAGTCGTCATGACAAAACGTCCTTCGCCATGTGCAACTGGAATCTGCAACACCTCTTTCGGCGTCAACAAACGGGTGAAGGCATTGCGTTGGTAGTCATCAGAAAGACGCAGGTGTATCCACGCATTGTAATAACCCGTGCCTATCACCTCACCTTGTGCATTCAAGCGTTTATTTTCGGTGAGTGCCATGCCAACTTTATTATTTTCTAAACCCGGCACCAAGCCGCTTTCCACTAAAATTTGTGCGCCATTACAAATACCCAGTATGGGTTTACCGCGCTCACTTTGCGCTTTGATTTCCTCCATCACCGGATCAAGTGCGGCAATGATGCCAGCACGAGAGCGGTCTTCGTATGAAAAACCACCGACGATAATGTAGCCATCCATATCCTGCAATGTCGCTCGCGCTTCATTCCATAAAAAAGGAACAGGCTGCATCCCTGCACGCTGCACTGCCAGCATGGTTTCGCGCTCGCAGTTTGATCCAGGAAATTGCACGATGGCAATGCGCATCAGATAAACCTCAGTGGTCCATGTTTCCCGCGATGCTCGATGTAACCAAGCTCATACACCGGCAACTTAAATGCTTGCATCTCTTCGTGTACCGCAGCAACCGCTTCCGGTGCCACGATGACGACCAAGCCTATGCCCATGTTAAACGTGCGCAGCATTTCCTTTTCCTTCACCTTACCTAATGTTTGTAGTACATCAAAAATCGGCAGACTCGGTATGCTTTTTTTGCGTATCGCTGCACAACAAATCGGTGTTAACGCGCGCGGAATATTTTCTAGTAAACCACCACCCGTGATGTGTGCCATGCCGTGTATGGGTATGCGTTTTTCCAACATGGTGTGTATCGGTTTTGCATAATTGCGATGCGGAATCAAGAGTTCATCACCCACGGTGCGGCTCAATTCAGGAAGATAGGTGTGAACGCTATACCCTGCGATATCAAAAAATATTTTGCGTGCCAAAGAATAACCATTGGTGTGTAATCCACTCGAACCCAAACCAAGAACAATATCGCCCATCGTCACTCGATTACCCGTAATGGCTTTATTTCTTTCCACCACACCCGTGATAAGCCCCGCCAAGCTATATTGACCGGGCTTATACGTGTCGGGCATTTCTGCTGTTTCACCGCCAACCAAACATATCCCTTCTTCACAACAAGCATCTGCTATGCCATTGACGATAGTAGCCAATTCTTCAGGTTTTAATTTGTCAGTCGCAATATAATCCAGCAGCGTCAGTGGTTTTGCACCGAGCACGACGATGTCGTTGGTCGTCGCACTGACAAGATCAATGCCGATGGTATCGAATTTATTCATCATCTTCGCCACCATCATTTTCGTGCCAACCCCATCCATACTTTGCACCAACACAGGATGTTGATATAACGCAGCAATCATGCGTATATCATACATCGCCGCAAAACTACCAAGACCGGTGATCACATGCCGATTAAAAGTGGCTGAGACTTTATGCTCTATACGTTTTACGACTTCATTGCCTGCTGCAATATCAACACCTGAGGATTTGTAATCAACTTTGCTTATCATTGTAATTTCTCCCTTAATCCATATTCCCATGCTGTCTTTGCATCACTGACTGCAATATCAATGACACCGTTAATTTGCAAACGTGCGCTGGCATTGGTGAGACCAATGCTGTGACACGTCAGCTGATATTCTGCAAAAAGAGCGCGCAGTGGTTTTAATTTTTCGCGCGCGACTTCCAATATAAAACCGCCGGTTTCGCCGAATAATTTTTTTTGAAGTGCTATCTCACCTGGAATTTCAACGCAAACACCGATTTCTCGTTTGAAACTCATCTCAGCCAAAGCAACTGCCACACCGCCTTCTGAAATATCGTGTGCTGATAAAATTAATCCACTCGCAATCGCGCGTTGTACTGCTGTCATTTCACGACCCAACGTTGCCAAATCCGGTTGCGGAATATTCGCGCCCAGCTCGTGGTGCAGTTGATAATAGACACTGCCACCACACTCATCGTGACGCTCACCCACTAAGACCAGCGCCGTTTCCGCACGTTTCAAATCATAAGTAATTGCTTTGTTAATATCTGCTATCACACCAAGACAACTGATCATCGGACTTGGCGGTATCGCGCCTTCCGCCGATTCGTTATAAAAAGACACGTTGCCTGCAATAACAGGTAACGTCGCTTCTGGATATTCTTTCATGGGAATAGCACGGCAAGCATCGGCAATACCGCGCACGGCTGCAACAAATGCCTGCATTTGTTCTGGTTTTTCGGGATTGCCAAAACACAAACAATCCGTCACCGCAACAGGTGTTGCACCGACTGCAACCACATTACGCACCGCCTCAACCACGGCATTTACCGCTCCCCAATACGCATCCACTTGGTTGTAACGTGGATTTTGATCCAGTGATAATGCAATGCCAACACCACGAATTTCTTCTGGATAACTATCATCGTTGAATGGTTGCATGACACCCGCATCCGCAGAACCCGCTTCAATGTGAGTGCGACCTTGCACTTGTTTATCATAACTTTCGATAATCGGTGCGCGAGAAGCAATATTTTCATGCGCTAATAAACGCAGCAATATCGCAGCAAAATCAGTTGGTGCAGCAAGTGTCGGCTCGTTATGCATCACCGTTTCGGTACTGACTGCTCGGTTATAAACAATGCCTTTCGTCACTTCATGCGCTTTTGCATTCACTAATTCGTTGCCATGATAATGCACCACGTACTGACCATCGCAGCGTATTTTGCCAATGACAGCAGCACAAGCACCGTCTGCGATTTGTGGCAACGCAAAGGTGTCGTTGTAATGCGTCAGTATCAGTGGCGCAAAGTCTGCGGGAACCACCCACATAAAACGCTCTTGGGTTTCTGAACACAATAATGCCGCTGGATTTAAATCCGGCATGTTGGTTGGCACACTAGCCAAATCAATGTCAGCGCCATAACCACCCGCTTCAGCAAGTTCAACGCTCGCACAAGCAATGCCACCTGCGCCTAAATCTTTAAATCCCACTTGATGCAGTAAATTTTTTTCTCGTAACAAGGCAAATAAAGCTTCATTTGCTTTGAGCAAATGCCGTTGTAAAAAAGCATTTGGTTCTTGCACCGCGCCTTTATTTTTTTCTTGATCCTGTGCTGTGAGCGCTGTTGATGCGAAACTAGCACCACCAAAACCACTGTTATCGGTTGGCTTGCCAACTAAAATAAAAACATGATGCGCTGCATCTTTTGGCGCGTAAGAATGGATGATCTCATCTTCACGCACAATGCCAAGCGTGACGACTGTCACCAAGCAATTCTCGTTATAAGCAGCATCGTAATACACATCGCCAGCCAGATTAGGCACACCGAGCGGATTACCATAGCCAGCAATCCCTGCCACCACTCCCGAGGAAATAAAATGGGTTTTTGGCCGAGAAATATCACCAAAACGCAAACTATCTGCAAGCGCAATGACACGCGCGCCCATGCAAGAGACATCGCGCACGTTACCACCAACGCCAGTCGCAGCTCCCTCATAGGGCACAATTTGCGAAGGATGGTTATGCGATTCATGGCTCATCACCACGCCATAACGGTGTCCCGCTTTATCCGTTGCGACCGCTACAATGCCGGCATCTTCTTTCGCCCCCAATATCACCTGAGGACCATCGGTCAGCAATTGTTGCAAATATTGTCGACTACTTTTATAAGAACAATGCTCAGAACCTTGAATAGACCACAAAACACATTCGACCAAGGTCGGTGGTCGTTTTAATAAGGTATGTTGTATGGTCAACGCTTCATCGACAGTGAGTGAGAGCTGATATTGTTGCAATAAGGCAGCTACCGCATCACGCGATAACGAGGAAAAATCAAGAATATTAGTCGCCTGTTGCATGAGTCACGCTCTCAAAAACAAGGCTAGAAAATTGTGGGCGTAAACATAGCGGGTTTTTGAGTTGAATGCAAGGAGAAGCCTGGGTCTACTCACCTTAGATTGAAATGGCCAAATCTAAGTAAAATATACCTTTATATTTTAACGTAAACCGTTACAATATACCTGTATATTTTCCAGGATAAATGACAGTGAAACGTTATCTTATTGATAAATTGAAAGATTGGCTCGTGTCCCCTTCTCGCAAACCAGCTGTGCTCCGAGGCGCGCGGCAGGTGGGTAAAACGTGGATTGTCAGGGAACTCGCGAAGCAAACTGGCAAGCAGCTGATCGAGCTTAATTTTGAAAAACAGCGTTCGCTTGCCATTCATTTTGCAAGCAATGATCCATCGACGATTTTATTAAATTTAGAAAGCGCGTTGAATCAACCTATTCATCCAGCAAACTCTATTTTGTTTTTAGATGAAATTCAGGCGGCACCTGATCTGTTTGCAAAATTGCGATGGTTTTATGAAGACATGCCCGAACTTGCTGTGATTACTGCAGGATCATTGCTGGAGTTTGTATTAGAAAATCATACGTTTAGTATGCCCGTTGGACGTATCCAATATTTCTTTATTGAACCATTAGGGTTTGAAGAATTTTTATTAGCAAAAAATGAAACGCATTTATTATCAGCCATAGAAAAAATTTCTATTGAAAAATCATTTAATACATCATTGCATGATAAAGCTAATCAATTATTTAAGGAATTTGTCACTGTAGGTGGTATGCCGGAAGCGGTTTCTACTTGGATTAAAACATCTTCGTTGGAAGCACTTTCCGAAGTGCATAATAATTTAATTAATACTTTTCAAGATGATTTTACGAAATATGCGGGAAAATTATCGATTACCCATTTGGAAGAAGTATTGCATGCGGTTCCAAAATTATTAACCAAAAAATTTGTTTATAGTCGCGTGGATCCCACCGCGCGACATGAAAGTATTAAACAAGCACTGAGTTTGCTATTAAAAGCGCGCTTGTGTCATAAGGTGCAAAGTACAAGCGCAAATGGCATTCCACTTGGGGCTGAAGTGAAGTCAAAGATATTCAAAATTATCTTGATCGATGTAGGTTTGGTTTCAACGATGCTAGGCTTAAAGCTGCATCAATTTAGTAACATGGAGGATATTTTAGTCATCAATAAAGGAGCCCTCGCAGAACAAGTCGTGGGACAATTATTACGCTTATTATCGCCATTTTATGTTGAACCAACATTACATTATTGGAGCCGTGAATTAGCAAGTTCGAGTGCTGAAATTGATTATTTAATTCAAGACAATCAACAATTGATTCCGATTGAAGTGAAGGCTGGTGTTGAGGGAAAATTAAGATCATTGCATCAATTTATGAGTGAAAAACCGTGGAAATTTGCAATTCGTTTTTATGCGGGGCCCGTTCAACGCGAACACATCACATCAAAAACAACAACGGGTGATCTGAATGATTATGAACTAATTTCACTACCATTTTATTTACTGGGTCAGATATATAGATTGCTGGGGTAACCACCCAGCAGTCTTGATATGAAAATTGCAAAAACCCTGGACATCAAACTTCATTGGTCCCATAATTCCGAGCCCGCTAAAATAGCGGTGTGATCATCCGGTTCGACTTATTCTTTGTGGGAGGATTTAAGTTTGGGCAACAACGTTGTTGAACTTCGCGGCGTTCACAAAACACTACATGATCATGCTATCTTGCATGACATCCATCTCGACGTGCGCGAGGGGGAATTTCTCACCCTACTTGGGCCTTCCGGTTGCGGTAAAACCACCTTGCTGCGCCTCATCTCGGGCTTTGAAGCGCCGACGTCTGGCACCATTTTGATAGACAACAAAGATGTGAATGGCTTATCGCCACACCAGCGTCACGTTAACACCGTCTTCCAAAGTTATGCCTTGTTTCCGCACATGAATGTGTTTGACAACATCGCATTTGGTTTACGCTGTCAACGCGTTCCTGCTGCCGACATAAAAGCGCGTGTTGCGGATGTGTTAAAGATGGTAAAACTCGAACGCTATGCTGAACGTAAACCCAGCCAATTAAGTGGTGGTCAGCAACAGCGCGTTGCTATCGCGCGCGCTGCTGTCAATCGACCACGTGTGTTGTTACTCGATGAACCACTATCTTCGCTGGATTATCGTCTGCGTAAAAATATGCAAACCGAATTAAAACAATTGCAACGCACCCTTGGCATCACTTTTATTTTTGTCACGCACGACCAAGAAGAAGCGTTATCCATGTCTGATCGCGTCGTGGTGATGCAAGAAGGTAATATCGAACAAGTCGGCACGCCGCGCCAAGTGTATGAAGATCCCAGCAACTTGAATGTGGCGAAATTCATCGGTGAATTAAATATTTTTGATGGTAAAATCGTCAGCTTATCCGGCGAACATCACGTCAATGTGAATGTGCTCGACAAAACACGACTCGCAAAAACCAAACGTCGCTTTGCACCCAACGAAAAAGTCCACGTGTTGATTCGGCCTGAAGATGTGAAAGTGTGGGATCAAACCGAAGTCGATGACGTGAGCGAGATGTTTGCCGGCACCGTCGCTGAAGTGCGCTACAAAGGCACGACCGTCGATCTCATGGTGCGTTTAGCCAATAATCAAATGATAGCCGCTACCGAATTTTTTGATGAAGATGATGACCGCCTCGAATACAAATTAGGTGAACAAGTGTGGGTGAGTTGGACGCCGGGCTGGGAGGTCATCTTGCCGCATGAAGCATGATCACCACTTCAAATATTTCTCGCTCATCACCGTTTGGTTGTGGCTTTTTTTGTTTGCGCTGCTGCCATTTTGTTTAATTATTATGGCGAGTCTCCTCAGTCATGATGCAAATCATTTGTTTATGTTGCCACTCACTTTGCAAAATTATCGCGAATTAAATCACGCGCTCTATCTCAAAATTTTCGAAAAATCTTTTTTTATTGCAGGCTTTGCAACTTTCTTTTGTCTACTGCTTGGCTATCCTTTTGCTTATCTCATCGCGCGCATGCACAGTAAATTAAAAAGTTTTTGCATCTTGTTAGTCATCATTCCCTTTTGGACCAGTTCACTCATACGCAGTTATGCTTTAATCGCCATGCTAAAAGCCAAAGGAATTTTAAATTCTAGTCTCATTGCACTTGGTCTCATCCATCATCCCTTACCACTTTTATTTACCAACACGGCGGTGATGATAGGGCTCATCTACAATTTATTACCCTTTATGATTTTACCCATCATGACCAATGTCGAGCGTCTTGATGAGCGCCTCATTGATGCGGCGCGTGATTTAGGTGCCAATCGTTTCACAACTTTTCGTAAAGTCATTATTCCATTGACCATGCCTGGCATCATCGCCGGTTGCATACTCGTTTTTTTACCGGCAATGACTATCTTCTACATCTCCGATATCTTAGGCGGCGCTAAATCCATCTTGTTAGGTAATCTCATCCAAAACCAATTCCTCATCGCGCAAAACTGGCCCATGGGTTCTGCATTAAGCACCGTGTTAACCCTGATATTGGCCACCCTCATTCTCATCCAAGTCATGGTACGAGGCAGCCATAAAAAAGGGGAATGGTTATGAAATTAACCTCCCTCTCTTCTTTTTCTTATTTAACTTTTATTTATTTATTTTTTTATACGCCCATTCTTGTTTTGATTATTTATTCATTCAACAGCACTCAATATTCCTTGCTGTGGCATGGTTTTACTTGGCATTGGTACAAAGAATTATTTACGGATAGCGATTTGTGGATTGCCACTTGGCATTCTTTCTTTTTAGGCATAGCGGCTGCAACCATCGCGACCTCCATCGGTATGCTCGCTGCGGTTAGCTTATATCGTTACCGATTTTTTGGTCGTAAACTTTTAAATAGTCTGATTTTTATTTTGATATTGTCACCCGAAATTGTCACTGGTGCTGCACTCTTAATTTTATTTACGTTGTTGCAATTGCATCTTGGCTTTGTGAGTTTGTTACTCTCACACATTAGTTTTTGCATGCCCTTTGTCATCGTCACCACTTACAGTCGCTTGATGAGTTTCGATCAAAATATTTTTGAAGCTGCAAAAGATTTAGGCGCAAATGATGCAACTATTTTTAGGCGCATCATTATACCACTCTTGTGGCCAGCACTTTTTGCCGGATGGTTACTCAGTTTTACGCTCTCACTTGATGATGTCATCATCAGTTATTTTGTTGCAGGACCTGAATTTCAAATTTTGCCATTGCGTATTTATTCCATGGTTCGTGCTGGCATTAAGCCTGAAATTAATGCGCTTTGCAGCGTTTTATTCGCCTTGACCCTCATCCTCGTTGTCCTCTCACAACTCGCATTAAGGAAAAAAACATGAGACGACTTCTACTTTGTTGCGCGCTTTTTTGCTTGCCACTCGTCAGTATCGCTGCGGATAAAGTCTTAAATATTTATGCCTGGTCGGGTGAAATTCCAGATAGCATTGTGCGTCGTTTTGAAAAAGAAACTGGCATCAAAGTGAATCTTTCCACGTATGCCAACAATGAAGTAATGTATGCCAAATTACGCGCCACTCAGCATCCTGGCTACGATATCGTTGAACCCTCCAGTTATTATGTTGATCGCATGCGTCGGCAAAACATGTTGGATAAACTCGATAAAAACAAATTACCCAATTTTAAAAATTTGAATCCTGCCTTTCTGCATGCCGACTATGATCCGCTTTCTGAGTACAGCGTGCCGCATGTCGTTGGTGTTACCGGCATTTTTGTTAATCAAAATTATTATCCTGATCATCACATCACGCGCTGGTCTGATCTTTGGGATAAGCATTTTTACGATCAATTAATGTTGCTTGATGACACGCGTGAAGTTTTTTCCATGGCCTTATTGGCACTGCATTATTCGGCAAATGATCGCGATCCAGAACACATCAAAGCGGCTTTTTTGAAGCTGAAAGCACTGATGAAAAATGTCAAATTGTTTTCTTCTGACACCGTCACTGCCATCATCATCGATGAAGATGCGAACATTGGCATGGCGTGGAATGGCGATGTTTACAAAGCGTCTCAAGAAAATAAAGCTGTGCATTTTATTTTTCCGGCTGATGGTTTTGTCATTTGGATAGACAATTTTACTATCCCGAAAAATGCGCCGCACAAAGACAATGCATATCGCTTCATTAATTTTTTATTGCGCGCAGACATTGGCAGAGATATCGCACTCGCTACCCATTTTTCCACTGCAAATCTTGCCGCGCAAAAATTACTACCGCCGCAGATTCGTGATAATCCCATGATATATCCATCAGAAGACATCCTGCGTCACGGCCAATTCCAAACCGATGTGGGCGATGAAGCACTCGCGCTATATGAAAAATATTGGGAAGAATTGAAATTGTCATCGTGAAAACGATTTCATCTACCGCCATGTCATGCCAGCGAAGGCTGGCATGACAATCAATCCTTAAGTTGACGTCTATGCGTATTCGCCGGGATGACAAATGTGGCGGGGATGACAGTACAAATCACGTCTCCACATTCACCTTCATCATAATGTATGGGTTATACACTTCCGTCTTGAAGCTGAACTTTTGGTAAAGCCCATGCGCATCTTCGGTCATCAAAAACCAGCGGAATATGCCGCGTAATTGTGGGTGTTGGAATATGTATTTGAGCAACGCCGAACCGACTCCTTTGCCGCGATGTTCATCATCAATGAACACATCCCATAGCGATGCAAATTCCGACTCATCACTAATCACTCGAGCAAAACCGATTTGTTTGTCGTGATAAAACACGCCAAAACACAGGGAATTTTTCAAAATAAGGGGAAGGCGTTCCGGCGGCAAACCCGTCGAATAGCGGGAAGGGATGCAGAGTAAATCGTATAAGTATTGTAAATCGAGCCTCTTTTTATCTGCAGTAAAAACATAGTCTCCAAAAGAAAGCTCGGGGCATGCAGGTCGGTAACTCATGGATATTCAGCTCTTGGAGGAAAAGGTATAGAATAGCGCACTGATTCATAAGAATCATCAATCTGAGGAGAGTGTTTTATGAAAAAGAAGTTAGTGGTCATCACCACCTTGCTTTGCAGCATGAGTTTGATGAGTTGTTCTAATGTGTCCAACCAAGATATCGGTACAGTCACCGGCGGCGTCGCTGGCGGTTTGCTCGGTTCAACCATCGGTGGCGGTGGCGGCCGAATTTTAGCGATCGCAGCGGGCACACTCACTGGCGCCTTCATCGGCAGTCGCGTGGGTAAAAGCATGGACGACACCGACAGACTCAAAATGAATAGTGCGCTGGAAAGTAATACTGTCGGCCAACCCGCTTACTGGACCAACAGCAAAACCGGCGATAGTTACACCGTCACACCAACCAAAAATGTCGACGTCCGCGGCAACAAATATTGTCGTGAATACCGCACGACGGCCATGGTCGCTGGTAAACAACAGCAAGTGTATGGCACTGCTTGTCGTCAACCGGATGGAACATGGAAGATAGTGAAGTAAGCACCGGATAACGTTTATCCATTTGTGTCACTGTGGCAAAATACAGTAAACATTCCCATCTAAGGAGGCTTTATCAAAAAGATCGCTTATTGCTGTCAAACCTGCGGCACGCTCACACCGAAGTGGTCGGGACAATGCACGGGTTGTAGCGAATGGAACACGATAGTCGAAGAAGTGAATGCAGCAACGCCCACTTCTCGCTATCAAGGTTATGCGGGCAGCACAGCCACTATCGCTTGCATGGCCGATGTCAAACTGGAAGAAACGCTGCGGCAAACGAGCGGTTCAGCTGAATTAGATCGTGTTTTAGGTGGCGGCCTCATCATGGGGTCGGCCATTTTAATGGGCGGTAATCCTGGCATTGGCAAATCCACATTGTTGTTACAAACCATCGCGCATCTCAGTCAGCAGTTAAAAGTTCTCTATGTGACTGGCGAAGAATCACCGCAACAAATTACCTTGCGCGCAAGACGCTTAGGTTTGCCAGAAAGCCAAGTGTGGTTACTCGCAGAAACGCATGTCGAACATATTTTGGCGCAAGTGAAAAAAGAAAAACCGCGCGTCCTTGTCATCGACTCCATACAAACCATGCATACATCACTCTTATCGTCAGCGCCTGGTTCTGTCGGTCAAGTGCGTGAAAGTGCGATGCAACTCGTGACTTACGCCAAACAAAATGACATGGCTTTATTTTTAGTGGGTCATGTTACCAAAGAAGGCAATATTGCAGGTCCGCGGGTGCTTGAGCATATGGTTGATACCGTGCTTTATTTTGAAGGCGAGCAAGACAATCGTTATCGCATGATACGTGCCTGCAAAAATCGTTTTGGTGCCGTGAATGAACTTGGCATTTTTGCGATGACGGAAAAAGGATTGCGCGAAGTGAGTCATCCGTCTGCTATTTTTCTCTCACGTTATGAACAACCGGTTGCCGGCAGCATCGTCATGGCAACGAAAGAAGGTTCACGTCCTTTGTTAGTCGAAGTGCAAGCACTCGTTGATCAAAGTCATTTGGCAAATCCCAGACGCTTGTCTGTTGGTTTAGAAATACAACGCCTCTCCATGTTACTCGCCATTTTGCATCGCCAAAGTGGTATTGCAACGCACAACCTCGATGTGTTTTTAAATGTGGTCGGTGGTTTACAAATCATGGAACCCGCCGCTGATTTACCCATACTTTTTGCCATTTTATCGAGTCTGCGCAACCGCCCACTCCCAGCCGATCTCATCTGCTTTGGCGAAATCGGTCTCGCCGGTGAAATCCGCCCTGTCCCAGGCGGCCAAGAACGCTTAAAAGAAGCAGCAAAACACGGCTTCAAAACCGCCATCGTTCCAGCAGCAAATGCGAGTAAACAAAAAATTGACGGCATGACTATTGTGTCGGTACAAACTTTGCAGCAGGCGCTGGACTATTACGGCGCTTGAGTTCGATGAACACTCTCAATTTTTCAGTTTTAAATATTACTTAATTGATTTAAAAATCCGTAAAATATTTGCACTTTCAAGTGTCACACACTCGCGCAGTCTATTGATAGGCAATAATAATTCTTCTTCAGGTAGCAGCGTAGGCCATTTATAACTTTCCATGGCAACTCGTTCACGTTCTGGAGATGTTAATAACTCTGCAAACATTTCACTTCGATTATTAAGTATCGCAATATGCAGTCCGCGGCTATCAAAATCGGCTCCATGCGCTTTTAAAAATTTGTACATAGCTACGTTTCCTGTAAAAATAGCCCAGCTGATGGGAAGATAACCAAATCTAAGATTCATTTTTTCATCGGATAGAACAATATACGAGTTAAAAAAGCTCAATGCTTGGCCAACCCTATAATGAATATTCTCTCTTGGAAACATAGGATTTTTAGGTGATGAAAAAAAATTGACATCGGCACCTTTTTTTAAAAGAATATCCACACAACGAATAAGCCCATAAAAACTTGCAAAAACAAGCAACATTCCCAGTTGTTTATCATCCAGTTTTGCGACCTTTATTTTATCTTCCACGCCCGGAACCAGACACATCATTTCCCAGTGCAGCTCTGTTCTATTGTAGTCATCCGTTGTGAATTTAGTGGTTTGCCAAAGTTTATAAAATTCCTGAAGAATTTTTTCCCCCTGGCTCATCTCATACAAGCCATTTGCTATGCAAGAATGTACCAACATAATTAAATCCGATTGCGTTCCTGCATTTTTTACTAAATCAGCAAACGTTAGATCGTGTTTTTTAAGCTGTTCTAAATTACCTTCTCTTATCCAAGCAACAAATAAATGACGCTTTGATTTTCCTCCTAAGACACGGGTCCATAAATTTTGCGTTAGTCCAAAACGAATCATCTTCCACTAAACGCAACAATTTTTTATTCATTAAGCTAAGAGCCAGTAAATCCAGCGCGGATAAATATTTCATAAAATAAAATAACAATTCATCAGGAAAGTCCATCAACTCAAATTGTTTTTTTTCATCATCACCCTTTTTTTTGGTATTTTTTATATCACGATTATTCACTCTGTCCAATCCTCATGTTCACTCATATTGTTATGTTAGCAAAAATTTTCGTGAATATACTTAACTTCATCCAGCGGCATAAGTCAATATTAATGCTGCCAATTATAATTAAGATTCGCGAATTGCGAATGGATTAAAGGTTTTTCAGGACGTTGGCGCTAATGCCTTCCAATACATTAATTGCCTGGCCATATGGAAGAACGTTGGTGCTATCGTACACCATTGCCTCGATGAATTCTTCGTATCGTTCTTTCCATAAAGGTTTGTCTTTTAATAGCGCTAATGATTGTTTGATTTCAGTGCTAGGATAAGCAGCATATTCGGGGTGCTGGTTTTTAAACTGCTTACCATCGCTGATAACAATAGTTTTTGCGATCTCAATAAAGCTGGAATTTATCTTGTTAGCTGCGTTAATCGCATTAAGGTCATACACGTGACGAATTAATGTCTTGTCATCATCTTCACGGCCACGTTCAATTGCCATTATGCGACGGGTCAAACCAACCCATTTTTCAATAGCTGTTTCATCAATAGAAAGGCATTTAGTGATTGGCGGAATAAATAAATTTACCTCTTTGAAATTGTCCTCAATGATGGTTTTTATTTCTAGCTCATCCGTTGGCAGCAGAATATCAGCAAAGGTAAATTCGATTTTAATATCAGGGCGCAATGCAGAGCCTATTGGAAATGAATTGGGGTATTTTAAGGTAACTTGTTGATATCGTCTTTCATTTCGTGCGAAATCATTTGTCACTGATAAATCAGGTACTATCAAGGTTGATCTGATTTGTCTGCGAAATTTATTTAATTCGTTTTTTAGGCATGATCTGCTGAAATTTTCTGTGGTCTTGCGTTGAACCTTGAAGTCAACATCTTCTGACATACGCTGTACAAGTTTATGAGCCTTAGCTAAACAAGTGCCGCCGCAAAACACTAGACGAAAAACTTCATTTTCAAGATTAGATAAAGCATGAATGACTTGTGTAACGTAATAATCTTTTTCAATGACAGCTTCGTCTAATCCTAAAAGTTCGCCTGTATCACTAATCTGGCGAAGCGATGTTTCATTTAGCATTAATTCCTTTCTCCACAATTAATTTTCTATTACCGTATGACAGATGAGCTCTGTAGCGACTTTTTAGTTGGACAATAGTGCGAACAGGGATTTGTGTTGATAGGCCAGCATTATAAGCTTGCTCTGCACTACCAGGCTCCCATTTGACACCTTTCTTGGTGAGGGCTTCTTTGCAGGCTTGGCCAAACCCGTCTTGAATAACAGGTTTGTTGAGGGTTTTGGATACATATGCTTTGGCATAAATACCGTAGCCAATTTTAACCAATTCACTCATTTCTACAAGGTCTTTAAAACAGCGGCTAATTTGGCGGGGACTACCCATATCCTCTATGTCCTCACGCACGACAATATTACCAGCAATTTGCCGCTTAACTCTATCTAATGCTTTGAATTTTAAACTATTTTTGTAATAATTTTTAGTCATATTACTCTCTCTATATTCGCCAAATATGGACAATTTTAATTAGTATAGCACAAATACAGATACCGCCAAATATGGACAATTTTAGCATTCTAGGGTCTAAAATGCGATACGATAATAGTAATTTGGTCGGCTAAGATTTTAAAGATGTTCGCCGCGACGTTCGCCTTCCTTATCTCCTTCACGTGGAATATCCATCGGATCGCGATAACGCGCATACTGCGTCTCATGCAAATGCTCCATGAGCAGATAATCTTTTAGATGCTGCAAATAAGCTGCCTTTTCTGGTGGTTGTTTAAATATCTCACTTAACTTGTCATCAAGCTTAGCCGGAATCTCAAAATTGGGCTGACGTCCAAGACTATTAGGCAGTGCTTCTTTCATTTGCAGCATCATTCCTCGCATTGCTTCTTGTTCTGCAGGACTGAGCTTTGCTAATAATGTTTTTTGATAGGCTTCAAAGTGACCATCTGCATTGCCTTTGAGTTCAGCAAAATGTTTCTCCAACTCACTAACCAATCCTTCCACCGCTTTTTTATCTTCCGTCTTAACAGTTGTACCCACGCCAGCTCCCGGATGATCTTTGAGACGACGATAAGGCCCCACTTTCAATTCAATTTGATCTTTATATTTTGCATAATCTTTAAAAGCATTCACCATCGCAACCGGTGGCGGTGTTAAATCATGATGCATTTGATTCCCCAATAATGTCGCCATGGAATAAGGCGATTTACCAACCGGTGTAGCTGGCAGCGCCCTTTTCGGTGGCTCATGCTTAAATCGTGCTTGTGGTTTTTCTGCCGGTTGCATATCAACAGGCGATAACGAGGCAGGTTGCGCGACACTTGCTTGTTGCGTTTTAACCACGGCAGATTCTCCCGCTTGATCAACTTGTTGAAGCGCATCATTTACCTTTTTTTCAGCTGCAACAATATCTCGTAACTGTTTCAGCAGCTTTACTGCCGATGTATCTTCAGCAGAGGGTGTGTGATGCCGACCTAATATGCCTCCTTCCTCTGCTCTTTTGAGTGTCGCATTCAAAAAATTTAATCTGCTCTCAGCCGCTGCCACTGGCATTGAATTTAACTCCGTTATAATTCTCGCAAACTTTTTTCTCCTCGCCTTATGCAAAGGATCAATTTTATATAAAACATTTTTCTTATTCTTATATTCATCTTCCTCGTCAATAACTTTTTTCCATCGGTCACGCAGCTCTGCTTTGGTATTCTCCATCTCTAATTTTTTTGCTACATAAGCTTTCATTTTTGGATCACGAATTTGCAATTCTTGCGTCGCAATAATACGGCCAAGCGTTTTGATCACCGAACTCGGCGACTTGCCTTTTTCGCTGGCATCTCTCACTGCATCTGATCTTTTATAAGCATCATCCTCTCGTTTTTTCTTGAATGCTGCCAATTCCGTTTTACGGTATGTGACATAGTCTTCATCAGAATATTTTTTTAATTTTTCTGAGGTGAGCACGGTTTCCTGAAAGGGAGTCAATTTGACGTCTTTATATTTCTGCTGATAACGACGGTACCTTTCTAGGTTATCAACGATGGCTTGTATCTTTTTTTGATATTCTTCAATAAAGTCTTCGAATTTTTTCTTATCTGCTGGTGTTTCTGCTTTAGCTAACCCTTCTTGGTATTGATCTATAAATTCTTTAAATTTTAAAATATCACCCACAACTGAAACCTGTATAGGAATCACACTATCATCACCCGCTAATGCCAATCGATAAGTGCTGGCACTATTGCCCATATTTAATAACGCAAATTCTTTGAGTACCGCATGGGCTTCCGGTGACAAACCTGCATTCGTCACTTGTAACCTATCCACTGGTCCCTGATGCAAGCCCATGAAGATAGCATTCGCTGAAACCAAATCGCCTGATTCTAAACATTGCTTCATCACGGCAATCCATCGTTCCATTGTCAGCGTACGCTGATCCAAACTGTCTTTAGATAAAATATCATTCCCCACAACATAGCTAATGTTGTTAGAAACAACGCTATGATAATGATGTGTTCGCGGTACTTTTTTTGTTGCCGTATCATCCGTTACGGTACTATCAAGTTCCTCTAATTCAGCAATCGTCCGCCCTGTCGCCCCGCGTAATTCACTCACCAGCTGCTGCAACGCAAGTTGATGCTCCTCTAATAACGATGCTCTTTCCTCATTTGATGAGGCTTGCAAAATCGCTGCTTCATATTGATTGATTCTTCGCAGAATATCTGTCTCATCGTCAAATCGTTGCATAGCCACACCTCATTATTAACATGCATCAATAGGATTATATTTATTATACTACCCAATCCACCTTAACATAACTTTAAGTGAGTCAAGTGACTTGATTCCATTGAAAAAACAAAATACGCGGTTGCTGAAAAAATTGAAGTAATCCAAGATTACTCATCGACATAAGCGGTAAAAATAAGCTAGAATTTCGCCTTCCTTAATGACCGACATTTTTTAGAACTGAACCAATGACATTATTTTCTGCCGTAACCACTGCACCGCGCGACCCTATTTTGGGCGTGAATGAATCGTTTAACGCCGATCCCAATCCGCTGAAAGTGAATTTGGGCGTTGGCGTTTATTTTACGAATGAAGGTCGAATTCCGCTGTTACGCGCCGTACAAGCCGCTGAAAAAGCACGACTTGAAGCGCCTTCACCGCGCAGCTATCTGCCCATCGAAGGAGCAGCACCTTATTGCACTGCGGTGCAAAAATTATTATTTGGGGAAGCATCATCACTCATCCATGATGGTCGTGTCATCACCGTACAAACCTTGGGCGGCACCGGTGCGTTAAAAGTTGGTGCGGATTTTTTGCAACTTTTATTTCCAGAAGCAACTGTTGCGATCAGTGATCCCAGTTGGGAAAACCACCGTGCACTTTTTGAATTAGCCGGTTTTCCTGTCGTCAATTACACCTACTACGACTCCACCACACAAAATATCAATTTAAGCGGCATGCTCGCATCACTGCATGCACTACCAAATGGCTCCATCATTATTTTGCATGCTTGTTGTCACAATCCAACTGGCATGGATATTGCCACTGATCAATGGCAACAAATTATCGCGTTATGTCAAAGCAAAGCCTTCATTCCCTTTCTGGACTTGGCTTACCAAGGTTTTGCTGTCGATGTTAAAACAGATAGTCACGTTATCCACCAATTTGCAAATGCTGGCTTATCTTTTTTAGTTGCCAATTCATTTTCAAAATCATTCTCATTATATGGCGAACGCATAGGCGCATTATCCATCGTGACTCAACATAAAGACGAAGCCACGCGTGTGTTATCACAAGTAAAGCGCTTAATCCGCGCTAATTATTCCAATCCACCAACACATGGTTCTGCACTCGTCTCAGCAATTTTACAAAACGAAATACTGCGCACACTCTGGGATCAAGAATTAAACGAAATGCGTGACCGCATCAAATTAATGCGCGCGACATTAGTCACTAAATTAAATAAATTAGGCATCACCCGCGATTTCTCTTTCATCAATACCCAACGCGGCATGTTTTCTTATTCTGGCTTAAGCGCACCGCAAATTGAGCGCCTGAAAATCGAACACAACATCTACGCCCTTGCCACCGGCCGAATTTGTATCGCCGCACTAAACGATCACAACATCGATAGAGTCGCAAATGCAATCGCAGCGGTTATTGCGTGAGTTTTAGGGAATGATGGAAAAACAAGACCTACAACCTACACTGAAAATATTGCAGGGACTTGCAATAGGTGGTGAGGTAACGGGTGCCGGATCATTTGTTATTGAATCGACACAAAATGAAAGACGGGGGTTTGCAACGTCTCTGCAAGCTCTGGGATAGGCATACTACTTAGTTCAATCGTCGTGTCTGTGATTACCTTACTGATGACGCCTACTAAATTATCTGATTGGGGCTGGAGACTTCCATTTTTATTAGGATCAGTGACGGGTATAGTCGGTTATTATCTAAGAAAGAATATTGCTGAATCATCTCAGTTCAAGCTAATGCAAGCTGGCAATAAAATTGCAAAATTCCCATTGATAGAGGCAATAAAAAAATTTAAAACAGAAATATTTGTGACCTCGGGGTTGTACGTGCTAAGTGCAATAATCACTTATCTTATTTTTGTTTATATGCCTATTTATGCCTCCAAAAAAATTGGTTTACCCTTTAGTCAAACAATGGCAGTAAATACCTTGGTTATGGGTTGCATGGTATTGCTTGTCCCTGTATTTGGACATTACTCTGATATTCTAGGAACACGAATAATCTTATTGATTAGTTCAATCGCTTTATTATTATTAGCTTTTCCTTTATATGCTTTAATAGCGCACGGTAACTTAATCAACTTGATAGTTGCCCAGTTGATACTGACTATTGTGGCTGCTGGTTATCAAGGAGCAATAACAAAAACAGTTCTTGAAATGTTCCCTGCTAATGTACGTTATAGTGCTGCTGCACTTGGATATAATCTGGCTTACTTATTATTCGGCGGGACAGCTCCAATAATAGCGGTGTATTTGATTAATAAACTGAAATTTAATACAGCACCTAGCTTATATCTGAGTTTAGGAGCATTAATCTCTTTAGTTGCTGCGTTCAAGCTTCGAGAAAATAACAAGGCGAAAGATATTTTTTAAAAGTTATTTATCTTCATAGTTCAGTAGGACTATTTTTATCATCCTCATATCCATATCCAGTAATATGGTATATATTATGTATACATTTTTTGTTTCATCTATTCCTTTTAATTAAGAGTATTTATGGAAGTCTTTTTTGTACCAGGACTGTTATGTACCAACAATGCATGGGGCCCGGTAAATAATATTCGCAATCAATATGTATGTCATGATGCTGATGTTGTCAATTTTGATACTATTGAGAAAATGTCGAATGCTCTCATAAATTCTATGCCTGCAGATGATATTACTATTATCGGTATCTCAATGGGTGGATACGTGGCTATCGATGCGGCATTGAAATTAGGGAGAAAATTAAAAAAATTAATTTTAATCAACACAACTCCAAACGCAGTAAATCAAGCAACAATGCCAGAGAGAGAAAAAGCGATGCAACTAGCAAAGCAAGGAGCTCTCAATAAGATAATAGAAATGTCAAAAGGTATCTGCTACCACAAACCAAAGAAGAGATGGTTATTGTTGGAAGAAAGAATGGCCAAGGAAGTTGGAGCTGAATCATATCTAAGACAGCAAAAAGCCATTATAAATCGTAAAAATTATTCATCTTTAATAAAAAATATTACAGCTGAAACCTTAATTATCACCGGTAGAAATGATAAAGTTATCTCCTTTAAAGATTCTCTTTTCATGACAGAACATATAATCAATTCAAGCTTAATTCTTTTAAATGAATGCGGTCATCTCTCGACTCTTGAGAAAGGAAGTGTACTTGTAGATTGTATAAGAAATTTTTTGGAGACATAAAAGTGGCCCTTTCGTCTTATATAAAAACAAAATGCCTGGATTTTTCTGAAGATTACGAAATAACACTTTTTAAGATATTTATGACATTGAATAAAAATTATGGCGCCACATATATGTCATACACATTTGACAAATCCAATGTTGTTAGATTTAGCTTTAGAAGCGATTCATGTTGGGCTTCAATATATCATAATGAGAAAATAGCAGGGAAACCAATCATTGAATTATGTCCATTAGATGTAGCATCCCGAGAAAGAAAAAATATGTTTATCATATGGGATTTATATTGTCATGAATCTCAACCAAAAACATATAGGGAAATTATGGGCATGAGGGAGGATGTAGGATTATCTCATGGGCTAACAGTATCGACATATTTTGGTGGTCATCATGATGCTATGGCTGTTGAGACAGAAGATAAGAAAAATGATTTAGCTACTCGTATTCTTTTAAATGATAATGGTTTTTTGCTGAAAGATAGTTTATTGGAATGTAGGAAAAAATTTCTTGAGTCGTCAAAAAAAATATTACTTCGGTCTGCTCATGAAAACAAATAATATAATTTCTAGGCAATCGGTAAGACTTAAGAAAATTAGATTGTATTTGGCAATGACAAGGCAGCAATTTGGCAACGCTGTTGGTATAAGTCAATATACAATTCGAAGCTGGGAAAATGGCGAAAAGAATTTTACTGCGGACGGTATTCATCGAG
Organism: uncultured Gammaproteobacteria bacterium; assembly: GCA_963735995.1. Taxonomy (GTDB): domain Bacteria; phylum Pseudomonadota; class Gammaproteobacteria; order DSM-16500; family DSM-16500; genus Aquicella. The sequence goes on along the minus strand of CAVTNC010000003.1, from coordinate 1,746,478 downwards.
TTATTTTCGCTCTCAAAGCAAAAATAAATTTTTCTTGTTCATTTGATTGGTTAATGTATGGTTCTGGCACCTCTCCAATATCGTTATATGAAGAAAGTTCATTTCGAGATACTAACGAAATTAAATTTGATTCATGCCATGAAAAACTTCTAAAAGAAGTCGTTACTTTTAAACAGTTGAATCCTTTGGCAAGCACTGTTGTTGTTTCTGATAATACATTTAGTCCAATAGCGGAAGTCGGTGATTATATTGGGCTGAAATTAGCAGATATTTCTAACTTAGATAATTACTTAGGGAAAATTGTTTTTCTTTCATTACAAAACAAACTATCAGAATTTGGAATTTTAAAAAAAAATCGTACCGTTTATCGTATTATTCATTTTTTTGATACATCGTCTTCCAAGCTAGTCATCAAGAATATCAATAAATTCTATCAACTCGTTTGGCTTAGAAAAATCTATTAAATAATCTTGACGTTTCTTTATGAGGTATATAGTATCAACCCGATGGTATATTTTATGTATACCAGGCCCTGCTTCTTACAATAAAATATATGGATTATCATCAGATAAAGGATAGATAACATAATCATGTCAGCTACAAAACCGCTTTGTTATTTAATTGGAATCCACCCTGCTAAGTTTTCAAAAGAAGAAAATTTTTTATTAGAAGCTGAGCTATTTTTAAGAATATGCGAAGAGCTTAAAGAAATTTTTCGACACAAGGAATTGCATTCTATACAGGTACTCATGAAGATATTATTAGTGAATTAGCATCGGGATTAAATATAAAACCGTTAGCAACTTGTCTTCGAAGAACTATTGAACTACATCGCTCTGTGAGGTATGAGCTTTATCGTACAATTGGATTGAAAATTGCTTCCGACTATTTAACAACAACATAAAATGATGATCCAAAATGAAAGTATGCTCACTGAATTGATAAAAAAGGGCTAAGCGATGGCCCTTTTTTATTATTCTTGCGCTGCCACATAATTTTCACTTCGAATCGCATGCAAACGTCATTTCCCGAATATGATCAGCCTTAGCTCTAGCAACAACTTCTTTTGTACCGCAAGCAAAAAGAGATAAATGTTCAGATAAACCTCGTGCAGAAGAAGCCGAATAATGCATGTCGCCTATTTTTGTGAGTGCCACGCCTACGCCATGCATGACAGCCGAAGCAGCGAGTGGGAGCAGCATTAATACACCTATCGTCGGTGTGCCAATAAATAACGAAATAAGTATTCCTGTTGTGCCAGCCACCATGAGTGTCACGCCTAATGCCATCATCGCAGCACCGATTATTTTTCCGCTTGGCGATGGCCTGCCTTCAACTCTGCTTGCAACGTTGTGCAAGTTAGTCAATTGCAAATGATGAGCTGTAATATTATTTTCTGTGGGAGAGTTGATAACATTTATCGTCGTTTTGAGCGAAGTGAGTATCGCTTCTAAACTATCCGCAATATCTAATTTTGTTTTGTAATCTAAATTTTTTTTATTATGAAGATGACATTGATCAACAGCATCGATAATTTGCTCAATCTCATGATTAATTTTACCAAAAAATTCTTGATTAAAAATTGCTTGGTTATTATCCGCCAATAATCTAATTTCTTCTTTTGCTCTTTTAATTTTCTCGTCTAAAAGTTGCATCGTGGGCTCCTTAAGCTGGCTATATACGGATTAAATACAAAACCATTAGCAATTAATTTTCGAAAAATTTTAGCCGTATGCAACCATCTTTTTCCGAGCAATACTAACGTTTACTTCATCAACAGCTTCTTTTGCAGCGTAAGCAAAAAGAGATAAATTTTTAGATAAACCATGCGCACAAGAAGCTGAAAAATGCACGTGTCCTACTTTTGCGACTGCAACACCCGCTGCATAAACCCCAAGTGATGCAGCAACAGGAAGCGTCGCTAATATACCCAACGTTGGTGCGCCAAAAAATACCGAGAGAACAGCGCCTGTCAATCCAATCACAATGAGTGCTGCACCTAATGCCATCATTGCTCCGCCTAGCATTTTTCCGCTTTGCGATGGCCTACCATCAGTTGTGTTTTTGTTCGCAATACACTGAAGCTTGACTAATTTTTTATTCTGTTCAGTTAAATTTTCTGCTGTGAGTGAGTGGATAGTCACCATCGTCGCATGCAGCGATTCGCGCACGGCTTTTAAACTATCAGCTAGTGCTATTTTTTCTTGCTCATCTAATTTCGCATCCGCATCAACGTAGTCGATAATGTTTTTAATCACCTCACTCGGTTTGATATTCTCGAAAAAAACATAATCATAAGTGCATATATATCTTCGATCTAAGTATGTTTTATTATTGCGAACAAGTTCTTCAATCGCTGCTCTCTCCGTTTCAATTCTCTGGTCTGTTGTTCGTTGCATCATGAGTTTCACTCCTCCGTTAAGCATCGAAGATAAAAATTTAATTATTATTATCGTTCGCTATTGTTGTTAAAAAGTAGGCGAAATTATGCCGTTTTTATTCTTGTACTTCAATCTTAGGTCGTGGTGTCATTCGCGTGAGGATTTCATATGCTGAGGAATGACTACCGCTTGCCACTTGTTCTGCAGGAAGACCCGCACCCCAAAGCACCACGGGGTCACCCACTTTTGCTTCCGGCTGCTCCGATAAATCCACGGTGAGCATATCCATGGACACACGACCGGCGAGTGGACATCGCTTGCCATTAACTAAAACGGGTGTGCCATTTTGAGCAAACTGCGGATAGCCATCACCATAGCCAACACCCACCACGCCAACACGCGTATCTTTTGTCATGGTACACGTTCCACCATAACCGACTTTGCCACCTTTTTTGACCGGCGTGATAGCAATCAGCCGTGACCACAGTGTCATCACCGGTCGCAAATCATGATCAAGACCTGTTTGATTAGCAAAAGGTGAAGCGCCGTAAAGCATGAGACCAGGTCGCACCCAATCACCATGCGCCGCAGACCAGCCCAATATGCCGGCTGAATTTGCCAAACTGCGTGGACCGGATAAATCGGCTGTGATGTGGTTGAAACATTTAATTTGTTCCATCGTCGTCGGCTGATCGAGCGCATCTGCACTCGCAAAATGCGTCATCAATCCTATGGGTTTTTGCACCGATTGTGCCTGCAACAAACGCGCGTAAAGCTCATCAAATTCATCCGCTGCAACACCCAAGCGATGCATGCCCGTATTAATCTTGAGCCACACTGAAAAGGGTCGCGGAACGATGGCCTGCTCTAGCATGTCCACGTGCATTTCATGATGCACCACCAACGTAAAATCGTGCTTGACCGCTTCGTTGATCTCATCGGCATAAAATAATCCTTCCATCAGCACAATGGGACGCGTTATACCTGCTTCACGTAATTTCACACCTTCTTCTACTGATGCAACACCAAAGGCATCGGCACCAACCAGTGCTTGAGCAATGCGCACTAAACCATGACCATAAGCATTGGCTTTCACCATCGCAATCACCGCACGACCCGGCGCCAAGGCCCGCACCCGCGTTAAATTATGCCGCAACGCAGCAAGATCAATGGTCATGTGTGTGGGACGACTCATAGGCTATCTCTAATAATTCGGTTGCCTAACGAAATTTTCAAAGCAAGTATATTGACCCATAAACGTCAAACGCGTTCTGCCTATCGGACCATTACGCTGTTTTGCGATAATGATTTCCGCCGTCCCTTTATCAGGACTGTTTTCGTTGTAAACTTCGTCACGGTAAATGAAAACGATAAGATCGGCATCTTGTTCAATCGCACCGGATTCGCGTAAGTCAGACATCACCGGACGTTTATCCGCACGCTGTTCCAAACCACGATTCAATTGCGACAAAGCAACGACCGGCACTTTTAATTCTTTAGCAAGACTTTTTAGTGAGCGCGATATTTCAGAAATTTCAGCCGTGCGATTTTCATTAAAGCCAGGCACCTGCATCAGTTGCAAATAATCAACGACAATCAAGCCAATTTGGCCATGTTCTTTCGTTAAGCGTCGCGCTCGCGCACGCATCTCAGCAGGACTTAATGCGGGTGTGTCATCAATAAAAAGTGGCGCATCCGATAACATACTGACCGTCGAGCTGATGCGTGGCCAATCTTCATCGGCGAGTTTTCCCGTGCGTATGCGTAATTGATCGATGCGACACAAAGATGATAATAAACGCATGACTATCGCCTCACCCGGCATTTCCATGCTGAATATCAACACCGGCGCTTTGCTTTTAATTACCACATGCTCAGCAATATTCATGGCGAATGTGGTTTTACCCATGGAAGGACGACCGGCGACAATAACAAGATCTGAAGGTTGCAAGCCTGAGGTCATATTGTCGAAATCATGATAACCGGTTGGCACACCGGTAATGGGCGAGTTCGTATGAAAAAGGGTATCGATACGATCCATGGTTTTTGCGAGAAAAGCTTTGATATTGATAGGTCCCTCGCCACGCGAACCTTGATCAGCAATCGAAAATACACTACGTTCTGCTTGATCCAAGAGCTCAACAATGCCGCGGCCTTGAGAATGATAGGCACTTTCTGCAATATCGGTGGCAGCGCCTATCAGTTGGCGCAGCACAGAACGTTCCCGCACAATATCGGCGTAAGCGGTGATATTTGCTGCACTCGGCGTATTATTCGCAAGCTCAAACAAATAAACTTCACCACCCACTTGCTCAAGCTCATTCATCTCGCGCAATGCTTCAGCAACCGTCAACACATCGAGCGGTTTACTGTGCTCCATCAGTCGTGACATCACGCGAAAAATTAAACGATTTTCTTGCCGATAAAAATCGACTTCGCGCAAACGATCCACCACCTGATCCCAAGCACGATTATCCAACATCAAACCGCCCAGAACCGATTGCTCCGCTTCCATCGAATGCGGCGGTACCTTCACTGCCACCGGATTATTTGCTCTCGCTACGTATCGCTTCGTCGATAAAGCATCAGTCATCGCTGCTCGCCGCCTTATTTTCTATCATCACAATATAGCGGATTCTCGCATTTATGCAGGAGTTTGTCCAAAGGAGGGAGAACTGAAGAGTATTCTAATAATATGCCAACCATAGCCGAGAGATTAGCGCCAGGGAATTTGTCATACCAGCGAATTTGTCATGCCAGCGAATTTGTCATGCCAGGGAATTTGTCATACCAGCGAATTTGTCATGCCACGGAATTTGTCATGCCAGCGAAGGCTGGCATCCAGGAATTTACAGAAAAGCCTAGATGCCAGCCTTCGCTGGCATGACAAATTCCCTGCTGACAAATGCTTACTCAGCCACGATATTAATTTTAATCGTCGCCGTGACATCACTTTCTAACTCAATCATGACTTCGTACTCACCAACGGTGCGCAACGTACCAATGGATAATTGCACTTCTCGTTTTTCAACTTCCACGCCGGCTTTATGCATAGCATCCACGATATCGCGCGTGCCAATTGAACCAAATAATTTACCTTCTTCACCCGCTTTCATCGCAATGGTGATGACTGGCAATGCATTGATGGTTTGTTGTCTTGCCACCGCTTGCTGATTTTTTTCAGCAGCAACTTTTTCAAGCTCCGCACGACGCAGCTCGAATTTTTTAATATTTTCTGCCGTTGCATAAACGGCTTTGCGTTGCGGAATAAGATAATTGCGCGCGAAGCCAGGTTTAACTTTCACTGTATCGCCCAAGGTACCTAAATTACGCATCTTTTCAAGTAAAATAATTTCCACTGTCTTGCCCTCTTTTCAAACTCGTCTAAACCGTTTTCTGATATCCAGCCATATATCTAACCAAGCAAACATCGCAATTAACACAATGCTAAATGGCCATGCAAATATCAGTGTGAGATAAAACACGGACAACCAAAACCACACCGTTTTTGAATGCATGCGCCCAAATAAATAATGCACTAAGCTCAATGCGGCCGCGCCAAAGAGCATATAAAGGACCGGCATTATATCTAAAATGACGCTGTTTCCCAAATAAGAAAACACCAAGCTAATAAAAAATAAGACGCCAGCTAATTGGCTTAATCGTATTTCTTGCAGCTCGCGACGCAAACTGCCAGGATGAAAGACACTCGCTTGCCACCACCGTGCCACAATAAGCTGCAAGAGAGCATTAAATAGTATTGCTGTGACCATGACACCTGTTGCAATCTGCTTTGCGACATCAATTGCTTCCAGCTGCGCTTCACTGGGAATCGCCGCCGCTTTTTTCATGGCAGCAGGCGGTGCAATTTGCGCGTAAAAAGATTGCAGCCACTTAAATTGCTGTCCCCACCAATTAGCCACATCCGGATAAGCCAAATGAATCACACTGATCACCAGCACACCTAATAAAGCGGCCATTTGTAGCATAAAGCTGAAACTGGCTTGGCGCCGCAACATCACAGCAAACACCCAGGTCAGTATGTTACTTAATACGGCAACGGCAACACCGGTCCAGACCACCAACGTCGGTGTGGCAATTGCACCACTGCTCACGGGAAAATAATAAATCGTCACGAGATAAGGCAAGGTAGCGGCCAACACAAACACTAAGCCCAGCCAGACACCGCTCACTAAGGTGATCAGTGTCGCAATGATAATGCCTAAAATACTGAGGAAAACTGCAATAAATATCCCCAGCAATCCAACAAACACCGGTGCATTCGATAAAAATTTACCGAGGCAAGTACTCACCAACACGCTAAAAAAAGTGAGTGCCAGTGCTTGCAAGCGATGCCGCAAAAGATAATCTGTAAAACGATGTAGCCACATTGGATAAATTAATGCCTATCGGTGTAGGGCAATAAAGCAAGAAAACGAGCCAATTTGATAGCTCTTTTTAACTTGCGCTGATATTCGGCTTTGGTGCCCGTGATACGACTCGGCACAATTTTGCCATTTTCCATAATGAATTTTCGCAGTGTGTTCACGTCTTTGTGATCAATTTCGGTGATCTTATTTGCAGTGAAGTGACACATTTTTTTACGGCGTAAATAGGTGGCCATTTTCATTCTCCGGCTCAATTAACTGGCTTTATCACTGATGTTTTCAACTTCTTCCCGTCGACTGCGCGGCGCAGAAGCACCTTCGTGCTTGTGCCCATCGATGCCTTGGCTATCGGTCTCACTGCCACGACTGTCTTTTTCTCTCGCTATTGGGGAAGGCTCGGTAATGGCACGGTTAACGCGTAAAACCATGTTACGAATCACGGCATCATTGTAACGGAAGTTATCACTTAGCTCATTCACCGTCGCTTGGTCACACTCAATGTTCATCAACACATAATGTGCCTTCATGATTTTATTGATGGGATAAGCAAGTGGCCGACGTCCCCAGTCTTCAAGGCGGTGAATTTTGCCTTTATGCTGGGCAATCAAATTGCTGTAACGCTCTATCATCGCGGGCACTTGCTCGCTTTGATCAGGGTGAACGAGAAACACGACTTCATAGTGTCGCGAGTTATCTTGACTCTGCTTCATAAAAGCTCCTCTCGGATTAATAGCTTTTTCAACAATTGAAAAAGCAAGGAGTTAATCAAATTGTAAGGGCGCTCATTCTACAGAAGATGTTTTGCAGATACAACCCGAAAACCAAAAGTTTCCTTGACAATATCAACCCAATACTTCGAGAATAGCGACCATCCATGGCTATGTAGCTCAGCTGGTTAGAGCGCGGCACTCATAATGCTGAGGTCGGTGGTTCGAGTCCACCCATAGCCAGATGATAAAGTGCACTGATACACCTGTTCGCGCACGAGGCGGGATATCATACGAACCCCAGTATGGTGAATGTAAATCTTTAACTAATACTTCCGAATATTCTACACTCCCTTTTATCGCACCTCTCCATGTAACTCTAGCCAAAGCAACAGGATGATCTGTTATATTTGTCACCATGAATCTGCAAGCAACTTGCAGAATAGGCTTGCCTTGTTGAGAGCCAATGTGCCAGAAATTTGTATAGCCAGTGTCATCGTTAAGCAAACCTATTTGTTTATGTTTTGATTTTTAATCTGATAACAGCGCCCCAAAATCGATAATTTTTGCAAAATAACCGTCTTCCGCTACAGCACTATTAACACCGTTGACATGAATTAACACAGGACGACAAGAGAAATTCTTTGGTATATTCAATCTATCAATTTTTTGCCTAACCTCTTCTATAACGGATGCCGATACTTCTGATCTAGAAAACTTTATTTCACACACATATAAATTATGAAATTTTGTCTGAATCAGCAGATCAATCTGACAGCCCGGTTGCGTCTTGGTTTTTTTCTGAAAAAACGGATTTGAGAAGATAATTTCTTCTGGAGGCACGCCCAATAATTCGATAATACGGAAATCATTATTCAGTACAAGATTTTCAAATTGCAGTGAAATGATACTTTCCCATCCTGGCAATGCTGTAATTGATGTTTTTTTGAAAACACCTTTCTCTATTTTAGTTTTATTTGTCTGAATATATTTCAAATAAAACCGCACGTAATTATCTTTGAGACGATAGCGACTTAATTTTGAAGTTTTTCCATCTTTCAAATGCCAAGTAAAATCTCTCGATATAAAACCCGCCATTCCTAAATCAGCGAGATATTCACTGAAATCGCCAGTTTTACTTCGGCCACAGCTTGCTAAGATTTCTTCCTGACTCGCAGGCCCAACCACCAAACGATTAATAATCTTTTTATATATATCACTCCGTGCTCCAAAAATATCAGAAAAAATTCGTTCAAACTCATTCAGTAACGGCGCATGAGGTGAGAAGCACATGGCTCTTATATTATCTTCCGCACTCCTATTAGGATTTATTAACTCAAGGTATCTTGGTACACCGCCAGTGATAGCCAAAACTTTTAGTTTTTCATTAGCAGAAATTCTTTCACGATACTTTCCCCAAAACTCGTTGCAATCTGTTACTGAAAGTTCCGGCAATTTTATATATAAGGATGGGCGCCCCAAAAATAATGTACTACTAATAATATTTTTTTCGATCCAAGAAGAAACCGACCCGCATAATACCAACATTAGTTTTGGATTTTTCTTGAGCCGCATATCCCAAGCATTCTTCAGCTTCCCCAAGAAAGTAGGATCCAATGAGCCCATCCACGATATTTCATCGAGCAAGATAACCACTCTACTCTTTTCTGTATATTGAGCTAATAGCGTAAATAAACTGCCCCAGTCATCCATATTGAATTTCGGGATACCAAATTGCTCGCTAAATTGTCGTGCAAACTCATCTCGCTGCATTTGTTCTGTTGTTTCTTTCGTAGGAGCAATTCCCGCAATAGAGTAAAATTTCTGATCTTTAGCAAACTCCTCTATCAACCTACTCTTTCCTATGCGACGTCGACCCTGAATAACAACCAAACTCGCCGCATTTTTTTGCTGCAATTCAGTAAGTTCTTGAATTTCTGCTTCTCGTCCAACAAATGGCGTGCTCACACTAAGCCTCATTATTTGCTTTGGTGCGCCTATTTTACCAGAATTTAGGGCGCACCAAAACATGTTTTAACGATTTGGTGCGGCGATATCCAAGACTTATTGGGCGCACCAAATCAACATGTATGCTTCACAAATCTCGGCTCTCATCTGGCTATCCAGCCTGACCAATTTTTATTCCTGGAGATGAAGAAGGACCAACGCCGGATGCCCCTTGCAACTGTATATTCGCAAAAAATCTCATGGTACAACCATAACCAGTCATTTTAGTTACGACTTCCTGCTTGGGTAATTGTTCTTTAAGCCAAGCAGCTAATTGAGGATAAGCCTCGACAAAATCAATGACAAGATTGCTTTTTCCGTAACTATGCGCAGCAGTAAACGTTTGCGTAAGCAGTGGAAGTAACATTTCTTTATTTTGCTCAATATATTTTTCATCTTCAGGTGTAATGGTCATCTTCAACAATAATTCAGGATAGCGTTCGAAGTACGATGCAAGTTGTAATCGAGTTAATTTTTTCTCGAGTGAAATGACACTCAATGCTTCAAGATTATTTTTGATTAGTGCAATGGGTTCTTTGGCAATGTGCTCTCTTATGCAATCAAGCGCAGCTTGATCATTATCCACAAGTTTGCATACCACCGCCTTGAAAAGTTGCGGCTCATCTAAGATAGCATTCGATAGGAGTGGAGCGGATTTTTGTTCAGCAGCATTATTTGTTGCTCTTCTAAAGATACTTGCCAAGGTACTAACGCCAGCCCCATTGTTAAGACCAGCCATCAAAATGGTCGCCATCTTTGCAGAATTCCAGCCTTTCTGGCGTAACACTTGATCAACAAAAAATACATCCATATCTGTTTGCATTTTCAAATCATCTAACCAATTAACCATCGCTATTTGATGGACGGGTTCTAATAATAGTGGTTCTATTCTCCGCCAAAAATGCTCCTCAAGACGTACGCTTGCTTCTTCACTCGTCATGTCAGCATTTAATTTAAAATAAATGGTTAGCTGCTCAGCCAATGACATTGTTTCAAAATAAGCTAAATATTTTTCACGAACATCTTCTTCAAGTGCCTCAAAATGATTGAAGACTTGCTGATAGGTCTTTAAGCGAAATTGTTTCTTTCTTGCAGGGAAATTATTAGCTAATTCCAGTATCTTACCATCATCGGTAAGCAATCTTGCCAAAAGAGTCGTGGGGCAATGGATAAAAAATTTTTCGAATAATGTTTCATCGGCGATTACTACAACACGGGATAAGAGTAAAAACAAATCTTCTTTGGAAAAATTCGTTATCTCATCCATTAGCAGCTTTCTGCCCGGCACATTTAATACATCCATTATCAGCTCTTGCACATCGATACAATCACGCAGCAGCTTCCTAAGAAGCATATCCACTAATAATTTAGCAAATGCGGTTTTATCCGTAGCATTAAGCACACCGTCCCGCGCAAAATAATTAATCAGCTGAAAAAATCCTGACTCATTGATTTTGATTGCGAGATTTTCAACAGGCACGTTTCTTTTAGGGAAAAACCAAGCCTGCAATTTTCTTAAGCGGCTAGCTGCAGGTTCATGTTGCTCAAAAAATGTTTTTACTTCTTTCAGCAGTGCATCATTATGTTTTTGCAAAATGCGCATCAATTCTTCGTCACGTTGAATGCTATTGTTAATCGCCTCATTATTGGCAGCGATCAAAGTAAGCAGTGTTGCACCATCCAATTTTTTGCGAAGCGGGTTCGCATTAAAAATGGTTTGCAATATATTTGCATTATCAGCGTGAGCAAGTGCAATACGCGCAATGGCTGCACCATGCGCTTTTGCGAGTGTGTCTCTGACAGGTTGCGTGAAGCTTCCTAGGCCCATTCTATTTAAAAAACCGCGGAAACCGCTATTTCGTGGCGCAGTCATGGTACCATTCACCAACCTTGCTACCGTATCTCCATTTGCTGTCACAGCGAAAGCAGCCATTACAGCAGGTGACCAAGAAGCCAACTGACTATAATCATTATTTTTAGCACGAATAAGTGTATTGATTGTTGGTATGCAAGTTTTACGTGCTCCTTCTGACACGGCTGATCCACCATGACCATCAAAAATAATAAGCGCTCTTGTCTTTTGTTCAACATCGTGTCCCACCTCAGTAACAAGTATGGAAAGATTATCGGTTGACTCAGCTTCTATTTGTTTCCCTAATTCCTTAGCAAATTCACGAGAGTCACCATTGGGGTGATTCTCGATAACTGTATGAATAACTTGCTTGATTGCGTTGAAATTCTCACTTAAATCCATTTGTTCGGTGAATCCATCACAAGCGACAATGACAAAACCTTTACTACCTGCTGAAATCTGTGGAATTGTTGTTACCATCGTTTCAGCTTCAGAACTATGCCCGCGCGATTTATAAGCCATATCACCCAGTCCACGGCTTACATTAATCCTTCTATATCCCATTTTGTCATCAGCAAGTCCTTTAATGGCGAAGCTACCTTTATCCCTGGTTGGACTAAACCGGTTATTTTTTTCTGCATCAGCCTTGATCCTGGCATTTTCATCTGGATTGGCAGTGGAGTGTAAAGCTGGATGTAGCGCTTCAATATTCACTGCATAATCGGGTGCAGCACCAACAGTAACGAAATAACTCACACAATCGCCAACTGCAACAGTATAGAATTTGCTTGCTATCGGATCTATCACCGTGCCAATGACCGTCGCACCGACATTACTCATCTGGCCATGTTCGGCTTGTAACACAGCAATCGTTTCTTTCAACACAGCTTTTTTAACGGCATCCGTGGAGAGATTTGAAAATTCAGGCAAAGAAACTTGCGCAACCCTATCTTCCTGCACACTATATCTCGCTTTTCGTCCACCGATAGTCTGGTAAATGGCCACCTATTAGACGACAATTATCTTTGCCGGTTGGCGACAATTAGGATTGCCGGTTTAAACCGGATATCTTGCATGGCATTAAATCACAATTGTTGGAGGATTTATGCCTGGCAAGTTTATAACCAGCCAACAGGTAGAGATATTTATGTCATCAAGAAAATCAGGAAATTCACAAGTAGTGTCATCCGCGAAAGCTGGTATTAGCGAGCGTAGCGGTCGAGCAATAGAGAAAGGCCAACGGTTAAAAATGAAAAGAGATAACCATCGTTGGCGCACAAGAAATGATCCGCTATCAGAGGTATGGGAACCAGAATTGGTACCACTACTTAAACAAAATCCACATTTACAACCCATGACGCTTCTTGAGCTTATACAGGCAAAGCACAAGGATAAAGAAGGCAATAGCATTTATGGTGACCACCTGCTTCGCACGCTGCAAAGACGCGTCAAACATTGGAAGTCGACACAAGGCCCAGAACAAGAAGTAATGTTTCGTCAACTACATGAGCCTGGCCGTTTGGGGCTGTCTGACTTTACTGAATTTAAAGGTGTCACGATTACTATTAAAAAAGAAATATTCGAGCACCGATTTTATCATTTTCGACTTGCATATAGTCACTGGAGTTTTCTGAAAGTCATTCATGGTGGTGAATCATATACTGCACTAGCAGAAGGCTTACAGGAAGCGCTATGGTTGTTAGGCGGCGCACCAGGTGAACATAGGACTGATAGTTTGTCTGCTGCATTCAAGAATATTGAAAAAGATGCAATAGCAGACATGACATCACGATATGACGCGCTATGTCATTACTACATGATGAAGCCAACACGTAACAATCCTGGTGTTAAACATGAAAATGGCAGTGTTGAATCACCACATGGCCATCTTAAGCGCCGCATCGAACAAGGTCTGTTACTTCGTGGCAGTAATGAATTTGAATCAGTTGATTCATACGAAGAATTCATTAGGGAAATTACGCAACAACATAATCGTCGGAATGCAAAAGCGATTAGCATTGAGAGAGCGCTATTGCAAAAATTACCGACGTATAAAACTCAAGATTACACTGAAATAACTGCGCGCGTATCAAGCTCCAGTACAATTGATGTAAGACGCGTTATTTATACAGTGCCGTCACGTTTGATTGGTACATCACTACGAATACGATTGTATGACAACAGGTTGTGTTGTTATGTTGGTAATACATTAATTGTCACGCTAATGCGAACATACTCATCAGCTAAAACCAAACGCGGTAGAAATATTGATTATCGGCATGTAATACATAGCTTAATAAAAAAACCGCAAGCATTTCGATATTCAAGTATACGTGAAGATTTATTACCAAATGATGATTATCGGAAAATATGGCATTACGTAAATGAAAAATTAGATGCAAAAACAGCATGTAAATTTATAGTTGGCGTGCTTTATTTAGCCGAAACGGAAAACTGTGAAGCATTGCTTTCTGCTGACATATTGAAAGATATTGCAAATCAAAAATTTTTTCCGCTTAGTCATTATCAAATGAAATTCAAAACAGATAATCCATCGCTGCCAAATATTAATGTTATGCAACATAATTTAAAAAGTTACGACATGATTGCATTACGACAGGAGATGACCCATGTCTAACGAATTTACGTTGCCATTATTATTGAAACAACTTGGTTTACCCACCATGTTGACGCGCTGGAAAGAAAATATGGACAAAGCTGTTGATGAAAGATGGAACCATGCGCAGTATCTTGCTTCATTATGCGAGTTAGAGGTAGCTTCTCGATATCAAAAGCGGATACAACGACATGTCTCTGAATCAAAATTATTAGCTGGGAAAACGCTAGATAGCTTTAATTTTAAAAAAGCAAAATCTGTCAATGCAGCACAGATTCAAGCGCTTGCTGATGACGCTAGCTGGACAAGACAAGCAAAAAACATTGTTTTATTCGGCCCTAGTGGCGTTGGCAAATCGCATCTCGCATGTGCAATTGGATATCGGTTAATTGAGCAAGGTGTACGTGTACTGTTTACTCCAGCCACACTATTGGTGCAAAGATTACAAAAAGCCAAGCAAGAGTTAAAATTAGCTGATGCATTAGCAAAGTTAGCAAGAATACCAGTGCTGATTTTAGATGACATAAGTTATGTCAAAAAAAATGAGCTGGAAACCAGTGTTCTTTTTGAGCTAATCGCTGATCGGTATGAGTCTAATAGTCTGATCATTACATCTAATCAGCCATTCGGTGAATGGGACCAGGTATTCCCAGATACCATGATGGCAGTAGCCGCTGTTGATCGTTTGATACATCACGCAACAATTATCAACATCAATGAAGAAAGTTACCGTAAAAACTCTGCATCATCTTCAATTTAAATTAAAGGGGAATATTATGATTATTAATTTAACATAACCGGCAAAGATAATTGACGCCGACCGGCAATCCTAATTGACGTCTGACAGCCACCTCAGAACTTGCATCATAGGCACTGTATTCTCTCAACACACCACTCTCTGCTTTTGCAATTTCCTTGGGGTCAACAATGTCTATACCGCTTGCGTCTCTGTATGAAATCATGATGATGTTCCTAGCTATTTTAATAGTAGGAGAATGATATCGCTCGAACCTTAAAATGGTATTAAATTAATAAATATAAAATGAAATATCACTGTTGGATAAATGATCTCAACCGAGGTAGTGGGCTATTGGTGATGGCGTAAGCTTTTTTATGCGTTATTTATCATCTGCTTTCTTAGCTTCTTTTCCCTTCATGCCATATTTCTGGCGGAAACGATCGACACGGCCTGCGGTATCTACAATCTTTTGGGTGCCGGTATAAAAAGGATGGCATTTAGAGCAAACTTCAAGGGTCAATTGCTCTTTGCCCAATGTCGAACGCGTGACAAATGTACTGCCGCAACTGCAGGTTACCTTCACATCTTTATATGCTGGATGAATATCTGGCTTCATGGACAACCCCTTTAAATGAGGCGGGCATCATAACCCAATCATTGCGGCTTAATCAAGTATCAAACACGGCCATGATGGGCGTATGGTCTGAGGGACGCTCCCAAGTACGCGGTGTTTTGTCGATATCACAAGCGATACAACTTGCACTCAATTTGTGACTTGCTAAGATGTGATCGATGCGCAATCCTAAGTTGCGTTTGAAGGCATTTACGCGGTAATCCCACCAAGTGTATTGTTTTTCCGTGGCATGATGTTCACGAAAACAATCACTGAATCCCAGTTGTAATACAGTTTGAAAAGCCAGCCGTTCTGGCTCACTAAATAACACCCGCCCTTCCCATTGCTTAGGATCATGCACATCGATTGGAGCCGGCGCAATATTAAAATCACCAACAACAATTACATTGTGATGCGCTTGCAATTCTTGTTTTAAAAAAACAGTCAGGTGTTTTAGCCAATTTAATTTGTAATGATATTTTTCAGACGTAACACTTTCACCATTTGGCACATAGAGGTTCAGCAAACGAATATTGCCGATGGTAACTGCTAACACGCGGCGTTGCACATCTGGAAATTGCGGCATGTCAACGACCACATCACTGCTTTTTTCGCGACTTAAAAATGCCACGCCATTATATGTTTTTTGTCCGGAAACAGCGGCAAAATAGCCAGCTTCAGCAATAGCATCAAACGGAAAATCACCGTCTTGCATTTTTAATTCTTGCAAAGCCAGCACATCTGGCTGCTTGTCTTGAAGCCAAGTCAGCACTTGCGGTAAGCGCACCCGCAACGAATTCACATTCCAACTCGCAATTTTAATCATGATTACAAACTATAATACATATCAAATTCCACTGGATGCGGTACCATTTTATATCGCGTATCTTCTTCGCGTTTCAGTGCAATGTAGGCTGCAATCATTTCTTTGGTAAAGACGCCACCTTCTAATAAGAAAGTTTGATCTTGCTCAAGATAATCCAACGCCTGCTCTAATGAAGCAGCAAGACTGGGGAAAGATTTCACCACTGCTTCTGGTAAATCATACAAATTTTCTTCTATCGGTTTACCGGGATGAATTTTATTTTTAATGCCATCCAAGCCCGCCATGAGCATTGCTGGGAAAGCGAGATAGGGATTACACAAAGCATCTGGGAAACGTACTTCAATGCGTTTTTCTTTTTCACTAAACACATGCGGAATACGAATACCCGCTGAGCGATTACCTTCAGAGTAAACCATCGTAACCGGCGCTTCAAAGCCTGGCACCAAGCGTTTATAGCTGTTTGTCGTTGGATTGGTGAATGCATTCAGCGCACGCGCATGCTTGATGATGCCGCCAATATAATAGAGCGCCATCTCTGATAAACCAGCATATTCTTTACCCGCAAACAAATTCTTATTTCCATTTGCGAGCGACTGATGACAATGCAAGCCACTACCATTATCACCAAATAACGGTTTCGGCATGAACGTAACGGTTTTATTATGCGCATTCGCCATATTGTGTATCACATATTTAAAAACCAGCATCTCATCGCACTTATGCAATAACGTGCTGTAACGCGTGGTAATTTCACTCTGTCCTGACGTCGCAACTTCATGATGGTGAACTTCAGGCGCTAAACCCATCGCGGTCAATGCATTACACATACTACTGCGTAAGTCATATAACGAATCAACGGGTGGCACAGGAAAATAGCCGCCTTTGATGCGTGGTCTATGCCCAAGATTACCGCCTTCCATCTTTTTGCCAGAATTCCAGTTCGCTTCTTCTGCATCCACTTCATAAAAACAACCATTGGTGCGCGTATCAAAACGAACCGAATCAAAAATAAAAAATTCCACTTCCTGACCAAAATTACAAATATCAGCAATGCCCGTTGCTGTTAAATAAGCTTCAGCCCGCTTAGCCACAGACCTTGGATCCAATTTATAAGAAGTGAATGTGTCGGGATCCACCACATCACAACGCAAATTTAAGGTGGGCAATTCACAAAAAATATCCATGATAGCTGTTGCAACATCCGGAATTAATAAAAGATCAGACTTATTGATTTCTTGCCAACCACAAATCGATGAGCCATCAAAAGCTTTGCCATATTTGAAAAAATTTTCATCTACTTTATTAGCAGGAATAGTGACGTGTTGTTCTTTGCCACGTAAATCAGTGAATCGCAAATCAACGAACTCAACTGCTTTTGCATCCAGAATTTTTTTTACTTGTTCATATTTGCTTTTAAATTCACTCATAGCCCGTCCTTATTCAACTGATCTCATTATTCTAGCTGATGAAAGTGGCATAATCACAAATCTTTTTTAATTAAGGCATAAATTCACTTTCTTCTTCCTCAGCACTAGCTTGTATGCCTCGTGGTAATCCCACTTGCGATGCAAATAAACAAGACATATCAGCAAACTGACGATGCAAACTCGATAACAGTTGAGCTTGCCCAAAACCAGATGGATGAGAAGACGCTTCTCTTCTTAACGGTGGTGATGAAGGACGACAAGGAAATTCCGGCTCTTCTTGAAAAAAGCGAGGAGAACTGCTGCGAGGAGGCATAGGTTTTTTATCTTTTTCATCGCGCAGCGAAACATCATGTGTCAATTCATATTGACCTATACCTGATAATTTTTTTGTTTTTGTTAATGCTATTTTCGTAACAAGACCAAACATCGCAGGAACAAGTTCACGTAACGTCGGTGGCCTCCTAATGTCTACAAAACCCTCAGAATAAGGAGGAATCCTTTCTTGAAAAAAACTGCATTGGTTGCTGGAAAGAGAGGAGATCGGTAATGGTGAGGATGGAACAGTCGCTGATGGCGACGGTTGCACCTCTTTCCTCGCGCGTTTAGCTTCTCTCTCTTTAGGAGGAGAAGCTTTCCTTTTATTAGATTGTCCCAAAACCTTGTTTTTAATACATCGCTCAGATACTGCCGCAAATTTCTCCTTTGCATTTTCAGCAAGGGTATAAGACTTGTCAATTTCTTGCTTTGCGATAGTATGCTTTTCCAGTAAGGAAAGAAAATAGTAAATGCCCTTATAAAAGGGCGCACAAATTTTACCGATATATTCATAATCCGCTTTTTTTGCTTTTGCACACTTAATATCTGACAGATTGTAAGTGGCTATTTTACCATCCGGAACACGGTCCCTCGCGTTCTTTTTCTCATAGAGAAATTTATTTAAATAATCACTAATAATCTCGGCTATCAAAATGCGGTTGCCATTAGCCTGTTTTGCCAACAAAATTGGGAATAATTGATGATGATCAACGTTAGAAAAACAATTTGTAATTTTATCAATATCACTTTTTCTCACCAATCGACGGTGGTAAGCACCTATGTTTTTTTTAAAAACATCGCTATCCTTCCTTTCTTTAATCTTTTCTAAAATAGCAGTTACATCATTTCTCTGCGGCTGAGCTTGAAATGCATATCGGTTATGCTTGCTAATTTTCGGTAATAGTTTCACGAAAGATGCCGTTGCTAATCTTTCAATAAAATTTCTTGTAAGAAAAACCAGGCGCTTTTTTTCTTCAGATGTTGATAAGACAATATAGTCATTCATTGCCGAGTCATCATCCTTGGAACGAATAATTTCTATTCCCAACGATTGAATGATTACTTCCTGCACGTTATTCGAGGTAAAACTCAGTGTATTTCTTGCCGATAAAAGATTAATAATAACGTTAATCAAATAATGATCATCTATCTTTGCAATTTCTGCTTTAAGTTTTTCAGCATCGTCTTTAGAAATTAATTTAGGTTTGCTCATAAGCTGTTATCTCACTCCTAACCTGTCCTGTTCAGTTGAACTGGCTATTCTAGCCGATGAGACAGGTGTAATTCACTTTCTTCCTCGTGAACACCCAATTGCTTACTTTGTTGCAATACTATTTGTTGCAAAATTCTTCTTTCTGATTCAAAAAGCGAAGGCATATCAGGAAAAAGCCCACGTGGACCCGGTAGAGTCGGAGTCCGAACGGTACCCCGAGGTGTAACGCGGAAACTGCTTTGATTGCTACTGACAGAACAAGAGAAGAGAGATGGAAAAATTCTTCCTACTTGAGGTGTCCTTGTGTAAGAAGTTGGTGGTGATGGAGGCGTCAAAGGTTGTTCCTCAATCCTCGCACGTTTAGTCTTTCTTTGTTCAGGCCTTGGAATATCTTTCCTTTTGTTTGACTGCTCATCTGGGTCTTTAAGTTTAACTAAAATATCGTCTATCTCGCTCATCTTAGGGTGAGTTTCAAATTTATATTGAATATTGCTTCTATTTTTAGGTAGTTTTTTTACTAAACCTGTACTTGCTAATCTTGAAATAAAATTTTCTAAACGTCTTGCAAGATTCTTTGACTCTTTAAATTTATATAAAATAAGATAATCATTCTTTACATCCAAACAAACATCTCGGGTAAATTGTATTCCCAATGATTTAAATATTGCGTCCTTCACCTCATTCGAGGTAAAAATCAGAGAATTTTTTTTCGATAAGAGTTTAATCATGACGTTCATCAAATAACGATCATCCATCTCCTCATTTTCTTTTTGTAATTTTTTGGCATCGACTTTAGAAATTAATTTAGGTTTGCCCATAAATCGCGATCTCTATTTAGTATAATTTTTAAGGTGTAAATTCACTTACTGCTTCACCAACACTCGTTTGTCTATTTTGTTGCAAAACGCTCGTTTCAATCTAATTTTTAAGGGAGAGGATAATAACACGGCTTTTGTCCAATAAAAAACCCCGCTGCTAAACACAGCGGGGTTTCATGTAAGCGCCTGGCGATGACCGACTTTGGCATGGATTGATCCACACTATCATAGGCGCTAAATGGTTTCACTTCTGAGTTCGAGATGGGATCAGGTGGTACCCACTTGCTCTAGTCGCCAGGCTTTTTTCGGTAGTAAGATTCGCAAAACCACTTGGGTGTTATATGGTCAAGTCTCACGGTCAATTAGTACTGGTTAGCTTCACGCATTACTGCGCTTCCACACCCAGCCTATCAACGTTGTAGTCTCCAACGGACCTTTAGGAGTCTTACGACTCGTGAGATCTCATCTTGGGGCAAGCTTCCCGCTTAGATGCTTTCAGCGGTTATCTTTTCCGTACTTAGCTACCCGGCTATGCCACTGGCGTGACAACCGGTACACCAGAGGTACGTTCACTCCGGTCCTCTCGTACTAGGAGCAACTCCCCTCAAATCTCAAACGCCCACGGCAGATAGGGACCGAACTGTCTCACGACGTTCTAAACCCAGCTCGCGTACCACTTTAAATGGCGAACAGCCATACCCTTGGGACCGGCTTCAGCCCCAGGATGTGATGAGCCGACATCGAGGTGCCAAACACCGCCGTCGATATGAACTCTTGGGCGGTATCAGCCTGTTATCCCCGGCGTACCTTTTATCCGTTGAGCGATGGCCCTTCCATTCAGAACCACCGGATCACTAGAACCTACTTTCGTACCTGCTCGACCCGTCAGTCTCGCAGTCAAGCACCCTTTTGCTCTTGCACTCTACGCGCGATTTCCGACCGCGCTGAGGGTACCTTCGTGCTCCTCCGTTACTCTTTAGGAGGAGACCGCCCCAGTCAAACTACCCACCATGCACTGTCCCCATCCCGGATTACGAGATTAGGTTAGAGCCCCAAGCTTGTCAGGGTGGTATTTCAAGGTTGGCTCCACCTAAGCTAGCGCCTAAGTCTTCATAGCCTCCCACCTATCCTACACAAACACGCTCAAAGTCCAGTGCAAAGCTATAGTAAAGGTGCACGGGGTCTTTCCGTCTTGCCGCGGGTACACTGCATCTTCACAGCAATTTCAACTTCACTGAGTCTCGGGTGGAGACAGTGTGGCTGTCGTTACGCCTTTCGTGCAGGTCGGAACTTACCCGACAAGGAATTTCGCTACCTTAGGACCGTTATAGTTACGGCCGCCGTTTACCGGGGCTTCGATCAAGAGCTTCGCCTTGCGGCTAACCCCTTCACTTAACCTTCCGGCACCGGGCAGGCGTCACACCCTATACTTCCTCTTTCGAGTTCGCAGAGTGCTGTGTTTTTAGTAAACAGTCGCAACCACCGATTCTTTGCAACCTCTCTCAGCTCCAGCCGCAAAGACCTTCACCTAACAGAGGCACACCTTCTCCCGAAGTTACGGTGTCAATTTGCCTAGTTCCTTCACCCGAGTTCTCTCAAGCGCCTTAGTATTCTCTACTTGTCCACCTGTGTCGGTTTGCGGTACGGTTCAATGACCTTCATCGCTTAGAGGCTTTTCCTGGAAGCTTAGCATCAGCTACTTCGTCTATATCGTAGTACAAAATCGTCATCACGTCTCAGAATATGAATAACCGGATTTGCCTAACTATTCTTCCTACTCGCTTAAACCAGGACTTCCAACACCCGGCTAGCCTAGCTTTCTCCGTCCCCCCTTCGCTCCAGTCACTCAAGTACAGGAATATTAACCTGTTTCCCATCGACTACGCTTCTCAGCCTCACCTTAGGGGCCGACTCACCCTGCGCCGATTACCGTCGCGCAGGAAACCTTGGACTTTCGGCGTGCGGGTTTTTCTCCCGCATTATCGTTACTCATGTCAGCATTCGCACTTCTGATACCTCCAGCATCCTTCTCAAGCACACCTTCATCGGCTTACAGAACGCTCCTCTACCACTCATACTTATTCAGTATGAATCCGTAGCTTCGGTGGATAGTTTTAGCCCCGTTACATCTTCCGCGCAAGCCGACTCGACCAGTGAGCTATTACGCTTTCTTTAAAGGATGGCTGCTTCTAAGCCAACCTCCTGGCTGTCTCGGCCTTCTCACATCGTTTTCCACTTAACTATCTCTTCGGGACCTTAGCTGACGGTCTGGGCTGTTTCCCTCTTCACGACGGACCTTATCACCCGCCGTGTGTCTCCCGTGATTACACCTGCTCGGTATTCGGAGTTTGCATCGGTTTGGTAGGACTATCACGTCCCCCTAGCCGGCACAGTGCTCTACCCCCAGCAGAGTACCTCACAAGGCACTACCTAAATAGCTTTCGAGGAGAACCAGCTATCTCCGGGCTTGTTTAGCCTTTCACTCCTATCCACAACTCATCCCCTACTTTTTCAACAGTAGTGAGTTCGGGCCTCCAGAACGTGTTACCGCCCCTTCACCCTGGTCATGGATAGATCGCCCGGCTTCGGGTCTACTAATATCGACTTATCGCCCTATTCAGACTCGGTTTCCCTTCGCCTCCCCTATTCGGTTAAGCTCGCCAATACTAGTAACTCGCTGACCCATTATACAAAAGGTACGCAGTCACAAGATTGCTCTCTGCTTCCACTGCTTGTACGCACACGGTTTCAGGTTCTATTTCACTCCCCTCTCCGGGGTTCTTTTCGCCTTTCCCTCACGGTACTTGTTCACTATCGGTCAGTAAGGAGTATTTAGCCTTGGAGGATGGTCCCCCCATCTTCAATCAGGATTTCTCGTGTCCCGACCTACTTTTCGTACGCTTACACATCTATCAACTTTTCACTTACGGGGCTATCACCCTCTTCGGCTGGCTTTTCCAAACCATTCTGCTAAGTCAATTATGCTTTCCACGTACAGGCTCTTTCCCTTTCGCTCGCCACTACTCAGGAAATCTCGGTTGATTTCTTTTCCTCCAGGTACTTAGATGTTTCAGTTCCCTAGGTTCGCTTCTCTAGCACCTATGTATTCAGTCCAGGATGATAGGATCTCTCCTATCGGGTTTCCCCATTCAGATATCCTCGGATCAATGCTTGTTGCCAGCTCCCCGGGGCTTTTCGCAGGCTGCCACGTCTTTCGTCGCCTCTTACTGCCAAGGCATTCACCATGTGCGCTTATTTCCTTGACCATATAACCCCAAGTCGTCTCTACATCTTCGCTTTCTGTCAGTTCAATTCGCATCGCAGCTTCTTCCTCTACGAGATCAGCTTCTCTTCGCAACTCGCTTTCCAACTCAAGCTCCAATACAGTTTCTTCTTGAGTGTTACATTCAACTTC
This sequence comes from uncultured Gammaproteobacteria bacterium, assembly GCA_963735995.1. Lineage (GTDB taxonomy): Bacteria > Pseudomonadota > Gammaproteobacteria > DSM-16500 > DSM-16500 > Aquicella. The sequence goes on along the minus strand of CAVTNC010000003.1, from coordinate 1,723,160 downwards.
TTACATACTAAAGTTCAATTGAGTAACACTCAGTGTACTTCGCTTTTCTTACTACCTAATTTTTAAAGAACGTCTTGCTACTTACTCTGCACTCTTTATCTTCAACGATGACTCTTCATCACCCTCTCTTCTCAAGAGTACTAAACACAGATCTTTATCCTGCTTTCTCTGATCTGTCTTCTCTACTCTCTTCCTTTTCTCTGGAGCCAGTCGGGATCGAACCGACGACCCCCTGCTTGCAAAGCAGATGCTCTCCCAGCTGAGCTATGGCCCCTCTCTTCTCTTCATCACCTAACTCTTCATCTAACTATCTCTCTCATCTCTCTCATCTTTACTCACCCTTGCTTACCTTCTCTCGTTGGTGGGCCTGGGTAGACTTGAACTACCGACCCCACGCTTATCAAGCGTGTGCTCTAACCAACTGAGCTACAGGCCCTCAGTAGTCTATTTAGCTCTCTCTCGTTCATATCAAGAGTGATTTATGTGCGCGTCTACTTCTACTTCGAACGATCAAATGTCGAGCTACCTACTCGTCTAGACTTCTATAACTTAATAGTAAGGAGGTGATCCAGCCACAGGTTCCCCTACGGCTACCTTGTTACGACTTCGTCCCAGTCATGAATCATACCGTGGCAGGCGTCTCCCTTTCGGTTAAACTACCCGCTTCTGGTACCATCCACTCCCATGACGTGACGGGCGGTGTGTACAAGGCCCGGGAACGTATTCACCGCGACATTGCTGATTCGCGATTACTAGCGATTCCGACTTCATGGAGTCGAGTTGCAGACTCCAATCCGGACTACGAGACGCTTTTTGAGATTGGCTCCCCATCGCTGGTTGGCTACCCTCTGTACGCCCCATTGTAGCACGTGTGTAGCCCTACCCATAAAGGCCATGATGACTTGACGTCGTCCCCGCCTTCCTCCGGTTCATCACCGGCAGTCTCCTTAGAGTCCCCAACTTTACTCGCTGGCAACTAAGGACAAGGGTTGCGCTCGTTACGGGACTTAACCCAACATCTCACAACACGAGCTGACGACAGCCATGCAGCACCTGTCTCTGCGCTCCTTTCGGCACTCCAAACTCTCATCTGGATTCGCAGGATGTCAAGGGTAGGTAAGGTTCTTCGCGTTGCATCGAATTAAACCACATGCTCCACCGCTTGTGCGGGCCCCCGTCAATTCCTTTGAGTTTCAACCTTGCGGCCGTACTTCCCAGGCGGAAGACTTATCGCGTTAGCTTCGATACTGATAGGTTCCCCTACCAACATCTAGTCCTCATCGTTTACAGCGTGGACTACCAGGGTATCTAATCCTGTTCGCTCCCCACGCTTTCGCGCCTCAGCGTCAGTATTATGCCAGGTGGCTGCCTTCGCCATTGACGTTCCTTCCGATCTCTACGCATTTCACCGCTACACCGGAAATTCCGCCACCCTCTCATATACTCTAGTCAAACAGTTTGCGATGCCCTTCCCAGGTTAAGCCCGGGGCTTTCACATCACACTCACTTAACCGCCTACGCGCCCTTTACGCCCAGTAATTCCGATTAACGCTCGCACCCTCTGTATTACCGCGGCTGCTGGCACAGAGTTTGCCGGTGCTTATTCTGTCGGTACCGTCAATCTATAAACTTATTCAGCTCATAAACTTCTTCCCAACCTAAAGAGCTTTACAACCCGAAGGCCTTCTTCACTCACGCGGCATCGCTGGATCAGGGTTGCCCCCATTGTCCAATATTCCCCACTGCTGCCTCCCGTAGGAGTCTGGGCCGTGTCTCAGTCCCAGTGTGACTGGTCGTCCTCTCAGACCAGTTACCGATCATCGCCTTGGTGAGCTCTTACCTCACCAACTAGCTAATCGGACGCAGGCCTCTCCTCAAGTGCCACCCTTGCGGGCAGCTTTACTCTTCCGAGTCTATGCGGTATTAGCCAAAGTTTCCCTTGGTTGTCCCCCGCTTGAGGGCAAGTTCCTACGTGTTCCTCACCCGTCCGCCGCTCGTCATCAATTAGTATTGCTACTAATCATGTTACCGCTCGACTTGCATGTGTTAGGCGTGCCGCCAGCGTTCAATCTGAGCCAGGATCAAACTCTCCACTTCTTTCAATTTAACTCTTACCCAAATAGCTCTCAGGCAAGCGCGCACATTTATCACTCTTCTAATTTTTAAAGATCATTTCCAACAAGATCCGGCATTCTACTCGCTTAACTTATTCTGTCAATAAACTTACTTCATTTTTTTCTAATTTTATTTGAAGTGCTGGCTAACATTTTTTTTAAAAAAGCACCGGTGTATGAAGATGTTTCTCGGGCAACCGTTTCAGGCGTGCCAGCCACGACCACACGGCCGCCTTTTTCGCCACCCTCAGGGCCAAGATCAATGATCCAATCTGCGGTTTTGATCACATCCAAATTATGCTCGATGACGATAATGGTATTGCCTTTGATCTCGCAACCGATGCAATACCTGTAACAATTGTTCTATATCGTAAAAATGCAAACCGGTGGTGGGTTCATCGAGGATGTAAAGCGTGCGACCCGTATCTTTGCGCGATAACTCTTTTGCTAATTTGATACGCTGCGCTTCACCGCCAGATAACGTAGTAGCACTTTGTCCGAGTGAAATATAAGAAAGGCCGACATCGAGCAATGTTTGTAATTTTCGGGCAATTGCAGGAATCGCATCAAAAAAATCTCGCGCTATCTTCGACCGTCATCTCAAGCACTTGATGAATATTTTTACCTTTGTAAAGTATCTCAAGGTTTCGCGATTGTAACGCTTGCCTTGACAAACATCACAACTCACATAAATATCGGCAAGAAAATGCATTTCGACTTTAATGACACCTTCTCCTTGGCAGGCTTCACAACGACCACCTTTGACATTGAAGCTAAAACGTCCCGGTTGATAACCACGAGAACGCGCTTCTTGCGTGCCGGCAAATAAATCGCGAATAGCGGTAAATAAGCCAGTGTAAGTGGCTGGATTAGAACGCGGCGTGCGACCGATGGGACTTTGATCAATGACAACCACCTTATCTAAATATTCTAAGCCTTCAATCTCATCATGAGATGCCGGCTCTTGGTGACCCGCCTCATTTAAAGCACGCATCGCAACTGGCGCTAAGGTGTCATTAATTAATGTGGATTTACCAGAACCTGATACGCCAGTGACGCAAGTCATCAAGCCAATGGGAATATCGACATCGATGGATTTTAAATTATTGCCGTTTGCACCGCGCAACATAATTTGTTATCAGGATTGACCGTAAGACGCTCTTTCGGCATTGCAATACTGCGTTTGCCGAGAAAGATATTGTCCGGTGAATGAACTAGTCGTTTGCATAATTTCGCTTGGCGTTCCTTGCGCCACAATTTGACCACCGTGCACACCTGCACCAGGACCAATATCAACGACATGATCGGCGCTTAAAATAGCATCTTCATCATGCTCAACGACAATCACGGAATTACCCAAATCGCGTAAATAACGCAAGGTATGCAATAAGCGTTCGTTGTCACGTTGATGTAAACCAATGGAAGGCTCATCTAAAATATACATCACACCAACTAAGCCAGAACCAATTTGGCTAGCGAAACGAATGCGCTGCGCTTCACCACCTGATAATGTTTCTGCACTTCGATCGAGGCTGAAATAATCCAAACCCACATCCACTAAAAAACGCAAACGGCTGATGAGTTCTTTTACAATTTTCTCAGCAATTTCGCCGCGATAACCAGGCAATTCTAATTTTTCAAAAAAGTGTTTGGTTTTATCTACTGGCCAAGCTGCTATTTCAGGCAAGCTTTTATTCGCAACAAAAACGTGACGCGCCATGAGATTAAGACGCGCACCCTGACAAGTTTCGCAAGGACGTGCCGCAATATATTTCGCAATTCTTCGCGCACAAATTCTGATTCGGTTTCATGATAACGACGTTCAAATTGGGAATAATCCCTTCAAATGGATTGGTTTTGGTGAAGCGATTGCCATCATCATCTTTGTAATGAAAACGAATTATTTCATTACTGCCATAGAGAATAATTTGTTGAATTTTTTTTGGTAAGCGAGCAAATGGAATATCTATATCAAATTTATAATGCTTGGCAAGTGAAGTGAGCATTTGATAATAATATAAATTGCGCCTATCCCAACCGCGAATCGCACCATCTGCCAAACTCAATTTTAGATTTACAATCAATGTTGGATCAAATAATTCTTTAACACCTAAGACCATCACAAGTACTGACAAGCACCGACTGGACTATTAAAAGAAAATAAACGCGGCGATAATTCGGGTAAACTATAACCGCAATGTGGACAAGCAAATTTCGATGAAAATACCTTGGGCGCACGTTTCGGTTCATCCATCAACGCAATCGCTGCAATCCTTCCGCTAAACGCAATGCGGTTTCAAAAGATTCTGCTAAACGCACACGCATATCTTCACGCACTTTGATGCGGTCAATCACCACTTCAATCGTATGTTTTTTGCGTAAATCTAATTTGGGCGCCTGATCCAACTCGATGATCTCACCATCGATGCGAGCGCGCACAAAACCTTGGCTACGCAACGTTTGCAATAATTCAACATGCTCGCCTTTACGTTCACGCACCACCGGCGCAAGTATCATCACTTTTGTCTCGGGTGGCAGAGCAAGCACCGTATCGACCATCTGACTAACGGTTTGCGCTTCTAGTATCGTTCCATGTTCTGGGCAACGCGGCTGACCCACTTTGGCAAATAATAGCCGTAAATAATCATAAATTTCAGTGATGGTACCAACCGTTGAGCGGGGATTATGCGAAGTGGATTTTTGTTCGATCGAAATCGCCGGTGATAATCCTTCGATATGATCGACATCGGGTTTTTCCATCATGGATAAAAATTGTCGCGCATAAGATGACAGTGATTCCACATAACGACGCTGGCCTTCTGCATATAAAGTGTCAAAGGCCAGTGAGGATTTTCCTGAGCCTGATAATCCAGTAATCACGACGAGCTTATCGCGCGGCAAATCAACGTTCAGGTTTTTCAAATTGTGGGTACGCGCACCGCGGATGCGAATTTGTTTCATCATAGTCATAGGCAGAAAAAGGGTGCAGTATAATCTTTTTATCGTTTTGTGGATACTTACTTATCAATCGCGAGGGAATACATTACAATTCACTCGAAATAAAATAATGAGTAATCCTATGCACCCTGAAAAAATAACGCGCCGCGAATGCGAGACCATCATCAGTCTGTCTTCTATTATGGGTCTACGCATGCTTGGCCTTTTTATGGTTTTGCCGGTTTTTGCTTGGTCTGCGCAGCAATTACACGGCGCCACCCCTTTTTTGGTTGGCCTTGCCATGGGCATTTATGGGCTTTTTCAAGCACTGTTGCAAATTCCTTTTGGCGCACTCTCTGATCGCATCGGCCGCAAACCGATTATCGTTTTTGGCTTTATTCTTTTCATCATCGGCAGTCTCGTTGCAGCGAGCGCCTCGACCATCACGCTCATGATAGTTGGACGCGCCTTGCAAGGTATGGGAGCCGTTGGCAGTACGTTGTTAGCATTAATGGCTGATTTAACCAGTGAAAAACAGCGCACCAAGGCCATGGCCATTGCCGGCATCAGCATTGGATTTTCCTTTTCACTGGCTATGTTTGCAGGACCTGTATTAATGCAGTGGCTCAGCATCAATCAACTGTTTTTGCTAGCTGGCTTATTTGGTGGCATTGCGATATTCATTCTGCTAATGGCCGTACCAACACCAAGCCATACCGGTTGGCAACGCGATGCAGAGCCTGAATGGAGGGCTTTTTTAAAATTATTGATCGCACCTGAACTTGCAAAATTAAATGGCGGTATTTTTATTTTGCATGCTATTTTTACCGCGAGTTTTGTTGTCATCCCGATGAGTTTATTCCGTTTTACCCATCTACCTTCTCATCAACAATGGATTATTTATCTGCCAGCGTTACTCGTTGCTTTTGCCATCACTCTTTTTTGTATCGGTCAAGCCGAAAGAAAAAATCAAATAAAACCCTATTTTTTAGCAGGCATAATCACCTTAGCCATCGCAGAACTCGTCTTGTGGTTAGGAGCAGAGCAGCTTCGTCTTACCGCTATCGCCATTGGTCTTTTCTTCACTGGCTTTTCACTGCTTGAAGCCTTCTTACCATCGTTGGTATCGCGCATGGCGCCCGCTGGTCGCAAAGGAAGTGCTCTAGGCATCTATTCATGTGCACAATTTTTCGGTATCTTTGTCGGTGGTGTTTTCGGTGGCTTGCTCTATGGCACCTTTAGCTTTATGGGCGTTTATCTTTTCTGCATCGCGCTCGCTCTTATCTGGTTAGTCCTCGCTATTCTTATGCAACCGCCACGTTATCTGATCACGAAAAAGTGGCGATTACCTGCGTTACAACCTGCTGCTGCGGAATCCCTCGTGGCAAAATTACGTGTCATTCCCGGTATGGTTGAGGTAATCTTTATCGCAGAAGACAGTGTTGCTTACCTGAAGATGGAGCGCGAAACGCTGAAAGATCCTCGTTTCATCGAAATCAACGAACAAACACAATCGGAATAAATTAGTTAGGAGACTCGATATGGCACGCGGTGTAAATAAAGTAATTTTAATTGGTAATCTCGGCAAAGATCCTGAAATGCGCTACACACCCAGTGGCTTAGCCATTGCGAATGTAACGCTTGCAACCAGTGAATCGTGGAAAGACAAGCAAACAGGTGAAAATGTCGAACGCACAGAATGGCATCGCGTTGTGTTTTATCAACGTTTAGCAGAAATTGTGGGTGAATACTTGCGTAAAGGTTCCAAAGTATATGTCGAAGGTCGCTTGCAAACACGCAAGTGGCAAGATAAAACCACCAACCAAGATCGCTACACCACTGAAATCATTGCAGACAACATGCAAATGTTAGATAGCAAAGGAAGCAGCGCCAGCGAATCACCAACGTATGAAAAACAAAACAGTCAAAGCACCGCCTCCGCCGCACCTGAAATGGCAGCAGCGACGGAACGGTTTGATGATGATATTCCGTTTTGAATGACATAAAAGTATTACTGTAAAGATATGCAAAGATAATTAATATCACAAGTAAAATAACGTGATTTTATAAAATTAAGCCATTATTAATGTGTAAAGTTAATAGTGGCTTTTTTATTACAGCAAGAAAAAGAAAAGATAAAAAATATCGATAAATTTATTTCGACAAAATAGAAGTTAGCATATAAATTTTTTGTCAATTTAAGTTATGGACAAACAGATCAAAAGAGAAAAACGAACTGGTCGAAAATTTCGACCGGTTTAAAAAATTGAAACATTCATCGACATCATTAAAAGTATTTACTGAAAAAGGTCTCTACATGCTGGCAACTATCTTAAAAAGCCCAAAAGCTGTGGAGACCACCCTCGCTATAATTGATACCTTTGCAAAAGTACGAGAACTAAGTCGTGCCGTGTATCAAATTCAATCTCTCCCCGAAAATTCGCTCAAACAAAAGACCTTGATAGAGCATACCGGCGACTTAATTGCAGATTTGATGATTCAGGAAGACGAATTGGAAGTCACTGGGACTAAGACTACTTACGAAATGAATTTTGCGATATTCAAAATAAAAAGAACAATTAAAAAGAGTAAGTAATACCACATTATAGATACATAAAAAGGATTTAAATATGAAACAATTTACTCGAGCTGTTGGAGGAATGAAAAATTACTTCGAGAAAAAACGGGCATTCATGATGCTACACCGATAAAAAAATTTACTAAATTAAGTAATAAATTTTTAAGGACGCCGCCAAACAGCCTTTTTAAAGAAATGACTAAAAAATTACTAGTAGCCCCCCATTTTAACTGTGGAGATGTATCAAAGGTTATTATTGATCCACATAACCTGCAATTTTCACCTAATAGTAAAACTCTTTATTTTGAAACATCTGCATGGGTGACATCAGGCGCTATTCATGCTGCGGATACAGATGGTAGCCATTTAAGATTTGTAACCGATGGTGGTGACTTGCGTGTTGTGCAATCTGGGCCATATAAAGGTGACATCATTGTTAATCAACACCGTTACCGTTTCAAGGGCGACTATTTATGACGATAGCACTTGTGGCAGTTCATTATTTACCGTAGCATGCGCTTCCATAAAGCAGCTGAAAATAGGTGCTTATTCAACGTATAAGTTAGCAAATTATCGATAAATAATGAACACATAAAAAAATGACCGTCGCTACAAAATGAGGTGAGTATGTTTACAAAAATGATTAGTGGAACAAAAGCCGCTACGAGCTATATGCAAATTGATTCTAATCCTGTCACGCTAGAGGCTGTTACCCGTAATCAACAAATTCGTCACGACCTTTTGATTAATGTATTAACTAATATAAGCAATATTCTCCCTGCCGATATAATTGCTGTTAAACAATTTTGGGCAACGCAAACCTGCGTTTTAATAAATTTATTAAAAAATAGGCAAAACCTTTTTGTTGAATTAGATCTCGACGTTAATGCAGTGCAAATGACAAAAGATACACTAATTGAGCTTGTTAATTCACTAATTAATGTGCTCGAGATCGACACTGACAGAAGTCGCTTATTGATTGATTCCATTATTAGTGATAGTCACTCTCCTTTACCTGATGTAGAACAAATGGATGGTCAATCATCCTATAAAACATCGCCTTCTTTATTCATCCAAAATGGGAATTCTATTGAATTCGCGTACGAGCAAGTTGCTATGGGTAGGAAAATTCTCATCATGGATGCTGCTAATGCGCAACGACCTGGTGCAGGAGGATATGAAAAAGGAACTTTTCAAGAAGCATTAACACGATCTTCCGATCTTTATTGGAAAATATTAGCTGATTTTAGAGATGTACTCGCAGAATTACCCACAGAAAAAAAATGTATAATCGATGAAGGCGATATCACAATTGATGTTTTATCCTATCAACGTCGATATTTAAGTTTTATTTTATTTTTCATAAAAAAATCCATAGAAAACCCTACTTATTTTGAAGGGAAAGAATTTCGCAGAGAATTTTTTAATCATGGAAATCGAATTTACAATCAAATGCAGAATGTTGTTTTTGAAATACCTATTGATGGTGGATTTATCAAAAATTGTCAGGTGATTTATACAAATAATATTCATGATACAAACGAATTATTTGATAACGGCATACTAAAGGACGATATCGTTGAGCGTATCGTTGGAAGAGTACTAATTTCTGAAGTTGCAGCACCAGATAAACGTGAACGTGAAGGTGTAGTTGATCGTTCATGTTCATTTGATTTAGTGAGACAAAAAAGTGATCAAGATGAAATTGCAAATCCGATGGTGAGAGATGCTATTCGCTATACCTTAGGACAAGCTATTCTACAAAATGTAGATACCATCATTCTCAATGCATTCGGCTGTCGTGCATTTAAAAATAATCCTGTTACTGTTGCTATTATTTTTGCAGAAGAACTATTAAAATTTCAAAGTGAATTAAGCGGCAAATCTATTTTCTTCATGGACTTAAATCCCGATATGTGTCATCAATTTGGATCAGTATTTAACCGAGAATTAGGTGAAAGCTTTAATATTAATCCTCTTTTGATCAATCATTGTCATGTTAATATCATGCTTAATTACTTTAAAGCTGATGAAAAATCGGATGAAATTTTTGTTAAAGCATCCAGTCAAGATCCCCCATCTTCGAACATAATACATATTGCTGGTCTAAACAAAAGTCGTAAAAACATATTTGTTTTACAACAAGCCTATCAACACTCCCTAGAGAGTGCGATCGCAGAACATTCGCCTGCTATACATTTTACTTTACTTGGAGCGGGTAAATTAGGTCATTGGGTTGGTAACAGTGTGGAGGCATTTATCACTAGTATAGAAGCTGTATCTGAAGAAAATCCTGGCCTTAATGGATTAAAAATATATTTACATGTTCCTGATCCCAAAAATTATCAAGCTGTTATTCAGCGCATAAACAAGAGAGGTTTATTTTGTTTTATACAACAATCCAAAAAAGAAGAGTTAACTGAACATGATGAATTAATAAAATATTACACGATTGTGGTACCCGATTTTAGGAAACAAAGAGTGTTCACAGGAGGTCATTTTCTCACAGAGCATCGATCTAAACATGATGCTGGACATTGGAAAACTCTGAGCCAAATCTCAGACCGCCTTTTTTTAGGAAAAATACCTGCCGAATACAATGTAAATACATTATTAGAAAAAATACCTTCATTAAAGATGATCGTATCCGCCGTTGAAGATTTTGAATTAAGCAGCGAAGGTTTACCATTTATTACACCATCCATGCAAACGGGCTTAAAATGGTCACAGCGGGGAATAGCACATCTCCAAATCAGTGTTGATGATACTAAAAAAACCAATGATTTTCCTATGCGAGAATTAATCAGGACAGTAGTGAAAATGCATGAAGTGATTGAGAGTGGTGATAGTGTATATGTTCACTGCAAAGCAGGACGTAGTAGAAGTGCAACGGTTGTTTTGCTTTATCTATATTTATATGGAGATCAAGCAAATAATTTACCGCCTTGTTCTCCACTAGCAAATATTCATGGGCATCTTATAGAAAAACGTCAAGAAGTATCCTTACATGAGCATAATTACCAAGCCGTTAGTCAAGCCATTAAATTGTCACATGAACGTAAAGAATTATTGGAGCCTGAACAACCCTATTACAAGCAACATCCTGACTTACTTGATTTACCGTTGACGGAACAAATCAATGCTTACCTTGCATCGAACAAAGCCAAATTTGATATTGTGCAGCTTTGTTGGTTCAAGGAACTTAAATCTGTTGCGATTAAAAATAAATCTGCAAGAAAAGGTATACAAGATTTTTTAAATACCATCTTACATGCTGAAAATGGTGAATGGGCGATTTCTCTTTTTAATGATGAGAAAGATTTATCACGCGAGATGAAGGGATTTCGTGATGACTTACTCAATCTCCTTGCTGATCAACTCAATCAAAATATAGCGTTGATTCCAACTCATTTTCATCATGAGTCGACTGAGGCCCGCTATCAAATGTGCTAATATAACAAAACCTTCGGGCCTGTTGAAAAACCCCACTTCCCGTATTAATGTTAATTTTTTATAAAGGTAAAACTTATGAATTTTGAAAACAAATTGGTAATTATCGTGAATAAAGATGCAGAAATTGGTGTTGCAATGAACGCCGTTGCGCATGCCTCGCTTGCTATCGGTGCATTATTAGGTTAATGAGGAAGAACATACTTATTTTGCAGCCGTGCTTTTTGGTGACTGGCAAAAGGTAAGTCAAATCACAAAAAAATTGTCGCTATATTAATAGGGAAAATGAAGATGGCCTAAGTGTGGATTAGCTGAAAGATTTTCCATTGCATCATATAACGAATCAAGAAAGGTATATGCTGCACGCAGATTTTCCTGAGCAAGATAAGTAATGACTTCATCTATGTCCTGTTCAGCCGCAGGCGATAAATAGTATTTCAAGATCACTTAGCATCCTTAGTTATCGCAGCAATTTTTTTCTTCAACCGATTATAGCTGGCTTTAGCAGGCACTCTGTTGCCTTCATTTAATTGTTGTAGCCCAACTTCAATCGCTTGATTTAGTTGCTTGATACTTTGTGATTGAAGATCCTCATGAGTATGTATAAGGCGGAGTGACTCACGAATCACTTCGCTTGCCGACGTATACATACCACTATTCACTTTAGCTTGTACAAACTGTTCAAGTTCCGGTGTTAGGGAAATATTCATTTTAATTAACCTCCACTTTCGATTAAATTACTAGATAACAAAATATAGTATAATATGGCAAAAAATGTCGATCTCTGTTATCAATAGATTTGATAATCGTTCTTGTTGTTTCGGCTGTTCTCTCGCATCCATAAAAAAATCATCAGAAAATTTATTGATGCTCTTAAATAAAGGCTTCCAAGGATTTTTATTTTTAATAGGTCGTAAGATAATATCTTTTTATTGCTCTTGCTTAATACACTCAACTGACACAAGGGATTTTCTTGTTTGATAAGACAAAAGTTTATCGATACCTTTTGCAAACGCACCATTACCTAACACATTGGCAGAAGTGATGACAGGATCAAATAAAATATAAAGTGCGGTGATGAGAGAAAGCATATCGGCATTAAAGCCTAAACAACTTTCGAGTATTGGTAACATCACTACAATGCCACCACCTGGAATCGCCGCAACAGAAAATTTCGCAATGACAAAATAAAACATAAAAATAACGTAGCTCAGCAATGAAGGTTCTGCCACACCAAAACTTTTCATCACGGCATAAGCTAAGATAGGAATCGCGAAGCAATCGCCAACTAAATGGATATTCACTGTTGCGGGAATAATGGACTGCGCTAACGTTTTATCTTGCGCATTATTTTTTGCACCCGCGATAGTGAGTGGCATCACCGCCGCACTAGACATAGTGCTAAATCCAGCGAGTGCTGCTGGCAATATATTTTTAATGCAACGTAGAGTCGCTGCGATATTAAAACGATTGAGAGCTGCATAGGCGAAAAAAATATAGCTAAATTGCGCCAACACAATCAGCGCAAAAATAAAGGTGTAATCTTTGATAATGGTATGTATCACACCATCGTACTCAAGCTTCACCACAAAGCCGATGACAAAAAGGACAATGAGATAAGAAAAACTCGCTAACATTTTTGAAATTAGCCAATCTAATTTAGTCGCGAGCCGTTCTGCGACCGTGGTTTTCATCCGACCAAACAAGATGCCAAGCGCTATCCCCAAAAACATGGCCTTATCATTTGCCATCCATTGTGGGAAAGACCAAGACCACGTTGGTACTAATGTGTGACTATTTTTCGGCTGGATGATGGTTAAATCCAGCTGATATATCCATGACCCCATAAAATGGCTGAGAAAAGTTGAAAGCGTATTTGATAAACAAACGCAGAGCAAAATCAACATAATCACCATCGTCGCCCGTTGTGCCAAACCCAGCATGGTTTTGAACAATAAACCGAAAATGATTAAGGGTAAAACGGAGATGATGAGCGATTTCACCGTCAAACTAATGGCATACAGCGCTTGCTTTACTTCAAGCGAGATAAAGTGGTTTAACAACAAGCTCATCACAATGACAAGCATCAAAATAAATGGCATTTTGCGGAACATGGAACAATTCCTCTATCGCTGTTTTTCGGCTAGATAACATAAGCGCAGATGATAAAACGACCCTTTCTTATGTATTTTGTTGCTGAAGTATACCGTGATTTACCCGATCATGCATCGAAAAACAGCATTAAAAGTATTGCGAAATCCAGCAGAAGTGATTAAATATGAAAATTATTGAATTGCTTAGGCTAAACTACCATAAGAAGGATCGCGTATGAATACAGCATTGCTGATGCTAGAAATCCAAAATGATTATTTTCCAAATGGCCGGATACCACTAGAAAATAGCGTTGAAGCAAGCGCCAAGGCACAGTCTGTATTGCAACGTTATCGCGATAAAAAACTGCCTATTATTCATGTGCAACACATTTCAACGCATCCGAATGCCTCTTATTTTCTGCCTTGCACACGAGGCGCTGAATTTTATCAAGATGTCGTGCCACTTAAGGGTGAGATGATCATCAAAAAGCATTATCCGAATAGTTTTAAAGATACTGGCCTACTGAACTACTTGATCCGTAATCAAATTAATCATCTGGTGATTTGCGGCATGATGACCCATTTAACCATCGATGCCACCGTGCGCGCCGCCTATGATTTAGGTTTTAGCTGCACCTTACTTCATGATGCTTGTGCTGCGCGAGAACTTGAATTTAACAACACCATCATCTCAGCACAAAGTGTGCATTTTGCCTTTCTCGCCGCCTTGCACCCCAGTTATGCCACCGTTTTAAATGCAGAAGAGTGGCTACAAAAATCATCCATACAACGCCCGCCTGTTCGGGTGGCGGCAATATCTTAAGCCAAACGAGAGAGGCCGCGCGACGATGAACTGGGAAGCACGTTATCTACCGCCTGATCCTGTGTTATGGCAAGGTCGCGCTGATCTACCAGCTGATGCTTGTTTTCATCATCACATGCGTCTCTTAAATCTTTTATCGCAACAACCAGAAAAAACAGCGCCGCTGACTTTCGCCCTTCTCGGCTTCAAATGTGATGAAGGTATTGCGCGTGATCTTGGCCGCGTGGGCGCCAGCGAAGGACCAACAGCCATTCGGCAGCAACTTGCTCACTTGCCGTTACAAAATCCAGCCATTCATTGTTATGACGTTGGAAATATTATTTGCACCGATCACGATTTGGAAGCGAGTCAGCACGCATTGGGTGAAGTAGTAGCACTGTTGCTGCAACAACAATTGTGTCCAATACTGATAGGTGGTGGCCATGAAATTGCTTGGGGTCATTATCAAGGCATTGCAAAAAGTTATCCGGAAAAACGGCTGGGTCTCATTAACATCGATGCACATTTTGATATGCATCCTTTGTATCCCAATCAAAATGGCAGTGCGACCACAACTTTTTATCAAATTGCCGAAGCGCAAAAAGTTGCAAAACGTCACTTCGATTACAATTGTATCGGCATACAACATGTCGCAAATATCCGACCCACATTTGATCTCGCTAAAAAATATCATACTAAAATACTATTAGCGGATGATTTACATCGGGGATTACAAGAAAAATCCTTTGATTTTGTGGATCGCGTGATTGATGAAAATGAATTGATTTATCTCAGCTTATCACTCGATGTCTTTGCACCCGCTTTTGCGCCAGGCGTTAGTGCAATACAACCACTTGGTCTCTATCCGTGGCACGTGATTCCATTGTTACGTCAAGTAGCGGCTTCTGCGAAAGTCATCAGTTATGATATTGCAGAACACGTGCCACGTTATGATATTGATCACCGCACAGCAAAATTAGCGGCAACATTAATATATGAGATTATCCATCATCACAATGAATCTGCTAAAAATTGGTAATCGATTGTGACAATCACCGCGCAACGCTTGCAAAAATTAATCTTTTCTTGGTTTGACCAACATGGACGTAAACATCTTCCGTGGCAGCAACACAAAACGCCGTATCGCATTTGGGTATCGGAAATTATGTTGCAACAAACACAAGTCATAACCGTTATTCCTTATTTTGAGCGTTTTATGCAGCAATTTCCTGATTTAATGGCACTCGCAACAGCACATGAAGATGCTGTGCTTCATGCTTTCGCAGGACTTGGTTATTACAGTCGCGCGCGTAATTTGCATCGTGCTGCAAAAATGTTGGTGGCGCAAAAAAAGGATTTTCCTTGCACCTTAGAAGCATTGTTAGCACTGCCTGGCATTGGCTTATCAACCGCTGGTGCCATTTTGGCGATTGCCTTTAATCAACCTGCTGCCATTTTAGATGGCAATGTGAAACGCGTCCTGGCGCGTTTTCATGGCATCACGCAAGCGATTAATGAGAAAACAGTGGAAGCGGAATTATGGCAATTAGCTATCCGTTACACACCAAAAAAACGCGTTGCCGATTATACGCAAGCGATGATGGATTTAGGTGCGACTTTGTGTACTCGCAGCAAACCAAATTGCACGCATTGTCCGCTGGCGATTGCTTGTGTTGCTTATGCAAAAGGACTGACTGCCATCATACCGCAAAAGAAAAAAGCTTCGCCGTTGCCAACGCGTGCTGCGACTTTTCTCATTTTGAAAAAAGGCAGCCATATTCTGCTACAAAAACGCGCAGCGCGTGGCATCTGGGGCGGTCTTTGGTGTTTGCCTGAAATGGAAGGTGAACCTGAAAAAAAACGGCTTCGCCTTTTTTGTCAGCAACATTTTGCAACTGTCCTGACAACCTTTGCAGCACTCACGCCCTTCCGTCATACTTTCAGTCACTACCACCTCATGCTTCATCCCGTTGTCATCACCTTGGAAAAACGCCGCAGCATTCCCATGGATTATACCCGAGAAATTTGGTATAACTTGCAACAGCCAGACACGGTGGGCTTACCAAAACCAATACAATTAATCATGAGTGAATTACAATGACTCGCCTTATTTTTTGCAGCAAATTAAACAAAGAAGCGCCTGGCTTAATGCAAGCACCCTTGCCAAACGAACTTGGCCAAAAAATATTCGAGCACATTTCAGCAGAAGCCTGGCAAAGTTGGCTCGCACATCAAACAATGCTGATCAACGAATACCGCTTGAGCATGCTCGATGCCAAAGCGCGCACCTATTTGCTGCAAGAAATGGAAAAATTCCTCTTCGGCGATGGGTGCGAAAAACCTGCAGGTTACGTGCCAAACGAGCCATAACGCAAGACAGCGAACAATTACTGACACCCACCCATCTTCTGCTTGACTCACCCACTCTCTCTCGGTTTAATAAGCATCTCTTTTGAGATGGCCAGATAGCTCAGTCGGTAGAGCAAAGGACTGAAAATCCTTGTGTCGTCGGTTCGATTCCGACTCTGGCCATTGCAGAAAGATAAGCGTCTTGCAATTATTCCTGCGGCCAATATTCAATGGATGCAAAGCACCTGATGTAACCCAGGCTGATGTGATGAAATAAAGTGTCTTATCGTCTGGAGAAAATTGTAAATAATCAGGATCTACTATTTGATTTTCAGGTTTATTACATTGTAATCACCTTCTTTCCTGTGCGAGTTTCTAAATCTTTTCTGGCATTACCAGCAACCTCGCCACCAGAACGCGCTGCATCGCGATTTTCTTCAAATCCTTGCGCATCCTCTTTGCGCACGATCTCTGTTGTGGATGCCTCGCCAAGCATTGTGAATATCAGCTCCAAATCATTCATATGATCACGTAAATTTTCACGATCTATGCCTTTAAGCTGCTTATATTCAGTAGGTGTCAGCCCAAAAGTTGCTTTTGAAATTTCAGCAGTTAAAATGGCATATTCTTGGATGTTGCCAACATCACGTTGCTTCCACTCTTCTGTTAATTCAGCACGCACTTGGATGCCACGCATTCTTTTTTCTATCCAAGCATCGTCGTAACCTTTCGCTTTGTATATCTCACGAGCACGCTCGGAAGCTAATTCAGGATCTTCAATTTCTTGCACACGCTCATAGCCTACCTTCGCTAACCAACGCTTGAATGGTTCGGCCTTGGGTGAGGGAATTGACTGAATAATACGAAACACACCTTCTGTATTAGCACAGTTAAGTTTTTGGGCACCACCTTCGGTCTTAATCAAAAGAGGACAAGCAATTTGTCCCCACCCTTTAGACAGTGCTTTATCACGATTTCGCATCTTCTTCATATAATCTGAAGCATTAGATGTGTCAGTTAAAACCGTAATAATATCAGTAATGACAAACCACCATGCATGCTCATGAAATACACGACGTATTTTTTGATCTTTAAAAACCACGATATGGTTATCTGGATTTATTTCTTTATTCATCATCTAATTCTCCAATTATTTTTTATTGCTATTTAGTTTCAATCGTCGAAAAAATGTCGGCAATATAGTTAAGTTAAAGGGGGGGGGACAAATTGTCCCCCCCTTTGTTTAACCAACTTTCTGCAAAATTGGCAAACGTTAAGCGGGGGTTGTGGCAGGTAAATTCAATATGGATAGCTCTCTTAAAGATTAGGGCAGATTATATAGGTAACTAGGTTGTTTTCAATAAATTTTGTAATGAGAAAATAATGTGGTGTCAGGTCATGATTCTTTTCATCATGGCAAAAGCATAGATACTGTCATTCCTCAAAATGATATACTGATAGAAAATAATTAACTGGACACATCCTGCATGAAAAAAATCTTTTACCTCATTGTCGCGCTTTTGCTGATTAGTGGATTTATTCCCTGGAGTACAGGCTATTTTTTCAAGCAAAATTATTTGCGTGTCATTGCGGATTTCAATCAACATAATGCAACGCAAATACGTGTCGTCTCTTATCATGCAGGATGGTTACAATCGCAGGCCATCATCCAAATCATTCCTAGTTCATCTCGAATTTATAAAGATGATTTAACCACGATTACGTTTGATCAGCATATTGCTCATGGACCGATTGTGTATGACAGCACACAAAAAAGATTGCGGATTGCACTCGCAGCGATGCAAGATACGATTCATCTTGCTGACAAAATTGAAACGTTTTTATTTGGTAAACCTAAATCGCAAGGCATAGGCACCATTCATTCCATCGTTCATTTTAATGGCTGGTGGTCGCAGCACATACAAATACCGCCCATGACTATTCAAGTGCAAAACATCATCAGTAAAATTTTTTGGGAAGGAGTGAATGGTGATGTTGATATTTTGGTTCACGCTAATCGTGTTACGCAAATTAAATCGAATCTACTTTTCGGCGCATTATCGGTGAAAGGTAATGAAAAGATGCCAACAACAATGCAATTTGTTTTCCTGCTGCAACCCATTACCGAAAAATCAAATTCACTTTTACACCCTATCGGTTTATGGAGTGGCAATCTCCAATCGACGATACCCGGTATTTCACTACAAAATGCCTCTAACTTGGTATTTAATGCTGAAGCACTTGCATTTGATGGCATGTCAACGATAACAGCAACTAATATGCTTAGCTTTACCAACACTATGTCTATACAAAAAATTGAGATACCTAACTACATTATTCCCACAATCACAGCGCTCAACCTGAATTTTTCATTAGACAATATCAATGCCGGCGAATTGGTGCACTTCATTAATATCGCTAAAAATACGGAAAAAAATGATCCTGCTAAATTTGATAACTTAGAAAAACAATACACCGAATTATTTCCACGCTTGATAACGGCTACAACACATGTTGGCCTTCATTTTTCAGCAAACACAACCTTGGGCGCAGTGCTTCTAACAGGCGAAGTCAATTGGCCAGAAAATAAAGCATTGCCAACAACAATGGATGAGCTACGCAATAATATCTCTGCAAAATCAGCTATCCGAATTGCTATTCCATTAGCACAAGTGATGTTGAATCAATTTTTCACCGATGTTGCAAAACGCGGCGCAGAAAAAATGTCAGCATCAAACACTGTAAATAACACCGCCGTTTCTTCGCCACAAAAAGATATTTTTAAAAATGCTGTGGCGAAATTCATGCAGGAAGGAAAACTGCCATTATCAACCGCCATACAAGTCATGACATTGTATGATACAAATATTTCAAGCAGCGAATTTGCCACCCATCTCACTCAACTTGGTGTGCCACCCGCGACTGAAGCAGAACTCATGCAACTTTATGCCCAAAAAAACAGCGCTGCAACACCCGCGATTTTACCCAACACAGCAAACAATCAAGCTGCGGCGCAACAAGCATTAGCTGATACGATGAAAAATAAATTTGATGCGTTACTGCAGCAAGGCTACATCGTTAAAGAGAATGATGATTACGTTGTTTCTATTACTTACATAGACGGTGTGATGAAAGTGAATGGTAAGGAATTACCACAAAAGACCGTCGTCACACCGAGTGTAGTGCCAACTGCGCAGCCGACGACTATGCAATTGACACCCGCTCGATGAACGCTAATTGAAGATTATTTAGTGGATGAAAACGGTGTTCATTAAGTTTTTTAACTTTCCTTACCCTAACTTAAGATTAACTCCTTTCTTGCCAGCCGTAGCGGCCATTTCCATTCCCAACACCCTGCCTGTCATTAGTCCTTGTTTTTCTTGCTTGTTCCAAGTGCCATGTAACGTAGCACCCGTATCGCCATTGTTGTTATGTCTTCTACGGGGATGCGTATCATCAGGGGCGCTATTAATTACTCTGTCCACCGCTGTATCTACAATACCAATAAAACTGGAGACAACTTCACTAGCTTGCGCACCGTCTTCTTTTAAACGTTGAGCTAACTTACTAGTAGCCGTACCTGAATGTGGGCCCGTGGCTGTTCCTTTACTCTTGCTTTCTTGCCTAGGTTTCTCAGGAACTTTCGGAAAACCATAATCTATCCGAATGTCATTCGTCGTCCGCTGAGTTTTTTTTGGACGAGACATTGAAGGAAAGCAACAACTGCAACAACTCGTGAACAAATTGCAAAGAAATCTAAAAAAACTTCGCATGGGTAATCCTCATTTATAAGAATGATAAAAATAAATTTATAGTTAAATTATGCGTTGATCATGCTGCCAAAGATAGTTTCCGTTGTCTAGATTAATTTGTTTCGCTTGACTTAGCATGATGGCGGAACCCCATAAAACCATGGAACAATGGGGTGTGCGGTGGCTAACAACTAACCCAATAGATTTTCTAATTCAAGCAAATAGTGTATCTTTAACAAACATATTCATCCTATCGAAGAGAGCTCATTATGCAAGCATTACGGAAATTTTTATCACAGCTCGCGCAGGCAAGGTGGCAAGTTTTGTTGGCTGGTTGCATCTGTCTCATCTTGTTCGGCTGCTCGAAAATCACGCAAAGTAATTTTGATATGATTAAAAATGACATGACCATGCAACAAGTCATTGCCATTTTAGGTGAACCGAGCAGTTCACAAAGTGTGACCATTGCGGGAATTTCTGGCACATCCGCGGTGTGGAAAGATAAACAAGCTGAAATTGATATTCAATTTTTGAACGATAAAGTAGCGGTTAAAGCATTTAATAAAGCAGAAGATGAGTTAATGCAAAAGAAATCTGCTGAGACGACACCCGCTCCTTAGTCACCTTTTCTTTTTTGCAAGGCAAGTGTCAGTGCGCTGCCCAATGTTGTTGCGTTGGGCATTTGCTTTTGGCGCGATGCCTTGACTACTGGCTCACGTTTTTGAACGGCAGACGGCGTTTCATTCAAGCGTCGACTGAGTTGTATTCGTTTGCGCGGTATATCGACGTCCACAACTTTTACTGTGATGATATCGCCCACTTTAACCACCTGATGCACATCTTTGACAAAATGATCTGCCAGCATGGAGATGTGCACCAATCCATCTTGATGTACGCCAATATCGACAAAGGCGCCAAAATTAGACACATTGGTCACAACACCCTCCAGTATCATGCCAGGCTTTAAATCTTGCAGCGTTTCTATGCCTTCTTTGAAGGTCGCGGTTTTAAATTCGGGGCGAGGATCACGCCCGGGTTTTTCTAATTCATGCAAAATGTCGGTGACCGTTGGCAAACCAAAATGAGCGTCGGTATATTTTTTTGCTGTCAGACTTTGCAAAAAACGCGTATTGCCCATGACATCGCGTAACGATTTGTGCTGATCTGCTAAAATGCGTTCGACCAAAACATAAGCTTCTGGATGCACAGCGGAAGTATCGAGTGGATTATCACCATTTAAAATACGCAAAAAACCAGCCGCTTGTTCAAACGCTTTTTCACCTAAACGCGGCACGTTTTTTAACACCTCGCGATTACGAAAAGCACCGTGCTGATCGCGATAAGTAACGATGTGTTGTGCAATCGTTGCATTCAATCCTGAAATGCAAGCGAGTAAAGGCGGCGATGCCGTGTTGACATCAACACCAACTGCATTCACACAATCTTCCATCACCGCATGCAAACTGCGTGCTAATTTAACTTGATTAACATCGTGTTGGTATTGGCCAACGCCTATGGATTTTGGCTCAATTTTTACTAATTCGGCGAGTGGATCTTGCAATCGTCTTGCGATGGAAACCGCACCGCGATAAGACACATCCAACGTGGGAAATTCTTGTGCCGCTAATTCGGATGCAGAATACACTGATGCGCCCGCTTCAGAAACAACCACACTGGTCAGTGTTAATTCTGCATGCTGCTTTTTTAATTCGCTTACCAATTTATCGGTTTCGCGCGAAGCGGTGCCATTACCAATGCTAATTAATTCGACATGAAAAGTTGCACACAGTTTTGCTAATGCATGAAGCGATTCATCCCACGCATGACGCGGCGCATGGGGAAAGAGTGTCTCGTGTGTCAATAATTTTCCGGTGCCATCTATCACCACAACTTTAACGCCGGTGCGTATGCCAGGATCAAGACCCATGGTCACGCGTGATCCTGCAGGTGCCAGCATTAACAAATGTTTGAGATTATTGGCAAATACTTTAATTGCTTCATCTTGCGCTTGTTCGCGCAATTGCATGATGATATCCAACTCCAATTTCGTCATTATTTTGATGCGAAAAGCCGAGGTGACAACTTCATTTAAAAAATCATCGGCCGCACGATTTTTAGATTGAATATGAAACGTTTCGCGGATTTTTTGCAGACAATATTCTTTTTTTTCGTCATCAATGAAAAGATTGATTTGCAACACACCTTCACGCTGACCACGTAACATTGCGAGTAATCGATGCGAAGGAATTTTTTTAACTGCTTCTGCAAAATGAAAATAATCAGCAAATTTTTGGCCAACGGTTTCTTGTGCTTTGATCACTTCGCTTTTCAGCACGCCTTCTGCCCACAAATAATGGCGTAGCGTGCCAAGAAGATGTGCGTGCTCTGCAAATTGTTCCATGAGGATGTGTCGTGCGCCGTCTAAGGCATCCGTCGTCGTATGAATATTTTTTTCGGCATCAATAAAATTGTCTGCTGTTTTTTCTGGCTGCAAATTGGGATCACGTAAGAGTTGTTCTGCAAGTGGCAGTAAACCTGCTTCTCTTGCGATTTGCGCTTTGGTGCGACGCTTTGGTTTATACGGTAAATAAAGATCTTCTAATTGCGCCTTTTGTTCTGCTTGCGAAATGGCAGCGGTTAATTCGGGTGTCAATTTTTGTTGCTCGGCAATACTTTGTAATATTGTTTGCCGACGTTCTTCAAGTTCACGCAAATAATCTAAGCGCTCATGCAGGACACGTAATTCCGTATCGGTTAATCCACCCGTTGCTTCTTTGCGATAGCGAGAAATAAAAGGAACGGTCGCACCTTCATCCAATAATTGTATGGCGGCATTCACTTGTGTGATTTTTACATTTAATTCGGCGGCTATTTTTTCATTGATCGTTATCATGCTCGCGTGACCACATCCTCAGTTAATATGGAGAGCGATTCTAACGTTATGTTGGTGTGGTTTCAATTTTATGTATCGGTTTGCGTCATCCCGCTGTCATCCCCGCTGTCATCCCGCTGTCATCCCCGCTGTCATCTCAGCTGTCATCTCAGCTGTCATCTCAGCTGTCATCCCCGCTGTCATCCCAGCGAAGGCTGGGATCCATCTCTAATATACAGCAAAGGTAATTTTAGAACTGGATCCCAGCCTTCGCTGGGATGACAGCGGGGATGACAGCTGAGATGACAGCTGAGATGACAGCTGAGATGACAGCTGAGATGACAGCTGAGATGACAGCCTCGCAATAACCTATTGCAATTTTAAAAACAATTTGTAACAGTGTTACCCATCTAAAAATAAGGAAATCTCTCATGCGACTTCATTTAAACAAATGGTTATCATTCAGCTGTGTCTGGCTATTTTTTATCACAACCCAAAGCATGGCCTTCATCAATCATCACCATCTTATTTCGCTGCATGCAGCGCGGGTGAAAAATTTGCAGGCAGTGACTATTCCTGACAGAGTAGCATTGCAAAACGCCATCACCGATTTAGCCAATGGCAAGACGGATGCTTATTCCTTGAGCTTGCCGCTACTTGCCAGTGCCGAGCTCGGTGATCGCGCAAGCTATGACAGCTTGCTCGAAAAAATGAATGCGGCGTTGCTGAATGTCAAAGAAGATACGCTGAATGCTTGGCTGTTAGGACGCGTTATTTTTGCAGCCGATAGCATTGGTGATACAGCGACCGTTGATCGCTTGCAACAAAGTTTAGTCATGCTATTACAAAAAATCAGTACGCTGCCACTGCTACACACGGACAGCAACTATGCCATGTATGCCTGGAGTTGTGGTTATTATGCCGCATTAAGTGAATATCATTATGAAAAAATCTATGACCAAATGATAGGAACAACCATCAAACTCATACGCGCAAATCTTAGAACGACATTGACTGCATCGACCATGCATGAACTGCGTGCCAATACAGTGTGGGCACTTGTCATGGACATACGCGCTGCAGCGAATGCAAGCGATAAGCCAACGTATGCAAAAATGTTATATCAGCTGAAAGCACTGACTGAAAAAGCCACGGTCAGTGAAGCCTTGCAAACCAGTTTAGCGAGAGCCGATAACGACAATGATTATCCCGCATGGGCCTTCAGTGTTGTCGCCTTAGCTGCCGCCACACTGGAAGACACCGTTCTTTATGAAGAACTAAAAGCGCCGCTGCAAACAGCCATCCAAGATGCGCTTGCGTTTGGCAACAAACCCGAACAAACGCCTGAGAATCAATGGAAAGCAAAAGCTGAGGCAACCCTTGCCGAACTTAACGTGCATCTTGCAGAGGCTGAACATCAGGCCCAAGCATATCACACACCTTTGCATAAGTAGTCGCTGTGGTGGCGATGATGCCATCGACTTTGAGGTTAGGGCGATTGAAGAGAAGCGGTTGTTGGTGTTTGTCGGTGACTATGCCACCCGCTTCAGTGACAAGTAAGGTGCCGGCGGCAACATCCCACTCATTTTTGGGACCTAAACTAAAAGTTGCATCGGCGAAATTAGTGGCAATCAATGCCATTTTATAAGCAATTGAACCTATCGGGATGACGCGGTGACCTTGCTCGTAATAGCCATCCCATTCACCACGCTCAAACTCAGATCGGCTGGCGAGTAGCCTCAGTTGGCCATAATCGTCGATAAAACGCGGATTCTTTTTTTCTTGTTGGAACCAAATGCCGCCATTTTTAAACGCATGAAATAATTCCTTGGCGGCGGGATTAAAAACTGCGGCCAATACCGGCTCGCCCTTTTCAACGAGTGCGACAGAAATTGCATATTGGGGAATATTGTCAGCATATTCCTTGGTCCCATCGATAGGATCCACCACCCACACCCGCTCACAATCGAGACGGTGCAGCGCATCCGCCTCATCCGTGTCTTCTTCCGACAACCAACCAGCTTCTGGAAGACAAGCTTGTAAACGTGATTTTAAAATTGTATTCACTAATAAATCCGCTTGCGTGACGATATCGTTATTCGCTTTTTTGGTGATGGTAAAGCCGGTTTTTTGCAATTTTAAAATGGCAGCACCCGCTTCTTGAACAGCGTCTAATAAAACAGTGAGTATATTATTCATAAATTTTTACCAGCCTATTTTTTTCTCTTGCTTTATGCCGCAGTCGTCGCAAAAAATCATCGAGGAGACGAAGCGGATAAATCAATTTCCAGGGTAAAGAACGGTGTATGGTGCGTAATTCTCGCTGCATGTGTTTATTTTTTTTAAGTATGTTATGGGTGTATGCATAAATCGGATAGACCTCAGCAAAAGCGCGTTTTATTTCCTGCCATGCATTTAAAAAAACGTCGTCATGAAAAGTAATTTCATCACGCGCAAGACGCATGAATAAATCATAAGCTTGCAAACAAAGCGGTGCTGCCATGATCGCAGGATGTGTTCGCAATTCTTTGTCAGTCGCCGCGTAATGATGCAATTTTTTATCGAGAAATTGCGTGGCATACGATACTTTTTCAGCATCACTTGTCAGTGAGGGAAGATTCAATTCACATTGCATGCGCGCTAATTCTTGATGCGGATTTTCTAACAAAGATTCATAACAAACCATCATGCGTTGCTTTCCCATTGTGGCATCGATGGCGGGTAACAAATGCGCGAGCCATAACAATAAGGCTTCTTCAAGATCACAACCACTTAAGTGTTGATATGATTGTGCCGAAGACAAGGGATTTCGCACAGAAAAAATATAATGATCTTGCACGTCTAAGCAACGAAAAACCGCTTCCCAAAAAGGCAGCACCTTAGCGGTGCGCGGATCTTTGAACGCCCAGTAATTTGTTCCCTGCAATCGTTTTTGTAATAAGTACACGGCTGCTCTTTTTAATTCGCGCAACACAGTGTCTTGCTCACAACGCTCAACACTCAAATCCACAAACATCCCGCAACGATCCGTTGCTAATAACACGCGGCGATTAATTTTATAAACAATGTCATCGTCTTCAAAAAATCCTTTGGCATTCCATTTATCATTGCCAGGAATTAAATGATCGCCAAGATCAACACCCAAAGCTTGCAAGCCACGGGTAATTGCACTCGTGCCACTTCTTGGCATACCAAGTACTACAAAAATATGTTTGTTCATGCAATGTATCCTAACAATTGAATTTGTTTCATTAACGTAGCGACAACGACTTCTGGACTTAAATCGGCGGTGTTGATACTCACTTCAGCTTGCTCCGGTGCTTCGTAAGGATCACTCACGCCGGTAAATTGTTTGACCAAACCGGCACGTGCTTTTTTGTATAAACCTTTGCGATCACGTGTTTCGCAGACAGCAAGGGGCGTTGCCACATACACTTCAATGAAACCACCGACTGCTGTTATCATTTCCCGCACTTTTTTGCGCACGCAGGCATAAGGTGCGACCAAAGCGCATATCACAATACCACCATGACGCGTAATTTCTTGCGCAACATAACCAACGCGGGTGATGTTAGTTTCTCTATCTTCTTGACTAAAGCCGAGTCCTTGAGAAAGGTGAGTACGAATAATATCACCATCTAATAACGTAATTTGTCTATCCACTTTTTCGCGTAATTTTAATGACAAAGCGTTCGCCAACGTGGATTTTCCTGAACTGGGTAATCCGGTTAAAAAAACGGTGAAGCCTTGTTTTAATTTCGGTGGATAGGCTTTGCGTAATTCTGCAATCACAGCAGGATAAGAAAACCATTCTGGTATCTCTTCATTTTTATAAATGCGCTCACGCAACACTGTCCCGGAAATACTCGCAGGCGTTTCATCCGCTGGGAATTCGTCTAAAAGAAAATAGCGAGCTTGTTTTTGACTAAAAAGCATTTCCTGAAATGGCACAATTTCTATGCCCATTTCTGCTTGATGTTGTTTAACCAACACTTGTGCGGCATACGGATCATAAAAATCCACCCCCGCTTTATTTTTTCCGGGACCCGCATGATCACGTCCGACAATAAAATGGGTACAACCGTAATTTTTGCGGATGAGTGCATGCCACAATGCTTCTTTGGGACCAGCCATGCGCATAGCGAGTGGCAACAAACTTAACATCGCAAGTTGCGCGGGATAGGTTTTTAACACATGTTCGTAACAACGCACGCGCAAATAATATTCGATATCGCCAGGTTTTGTCATGCCAACCACCGGATGGATGAGAACATGAGCACCGGTTTGCTCGGCTGCGCGCAAGGTTAATTCTTGATGCGCGCGATGCATGGGATTACGTGTTTGGAAACCCACGATTTTTTTTATGCCACGCTCTGCAAAAAGCGCACGCAATTCAGTCGGCGTATAACGCAAATGATTGAAATCGTAATGATGTGGTAAGGCAAGACCCAACAAACGCCCGCTCAGATAAACATCGTTGACTTGATGATAAAGAAAAGCGACGCCCGGATGATGCGTATCGGTTGTGCCAAAGACGGCAAGTGCTTCACGCTCCCTATCAACATCAAAGCGTTCACTCACTTCTAGCACAGCAATCAGCAAACCTTCAGCATCACGCAACGCAATTTTATCTTCTGCTGCGAGACTGTCTGCGAAGGTGCGACTCACATCGAGCATAATTGGCATCGGCCATAAGTGACCATCACTTAGCCGCATGTTGGCTAAGACGCTGTCGTAATCTGCTTTGCCCATAAAACTGTGTAGAGGTGCAAAGCCACCGTTTAAAATCAGTTCGAGATCACAGAGTTGCCGTTCGGTTAGCGTCAGCGTAACCAGGCCATGAGCGACTGCGTGCTGTTCGGCAACAGCGATAGTCGTTGATTTTAAACTGCTTAGTGATTCCATGACGGCTCTCCTCCTGCTTTACTTAATCTGCCGCATTATCTATTGTTTAACGCCAACACGGAAGTAGATTTGTTTGCGATGAAGATTGTCATCCCGAACACAAATTGTCATCCGGATGACAGCGGAGGGACGATAGGAGATTCTCCACCACCTTGGCGCACTGGCGACGAATTTCGGGAACAGCAACTGCTTCAAACACAGCACCTTTTTGCAATGCCCCTAACGTGTAAAAAACAGTTGAGACTTCGCCTGCTGCATTTTTTAGTGCACCTTGCGCTGATACGGCTAACCCTAATTGCAATGTATCCATCACCGCAATGCCTTGCTTCAATAAAGACTGCAACAAAGGTTGCTGCTTAGTCTCAACAGCAAGCGGTGGCCCCATACAATTTAGCAACCATTGCACTGGAACAACTGTCTGCACTTGGCTGTGTCGTGTTTGAATTTCTGCTTGATTTGCGCTGACTCGCCGCACCTCGCCTCGTAAAATATGCAATTGTTTTTGCTGCTGTAATGTTTGCAGTAAGGCAGCAATGCTTTGGTGAACACGGTGTCGATGTATGTTCCAGTACGGCAAGAGGTGACGTAAAAAACGTTTTTTATCGGCCTCGCTCGCCCTATTCCACAACATTGGCAACTGAGCGCGCAACAATTGTATTGCTGATCGCCAATCACCGCCATGTTCGCCGTGTTTTGCGATTTGAGCGCGTAAGCTTGTCAGCAACAAACGTAGTTCTGCTGGCAGTGGCGCTTGCAAACTAAAAGCCGGCGCTTGTGGCGCGGCATGCGCAAGCGGTAGCAAGCCACGTCGTGAAATCGCATAAATTTTTCCCTGATGACCTTGATGATGCAGCGTCAATACCGTATCCATCATGCTTAATCCAGTGCCAACGATTAACACTGGCTCACGCTGCGCGACCTGTTGTGGCGCAACATAATCCCATGGATTAGCAAGGCAACGCACATCACTTGCAACAGGAAAAGGAAAGTCGCAAGGTGCGCCATTGCCAAGCGCAAGTATGACTTTATCGACAGCGATTTGTCTTGCATCATTTAACTGCAGTCTGACCTGATTCCCTTGCGGAATCGCATCGACAACAGCTGCAACGTCGAAACGGAGCAGTGTGCGTTGCGCACCATCGTGTGTGATGGCATCTAATAGTGAGCGCAAATATTTTCCATATAATGTTCGGGAAACAAACTGATCATCAAGCGCCGTTGTCGCAACTTCTTCTTGCGCTGCATTGCTTGCCAACCAATTGACAAAGTGCAAAGGCTCATCTTCAAACGCACTCATATCACCCGCTTTTGCATTCAGCAAGTGAAAGGGAAAAGGCGTACGGTAAGCATCGCCCACACCAAAGAGTCCGCTCTTATCAAACAAAATTATTTCCAGTGGAACATCAATGAATCGATGCAATAAAGCCGCCACCGCCGTGCCAGAAAAACCAGCGCCGATGATACCAATTTTGAGAGGAGGAACCGCAGCACTCATGTGGTAAACGAAGACCCACAACCACATGTCGTCGTCGCATTAGGATTGCGGATAATGAATTGCTCGCCCTGGATATCTTGCTGATAATCGATTTCAGCACCCATCAAGTATTGCAAACTAAGCGCATCCACCAGCAAGGTCACTTGATGCACTTCATTTAATACCTTCACATCATCGGGTTTCACTTCTTCATCAAACGTAAAACCATATTTGAAGCCAGAACAACCACCACCTGTCACATAGACACGCAGTTTTAAATTCAAGTTGCCATCTTCTGCAATCAACAGAGTCACTTTGGCTGCTGCTTGATCGGTAAAAATTAATGGCTGAGACATGATAATCACCTCGTTTAAGATGGCAAAAAGTATAACAAAAATTGTTGGCATCCTATATAATCTTTGCGGTTTTCAATGGAGAATTTCCCCATGCTCTGGATAAAAGCATTCCATATCATTGCCTTAGTAGCATGGTTCAGCGGTTTATTTTATTTGCCTCGCTTGTTTGTTTATCATGCAGAAGCGCGTGATCGCATCAGCATAGACCGTTTCAAAGTGATGGAAGCGAAACTTTATTACTACATCACTACACCCGCCGCCATCCTGACTATTCTCCTTGGCATCATCTTAATCATGGCTAATTTACCCGGTTATATGCATATGCCTTGGATGCACATGAAGCTCACGCTGGTGTTATTGTTGATGATATACCACACCTACCTTGGTCTTCTCCTCAATGATTTTGCGAATGAGCGCAAGCAACATAGCCCGCGTTTTTACCGCATTTTGAATGAAATGCCGACGTTTTTTTTAATCACCATTGTTATTTTGGTGGTGGTGAAACCGTTTGGTGTGATGCTGACTTAGTTAATGTAACGACGTCATTGCTGCAGTCATCCCAGCGAAGGCTGGGATCCATCTCTAATATGCAGCAGCGGTCACGTTGGAACTGGATCCCAGCCTTCGCTGGGATGACAGTGGTGCAAGGGATGACAGTGGTGCAGGGGATGACAGTGGTGCAGGGGATGACAGTGGTGCAGGGGATGACAGTTGGTGGCAGCAATGACAGCCTTTTTTGTCACGCCGCGGTCGTATCTTTTAACGTTGCAAAAACCACTTCTGCTGCAGCCAGTGTTTTAGCAATTTCACGTGGGCCGTGTGCGGCTGAGACAAAACCAATTTCGTAAGCTGATGGCGCTAAATAAATGCCTTGTTGCAACATACCGTGAAAAAACCGCTTAAAAACAGCTATATTGCAACGTTTCACGTCGGCTTCTGTCGCAATTTTTTCGGTAGGGGTGAAAAAAAGACCGAACATACTGCCGATTGAAACAGCCTGAAAGGGAAGTGACATTGTTTGGGCTAATTGGCGAAGACCGGTGAGCAAGGTCTCAGTCGTTGCTGCTAACGGCGGATAAAAATTCGGTGCCGTCAATAATTCTAAAGTCGCAAAACCAGCCGTCATGGCGATGGGATTGCCAGATAAAGTGCCAGCTTGATACACCGGACCAAGCGGTGCAATCGTCTGCATGATAGCCGCTCGACCACCAAATGCCGCTGCCGGAAAACCACCGCCGATGATTTTACCAAGCACAGTCATATCAGGCTGTACCGCAAAATGCGCTTGTGCGCCACCTAAGCCAACACGAAAGCCAGTGATGACTTCATCAAAAATCAGCACGCTACCATAGTGATCACAAAGAGCACGTAAACCCGGTAAAAATGCGGGTTGCGGCAACACCAAGTTCATGTTGCCAGCAACAGGCTCAACGATCACAGCAGCAATATCTTCCCCATATTTCTCAAATAATGCAGCGACTTCATCCAAACAATTAAAATTAGCAACCAATGTGTGTTGCACGATGCTCGCTGGCACGCCAGCAGAACTCGGCACCCCAAATGTCAGGCCGCCTGATCCGGCGGCGACTAACAAACTATCGGCATGGCCATGATAACAACCCGAAAATTTAATAATTTTATTGCGTCCGGTGTAACCACGTGCCACTCGAATAGCAGACATCGCAGCTTCGGTACCTGAACTCACCATGCGCAGCATTTCCATGCTCGGCATGCATGCGGTAATTTTTTGCGCGAGCGCGACTTCGATAGCTGTCGGTGCACCAAAACTAAAGCCGCGTTGCAGTGCTGCTGTAACTTGTTCCAGCACATAAGGATGAGCATGACCGGCAATCAAAGGTCCCCAAGAACAAACATAATCAACATATTCTCGACCCTCAACATCGACCAAATAAGCGCCGCGACCACGCTCAATAAACAAAGGCTCGCCATCCACGCCCGAAAAAGCACGCACCGGTGAATTGACACCACCCGGAATAAATTGTTTAGCAAGAGCATATAATTCTTTTGAATTACGCATGGCATATTCCTTATAATCGGACGGTGTGCATTCTAGCGTACTCATCCCACACAAATAAAGTGCCTCACCCATTTACTGAGAGACAATATGCCCTACAAACGTTACATGTGCTTACTCTGTGGTTATATTTACGATGAAGAACAAGGTTGGCCACAAGATGGCATCGCTCCCGGCACGCGTTGGGATGACGTTCCGCCTGCCTGGCATTGCCCTGAATGTGGTGCGACCAAAGAAGATTTTGAGATGATAGAAGTTACAAAATAACAAACGTAACATGTACCTGCCAAGGCAACATTTCCACAATGACTTCTTCCACCTCCGCTAACGGTGGCCCGTGTTTTAACCAGACATGCAATTGCTCGATGGCCGCTACTTCACCACAAGCGAGCACCTCGACACGACCATCAGGAAGATTGCATACCCAACCCGTGATGCCAAGACGTTCCGCCTGCTTTTTAGTTGAGTCACGAAACCAAACGCCTTGCACTTTTCCTTGGACGTAAGCATGCAATACGGTTTTTGTCATTGCTCTCTCCTCCACTAACGCGTAAATACCACAACATTCACATGACCCAAGTCATCACGCGCCAGCACTTTAAATGATGCTGCCGGTAGAGTTGCAAAATACGCAGCACGCGTCACAAAAAAAGCGGGCGCAGTAAAATGTTGCAGTGCCGTTTTATCCGCTAAAAAAAGTGGTTGCTGCACATCATCACTGTTGATGCGATATTTAATCGGCAAACCATCGGGATTTTCTTGATAAAATACTAAACGTGCTTGCTGCTGCAAACGCAATACTTCGACACGCTGCACAAAATTCCGCGCGCGTTCACGATATAATTCTAATGGTTCTACAAATTGTAGATAGATCAACACAAAACTGAGCGTCGCCAATAAAAGTGCTGTCATTGCGAAACGTGGCAAGACTAAACAATAACGGAACGTCAAAAGACTCGCTTCTAGAAAAAGCAAACCACCGATTAAGGTGGCATAAGATAGCGACGGTAACAGTGCATGATGATTTGCATAGTAAGTGTAGATGCCGATAAAAAACAGCAACAAAATAGGGAAAAATAACAAGCAACGCTCTATCATCTTCAAAAGCCAAGCAAAATAATATTCTTCTCGCGGCGCAACAAATGGGTAAGCCGCTAACAATGCAATTGCTGGCAACATGGGTAACACGTAACGAATTTTTTTATCACCCGGTAAACTCATGCCCACTAAAATAATCAACACCCAACCAATTAATTTCACCAATAATTGCATGGCATTCGAATACGGTTTTGCCATCAGCAAACGATAGCACACACCAAGTGCGACTAAACATGCGAGTGGAAAACTGAGCGCATAACTCGACAAACTAGTTATAAAATAAAAAGACCGCGGCACAGCATGACCACCCATACGTCCCACTATTTCCATGCGCAACACCGCGCGCAAAAATGAGACGCCGCCCACGTGATAGGCGATCGCTAACAACAACGCCATGCAGATAATCAGCAAGAATAAAGCATAAATTCCCACCAAAACAGCACGTCTCACTTCCCCTTTTAACAAAAAATACGTGATCATGACGCCCGTTGGCAACACTAATCCTATCGGTCCGCGAAAAAGAAAACCGAGAAATAACAGAAAATAAATCCAATACCAACGCGGCATTTCTTGTTTGCAGTCGGCAAGATAAATGAGATAAAAACAAGCGGTGGTAAACAGTGTCGGATACATATCAAGCGCAATGGCGCGTGCGCTTTTTAAAAAGGTGAAAGTCAATAACATGAAAAAAACCGCCGCAATGCCCCAGCGTTTTTGCTGCAAAGCTGCAATGCTGTAAGTGAGTGCGACTGTCATCGCAGCAGCAATCGATGTTGGTAATACGGCAATTAATTTGTTGAGACCACCCCATGCTTTCGCGAATAAGACAATCAACACAGTCGATGTGGCAGGATAATCAGGATAAGGTTTTAGATAAGTCGTAGGAAAAAAACTGAGACCCTGACGCCACATTTCTTCCGCAAAAAGATAAAATCGCGAATCAAAACTAATAACTTCTTGATGCTGCAATCCCCACGTAAAGAGAATTAAGCTTCCCAAAAAAAAGCCCAGCATTTCTAATGCACGTTCACGATTAATCAAAACCTTGGTCCTCCTACTTTATTTTTAGTGATTTTTTCATTAGTATGCAGCATACGGTTATCGCTTGTGTTTTATTAACGTTCCCGACTGTCCAAAATGGATAACCTTACTTTTTTATCCGTGTCACATCAAGTCGAAACGATACGCATCAATTTGACGGCCAAATATTGCGCATTTATAACGCATAAATTGAAAACATTAGTCCCGCAAGGAGCGAATTTAACATGTTGTTATACAAACGACTGCTGAGTAATGCAGAAGCAGAACAAGCACAAGCTAGTTTCATTAAAAAAATCAAAATGTCTTTTCCTCTTACGCTTGAGATCTTGCTTGCAAAAACATGGAAAGATGTGAAGGATACCATCAAACCATACAAACAACCCGACAACATATTACGTGATTTGGTTTACCAGCCGTTTTATGGAGCTGGCAATATGCTCTTGGGAGGTTTCGATATACTATTATCGCCTTTTTTACTCATTGGCAGCATCTTCGCCATTCCGTCATCCATGCTACCAAAGGAAGAATATAATGCTATCTATGATGCTGAAGAAATTGACGATGAAGAAGTACATGCGAAGTACGATAATCTCGTCACGTTTTTTAGAGACGCAATTGTCAGGCGTGATAACGAAAAACAGCAAGCAAAATTAGACTCGAAACAACTGACAAATGCATCAAAAAGTAGGTAAATATGCGCGATTATCTCATAGCCGCTTCACTTTTATCAGCCGATTTTGCCAAGCTCGGTCAAGATGCAACGGCTGTCCTTGATGCGGGTGCTGATCTTTTGCATTTGGATGTCATGGATAATCATTACGTTCCCAACTTAACTGTCGGTCCGTTGGTCTGCACTGCCTTGCGTCAATATGGCATACGCGCACCTATCGATGTGCATTTGATGGCGCGGCCAGTCGATAAACTCATTGTTGATTTTGCAGAAGCTGGTGCCAGCAACATCACCATACATCCTGAAGCAACCGATCATCTTGATCGCAGTCTCGCCTTGATACGTCAGCACGGTTGTCAAGCGGGACTTGCCTTAAATCCAGCAACGACCTTGCATGGTTTAGAATTTATTTTGGATAAAATCGACATTCTTTTAATTATGTCAGTGAATCCAGGTTATGGCGGTCAAGCTTTTATTCCTTCTGCAATCGATAAAATTAAACAAGCACACCTGCTGATTGCTGCCAACAAGCATACGATTCGACTTGCCGTGGATGGTGGTGTTAATGCAAAAAATATCCAACAAATTGCTAGCGCCGGTGCAGATATGTTTATCGCCGGTTCTGCTATTTTTACACAACCAAATTATGCTGATGTCATTACCTTGATGAGAAAAAATTTAAATGCAACGACCTAAACCCACTAATGGCTTACATCATGTCGCACTACACGTCAAAGAACTCGACGCCTGTATTCATTTTTACACAGCATTACTCGGCATGCGCATCGTCTGGCAACCCGACGCCGATAATGTTTATCTCACTTCCGGCAACGATAATTTTGCGCTGCATCGTGCACCGGCTGATTTTGCACCCGCAAAACACCAACACCTCGATCACATCGGATTTTTTTTAAGTGAAAAAGAAGAAGTCGACCGCTGGCATGCCTATTTACGTGAACAACAAGTGACGATTACCGCCATGCCAAAAGATCATCGCGATGGCACACGGAGTTTTTATTGCGCTGATCCTGATGGTAATTCGGTGCAAGTGATTTATTATCCGTTAATGTTTTAATCAGGATTTATACGCAATAACAGCGTTTATTTTTTCTATCACTTCCTTAACTATTTCTGCTGGGGCTCTAGAAATAAATTTTGCTTTGCGTACACGCCAATCAAGATTTTTTATTTGGTCGGATAAAATTGCACCGCTTATCTTCAATTTTTTAGATAAAAGAACTTCAAAAGGATACCCTTTAACTTTACTGGTGATAGGGCATAGCAGCGCAAGGCCGACAGCACCATTATAAGATGCAGGAGAAATGACTAAAGCCGGCCGCAAGCCAGCTTGCTCATGCCCCGCTTGCGGATTAAATTCAATCCAGATTAAATCGCCTTGGTCAGGTATGTATTTTTTTCGTTGCGGCATTACCATATCTCTCTGCCAACAGGTGAGCCCGTATCCGTTTCTGAATGAATATTTTCCGGCGTTATTTGTGCTAATAACGACGCTAAGCGGTAAACTTTATGAATTAAAAGATGATCGTCTTCAATAATAAGTTCAACCGGCACACCTTCAGAGATACCAAGCTGTTCTGCAATGGAACTAGGTATTCGTACGCCCAGACTATTTCCCCACTTCGATACATTTGCCAACATAATTTATACCTCACTGATGTATATACAAAGTATATACTATTGACGCATGAACAACAACTGATTACCTGATATTTGACTCATTTTTTCAAATCACGATAAAAATTTTCATGAACACCTAATGCTAACAACAATCTTTCCTTTGGATTCCATTCATAAGCCAATAATATTTCTCGATTTTGTATTTTGAATTTATAAACAAAAACACCCGCTAAATCTCCCTTTTTCTCTTCGCCTATTGTTGGATTTTGCATAATGGCGCGTATTGCATCATTGACCTTGGACTTTTCGTTGGCATGAAATTTCTTATAGGCTTTTTTAAAAGCTGGCATTTGCTTAACGATTATATCAGTCACTGTCTTCCTTAAATTTAAAAGGCTCTGCAGCTGACCGATCTTGATGCTTTGAAATGAGGAGGTCTTTTACAAACTCAATAGGTAAATCGGGATTATCTAGTGCACACTTTCCTATCATCGCCCAAAACTCAATTTGATGAGGAATCGAGCGATGTTCAGCTCGCGCGGTTTTTTTAGCTTCATTGTATATCGTTTCATCAATGCGAATTGGTACACCCATCAGCTCACCTACAAATGTTTTAATTTACTACATTTGTAGTATAGTGAATAAGAGGCGTTATTACAATATTGGTATCTGCTCAGTAAAAATTACTTATTATCCATTTGGTTAACATCTTCATCGACCATGCCCCACCCTTAAGTTTGCTGCAGATATTTCGTTATCACGCTTGTCAATGGTATTAAGGAATAATTTACAATTGCAACACACCCGCACCTTGACCTAGCAGCAAAATATCCGCCGTGCGTGTTGCAAAAATACCATTGTCCACCACGCCCACTATCTTTTTTAAAGTCTCTTCGATGAGTTTTGGTTGTAGCAATTTTAAATTGTATACATCTAACAATACGTTGCCGTTATCTGTCACAAATCCTTCGCGGTAAACCGGATCACCGCCCAACTCAACAATTTGTCGCGCCACATAACTGCGCGCCATCGGTATGACTTCAACTGCGACAGGAAAAGTGCCAAGCATATCGACTTTTTTATTTTCATCTGCAATACAAATAAATTTTTTGGCAACCATGGCAATGATTTTTTCGCGCGTCAGTGCACCACCACCGCCTTTAATCATTTGTTTTGCTGTATTAATTTCATCGGCTCCATCCACATAAAGTTGTAATTCCGTAACGGTATTTAAATCTAAAACGGGAATAGCAAGTGCGCGCAATTTTTCAGCGGTTTTTTGAGAACTCGCAACCGCGCCCTCGATTTTATTTTTTACTGTTGCAAGAGCTGCAATAAAAAAATCAGCCGTCGTGCCACTGCCAACACCGATCACCATCTCATCTTTAATAAAATCAAGTGCCGCAAGCGCTGCTGCTTTTTTTTCTGCATCTTTAGTCATGAGTCAGCTTCCTTATAAAATATAACTCGACAAATCTTCGTCCTTGACCAATTCTTGTAATCGCAGGTCAACATAAGCAGCATCAATGTTGATGATTTTCTCATCCATATCAGATGCCGCATAAGAAATTTCTTCCAGCAAACGCTCAAGCACGGTATGCAAGCGTCTTGCACCGATATTTTCGATGCGTTCATTCACATGCCAAGCAATTTCAGCAATGCGTCTGACACCATCTGGCAAGAAATTAATGCGCACGCCTTCTGTGCCCAATAATGCCGTGTATTGCTCAGTGAGTGCCGCTTCAGGCTCGGTTAAAATGCGTACGAAATCATCTGTGGTTAATGATTTTAATTCCACGCGTATCGGCAAGCGACCTTGTAATTCGGGAATGAGATCGGATGGTTTTGCAAAATGAAATGCACCGGATGCAATAAATAAAATGTGATCGGTGCGCACCATACCAAATTTTGTTGACACAGTTGAGCCTTCAATCAGTGGTAATAAATCACGCTGCACTCCTTCGCGAGAAACATCAGCACCGGCATATTCTGAGCGCTTTGCAATTTTGTCAATTTCATCGATGAAAACAATGCCACTTTGCTCGACACTTTCAATGGCGCGCGATTTAATTTCTTCATCGTCAATTAATTTAGTCGCTTCTTCTTCGCGTAAAATTTTCTTTGCATCCGCAATTTTTAGTTTGCGCATTTTTTTGCGCTCTGCGCCCAAATTTTGAAACATGCTTTGCAATTGATTGGTCATCTCTTCCATGCCAGGCGGTGACATGATTTCCACGCCATAAGGCGGCATGGATAATTCGAGTTCGATTTCTTTATCATCTAACCAACCATGACGTAATTTATTGCGATACACTTCGCGTGTGGTTGAATCTTCAACTTGTGGTTCACTCGGCTCACCAACAAAACTACTGCGTGGCGATGGTAATAATGCATTTAAAATGCGATCTTCTGCCGCTTCTTCTGCTGCAGCGCGCACGTTCGCCATTTCTTTTTCACGCATCATTTTGATCGCCATATCGACTAAATCACGAATGATGGATTCAACATCGCGTCCCACATAACCGACTTCGGTAAATTTAGTTGCTTCCACTTTAATGAATGGAGCATCTGCTAATTTCGCTAATCTTCGCGCAATTTCTGTTTTGCCAACGCCCGTTGGTCCTATCATCAAAATATTTTTCGGCATGATTTCATCACGCATGGGCGATGGTAATTGCATGCGCCGCCAACGGTTACGCAACGCAACGGCAACAGCACGTTTGGCATCGTTCTGACCGATGATGTGCTTATCAAGTTCAATGACAATTTCTTTTGGTGTTGGTGTTGCAGTCGTCTTCGACATGGATGGTTCGCTCGCTAAGTTAGTATTCAGCATGATGCTAGCTACTCCAATGCTTCAATGGTGAAATTATTATTTGTGTATATGCATATCGATGCGGCAATGGTTAACGCCTTTTCGGTGATGGCGCGTGCAGCAAGATCGGTATTTTCTAAGAGAGCCAGTGCTGCCGATTTGGCATAGGAGCCGCCGGAACCAATGGCAATTAAGCCATTTTCTGGTTCAATCACATCACCATTGCCAGAAATAATCAATGAGGCTTTGGTATCGGCTACCACCAACATCGCTTCTAATCGACGCAGCATACGGTCAGTACGCCAATCTTTGGCTAACTCCACGGCCGCACGCACTAAATTACCTTGATGGGTTTCTAATTTCGATTCAAAACGTTCAAATAACGTAAAAGCATCTGCGGTGCCGCCCGCAAATCCCGCCAAAATTTTGTTGTTATACAAGCGCCGTACTTTGCGTGCATTCGCTTTCATCACTGTGTGACCCAAGGTCACCTGCCCATCACCGCCAACAACAACTTCGCCTTTTCTGCGGACTGAAATGATGGTGGTACCGTGCATGTCATTTGCTGCCATGATGCTGATTCCCATTACGTGAAATGGATGATATGAGGGCGATTAGCCACTTTACAAGGTTCGCCACCCATGCAACGTTTGTTATAGCGAGCTTCGCGTTGCACTATGCCATCTTCTGCATATACTATGACCCCTTTTCAGCGGTTAAGATGGAGTATCCGCCATGTCTCGACAACGACCTAGCAAGCGCGCCAGCAATGAACTTCGTCCCATACGCATCACTCGACAATTCACCAAGCATGCTGAAGGTTCCGTACTCATTGAATTTGGTGAAACCAAAGTCATTTGCACCGCGAGTGTCGCAAATGGCGTGCCGCCTTTTTTAAAAGACAGTGGCCGAGGTTGGGTGACAGCTGAATACGGCATGCTGCCACGCTCCACTCACGAGCGCATGCAACGCGAAGCCGCCAAAGGCAAGCAAGTGGGACGCACCCAAGAAATCCAACGCTTGATTGCCCGCTCGTTACGCGCGGCCGTTGATTTGCAAGCACTGGGCGATCACACCATCGTCGTTGACTGCGATGTCATTCAAGCCGATGGCGGCACGCGCACCGCTGCCATCACCGGCGGTTGCATCGCCTTACACGAAGCCATTATCCATCTCACCCAACGTAAAAATTTAACGACATCTCCCTTCAAACAATTTGTCGCCTCGGTTTCTGTCGGCATCTATCAAGGTGAACCTGTTTTAGATTTGGATTATGCCGAAGATTCAGCAGCAGAAACCGACATGAATGTGGTTATGACGGAACACGGTGGCTTTATTGAACTACAAGGCACCGCAGAAAAAAATACTTTCCAGCAACATGAACTAGACCAATTGTTGGCTTTGGCAAAGGAAGGAATTCAGCAACTGGTGGTGATACAGAAAGCAGAAATGTAAAAATGTAGCCTGGGTGTAGCGCAGCGTAACCCGGGATTCATATTATTTTTTCAAGGTGAATAAAAGAATAAACCCGGGTTACGCTGCGCTACACCCAGGCTACATTTATTTGCTTTTATGTCTTTTTGCTGATGGCGCCGGAGCTGTTCGCTTATCACTTGTTTTAGCAGCTGAAAACAAACCCATTTCTTGCATCGCAATTTTTCTGGCTTGTGCAACCAATCGCTCTTCATCTTTTTTATCCACATGTTTATTGTCAGCATAAAGTTGCGTTAGATGCTTTGCCACCATCGCATCAAAGTCTTTCTGGAAATTTTCTTCTTCTTCTGTGACAACGTGACCTTTAGTAATGATGCGTTCTAATTTTTCTTCGAATGATTGAATTTGCGCAGGATCAACAAAATCCACCATCTGCTTGCCAGAACCAAATAGAATGCGATCGTTTTTTAGCACAATATCGTTGCCCACGCTATCGTCCTCTAAACTGTTGCAAACAATTTGTCTTGCGCACTCCACTTCTAACGTAGCAGGGTCTTTCGCTTTCGTAACAGGTGTGTCCTCACCAAGACGTCGCGATATTTCTTGCATCACATAACGCCCACAGCTCAAACTATCCGCTTGCACTGCTGCTTTGGTTGCTTTTATTTTTACATCAGAAAAAACTGCAATAACTTCTGCCACATTTTTAAAACCTAAACTCTGTTTGAGATCCGATGCACTACCACTGAGCGGATCCCAATACTCCACTGAAGATAGCTTTCCATTTTTTATCTTCAATTCAGTGAAAACAAAATGAGCGTAGCCAAGACTGCCAGGAATCCGCACCGTCACTTCTTCCGCTATTTTTGCAGCTTGAATTGCCTTAAGTGTTTCTTCAATATGCGTTTGAAAAGGAATCGTTGCTTTTTCCAGATTGATAGATTCTGTCAGATTGATAGGCGCTAACACATAATTGCCAGCACTTTTAATACTTGTTGGATCGACGATACGACGTCGAAAAAATCGACGTATATCTTCTTCGGCTGCTTCACTACCGAGTGGCACATAACCTTTGCTTGCTAAATCCGCCATGACGCCTAAGGGTTGCTCACGATACATATTCACATGCTTACCTTGACCTGCGACAGCATGAACAAGGGTTGCTTTGAATGCATCCAGCTGCTGCTCAGCAATCACGCCGCGTTTTTTTTGCAGAGCTTCTTTGATAAGCGCTTGTAATTGACGTACTTCTGGATGCGTTAAATTATTGAGTGTAATAGCATGGTTAGTAGCATACTTTTGAATAATGCTAAGAGTCTGGCCTATCCCTTTTTTCTCTTCTTCGGTAAGTCCTGCTTCAATAATGGCACTGAGAGAGGCTAAAAACCTGCCATTAACCTCTTTTTCGCTTTCATTCAATGTGAACTTTCGGCTTTTCGCCATATCGCCACCCTACATTTTAGTTGGTGTAATGCTAACACTATACAAGATAGAACTTAAGGGAGACTTAAAGGAGAAAATTGCAACCACTTAGCTCGGTTTGGTACCCACTCGCTTTGGTTCAACTTCTTGATTTTTATCTGTTTTACCTTGTTCTGGTTTTTGCCACAAACTGGTCCACGCCGGCGCATGGCTCGTTTCATGGGTCAAATGCTGAAATGCTTCTTTTTCCGTATAATTCACGGCCAATTGAGCAAACTCACCTTGGCCAGTTAAAAATTCTGCTTGTCGTTGATGAGCAAGCTTACCAGTCTCATCATTGAAAAGTTTCTCAAATTCTTCTTTGCGCCACGCTGTTTTCTTGTCTATCGTTATCATTGTCATTGCTTATTCCCTCGACGCTAACACTTGCTCATATCGTTCTTTTTCACCGCCTTTTTCCCATAAAAAATCCGCAATTGTATCTTTGACCGTGCGTGTCGCTGGGCGACCTAACAAATCAAAATACCAAAAGCGATACGGCTTTTTGCTCATATCCACTTTGATCAATGAGCGTTGATTGCCTAATTGGTACATGACGTAATGGGCACTCGTCGCAAAATCGGCATCGGCATTACTCTGCTGTAAAAAGCTATCGAGTACCTGCGTTAAACCCTCAGGACCTTGAGCCGTTACATATTTGATCGATAAGTCATTGCTCGCCATATACCACCTTCCGCTTTTTCTTTCCTCTTTAACTACTATTTTATGGGTTTTATCTTAAGGTAACCTTACCCCGGGATAGTAGCATAGTCCATGGCCAGTGGTGCATGGTCAGAAAAGCGTGGTTCTCTGTAAATCATTGCTGATTTTACTGTAGGCTTTAACCCTGGCGTGATGATTTGATAATCAATGCGCCACCCAACATTTTTTTCAAAAGCACGCTGGCGATAAGACCACCACGTGTATTGATCCGCTTCTTCATTGACGAGGCGAAAACCATCGACAAAGCCAATGTCAGCAAATAAGGCATCCATCCAGGCGCGTTCTTCCGGCAAAAAACCGGAATTTTTTTGATTCGACCGCCAATTTTTAAGATCGATGGGTTTGTGTGCAATATTCCAATCACCGCAAATAATGTATTCGTCACCACTCGCTAAAAGTTGTTTTAAGTAAGTGGCATAACGCGCTAAAAAATCGTATTTGACTGCTTGTCTATCATCACCCGATGTTCCCGATGGTAAATAAAGTGAGGCCACCCAAACGCCACCTAAATCAATGGCGACATAACGGCCTTCTTGATCAGCTGTTGCAAAACCCAAACCCGTCACAACATGGCGCGCTTTGTGCCGCGAATAAATACCAACGCCGCTATAGCCTTTCTTTTCTGCATAATGAAAATAGCCATGATAACCTTCTGGCATCAGAGCAGGATCTTGCATATCCGCCGCTTGTGCTTTTAATTCTTGCACACAAATGACATCTGCATTTTGCTGTTGCATCCAGGTAAAAAAGCCTTTACGTGCCGCTGCACGAACGCCATTCAAATTAGCAGTGATGACACGCAATATTAATTACCCAACAAATTTTGTAAAAATTCACCGGCCTTGCCGGGAACATGTTTTTTGATTTCTTCACTGGCTTTATTTTTAACTTTTTGCAAATCTTGTTTCGCGAGGAAGAGTTCGAGTGTTGTTCTATCTAAACCAACCGAGGGATG
Organism: uncultured Gammaproteobacteria bacterium; assembly: GCA_963735995.1. Classification (GTDB taxonomy): domain Bacteria; phylum Pseudomonadota; class Gammaproteobacteria; order DSM-16500; family DSM-16500; genus Aquicella. The sequence continues at coordinate 1,679,608 of CAVTNC010000003.1, read as the reverse complement.
ACTCAGCGTACCGGTGAATTCGATGGGCACTTCCCATTGTGTTTTCAATGTGGTTTGTGGATTTATTTGCAGGTGAAAATTAATTGTATCGTTCATCAAATTAACTTGACCTGTTCCTTTCGCAACAAATTTTTTCGCAACGAGCAAAAGATTAGTGGTAGTTGCAACGCCATCTTTGGCATTGAGTGATGCGGTTAAACTGGTGAAAGAGGTTTGTTTAAATTCGGTTGGCAGTGTGACCGGTTGCTTATTCATTAACGCATCGGCTGTTTGCACCAGATAATTGAGATCGACGCCTTCTAGCACGCCTTGATCGATGCGCCATTCACTCGCTGCATTCAAGTTGCGTATCAGTTCTGGCTGCGTTTTACCTTGGGTACTGCCTTGCGATTTCATTTGGCATAAGCCTGATAAGGTCAGCATGCCGCTACCACCTGTCACATCATGCAATAAAGGTTTCAGCTGTACATCATGCCAAACCACATCCCAATCCCACGCTGGATGTACTGCCAAGGAACGTCCATGCGCTTGACCTCTTAGCGAGCCGCCATAAAGCGAAGCGCTGATCGGGAACAGAGTCAAAACGTTGCGCTGCCAATGCAATGTTGTTTGTGCATTCGTTGCAATCGCATGCATGAACTCAATTTTGGCAATGGAAATTTCGCCTTGCAAACTTTGCAAGCCATGCAACAGTTGCAATACATCCGCTGCAATACGCACATCTTGCAAATCTAAAAAGGGTTGGCCATCGGTTGGTGCTGTGAGTGTCATGTGTGTAATTTTGATGGCTAAACGCGGGAAAAAAGACCACGAAAGATCACCATCGATATGTAATTGATAACCGGTTTGCACCAATACTTCTTGGGTGATCACTGGTTTCATTTTGTTTGGATCAACAAAATAAACCAGGCTACCGACTGCAAGCACACAAACTAAAATTAACAAACCCACAATAGAAAAAACAATACGAAAAAATTTCACGGTCAGTCCTCATTTACTCAGTGTAGGCGATGTTGCGTAGTCTATGGATCGTCCGTGTAATGATTGTACGGGACGCGCATTCGCGCCATCAGCGGCTTTTTTTAATGCAACGATTTGTGCTGGCGATGCTGTAATCGCCTCCGCCATCACCGCCCAATGCACACCTTCACTGCAAGGTGGCGTGGTCAGTGATCCGATGAAGCTATAATAATCTTGATTGACTGGCAGCAAATCAACTGGGTTGATGCGCTCACCTGGTATCGGAAACGGTATGCCTTTTTCGCTGGGTATGTGATCGATGATGCGTTGCAGCGCTTTATTTTCCGGTCCAGATTTTACAAAAACACCGAGGACCGCCACTTCACCCTCTTGTCCTTGATGCACAAAATGGATTTCCATGGGATAAGATTGTCCCTGCAACTGATTTTCACTGGGTGTATGGAGGTGAAATTGTACCAAGCGATACGTTTTGTCGTTTAAGGTCATGGATTCTGCGACACCACGTTTCGGAAAATTCAGTTGTATTCCATGGCCATCTTCAATGACGGTTTGAGTAATGCCAAACAATAAAGCCGTGGTGCCATCATTCACGATCATCATTGGCGCCAGCGCATAATGCAATGTTAATGCGTTACTCGACGTTGTCACCGCGTGTGGAATATTTATCGGCGATTGCTTTTTGCCTTTAGCACACATGCCAAAAGTCGGACTTAATTGCGCCCAATACTGAGGTCCAAGATGACCAAGATAACCCCATTTGACCAGCACCGCTGAATCTTCGGTATTCGCATAAGCGCTCGTTAGGCAAAAGAACAGACTCAGCAACAACCGTTGCATGAGAGTAACTTTGTTCATTGTGTCCTCCTTAAATAGTCGCAAAACATTAAAGCGGGTGATGGGAATCGAACCCACACTAAGAGCTTGGGAAGCTCCCGTTCTACCATTGAACTACACCCGCAGACATTGCCGCGTATTCTATTGTATTTGCTGAAAATAGTAACGTGGATTCTCAGCCATAAAACATCATATTTTTTAGACTATACTTAAAAAGTAGCGTTTTTTTAAGCTATTCATTCGGTATAGAGGTAATTGATTATGAACGCATTCATAGCAAAAATAATGACGCTCGTTATAGCGCTTAGCGTTGGATTGGCACTCTCGACTAATGTGCTAGCGGGTAACGTATCGACGACAAGTCAAACACAGCAGTTAAAAACATCTCCATCTTATTTATTGTTGGCGACGACGCCAAAACAACAAGCTAAATCTTGCGTGTTACCGTCTGCGCAGAATAATTATTGTAGAGGGACGAGTGGCGTCGTAAACAAATAAGCGCAAAGGATAGCGAAGGAGATATTGTTATTACTGCGAAGGTGAAGTAGTGTTGCGCCTCGCAGAAGCTGTCGCGATGCAAGCTATTATCCCAGCGAAGGTTGAGAAAGAGTGTTTTATTTATGTGTTGTATCGTCTTTAAAGATGTATCCCAGCCTTCGCTGGGATGACAGCGGCATGTGGTGGTAGCGGCACAAGATGACAGACTGCAAGTGAGTAATGCATGCAACAATTGAGACAACAAGTCGTCCATACATTATGGCAACGTTATCGCAAGGCAACGCCGCAAGTCGCGAGGTTGGAATTTGCTTTGCAACAACAAGGCATAACGAAATTCACGCTTGATCATTTTGCAGTGATTGATTTGCCAGGACCTCACAGCGGTATCACTTTGTTGAGTCAACTTTTTGCATCCCTTGGGTTTTGCGAAAAAGGACGTGGTTATTTAGCCGATAAGCAAAATGATTTTTTGTGGATGGCAGCCGAAGATAGCCATGAACAATTGGCGCAAGATGCCATAGCGCAAGCCGTTGTCGCTGATTTTCGTTTAGAAGAAATGCCAATTGAGATTAGAAAAATCATTGAAAAATACGCGCAGCTTGCAGCACCATCGCCGTTAACGACTTTGCCATCTGGCCTCACTCACGATCACTTCATCCAGTATTTAAGTGGCAGAGATTGGCCAATGCCGACTGTCAGCGAATTTCTTGCCGTGCAAGCATTTAATGAATTACTCGCCTTTGTACTCGTTTTCGGTCGCACACCTAATCACTTCACCTTGTCAGTGCATTTGTTACCGGGCTTTACCAGCCTCGAAAATTTTCTTTGTTTTGTGGAAAATGAGGCACAACTTGAGCTCAATCACGAAGGTGGTCTCATCAAGGGAAGTGTTGCCGATGGCATTGCTCAAGGTGCAACACGCGGTAGCATGCAAACCATCACCTTAGCCGATGGTGTGATCCGCATGCCGACACATTTCATTGAATTTGTCTGGCGTTACCCGCGGCATGATTGCGCTACACCGCAAAAGTGGGGTGATTATTTCACCGATTTCGTTCAGAAAAACGCAGATAGTGTGATTGAGTCGTTGTATGTGTCGAGTGCGTCGTCGTTCACTTCCCTTCCTCCAACCAAGTGAGTATCTCATTGCCCACATCTTGAATAGAACGATCATCCGTCATCACAATCAAATCCGCTATCGTTTCATAATAAGGTTCGCGCTCTTCCCACAATTTAATGAGGACGGCTTGCGGATTTTCACCCTGCAATAGCGGGCGTTTTTTATCGTGTTTTAAGCGGCCTAATTGCGTTTCTAGCGAGACTTCCATATAAATGACCATGCCACGTTGGTGTAAAAATTCCCTGACTTCTTGGGTTTCAACACAACCACCGCCAGTGGACAACACAATATTTGACATGGCACTTAATGTATCGATGATTTTCATTTCACGTTGCCGAAAACCAACGATGCCTTCTAAGTCATGTATCCAAACCAAACTCACGCCCATTTTTTTTTCTATTTCTTGATCGGAATCGTAAAAATCTTTGTTGAGCCTTTTTGCCAAATAACGACCAACGCTGGTTTTACCGGCGCCCATGGGTCCTACTAAAAAAATGTTATTGCGTCTTGTCATGGCTCTGGTGTGATCATTCTCGGTGTTACAAAAATAAGTAATTCCCGTTTGTTTTTACGCGTGTGATGTTGCTGAAACAGTAACCCAATCAGTGGCACTTGGCTAATGAAAGGCACCCGCTGCTCACCACGCTCCGTATTGGTTTCATAAATACCACCCAATACGATGGTTTGACCAGTCTTGACTAATACATTTGTCGTGATCTGACGTGTCGAGATGGTCGGGACGCCAAGGACCATATGGTTGCTTGGTCTGTCTTGGTTAATTTGCAACTGCAGTAACACCTTATTTCCCGGCATCACTTGTGGTGTCACTTTCAAGCCTAAAACAGCCTTTTTAAACACCACGGCTGTTCCGCCGCTCTGACTCACTTCTTGGTATGGCACTTCTTCGCCGGCTTCTATCGAAGCCGATTGTTGATTAGCCGTGAATAAACTGGGACTCGAGATGAGCTCAGCATGACCTGCATTTTCTAACGCTGCCAATTTGACATCGAGCCAACTGCCATCTGCGAGTTTCGCAATCGCTAAACTATATTTGCCAACTGTCGCCGCGGAGGATTGTGTCCCTTCTTTATTGCCGCCCGTCTCATAGCCTAACGACTTGACGCTAAAATCAATGCCAAGCTCACGCTCATGATCACTGTCCACACTCGCCAGTCGCGCATCAATTGCGATTTGCGGAATGGAGACGTCTAAACGTTTTATCCACTGATGCAATGTGCGTACTCGACTCGCCGTATCTTGCACCCCCAGCACATTCGTCCGTTTATCCGCCAACACGTAACCGCGTTTCGATAATAATGTGCTACGCCCTGCTTTAAGACGCGTCGCGACTTCTTCCACATTGGCATAATGTAGCTGCCAAAATGCTGACACTAATGGTGATGTGGCATCCGTCACCTGCAACCACTTTTCTTCCTCTTCCCGATATTTGATGAGTTCACTCCGTGGTGCAACCAGACAAACGGCACCACGCTGTGAGCTCGCAAGACCATGCGTTGCGAGCAAGGTCTGAAAAGCTTGTGTTGGATTTGCCTCACGCAAATGTAAACTCGCGCTACCTGCAACCGTCTCTGCAATCACCACATTTTTATCGATGAATTTCGCTAACAAGCGAATGGCATCTGGTAAATTAACCTGCTGCAATTCCAGCGTCACAGTACGCTCCATTGCCATGGTTGTTTGTGTCAGTGAAAAAAAAATGAGTATGAGAAAAAGAAAACGCATAGTGCATCCTGAATGAGAAAATAAAAAAGAGAGTGGTTTAATGATCGCTGCGGCGGGAGAGGGGATCATCCGCATCAGTTCGCTCCATCGCCATCCGCACTTCACTGTGATCTGGCATGGTCAAGCGAATGGCATCTTGTTCAATCGCTGTAATGACCGCACCTTCACTGCCAAGTGGCATCTTGACCTCAACTAGCAACACGCGATGATCCGGCAACAACACCAGCGCCGATTGACGTTCGCCTTCTGCAAAATAGCCAACCATTTTGATGAGATTAAGCGGTATCGTTTGTGTTTTTGTTAATGCATCGTTATCGCTAATTGCATTCATTTCGCGCGCAACACAAAAGGGATTATGTTGCAGCGTCGGCAACACTGGCCGTTGATGATTGATAAAAGTTGCAAGTGCTGTGTCAAAAAATGTCAGCGTCAACGCTAATGATAATTGTGATGACACGCTCACTTTCAGCGAAAAATCCGTGAGCTTAAGCGGAGAAGAAGGCTCAGTTAACGCAAACATCACGGCTGCCATTTGCTGAAAATGGCCGATTAATACCAGTGCAACTGTCATGTCTGTCGGTGAAAACGACAACACTTTCGCCGACTGTATGCTGACACCACTTTGCTGCAACCTATGCAGCAATGCGGTCATTTTTTCTTGTGTTGATGCAGGTAAATGTGAAATAGGTGACAGTGAATGAGTGCGTGTCTGCGCATGTTTTATTTTTTTCATTAACATTTTTTCCATTGTCCGCATTGCGGTCAAACGCAATAAAGCAGGTTGCACGTCGTAAAAAAACGCCATGAGTATCACGCACACACTCAGTAATCCGGCATACCACCAACGATAATGATAATGCGTCAATTGCCGCATCACGCATTCGCTCGCAGTTGAAATGTCACATCACCTTTCGCTTCTTGCTGCAATTCCTCAATGTGAATATCTGCAAATAAAGCAGCGGCGTGACTATGGGTCAGCACAGTCGTGAGATCAACCATCGAGCGTGCTCGACCTTTAAAAATAAGGGTTTTGTTATCACCGTGCATTTCTTGCAAACAAAAAAATGTGTCTTCTCGCTCGCTCAGTGCAGCCAATAAATGGGCGAGAAATGGGTTCGTTGGCGGCAACGTTATGGTGGCATGGTCCTCTTCTGTAGGAAGTGAAGATGAGATAAGTTCATGGTGCTGTTTCAATGCACTGATGTGGGCGATGAGATGCGATTCGCGTGCTTGTAATAATAAATGCAGACAAAACAGCAGCAAAAATGTCATGCACATCATGCCTGCAATCACTTGTTGCGTGACTTTACGCTGCTGCTTTTGTGCCTGCGCTCGCCAGGGAAGTAAGTTGATGGTTACCATGTTGGCGTCACTCGCAAAGCAAGACCATATGCAATTAAAAAATCAGCCACATCATCAGTGAAAAGTTGTTTGTTAAGGTCATACACCTCCGTCGCTAAATCAGCGCATTGCGGCAAATTATCCGTGAGATAAGGGTGTTCACCGCACAAAATTAGCTGATCAATGACAGCCACTTGAAAATTCGCCCGCCACCATTGCAACGTGCTTTTCACTTGCTGCGGAAAATCGGCGACCTCGGTTAATTTCCATTGCTGATAAAAAGGAATATCGTGTGCATTGTTGATAATCATCATGGCCATGGATTGACGCACATACAAAACAGCTCTTGCCCTAAATCGCTGCAAAGCAGCTGGCAACAGAAAAGCAACGACACGCAATAATGCAAAAAGATCAACGTCAACTATTTTCACATTAAGCCCCGCTTTTCTCACACAAGCGACATATTGCGCGACGTAGGCAAAGCGTGCAGCGAAAAAAAGCACGGCGACTTCATCATCATTTTCCTGGGGTAATTCGTTAAAATCGATGGCCAAGGCTTCGCTCATTCCCGGTAAATCACGCTGCAATTGCCGGTGAATTTCGCTTTCTATGGCAAGTGATGACAAGCCAAAAGGTAACACCCGCTTTTGCATGCGTACCAAATGCGCTGGCAATTGTATGGCTGCTGTCATCCCTTTTAAGCCTAAACCTGCCACTTCCGCCGCCAATACTGCGTGTAATCCATCCCAGTCTTTAATTTTTCCGTCGGCAAAAATAGTTGGCGGCAATGGGCAATGCCGCACTGTCATGCCTTGTTGTTTGCGCCACGGAACTTGCATTAAACATAAAGCATCTTGATAAATATCAAGACCTACCAGCGGTCGTGAAAAATAATGCCACCATTTCAAAATAGGACTCCTTCCATCGAAAAAGAGGGGGAAACGAATTGCGACACAATGCGGGGTAAAGCTGATACAATACGACGTTTAATACGTTTGAGAGAAAAGACAGGTTGCAGAAATGAGAAGGATGTTAATATACTTTAGCCCCCATAAAATGCAAGATTTTTATAACTTATGAGTTACTTATTTAAATTCATCCAAAAGCTCATTATTTTGCTGCTTTTGTTAGGTGTCATCGCAATTGCCGGTGTGCTCTATTACATTGAATATGAGCTACCGGACATTGATGCATTGAACACGGTTCAACTGCAAGTGCCGCTGCAAATTTTCACTCATGATAAAAAATTAATGGCAACCTTCGGTGAAAAACGCCGTCTGCCCATACCCTACCATGAAATTCCAAAACCATTGATACAAGCTGTCCTTGCCACCGAAGATCAACGCTACTTCCAACATGCGGGCGTTGATTTACCAGGTCTTGGCCGAGCGACCTTGCAATTAGTGTTAACCGGAAAAAAATTACAAGGTGGTAGCACCATCACCATGCAAGTCGCACGAAGTTTTTATCTTACGCGACACAAAACCTTCGGCCGCAAATTACGCGAAATTTTATTGGCCATCAAAATTGAACATAAATTAAAGAAAGACAAAATTCTCGAACTGTACTTGAATAAAGTTTTTCTCGGTAATCGTGCTTATGGTGTCGAGGCTGCCGCTGAAGTGTATTACGGTAAACATCTCAATGAATTATCCCTCGATCAATACGCGATGCTTGCCGGTCTGCCCAAAGCACCTTCCACTTTAAATCCGTTAGCAAATCACGAAGCCGCCCTTAAACGGCGCAATCATGTTCTCTCACGTATGCTTGAACAAGGTTATATTAATCGTGCTACGTATGACAAAGCCATTAATGCACCACTGAATGCAAGTTACCATGACTTGCAAAATGAAGTGAAAGCACCTTATGTGGCTGAACTGGTGCGCCAACAACTCGAACAAATGTATGGTGATAGTATTTACACCGATGGCTTCAAAGTTTACACCACCATAGAAACGCATTTGCAAAATGCAGCGACGCTCGCCGTACGCGACAATTTACTCGCCTATGATCAACGTCATGGTTACCGTGGTCCTGAAGATAATTTTGGCAATCCTTCCTTTGATAACATGGAAAAATGGCAACAATTGTTGCGCAAAATACCGGTACTAAATGATCTTGAACCGGGCGCGATCGTGGACATGAGTACCAATACCATCACCGTGCTCAATGAAAATGGCCATCTCATCACTATTCCCTGGTCAGGATTATCGTGGGCACGTAAACAAATCTCAGCAGATTATCTCGGACCCAAACCAAAACGCGCCGACATGATAGCGCAACTCGGCGATGTGGTGCGTCTCTTCCAAACGCCACAAGGTTATCAGCTGGCACAAGTGCCAAAAGCGGAAGCGGGTTTGGTCGCATTGAATCCGCAAAATGGCGCTATTCTTGCCATGGTCGGTGGCTTTGATTATCAACACAGTAGTTTTAATCGCATCACCAGCGCGCAACGTCAACCGGGTTCCAGCTTTAAACCTTTTATCTATTCTGCCGCGCTGGAAAAAGGCTACACCTTAGCAACGGTCATCAACGATGCACCCATTATTTTTGAAAATCCAACCGACAATAGCTTGTGGCGACCGCAAAACGATACGCATAAATTTTATGGTCCCACCCGTTTACGGATAGCCATCGTAGAATCACGCAATCTGGTTTCCATCCGTTTGCTGGCACTCATGGGCTTATCTTATGCTGTCGATTATGTGCAGCGCTTTGGTTTCGTTCGCAGCCAATTGCCGCCGGGTCTTTCACTTGCTCTCGGTACTGCCATGGTCACACCTTTGCAAATGGCACAAGCTTATGCTGTCTTTGCAAATAGTGGTTTAAAAATCGTGCCTTATGCCATCGATAGCATACGCAATTCGCAAGACCAAATTATTTATCAAGCAAGACCTCTCGTTGCTTGCATTAATAAATGCAGCAAAGATATTGCTGCTGCACCACGTGTATTATCGCCGCAAAATGCTTATCTCATCACTTCCGCTTTACACGATGTGATTCAGCGTGGGACAGCAAAACTTGCAAAAAATCTCGGGCGTAATGATCTTGCTGGTAAAACCGGCACAACCAATAATCAAGTCGATGCTTGGTTCGCTGGCTATAATCCAGATCTCGTTGCTGTTGCTTGGGTTGGCTTTGATTACAATCAATCTTTGCATGAATACGGTGCGAAAGCAGCTCTCCCTATCTGGATACAATTCATTCAGGCTGCCCTCAAAGGAAAACCTGAACACTTACTCGAGCAACCACCCGGCATCGTCAGCATCCGCATTGACCCCATGACTGGCAAGCGCGCATCAGTCGATGACCCAGTTGCTATTTTTGAATATTTCATGCTGCCTTATGTTCCCGAAAACGCCCAAGCCGGCGATGCCGATACGCCGACACCAACGCAAAATGAAAATCAAAATGATGGTGATACTGAAAATAGCGATAACACCGATTCGTTGTTTTAGAATTTACTGCAACCCAATGCCTAATTTCGCCAACAACATTGCATCGGCATCCGATACGTGCGCACCGATGATGTGGGTGTAGGCAAATTCATGACGATTATTAAATTGATTACGCATCTCATCAAAAAGATGTCCCGATGTTGTATTTGGCATCAGCAGTGTGCGCATCATTGTTGTGATAGACCACGGATTAAAAACTCCCAGCACAATTTCTTCCCACTGTAATTTTTTGTCAGTAAAGACGAGTTGTTGTTGTGGCATGGTGATTGGTGCAATTGTTTGTGGTTCAATAATATTTTTTCTGCAAGCAAGGCGGTACAGCATTTCAATGCCGCGGATTTTTGCTTGCATTGAATAGCCAGCGATGTGTGGCGTTGCAATTAATGCTTTTTCCAATATTGCAGGTAGTATTGTCGGTTCATGTTCCCAAACATCAAAACACCATTGCAAATGGCTGCCCCACTGCAGTAACGCTTGCGAATCTATCACCGCACCACGACTGGCGTTCAGTAAAATGCAGCCGGGTTTTTGTCGCGACAAAAATGCTTGATTGATAAAATGATGCGTCGCATGTTGGCCACCACGCGTTAAAGGCACATGCACTGAAATTAAATCTAAATCATGCATCTCATCCATGGACACAGAAACAAAATCTTTTTCTTGTTGCGCACGAATAGGATCACAAAGATGAATATCCATATTAAGCCACTTTAAGCGCTCAACAACTAACCGACCAACATGGCCAACACCGATCACACCAACTTGTATTTTTTCTTTCGCCAATAAATGTTTGTGTTGTAACGCTGCGATCACACTGACCACATAATCTGCGACCGGTGGCGCATTAAATCCAGCGGCAATACTCCAGGATATACCCGCTGCATCCAGCCATTTGGTATCCAAATGATCCGCACCCGCTGTGACACTTCCAACAAATTTAACACGACTATCTTGCAATAAATTTTCGTTGACGTGCGTGATAGAGCGCACCAACAGCACATCCGCATTTTGCACATGCGCTGAGTTGATCGCACGTCCAGGTATTAATTGTAATTCACCGTAAGCACCGAAATACGCTTCTACGAAAGGTATATGCGCATCTGCAACGATAATCACTGCGACACGCCTAAAAAAATGCCGACGAAAATAGCAAGACCCACCCAATTATTATTTAAAAATGCAGCAAAACATTTTTCGCGATCGCGCGTGCGTATCAGCCATTGTTGGTAAGCAAATAACAAAGCAACAACGAACAGTGCAACATAATAAATTTTTTGCAAACGAAACATCAAACCGACGATGGTCAGCATGACAATGAACAACACTTGCAACAAGGCGATGAGCAATTTATCCATGTCACTGAACAAAATCGCCGTCGATTTCACGCCGATTTTGCGATCATCTTCTCTATCTACCATGGCATATTGCGTATCATAAATGACAGGCCACACCATGCCTGTTAAAAATAAAAACCAAGCAGCTAAACTTAACGTACCGGTTGTAGCAGCAAAAGCCATCAACATGCCAAAGGCAAAAGCCGCACCAAGACCCAGTTGTGGTAAGTAGGTGTATCGTTTCAGGAAGGGATAAAGCAGTGCAAGCATGGCAGCAACAACAGCCAACCCTATCGTTAATGCATTACATAGTATGACTAAGAGCAGTGCCATCAAGCTCAATACCACCGTTAATATCACCGCTTCTTTAACACTCACCTTGCCGGTTGCAAGCGGTCGCTTTTTGGTACGACTTACCTGACCATCGAAATGCCTATCAACAATATCATTCAAGACACAGCCAGCGGAGCGCATGAGTATCGTCCCCAGAATAAAAATTAAGAGCAGCATGGTTGATGGCATACCCGCACTCGCAAGCCACAGCGCCCATAATGTCGGCCATAGCAATAGCCAGATGCCGATGGGTTTATTCAATCGCATTAAGTAGATATATTGTGATAACCGTTGACGTACTAACATGGTGAAGCAGTATACCTAGATAATATGACAAAACGTATTGCCATCTCGACCACATGCGAAGAAAAAAACAAGGCAGCAATGTTGCTTGCGGCAGAATTGCATCTCGATTTTATTGCACAGCCTGATAGCGAAGCAGCCACGGTTTACGATTATCTACTGTTAATGACGCCACAGTATCTTTGCTTGCATGATTGTAAGCATAAAAAAATCCGTGATTTTTACATAGATTTCCTTGCTGGAAAATTACATCATCGTCGGCAACACACCAGCATCCGCAAAGAATTATTGGCCAAAGCCATGGGACGTAAACCGAGTACGCAGTTACACCTCGTTGATGCGACTGCAGGTCTTGGTCGTGATAGTTTTATTCTTGCCACACTTGGCTTTCGCATTACCCTGCTTGAGCGCTCACCCATCGTCTTTGCTTTACTGCAAGATGCAATGCAACGCGCCAGTCAACATGGACAACTCGCAACCATCCTCGAACGCATGAGGCTGATACAAGTCGATGCAACACATTGGCTAAAAACAATGCTCCCGCAGCAACGTCCTCCCATTATTTATCTCGACCCCATGTTTCCCGAGCGCAAAAAATCAGCAGCGGTGAAGAAAGACATGGCTATCTTGCAAGAACTGCTGGGAAACGAAACGGATACGCTCACTTTGTTTGAAGCTGCTCTAACTTGTGCCACTGAACGGGTTGTGGTAAAAAGGCCTCGCTTGGCGATGCCCCTTGGGAACCTCGCCCCTCATTTTTCAATGCATGGTAAACACAGTCGTTTTGACATTTATTTAACAAAACAGTCATTCGTGAACAAAGAGACAACATGAATCAGTTATTGCAATTCATTTTACATCTCGATACATCGCTCTTAATGTTGGTCACAAATTACGGCATTTTGGCCTATCTTGCATTATTTGCGATTATCTTCTGCGAAACGGGCCTTATCATCCTGCCTTTTTTGCCCGGCGACTCTGTCCTTTTTGCCGCAGGCAGTATTGCGGCGCATCCCAATCATCCATTCAGCATACAACTGCTTTTTCTTCTTTTAATCATCGCCTCCATCCTTGGCAACAAACTCAATTATTTCATTGGCAGACTGATTGGCCCCAAGGTTTTCTTTGCACAAGATTCTTGGCTGCTCAATAAAAAACACTTAAATGAAGCCCATGCGTTTTATGAAAAGCACGGCGGTAAAACCCTTATTTTCGCGCGTTTTCTCCCAATTTTGCGCACCTTTGCGCCCTTTGTTGCGGGTGTTGGCAACATGAGCTTGCGGCAATTTTCTTTTTATAACATCGTCAGCGCCTTGATTTGGGTGAGCAGTTTATTGGCTGCCGGCTACTTTTTTGGCACCCTGCCCTTCGTCAAAGACCATTTCTCCCTGGTCATTTATGCCATCATTGCCATTTCCCTGCTCCCGCCCTTCATCATCTTTATTTACCGCAAAATTTACCGCAAAACCTTGGCAACAGAGTAAAGACGTCATTAAAATAAGCGATCTTGCTGACATCTGACGTTAAAATCCGGTATCTTGTAGGTATATGGACAAAATGACTGCATTGCTGCAAAATGCACTCACTTAATGGTTGGTTACGTTCAAAGAGGAAATGACCCCAACATGGATATGCGAAAAATCAAAAAGCTCATCGAACTCATACAGAGCACCGGTGTTGCTGAAATTGAAATTCGGGAAGGCGAAGAATCCGTTCGCATCACCCGAGAAGTGAAAGTCACCCCCATGGTAATGGCGGCACCGGTTGCCCAAGAAACAGCCGCTGCACCCTCAGCAGATCATGCCGATGTACGAGGCGCAAAGCCCGCTGACACTGCCGCAGCGGATAAACATACTATCAAAGCACCGATGGTTGGCACCGTTTACTTATCCGCTACCCCTGGCTCAAAACCTTTTGTCGAAATTGGTCAAGCCGTCAAAAGCGGTGATGTGCTTTGCTTAATTGAAGCGATGAAAATGTTTAATCAAATCGAATCGGATAAAACCGGCACGGTTACCGCTAGACTCATTGACAATGGCACCCCCGTTGAATTCAATCAGCCCTTATTTATTATCGAGTAGCCTCATGCTAGATAAAATTTTAATTGCCAATCGCGGAGAAATTGCTTTACGTATTTTGCGAGCCTGCAAAGAACTGGGCATTAAAACAGTGGCGGCACACTCCACCGCTGATCGCGATTTATTACATGTGCGACTGGCCGATGAATCTGTTTGCATCGGCCCACATTCTGCCGCACAAAGTTATCTCAACATTCCAGCCATCATTAGCGCCGCTGAAATTACCGATGCCGTAGCCATCCATCCAGGCTATGGTTTCCTCGCAGAAAATGCGGATTTTGCAGAACAAGTCGAAAAAAGTGGCTTTATTTTCATTGGCCCACATCCAGAAACCATACGTCAAATGGGCGATAAAGTTGCCGCCATCAAGCTCATGCGAAAAATGGGCATCCCTTGCGTACCCGGTTCAAACGATCCTATTTTGGATGATGATGCTGGTACCATCAAATTAGCACGCAGCATTGGTTACCCCGTCATCATCAAAGCGGCCGGTGGTGGTGGCGGACGTGGCATGCGCGTGGTGCATACCGAATCCCATTTGATTAATGCGATTACACTCACACGCAGCGAAGCCGCTGCCGCATTCAACAATGACAAAGTCTATATTGAAAAATATTTGCAAACGCCGCGGCACATTGAAATTCAAATTTTGGGTGATGGTCACGGCAATGCCATTTATTTAGGCGAACGTGATTGCTCCATGCAACGTCGTCATCAAAAAGTCATCGAAGAAGCGCCCGCGCCTGGCATCACACCAAAACAACGTGCAGACATTGGCGAACTATGCGCAACAGCTTGTCGCGAAATGAATTACCGTGGCGTTGGCACCATGGAATTTTTATACGAAGACAATCAATTTTATTTCATCGAAATGAATACCCGTATTCAAGTCGAACATCCTGTCACTGAAATGGTCACTGGCATCGATTTAGTAAAACAACAATTGCACATTGCTGCTGGTGAAAAACTCGCTTTCCAACAAAAAGACATTACGATTCGTGGTCATGCCATTGAATGCCGTATCAATGCCGAAGACCCACGCACCTTCGCGCCATCGCCAGGCACCATCAGTTATTTTCATGCGCCCGGCGGTCCCGGTGTGCGCGTTGATTCGCACATTTATGGCAGCTACAAAGTTCCCCCTTATTACGATTCCCTCATCGCTAAAATCATTACCCATGGCGAAACCAGGGAGCTCGCCATCGCTCGCATGCGCAACGCCTTGGATGAAACCGTCATTGAAGGCATACGCACCAATATTGCTTTGCACCAAGATATTTTACGTGGCAATTCCTTCCAAAAAGGACTGATTAATATTCATTATCTGGAAAAATGGATAAATATGTAATTTGTGCAAAAAATGATTGCTCTAACAAAGAACAATGGTTAGAATACCCGCTGTATCGTGAACAGTCCCGAGAAAAGAGGGGAAAATTATGCCTACTAATCTATTAGAAAAGTCATCCTTTGTGTTGACCCAAAAAAATCAACCGCTGCATGACAGTGTCAGGCAGGCGCTTGAGAATTTTCTTTCTCAATTAAATGGCAAAATGCCGAGCAATTTGTATGAACTCATTTTAGCAGAAGTTGAAGCACCGTTAATGGTGGCCGTGATGGAATACACCAAAGGCAATCAATCGCGTGCTGCCATCGTCCTTGGCTTGAGCCGTGGCACCTTGCGTAAAAAACTCAAACAGTATGGTTTGCTCGATTAAATCCGTTACTGCATAACAATCATCACCACCTCTTTTTTTATCGCACTCTTTTATCTATCCCCGCTGCTTCTGCGGGGATATTTGTTTGTGTATAATGTCGCAACAAAGGAGTGAGAACGAATAAAAAGCAAGGAGACATCGAGGTTTGCGACCAAAATAAAAGGATGCGAGTCATGATTGCGACGCAAAATCAACCAGCAGCAAAGCAAGACGCCTTATCCTCAGAAGAGGAGCAAGAAATAAAGATTCAAATGGCAGTCGATAATGATGATGTGGCGGTGAATTCAGTCAAGCCCTTGGAAACACAAGCACCATTATTCCTCCAAAGTCGTACGGTTACCCACACGACAAAAGCCGGCTTAAATCCGATTGTCGATGCAGCGGGTTACCTGCTCTCGGTCATCGGCAAATTAAAAGCCATCAAATCGTATCGTCAGCCCGCAAAATTGCAAAAAGAATTGATGCATGAGCTCACGACCTTTCAAGAATCCATCAAACATCATGGTTACAACACCGAATATGTGTTGGTTTGCCACTACGTTCTTTGCGCCACTATCGACGACATGATTACCCATACGCCCTGGGGCAGTCTCGGTCAATGGGAACGCTATTCGCTACTTACCGCTTTTAAACAAGATACCCAACACCACGATAAATTCTTCACCATCATGGAACGCATCGTCAAAGAACCGGCGCACTATATCGATTTAATGGAATTAATGTATGTGTGTTTGAGTCTTGGTTATAAAGGGCAATATCGCGCAACCGAGCACAGCCAATATCAGCTCGAACAAATTACCCATCAGCTCTACAAACACATCAGAGCCTATCGCGGTCATTTCAGCAAAGCACTCTCGCCTGCACCACTTAAAATAAGTAAAGCTGCTCTAAAGCGTCGGCAAAAAAGTAAAGTGTCATTGGCCTTTATTTTTTTTATTACTGGCTGCATTATCATGACTATATTCGTCGGTTTGAGCTACCTAATGGATGTATTATCGAATGAAGCGTACAAAAATATTTCGCAGTTTGAAAACCCAGTTTCGCGCCCAGCTACTAACAAATGACATCTATCTAAAAGCATGTCTCTCTATTGGCTTCTTAACGCTCGTGGCTATCGCCATTTGGTTAGGCGCCCCCTTTTTCCAGTGGGGAACTGCCACACCTTTTGCGACAGCGGAAAAACGAATAGGGATGATTGCCATTTTATTTTTGGCTTGGTTATTAAAATTTCTTATCATTGACCTTGCTGCTCCTCATCCATTGCAATACAAAGATAAAAATGTCCGCAAAAAATTGTTGGCGTTACAAAACCGCTTTGATGGTGCTTTGCAATTTTTGAAAAAAACCCAGGTGCAAAAACAAGCGGCTCAACTTTCTTTAAGTGAACTGCCTTGGTATTTATTAATGGGTCAAACCCAATCTGGCAAGACGGCCTTCTTGGCAAATGCAGGCGTAAATTTTATTTTGCAGCGCCGTCTTTCATCGAATAACGCACAAGATAGTCCGCCTTCTGAACATTGTGATTGGTGGATAACCCGCGATGTGAGTTTGATTGATGTGCCGGGTAAATATCTATTGCGAGCAAACACGTCATCTAAATTCAGCATCTACCCTATTTTGTGGCAATATTTTATTCGCTTACTGAAAAAACATAGCAGAAAACATTTGCCAAGTGGGCTACTCATTACTTTGCCATTACCCGAATTCATGTTGCATGGCGACACCACGCATCAGCAAGCAGCATTGGCCACTGTTTTGCAACGGGTTCGTGAACTCGAACTGCAATTTGCGCAACGCATTCCCTGTCAACTCATTATCACCAAATGCGATTTACTCCCAGGCTTTAGCGAATTTTTTAATGAATTGACCCAAGAAGAAATTTCTCAAACTTGGGGCATACACTTGCCAGACAAACTCGGCAATAAATTAGTTGATGCCACCGCACAACGTTTTGATGCCCTCATTAAAAAACTCAATGCGCAATTATTATTTCGTCTGCATCATGAACGTAATCCCATGGCACGTCCTTACATCAAAGATTTTCCACTGCAAGTTGAACGTCTGAAAGAAAGTTTGTTGGAATTTATCAAAACATTTGCCGCACTACTGCCAACCACACCATTGCATGGCATTTATTTAACAAGCGCGTTGCAAAAAAAATCGGCTACTGCAAACACCGTGATTGAAGAGACGGTTAACAATAACCAACGCGCCTTGCAAATTTTTAAAGAACCGACACCTGCCACCCGTGGTTATTTCATTAAACAATTTCTGACACATCATTTGGCACATGAGGCACACGCAACACCTGAGCTGGCACTTAGTCGCTGGAAACAACGCGCAGCATATGCCGCCTCCATCAGTGCCGTGCTTGCTATCGCTTTACTTTTGGGTCGTGATTTCGAACAAGGCGTCAAGCAAACGTATGCCATACAAAATCATCTGTCGCATTATCGTTTAGCGATGGTGCAATCCAATGATCAGAATGAGCATCTAATACAAACCATCACATTATTAAATGTATTGCAACCTGCCGCAGAAAATAAAAAATTCAGCTTGGATTTTTCGCATCTCGTGGCATTTTACTCGCATAAATCGCAGAAAAATGTTGACCTTGCTTATCGTCAAGCACTGCAAACCATATTGTTGCCAACCATCAAAAATTATCTCGAAGATTATTTAAAAAATCCGGTCAATAAAGAAACCGATAATGTTTATGCGGCATTAAAAACATATTTAATGTTGGGTGACACCACGCATTTTGATGCGAATTATCTGATCAACACCTTGCAACAACTCTTGCCAAGCCATTTCACCAAAACAGAAAAAAATCAGCTCGTCGTCCATCTTAATGTGGCCTTAAAATCAGCTTGGCAAGCCTTTCCCTTGAACAACAATGTGATACAAGAAACCAGACATTATTTTACCGCCATGCCTGGATTAGCATTAAGTTATGCCATATTGCGTAATACCGATGGTAATAATGCTGAGAGTTTGCATCTTGCAGCAAACACGCCTGCTGCTGCGATTTTTATCAATAATGAAGCAACAGAACCCATGCCACTCATGTACACCGCAAAAGCCTTCAGCACTATCTTAACGCAGGAAGCAACACTTGCTGCGCAAGAAACCATGAGTGGCAATTGGGTATTGGGTGAAGAAATTGGTAATAATAAAAATCCAGCACTGACCAACGCGCTCTTGCAACAACTGCGTTCAGCCTACGTTGCAAAATACATTGATGCATGGGAAAGTTTACTCAACAACCTGCATTTAGAAACACCAACCAATCTTGCAGAAACTGATAAAATGCTGACGCATCTCATCAGTAATGATTCACCATTATTAACTGTCCTGCGCATTATTCGTGACAATACGTATTTCGAACCCATTGCGTCCTCCAGCACTAAATTATTGAACATTGGTTCTCTGCTCACGAAAGATGGTCAAGCAGAAGTGCAGCTCCGCCAAATTTTTGCAAGTCTGCGTCTCTTGCACGAATATTTGCAAACCATACTTGCTTCAAACGATGAGAAAAAATCCGCTTTTTATGCGGCTTCTGTGCGCATGCAAAGTCATGGTTCACCGGATGTCATTACCCAATTACGTTTGGTTGCGGAAAAAAGTCCTGAACCCATCAAGCATTGGTTAGATAAAATCGCCAATCAAACTTGGCATTTTCTCATGCAAGATGCCAGTAGTTACATCGATACGTCTTGGCAAATGCATCCTTCAGCCATAACAAATCCAACGCTTTCACCACAAAAATTAGCTTGATCTTGATAAGGAGTTCACCTGTGTTAAAAACACAAAAAATGGAATACCACGATGGGAATGTCATCCTCGAAGGTTATTATGCCAACGAAGAAAGTGGTGCTGCAAAAAAACCAGCGGTATTAGTGTGTCATGATTGGTCTGGGAAAAATGATTTTGCTTGCAACAAAGCAGAAGCATTAGCTGAACTTGGTTATATTGGTTTTGCCATCGATATGTTTGGCAAAAATACATTAGGCGAGACCAAAGAAGAAAAAGCTGCGTTGATACAGCCCTTTCTCGAAGATCGCAACAAATTGCAACAACGCATATTGGCGGCTTTCGAAACCGTTAAAAAAATGGATGGCGTTGATCATCATCACATCGCTGCTATTGGTTTTTGTTTTGGTGGTTTGTGTGCACTCGATCTTGCTCGCAGTGGTGCGACAGTCGATGCCGTTGTTAGTTTTCATGGTTTGTTACATGCACCGGAAAATTTTACACCGCATCGTATCAACGCTCACATCTTAGCATTACATGGCTTTGATGATCCCATGGTGACACCAGATCACGTTATTGCTTTTGGCGAAGAAATGACAGCGGCGAAAGCTGATTGGCAACTGAACATGTATGGAAATGCCATGCATGCTTTCACCAATCCAAAAGCAAATGACGCAGCCTTTGGAACCGTTTATGATAAAAATGCCGATGCAAGATCATGGCTTGCGATGCAAAATTTTTTCAAGGAAGTCTTTGGGAGATGAAATCATGACGCAATTTTTCGATGACATGCCAGCCATTGTATTTGAAGGATTAGAGTCAACCAATCATCTCGCTTATCGTTATTACAATCCGCAACAAAAAGTATTGGGCAAAACCATGGAAGAACATTTGCGTCTTTCCGTGTGTTTTTGGCAGACCTTTTGCTGGCCAGGAAACAATGATGAATATCATCGGCCCTGGCAACACCATGATGCGATGCACGCTGCAGAATTACGTGTCAAAGCAGCATTTGAATTCATCGAAAAATTAGGTTTACGTTTTTTCACCTTTCATGATCGTGACATTGCACCCACTGGCAATACGTTGCGTGAAACCAACAAAAATTTATTACACATCGCTGAAAAAATAGCCATTGAGATGGAGCAAAAACACATAAGTCTTTTGTGGGGAACCGCTAATCTTTTCAGTCATCGTCGTTATTTAGCCGGTGCTGCAACCAATCCTGATCCCGATGTATTTGCTTATGCTGTTGCTCAAGTCAAACAAGCGCTTGATATTACCCATAGGTTGCGTGGCGAAAATTATGTGTTATGGGGCGGTCGTGATGGTTACGATACGTTACTGAACACTAATCTCACCCAAGAATTGCAACAGCTGGCGCGGTTTTTAACCATGCTGGTCGAGTACAAACACAAAATTGGTTATAAAGGCACACTACTCATCGCACCAAAACCCTGTGAGCCGACAAAACATCCTTACGATTACGATACCGCAACGGTTTCAGCTTTTTTGCAACAACATGGTTTAGAAAAAGAATTCAAAGTAAATATTGAAGCAAATCACGCCTCGCTCGCCGGTCATTCTTTTTCTCACGAAGTGGCTTATGCATTTGCGCACAATTTATTTGGCAGTATTGATAGTAATCAAGGTGACACATCATCCGATGTCGATACGCTGTCAACACATCTCAACGAAATGGTGCAAGTGCTTTATTTATTATTATGTCACGGCGGTTTTCAAAGTGGCGGTTTTAATCTCAACACAAAATTACGCCGCCAAAGTATCGACTTAAGCGATATGTTTTTCGGTCACTTAAGTGGCATAGACGCACTCGCTCGCAGCTTACTGGTCGCTGCCAAACTCGTTGAAACCAAATCTCTCGAAACTTTTTTACAGAAACGTTACGCACCCTGGCAACAACCACTCGGCCAAGAAATCTTGCAAGGCAAAACCGATTTCAGCCAAATCGCGAGCCACGTTCTCGATAATGAAGTGAGCCCACAACCAACGTCTGGACGTCAAGAAATGCTGGAAATACTGGTAAATGCCGCATTGCGGTAATGGACTTTCATCTTAACTCATTCATTTTAAATAACTTATTTTCAGAACTGCAATCCGCTTTTTTGCTAAAAGCAAGGTGAGATGTTATAATTTTGCGCAATATAATTATTACAAATAATAGCATCCGATGAGGAGTAAACCATGCAGCAGCGTAATGACAGTCGTTTCATCAACACAATCGAAGAGGCACTTCACCAATCACTTGTTTTGGGAGAATTTGCTGAAGCGGAAAAATTATTGAATACATATGGTCATTACCATGGTTTCAATTATCTTGCTTGTGATCAAGACGGAATACCGTTATTGCATCATGCTATCGAGGTAAAAGCCATTCAGGTTGCTGAAACAGTAATCCGTAAGTTTGTTGCCGATAACAGTGACCGTCCCGAAAAAATTCTTGCTGATCTCATTTATTCCGTTGACACCAAAGGTCGAAGCCTCTTCTTGCTCGCAGCGGCTGGCGGTCATATTCGTTTACTAAAATCGTTAATGACGACTACCAAAGAGCAAGAAAAAATGCTTGCAGAAAATGACAGGGATGGTTCTCTCATTAAAGATAAAGGAAAGGAAATTACCGAAAAAGAAAGGATACCTCCTTGGCTTATCTCTGATGAGGAACATCATTCACCGCTGATGATGGCAGCGGGAAATGGGCACTATCATGTTACTGAACTGTTGCTCGAGGAAATAAAAAAAGAAGAAAACTTTGTGAATTATCTGAATCAAGCGAATAAAAAAGAAGGTAACACGGCTGCTCATATTGCTTATAAAAATAATAGACCTAATACCTTCGCTTTACTTTTTCAATATGAAACTGATTTGCATACCAGTAATAACTTTGGCAACACGGTACACAAGTATCTTATGAGCTGTTCCATGCAAAAACGACATATTATCTATAACCATCTTCCTCCAAATCATCGGCAGCGTTTTTTAGCGATATTCGAAGAGATGATTGATCAGGCTGATAGCAGAAAAAAACAGATTCTTTTTGCTGAGGTAAATCACCATTCATTTAAAGAATGTGGAGAAGACTATCATCACCTGCAAATTAACAATTCTTCTTTAACCAAAGCACATCAATTTCTTTTACAAGCAACTGCCGCATCACAAAGTTTACTTGAACTCGTCCGTATCCATCTTGAACTAAATCCTTTTATGGGCAATCGTCACACTTATCGAGCAGTGGTTTCTTCCAATCCTAAAATAGATATCTTGCGACATAGACCAGACATTGATCCTGATGACTCTCGATCACGAGAATTTCTGCAGGCGTTACTAAGGACTCATCATCACTACACTTATCGTGATTTATTGTTGCCAATTCCTCCGCAGATTCTGCAACAGATACCGCAATATGCAAAAAAAATATCGGCAGCTCCATCTTCTCCACACGCAGCATCAATAAAAAAACAGCATGAAACACTTGCTGATTATCAGATAAGAGAACAAGACAGACTGATGCTGATTGCCTTTAACAAACAATTGAATACGATATTAACAAATTTAAATAACCAACCCACCACTTCATTAACCTATCGCGCCATTGTGATATTCGCACCACTAGCCGCACTGCTGATACCGGCGCTATCGATTCCCTTATTTGTCCTAACTGGCATCAAAGTTACAGAAGTCGACGACTTAAATAGCAATATTGCTAAGCTTATTTCTGCTGATCCGTGGAATAATCAAGCGATATCTGCCCTGCAGGAGGAACGAAAAGCAGCAGGTTTAGCCGTGGCTTTATATGCTGTAGGAGGTGCGATAACATTCGTTGTAGGTGTCTTAATACTAATTGTCTTATGGCGTTTACTTTACAATATATTATTTAATAAACAGCCCACATTGAACCGGCATCATTGGAAAGACGTAGAGCCAACAGCAAAAGAGATACTAAAAAGATTGCAAGCTTTAGAAAAAGAAGGAATCTTAATCATCCCTGCAGCGGATATTAGAGAATTTGAAGCCAATATTGCACGATTACCTAATAATCAACTTAGGGACACAGCGATTGATATGATAACCACCATCGCAAATCTCAACATAGATGTGTGGCGTCAAGCAAGCACTAGCCAAACACCATTATCACTTTCAGGAAATACCGCTGCTCTTTTCACTCAGCCCGCTAATCGTAAAAAAGCAGCATCCATCACCACGGATATCGAAATGGGATTGCCACCACAATGGGAAGAAGCAGGGCCATCTAATTATCCACTCCACCTACCAGTAGGCCGTAACGATACCGACAGTGAAGAATGTAGTGACGATGAAGCGACAAGACTTTTAACCTTTTAATTAGACACCGCTAAATTTATTTTAGCGTGTACAACATTAACAAAATGAGATGATGCCTTATGCTAATGAAACACTTAAGCGATTTTTTTGAAGTATTCAACACCTTGCTAAAAAATAAACTAGACAGCACCTCATCGGCTACGGAAAGACAAAAATGGCAGGAAGATATTCTCACTCAGTTAACGCAATTATTTTTGCAAGTAACGCATCCTGATAAATACGAAATAACTCACCATGGTTATTTACGTGCTGCACTAAAAAAAATGTATGACACGTTATCACTATCCGACAATGCAGACATTTTTGATGTGGCGATTTTTAAATGGCGTGATGCTTTTTTACAAGAAGAAGATAAAGAAACCGCACGTCGTGAGACCATGGATAATTTAACTAAACGCTATGACCCATCGACAACAACAACAAATTCATCGTCAAGCAAAACAAGATCATGAAATTGAAAGAACTTATTCGCCAGCAGAAAGGCTCATTATCGGAACGCGACGAAGCGATATCAAGATGGTGCAATCTGCTTTAGATGAGGGAGCTGACATTGATGCGCCAGCGAGACAAAGAGTAAAGGCGGATGCTAAGCCTGGTGCCGCTGTTTTATTGGAATACAATCGTGAGCTTGGCAATGAAGAATGGCCATTACTGATTGCCGTGAAAAAAAATGATAGCGAAATGGCGCAGTTTCTTTTAAGCAAAAATGTGAACACCAACATGTGCACGGCAAGATATGCGCCCGCATTACATAGCGTATCCACTCGTGAAATGGCTGCTTTGTTACTCGAAAATAATGCAGACATCAATACGTCCCATGCCACTTTCAAAAAAACTGCTGTCTACAATATTATTCATAGCATCGCTCGATTTGATTGCTATTCACAATTCGATAAAGCAAAAATGATAGAAGCAGCGCTTTATTTAATTGAAATGGGAGCGGACCTCAATGAGGATAATCTTAAATATGAGCCGCATGAAAGAACGCTTACTGTCCTCGCGATCAAAATAAATGATATGCGTATTCTAAAAGCGCTCATCGCTAAAGGACTTGATATCAACAAATGGCGAGGCAAAAAAGGTGAAACGCTGCTCCACCATGCAGCAGAATCCAGCAACAGTCTTGAGATGATATTATTTTTACTGGAAAACGGCATTGCTGCCGCTGCGACTGATCACAAAGGCCTGACTGCTTTAAGTTGGTGCCCAAAAGAATCTTCCTGTTTTTTAGCGGACGAAAAAGAAGAAATGGAAAAGCATGAGGAGAGTGTTCAACATAAAATTCGTCACCGGTTGGCTCACGCACAGGAGACGACAGAAGCAACACCTGTCACTTTGATTAGTGAAAATGCTGTGGCAAGATCGCGCTTTGCACCTCATCAATCTTTATCGCTGCAAACAGACATCGTGCCTTACACAAACACTCGAAACGATTATGAATTCATCAAAAAAATAATGGAAGGTAACGTCCAACCACTGAAAACTTTTTCTGCTTTCCGCGGCGCCCATCGTATCAAAGACAATTCACCGAATTTTTTTATTCCTTATTGTTGTAGTGACACAGAAGTGATGATTACTGGCAGCAAGCAATTATATTATTTATGCGCCAATTTCTGGTATTACCTCATCAGAGGATATCATCCGAAAAAAGCAGATGCGATGCGCAATTATCACATGCTAGGCGATGGATTTTTTTACGTACGTAAAAAAGATTATCGCCATATTAGCGATACCAATGCAGGATGGCCAATCAACTATGAAGATGGAACGGTGATTTACCGCAGTGATCTTTTCGCTACTTGTCTTCGCTTATTTCCCGACACATTTGCGCAATATGTCAGCCTATCTGGAGCGACGTCACATAAAAATACCCGTATTGCAGAACATCAACGTCGAGCCAGTTTGCAGGCGCTAGAAATATACCTTTATTTACTGGAAAAAGAGCATCCCGATTTATCGCGAAAACAAATTGCAGAAACATTTAAAAATAAAATTGCTGATCTGCCAGAAATCATTCTTTTACCCGAAGCAAAAATTATCAAAAAAGGAATACTGCGAAAAAAAAATTCTTCTCACTGCCATCATCTCCGTGACCATTTGACAAGTTTTATACGAACAGTTGATGAAAAAGGCGAAACAATTTACATTTCTAATGTGATGAAACGCAGATCACACAGTCAGCCTTGGTTTAAAAATGGTGAAATGCAAGAAGCTTATCTCATCCTGCTTAACAAAGCGCGAGAGCGTCAGCAACCACCATTACCGCCACTCAACAGTGACGATATTCTGCATGGCCTGCACGTTAAACTTGATATCGCTAATGAACAAGCACAAATATCCATACTGGAAAAAGACTATGAAGGTTTATTATTACCGTGTCTTGCTCGTGATATACGCGAAAATGTTGCAGAACACGCAAGGCAAGCACGCATAATGTATCCTGTGCTAAATCCCTACCATCAAGAAGAAGAAAAATTAAAAATGCAGCAGGAAGATGATGCTGCCAGAAAAATTCGATACAATGCAAAAATTAGAAGTAAGCTTAGTCTATGGCAACAACCTAAACCTGGACCGCTGAGTGAAGACGTTTTAGCAGAGTTGAACGAACGATTTATTCGGTTTATGGAGCACAAACACTGAAGTGAGCCAAGCGCTCACTTCCTCCTTATTGTCAGCTAGACAAATTCAACGACTGCATTTCTTGTTTCGCAGCCGATGCTGGCATCGCGACGTACGACCAGTTCCATTCTGGTACAGGACCACCTGACAACCACGTTAAGTTTCCTGATGGACTCCAGACGATTTTAAAATATTTAATTTCGTGAGACGACACAGTAAACGTTTTGTCATTTGATTTAGTAAACAACAAATTGCGATAAGGCATGGATATGGTATGCGTGCCAGGTGTTAAACGCGTATAAAGAAAACCATTGTCTTTCAATGTTCCCCATGGCTTACCATCTATCAGGACATTTTCACCAAAGCCAGAAGCAAAATGTTTCAACCGATAAAGATAAACACCGGTATCATTCGCACCCGCTGCTTTGTAACCCGAAAAAGACGGACCACCAGCTGTGCTGCAAGCAGCTAATATAAATAACGAAACGAGAAGTAAAAAAATATTTTTATACATAACTGCATTACCTCTAATTTATTCGGTATTAAAAGTGTGACTGGTTTAAATATTATCATGTCATGGCACAATATGTAAAATATTTGCTCTTTACGGAAAAAACAAATAAAATTTTTTCCGCTATAATGGAATGATCAAACCTTGATGACAACCAGCGAGGAAATAAACATGCCAAGAGGAAAAGGACCACATGGTCCAAAAAAATGGCGACGACGCAAGAGAAGATAAATGAATGACTGCATGCTGACAATGCTACGAGAGTATTCATCGAACTCCGTCATTGCGAGCGCGAGCGAAGCAAACTAGGTTTTTTGCGGTGAGGTATAAACACTGATAAAGCCTTAAAAACACGGACAACCTTCATTATTTTAGCAGCATTAAAGCCTGGTTTGCTTCGCTCGCGCTCGCAATGACGGAGTTCGGTGAATACTCTCAATGCTGCTAGGTCAAACTCTTCACATCTTTATTCTTTGAGTACGCTACGATAATTTCGTCAAGCAATTGATCGGCAATACTCAAGCCCGATCCTTCTTCGATAATACCCTGCTGTTCTTTCAGCACCGATAAACGCGCTTCGATTAAGCTCTTCACTGAACCCGATGGAAAAAGATTGGCAAGAACACGACGTGCTTCTTTAGGTCCTAATTTTTGATACAGTTTATTACGCAGCCGCGCATCTTCTGCTGTGGTACTAAATGCCCATAATTCAATAGGACCTAAAGTGTTGGTGAGCAATTGGGTATTCATGACCACCTTTTGTGGCAAATTGCGCTAAGAAAGTTGCACCACCTTCGCGTGGACCATGCACTCGTGTTTTCAAGGCAATGCGTGCTGTTTCTGATAGACCAAAAATTTCCGTGGATCGTTTGATCGCTTGCTCAGGACCTGCATCCATAATGAAAATAGACGTAGCAAACTCTACCATCACCGGATCAAAATCATCTAGTGATTGCGAAATCAAAGCAATTTGCACATTCCATTTTCGACCTTCACGCATATCTAAAATAACTTGATCACGCACTGCGCGCGCTTTTGACGTACGATGAAATTCATCATAGACAATGCGCTTTGCATCTTCACGTATTTCGCCAATGCGCTGTCGATGATATTCACGATAAGCTTCGGGAATATCACCGAGTGCATCTTCTGTCAAATAGTAATGTCGTGCAAGTGCATAACGTGCCAACATATACATCACCGCTGTTTGCCGTTCTGCGGCATCACCACCGCTTTTTGCAACTTCATCTAAATCGAGTGAAACAATTCGCGCATCACCAATATCAAATTGTGTGATGCTGGATAAAATCGGATATTCACGCACCGCGCTTGAAATCATACGACCAAAAGCTTGAATCAACGGTTCACCCGTTGGCGCACGCACTTGTCCATACAAATCTTCAATGACTTGCGTGCGACAAATAGCAGCCGCATCTGCCAGCAATGGCATCGCATAACGTTGTGCCAACATGGCTTCATGATGAAATCCTGCTAAAAATAACGCATCTGTCACTTCCCACCAAGTGGTGCGTTCATCAAAAACAAAACCAATTTCAGCTAAAATATCATCCACGATGGTTTCAATACCCTGAGTATAAGGGATGTGCCTTGCCATCATCTGCGAGATATTTATACATTTCATCAACAATCAAGACCCGCCATATCAGAAATACCATCATAAGGACGTTCAGCACCGAGTGGTGTTGCAAGCAACGTGACAAAATTCACTAAAAATCCGCGCTCTTGCGGCGAGGGGATAACGACAACCAAGTTGGGTATCAAAAGGATTAATAGAATAATCAGGTGTCATGCGTAAACGATGATAAGCCACATAATGCTGCCTATCATGTGGCAGCGCTTCTTTTAATAACGAAATCAATCCGCTACTCGATGGACCAATATCAATGATGGCAATGCGCGGTAAACGTGTAATACCGCCCGAGAGACACAAGCGCCAAATTGATGGCATTCGATAAAACCGATTTACCAGAACCTGGACGCGCATACATCAAATCAATCCACGTCGTTTGCTGCGCGGATCCTGGTTGATAAGGCCATGGTTTGCCATCGGGTGAACGCAGTAACAATGCACCATATTCCCAAGCAGAAGCGGGACGCGTAAAAGGCAGCATATAAACCACATCCGATAACGGCGCAACAGACGGTGTTGCGACACTATTTGCGGTAAAACCTAATAAACTGGAAGCAACGCCTGCAAAAACATCGCCTGATACTTCCGACACTTCACAAGTTCCCCAACCTTCTACTGCTTTAGCAAATTCCGCCGCACGAGTGCGCAATAAACGAATATTGCCTTCAGGCGCCCAAGTTGCAAAACTAACTTGCAGTTTCACCACCGCATCATCGGTATTGGTTTCAATATCACGCAATAATTTGACTGCATCATGAACCAAGCCATTTTGTGCTGAGGAAAAACTTAAAATAGCTGCCATCGCTGATTTAAAACCAAGTGTCGAGCAGTCCACCACTTTCAATTAAAAATGACATACGCCAAGGCACGCGTGTTGGCAACGTACGTGCAAATAAACTGATGAATGATTTTAATTCTTGCGGGAAAAGATCGATGAAAAGCGGTGTATAAATTCTATCGCCAGCACGCAAGCGTACGTAAATCCATGCACCACGGCATCGCGTGGAAATACTTGTCTTGCATAGTGGTGGATACATCAATCCCGACAATTCGCCCGCCAGTGGTCGCGCTTCATGCACGGGAATTTTATCGCCAGGTAATACCGGTCGCCATTCTTTATCGGTAAAATCAGGATCCGCTGAATTACGCATCGCAGCAACGGCATCATGCACTTCAAGCAAAGTGCAATATACGTTGAGCGCATTTAAATCCGTCACCACCGAACGCACAAATGAACTGTGTTCATCACGCAAATCAGGAATGGCTGCAATGAGATTTTGTCCATTTTTAAAAGGCGGAATTTTATGTTCACGAATGAAATTCAGTTTTTCTTTCGCTGCTCGTTTCATTTGTTCAGCACTCAATGAATAAGGGCGCGTCCATAAAACAAAATACAATTCTTCATGAGCACAATATTTTGAAATATAATTTAATCGTTCACTAAATAAATCATCTAAATCCAAATGCAACCGTTTGGCCGTTGCATTTGCAGGCGATAATATTTCTTCGATTTCAGGTTTGACAGCTTCTCTGTCGTAACCAAAATAAACTTGCAACACATGTCCTGGTCTTTTGAGCGTTGCTTGCAAACTTTGTGTCAGCCCTTGATGTATTGCATCAAATTCTTCTTGGCCAATTAAACGCGTCACGCCAAAAATGCGCACCACGGAAAGAATCGAACCATCACGAGCAACTAAATTATGTGTCGCTTCGGCCGTTTCTAAATCGCAATAGGATTCGACTGTTTGTTTGAGATCCGTGCTAAACCAAGCCAAAATGGCATCAATGCCATCGAGAAACGGATCTATGAAAGTGCGATCACGCATTCTTTAATCCTTGTATGTTACTTTGCGGCAGTCGTATTTTCTTGAGCGCCCAATTCCTCTAAAGCGGCTGCTGACCATGCATCAAGCTGCACTCTAAATTTAGTATGTGACGGCAGTAAACGTAAATCTTTTAACAAGTCAATTTTTTGTTCGGGAAAACGATCTTGATATTCCACGAGCATTTGTCCAAAAACCGTTGGATTACTGGTTCCCGAACCAAATTTATTATCAACCAGTTGACTGCGAAATTTGAGACTGCGATAAATGGCCTGAGCCGTATCTTGGTAGCCCGTATTGTTTTCCATCGCACAAAAAAGCACATGGGAAAAACTATTGAGATCTGCCTGACTCATTTCGGGCATATAGACCAATTGGCCACCTCCCATTTCATCCAACCCAACTGCTTGCAAAAATAAACACTGCGAACAAAAGCAACAAGCGGTCACCATGTTAGACAATTTATTATTACCGTAATTGCCATCCCGATTGACAACTTCTTGGTATTCTAATGCTTGGAATGCACAATATTGACATGTATACACATCACGCTCAAACACTCGCTTCTGCACTGGCAGGAATGCCCTATCTGCTTTGCGTCTGACAAAAATCCGCCAGCCTACTAAATTCACTGCCAGTTGAAGTTCATACATGGGTTTGCTTAATTACAAATAATTTACTTATTTGGCACCGCCGCCTGTGCCACCTGCAACCGATGCACCAAAAGTAGCAACGCCAGAGGGACCAGCCACTTTAGCACTTGAACCAAATAGGGTAGAACCTGACACTTGGAAAACGGTTGGAATAAAAATAAGCGCAGCGCCTACAAAAAGCAAAGCAATAGGCTGGCCAATGGTAACTTGTGTTGGGTTATCTTTGTGTGCTTTAAATTTCACAATCGCACCCACCGCAAAAGCCATACCTGCAACATAGGATGCAGCTGTAATCAGTTTTGCAATGTTGGTCATGTTGGAGGTGACTTGTGCTGCAACAGAACCGAAACCGGATAGCGCAAAAGCAGCTGTTACCATACCAAAACAAGTTAGAGCGGCTAAACCTACTAGTATCACTTTCTTCATTGTTGTCTCCTTTTAAAATAAAAAATGGCACGTCCTATTATGGCTGAATTCCCAATAATGTCACCATGATAACTTGAACAAACTGATAAATGTTAATGCAGAATAAGCCGCCAATGATATGAGTCAAACCACGACCAAAATTACCGGGTTGCCCGCCATGTCCGCCAAGATGGCTTAAAATGACTAATCCTTTGATAAAAGCAATTGTCCCGACAAATTGGATCACCACATAAGCGATATTGACAAATTGTTGCCACTGATCAGACTGCGTCACGTAACCATAAGGATTGGGATTAGCCCAAAACGTGCTTAAACCCACCTGAACAGTCGTCGGTAAATAAAGCAACATGGCGCCAACAGCAAGATAAATGATAGGGCTCATCATGCTATGTTCTTGTGACACCATAGAGCGCATCTCGCCCGCATGTCGCAACTTGATGATGCCATGAATAATGAAATACATGCCCAACACATAGGCAAAAGCCGTCACCATTTCCATCAGGTTTGGAATGATATTCGCAATATTGACGAGTATGGTTTGTGCAGAAAGATAAGAAACACCATTAGGTGGCTGAACATTCTGCATACCACTGGTTTGTGCAAACACCGGTAACGCAAACAAAGATAACACCAGCCACACTAAAAAATAGCAAGCCTGAATGAGAGACGTTTTACGCACATTTATTGGTAACATAAGTGTCACCTCGCTAGTTATGCCTACGCGTCCACTGCAAGCCATTAACTCCCGTTTCCATAAGATAGTGAAATCACTTTATTGCCGGTGTTAACTTGCACAACACCATCGTAAGGATCAATCTTGGTCACGCGTCCTAAACCTTTAATCATATCCCCTTCTGCAACCGTAACAGTTTCACCGTTATCGGATCGGAGCCAAGCACGGCCAGGGATAATCGCTTGTACAGTATAGGGGATTTTTCCACTATTTGTTGACTGATAAGATGCCGCTTCCTCGCTCGCAGGCGGAGGCGCCGCAGCACCACCTTCATTCTGTCGTAACAATGCTTGAACCAACTGATTCAATTGGGTTTCCATGTTAGCAACGCGTGAATTGAGTTGCTGTACTTGATCTTGCAACGCCTTATTTTGCGCGGCGTAATCATTTATTTTTTGTATGTATTCTGCTTGCAGCTGATTCACCAGTCGCTCACTGGTTGCATTCATGTTCGCCATACCCGCTTCGATGTTATTGCTTGGCGCTTGTGTAGCGCCTGATATAGTCACGTTATTGCTATACGCAGCATTCGGTGACTGTACCGGTATCACGGCAGGCATACCCGTTGCAACGACTGGCTGCACAGTCTGTTGTGGTGGGCCAACAGCTGGTTCAGCAGGCATAGCCGTTTGCTGACTTTGATTCACCATCGTGGGTGCAGCCGGTGTATTGGATGGTTGCATAGTCGCGGCCTGTTGTGTTCCTGCATTCGCTGGCGCTTGATTGGCTGGCATAGTCACCGGTGCAACTGCGGCTGTATTGGCTGCTGTCGTGACAGGCGGATTTTGCTGTGTATTGGCGACTGACGTCGGTGCATTAGCATTCGGTGCTTGTTGCGCCATTGTGGTCGTCGCTGGTGCAGCAGTGATTTCTGTTGAAGGCACGGTAGAAGCTGGCACCACCATTTTATATGCAATGAATACAAGAACAAAAAATACTGCCGCACTAATCAACATGCGTTTTGATCGACCAAGAGTCGCGACCACATTCCCCATTGCCGAGCTGCTAGCTGCAGGCTTTGGCGATTCAGATTCGGGCTCAACTTCATAACTCGCATCGTCGTCAGAAAAGTGATATTCACTGTCTTCTTGTCGGTCAGATTTATCGTCTCGATTATTCAACATCTTATGTGCCTCATTAATCTTGCATCCCTCAATTTCCCGTGTCACTTACCGACACATCTTATCTTCACATTTAAGTATAATGCATTTGTTATATCACTCGCAGAATACTTATGTTGAAAAATCCTTAGGTTACATCAGCCATAAATAATATACCGAGACCAACACCTGAATCCACTCTTACTGTAGGCGGAATATTAATGTAATTCTGTGTCGTGCTGCCAAGATTAGTACCGATCTGACCAATAGCGGTAGCAAGTTTTTGTGACGGACTCAATTCTGGATGTGTTGTACTCGTACCAAATATACCTGTGGTTGAAGTCGAGGCAGACGTCATGATGGCCGTTGCATAACCTTGCACAAAAGAAGTTGCCATGATGGCACCGTAGCGAAGCATGTAATGATAATTCACTTCGCTTGCTAGCACTGTGCGCGCCGTATCAGGATCAATTGCAAATGCAGTGACTGTTTTTGATTTGAGCCAATCGTCTTTATTCATCAAGGTGAAATTCAGACTGATCCTATCCAATTGGCCAGAAACACTTTTCGCTGTGGTTAACTTGCCAAGTAGTTTTGAACCTTTATATTTACCTTCGACGATAGTCACTAACACCGGTGCATCAGGATAATCGCTGTTAACAGCGGTATCTAAGACACCAAAAATAATCGTGCCCGCTTTAATGAGCGGTGCTTCGCCTGTGCCTTCTTTCCCACCTTCTTTGCCTGATGAAGGACCGGCTTTTTGAGCGGCAGCTAATGCATCTGCTTCTTTTTTCGCTTTATCAGCCGCATAAGTTCCTTCTCGATATTGCATAGTGGGTGGCTGCCAAGCAGCAACTAATTGTTGCGCTTGACCTGACATGGCTGCCGCTAATGCATCTAATCGTGCTTGTCTATCTTGTGCTGTTTCTTGTTGCGCTTCTGCTTGTGCTGTTGCAAATTCCGCCGCACCAACAGGAGGTGCTGTCACATTTGCACCTTGAGCGACACGCTGTTGCAAAGCAGCAAAGGCTTCTGTGGTTGCCGCAGTCGGTGCAGCAGCAGCACCGTTTGCTGCCATCGCTGCCTGATATTCGCGCATCAGTTGTGCTGCTTCTTCAGGTGTCAGTATGCCTGCTGCCACTGCTCGCTTTAATTCATCGGCATAATCTCCCGCTGAAGCATTATTCCCCAGTAAATTAGCTAAACGCTCTGCTTCATCACGCAATTGTTTTACACGGGTGTAATCTGCAATTTTAAGTTTGGCAATCGCCGGTGTTAATCTATTTTCTTGCACTAATTTGTTAACCGTTGCTTCATAATCAGCGAGGGAAACATTGCGTTGTATCATATCAGTCAACAGTGTCGCGACATCTTGAGTAATTTTTCCTGCTTTTAATAAGTCACTGATTTCTTGATAGGCAGCGGCCTCTGCCTCTTTTAGTAATTGATTGATGGATGAGCTTGGTCCGATTTCAGCTTTTTCTTTCTGAAAATCTTCATACACTTTCCCTGCCACAGCGGGAACGAGTTTTCCTGCGGCTATGTATTTCTGCAATGTCGCAGAATAGGTTTCCAAGGGAACCATACGATTTTCTAAATCGATCAAATCTTTTAATACATCTGGTGTCAGTTGCCCGCTGCGAGAAAGGTTATTTAAAAAGGCAATGCTTTGCATGATGATTTCTCTCGCTCGCTGTCTTGTATACTCCGCAAGTAAGCGTGCAGCCGTCTCAGGTGAAATCTTGCCTTCACGTACCAAGCGTTGTAATTCTGCGGCATATTCTGCTGGCGTCATGCCTTTCTTTTGATCGTCTAGTAACTGATTCGCAGCATCCAGTGGTAATTGCCCCGCTTTAATCATCGCATCCATGGTTTTTGCACTATCGGCAAGTAACGCATTGGCATGTTGTTTTTTATATTGCTCGAGTAAAAGTCGCGCTTGCTCAGGCGTCAGCTTGCCTTCCTTCACCAATCGATTCAGTTCTGCTGCATAATCATCAACAGGAACATTTTTGTCAGCCAGTGCTTCCAATTCAGCCGCTACATCCGGTGCAACTGCACCCTTCTTCACCCAATCATCGAGGAAATCTTTTACGTTCGCGGTTTGCTCCGTACAGATAATGCAACCTGGATTATTTCCGCCGCCGCCCATGTTCAACATAGTATTCACCGCACTACCACCGGAGATTTGTGCCTGTTGCGCACGCGTCGCATTGGCTTGTTCGACGGCACGATAATATTCCGGTGTTAACTGACCACCGGGTACGGATTGCATGCCCTGTGGTGCATTGGCAACACGCGATGGCCCTGTCGTTTTGTTACCGCCGGAAAGATAGCGGGTACCAAAATAAATGATAAAGATAAAACCTAAGACGCCGCCCAATAAAACAAATACACGCGAACGTGCATTTAAGCGGCTAAAAATATTTAACTTAGAAAGATCGAGCGCCATCAGAATCCCTCAATCTTAAGTTCAGCAGGCTCCCCATAACGCGATACTAAAACTGAGGAGGTTTTGGGTAATTCATAAGCATGCATGCCATCGGGACTATTCATCGTACTTAACCAGCCAGGTGAAAGCACGGTGAGTCGCGTGCGTAAATACATTTTTTCACCTAACAACCAAGCCTCAGCATCAGCACCTTGCACCGTCAATAATTTACTGCCTGCCGGTGAGACACCATCCAGCACGCCCAACAATAATGGACTAGTTCCATTGGGTAATGCCGTGCCCATCGGTACTTCTTTGGTATTGGGGCCAATGCCTGAAACATGAATGTCGATGCGATAATCAACAACACGCTGTCCAGAAACCAATTCCAGTGTGATAGGGGTGGGATTACCGACGAGACGGACAACAATATCACCATCACTGTAAGGCGACACAGCTTGCATCAGCAAAATATTACTTTTGCCATCCCATTGCATGTTGACGGCTTTGGGATTGCCAATATCAAATGCGGCAATCGGCCAAGGTTGTCCAGTTGAATCAACAAAGACTAAAGATGACACATAACCTTGTGCCAAACGCACCGCGGGCGGCGTTGTGCCGGGTGCTAAATTAATCATTAAGGTGCTCGATACCGGTTTTGGTGGAATATTTGCGGGTACCGAAGCAGCACGTTGTGCTTTATCAATTTGTTGATGCAATTGCACCACTTGTCGCGGCGACAATGGCATGTTTTGTTGGAGCATGTTGTGGAATGCAAGCGTTGCATCATCGCTGGTCGGCGGATTTGCGGGCGGCACTGTCTGTAGCATTGCTTGCTGACCTTGTTCATAACTCAGTAGACGGTGAGAGAAACGAGAAGGTCTGCGTTGGTGGTGTTTGCGATGCACTAAAAAAGGATTGGGTGGCGGTGGCGTAATAAAATTGGTCGTCGCTGCGGGTGGCGCAATAAAATTAGTAGTCGGTGCGGGTGGCGCATTAAAGTTGGCGGTAGGTGGCAATGGCACTGTTGCTGTTGCTGTGTTTTGTGCATAACCATTTTTTTGCAACCATTGCTGAAAGGCCGTGGGAGAGGTTTGTGCTGCAACCGGCGGAGCTATCGATTGTTGCGCAAATGCACAAGGCATGATGTTAGCTAAAATGCCAACCAAAATGCAGAATAAAAATGCCCGTGTTTTAGCCATGTTATGTTATCCATTTCCTATCAGCTGCTCGATACCACCCTTTGCAACAATCACATTATCAATGCCAACACCCATTAAATTATTCAGCGTCGAAACCCTCACCACTAAAATTTGTAAGATCAGCGTCTTATTTCCCGGTGGACGGTAACCCGCATAGTTGATGTTGATTGGCATTTGTACCCACCATGCATATCGTCCTGATAATAACCCTTGATTTAAAATAAAGGGCGCACCGGCCGGTGTACTACTCACAAACAGCTTATATGCTTGCACATTATTATAATTTGCATAGATATTCAATTGATTTAAAAATACCTTCCAGCCATCTGGCGTAAAGTATTTTGAAGATTCTTTTAGCTGGTTATCATAGTGATTAAAGTCATAATGAAACACGCTTGGCACCGCATCACTAACCCACTGTAAAAGATCAGAGGTTAAGAGATAAGGTTCTGCAAGCGGTACCGGTGGTTGTACACGCCACTCACTACCGACAGGAAAAGTAATGGGAGCGGGTTTATCCAATAATAAATAGATGGATAATGCAATCAACAAGACGATACCTGTGCAAACACCGCTGATGATGAACACCACTCGGCCAAAACTGTCTCGATAAAAGTTGTCGCGTAATTCGACAACTTGCAACTCTTCCTCAGCCATAATAAACATACTCCCATACGCTTCCCACTATGCGCTCGGTGCGCCCGATATCACTTGTGGTTGATTCTGTTGTGACGTCGCGATATTTTCAATAATTTGCACGATACCTAAACCTTGATCGCCTTTCAGTGCAGGCTGACGCTGCACAATCACAGTCACTTGCACTGGATTTGAGAATTTCGATTTCTCATCGTAAGGTGGCAACCAATTGGTAATCAACAGTGGCATTTCAAACTTCCAGGCATAAGCGCCCGATAAAATACCGGCAGCAATGATTTTGGGTTGATCAACTACTTGCGCGAGCACTATCATTTTTCGTTGGGTGATGGCAATCAAATTATTCGATGATGTCAATGCACCCATGTAACTTAACCAGCCATAATTGGTAAAATATTTTTGAGCGGATTGCAGCTGCCCATGGAAATTCACATAATCGTAAGAATTCGCAGCTTCGACAGCTTGGATAGTCCAGGCAATGACTTTATCGGTTGTCATATTCGGTACATCGACCGGAACAACTTGGATAAGACGCCCTACATCATCGGTAGCAAAATAAAGTGGGTGCGTGGGATTTTTCAGCAAATAAACGACAACGCCCACTAATGAGATGACAACTACCACCAGCAGCATAAAGACAGCGAGCGCTAAAAAATGCAAGCGTTTGTAAAACGCATTGCGCACCACCACCAATACCATTGCATCATTCTCTACCATGCGTTATTGCACCATAACAAATTGATCGATACCAATACCCTGTGGATTCACTTGTGTTGGAACTTGAACAATGGTGATCACCACATAGTAATTCTGTGTGGTCGTCGAATTCGCGCTTTGGTAGACAACCAAAAACGGAATCTGCACGCGCCACACATAACCCTTACCTGGTAAGGGACCTTGATTAGAAATGACTGGCGCACCGGCAACGACACCATTAACAAACAATTTCCCTTGTAAAATGGTTTCGATCACACGACGCACGGACGTAAGATAATCTTGCCAACCGTCTGCTGTGAAATAAGGTCGCGCCGTGCCGATTTGTTGGTTGTAATTGACGAAGTCGAATGTATAGGCAGCTGTCGCCGCCTTACTTGCCCAACGCAGTATCGTTTCTGGCTGCAAGTTAGGCTGATCATAGGGATGCAATACCATTTGCTGTTTATCTGGCTGCATCGCTGTAAAAATGGGTAGCGGGCGATGATACATTTGATAAACGACCACACCGACCATGATCATCATCAACGCAATGATGACCATTAAACTCATGAGTACGTGATGATAATGATCACGATAAAATTCATTATTCCGTGGGATGTATTGTTCTGGTAAATCATCCAACGCCATAGTGTTACATCCTATTTTGATTTCACATTAGGCATGGCCAAAATGACACCGTTTGTCGTATTGGCATAATATCGAGCAGTCGGATGAAATAAGATTAAATAAATGATGGTGAAAAGCAATATAAAAACGAGAACCAAAGCAACGATAACCCAACGTAAAATTTTGCGAAATTGATCGCGATAAAAATCGCTTTGTAAGCGCGCAATCTCATGCCGTTGTGCCAACATGCCGTTACTCCCTTAGACGTAGAGTTTCTCTAATGTGATTTCGATACGGTAATTATCGTTATCACCCCATTCTTTTGAATTTCTCTCAACTAAATGGGTACCTCCACATCCTATTGCATAGATTAGGCGCGCATCAAGGCCTGCGGCTAAAAGAAATTTCTCAACGGCATCTGCTTGCTGTTGGGAAAGGGAAACATCCATAGACGCAGAACCGGTATCGTTGGTATATGCAGCAATCTTGACTAAGGTTTTGGTATAACCATTAATGTAGGCAACCACCAAATTGAGTGTGGAAAAAGCTTGCGGTTTAATTCTAGGTGTCATCTCATTAAAAAGACGTGCAGATGGAATGACAATCAGTACTTGATCACCTAACACCACAAGTGTTGCACCGCGATTCGTTAGTTGATCTTCGAGCGTGGTATTTGCATCAATGTATGCACCATAACTTGCACCAAGCACAGCACCGGTTGCAGCACCAGGAACAAAACCAATACCGGAAGACAATACGCCGGTCAACCCGCCCACTGCACCACCGAGTATGGCACCTTTCGTTGTTTGACTTGCGTTTTCGTAAGCATCTGCAATATTGGAATCTTCGGAACCACCAACCATGGCTTCGGTATTTTCAACACCTTTATCGATATTAGAAGTCACATCACGTGTTACGTTTGATGAGGCACAAGCGGAGAGAAAAAAACAAAACAACAAAATAAGGCAGGATGAAAAAAAAGATTTCTCAATGCTACAGAACG
This sequence comes from uncultured Gammaproteobacteria bacterium, assembly GCA_963735995.1. Lineage (GTDB taxonomy): Bacteria > Pseudomonadota > Gammaproteobacteria > DSM-16500 > DSM-16500 > Aquicella. The sequence goes on along the minus strand of CAVTNC010000003.1, from coordinate 1,639,626 downwards.
GGCTTTCCACTTTCTTACGCATCCTCTTCTTTCGATTTTGTCTTCAGAGTGGATACATAATCACATAACTTATTTGCAATAGCTACTACTTCCTTGCTCGCTAACAGCATGCCTTCAATCGGTGGTGGATAGTCTGTCGCTTGCACCATATCTTTGATAATTTCAGCTGTCATGGGATTTGCTTGTGACGCTGCGCGTCCCATCAAGCGCTCAAGTAATTCCATTTTTTCTTTCGCTGCATTCTTGCTAAGCAAGGGAGCGGAAAAATTATCCCACTGCGATTTACCAACCAAGGTCTTGACGGCTTCACCTAACACCACTTTGGCAAAAATATTTAATCTGCCTTCTTCAATTTCTTCTGCTTCCTCTGCTTCTTCGACTTCTGCTTCACCATGACGTTGATGGAATGCCAATAAAGATGACAGCGCACGCTCGATGGCATTGGTATCTTTTTGTGACGCCATGGAATCAGAAATAGCTTGAATTTCCTCACTTTCATCGGCCGGCAAGATAAATTCTTCTTCGTGAGACAACACTTGTTGGAAGCGGCTAATACGTTCTTCCAAATCCATTAAGACACGACTCAGTGGTTTTTCAACTTTTAACATCTGATTCAAACGCATTTTTTGTGGTGCTTCGGGATTAGCAAAAAACATGCGCGCACGAACGATTTTAGATTTGAAAAAGATATGCGCTTCACCTTCGCGTTGTTCTTTGAGATCGAGAAGATCGATACGTTGTCGTTTTTCAGAAGAGGCACTGCGACTGTCCATGTAATTATTTAATAAACTGCCCGCATTGGTTTGAAAGGAATCGACTTTGGTGACATAAGATTCGCCCGCTGTTTTTTGGAAAAATTCCCAGGTTTCGAGTGGATCTTCCAACTTCATACAAATTTTAATGTTGGTATTAGCACCAATGGATGCAGCTTCTTCTTTCGATGCTTTTTGGAAAGCGGGTAAATCTTGTCCGGCAAAAATAACGGAGAAACCTAATGAACGTGCTTGTGCCGGCACCACCGCAAAACCTTTCACCGCATAATAACCATACTCATCGAGAATACACATGTAAGGTGTCGGTGCATTTGTTGGTTTTCGTGGTAATGACTTCGCGATAAGTACCTTCAACGGTATCACCTAAACCGGATGCCATCATGGCTTTTAACGAAGCAATAATTACTTTACCTAAATTGGCTAATTCATCCGGTGATTTTTCTAACGCCGGCAATAACACCACTAAAATGCGGCGATTCAATACCACGTCTTTTAAATCTACTTCGGCTAAATTAGTACGAATGATATGGCCATAAGTATCTGCCAATGAACCGAATACTCGGGTTAATTGCATAGTGATAAAACCATGCTGCTCCAACACTTTGCGACCTTGTTTGCCTTTTTTTGAAGGATCGTAACCGGGTAAGTTTTTAAGATAGTTTTTAATGGGTTCGAGTATCACATCGGGCGCATCCGCTAGACTCACTGGTTCTTGATTATCGCGCGGAAACATTTTATCCATCGCGATTGCTTCAAGGCGACCTAAGTCAAAATAATTACGAATGGTATTTGCATCCAGCAAAATTTTTCCTTTATCACGCATGTACACCAATACTTTCATCAATGCTTCGACGAAGACAATGGCGCGGCCTTTCCACATATCACCATCTGCACTTTGTGAACCAGCATCCATTAAACTCACCACTAATTGAGACAACATGCTGGATGAACCGTTACAAAATGGATTCATCGTATTCGATAAACGTTTTTCTTGTGCACCCACCACATCGCGCGCACCGGTCATGAAGTTGATGAGCAATAAATCATCTTCACGGCCCATGCTGCGACACATGGAAAATACTTTGGCAAAAAGAGAGTTATCACCTTTACCATCCACATAGATAAAACCACTGCCTTGGACTAAGGCATTATAAGACAAGGATACCAATGCTTCCGTTTTACCACTACCGGTTGAGCCAAACATCAGCACATGGGTACGCATGTCTTCGTTGTTAAACCAAAGCTCATCATTATTGGATTTACGATTGCCAAAAAAACTAATGCCGCGCGCATTACGCGGTTTCATTGAGCCTGGCACCGGATCATTGTAATCTTTTGCCTTGGAACGTTGTGGCATGCGAAACGGTAGATTGGAACGTCGCGTGATCGCATAGAGAAAAATACCGATAGCGATGAGTGTGATGAGATCGCCGACAGCAGGAAGCAAAAAAGTTGCTGTCGCAAATGCCGCCATCAAGATCGCACTGTTGACAGGATCTTTGAAGAAATCGACTACTTTCATCCCCAAGGTGCGCGTATCGCGCAGCAAAAGCTGGGGAGAAAGTTCATGTTGTTCTTCTAAGCCGCGTAATCGCATGGTTATCTACCTACGTTGTTTCATCAGGACGATAAATAACTTCTTTTAATGCCAATTGCACCGCATGGGTTGCTTCATCCACCATCGGTACCAAAATTTTATTTCCTGCTTCTTTCTCAGCTAACCAATGAGCAAAAATGCCAGCCACTTCAATAAAAGGTGTTTGTCGGCCCACTGTATTTAAGGTGTACCACAATTTTCTATCCACGGGTTTTAGCCACAAAAAATCTGAAGAGGCTTGAACACCATCTTCTCGTGCAGCTTCTAACATCGATGCCATCACGGTCAGCACATAAGCATGCGCTTGCACGATTTGTTGCACCAATTTTGTGTTCTCATGTTTTTTCAATAACGCATCCGTCCCGCTATAATTTAGTGTTCCCGAAGCAGAAGCGGCAAGCTGCATTAAAAGCTGTGTGGCCGGTGGTGTATCAGCATTGATACGCGCCGCAAAAACAGCGAATAAGGCTCGCATATAAGGTGGTAGCGCTGCCGTGCCCTTCCACATGGGACCTAATTGCAACGCAAATAATTTATTGGCTTCACCGCGTTTTAACACGACTTCCATTCTATCCCAATCGTGTCGACTCATGCCTTCGTGTCGTTGTGGACGCACTTCTTCCAGCAAGCGATAACGTTTGCAAAACTGCATCGGTGTCATCGCCATCGCCCAAGGACCGGTTTCAATATCCACTTTCAATAAATCCAGTTTGAGGATGGGTGTGATTTGCGGCCAATTCACTTGCTCCACTTTTGCAAGATCACGCATGCTGTACTCACGCCTAAAAACACGGGAGTTACTACTGATATAAACAATGATGCCAAGTGCAACCAACAACAACACCAGTGGAAGACGAAACCATGTCCCGACACTGCCGCCAAGATTAACTAAATCGTTAAATTTAATGGTCGCAGGCGTTGCTAATGCATACAACAGTGAAGCATGCAGCTGTACTAATGGTTGGCTATTAAAATGAAATTGGTTGCTCAAAAAAGTAAGGAAATTAACTTCGTATAATTTGGTGGTGAGATAGTAGATGACGATTTTATTTTTAAAAACGTACCAGACTGCGCCTATCGTTGCAAAAATAGCGGCAACGCTCCACAGCATGGCTGCTGAGTTATCAGAACCTTGGCCACCACCCCCTTGTTGTGGAGCAGGCATGCTATTACCTCGCACAAAAGACAAAAAAAATTATCCGCTACCTGACGACCATCTCACCTTTTGAATGATCGTCAATCACCTTTAGATAATATTATAGTCGGTTATTGCAAGAAAAAGGCGATATCCGTTTAGAATTCTTCTTCCTGTTTTTGCTGTCTTTCTTTAATTTCATCGAGTGTTTTGCAATCGATACATAGTGTTGCAGTCGGTCTTGCTTCTAAACGACGTAAGCCAATTTCAACACCGCACACTTCACAATAGCCATAATCCTTTTCACGAATTAACTCGAGGGATTCCTCGATTTTTTTCAGCAATTTTCTTTCGCGATCACGCGTGCGCAACTCCAAGCGGAAATCTTCTTCTTGGCTCGCCCTATCATTCGGATCGGGATAATTGATAGCATCTTCTTTCATATGCGTCACGATTTTATCGCCACCTTCCAAAATACGCTGTCGCAACGCCATCAGTATTTCTCTGAAATGCGTTTGCATTTTTGAGCTCATATACTCTTCAGTCTTTTTAGGTTTATAAGGGCTCATGCCTAAGACTTCTAAGCTCGGTTCCAAAATTTCTTTTTCTTTCGTTGCCATTATCATTATCTCCTACCCTGAGAGTAATTGTAGTCCAAGATTGCTACCTATACCAAAAAAATAGCGCTGGCGGCAATGCTAATTATGTCCTATCGTCACCCGTTCTTTACCCGCTAAGTCGTTTATTGTATGCACATCGCCGTAATTCGCTTGTTTAAAAAGCTCACGCACAGCATTGCCTTGCGAATAACCATGCTCGAGCAGCAGCCATCCGTCTAACTTTAAATACTGTTTAGCTGAAGCAATGAGCACACGCATTGCATCTAAGCCATCTTCACCTGACAACAATGCAACGCGTGGTTCGAAAGCTAATTGCGGAGCATATTGCGCCCATTCGATTTCTGCAAGATACGGTGGATTACTAATGATGAAATCAAAATCCTGATGTGGCAATGCTTGACACCAATCGCCTTGATAAAACGCAACCTGTTGCAAGTTTAATGCCGCCGCATTTTTTTTGGCAATGTTGAGTGCCTGCTCACTGATGTCGGTAGCAACAATAGACCAATCGTGATGCTCACTCGCAAGTGATAGTGCAATGGCACCACTGCCCGTGCCTAAATCTGCTACTTGGCACTGACGTCCTTTGCCTTTTGCTAACACAAGTTCGACTAATAATTCGGTTTCGGGTCGTGGAATGAGGGTATCGGTTGTGACTGCCAGGTCGAGTGACCAAAATGCGCGAGATCCGGTGAGATAAGCGAGCGGCTCACCTTGAAGGTGACGCATGAAGAGATGCCTAAATTGTTGTTGAACATCCTCTGTTACCGTTTGTTCTGGCCATGCATGTAAATAACTGCGCGGTTGTTGCAGCGTGTAAGCAAGTAACAGTGGCACATCGCTTGCAAGTGCAGACATCGTGACAGGATATTGTTCGCGTGCAGCGGCAAGTAATTGTTGTATGGTCATCTACTCTCCTAATGACGCGACCAAATCAGCATGGTATTCCTGATTCAGTGCTTGAACGAGCGGATCAAGATCACCTTCCATGATTTGCGATAACTGATAAAGCGTTAAGTTAATGCGATGATCGGTGATGCGTCCTTGCGGATAATTGTAAGTGCGTATGCGCTCAGAGCGATCACCCGTGCCAACCAAATTGCGTCTAGTTTCGGCTTGTTGTTTTTGTTGTTTGTCGCGCTCCGCTGCGAGAATTTTTGCTTTCAATAATGACATGGCACGCGCACGATTTTTATGTTGTGATCGTTCATCTTGGCATTCGACAACCGTGCCTGTTGGAATATGTGTAATGCGAATCGCTGAATCCGTTTTTTGCACATGCTGCCCACCAGCACCGGATGCACGAAAAGTATCGGTGCGTAAATCCGCTGGATTGATGTCGATGTTTTCGATTTCTGCCACTTCCGGCAACACCGCAATGGTGCATGTCGAAGTATGGATGCGTCCTTGCGCTTCAGTTGCAGGCACGCGTTGCACGCGATGCACACCGGACTCAAATTTAAAACGCGAATAAGCACCGTGACCAATAATGCGTGCGATGACTTCTTTATAGCCGCCATGTTCACCCAAACTTTCACTTAAAATTTCGATTTTAAATCGTTGTGCTTCTGCATAACGCAAATACATGCGGTATAAATCACCAGCAAAAATAGCTGCTTCATCACCTCCCGTGCCAGCACGGATTTCTAAAAAAATATTATTTTCATCATTTGGATCTTTTGGAATAAGCGCAACCAGCAACGCTTCTTCTAAGGTCGTCATCGCTATTTCGATGCGTTTAATTTCTTGTTTAGCCAGTTGCTGCATCTCGGCATCTTCTTCTGCGAGCAATGCATTTGCTTCTGCTAAGTGCTTCACGTGATCTTGGTATTGAAAATAAATATCGGCCAATGGTTCAAGTTGCGCATATTCTTTCGATAAGTCGCGATAACGATTGAGATCGTTGGTGATGTCTGCATCTGACAATAGCGTTTTTAATGCTTCATAACGACTGACGATGTGTTGTAATTTAGTTTGTATAGAAGGTTTCATACACGCTCACATGGGATCTGGGATGGCCAATAATTCTTTAGCAAATTGCAATAATTCAAAACGTCCTTCGACGCCGGCTTGCCGTAATTGTACACTGGGTGCATGCAATAATTTCATGGTAAAAGCATGAGCAAAAGCAGACAACACTGTTTCTGCATCTTCACCTTGATGCAATGCTTGCTTTGCTTTTGTTAATTCACTTTGACTAATCGCTTCAATGCGACCACGGTAAGCACGTATCGTGTGTGCCACACTATCAAGTGAAGTTAAATCGGCCATGAGTTCTTGGCTTTTTTTCGTGATTAATTCATGCGCTTTATCCGCTGCATGTTCACGACCTTGGCGATTTTTTTCGATGATGACTTTCAAATCATCGATGCAATAAAGTGTGACAGCTGCTAATTCTTGAAGTGTCGGATCAATATCCCGCGGAACCGCCACATCCATAAAAAAAAGCGGCTTGCCTAAACGCACTTGCAACACGGCTTCAACCATGGCTTTACTCACGATGGGTGTCGCACTACCGGTTGCAGAAAAAATAATGTCGGCGTGAGCAAGCGCGAGTGGTAATTCATCAAAACCATAAACACAGCCGTTATTTTTTTCGAGAAGTAGCGCTGCATTTTCTTTGCTGCGATTAACCAACATAATCGGCAACGCATAATGCGCCTCAAGGTAGCGCAATAATAATTGCGTGGTATCACCAGCACCAATTAAAAGCAGGCGCGCTTTTGCAAAATCGGGCACTTTTTCTCGGACAAAATGCACGGCGGCGGAGGCGACAGAAACGGGACAAGCACCGATGGCAGTCGTCGTGCGAATTTCTTTGGCGAGCGCAAACACTTGCTGAAATAAACGATGAAATAAAATGCCAACGGCACCCGCTGCACAACTTTCAGAAAAAGCGACTTTCAGTTGACCGAGAATTTGCGATTCACCAAGCACCATGGAATCTAAACCACAAGCGACTTGCATCAGGTGCATCAGTGCTGCTTCATCATGATAAATATAAAGTGCAGCATCCAGTTCTTGATTAGCGAATAAATGTTGCGCACAAAACCATTGGCGAACAGCATGACTATCTTTTGCATCACAATATAATTCTGAACGGTTGCAAGTGGACAATAATACGGCTTCACGCACGTCGGTACGATTTAATAAATCTTGTAAATAGAGTGCGAGTTTGTCTTGCGCAAAATAAAATTGTTCGCGCAACGCGATAGAAGCCGTCTTATGGTTGATGCCCACAACGAAAATTGACATGTTAGTTGCCAAGTGATGATTTTGGGCCTATTTTAGGCTTAAAACTCATGGAAAAACAAAGGATATTACTGTATGCGTCTACTAGGACTTTTACTGCTCACACTTTTCATCACCAGTTGTGCGCATCTCACACCACCTGCTACCACAACACTTACACCAACTAAGCAAACGACTTCGTCATGGGAAAGTCGCAAGCAAATCCTAAGCCGCATTGAGCACTGGCAAGTGAATGGCAAAATTGGCGTACAAACAGCGCGTGATGCTGGCAGTGCTACCGTGGATTGGGTGCAACGCAACAATCAATACTCGATCTCACTCCTTGGACCGTTGGGCGCAAACGCACTGCAACTGAATGGCGGTCCCGATGGCGTCACCCTCACTAACGCCAAGGGCAAACAAATCCATGCAGCAGAACCGGAACAATTACTCGCGCAACAATGGGGCTTTCATGTGCCTGTTTCCCACCTTAAATATTGGGTACGCGGCTTACCCGTTGCTAATTTGCCAGCACAAACACACTTCGACACGGTTAACCGTTTAACGGATCTCGCACAACAAGGTTGGCGCGTGCAATTTTTAAGTTATATGAATGTGGATGGCATAGACTTGCCAAGCAAAATTGCCATCACCTCGCCGTCACTTCGAGTCAAGATGATTATTTATCATTGGAAGTTGAGTTAATCATCTAATCCCCTCTCCCACTTGTGGGAGAGGGGCAAGGGGTGAGGGTGTGAGTGCGCCATTAACCTTCATATCCCATTGACACTCATGCCCACTCTCAGCAAAATAGCGACTCTTAATGTTGGGGTGTAGCCAAGCGGTAAGGCACCGGGTTTTGATCCCGGCATTCCTAGGTTCGAATCCTAGCACCCCAGTAAATCAGCAAGGATGTGACACAACTATCATTCATTCACACCAAGAGGGTGCATCGTGCCTGAGATTATGATTTTTTGCGGTAATGCCAGCCGAGAATTAACTGAACGCGTTGCAGAACACCTCAATCTTCCTATTGGTAAAGCCTTAGTGAGTCGCTTTAGCGATGGCGAAACATTGATTGAGATAGAAGAAAATGTGCGCGGTCGTGATATTTTTATTATTCAATCCACCTCAGCACCGACTAATGATAACCTCATGGAACTCCTTTTACTGGCCGATGCACTACGTCGTGCCTCGGCTGCCAAAATTACCGCCGTTGTGCCTTATTTTGGTTATGCGCGACAAGATCGTCGCGTTCGCTCAGCACGCGTGCCTATCACTGCAAAAATTGTGGCGGATATGATGGCAGCGGTTGGCATCAGTCGTTTAGTCACTGTTGATTTGCATGCTGATCAAATCCAAGGTTTCTTTTACATGCCAGTCGACAATCTCTATAGCACGCCAATTATGTTGGAAGATATTCATGCGCAAAAATACAAAGACACCATGATTGTTTCCCCCGATGTCGGCGGCGTGATACGTGCCCGCGCCATTGCAAAACGCATCACTGGTGCTGATCTTGCCATCATCGATAAACGCAGACCCAAACAAAATGTCGCGCAAGTGATGCACATTATTGGTGATGTCACCGATCGCGATTGTCTCATTGTTGATGACATTGTCGACACGGCAAGCACGCTATGCCGCGCCGTCGAAGCACTCAAAGATCACGGCGCTGCCAAAGTTGCCGCCTACGTGACGCACCCCGTGCTCTCTGGCAAAGCGATAGAAAACATCGAGAATTCACTATTGGATGAGATGGTCGTTACCGATACGATTCCACTCACCCCCGAGGCCAAACAATGCGCCCGCATCCGCTGCTTAAGCCTAAGTCACACCATCGCTGAAGCCATACGCCGCATCAGCGGAGCAGGCTCACTGAGTCGGATGTTTATAGATTAATGTTGCTTGGGTTAGTACAAAGACCAGGAGAGTTTGTCATGCCAGCGAAGGCTCATAGGCGTCAACTTAAGGATTGATTGTCATGCCAGCGAAGGCTGGCATCCAGGAATTCACAGAAAAGCCTGGATGCCAGCCTTCGCTGGCATGACAATTGCTGGCACAATGACACAGTTCGGTGAATACTCTCGCCAACGCTCGCATGACAAACTTTTGCCGGCTTGGCATAACACACTTTTCCAATGCTGGTCACTTATAAATTTATTAAAAAAAATTAAACCGAGGAGAAAATCTATGTCGAATAATCGTGCTATTAATTCGGAATCAGGTGAAGGGAGTTCAACGGGAGATGAGTTACGACCCTTCATGCATTACTCACCGCAGCGCTACTTCAATCCTGAAAACGACATCACCCCCGAGCAATATTCGCGCCTTCAGCGCTTATACAATCAGGTGATAAACCACCCGCTTGTACGCCGTCATCCTGAGCTTGAGAAAATGATCAAAGCGCAATTGAAAGCCTTTCGCAGTAGTTTGGGCGGCTTAGGCATAGGCCTTGCGGTTGCCACTATCGAAAATGGTTGGCCAGACTTTGCTAAGGAAGAAAAAGTGCCCACCATGCGTGCCGCCGTTCTCTTGATGTTTTTAGCGACGCTGCTTGCCATTGCTCACCTGCAAAAATGGCGACCACAAACAATTATCAAAGCGACCAATGCGTTTGCGAATGCATTATACAGTGGCGTGAACGCAACCCTTTTTAACTTGAAAGTAGCACTCGCCCTTTATCTTTTTATTGTCTCTGACTTCACAGCAAAACCCGTGCCTGAGGATAATCCAGACAATTTATTCTGGATATTGTTTGGTCTCTCAGCCACCGCTGGCATAATACAATTTCTCTCAAAACTTTCGCAGCATCTACCTCATTTTCAGAATAAATACACAAACATGTTCAGTTGCCTATGGAACAACAGAGGCATTCCCACCATCAGACATACCTCGAATGCACAATTATGTTCATCCGAAATTTACGCACTGATGGCGAGTTCCTACACGCTAGGCGGCGGCGATTTGGTGGAAGATTTACGTACCAACCTTTTTCTTTATGCGGCATCGTTACTTGTTTTAATTCCGGCAGGCATAGCTGATGCCTATTATCCTGAAGCTACACATTTGCTGATTGGCACATTAGGTGGCATTGCTTTGTCGTTAGAATGGTTCATCAAAAATAATGATGTCGGTTTTCTCACCTTACTCGTCTTATTGTTCATGGCTTCTCCCTTGCTGGTGAAAATAGTTGATGGATTAATCGAGGCTAGACGCAATGGGTGCCATCGAGAAGATATCGATATTGAAAGACAAGATTCTTCATTCCGCCCATTGACTGTAGCGCTCTCTGCTTCTGAAGAGGAAGAGGAAGAGGAAGAAGAAGTAGCAGCAAGTTCTTCCTCCCTGCCCATCTTAAATAGCACAACCGGTGTGATGTTATTTTCTCGAAGCAAGTCTGAAAATAATCTGCCTGCATTAGCAGCTACACCGATGCACAGACGTTCCGCATCTAAGTAAAAAAATCCCTTCTTCCAGCGCGTAAACGCCAGAAGAAGGGATAGGGTTCACAACCATGGAAAGTTAACCGATGATGCAGCTGTAGCAAACGCCATCAATGAACAAGGCAACATAGTCGCTATCACCAAGGGATAAGATGGCATTACTGCCAGATAATGCATTGACTTGGAAGTTGAGTTCGCCCGTTTGTTCATCGTATACCGGTTTGTTGAGCACGATGGCATAGGTACTCGCTGATTTTTTTAATTGATCATTACGATTCAGCCCAACTGCTTCAACAACGGCATTGGGAGCGGCTTTTTGAAATACGCCGGTCTTCCACAATGACACCATTTTTTCGGTAGTGATATGACCACTGACACGAACAGGTCGTTCGGAAAAATACACTACATTTGGATTAACGCCTTTGAGCGTCAGTTGATACATCCCTTTTTGCTGCATAGCACGCACATCAGCGGATTTAGAAACCAAGACTAGCAAAACCTGATTATGTTGCGCTGTGGCAGCCGTTGGCGTACTCGCTACAGTTGCGAGCGGGACGGTTGCGAAAACGAAGGTTGCAAGTAATAATGCCGTGAGTTTTTTCATGTTGGTCACTCCTCTTTGGCCATCGATGAACCTCCAGTATACCAAAAAACCGGGTTGACCCTATGGACTTGTCGTATAAGTTATTGAAATAATAAACATTTTTTTATAAATTCGTTAAGTTTTTAGCAATTTTGTGCTTGTTCATTGTACTTCCATGTTATTGAATTCTGTGTACAATGAGCCGGTTCCTTTGCTGGTCGCAAGTAAAGGCCGTTAATTTACTATTGTACGTGGAGTTTATGATGGCATCGACAAAAAGATTTGAGCTCGAAGCAACTCAGCGTGACGATTTGGGGAAAGGTGCGAGCCGCCGCCTACGTCGCGAAGAAAAACTACCTGGGGTTGTTTATGGTGGTGGCAAAACACCGGTTTCGTTAACCTTTGCCCACAACAAAATGTTAAAAGCATTGCATGATGAAGCGATTTATTCGCATATCTTAACCTTAAAAACCAATGGCGAAGCAGAGCGCGTTATTTTGAAAGCAGTGCAGCGCCATGCTTACAAACCGCGCTTGTTGCACATCGATTTGCAGCGCGTTAGAGCCGATGAAAAGCTGTATATGCATGTGCCGCTACATTTTATCGGTGGTGAAGAAGCGCCTGGTTTTAAAGAGGCAGGCGGGATGATTTCGCATATCATGAGTGATGTTGAAGTCTCATGTTTTCCTGATCACTTACCCGAATTTATCGAACTCAATATTGCTGACATGCAGCTTAATCAAATATTGCATTTATCCGATATCAAACTACCGAGCGGCGTCGACATTGTGGCACTGACGCAGGGCGATGATAAACCTGTCGTCTCTATTCATATGCCGCGCATTGAAGTAGAACCTGTCGTTGAAGTTGAAGAAACCGTGTCAGCAGCAGCGGTACCAACGACTGAGCAGAAAAATGATGGTGAAGGAACGGAGAAGGAAGAGAAATAAAGAGGGTTTACGGAATTGTGTCATTGTGTGTAGAGAAGAGCAGCAATTGTCATGCCAGCGAAGGCTGGCATCCAGACACTTGCTGAAAAGACTGGATGCCAGCCTTCGCTGGCATGACAATTGCCACGATTTTTCTCTGACATGACAAACCTGACAACGCTCAAAAAATAAGGAGAATGACCGTGTCTGCGGCGTCTATTCAACTCATTGTTGGGTTAGCGAATCCAGGAAAAGAATATGCAGATACCAGGCACAATGCCGGTGCCTGGTTTGTTGAGGAATTAGTTGATGCGGCGCATCCACTGCGTTTTGATGCAAAATTTCATGGCATGCATGCATTGATACAAATGCATAAGCAAGCTTGTCATTTACTCATTCCAAGCACCTTCATCAATTTAAGTGGTCAAGCGGTGCATGCGTGTATGAATTATCACAAAATTCCACCCGAAGCCGTTTTAATTGCGCATGATGATATTGATTTACCAGTCGGTGTTATCAAATTAAAATTCGATGGCGGCGATGGTGGGCATAATGGTTTGAAAGATATTTTTCGCCATTTGCATACGCGACAATTTTATCGTTTGCGCGTGGGCGTCGGACGACCCTCGCATCGTTATAATGCTGTCGATTACGTGTTAAATGCGCCCTCGAAAGCTGATCGACAAAAAATCGATGAGAGCTTGCAACACGCACACACCGTGTTACCACTGATATTGGGTGGCGAAATGCAAAAAGCGATGCACAAACTACATAGCGAAGGGTGTGTTACCTAAAACCCTGGAGAATAATCATGGGTCTGAAATGCGGAATTGTTGGATTGCCAAATGTTGGTAAATCCACGCTGTTTAATTGCTTGACCAAAGCACAAGTGGCCGCTGCGAATTATCCTTTCTGCACCATCGAACCTAACGTTGGCATTGTGCCCATCCCTGATCCGCGCCTCGAACAACTGGCAGCCATTGTAAAACCCGAGAAAGTCGTGCCAACCACCGTGGAATTTGTGGATATTGCAGGCATCGTCAAAGGTGCATCGCAGGGCGAGGGTTTGGGGAATAAATTTTTATCTCACATCCGTGAAACCGATGCCATCATTCATGTCACACGTTGTTTTATCAACACGAATGTCACGCATGTTGCTGATCGTATTTCACCTGCAGCAGACATTGAAATCATCAACACCGAACTTGCTTTAGCCGATCTTGATACCGTCGATCGCGCGCTCTTGCGTCTGCAAAAATCGGCGAAATCTGGCGACAAAACCGCGCAAATTGAAGTGCAATTATTAGAGCGCATCAAAAAACAATTAAACGATGGCAAGCCAGCGCGCGCCTTGTCATTCACGAAAGAAGAACAACCCTTACTATTTAATTTTCATCTCTTAACATTAAAACCAACATTGTATGTTGCCAATGTGGATGAAAAAGGTTTCAACAATAATCCTCTGTTAGATGACGTGGTGAAAATTGCGCAGGCTGAAAAAGCCGAAGTAGTGGTGATTTGTGCTGCCATCGAAGCTGAAATTGCAGAACTTGCCGATGATGAAAAAATTATTTTTCTCACCGAATTAAATCTCACCGAACCCGGATTAGATAGACTCATCCATGCCGGTTACAAATTGCTTCATCTCGAAACTTACTTCACTGCTGGCGTCAAAGAAGTACGCGCCTGGACCATACCAACAGGCACCTCTGCACCAAAAGCAGCAAGTGTCATCCACACCGATTTTGAAAAAGGTTTCATTCGCGCCGAAGTCATCGCTTATGATGATTTCATCCACTACAAAGGCGAAGCAGGTGCAAAAGAAGCCGGAAAATGGCGCTTAGAAGGTAAAGAATACATCGTGCAAGATGGCGATGTGATGCACTTTCGATTTAATGTGTAACCATTATGCAAAGCGATAGAGATGATAAAGCTGTTTTTGACAATTTCCCGCTAGAACTCTGGTTTAAGGTATTTTCTTATTTCGACATAAAAACGCGTTTGTCTCTCCGCTTTGTGAACCGAAATTTTGAGCAAGTTGCTATCGATGATTTTTTTTGGAAGCAACGCTATCAACATCATTTCAGTAGCGATTTACCATTCGTAGGTACTGGCTGGTATGAAAAATTCCGCAAACAAAATGAAGAAGAATACATATACGTACTAAAACAAAACCACAGCTTATTTTTTTTAGTAAAAGAAAACGATAGCAAAAAACTGAAAGAGAAAACCATCCTTTTTTGCGCGCTTTATGAAATGGATAGACAACATGAGACACTGTTATCTTGGGCACAAAAAATGGGTAATCAAGACGTGCTTGATCATTTTTATCAAATTGCGGTGGCAGCCTACTCAAATAACGAGGCACTTGATACTGCAATAGTAGATGACAATAACAGAACCATTTTTTATTGGGCAACTGCCTGTCGACAAAAAGATGAAGAGCTCGATCAATTACTTGCACGGGGTAGCCATCTTAATGAAGCATATTCTTACTCGCAACAGCAGCCTATCCATATTGCAGCAAAAAAAGGTTACTTGGGCATGATGCAGTACTTTCTTAAAAAAGACCCACGCTTGCTCAATCAAATGGATGCCACTCACCGGACGCCGCTCTTTTTTGCTGCTGCTAACGGTCAGACAGCGATAACAGAATTTTTGTTGGCGCAAGATGGTTTAGAGCATAACCCACTTCCATATGGCACGACTGCGTTACATTTGGCAGCTCAACATGGGCATGAAAACATCGTACAAATCTTAGTTGAAAAATATCCCAGTCTACTTAATCAAACGAATGATCATCATAAAACACCGCTGATGCATGCTGCTGAAAAGGGTCATGTCGCGGTTGTTACTTATCTGCTAAAACAGGATGCGATTGATTTGGATGCTAGCACTAACCGTCATCGTCTTACACCAATGAATGGCATGACTGCATTGCATTTGTCTATTAAAGAGCGAAAGTTTAAGGTAACAGAGCACCTTATCGAAGCAGGTGCTAATCTCACATTAACCACGGAAATAGCTAAAAAACAACCTATCCATTATGCAGCAAAAAAAGCCAGTAAAACGACGTTGCGAGCCCTGCTTAAAAGAAACCCTGATTTACTTAATCAAGCGGATGCGAGGGGAAAAACACCGCTAATGATTGCTGCGATAGAAGGTCATACAAAGATTGTTGCATATCTCGTGAAACAACCCGCTGTTAACTTGGATGCCTGCACCGACCCAACTTTTTATTCTGCTAATGCTAATAAAAATCATAGGGTAGGCATGACCGCTTTGCATTTCGCTGCTGCAAAGAATAATTGGCGAGCAGTGCAGATGCTTATCAAGGCAGGTGCTAATCTGACGTTGCCAACGACCTTTACCAAAAAACAACCTAGTCATTTTGCAGCGGAAGCAGGTTGTCTAAAAGCTATAAAAGCCTTGCTTAAAAAAGATCCTGACTTACTGAATCAACCAGATGCAAATGGCTGGGCACCGCTGATGTTTGCTGCTTTTCGCGGTCACCAAGCGATTGTTACCTATTTGTTAAAACAGCTTGATGTTAAGTTGGATGGCGCACATCAATTCACTGCGTTGCATTTTGCTGTTTATGGAACGATAAATGTTGTGAAAATCTTGCTGGCAAAAAATACAAACTTACTGAATCAAGTAGATGGCGATGGCTTCACGCCACTGATGCATGCTGCTAGACAAGGGAAATCCGCCATCGTTAAATTTCTGCTGCAACAAGATGCACTCACGGATGTGGTTGCTAATAATCGTATGACTGCCTTGCAAATGGCGGTTGGAATTGGAGAGATTAAAATTGTGAAAGCGTTGCTTAACAAAAATCCTGACTTGCTGAATCAAACGGATGACAATGGCTGGACACCGCTCATGCGTGCTGCTGCAATGGGTAAGCAACGTGTTGTGCAACATTTGCTGCAACAACACGATGTAACATTGGACAATATGCCGCATGGCTTTCTTGAAGAAGAAAAAAATAATGAGACTGCTTTTCATCTTGCCGACAAATATGGTAACGAGACTATCATCAATTGTTTTTTGAAAAATAAAACGATGTTAGATTTATTGAAATCAGCCACTTTTGATAGATCTAAGTTAAGTGCTGCAACTAAAGCAAAGTTGGCCTTACTTGATTACATTCCTCAACGAAAAAAACAACCTGAGTATAAAAGACATCTCACCTTTTTTTGTCTCCCCTTATTTGGTCTTGGTTATTCTAGAAACGAAAAATTAGCTGCCGCACGCGAATTAAAAGAAGCCGTTTTAAATGAAAAAGATTTAAAAGATTTTGCCAATAAAAGAGAAGTACACACGGGTGAATTAGGCGCTATTTACCGTAAAATACGGCAGACGATGTGAGAGTAGTGCAAATGTAAGATGCAGGGAGAGGGCAACAATTCACATTGAACTGTCCGGAATTTCCGGACAGTTGCATCTTGGGTAAGCTCACCTTCTTGATATACATTAACTATGTGCTCAGAAAAGAAGAGGCGTAGCAGGGTAATTAATTTTAAAATAACTTTATCCGCAAACAAAGTATATATCGTTTTGTTTGCGGATAAAAGGTTTTCATTCTTTCAGCAATGCTCTTAGGTTTCTTAATTATCGCGAAAATTATACTTTATGTTCTCCTGCAATCATCCAACCCTTTACATTAAATCTCTTTCCAGTTTATTGTGTGCAACATGAAAACGTCCAACAAAAATCATCTTGCTCGAGAAACGAGTCCTTATCTGCAGCAACATGCAGAAAATCCAGTGGATTGGTATCCGTGGGGAGAAGCGGCGCTCGCAAAAGCACGGCTGGAAAATAAGCCTATTTTACTTTCCATTGGTTATGCAGCTTGTCATTGGTGTCATGTCATGGCGCATGAATCTTTTGAAGATGCAGCAACTGCAGCATTGATGAATCGCTACTTCGTTAATATAAAAGTCGATCGTGAAGAGCGACCGGATCTCGATAAAATTTATCAGACAGCGCATTATTTTTTAACGCAAGCGAGTGGTGGCTGGCCACTCACCATTTTTTTAACACCGGATGATTGCACGCCTTTTTTCAGTGGCACTTATTTTCCACCAGCTGCTCATTATGCTTTGCCAGCATTTAAAGACGTGTTGCAAGACATTGCTAATTTGTATCAAGCAAATCCGCTTGCGATTAAGCAGCAAAATGCCGAGCTGCTGAAATTATTACGTGAGCAAACGCAGGCTGCAACTGACATGCCGCTCACGCTACAACCACTGCAACTTGCCATGACAACGTTAGGAAAACGCTACGATGCTAATCACGGTGGTTTTGGTCAGGCGCCGAAATTTCCGCAACCGTCCATACTCGAATTTTTAATGCAACAGCAATCAATGATGGCAGCAGAGACGCTCACTCATATGGCAAATGGCGGTATTTACGATCACTTAGGCGGCGGATTTTTTCGTTATGCAGTTGATGCTAATTGGCAAATTCCACATTTTGAAAAAATGTTATATGACAATGGCCAGTTGTTATATCTCTATGCGTTTGCTGCGAAGGTTTACGCCCAACCATTGTTTGCAGATATTGCGGAACAAACTGCCGAGTGGCTGATGAATGAGATGCAAGCGCCAGAAGGTGGTTATTATGCCAGTATCGATGCTGATGCTGAAGGTCATGAAGGAAAATTTTATGTGTGGGATAAAAGCAAACTCGTAACACTACTCACAACTGATGAATATGCTGTGGTGCAACTTTATTTTGATTTAGCTGCAGCGCCTAATTTTGAAAAGCATTATCATTTACACCGCGGATTATCTTTGCAAACAATCCATGATGCGTTAAAAATTCCGCTCGTCCAAACACAAACATTATTGCAATCTGCAAAAGAGAAAATGTTGCATGCACGCGAGCAGCGCGTCAAACCTGCTCGAGATAATAAAATTTTAACAGCGTGGAATGCATTAGCTATTAAAGGCATGTTGGTTGCAGGAGATGAATTGAATGAACCGCGTTTCATTGATTCCGCTGAACGCGCACTCACTTTTATTCGTCATCACCTTTTCAAGCAGCCGCGTTTATTGGCAAGTTATCATGCTGATAAAACCGAGTTACTGGCTTACCTTGATGACTATGCTTATCTCATCGATGCTTTATTAACGGCGCTCCAAATCAAGTGGAATAGTAAACAGTTACAGTTTGCTATGCAGTTGATGGACACCTTACTAACAAATTTTACAGACACTACAACCGGCGGTTTCTTTTTCACGGCTAACGATCATGAAAAATTATTATATCGCCCAAAAACCATGATGGATGAAGTCATTCCCGCCGGCAATGCGATTGCCGTCCGTGCACTGCTGACACTTGGTCATTTGCTCGGTGAATCGCGTTATCTCATCGCTGCTGAAAAAACATTACAAGCCGCCTATGCTGCGATGTTGCACTATCCTGCTTCGCACTGTGGTTTATTATTGGGATTACAGGATTTTTTAACACCAACGACAATGATAATCCTACGCGGTAAAGAAAAAGACATATCTGCATGGCGCAAAGCGTGTAAAAACGTGCACAACACTATCTTTGCTATTCCTGAACAGGTGACAGAATTACCCGGATTATTGGCTTTGAAAAAATGCCAAGAAAATACCTGTGCTTATGTTTGTCGAGGCATGGTGTGCAGCGAGGTGATGACAGATATTGCTACGCTGAGAAAACACATCACTGCAATGGCAAAATCACGATAATCGAGCGTATTCACTGCACTCCGTCATTGCGAGCGCGAGCGAAGCAAACCAGGTTTTTGCGGTGAGGTATAAACGCTGATAAAGCCTTAAAAACATGTACGACCTTCATTATTTTAGCAGAAAAAACCTGGTTTGCTTCGCTCGCGCTCGCAATGACGACGACAGTAGCTCGCAGTTTGGTTTGCTTCGCTCACGCTCGCAATGACGCAGTTCAGTGAATACTCTCCGTTAATCAGCATTCCATGCTGATATTTAATTTTTTCTGTGAAGCACTTTCTTCACTGCGGGCAACATCTACCCTCGAAAAAAATCCCTGGTTTAATCTCGACAAGGTCACATGCGGTTGTAATTTTAGCGAAGCCGCAATTTCTTCAAAAAAAGTTATCACTTCTGCTAAGCTTGGGCGTTCATCAGGCGATTTCCGTGTCATTCGCTGCAACATGTTGACAATTTTATTTCTATTTTCACGTCCGATATCTAATTTCTTAAATTCAGGCGTCGTTGAAATTTTCAAATCATCGTCCGTACTGATTCTCATGATTACGTCTTTACCTACATTTGCATCAAATGGCAACCCAAGTCCATAAAGTACGACTAGTACTTTTCCTAATGAATTAATATCCGCTCGCCCATCGCTTGATTGATGCAATATTAGTTCAGGAGCCATATACATCGGTGATCCACATAATTTAAAATCTTCAAAGCGCCAATCCTTTGCTAAACCAAAATCAATGAAACGTAGCCCAATGATGCTGCCATCTGCAGCGAAATTGATCATGATATTATCGGGTTTAATATCACGATGCTGAATAAATTTATCATGACAATCTTCTTGCAATAGTCGTGGCAGAAGAGCGCTTAACATGACAATTTGTGCTGTGGTTAAGTGCTTAAGTATGAGGTACGTCTGTAATGTTTCACCGTGAAGACGTTTCATGATGATATAAGCTGATAATAATTTGTCATTATTTTTATTTAGCTTATTTTTTCTATTCGGAAAAAAAGTTGGTTTTTTAAAATGGAGATAATTTGTTTTTCCCACTTGTCTGGAAAAATTCACTTCTCTTGACACGCGACCGCAAAAATAGTCGCATCTATCATTAAATTCTTGCTTGATGATTTTTACAGCAAGCGAATGATTAGCTTCAAAAACAGCTCTGTTATCATCATTTGCATCAAAATAAAGGGAACCAAGCACCACCCACACTGAACCATATTTCCCTTTTCCCAATTGTTTTTCACCGATAACCTTACAACCTATCTGTGTTTCATCCTTCACCAAACGATGACTAACAACCTTTTGCATAAAGGTGAATGAAACAGCAATATCCTGTTCCGGCGAATGCAAAGTAAAAATAGTATGTTTAGGAAGACGCACGATAGGCGGTTGCTGCATGATGAATGCACCAACGAGATAGGCTTGATCTTCATCCATCGCGGTGAGATCAATGCATTCTATTGCCGAAGGCAAGCAAGGCTCATCTTCATCCATCTCGGCAAGATCAATGCACATTATTGTTTGGTCTCGCGGTGGCGATCGCATATTATTTCCTCTTTGAATTATTATTCCATGCCGAGGCGAAAGGGTGATTGTTGTGCTTCGTTTTCTTCTTTTTCATCGCTCAGCATCAATGTTTTCAGTGGATTTTCTGCAAAAAATGTCTGTCTGTCTTTCAACGGCCGATTTAATTCGGCTAATGTCCGTTCAGGTGATAATCCTAGGGTAATCGCAATCTTTTTAAAACACGCGCTCAGTTCCGCCAAACTTTCTGGACGAGCATCTGGCGATAAACGCGTCATTCTCAGCAGCATTTTTACAATTATATTGCCGTCTGCAATGCTAATACCTGATAACGCTCTAAATGCTTTCGTCGGAAAAATGGTGGTATCATAAGACATAATATCGCGCACTATTTTTCTGGTGTTTCTATCGTTTCTCAATTGGATAGCAAGTCCAAGAAGCATAGCAAGTGTTTTTGCGAATTGATAAAAGTCAGCTCGCTGATCACTGCCATCCCCCAATAATTGTTCAGGCGCGATATAATAAACTGTGCCACCGTTTTCAAAATCCTCCTTACGCAAATCTTTCGCTAAATTAAAATCAATGAAGCGGGCACCAACTATTTTGCCATTGTCGTTGATTTCAACGATGATATTGCTGGGTTTAATATCGCGATGCTGAACAAATTGTTGGTGACAGTCTTTTTGCAATAATTCTGTGAGAATAAAACTTATTTCAACCATTTGCGCAGCTGTCAGTTCTTTAGCATCGATATAGTCTTGTAACGTTTTACCGTGTATGCGTTTCATGATGATATAAGCAACACATAGTCTTTCGCCTGCAACATTTTTTTCATTGCGTTGGCATTCAAAAAATGTTGGACTTTTAAAATGAAGATAATTTTCGCCTGCTTGCCGTGATAATGTTACTTCTCTCATGACATGCTGACTAAAATAGTCGCGAGTATTTTTTGGATTTTGTCTAATTTCTTTCATCGCAAGCGAATGATTTTCTTTAAAAAAAACAGCGGATTCTTCATCAAAATAAAGTGAGCCAAGCACCACTTTCACCACACCAAATGTACCTCTTCCCAATATTTTATCCCCAATCACTTTATGACCCACTTTCTTTTTATCGTTAACTAATCGATGGCTCATGACATCTTGCAACAAGGTAAATGAATAAGTACATTTCCGTTTACGGGATAAATGTTGGTAATTTTTATTTTTTGCAAGATGCAATGTTCGCTCTTTCGCAGTTTCTTGCTCAATGAATTCACCCATAATGCGCTCTTCATCTTCCGTCATGCGAGTGAGATCGATACATCCCATATCAATGGTTTTCTGCGATGAACGCATGGTATTTTTCCTCGTTATGTGTGCTAGTAATATTTTTTCGCTAAAAATTATATTTCTATTGATGCATGTCTTGGTTTTTTTTCTTCTTCTATTTCTTCTTTTATTTTGTTGCGCTCCATCAACACTTGTTGTGAGGCTTCCACAAAGAAACTCGGCGTTGCTTTCGCTGCACTGACGCTTTTCACCTTTGCTAGGTTATCTTCAATCTGTTTAAAACACTGACTAACATCCATTAAATTTTTTGGACGTTCTCGAGGAGATCTTTGCGTCATTGATAGCATCATGTTTTCCGCTTTTATACTATCACTCGCACTAAGACCTAATGATATAAATGCAGATGTAATGATAATTATGTTATTAGATTTAGCGACATTTTCAAAAAACTTTTCAATAGATACGATGCTATCGCTTTTTGAGAGAAGCTTCCAAAGTATTATCAATAATTTTCCTAATGAGTAAATATCTGATTTTTCATTGGTCAACTCACGACATAATTGTTCTGGCGACACAAAAGCAGCCGCACCACAATTTTTGTGGTCTTCGATGCGTATATCCCTTGCTAAGCCTAGGTCAATATAATATAGATTAATCACTTCACCGTTTTCATCTATATTAACGATGATATTGTCGGGTTTAATATCACGATGCAGAACAAATTTCTCATGACAATCTTTTTGCAAACAGTGTGGCAGCAAGCGACTGATTGCAGCAATTTGCATTGTTGTTAAATCATTTGCAGCGATATGCGCTTGTAATGTTTTACCGTGAAAGCGTTTGATGATGATATAGGCATCTAATAATTTTTCGCCTGCAACATTTTTTTTATCTTTTCGAGTTTCAAAAAAAGTTGGCTTTTTAAAATGTAGATAATCTGTTTGCTGTGATAATGTTACTTCTCGCATCACATTTTCGCCAAATGCCTTGCGCGTGTCTGTTTCTTTTTGCTTTATTTTTTTGATAGCAAGTGAATGATGCATTTCGAAGCTAGCCTTATAATCATCCTCTGCATCAATATGCAGTGATCCGATGACCACTTTCACCGCACCAAATATCCCTCTACCCAATTCCTCATCACCCGTGACCTTAAATCCGACTAATGCGTTATCTTTGACTAAGCGATGACTCGTGACATCTTGTTTAAGGGTGAAGGCTATATCGCCCTCGGAAGATAGCAGGGTATTCATTACATTTTTAGGAAGACGCAGTTGTGCCGATGCATCTGACGAATACAATTCCTGCACAATGAATTGACCAACAATGTAAGCTTGTTCATCACTCATTGCAGTGAGATCAAAGCATTCACTATCTGTGTGTTGCTGCGACGCGCGCATAACGTTTACTCCCCTCGATGTGTGTTTGTAATAATTTTTCGTTATTTATTTTTATTGGTCGTTTTTTATGGGCGACCATTAATTAATGGATGACTCGGGTGACGTTGCATGGGTGAGGTAATGCTATTGAAAATAAGACTGCCAAAACGATAGCTGTCTGATACACGCCCACTCTCGTCTGTTATTTTTTTAGTTAAACTTTAAATCAGGGGTAATTTTAAGGGAAAATTGTGCAAATTTCAACTAGTTTTTATTATTTTGTCTTATTATTCATAGTGCGCTGTCTGACCGCCTCGAATAGGCATATGCCGGCTGCAACGGAAACATTTAGACTAGAAACAGTACCTTGCATGGGGATAGTGACCAACGCATCACAATGCTCGCGCGTTAAGCGGCGTAAACCGATGCCTTCGGCACCAAGAATAATCGCCGTCGGACCGATGAAATCGGTTTGATAAAGTGTTTGTGTGGCGTCCCCCGCCGCGCCATATAGCCAAATGCCCTGGGTTTTTAGCTGCTGCAAAACGCGGGCAAGATTGGTGACTTGCACAAAAGGCACGGTCTCCGTTGCACCACTTGCGACTTTGCAAACAATGGACGTCAATCCCACCGACTTATCTTTTGGTGCAATGATGGCATGAACGCCCGCCGCATCCGCGGAACGAAAACACGCACCTAAATTGTGCGGATCTTGTATGCCATCTAACACCAACAATAAAGGCGGCACCGTAAGCGTCTGTAACAACGCAAGCAAATCGGTTTCAGCCAACGCCATCGCTTGCACACAATAAGCAACAACACCTTGATGATTGGCATCCGGTGCAAGACGCTCTAAGGTTTCGCGTTTAACTTTATCAAGTGCAATGCCATGTTGTTTGGCGAGTGTCACGATGGCATTGCGCTTTGTATCTTGCTGCTGCTCGTCTTGAACATACAAATGCAAAATACGTTGCGGCGCATGTTGTAATAACGCCATGACAGCATGCACGCCAAAAATATAATGTTTATTTGCCATGATTATTTGGTATCCGTGCAATTGTTGTCATTCGTGCAAAAGCTGTCATTCGTGCACTCACTGTCATCCCAGCGAAGGCTGGGATGACAGTGAGTGCACGAATGACAGCCTTTGCGTCGATGACAGTTTTTTCAGAGCTGATAATTCGGTTATTCATACACTATTTGCGTGTTTTCTTTTTTGATTTTGCATGATCACTCTGTCCCGTTTTATTTTTTGTGTGTCGTGATTTTTTCTTTTTTGTCGCCTGACGATCACCGCCTGCTTTTGTTGAACGCGTGCGCACGCCTTCTTCTAACACAAAATCAATTTCACATTGATCCAAGTTCACGCGCGCAACGGTGATGCGTATGGGATCGCCCAAACGAAAAGTTCGCGACGTGCGTTCACCGGTTAATTCGTGTTTAATCGCATCAAATTGATAATAATCATCTGGCAATATGCTAATGTGCACCAGACCTTCGACATAAAAATCAACGAGCTCCACAAAAATACCAAAGCTTGTCACACCAGAAATCACGCCTGGAAAAGATTGCCCGACTTTATCCAGCATAAATTCACACTTCAACCAATCGGTCACTTCATTCGTCGCATCATCAGCACGACGTTCCGTCATGGAACAATGTTCACCGGCTAAAACAAAAGCAGCGGCATCACCTGCCGGTTTTTTGTTAGCGAGTAATTGCTTGATGCCACGGTGCACCATTAAATCCGGATAACGGCGTATGGGAGAGGTGAAGTGTGCATACGCTTCATACGCTAAACCAAAATGGCCCTTATTTTCTGGGCTATAAACTGCCTGACTCATGGAGCGCAACAAAATAGTTTGAATGATGTGTGCATCAGGACGATCCGCCATCACGCGTAACACATGCGCATAATCACCTGGTACTGGTTTTCGATGACCTGGAATTTTCAAACCAATTTCTTGCAAGAAACGATTCAGGTTTTCAAATTTTTCATCGGTTGGGCCTTCATGAACACGATACAATCCCGGTTGTTTATGTTTTTCTAAAAATTTTGCCGCCGAAATATTTGCGCACAACATGCATTCTTCAATCACGCGATGCGAATTAAAACGTTCGTAAGGAATAATTTTTTCAATTTTGCGATCACGACCAAAAACAATTTTGGTTTCTGGTAAATCAAAATCAATGGCGCCGCGTTCTTTGCGTGCTTTTTGTAAAATGCGAAAGATGTCATAGAGCTGTTCTAACTGCGGCACGATGTCTTTAAAACGTTCGCGAACGCGATTGTCATTTTTTTCCATCATCGCATGCACTTCGTTGTAAGTGAGACGCGCTTTTGAATTAATCACCGCTTCTGCAAAACGATAGTGATCGATGTGACCCGCCTTATTAATATCCATCACACAAACCATGACTAAACGATCAACTTTAGGATTGAGCGAACACAAATTATTTGATAAGGCTTCCGGTAACATGGGTATCACCCGTGCTGGAAAATAAACGGAATTGCCGCGTTGATACGCTTCTCTATCCAGCGCAGAACCCGGACGCACATAATGGGCAACATCTGCTATCGCCACCGATAACGTAAAACCACCTTGTTCTGCTGGCTGACAGAGCACGGCATCATCAAAATCTTTTGCATCATCACCATCAATGGTGACAAAGGGCAAAGCGCGCATATCTTCGCGGCCTTGTATCGCTTCTTCAGTGACTGTTGCGCCATAGCGTGATGCTTCGAGCAACGCATCGTCCGGCCAAACATTGGGAAGTCCATGATTGCGTATTGCAACATTAATTTCCATGCCCGGCGCCATGTGATCGCCCAGCACTTCGACAATTTCACCAAAAGGACGCGCATGCAATGTTGGTTGTGACGTGACTGCAACGACGACCATCTGACCATGCTTTGCTTCTTTCATCGCATCCGGTGGAATGAGTATGGCTTGCGTCATGCGTAAGTTAGATGGTTCGACATAAGCGACACCGGATTCTGTGTAAAAACGACCGACTAATTGTTGGGTGTTATGTTCCAGCACTTCCACGATGATGGCTTCACGTCGACCACGATTATCCACATTCGCAACGCGCGTTAACACGCGATCACCATGAAATACTGTGCGCATTTGTCGCGGACTTAAAAATAAATCTTCGCCACCGCTATCTGCAACCACAAAACCAAAACCATCTTTGTGACCAATGACGCGACCAGCAATTAATTCCATACTTTCTAATGGACCAAAAGCACCTTTGCGATTTTTTAATAATTGTCCATCGCGTGCCATCGCAATTAAGCGACGACGCAATGCTTCTTCTTGATCCGGCGTATTCAATTCAAATGCTTCTTGCATTTGCTGCTGTGTCAGCGGACGACCACATTCGGCAAGGTACTGTAAAATGAATTCGCGACTGGGGATGGGATTCTCATATTTCTGAGACTCCCGTTCTGCATGTGGATCTTTAAACTTTGCCATCGATGAAACCTATTCACAATATATCTTGATATCTTGCAGAATAAGGGGTAAAGCGAATCATTGCAATCTTTACTCAGCGCTCATCTTCCGCCACACTCTCACTTAGACGATGAAATTCAAGGAGATAAGTCATGCGACGATTACCCACTCAATTTTCCTTACTCTTGCTCAGTTATTTACTCATCAGTGCTTGTAGCAGCGTCTCTTCCAACGACACCCATAAGGCTGTTTGTAATCAACTAAAAAGTAATTTGATATTCAATGGTTCAACCAACATTACGCGAGAAGCTGACATTCAAAATGCCGAATCGCCGCTGACGCAGCGCACTTATGATGCGGATAATTGTTAATGATGTTACTTGTTATCGCACAAACACTGTCATCCCCGCCTTCGCGGGGATGACACGAACACAATCATCGCTCAAACCGCTATCTCACCTTTAATGTGTGGCTGTGCTTCGTAATTTAAAATTTCGATGTCATCGAAAGTATAATCCGTTAATGATGCAGGACGACGTTTGAAGCGGAGTTCGGGCAAGGGATGTGGTTGACGACTCAGTTGCTCCTTTACTTGCTCCAAGTGGTTGAGATAAATGTGACAATCGCCACCAGTCCAAACAAATTCACCGGGTAACAGCTGACATTGTTCTGCCATCATGTGCGTGAGCAACGCATAAGATGCAATATTGAAAGGAACGCCGAGAAAAGAATCCGCAGAACGCTGATACGATTGACACGATAATTTGCCAGCGACGACGTAAAATTGAAACATCAAGTGACAAGGTGGCAACGCCATTTTATTTAATTCACCAACATTCCATGCACTGACTATCAAACGCCGTGAATCAGGATTCGTCTTGATTTGCTGTATCACGTCTGCTATCTGATCTATCACGTGACCTTCTTCCGTACGCCAAGCACGCCACTGTTTGCCGTAAACCGGTCCTAAATTTCCAGCGGCATCCGCCCACTGATTCCAGATGTTGACATTATTTTCATTCAAATAAGCAATGTTGGTATCGCCTTTTAAAAACCAAAATAATTCGTGAAATATGCCTTTGTAAAAAAGTTTTTTCGTGGTCAGCAAGGGAAACCCTTTGCTTAAATCAAAACGCATCTGATGACCAAAAACACTTAACGTGCCAACACCGGTGCGATCTTTTTTTTGCACACCGTGTTGCATGATATGGTCAAGATAATCGAGATATTGTTTCATCACACCCTCACGTCATGACGTTTATAAGCCACCACCAATAAAATAATGCCGACTAATATCAGTGGCAACGACAGTAGTTGGCCTTCCGTCAACCAACCAAAAGCGAGATAACCAATTTGTACATCCGGTTCGCGGAAAGCTTCGGCAAAACAGCGAAATACCCCATAGCATAGCGCAAAAAGGCCAGAAACGGCACCCAATGGCCGCGGTTTCATCGAAAAAAACCACAAAATCACGAAGAGCAAGACGCCTTCTAAAAAAAATTCGTAAAGTGATGAGGGATGGCGTGGCTCTGGTCCGGCATTTTTAAATACCATCGCCCAAGGGACATCGGTGATGCGTCCCCATAATTCGCCATTGATAAAATTACCAATGCGTCCCGCACCCAAGCCAATGGGCACCACGGGGGCGATGAAATCGGTTAAGACTAAAAAAGGTTTGTTAAATTTTTTCGCACACCACATCATGCCAACCAACACACCCAACAAACCGCCATGAAAAGACATGCCGCCTTTCCACGTTTGAAAAAGTAACAAAGGATTAGCGCGTAATACCGGCCAATCGTAAAACAACATGTAACCTAAACGACCGCCGACAATGGCACCGAGTGCTGCAAAAAAAATAATTTCGGATAAATCATCTTGAGTAAAACCGCGCGGCGATAAACGTATACGCCATGACAGCAACAACCAACCAAGACCCATGCCGATTAAATACATCAAACCATACCAATACACAGGCCATGTGCCGAGATGAAAAGCAACGGGATTAAAATCAGGATAGGTTAACATCAGTGTCCCGCCCGGATGAAATGACCTAAATCTGCTTGTTCTAATGCTGATTCCATGTGACGACGTATCATGGCTGTACTCTCCATACTCAATACTTCTTGTAATAATTTCGCTGCTTTTTGTCGTGAGATGTGACGAATAATCCAACGCACGCGCAACACTGAGGGCGCATTCATGCTCAGCGAATCAAAACCCATGGCAATCAACAATAATACTGCCGCGGGATCGCCTGCCATTTCGCCACAAATACTCACGTGCTTGCCTTCTTGGTGGCCATTTTCCACCACTTGTATCAGCGCGCGCAAGACCGCGGGATGCAAAGCATCGTAGAGATTGGCAACGCGAGCATTGTTACGATCGACTGCTAAAAGATATTGCGTTAAATCGTTACTGCCCACCGATAAAAAATCCACGCGTTTTGCAAGTGCACGCGCTTGGTAAACAGCTGATGGCACTTCTATCATCACGCCAAGTTGCGGCATGTTAATTGCATGCCCTGCTTCACTCACTTCAAGATACGCTTTGCGCACTAAACGCAGCGCTTCATCGACTTCAGCAACATCTGTCACCATCGGTAACATGATGCGCATGTTGTCTAAGCCTTCACTCGCGCGCAACATGGCACGCACTTGTGCCAAAAAAATTTCCGGATGATCAAGCGTGATGCGCAAACCACGCCAACCAAGAAAAGGATTATCTTCTTTGATAGGAAAATAAGGCAACGGTTTATCGCCGCCCACATCAAGTGTGCGTAATATCACTGGCAAAGGCGAAAAAGAACTGAGCATTTGCCGATAAATAATGCGTTGCTCTTCGCTCGATGGGAAACGATCGCGTATTAAAAAAGGAATTTCTGTGCGATACAAACCAACTCCTTCTGCGCCGGTTGCAAGCGCCATGCTGATATCTGCGCCTAAACCCGTGTTCACTAACAAGCTGACGCGATGACCATCTTGCGTAATTGTTGGCAGGTTGCGGACAGCTTCCAATGCGCTATCGAGTTTTTGTTCTGCTTGCACCAAGCGTTCAAATTCGACGCGCAATGCTTGACTCGGCTGCACATAAAGCTGGCCGTGATTGCCATCGACGATAATGTCTTTGTCTTGTAATTCATGCAACGGTGCTTCACTGACGCCCATGACCGTCGGCACATTCATGGCGCGCGCTAAAATGGCGACATGAGAATTACTCGATCCTTTTGCTGAAATGACACCCGCAAGACAACCTTCTGGCACTTCGGCTAAATCCGTGGGCGAGATGGTTTCGCCAATCAAAATTGTGCGCTTGGCATAAGGGGGTGTCGCTTTGTCGTATTGCAGTAAACAAGCGAGCACGCGTAAACCCAAATCATTAATGTCAGCGGCACGCTCGCGCATGTATTCGTTATCGAGATTTTCCAAATGACGCACATGGGTTTTGATGGTCACGCGCAATGCACCCGGCGCCCAATTACCAAGACGAATATTATCAGCGACTTCTTTGCCAAGATCTGCGCTATCTAAAATACGTTGGTAGACATCAAACAAGGCATGTTCTTCTAATGGCAACGCAGGATACAAACGTTCTGCGAGCACACGCATATCTTCACGCACCATCGCAAACGCGCGCTCTAACAACTCAATTTCTGCTGCAATATCATCTGGCACGCGATCTGGAATGGAATCTAAATCGTAGGGAACATAAATCACCACACCCTTGCCCATGCCAATACCGGGTGCACCTGGCATACCCGAATAAATAAGTTCGTGTGGTTTGGTGCTCGAATTTTCGATGAGGGAGGTGAGTGCGCCAGTTGCTTCTGCATGCGCAATGATGGCAGCGAGTTGCGTTGCAAGCGTCACTAAAAAAGCTTCTTCGGATTCATCGTAACGACGCGGCTCGTGTTGCTGCACAATCAAAACGCCTAACACTTGTCGGTGGTATATCACCGGTGTGCCAAGAAAAGCACGATAGGCTTCTTCGTTTACTTCTGCGACTTCTAAAAAATTGGGATGCAATCGCGCTTCATCAATGTTGATGGTTTCTTCACGCTCACCGACTAAACCAATTAAACCTTGGTTGAGTGGAATACGTACTTTGTTAATTGCTGTCTGATTTAAACCTTGCGTTGCGACCAAGACATATTCACTGCGCGGCTTGTCTAACAAAAAAATTGAACAAGCTTCTGTCGCTAACGCACTCGCAATACGCTTCACCATAATAGTAAGCGCTTCACTGAAATCGTCAGCGTCAGAAACTTCTTGAATAATTTGTCGCAAAATAGTGAGCATGCCGTTACCTATGATTACTCCTTCACTTCCCGAAAATTTTTTGACAACACCACTTTGGCAAATTCTTTTAAAGCCATGACATAAACCCGTCGTTTAAAAGTCACCACTTGACGCAGCGGATACCAGTAAGAAACCCACGCCCATGAATCAAATTCAGGATCTAGATTTGCCTGCAAATCTATCTTGGCGTCTTGATTGCTTAAACGCAGCAAAAACCATTTCTGTTTTTGGCCTATGCATAAAGGCTTTGCATAATGGCGCACCAAACGCGATGGTAATCGGTAACGCAGCCAGCGTCGACTGCTCGCGAGTATTTCAACATCTTCCGGATTTAAGCCCACTTCTTCCTTGAGCTCACGATACATCGTTTGCTCAGGCGTTTCATGTTCTTTCATCCCACCCTGGGGAAATTGCCAAGCAACCATGCCAATGCGTTTGGCAAAAAAAACTTGTTGCCGATGATTCACCAAAATAATGCCCACTCCGAATCTGTAACCTGCTTTATCAATCACTGTTTGTCACCTATAATTGCAGCGTTTACGTTATCGAGCATTGTTCCAAAATATCACTTCTTGAGCAAATGATTATGCAATTAAATATCTTTTTATGAAGCGGGTATCCATTATCCTGCTGGTCGTGGGTGTAAGCGCATTCAGCCTCTTCTTTTCCTGCGTAAACGGCAGCACAGAAACGCCCATTAATCCGGCATTATGGCTGCATCACAGCGAATTCCGTGACATTTTGTTGCAACTAAGATTGCCAAGAACACTAACCGCCTTTGTCAGTGGCGCACTCTTAGCACTGGCTGGCGCCTTGATGCAATTGCTGCTACAAAATCCGCTCGCTGACCCATACATCCTTGGCATTTCCGGTGGTAGCGCATTGATGACCTTGCTGCTGATGGCACTTGGCATGGAAGAAGCGCACTTGATGGGCGCTGCATTTGTCGGCAGTCTCATCAGTATTTTGTTTATTTTGCTGCTGGCGCGTAAGCATCGTTGGCAAACGCATACGCTTTTACTCTGTGGCATTGCGCTTGCCTGTGGTTTTTCGGCCTGCATCAGTTTTATTTTATTGTTAAGTCCAGATGCTCACTTACGCAGCATGTTATTTTGGCTGAGCGGCGATCTCAGCGATGCAACCTACCCATGGCTAGGTTTGCTGATTTTATGCTGTGGTGCGCTCAGTTGTCACTTGCTGGCACCGGGATTAAATCTCCTCGGTCGCGGTGAAAAAGAAGCACGCGCGCTGGGGTTATCGCCATCCCCTTATCGTCTCATGCTTTATTTGTTGAGCGCTTTATTGACAGCAACTGCGGTGACACTCGCCGGTTGCATCGGTTTTGTTGGCCTCATTGTGCCTCATCTTAGTCGGCGTTTAGTGGGCTATGATCATCGCTTGATGTTACCTGTCACGTTATTTTTAGGCGGTAGTTTATTAACGCTCACCGATACCTGCGCTCGCACACTTTTTGCACCCTTGCAACTGCCTGTTGGCATCGTCTTAGCCTTGATTGGCGTGCCCGTTTTTGTGTGGATGATACAAAAATGACGCTGTTATCGGTGCAAGGTTTACAGTTAAGCCGAGGTGAGCGCATTTTTTATCAGCACCTTGATTGGACCATACAACCCGGCGAGCGCTGGGCGATACTCGGACCAAATGGCAGTGGGAAAACAACTTTGTTGCATGCACTCGCTGGATTATTACCACAACGTCATGGCACGATTTGCTTGGGTGAAAACACTTTACACCAACTCACCGCAAAAAAAATTGCGCAACAGCTGGGCGTGTTATTTCAAGAAAACACCGTGACTTTTTCGCAAACTGTCTTTGATTATTGTCTGGCAGGACGCTATCCTCATCGTGGTTATTTTGCAAAAGAAAAATGCGCGGACCGAGACATTGTGCTCAGCGCTTTGCAAACGATGTCAGTCGACCATTTACAAACTCGCTGCATCACAGAACTCTCCGGTGGCGAAAAAAGACGCGTGGCAATTGCCACATTACTCGCACAACAACCTGCTATTTACTTGCTCGATGAACCGACCAATCATTTGGATGTGCGCCACCAAATGCAAGTGCTAAACGAATTGATGTGTCTTGCTCAAAATAAAAAAGCCAGCATCGTGATGACATTGCATGACATTAATCTCGCACAACAATACTGCAATCATTTTTTATTACTGTTAAATGATGCGCCGCAACAAGGCACGCATGACATCCTCACCGTCGAAAATTTATCGCGACTGTATGAGCACCCTATCGTTAAGCAAGAAAAAAATGGCAGGATATTCTGGTATCCGGAGCAAAGCATGTATCGACACAGAAGGCAGCCGTAAAATGTCATGAGAATGTCATGCCAGCGAAGAGAGGTAACGTTGTCATGCCAGCGAAGAGAGGTAACGTTGTCATGCCAGCGAAGAGAGGTAACGTTGTCATGCCAGCGAAGGCTGGCATCCAGGGATTCACTAAAAAGCCTGGATGCCAGCCTTCGCTGGCATGACAGGTTTATTTACAGTTTTGTTACGCGTTTGTTACGCGTTTGTTACGCGTTTGTTACTCGCTGCGCCACCTTTGTTACGCATTGTACACACTATTCGCTGTCACACACTGCTCGATTGTGCAGCGCATGCTCGCAATGATGGCGGCCACTTGTTAAGATGCGAAGAAATAAAAGTAAGGAGCACCCGCATGTCTCTCAACATCCTCGTCAATGGCGCCTTTGGTCGCATGGGTCAGATGACAGTGAAAGGATTGGCGGCTTACCCAGAGTTGAAATTGGTTGGTCAAACCGGTCGTGAATATGATTTGAAAAAATCGATACTCGACAGTCATGCCGATGTGGTGATTGATTTCACTCGTCCCGAAAGTGTTTTTGAAAACACAGCCACCATATTGGAAGCGGGCGCGCATCCAGTCATTGGCACATCGGGCCTCACCAAAGAGCAAATCAACATCTTGCAGGAAACAGCTGCCAAATTAAAATTAGGCGGCATTATTGTGCCTAATTTTTCGTTAGGCGCAGTCCTCATGATGAAATATGCCAGAGAAATTGCCAAGTATATGCCACACGTTGAAATCATCGAAATGCATCACGATGAGAAAGCTGACAGTCCTTCTGGCACAGCACTTCGCTCGGCTGAGATGATCGCGCAAACCATCACGCTGCCGCCCACAAAACCTTGCAAAGAAACGGTGCCGGGTGCACGAGGTGCTGATTATCAAGGCATACACATCCATGCCATCCGCTTGCCAGGCCTTTTAGCACATCAACAAATTATTTTTGGTAATCCAGGTGAAACCCTCACCTTGCGCCATGACAGCATAGATCGCGATTGTTTCATGCCAGGCATTGCCTTTGCTTGCAAAAAAGCAGTGCAATTGGAGTCGTTGATTTATGGATTGGAAGAAATTGTGTGAGATTAAGTCACTGTTGTCATGCCAGCGAAGAGAAGCAACGTTGTCATGCCAGCGAAGAGAAGCAACATTGTCATGCCAGCGAAGAGAAGCAACATTGTCATGCCAGCGAAGGCTGGCATCCAGGCTTTTTAGTGAATTCCTGGATGCCAGCCTTCGCTGGCATGACACACACTTCTCCACCTTCGCTGGCATGACACACACTTCTCCACCTTCGCTGGCATGACACACACTTCTCCACCTTCGCTGGCATGGACACACACTTCTCCACCTTCGCTGGCATGACAATGCAAAAAGGGCATCGAAGTGATGCCCTTTTTTTTCTCATGAGAACAATCCTTAGTGTGTCATTTCACCTTTGTATGAAACAGGTTCGCAGGTGTGAGTATAGCAACCACTTAAGAAAGCGCCCATCAACACCATCGCCAATACGACTCCGGTTAATTTCTTCATTACGCAACTCCTTTTGTTTACTTAAGTAAAAAAATTTGAAAACGACTATTTTAGTATAGCGCTATTCAATCCGCAAAAGTAACTACCGAGAGTCTGTCTGAAAAAAAATTGCTGAATTTTCATGATCTTCGTTGCCAACTCCATAGTCCCGCGGCATCCCGTTTTTGTTTCAACCATTACTCCCACGCGAATAGCTACCAATCCATCGAGATACTATGCCGAATAGCTTCCCACTTTGCTCGCTAAGCACTCTTTCATCTTCTTCCTCTCGTCGCTGTGCTGCTTCAGCAAGTTTTTTGTTTTCAGCAAACAAGCCCTTTTGGGAAGAGCCACTAGGACGCATTGGTTGAAGTTCTACCGCATGTTTCTCGTCGACAGAACTCGAAGCGACTGCAGCAGCAGCAACATCATCATTTTGTTGCGCATTGAGAACAAATTTTTTGGGTATCAAACCTTCTTTGCATAACGCCTGAGCTGTTGTGTAACAAGGTATCTTGGTTAACTGATCATTCGCACTGAGTCTTTCAGGAATATCCGCGCGTAGTCTTTTGAATCGTTTATCATCAAAACCTTGGTTACAAGAATTACCTTTATCAATTGAAACACCCATCGCCATTTCTCGATTGTCATGATTATAACGATAGCCCTCATGATATTGATGAAGCGCCTCAACAGAGTTGATTTCACGATCTTTTCCTGCTGTTGTGGACCAACTAAAATAATAAGTCATGACTGACATCAATCGCACACTCCAATGCCAGTGAGTATCGATGCTGCCTTGACCTTTTATATTTTCTTTATATTTTTTGACTTCTGCACCCTTATATTTATGTATACGTAATGTCACATTATTAGGTAATAAATCAGGGCATTGTCGGTAAAAATCGTGAATTTCTTCCAAAATCTTGTCATCAAAAAAATTGATGATAATGTTTGCATGAGGGTGTAATGCCGCCACTCTATGGGCATGTGCATAAATGAGTGAAACTTTTGTGTGATCAAACACCCAACGCGCATGTTCTTCATTTTTAGAATCACCATATAATTTTCTCAAAGCAGCTGCATAACTTTGGCCTGCTGCCAAATTGCTGCCATAAATATCCGCCATCATAAAAGGCTCTAAGACCACTTCGGTCTCAACTTGACTGGCCAAATAACTTTGCAGGATAGGCAAAAGAGGCATGCATGAGCCACCACGATCATGGCTAAGAGCATCCGTTTCATAACACTGTCTATTGGTACCAAGGGCAACAATGACTTTTTTAGGCTTAACTCTTTTTATTTCTTCTTTATTGTCGCGCAATAAATTGGGATTTGTATCAATCAGCCACTGTTCAACATCAACTCCCTTACTACCCCACTCTTGGGAGTGATACGCCGAGCCATCGACATCGTACAAATTTAATATAATTATTTCTTCTTCTGCTTCAGCTTCATCACGTAACATAATCTATCCTCGTTTTTGGGTAATATAACAGATAGAGCTTAACGAAAACTTAAAGCCAGCAAGCTCTCCATTGTGGCACCCACCACTTTAACGTAAGATAATTTCCCATGAACCCAAATCATCTACCCTCACAGCCCATCGGTTTGTTCGATAGTGGCATCGGTGGCTTAACCGTGGCAAAAGCGCTGCTGACTTGCTTGCCAGACGAAAATATTATTTATTTCGGTGATACCGCACACATGCCCTATGGTGAAAAATCCACAGCCGCCATACAAGCTTATGCGATAAAAATTTCGCATATGTTATTGCGTCAAGGTTGCAAATTGATTTTAATTGCCTGTAATTCTGCTTCCGCTGCCGCTTACGATTTAGTGAAAGAATATGTTGCGAGCAAAGCCATCGTGATGAATGTGATAGATCCGACCATACAATTGCTCAAAGAAAATTATCAAGATAAACACATAGGATTGATAGGCACCCGACAAACGGTGAATTCAAATATTTATCAAAAAAAAATTGATGACTTAAATCTCAGCATTACTTTATCTGCACACGCCACCAATTTACTGGCTGCTGCGATAGAAGAATTTGGCAATCATCCACTCATTGATGCACTACTCGCCGAATACTTGAGTCACCCTCATTTGCAAAATATTGATGCGCTGGTGTTGGCATGCACCCATTATCCTGTCATTAAAGAGCGCATTTTAAAGCATTATCAAACACCGATATCCATTATTGATTCATCCGAAATTGTCGCGCAAGCCGTGAAAAAACAATTGGTGGAAAATAATTTGTTGAATAAAGATGGCCGTGCTAACACGCATTTTTATTTATCCGATTACACTGATTCTTTCGCCAGCAATGCAAAATTATTTTTTGGCGACGATATTATTTTAGAACATTATCCCTTGTGGGATTAGATTATGAATTACCGTCACATTTATCATGCAGGCAGTTTTACCGATGTGGTCAAACACATTATTTTAATTGCACTATTAAATGCACTCTCGCGCAAAACAACGCCTTTTTGTTATATCGACACCCATGCGGGCATTGGCAATTATGATTTATTTTCAGAATTTGCCAAAAAAACGCGCGAGTATGAAACCGGTATTGAAAAAATTATTCAGCAAGAATCACCGCCTGAACTTATCAAACGGTATTTGGATATTGTGCATCGCATTAATAATCAACTGACGCACACGCAGTTTTCGTCGTTACGTTATTATCCCGGTTCACCGATGATTGCACGCACGATGCTGCGACCGCATGATCGCATGATCGTCTCCGAGTTGCAGCGCAATGACTATGAAACATTGCGCGCCTCATTTGCCGGTGATAAACAAGTCGCCGTGCACCACATGGATGGCTTCCTCGGTTTGAAAGCGCATTTGCCACCGGATCAACGTCGCGGTTTGATATTGATTGATCCGCCTTACGAAAATCCCGATGAATTTAACCGCATTGCCCACGCGCTGCCAATAGCACTCAAACGTTTTCAAACAGGCATTTATGCGATTTGGTATCCGCTCAAAGAAATGCATACCGTGCAACGTTTTTACCGCACGCTGCAAGAAAATATTCAGCAACCAATGCTTGCGATTGAGCTCACGATCTATCCCGACCTTCCGCAACATTTGAATGGCTGCGGCATGGCCATCATCAACCCGCCCTTCGAATTCGATGCGACCATCAATGCTGTGCTGCCTTGGTTATGGCAGGCATTAACGATTAACGGGCAGGGTAGTTATCGTTGTTTTGCGCTTAAATAGTTGAATCGGATAAACCTACCTTCATTGACTATTTCCCTCAAAAGTATATACTTTACGTATATACATAATGCGGCTGAGGTCATCACCATGAAAATGGCAAAAATATTCAAATGTGGTAACTCACAGGCGTTACGGCTTCCTAAAGAATTTCAATTTCATAGTAAAGAAATAGAAATTTTTAAACGTGGGCAAGATGTTATCTTGCGGGAAAAACCTAAAAATTTAAGACAGGCCTTTGAATTATTAACCAGCATACCCGATGATTTTTTTGCAGACCACCGGGAAGATTTACTTCCACAAGAAAGAGAATCTTTTTAATGACATTACGTTACTTATTAGCTACCAATATCTGTATTTATATTGCAAAGCAAAAGCCAATCGCTGTGTTAAAACGGTTTGAGAAAATGGAAGTGGGTACTGTCGCCATGTCCACCATTACTTACGGTGAGCTTTTATATGGCGCCATGAAAAGTCATCATCCAAAAAAAACACGCGAAATACTAAAAGAATTATCACATCTCATCCCACCACTACCATTAACAACAGAAGTGGGAGAACACTATGGTCACATCCGAGCCATTTTAGAAAAACAGGGTAAGCCCATAGGCAATAATGATCTGTGGATTTCTGCACATGCATTAACATTAGGTATCACTTTAGTAACCAATAATTTAAAAGAATTCTCTCGCGTGCCTCATTTGAAAGCTGAAAATTGGGCGTAAAATCATTTACAATTTAAAATTAAAATCGGCTTCTCGATAATGACGGATATGAACGATATAAATTGTTTTTGCATGAACACGATAACGTAGCACATAACCACCCACCCCAAACCGCGTGAGCAAGTCTCTGTATTCAGGAATATCTTTAACAGGCTGCCCCATGGATGGCGCTTCCATTAAACGTTTAGCTGCTTCTTGAATTGCTTGAGCCGCTCTCTTTGCAGCATGAGGGTTTTCTTTAGCGATAAAATCCTTCAGCCTGACGACATCATTCACCGCGCTATCTAACCAGATTATTTCCCGCATGGTGGTCTGTCAGACGCTTCATCCGTACCCCAGGTATCGAGCCACTCGCTGAGGGCTTGATGGCTTACCACCTTCCCTTGTTCTGCTTCTTGCCAACGAGCAAGCGTTTCACGATTTAGCTGCTCGTTATATTCTTCTTGTTCGAGATAACGTGTAATGGCTTCTTTCATCAGCCAATGCGCTGAACGATGCTTGATCTCACCTAAATGTTCTAGGCGATCTCTAATGTCAGGATCAAGCTTAACAACCTTTGGTATGGAACGACCGGCAGGCATGATTGCACCCCTCATTTAACAACCTTTATTACTAAGTATTACTTATTAATACTTTTAGGTCAAGCATGCAAGTGCCTCATTTGAAAGCTGAAAAGTAGACTTAGGTTACTATGCTCGCAATAACAAAGTAGGATTAACGTTTCTTTGCACGGCCTTGCGCTTGCTTAATCACCTTACCCAACACTTTTTGTTCGGGTGATTCACGAAAGCAGCTAAACCATCCGCGTGAGGCGAATCGTTGATTATGTTTTTTGACATCTTGAAGCAGCTCAACGTAAGCGCCACCCTGCTGTGTTCGTTTGATATTGCGAATTAATGCTTTTAATTCGATACGAGTACGACTGTCATGGTCGGTCTTGGTCGAAGTAGAAAAAATACGCCAAAACCAAGAACGTTTGATACTGCTTTCTTTTTTCTGTATTTGATCCTCAAGAATTTCCAAGCGATCTTTAATGGATTGTTTATCTTTTCTAAAATCTTTCTTTTCAGGTTTTATCTCAGCTTCCTGTTGCTGCGAAGGTCGAGGAGGGAGAGAAGAAGGACCGGCTTCATTTTCATCACGATGATCTTTTTCTCGAGGTTTGTCAAACTTATGACGTTCTTTTGAATCTAGCGGAAGTGACAAATTGCGCAAGAAAAAAGAAATTTCATCGCCGTGACCATAAGTTACTTGTAGACGTTGAGAGTAAAGCGAAGCAACCTTAGCTTCCCATGCAAACTGATACTTACAATAGCTTATTTTAATTTTAGGACCAACTTCCTTTTCCTCCTCCAATTCTTTTTTTAGATTTTCCAGGGTTTCTATGATTACCCCTACATCCTCAGGCGATCTCATTCCGGATGCTTCATCTTCATATAATTTACCCAGTCTATGATTAATATCGGTAATAGCGACTTGCTTCTTATGAATACTTTTTAATCGCTCATAAATTTCTCTACCGTATTCTCTGTTAAGACCATCTGCCATAGTTGATATGGCATCAAACCAGTTATTATTCTCAGATAGTTGGATGTCATACAGTTCTCCAATCAATTTCGTTATTGCATGACTTGTGCTCAGTAATTGGCAAGTACCACTTAATTGATTTAAGTTCAAAAATGACATTTCTAAATAAGTCCCGAGATGAAGCATTTTCCAACTGATGGCGTTTGATTCTGTTTTTTACTTTATCTTTATTTAGTTGTAACTGTAATACGTTTTCTTCTTCCTGAGAAAAATTTTGCTTCTCTTTTCTTCTACGTAAAAGATCCCCCAGTATTCTCTGTTGTGAATAAAGAATATAAAGTTCATCTGCCGGTGCTAGCTCACGTTCTCGCATAATTTAGGTCTCTTCTAGAGAATGATCACGGTTAACTTTATAGCAGTTTACCAGCAGATTATTAATGTTTTATTAAATTCACTTTTTTTTGGTTGGAAGCAAAAGTCCCCCTACTCGCCTTGAGTCATCATATTGAGATCTATCATATTTGTTAGATAGAAATTTATTGCCTTTACCTTTAGTCATAAGGTCATCGTCATTATCAAGGGCAGCATACAGGACAGCCATGCTTCTTCGAAAAAAACCTGAGTTTGATTTAGGCAGGCCATCCTGTTCTTCATCTGTAGCTCTTATTATTATGTCGGGAGCTAAAGCAGTACCAGTATGATCGCCTGATTTCCCATTAGTTTTATCTTGACCATCTTTCTTTTTGGGGACAGTCGTAAAACTATCTGATCCCTTTGCAAGTGTTCCTCGCATTTTTAGGTAGCTGCTACTGCCTTCTTGTACAACTGGAATAGTGGGGGGTTTTGGAGTTGAATATTTATCAGTAGATACGACATAAGCATACAATATTTCATGCAGTTCGTTTAATTTTCTTAATAAATCATTTTCCTCCAACAGATGAACTTTTTCTACTCTATAAGGAGTAAGTCCTTTAAATATTACTTGCCGCCGCTCTTCTATTCCAGCCAATTTGGCTAATTTACCTAAAATATCTTTGACATCTTTTCCGACATCTTTTTCAACATCTTTATCGGCATCTTTTTCAGCATCTCTTCCTATCAGATTTGATTTGGCAATTTCTAAGAGTATTTGGTGTAATTCAAATAACTTTTTTTCAAAGTCATAAAAAAATGCTTGTATTCCTGTTGAATTTCTTTTTATTTGTTGATGAACTTTATTTATCTTTTTTGATAATTGAATCATTTTTTCTTTTTCTCTCGGGTCAGGTTGCACTCCCTTCGCTTGCCGTCGCTTGGATATCCTCCATAATAAATTATCCCAAGTAATTTTTTTTTCTTTACTACTCGTTTCTTCTTCATTACTCGTTTTTTCTTCTCTACTACCTTCTTCTTTACTATATTCACAGCAATACAATTCTTTAATGTTTACATAAAAATCTATAATCCATAGTCTAGTAATTTCAAATTCAGAATCTTTCAATTCTTTCCTCTTAGCCTTTTTAAATTTCTCAGCCTCTTTAGCCTTTCCCTTTTTAGTTATCCTTGGTTGTTGCGTGGGTAACTCCCATAATAAATTATTCCAACTAACTTCTTTTTTATCTGATGCTGTTTTAGATTTTTTTGAGGCCGGAAATAACGTCTTAATACTTTCTTGTAAGCTCTCTAATAATACTACTTTTTGCCCAATAAATTCTTCTGATCCCCCGGATTCTTGGGCCATTTTAGTTTGTCGTATTTGCTCCATCAGAGAAGGAACGCATCCTGCCATGCTCATCTCTACACTAATTTGTTTTGTGTCTCTATTACCAAAAAATAAAGCACCTATATGATTAAATCGTTCTTGAGATATATCAGATATCACATGTCGTAAACGATCTAATTCACCGCTATACAGCGCACTATATATAAGTTGAGCACTTGAAAAATCTTGAGCATCAAAACAAGTTTGCATAATAGCTATCCACTTTTCGATAGCTAACATTCTTAAAATAGGTGTGTCATATTGCAAAACATCGAAGACAACGCAAAAAAGAAAATCATTGCAATATTTACTCATATTATCATTTGTTTCTTCGTCACCTGCTTCAATCCATTTTTTAATATCAATCCCAGAAAACATTTCACGACTATTATTAATAATTTCTTGGGCAAACCGCGTGATTAATTGATTATAGCGAGTTGCATTTTTATAGAATGCGATTTCATTAAGGCGAGCAAAATTAATTTCTTCTAATTCGTCAGATCTCTGCATAACGGTCACCTCAGTTTTAAGGAATATGAAAAGTATTTTATGTAAACGACTGTCTTATTGATTAAACGCTACCTTCGAATTCAATCAGCAACCTAGGTTATGTTGGCTTCCCATTGCGAACGGCAGTGTCCGCTTCTTCGAAATACTTTACAAGGCTGAGTAAAATTTGCTAAAACAGAGCATCGATCAGCTAGCCAACTTTAGAGGATTATCACGATTAATTAGCCGCAATTTTACGGATAGATTATTAAGGTTTTATTAAATGCCATCCCCCATCACTGAAAGTGATTAATAATCAATAGATAACATTACCTTCCCCCTTCTCTTCTCAAATAATTGTTAAAATAGACATAGCACGACCCTAATAATAAACGAGGTGCTTATCATGAAAAAAATCTTAGTTACATGTACCGCTATGTTTCTAGTCACGCTCACGCTTGCTGCTTGTACCACATCACAGCGCAAAGATACTGGCATGGTCGCAGGTGGCGTCGTCGGTGGCATTGCAGGTAGTGCATTAACCGGTGGTAGCACAGCGGGTACTATCGTTGGTGCTGTCGGTGGTGGT
Organism: uncultured Gammaproteobacteria bacterium; assembly: GCA_963735995.1. Taxonomy (GTDB): domain Bacteria; phylum Pseudomonadota; class Gammaproteobacteria; order DSM-16500; family DSM-16500; genus Aquicella. Next base: position 1,596,499 of record CAVTNC010000003.1, on the reverse strand, counting down.
TACGTTGGTCGCCAACTTTCACACTGATAGTCATGATCACTCATGCCATGTTATGCATTGCATGAGTGATCATGAATAATTGCTACCGCGTTTAACATGACAATGTTATTCTTGCCAGCATTTCTAAAATAAAGAAACATCTGATGACACTGATGATTGGCGATAGCGCGCCCGATTTTACATTGCCAAGTGATGACGATGGCAAACTGGTTACACTGAGCCTATTACGCGGCAAAAAAGTGCTGCTTTATTTCTATCCCAAAGACAACACCCCCGGCTGCACCAAAGAAGCTTGTCAATTTCGCGATCAATTTGCTGCGTTCAAACAACGTGGCATAGAAATTTATGGCATTTCTAAAGATAAAATAAAAACGCATGTTGCCTTCAAAAAAAAATATGCCCTGCCCTTCACCTTGTTAGTTGATGCTGATGCGCTGGTGTGCACAGCTTATGGTGTGATTAATCCAAAAAATTTATTTGGTAAAACATTTCTTGGCATACAACGTTCAACTTTTTTAATTAATGAACACGGCATCATTCAAGGTATTTGGCGCAAAGTAACTGTGCAAGGACACGTGGAGCAAATTTTACATGCAATCGACTAAAGCCAGCAAAACAGCCATACGCCCAACGCGCGCAGAAGATTATCCGGAATGGTATCAACAAGTGATTAAAGCCGCTGATTTAGCGGAGATCTCAGCCGTGCGTGGCTGCATGATCATCAAGCCGTGGGGTTATGGTATTTGGGAAAATATTCAAGCCATTTTAAATGAAGCATTTAAAGCAACCGGACACAAAAATGCTTATTTTCCCCTGTTAATTCCATTGAGTTTTATGCAAAAAGAAGCTGATCACGTTGAAGGATTTGCGAAAGAATGTGCTGTGGTCACGCATCATCGCTTAGGAAAAGATGAGACTGGCAAGTTGGTGCCAGCGAGTCCATTAGAAGAGCCCTACATTATTCGCCCCACCTCTGAAACCATTATCGGCGAAGCTTTTTCTCGCTGGATACAGTCATACCGTGATCTCCCCTTGCTCATCAATCAGTGGGCCAATGTGGTGCGCTGGGAAATGCGAACGCGCTTATTTTTACGGACCACAGAATTTCTCTGGCAAGAAGGCCACACGGCACATGCCACTGCTGAAGAGGCCATGAATGAAACATTAAAAATGCTCGACATTTATGCGCACTTTGCAGAATCCATCATGGCAATGCCCGTTATCAAAGGCGAAAAAACCGCGAGCGAACGCTTTCCGGGTGCTGAGCATACCTATTGCATCGAAGCCATGATGCAAGATAAAAAAGCATTGCAGGCTGGTACGTCTCACTTTTTGGGACAACATTTTTCCCGCGGATTTAATATTAAATTTTTGAGTAAAGCAGGTGTTGAAGAATTTGCTTTTACGACTTCCTGGGGCGTCACCACTCGTTTAATCGGCGGACTCATCATGACGCACAGTGATGATGATGGTCTCGTTTTACCACCGCGATTGGCACCCGCACACGTGGTTATTTTACCCATCATTCATCAAGAAGAAGACCGCGCCACTATCCTCGCTTACTGCGAAAAATTGGCGCAAGCGCTGCGCGCTATTCGTTATCATGAGCGCCCTATCGGTGTCGAAATCGATAACCGCGAACTGCCCGGTGGTGAAAAAGCCTGGAGCTGGGTGAAAAAAGGCATACCTTTGCGCATCGAAATCGGCAACAAAGAATGCGCCGCCAACACCGTTTTTATGGGACAACGCGATCAAGCTTATGCTGCGCGACACGCTGTTGCGCGCGAAACATTTCTTGCTAACGTCGTCGCACAACTCGATACCATGCAAACTAATTTGCTACAACGTGCCCGCCAATTTCAGCAACAAAATATTACCCTCATCGACAACGAAGCCGATTTTTATAAACATTTTAAAGACGATGGTGGCTTTGTGCTGGCACACTGGAATGGCAGCGCTGACGTTGAAGCAAAAATAAAAGAAGCATTGAGCGTTACCATACGCTGCATTCCGCTGGAAAATAAAAGTGGCCCAGGCATTTGTCCATTCACAGGTGAGCCAAGTTTACAGCGCGTGGTTTTTGCAAAAGCTTATTGATGAACTGTCAGTAAGATAGTCAGATGAACTGTCATGCGGGCGTTGGCTGGCATGACATACTACTCGACCTTTACTCAACGACTACTCGCACCATACCGAATACACCTTGCTGCATCGCACAGCTTATACTCGCAATAACCCACCTTTTCATGCTAGGATTTTCAGCAATTTCTTACTCCAAAAAAATAAGGTGACACCATGACCACGATGAATGAACTCGCTGCCACGATAAGCAAATTAGCAACACCCGGATTAGGCATTTTAGCCGCCGATGAAAGCACCGCCACCATTACCAAACGCTTTGAAGCACTCGGCATAACTTGCACGGAAGAAAATCGTCGCGCTTACCGTGAAATGCTGCTCGGCACACCTAACATTCAGCAATACATCGCTGGCGTCATTTTGTTTGAAGAAACGTTGAATCAGAAAACCAGCCAAGGTCAGCTCTTCGCGGATCACTTAAAAAAAATCGGCATACTGGCTGGCATTAAAGTTGATAAAGGTCTGGTGCATCTTGCCAACACCGACAATGAAAACATTACCCAAGGATTAGATGGCTTGGCCGAACGTTTAGCCGAATACAAAACCAAAGGCGCATCTTTTGCCAAATGGCGTGCTGTTTATACCATTACCAACAACACGCCCAGCAAATTGGCGATCAAAACCAATGCTGACGTATTAGCGCGCTATGCAGCCATCTGCCAAGAACAAGGCATTGTTCCTATCGTTGAACCCGAAGTATTAATCGATGGCGATCACACATTAGCACGCTCGGAAGCGGTCACTGAACCCGTGTTACACGCTGTATTTAATGCGTTGTATCGTCACCGCGTCAAATTGGAATACATCGTGTTAAAACCCAGCATGGTCATTAGCGGCAAAGCTTGTTCACAAAAAGCCGGCGTCAAAGAAGTAGCAGATGCAACGATACGGGTGTTGCGACGCACCGTTCCTGCAGCCGTCCCCACCATTAACTTTTTATCAGGCGGTCAAAGTGCCGAACAAGCAACCGCTCATCTCAACGCCATGAATCAGTATCCAGCTCTTCCCTGGAATGTGAGCTTCTCTTACGCGCGCGCGCTGCAAGAGCAAGCGATGAAAACATGGCAAGGCCAAGCAAACAATGTGCTGGCTGCACAAAAAGTATTTTACAAACGTGCTGAACTAAATAGCCTTGCTGCCAAAGGCAAATATGTTGAGGCTATGGAAAAGCAAGAAACCAGTCACGCATAAAAACATTGCTATCGAGGAATATCGTATGACTCATGAACCACCAAATAGCGTCGATACGAAAAATGCCAAAGAAGAATTGGCGGAACTGTTAAATCGCGTTCTGCATAACAATGAGCGGATTATTCTCACCCGTCGCGGCAAAGAAATTGCCGCGATTATTCCGCTTGCTGATTTGGCAAGATTGCAAGCTTCTGAAAACAAAAATGACTTAGAAAAAGCACTGGAAGCACTGAAAGAAGCCAGGGAAAAAGGCACCATCTCACTGGATGACTTTAAAGAAAAATAGGCTAAAACACTGTGACCATGACTCCTTACCACATCAAGCTAGCACCCGCCGCACGTCGACACTTACTCGCGCTGCCAGTAAAACAACAAAAAATCGTCATTAAACTGATAGAAGCCCTCGCCATCAATCCACGACCTCCCTTGGCAAAAAAGGTGGAAGGCATGACCGGTTTATATAGTGAAGAAGTGCCGCCATTACGTTTAATTTATAAGGTGGAAGAGCAAGAAGTGTTGGTACTGCTGGTATTGTCTTTTTTATCACCGCCCCCTTGAACTGCAAGCGATCATCCCTATATATAGCCTGTGCCTAAAGCCCTGTCGCGTCATTGAAGCATAAGGGCTGATGGCCTTAATAAAATGTTTACTATTAAATTTGTAAGGAGAGTCGTTATGTCCGCTCAAAGTACATTGAAGGTTCGTCCGCTCTATGACCGCCTTGTTGTTGAACCCCAGGAAGCAGAATCCAAAACAGCTGGCGGCATTGTCATCCCTGATACCGCTGGCAAGGATAAGCCCATGCGTGGCAAAGTCATTGCAATTGGCAATGGCAAGTACATCGATGGCAAAATGCATCCATTGCAAGTCAAAGTGGGTGATGAAGTGTTGTTTGGTAAATATTCTGGCACCAATATCACGCTTGCAGACAAAGAATATTTAGTCATGCGTGAAGAAGATGTCATGGGTGTGGTTGAGTAACCAATTTAAATTTTTTAATTAAGAACCGGAGAAATAAATCATGGCCGCTAAAGAATTACGATTCAGCGAAGATGCTCGCCAGCTCATGCTAGCAGGTGTCAAAGAATTAGCCGACGCAGTACAAATTACCATGGGGCCACGTGGCCGTAATGTGGTGATTGATAAATCATTTGGCGCACCACTTGTCACCAAAGACGGTGTCACGGTTGCCAAAGAAATTGAATTCAAAGACAAATTCAAAAACATGGGCGCACAGATGGTCAAAGAAGTGGCATCGCATACCTCTGATGAAGCAGGCGATGGCACCACCACTGCAACTGTGTTAGCACGACAAATTTTTGTGGAAGGATTGAAAGCCGTTGTGGCTGGTTACAATCCCATGGATTTGAAACGTGGTATTGATAAAGCCGTTATCGCAGCCGTTGAACAATTGAAAAAACTTTCCGTGCCTTGCAAAGACGACAAAGCCATTGCGCAAGTCGGTACCATTTCTGCAAACTCCGATGAAGCCATTGGCCGCATCATTGCAGATGCCATGGCAAAAGTAGGTAAAGAAGGCGTGATCACCGTTGAAGAAGGTTCTGGTCTTGAAAATGAACTGGACGTTGTTGAAGGGATGCAATTTGATCGTGGTTATCTCTCACCTTACTTCATCACCAATCAACAAAACATGTCTGCTGAATTAGATAATCCTTACATCTTAATCACTGACAAGAAAATTTCTACCATTCGCGATTTACTGCCTGTCTTAGAAGCTGTTGCAAAATCAGGTCGTCCTTTATTGATTATTGCTGAAGATGTTGAAGGCGAAGCATTGGCGACATTAGTCGTCAATCACATGCGCGGCATTGTGAAAGTTTGTGCGGTGAAAGCACCTGGATTTGGTGATCGTCGTAAAGAAATGTTGCAAGACATTGCTGTGTTAACCAAAGCACAAGTCATTGCTGAAGAAGTCGGTCGCACGTTAGAATCGACTGTCCTCACTGATCTTGGTTCTGCAAAACGCATTCACATCACCAAAGACAACACCACGATTATCGATGGTGCTGGTGACAAAAAAGATATCCAAGAACGCATCGCGCAATTAAGAGCACGTATTGCAAGACACCACTTCCGACTACGATCGTGAAAAATTGCAAGAACGTGTAGCTAAACTTGCTGGCGGTGTTGCTGTCATCAAAGTAGGTGCTGTTTCTGAAATCGAAATGAAAGAGAAGAAAGCCCGCGTTGAAGATGCGCTGCATGCAACTCGTGCTGCGGTTGAAGAAGGCGTGGTTCCTGGCGGCGGTGTTGCACTCGTTCGTGTGATGCAATCACTGAAGAATGTCAAAGGTGACAACGAAGCACAAACCGTTGGCGTCCAAATGATATGTCGCGCGCTCGAAGCACCTTTGCGTCAAATCGTTGCGAATGCTGGCTACGAATCTTCTGTCGTGTTGAATAAAGTCATTGAAGGCAAAGGCAAACTATGGCTTTAATGCAGCGACTGGCGAATATGGCGACATGCTGGAGATGGGTATTTTAGATCCAACCAAAGTGAGCCGTACTGCACTGCAACAAGCCGCATCCGTTGCCGGCATGATGATCACCACCGAATGCATGATCACTGAACTGCCAAAAGATGAAAGCCCAATGGGTGGACATGGCGGCGGCATGGGTGACATGGGCGGTATGATGTAACCATAAAAAATGCATCCCTCGCACGACAAACGTGCGGGGGATCATTAAATGTAAATTTCTTCTTTCTATTCAGTAATGTAGTTCACCTAAAAAACACCCTGTGCAAAACCAATAGCGAAAAATAGGCCGATATCTTGCATATTGTGCTTAATCAGTGTATAAGTAGATAAACACCTATGTGTAGATGTGAGGTCAATTTATGAGTAATACAATACGTTGGAATATTGCGGTATCCCAAGATACCGATCAAGCGCTTCGTATGTTTTTAGCAAATCAAGGTGGTGGTAGAAAAGGTGATTTATCACGTTTTATTGAGGAAGCTGTGCGTACCCATATTTTAGAATTAACCGCTGATCAAGCTAAAGCCGCTAATACCAATATAAGCGAAGACGATTTATCAGCAATCGTTGAAGAAGCCACCGAATGGGCTCGCAAACGCTAATGCGCGTTGTGCTCGATACGAATGTGTTACTGAGTGCACTTATTTCACCACACGGTGCGCCTGACATCATCTACCGTGCTTGGCAAACAGCTAAGTTTGAGATTGTTACCTCTGTTATGCAGCTTGATGAGCTACGAAGCGCTAGTCGCTATCCAAAGTTTAAAGCTATTCTCCAACCTTCTCGTGTGGGCACAATGATTAACAATCTTCAGCACACTATCATATTGGATAACTTAACTGTTAAATCTGAAACGGATGATCCAAACGATGCTTTTTTGCTTAGCATGTCAATTGTCGGCAATGCAGATTGTCTCGTAACAGGTGATCGCCGCGCTGGATTGCTGCAGAAAGGAAATGTTGGACGTACACGTATTTTAACACCCGCTGCTTTTTGTTCCGAAGTATTTTAATAGTTATGCTGCTAATCGTTTATCTCAAACTATTTGAATGTTTTTTTGGAGAAAGCTTCTTCATCCTGATGCACCGGCGTTTTTACTTTTTCAGCTAAAGCAGCCAACGCTGGATTGGCAAGTTCGGGGTGTTTAGCATACTCACCTTCCACCACTTTCAAGACGAGTTTGGGAAATTGAAAACTCGTTTGTTCTTTACCTAATTTTTTTTCGAAATTAAATACTTTTTTTGTTAAAGAAGTCAGTTTCAAAAAGCGGGAAAATCGCGAGATGGCTCTGCCTTCTTCAAAACGTTTTTGTTGTTCGAGTATTGTTTTTTCAACTTGATGGAGAGCTGAAGCATAAGTGGGTGCGTCTTTTACTTGCTGGATTAAATTTTGGATATCACTCTCGTGCTTACCTTTATTTTTTTTCAGCCGATGATACGCATCAGTCATCGCTTCAAGACGTTCAACCAATTCGGCTTTCATCTTTTCTTGGTTTATTATTTCAGTTGCTACGCATTCCGCCATTTCATCTTGTTTTTTTTCCTGCTCCGAAAGCGGATTATCCCTTTGTTCTTTTGCAGGTTTTGTAAAGAAATCGCATATCCCATATAAAGTCGTCGCTGCATAAGATCGCAGCCCGGTGCTAATTGATGGTTTACTCCCAAAAATATCTACCAACTTTTCCAGTGGCGCTTTCATTTGTTCAAAGAGTGCAGGATCAATTTCTTTCATCTTAAGCAGGCTAACGCTCATCTCCATTAATATGTCTGCACCTTGCTCTTTTTCAGGATACATCGCTTTATGCGCTTGCATAATTTGTGCGAAAAAGCGTTCGATATTATCTGTCGCTTTGACAGACGCAATGAAAAGAGCAAATCGTTCTTTACTGATAGCGATAGGCGGCTCAGCTTTGTCATAAGCGCTCTGCCATTTTTCAGGTGTCAGCTCACCTTGTGTGTTTGGACTCACTTTCTGATAAAGCGAATTTAAAGCTTTTTTTTCTGCACTGCTGAACTCAGGCACTTGCAAAGAAGCAAGCTCAGCAAGCAACTTTTCTGCCGTTACATAATTAGGTGCACGTGAGTCCATGAACTTGCTCCTCATTTTGCCGGAATACTATGATTATAGGCATACTCTTAAGGATCAGCTCAAGCCAAAGACCATGCCGATGAGATTGATCAGCAAAATAATGAAGGGATACATGATGTTGTTCAGCAAGCCAGAAAATAACAAAAGGATGAGTATCAAAAAACCATAAGGTTCCATCATGCTCAAATAATAAGCCATGCGCGGTGGTAATGCGCTTGCGAGTACCTTGCCGCCATCGAGTGGTGGTAGCGGGATGAGATTGAGAATAGCGAGCACGACGTTGATCATGATGCCAGCACTGCCCATGTAGATGATGGGTGTGCCTAACCATGCATAACCCATTTGTTCAGCGACAATGCCAAGCTTTGCCACTAAACCCCAGCAAAAAGCCATGAGTATGTTAGAGAGTGGACCAGCGAGTGCCACCCACGCCATATCGCGTCTTGGATGATGGAGATTACGCGAGTCAACAGGCACCGGTTTTGCCCAACCAAAAATAATGGGGCTGCCCATGACTAACATGATCAGTGGCAGCGCCACTGTTCCCAGCGGATCAATGTGGCGCAGTGGATTTAAAGTCAGCCGGCCTGAGAGCTTTGCTGTTTGGTCGCCGAATAAGGAAGCCACATAGCCATGAGCCACTTCATGCAATGTAATTGCAAAAATGAGCGGCAGGGCCCATATCACTATTTTCTGTATTAACGTTAATTCAAGCATGGCAAAAGTATCTATGATTTAGTGTCAGTTCACAAGAATTGAAAAGGTTTATTCTACTGTGTCATTGCAACGCTTGCGCTTGCAATGACAACGACATAGTTCAGTGAATATTCTCCATGCATTAGTCTCGATTGTATGTTTGTTTAATTTCTTGCAAAGTCTGCGTTAAATCGTTTTGAAAATGTCGCGCAGCCGTGTTTTTGCCAAATAGTCGAAAAATACAGGTCGGCAAATAACGATAACGATGTGTATCAAGCGTCAACTGATTTGTTGCAGCCCAAGTTGACATAATATCATCCATTCCCTTGTTTCCCTTTTGAATTTCCTTCTCCAAATTTTTCAGTTTCTTTATTTTATCGTCCAAGGATAGATAAAACATAGCGTGACAATAAGAGGATTGCTTGAGTTGCATCGTTTGCAGTTGCGTCGCTATCATGTTGAGTGCGATTTTTTTTTGTAATATCTCACCAGCTGTTTCATTACGATGATTTCTTGCATTAAGTAATATGCCTGCATCTGCACCGCCGATACGCAACAAATTTTCCATCAATATACGATCACCCACCATCGCAGCTTGATGCAGCGCATTATTTCCGTTTGCATCGGTGATAGTTAGCGCAGTTTTTCCTTCATCATTTTGCAGAGTAAAATCGACTGACGCTTGTACTAACAGGCGGATACCTTCAAGAAAATTCGTTTTAATTGCTTGGTGCAGCGGCGTATTTCCCTGATGGTTTTGTATATTAGCATCGACACCATCGATACCACCAAAGAGCATCGTATGCAAAAAAGACGTATTTTGAGACGTAATCGCATCATGAAGCGCTGTACGATATTGCTTATCTTTTTCGTTAAGAGACGCTGGGTGTTGTCTTAGCCAGACATTTGCCACTTCCGTTGATCGAGACGCGACAAGATGCAAAGCCGTTCTACCCTCTTTATTTTTTTCATCAATACTAATCACATCTTCTTTTTTAAAATCGATATTTTCAATCAATGCGCTCGCCATTTCCGGTGAGCAGCCATACGAACTCGCAAAATGAAAAAGGGTATCACCGCTTATTTTGTGTCGATAAGTATCGGCATTTTTTTGCAACACCGTTTTCAACAAGCGCACATCTTTGCTAGCGATAATCCAGGCAAGCAGATTATTTTTTACATCGCATTTATTGGTATCCGTCATCATGATAGGCGCTAAACCCAAGTGATTTTCCGCATACATATCTGCACCCTTTTCAATCAGCATCCAAATGAAATCAAGATTGTGTTGAAGGTAAGCATATTGACTAATCGCCAAATGTAGCACGGTATTGCCGTAATCATCTGTCAGTGTCAGTGGTGTCTCACCTTGATCATCTGTGATATTTAGCGCTGCGCCTAGACTCAGCAGATACTCGAAAATATCAAGCTGACGAGAATGCACAGCAACATGAAGCGGTGTCTCACCCGCTGCATTGATCGCATTGATAAACAGCAGTTTGTCTTTGTTGCAGAGTAGTTTCACCAACGGGAAGTTGCCATTTCGAATAGCCACATGCAAATTACTTTCATTTTCTTCAGCTGAATCATTGATTTCAGCACCCCATGCCATGAGCTGCTCCACACTACGTGTAGAACTATAACGCACAGCTAAATCAAGTGGCGTGCATTGTGTTTTACTTTTTTGCTTAAGCACTCTTTCGGTGACTAATTTAAATAAGGGTAGGCTTGCTAATGTTTCCAACATTTTTTCCTGACCAAAACGAGCGGCCAAATGAAATAACGTATACCCGATACCATCATCATTGTTAAAAATATTATATTCTGACTCATCTCGGTTTAGTTTTTTTCGCACAGAAACGGTATCGCCAGTAATTACTGCCAATTGCAATGCGGAATATTCTAAATTCGCTGCTACTTCTTTCACACACGTAACATCACCTTGCATTAATGCCCATGCTAATAAATGGTGTGACCGTTCATATTCAGCGAAATTCAGCTGGTTTAATGCTTGTTGCGATTCAATTTTAATTTCAGGAATGACCAACGACGATGCTCTGCTGAGCACTGCAGCCTTGCTACTCTCGCCAAGATTCAATGTCCGTGTCAAATTATTTAATGAATTTCTACGATCATCATCGCATTTTTTTTGACGTTTTTTTGTCTCCGAAGGAGAGCGGAGAAGAATGGGTATGGCGGATGCACTGCTGCTAATTTTTTTGCGCGCCAAACTTGGTTTCTCTACAGACTGCCTTAATAAAGCTGTTCTTAATTCTTCTGGATCACTGCGAGAACGACAAGCAGCTAGTGGTGGCGCTGATAAAGTGGCTGTTATTCTTTCTAACTCACTGGTAGTACGAGAAATGCCTGCTGAGTGTGGTAACAATAACTCCATCGTCAACCGTTTTTGTGCAGACTGCAATGATCGTACCACCTGCATCTGCTGTTGCAACACCTCTGCTACTGTTGCTGCTTTGTGTGCAATAACCGTGTGCTGACCTTGATGATTATGGTGTCCCTTATGGAATTTACCCAAATCATTATCGATAGTGATCGCATAAACATTGTCTTCATCACAGTCAGGATGATGACCATAAACAAATTGTAATCGGCATGATAGCGCTTCATCATCATCGCAGTCCTCTGCTTGATTCCATTGTGAAGTCAGCGCTTTTGCCTCTGTACCGCGTTCTAACTCAGTCTCATTGCGATTCCAGATGGCATACCAAAAAGGATAGTCTCTGCCCATACCTTGCTTCGTAAAAAAGTTTTCATTCAGCAAGTCTGTCAGTGGCGGAAATAAAGTATGAAATTTCTTTTTGGTGATCAACTGACTAGTCACATGCTTGATAAATTCAATGGTCATGGCAAGCGCAATGATAGAGGAATCATCGTAAGTGATACCTAAACTGATTGCCATTTCTCTCACGATATCTAAATCAATTGGTGCATGCGTAAACACCGTGATAAATTTGCCATCGGGTGATAAACGGTAATCAATACATTGCATCATGGTTGTTAGCACGGGCTGTATGAGCTGGTCAACTTCGCGTCTTTTGCTATTATCTTCCCCAACATAATCACCTAACGCCTGCAGTGAACGCGATGCACCACCGCCAATGACATCGGTAAATTTCTGGCGCTTTTCATAGGCAATATAGGCATTGACACCGTGATTAGAAGCCATGATATGCAGGCGCACGTTAGCATCTTTCAGCAGGTTAAAGAGTTTGAAATTAAGCTTATCATGCGCGCCTCTGTCACCAACCTCATCACCCATCAATCTCACCGCGCAACAAGGATTTTTTATGCGACATACCGAAAGAATGGTTTCAAAACGTAGCAAGGCAGCCGATTTATCTGCTGTTGCATCCAGTAAATCTTTGTAAGCTTGCACAAGTCCTGCAAATTGCTGTTCACTCACAATTAAAACACCCTGCTCAATCAAAAAATGGATGAGCTTGATGGTATTCGCATGCAAATCACCGATGATAATTTCTTCATCGACATCATGGTTATTGATGTGAGGCGGATAGACAAAAATATCCGTTTGCACCCGCGTGCACGTACCAGGGAAATAAGGTGACAATGCGATGGGTGTGGCTGCTGTTATTAATTGTTTTAGTTGCGAATAATATTTTTGATACAGTCGGTAACCGGGTGTTAGGCCCTCATCAAGCAGCTTATTCGCGGTGTATGACTGATGATACGCGAGTGCAAGTTCTAACGGTCTCTCATCATTTTTATCGCCACGCAAAACAATCCGTCCTTCTTGAAACACATCGGTTTGTTTTAATTGTTGCACATAGTTAGCAACTGCTTGCTGCTGTGATTCTCCTGCCGTTGCAATGGTGATGCCTAAACCAATTTCTGTTTCTATCGTTTCTATTTCCAGTGCAGCAATAATCATGTCGGTATTGAATGGCTTTAGTGCTATCACAGACGGCAAAGGTGTGAGCCCATTGATAAGAAGCCAGGTGTCTGATGTCGAATGATACTCTAAGCGAATGCGACGGTTTGTTGTCGCTAATATGAAAATAATATCGGCTTCCTGGGCCACTAACCCTTTTAAAACAATCAAAAGTTCGACAAATTTTCCTCTCGAATAACAACTAAACCATTCTTCAACACAACTAAATTGTTCTTCTTCGCGATATGTATCAAATGACAATTGATCACTTTTTTGCTTTATTGCGCGAGAAAATTCCGCATAAAGGGTAGCGCATCTTTTTCGCTCACTCTCATTCAATTTATAGATTAATGGGTAAACATTTTGCAGGTCTGCATACAGCGCATCCATTGCAGCAGCGGATGGGGGGTTTGCCAGACTATCTTCGGCTGCCGAAAATAATGCTCTTATCTTTCCATTATCGGGGGCATTGACACTTGATAAATTGCGATTATTCAAGCTACACCTCGTTTATTAGTAAGCCATTTTTGCTTATATTTTGCGCATTGTATGACGTCACTCAGTCATATACAAGCATTAGTTCCCCACTATGAGAGCAATGAAGTGCAGCTAGCCAATCTTGCTCTTTCCCATTACGATGGGCAGTTCCAACTTGAGAACCGCAGGAACAGCAACGTGACTTTGGTTTTTTACAAAACAATCGCCGCCTCACTGATTTTTTTTACCAGCCTTGCGATGGCTATCTTCCCATTGAAGAAAAAATCCAGTTTGGCACTGGATAGTTCACGAGGTTTTGGCGATGCCATCGCGAGCGGCATTTTTCTTGGCGCGGCTTTTTTTCATTTATTACCTGATGCTATTCAATTGTTTAATCAAGCCACTCATAGCATCTGTCTCCGACCAGAAATCATATGCGGCTTCAGTTTTTTATTGATGCTCTTACTCGAGCATCTCACGCAAAGCTACCACGCTTTGCATGGCAAAAATATTCTCCCGCTGCTGTTAAGCGGCATACTCATGCTGCATGCCCTCATCGAAGGTGCCGCACTTGGCCTGGGCGCTACCTTGTCAGAAACGATCATGTTATTTATTGCTATTTTGGCTCATAAAGGCTCAGAAAGTTTTGCGCTATGCATCACCTTATTGCGACATCAGTTACCGCTGCATCGTTTACTCATGATTGTTTTTTTCTTTTCTTGGATGACACCGATAGGCATTCTGCTTGGCACGAGCGTCAGTGGATTAGCATTGGGTAGTCAGGGTAGCTTAGCAGCTGCTTTGTTAGAAGCATTTGCAGCAGGTACTTTTTTCTATATTGCAACATTACATCATCTGCGATTCCAGCAATATCGCAATGCAAGTCACCGACTAACTGATTTTATTTCTGTGATTTCAGCAGCAGGAATCATGGGGATTATTGCACTCTGGACTTAAGTCGATAAAATAAAAGTAGACAAATCCAACGCTCTGAGCGGCGTGCTGTAAAAATATCCTTGAATTTCATCACAGCCATGTGCTTTTAAATACTCGAGTTGTATGGCCGTTTCCACCCCTTCTGCGACCACGCTAATGCCTAAACTATGCGCCATCACAATGATAGCGTTAACGATGCCGTAATTGGTATTAGCTTGCTGAATTTCCTGCACAAATATTTTATCAATTTTAAGTTTGTCGGCAGAAAATTGTCGCAAATAATTTAACGAAGAAAATTTCGTCCCAAAATCATCAATGGTAATTTTAATGCCCATGTTTTTCAGCGCACGTATGGCGGCAATATTGTGCGTGGAATTTTCCATAAAGACGGTTTCAGTAATTTCTAATTCCAACCAGTGAGGATCAAGTGCCGTTTCTAGCAGAATTTTTTTCACCGACGCCACAAAATCACTGATGATTAATTGTCGCGCTGAAATGTTAATCGACATACTGTTAAGCGGTAATCCTTGTTGTTGCCATTGTTTCATTTGCCGACACGCTGTTTGTAACATCCATTCGCCCATCGGCACAATGAGACCATTGCTTTCTGCCAGTGAAATAAAATTTTCAGGAAAAATTAATCCTTCTTTTTTACTATTCCACCGCATCAACACTTCCACACCACTTAGGCGATTGTCTTTTAATCCCATGATAGGTTGATACAATAAAACCAATTCGTGATTATCCAAGGCTTGGTGTAAATGATAATCAAGCAAAGCTTGTTCTTCGACTGCTGCTGTCATCTCCTGCGTGCACAATTGATAATTGTTTTTACCCATTTCTTTAGCCTGATACATCGCATTGTCCGCATTTATCATCAGCGTTTTTGCATCTAACCCATTTTGCGGATAGAAACTAATGCCTATGCTCACTGTTAAAAATATTTTATATTGACCAAGTTCAATTGGTTTTTTCAGACTGGTTAAAATCTTTTGTGCGACTGCCTTTACTTCTTCTATTGCTTTCACATCGGTTAATACCACAGCAAATTCATCACCGCCAATACGGCTTATGCTATCTTCTAAACGCAATAAGCGTTGCAAATGACCGGCAAATGCCTGTAACAATTCTTCAGCCATTTCTTGGCCAAACAAATCGTTAATATTTTTGAAATGATCTAAATCAAGCAAGAGTACGGCAACACTTTTTTCTGGCTGTTGACGCAGCAATGCATCATCTAAATTCTTGATGAAGAGTATGCGATTCGGTAAACCGGTTAGCTGATCGTAATAAGCCAGTCGCAATAATTCACCTTCAGATTTGCGTAATTTTTCGCTATCACGTACCCGATAAATGAGTTGCCGATTTAATATCATGATGCAGATTAAAATTAACAGTAAACTGAGCGCATTGCCGATTAGTTCGATGCTCATGATTTGCAAAGTGCGATGAACAGCGGCTGCATCTCTGATTAGCAGCAGTTTTTCTTCGTTATTGATAATCTTAATGATTTGCACGCTAATCTGATCTGATAACCGTTTACCGCCGCCTTCTTTCATTCGCTTGATACTTGCCGCAATGCCTTTTTCTTGATTTATTTTTAAAACATCATTCATCACATCAATGCGTTTTTTCAAAAGCACAGCAAATTGTGCAATGCGCGCTTCTTGTCTTTTATTATCTTTCGTTAAATTTTGTAATTTATTAACACCAAAATAGGCATTTTGTATGCCGACATTGTATTGATTGAGATACGTTTTATTTTTTGTCAGTAAATAATCATGCTGACCACTTTCTGCATGATAGAGACTGGTAACGACATCTTGCATGGTTTCGATGACTTCATGCGTATGTATCACCCATGCATTTGCAGCTGTCAGACGATTCAGCTGCAAATAAGAAACATAGCTTAAGAAAGTCAAACCACCGACTGCAATTAGCGCAAGTAAATTGATATATTTTCGCCCAAAAATAGCTAGCACGTGCGACATCCTTGATCGAAATTATTTTTTTATCTTATCACGTAATCAGTCCAAGGGTTCGCACCGCATCGCGTTCTTTGCGTAGCTCATCCAATGTCAGTGCTATTTTTTGTTGGGCAAATTCATTGTGCGTTAATCCCGTGATGACTTTAAGCGCGCCACCTTCGGTACGACAAGGCAGTGAAAAAATCAGCCCTTTATCAATGTCGTATTCACCTTGCGAACAACGCGCCACGGAAAAAATTTCGCCATGTGCTGTCTCATGTGTTAAATGATAAACCGACATCAACGCAGCATTGGCAGCGGATGCCGCAGACGATGCACCGCGCGCTTTAATCACCGCAGCACCACGTTTTTGTATCATGGCAATGAATTCATTTTGCAACCAATCCATATCGGTAATGACGGTTGTCACCGGTTTTCCATTAATGCTCGCATGATAAAAATCAGGATATTGTGTGCTGGAATGATTACCCCAAATCGCCATTTGTTTCACCGCCGTGACATCGACGTTCGCTTTGATAGCAAGTTGCATGCGTGCACGCAATTCATCGAGGAGAGTCATGGCATAGAAGCGATCGTTGGGCACGTCTTTTGCATTATTCATCGCGATTAAACAATTGGTATTGCAAGGATTGCCGACAACGAACACACGAACATCGCTTGCTGCATGATCATTGATCGCACGACCTTGTGTTGTGAAAATTTGGCCATTGATCTTCAAGAGATCCGAGCGCTCCATGCCTTCTTTACGCGGAACAGAACCCACCAACACCGCCCAATTGACATCGCGCATGGCCACATTCACCTCAGCCGTGGTCGTCACTTTTTTTAACAGCGGAAAAGCGCAGTCATCTAATTCCATTTTGACGCCTTCAAGGGATGGCAAAACCGCAGGAATTTCCAATAAATTTAATTCAATGTCAGTATCAGGACCAAACATTTGCCCTGAAGCAATGCGAAAAATAAGCGCATACCCTATCTGACCCGCAGCGCCCGTAATGGCGACTTTCACTCGATGCCGCATAATCTTCTCCTTAGTGCTATCATTGGCCGCCATTTTACTTGAAATGATTAATAAATGTATGCCCATTTTGCCCGCTATTTTTCACAGCCGACCGCCGCTTAGTCTCTATGTTCACATACCCTGGTGTGTTCGTAAGTGTCCTTACTGCGACTTTAATTCCCATGTGGCACCGAACAACTTGCCGGAAACCTTGTACGTCAATGCGCTATTACAAGAGTTGGCGCAACATGCAGCTCTACTCCAGGACCGGCCACTTTACAGTATTTTTTTTGGTGGCGGCACACCTAGTCTTTTTTCAGGGGATGCCATTGCCCGTATTTTAAATGGGATAGCTGGTATCACCACGCTGCCAGCGGATATTGAAATTACGCTTGAGGCCAATCCCGGCACCATCGATCAAGCACGATTTCAAGATTTTCGTGCCGCCGGTGTCAATCGGCTTTCCATCGGAATTCAGAGTTTTGATAATGAGAAATTAAAAGCCTTGGGCCGCATTCACGACCGTGACCATGCGTTAGCTGCCATAGACTATGCTCGCGCTGCGGGATTTAACAATTTTAATCTTGATCTGATGTATGGTCTGCCACAGCAAACCACAGCGGATGCCTTGCTCGATTTGCAAACGGCCATAGCCTGCGAGCCGACTCATCTTTCCTGGTATCAATTGACGATAGAACCGAACACGCTTTTTTACCAGCAAACACCCGCACTGCCACTTGATGAAACCATTTTTGCCATGCAGCAAGCCGGACATGCCTTACTCATCGCGCATGGCTTGCAGCAATACGAAGTGTCTGCCTACTCGCGCTTGCATCATCACTGTCAGCACAATCGCAATTATTGGGAATTCGGTGATTACCTCGGCATTGGCGCCGGCGCACACAGCAAAATCACCGATCAAAAAGAGAGCGCCGTATTGCGCTTTGCGCAAGTCAAACACCCGCGCGATTATCTCAACATCAATGAGCGACCCCTGCCACAGCAAAAAAAGCTGCACGCAGATGATTTGATGTTTGAATTCATGCTGAATGCATTACGTCTCAGCAACGGTGTGCCCACAACGTTATTTACCGAACGCACCGGCCTGCCACTAACACAAATTGAAACACGACTGCACGAAGCCAAACGCCGCGGCTTACTCAGCGATGAACCAACACGGTTGGTAGCGACAGATTTAGGTAAGCGATTCTTGAATGACTTGGTGGGGATGTTTTTATAATCTGCTATCGAAGCTATGTGAGAACTATTCTGGTAAGAAGTTTTTTTAGCTTTTAAGAACCCTAAGCCGCAGCACCTTTATTATGGGAGTTATCTGATAAAAGAACTCCTAATCCCTTTTCTGCAATGAGATTAAGTAATCTTAAGGACGTACCTCTGGGATGTTTTTCACCTTGCTCCCATTGCCTTATTGTAGAAAGAGTCGTATTTAAAAACTTAGCGAAAACTGGCTGGCTAACCCTCTCTCGCAAACGGATACTTTTAATTTGTCTTGGCGATAATTCCTTAACTTTAGGCAAGCATAACTCATCAAACTCTCTCATAGTGGTACCGTTGATGATGTTGGCATCGTACAGACCTTTAGCTGTCTCATGGACAGTTTCCAATATGCTTGGATGTTTATCTTTTTTTGCATTACTCATGACATCACCTCGTATAAGACACCATTAGCAATCATTTCTTTCAATTCGCTTTCCGGTGCATCTAATAAATTCTGAGCTAATTTTTTTAGTGCCTTTTCCTCTTGTTCATTTATGTTATCGCGCTGATTTTTTGGAAATCCATATATAAAAATAGTTCTATGCTCTTTTTGAAAAACCACAATAGTTCTAAAACCACCACTCTTCCCCTGCCCTTTTCGCGCTATACGCTTTTTAACTAAGCCGCCTCCTAAATTGGCATCAATTAGTCCTTGGTTTATCTCCTTGGCAGCCTTTGTAAGAATCGAGTCCTTTAAGCCTTCTGACTTAGCCCATTTAAAAAACATTTTGTTTTTAAAGATTCGCATTTCTATGTCTCTTTATAAGTATATCACTTAGTGGTGTATATTCAACACCGCAATAAAAGGCTTTATTTTTTAAAATGATAAAAATTTTTTTGAATCTGAGAAGTGTAGATTCAGTTAATCAGCACCGCACATCGATTTATCTATCTGTTTCGCTGATTGCTATGACTTTATTCTCGCAACGATGACATATGGATGACATACGGGTGACATTTTTTCACCCTAATCATCACACAAAAATTGGCCGCAATAGCGATCGACAAAATGGTAGGAAAAACCCACTGCGAGATAAGTCACATTTTTGACAAAACTACCCACTTGCAGATAATTCAACGACACATCACCGACCCAGCTTTGGTCAAAGTAGTAAGAACCACCGAAGCTGACAGCAGGTCTAAAGCTGGTTTTATAAGTACTTTTACCGCTCTGATTTAAGGCACCAGACGTGGTCTCATACACAATGCCAATACCCCCTTTGGCGAACACATCGAAGGTTTCTTTAAATGGCAATATGCCTTTTACACCTAAATGCAGCACTCTCACGCGCGCGGTGGCAGACGGATTGGTGTTGCGATATGAACGTGTGGCTTTGTAACCAATGTTAGTAAAAAGCGTGGTACCGCCTTCAAAGCCAACATAAGGATTGATTTGGTTACCCAAAAATAAGCCCACGCCAAATTGCTGGGAACGCGGATTGGCTGGCACCACAAGACCATGCACGGGTGGTGAAGTCGCATTAATATTTTGCGTTTTTCCACCGTTAGTAGCGGGACCAAAATTCATTCCCAAGTAAAAACCTCTCGCCACCGCATGAGCTTCGCCCATCATACAACTCGCGATAGTGATGAGCGCGAGATTCTTGACTATCCCTTTTTGCATGGTAGCTTCCTCGTGTTATTTTTGATTACAAAAAGCAACACACACCTTTTTCTCAACGACTTCACCGCCACAGGCAGCATAACAAGTATGGAAAGAAGCCTTGCAATTACATGCTGCTTTGCAAGTGTAGCTGGTATCAAAATCAGCTATCGATTTTTTGACGGGCTGCCCTTTTTGTACTTGATCACTTTTATAAATTTCGTAACGATACAATGCATCTTGACGCGAACGCACTGTGCAATTTTCATTTTTCAATTCGCAAATTTGCTCGCACGAACTCTTGCCTTGCAAACATTGTGCCGTGCACATTTTCCCCATTTTTGAGCTGGGTGGCACGTAGGCATATTCGGTATTGTAAATGGGACCACAAGCAGACAATGCGACGACGAAAATTAAAAGAAAAACCAGGGAAAATAAACGTTGCATAGTCGAGTCATCCATCAAATTATTTCCCGCATTCTACGAACTCATGCAGCGACAAGCAACTTATTCGTTATTATTCCTCTCTTCGTTGATATTGCAGCTCCCAAATTGGTCGACCCGCTTGCACTGCACGACGTTCGAACTTGGTGAGTATGGGACGATAGGGCGAGCGCGTGGCAAATGGTTGACTCGGTGCCATGTTGATAAGAGAGGGGTTCGCCGCTAAAACGTGCAGCATGTGTGTGGCATAGTCTTGCCAGTCGGTAGCAAGATGCAGCGTCCCACGGTATTTTAATTTGCTGACCATGAGCAGAACAAAGTCCGTTTGTATCAAACGCCGCAAATGATGGCGGCGCTTTTGCCAGGGATCGGGGAAAAAAAGTTGTAGACCATCGAGGTAATTATCTGGAATGCAAGTCTGTAACACATCAACCGCATCGGCATCATACACGCGAAGATTGGTGAGCGCTGCAGCTGCGATGCCGTGAAATAGCGCACCAATGCCTGGTTTATGGGTTTCGACACCAATAAAATTGTGCAGCGGTTCTGCTTTTGCCAATGCCAATAATGACTGGCCCGAACCAAAACCAATTTCCAAAAACGTGGGCGCGTGACGGCCAAATGTCGTCGCATCAATCAAGCCTTGCGTCACGTCCAACATCAGTTGCGGAGAAAGTTGTTGATAAGCTGCTGCCTGGGCGCGCGTCAAACGACCATTGCGCCGCACAAAACTGCGGAGACGAAAAGAGGGTAGCGGCAGGTCAGTTGACATGATCAGTAACTCGGCTTTTGTGTCATTTCTTTCACCAACGTTTGATAATTCGCATAACGACTGGCACTGATGTGACCGGCGGTAACAGCAACTCGCACCGCACAACCGGGTTCAACGAGATGCTGACAATTTCTAAATTTGCAACCGGTCAAAAACGGCGCGAACTCCTTGAAGCCTTGCAGCACCGCTTCTTTACTCACCGACCACAACGAAAATTCCCGCACGCCGGGTGAATCGATCAAGTGAATGTTGCCTGGCAAGTGATACAAACGCGTTGCCGTGGTAGTGTGTTTGCCCGCCCCTTTTGCAGAGACATCCGCTGTGCGAATCACGACATCTTTGTTATACGTCGCAATGATCGATGATTTACCAACGCCCGATGGCCCAACCAAGACCGCGGTTTTATGCTGCAAAGCAGCGCTCAATTGCGCCAATCCTTCGTGACTCACCACACTGGTTAATAAAATCGGATAGGGAATGTGTGCATAAGGTTGTAATTGCGCGAGGACGGTTGCGCGCGCATCGGCATCTAACAAATCAATTTTGTTGAGGACAATGAGCGGCGTGATTTGCAATAATTCTGCTGCGAGCAGATAACGATCCAGCAAATACTCGGAAAAAACCGGCGGTGGCGCCATGACGATGACCAAGCAATCCACGTTAGCCGCGAGGATTTGCATATGCTGATGCGCATCACCCCGCATCAGCTCAGAACGCCGCGGCAATATACGCGTGACCGTGCCTTGATGTTCCGCCGTCAGCTGCCATTCAACGCGGTCACCAACGACGGGTAGCGCTTGATTACGGTGCAATTGACAGGGAATTACTTGCCCATCATCCGCTTCCACTGCCACACTACTGCCGAAATAGGAAATGATGAGGCCTTGGCGTTGCTTGCTGTCTGGTTGTTGAGTAGGCTTTGGCATAGTCAGTTAATAGCTAATTTTTGAGGGCTCTATCTTACATGAAAATTTATCTCGTTGGTGGTGCCGTTCGCGATGAAAAATTAGGTCGTCCCATTAAAGAACGGGATTATGTCGTGGTGGGTGCCAGCGTACAAGAAATGAAAGACTTAGGCTATCGCCAAGTCGGTAAGGAATTCCCCGTGTTTTTGCATCCCAAAACCGGCGAAGAATATGCCCTCGCTCGCCTCGAAAAAAAGGTGAATCCCGGCTACACCGGCTTTACATTTGATACCTCACCCGATGTCGCGCTCGTTGATGATTTAAGGCGACGGGATTTGACTATCAATGCCATGGCAGAAACCTCAGATGGCGAATTGATAGATCCTTACCACGGCATGGATGATATTAAAGCCAAAATGTTGCGCCACGTCTCCCCTGCTTTTGGCGAAGATCCGGTGCGCATATTGCGCGTCGCTCGTTTTTACGCGCGCTATGCACACTTGGGTTTTCGTGTTGCTGATGAAACCATAAACCTCATGCGCGAAATGGTCGCGTGTGGCGAAATCAAGGCCTTGGTCGCAGAACGCGTGTGGAAGGAAGTGGAGCGCGCACTGGGTGAAAAAAATCCGGCAAAATTTTTTGAATTGCTGAATCAATGTGATGCGCTCGCCTCTTTATTTCCTGAATTGTCATTACAAAGTGATGGCATGCGCGCATTAATCGCAGCAACCGATTTATCAGCTGACACGCTCATTCGTTTCGCTGCACTGCTACACACATTTTCTGAAGCAAAAAAAACTATCCCTGCTTTTTGCAAACGTTATCGCGTACCAAATGCTTATCGTGAACTTGCTCTGCTTGCTGCTTTGCATCATGCGCATGCGCTCAACGCAAAAAATTTATCGGCGGATGAATTATTGGACTTATTTATGAAGCTAGATATTTTTCGACGTGAAGCACGCTTTGAAAAATTTTTAGTGGTCGTTGCAGCCATTGCGCATGTGCGTGGTGTGTCTTTTGATGCGGCTTGGGTGAAGGAGTGTGCGGGTGCGGCTAAAGGATTGGATATTGTCAAAGCAATGGGGGGTTCTAACGACGCCATGTTACAAGGTAACAATCCTGATGAAGTTGCCAAAATAATAAAAACGACGCGCTCCCTGGGGATACAAATATGGCTAGGAAAGCAGCTTAAAAAATAGCAAGTAAAGGCGCCTCTGTGTTAGGGGAAAAACATGTCATCCCCGCGAAGGCGGGGATCCAGAAATGACTGTGTAGAAAAGCCTGGGTGCCAGCCAACGCTGGCATGACAATCAATCCTTAAGTTGACGCCTATGAGCAACACATTACTCTTTATCCCATTCCTCCCCTTTGCTATCATCCCCTGATTATTATTGTCACTGTAAGCACAGGAGCTTCACATGAAATCATTTGTAACGACCGCACTTGCCGCTGCTCTCTCCTTAGGCGCGTTTTCGTCTCATGCTGCAACAACCCAAAATTCGGCACCTACTAGCCCGGATATCAGCCCAGGTGAGCGGGCTAAAATTGAAGAAGTGGTGCATCAGTATTTGGTGCGCAAACCTGAAGTTCTGATGGAGGCCATACAAGCGCTGCAAAAAAAACAATATGAAGAAGCTGAGCAAACGGTCAAACAAACGCAGCAAATCGCATCGTCTTTTAACAATGCCCTGATACATGGCAATGATCCTGTGGCTGGGAATCCGGCTGGCAAAATCTCCATTGTTGAATTTTTTGATTACCAATGTCCGCACTGCATAGACATGGCACCGGTGATAGAAGGCATCATCAAAACCAATCCTGATGTGCGCATCGTCTTCAAAGAATTTCCCATCCGTGGTCCCGCTTCCGATTTAGCAGCACGTGCCGCCCTCGCTGCGAATTTGCAAGGTAAATATTATCCAATCAGTCACGCCTTATTAACGGTAAATAAACCGCTGACACAAGAAGTCATTATGGAGATTGCTAAAAATAACGGTCTTGATATCGAGAAACTCAAAAAAGATATGTATGGCAAACCCGTTGAAGACGCGCTTAAAGCCAATGCAAAATTAGCGCAAGACTTAAAATTATTTGGTACGCCTGCATTTTTCATTGGTAAATCCACGGGTGATGGCAGTATTAAATATTACCCAGGACAATTGAACCAAAAACAAATGCAAGCCGCTATTGACGAAGCTAACCACTAAGGTTCAAGGAGAACACGATGTTGCAACTCACAAAAAAACATTTTTTATTTTTAATTGGCCTGCTTTGTTCATTTGCACTAACCGCACAAGCTGGAACTGTTAGCGCGTTAATGCATCAAGTAGGTGATCCTATTGGTGGCAATCCCAATGGTAATGTCACTGTGGTTGAATTTTTTGATTATCAATGCGGTCATTGTGCTTCCATGGCACCTGTCATGCAAAGCTTGATCAAAGCCAATCCCAACTTACGCATCGTCTACAAAGAACTGCCCATACGCGGACCGGTTTCCGAATTTGCGGCACGCGCCACGCTTGCCGCAAATCTGCAAGGCAAATATGCGACGCTAAGCCATGACATCTTTGCAGCAGAACAACCGCTAACGCAAACGATGATATTGGATTTTGCGAAACAAGCTGGTGTGAATATGCTGCAATTGAAAAAAGACATGCATAGTCGCGCCATGACCGATGCGCTCAACAACAATGCGAAATTGGCAGCCGCACTAAAAATCAACGGCACGCCAGCTTTTTTCATTGGCAAAACCAATGAGAGCAATGTCAATGCATTGACATTTGTGTTGGGTGAGATGTCAGCGAATGAATTGCAAACAGCAATTGATAAGGCGAGTGCATAATTTACCATGTCAGCATTAAAAACAATCGCCGCAAAAAAATGGGATCATCCCTTTTCCAACGATGAGCAGCAAACTGCGCTCAATTTATTGGAAGAGGGATATATCCTTTTTCTGCCCAACTTACCCTTTCAGTTAACGCAAGATGAACAACCGTTTCTTTCTGCAGACTGTGCTTGCCCGCATGCGAAAAACATTAGTTATCAAGCGGCTTGCAACAAATTGTGGGGCGTGCAACATCTCACCGATGCTGAACATCTGCAATTGAAAGCCATGCTAAATCGCTACTCACAACAAGCGACGACACTGCTTGCCGCACTGTTACCGCATTATGCAGAGCATGCGACCATGGCAAGAACGAGTTTTCGTCCGGTTGAAGTGGGCAATCGTCGTACGTCTTATCGCAAAGATGACAAACGGTTACACGTTGATGCATTTCCTTCCGCACCCAATCAAGGGAAGCGTATTTTGCGGGTATTTTCCAATATTAATCCTGATGGTAAAGATAGAGTATGGCGAGTCGGCGAACCATTTGCGCGTGTCGCCGAGCAATTTTTACCCGGCATAAAAAAACCTGTTCCAGGATTTGCGCACTTGTTACGTTTTCTCAAAATCACTAAAAGTTATCGCACGCCTTATGATCATTACATGTTACATCTGCACGACAAAATGAAAGCTGATACGCACTATCAACAACACGCCGCACAACAAACCGTGCACTTCCCACCTGGCAGCACTTGGATAGTACAAACAGATCACGTCTCACACGCTGCCATGTTTGGCCAACACGTCCTTGAACAAACGTTTTATCTTCCCATCACTGCCATGCAAAACGAAGTCGAAGCACCACTGCGCATTTTAGAGCGATTGCTGCAACAACCATTGGTGTGATGAGTCGCCGTCATTGCTCCATTCATCGACAGCCAAGGATAACCCAATTTGACTGGCATTTGGTAAAGCCTATGGATGCTGAGAATAATAGTTATTATTATCAATGAATTAGGTATAGATCAATATTGATTGTTCAGTTTTTAACCTATGGTGAGAATACGCAAGCCTTTAGCCGCTATGAGACTCAGTAATCGAAGAGAAGTTCCCCGAGGGTGTTTCCCGCCCTGCTTCCACTGCCTGACTGTTGATGTGCTGGTATTTAAATATTTGGCAAAAATGGCTTGGCTAACCTTCTCGTGCAAACGGATATGTTTCAACTAATTTGAGAATGTTTATTCTACTGCGTCATTCTGCGTAGAGAAGAGCAGCACTTGTCATGCCAGCGAAGGCTGGCATGACAATTGCTGCACAATGACGCAGTTCAGTGAATACTCTCGATTTAACGTCTAAGAGACTGTGAAACAAACTCATTTAATAAATCTTTCGTGCGGTGCTTAAAAAAACCTTGATCCAAGCAAGCATATTCTGGATTTTTTCTCGCTTCATCTATCAGTTGAGACAATGATTTTACTTCGTAAGGATGTTCTACCTTATCTTTCAATGCTAAAAGTGCAGCAATTTTTTTTCCTTTTAGTGCCTCTTCACAATAAAAAATTCTAGACCAAAGGGATTTCTGTTGGGCTCTTAACTCCGCTATCCTCTCATCAACTCTTGCGATAAAACGTGCTCGCTGATTTGTTTCTTCATATGTGTGTATTAAAATTTCTAAATGGTTTTTAGCTTGAGCATGCAATATCAGTGTCGTCTCATCAGGAATTGAATCACGTCGAGCATTAAATTTGTAATTGTAAGAAATGTCTTTTTGCTGAACGCCCAACGCATACATTTTTTTCAACATTTCACGACCAATAATCGCATTGACAAAAGAAATTTTCATCTCATCTTCATCTAGCGTAATCGTCTTGATATGCTCAGGTTTTAGCGCTAGAACATTAGCAATATTTTCTTTGGTAAATGGATGCGTTTGTTCCAACATAATGATATCCATCGTATCATTCTGCCGCATTAAACACGGCGCCGTGCCATCCCCATAATAAAATAGACTCGCATAAGGCGCATCCTTAAATTTTATTTTCCATCCATCGTCGGTAAATTCTCGTGGTTTTGTAAAAAATATTTCCGTTTGCGCTGCATTTTTTTTATATACGGTTATCTTTATTTTTTCTTCATCTGCTTCATACCTAAAATCGACCACCATGGTTGCGCTGTCATCGGGAAAGTTAAAATAACGAAACATGAACCTGACACCTTATAAAAATTATAATTACCATTAGTATCTTTTTAAATTACGCGGAACAAATTCATTTAATAAATCTTTCGTAAGATGCCTATACTTACCTTGATCTAAACAAGGATGTTTTTGTCTAGCTTGTGCTATCAAGACCGCCAATGTTTTTACTTCATCATCTGCTGTCACTGCATCTTTCAGTTCCTGAAGTGCAGTAATTTTCTTTTCTTTGAGAACACGCTCACATGAAAAAAACTTAGCAATATCTTCATTCCTAAAAAAAATTCCCATCCCATACCCATCCATCCTAATCTCTGTTATGCCTTGGGGATTTATATCGAGCACTGCCGCAATATCTTTTGCATTCAATACATCGGTATTCACCGCTGCTTGTTTAAATTGCATTATTGCTTGTTGATCACATTTTTCTAATGAAAATTTTTGAGTGTTCTTACTGGTGTTTTTTACTTTTAAATAAGAATTTTCCAGAGAGATAGCATCGTAACGCACACGGCGATAAGGTGATGTATCATCAAACTTGATCTTAAATCCGCCGCTACGATATCGAACATATTTTTTAATCTCTAATTTTTTTTTCGCTTGCGGTCTGCCTTTTTGTATTAAGAACACATGAGGCTCTCCACCTCTGTCAGGCCACTCCACCGTCATCAATTTGCTGTCATCAGGTAATCTAAAAAACATATTCTAACTACCTCATAAAATACCAAAATACTATTATTTGGCTTGCATCATAACAACCTAGACTTAAGAAATACTTAAATGCGCGAGAATCTTCACTGAACTGCACTCGCCGTCATTGCGAGCGTGAGCGAAGCAAACCAGGCTTTAATACTGTTAAAATAGTGAAGGTTGTCCATGTTTTTTAAGGCTTTATCAGTGTTTATACCTCACCGCAAAAAGCCTGGTTTGCTTCGCTCACGCTCGCAATGACGGCGAGTGCAGTTCAGTGAAGACTCTCAAATACCCTAAGTCGCCAGCAAACGATATGGTTTAACACGCCCATCGGCCATCACTTCGCCTATGCCTAAAAAGCGGCCATCTTCTGCCACTAAGCGGACGAGTGAACTGGTGGGCGGCACCACGGTGCGTACCGGTTGACCGGTGCGGAGATAAAAAATCGCGGAAGTGGAAAGTTGTACCACAGGAAAAACTTGCACCGCGGTTTCGACGGGAAGCAAACAGTCAGTCAAGCCGCGTTCGCCCTGTTGCGCTAAAATGGCTTCGAGCGTTGATAACGAATACATGGCGGCATTGCCGTAAGGACTCACTTGTAAGCGACGTAACTCAACCACATGCGCACCACAACCCAATTCGCGACCAATGTCTTCGACTAATGTCCGAATGTATGTGCCCTTGCTGCAATGCACCTGCAAGGTAAAATGATCACCGCTCCATTCTTCTAAGTGCAGCGAAAATAAATGGACACGCCGTGGTTTGCGCTCAATTTCTATGCCTTGACGCGCTAAAACATACAACGGTTTCCCTTGATGTTTAATGGCGGAATACATCGGTGGAATTTGCTCAATTTCACCGAGAAATTGCAGCATCGCCTGTTTCACCATCTCCGCTGTCATCTCAGTGCTAATGGGTTTGACAGCAACCACGGCACCTTCGCTGTCACCTGTTGTGGTTTGTATCCCGAGTTTGGCAACCACGCGATACGATTTATCGGATTCTAATAAAAATTGTGAAAACTTCGTGGCTTCACCAAAACAAATGGGCAACATGCCTGTTGCAATGGGATCTAAGCTACCGGTGTGTCCGGCTTTTTTAGCTTTTAATAAACGCTTGACGCTTTGCAATGCACGATTGGATGTTATGTTAGCTGGTTTATCCAGCAAAAGAATACCGTGGACTGACCTCTGCATAAGAATGGACTACTCTTTTTTTTCTTTCTTGATGGCAGCATCAATCAAGTTGGAAAGATGAAAACCGCGTGCCGTTGATTCATCGTAAACAAATTTCAATTCGGGAACGATGCGTAAATCCACCGCCTGCGCCAATTGATAACGCAATGCTTTGGCATGACGATTTAATGATGCAATGGTTTTTTTAATTTCATCTGGCGCATCTTGCAATACCGTAACATACACTTTGGCATAAGAAAGATCACGACTGACAATCACACTGGTCAGTGTCACCAAACGAAAACGCGTATCGTTCATGTCTTGCAACAACATTTGCGCTAATGTTTTTTGAATAAGATCGCCCACTCGTTGAGTGCGTTCATAACCACGCTTCATGATCTTATATCTCTCGTCTGACTTCTATTTTTTCAAAAACTTCAATTTGATCATTGGGCTTAATGTCATTATAACTTTTGACAGCAATACCACATTCCATACCTGCACGCACTTCGCCCACATCTTCTTTAAAGCGACGCAATGATTCGAGTGCACCTTGGAATATGACCACATTATCGCGCAACACCCGAATAGGAAAATTGCGCTTCACAAAACCTTCTAACACCATGCAACCTGCAACTGCACCGGTTTTGGATGAACGAAACACTTCACGCACTTGCGCCAAGCCAACAATACGTTCGTGTATTTCGGGTGCGAGCGCGCCAGAAATCGCTTTTTTCACCTGATTAATCACATCGTAAATAATGTTGTGATAATGCACATCGAGCTGATTACTTTCGATGAGTTTGCGCGCCTCACTATTCGCGCGCACGTTAAATGGAATGATGATGGCATGCGATGCAATGGCAAGATTGACATCACTTTCGTTGATGCCACCAATACCACTCGAGAGAATATTTACTTTCACTTCCTCACCCGAAAGCTCTAATAATGCTTGTTTTAAAGCTTCAACGGAACCTTGCACATCGGCTTTCAAAACAATATTTAATGTTTGTGTTAATTGTTTTTCATCTTCAATACGCTGCAGCAAATCTTCTAATTTAGGTACTTGGCGCACCATTTTGTTCTCGCGGGATTTTGCTTGACGAAACGATGCAACATCACGCGCACGTTTTTCATCCGGCACCACAATAAAATCATCGCCTGCTTGCGGCACACTGGAGAGACCTAAAATTTCAGCCGGAATTGAGGGACCTGCTTCATTAATGGCCTTACCCGTTTCATCTGACAATGCACGAATGCGACCATATTCCAAACCAGCGAGGATGATGTCACCTTTGTGCAACGTCCCTTGCTGAATGAGCACGCTCATCACCGCACCGCGACCACGATCAAGACGTGATTCAATGACAACACCGCGCGCTGGACTATCGATGACCGCTTTCAAATCCAATACTTCCGCTTGTACCAACACGGAATCCAATAAAGTATCGACACCTGAACCTGTCTTTGCCGAAATAGGAACAAACATAGTATCACCGCCCCATTCTTCAGGAATGAGACCATTTTTTGATAATTCATTTTTGACGCGATCCGGATCCACGCCATGCTTATCCATTTTGTTAACCGCGACAACAATAGGTACATTGGCCGCTTTGGCATGTTGAATGGCTTCGACGGTTTGCGGCATGACACCATCATCTGCTGCCACCACCAAGACCACAATGTCCGTTAATTTTGCACCGCGCGCGCGCATGGCAGTAAACGCAGCATGGCCCGGCGTATCGAGAAACGTAATGGTTCCTTTCGCGGTTTTGACGTGATAAGCACCAATGTGTTGCGTAATACCACCGGCTTCACCCGCCGCCACTTTAGTGGTGCGAATATAATCGAGCAACGTGGTTTTGCCATGATCAACATGGCCCATAATTGTGATAACGGGCGGTCGTGGTTTAGCTTCGCCCTGCACTTCAAGTGATTTTTCCAATGCTTCTTCGATTGCATCGGCACTAATTAATTTTGCTTTGTGCCCCATTTCTTCGACGATTAAAATCGCGGTGTCACGATCGATGACTTGATTGATGGTTGCCATCACACCCATTTTCATTAATGTTTTAATGACTTCGGCCGCTTTGACTGACATGCGCTGCGCTAATTCACCAAGGTGTATGGTTTCTGGAATTTCAATCTCACGCACGATGGGCGTCGTCGGCTTGGTAAAGGCCTGCGTTTTTACTTTGAGCTGCAAACTAGCACGTGATTTAGCTGATTTGCGCAGACTCAAATCGAGGGGATCTTCTTCCTCTTGCTTCAGCACCCGACTTAAATCGGCGCCTCTTGCGAGTAGCGATTCAAAATTTTTCTCACCACCGCGCGCTGCATCACGCACTTTCTTTTTCTTTTTGTGTCGCTCAAGCTCCGCTTCTTCACCTTCCATGGCACCATGAGCTTTATCTTTACGCTTCGCACCGAGCTTTGCTTTCTCTTCCACTTTTTCTTCGACAACCGGTGGCGGCACTACTTCCTCGACATAAACCGAAGCCGCCTCTGCTGCTAGCTCATTCGTTGAGGTTGTATCGCTTACTGGTTCCGTGGTGAGCGCCGCTGTTTTTTCTTGTCCTGGCAACAGGGTCTCGGTACTTTGGTTTGCTTCTGTTGATTCCGCCTTGGTTTTTGCACTTTCTTCTGGCGTCCGCTTCACATACGTGCGCTTTCTCACGACTTGTATGGCAACGGTTTTACCGCTTGCATGCGATCCGGTCACTTGTTTCAATTCACTGGTTGTCGCACGACGCACCACAAATTTATCAGCAGAGGCTTCTTGCTTGTTAGCACCGTGTTGCAGTTTTAAATAACGTAGCAGTGTTTGCTTTTGTTCCTCGCTGACTTCATCCTCAACATCTTTCAGTTCTATGCCTGCTGCGCGTAACTGAGCCAGCAAACGATCGGGCGAAACACCATCGCCGATTTCTGCAGCAAATTGCTTAACCGTCATACCTTGTTTTTTCTTCACCACGCGAACTTGCCCCCTCAACTACCACTTAAGCTTCTTTATTTTCATCATCAAACCAAATTTGTCTCGCCGTCATGATCAGTTTGGCGGCTTTTTCTTCGGCAATGTCACTAAATTCCAGCAAATCATCGACGGATTGCTCGGCCAAATCTTCTCTGGTCACAATGCCGTGATTCGCAAACATGTAAGCTGTTTGCTTATCCATGCCTTCCATTTCAAGAAGATCACGCGCCGGTTCCGTCTCGAGTGCTTGTTCTTCTGCTATCGCTTGCGTCAAGAGTGCCGCTTTGGCACGCTCCCGCAATTGGTTCACTTGCGTTTGTTCGAAGCCCTGAATTTCCAGCAATTCTTGCACCGGCACATAAGCAATTTCTTCGAGTGACGTAAAACCTTCGTTGACCAGCACTTCAGCAACGGCTGCATCCACACCCAATTTTTCTTCAAACAACTTCAGAATTTTTTCACCTTCTGCCATTGATTTCGCTTGGGCTTCTTCTTCCGTCATCACGTTTAGTGTCCAACCAGTGAGCTCGCTTGCCAGTTTGACATTCTGACCATGACGGCCTATCGCTTGGGATAATTGATCTGCTTTGACGGCAATATCCATGGTGTGCGTATCTTCATCAACCACGATAGATGCAACTTCAGCAGGTGCCATCGCATTAATAACTAATTGCGCCGGATTATCATCCCAAAGAACAATATCAATACGCTCGCCACCCAACTCGCCGGAAACCGCTTGCACACGCGAACCGCGCATACCAACACAAGCACCGATTGGATCGATGCGTCCATCATTGGTTTTAACGGCAATCTTGGCGCGGGAACCGGGATCACGTGCGGCAGCTTTAATTTCAATTAGTTCTTCACCAATTTCTGGCACTTCAATTTTAAATAATTCGACCAACATGTCTGGTCGGATGCGGCTCACTAAAATTTGTGGGCTCTTCGCACCATCGGAATGAATGTCATAGAGATAAGCGCGAACGCGATCACTGACGCGAGTTGCTTCATGCGGAATCATTTCGCTGCGCAACAATAACGCTTCTGCATTGCTGCCTAAATCCAGAACGATAAAATCACGGGTCACTTTTTTGACGGTGCCCATAATCAGCTGACCCATTTTTTCTTTGTAAGCATTAACGATTTGTGCGCGTTCTGCTTCCAGTACTTTTTGAATGATGACTTGCTTTGCTTTTTGGGCAGCAATGCGACCAAACTCGACAGATTCCATGGCTCTTCAGCACTTGTCACCGACTTTGGCGTTTGGTTTATACTTTTTGGCGTCAGTCAATGTCAGCAGGGTTTTACCACCATCGCCTTCTGTCTCTTCGCTGCTCATCGGCTATCACTAACCAACGACGAAAAGTTGAATAATCACCGGTTTTTCGATCGATTTCGACTTTGACATCGAATGTCTTCGTTGGCCTTTTTTTTCGTCGCTGTTTCAAGCGCTGCTTCAATCGCCTGAAAAATGACTTCCCTGTCCACCCCTTTTTCGTTGGACACCGCTTCAACGACCAGTAAAATTTCTTTGTTCATAGTGCGACCCCGTACTTCAAATGAAGGTCCTGTAGCAAGCCACAGGGAATAAATTTATTTATCTATCCTCAACTAAATTAGCCTTTTCAATCACTGAAAAGGGCAACTTGATCTCTTCCTCCAAGCCATCCACCATCAGGATGATGTCATCATCTGTCACGTGCTGCACAATACCGGTGTATTGTCGTCGCTTACTAATAGCGGACTGCAAACGTATCTTGACGCGCTTGCCAATCACTTTACGATAATGCGCTAATTCAAATAATGGTCTATCAATGCCAGGAGAAGAAACTTCTAAAAGATATCTCCCTTCGATAATATCCATCACATCCAGCATCGCACTGACTTGATGACTCACTTTAGTGCAATCATCGAGCGTCACGCCACCGCTAGCATCAATGTAGAGACGAAAAATAGTTTGTCTGCCCATGGAGACTTGTTCATAACCCCAAAATTCATAACCCATGGAGCTAATCAGCGTTGCTAATTTTTCCTGCAACAAAGCCGCTATTTTTCTCATGACACCTACGCCCAATACAAAAATGGGCCATCATGCAAATTGCTTCGGCCCACTATAAACAAAAAACCCCATAAGGGGTTCTCTTGTATTTTTACTTGTTATTTGGTAGCGGGGGCAGGATTTGAACCTACGACCTTCGGGTTATGAGCCCGACGAGCTACCAGACTGCTCCACCCCGCAGTAACGGCGCTATTCTATTAAACTTTCGTACAACCAGCAAGTGAATATCACGCTCATTTTTTTAACCGGCTTAAGCGAGGGTCGCTTTTTTAGCTTCCGCCATGGGTTTTACATGTCTTTTCGTATAGTTGGTGATGCTGTCGGTGAGATCAATGTCTATACGACGACTGACAACACTTTTGATATCCCGGCTTTTATGTAAACCACCCGGAGAATAAACGCAGGCCACATACAAACTCTCACCCGATTCACCTAATACCTTGCAGATGAGTAAACGGGATGGGCTGCCGAAAATTTTAAATTCATGGGTAATGTGGACGCCTTCATAGCCTACCCTCTCGTCCTTTTTTGTCTTGAAGTAAATATTTATTGTAACATCTAAATCCGTTAATTTTTGGAGATGCTTGGAATCAAACATGGCATCTTGCGCCAGAAAACGTTGCAGTTCATCAGCAGAGCAACCCTCAATTTTTTCGGGGATAAATAAATAGCAGTTGGCAGAACCCCGTATCGCCTTAAAATGTTCATCATGGCCGTGGTAACACAAATTATTCGCGAAAAATCGCGCATTGGGTGTTGTCTCCTCGGGTATTTTTTTCTCTACCAGGGTAAAAGAATTGACTCGACGTAATGGGGGTGAGGATAAACGTCTTTGTTGATGTTCTGTTAATGCACGAACAAAAAGCGGACCTTTTGTTTGACTAAAATAACTGCGCGGTGTTTGTGGTTTATTTTGTTCGTGATCATTGTTTTCACTCTCTTCACCAACGCTCGTCGTTTTGCTGGCAGCACTTAGTCGCTTGTTTTTCCTTTCCTCAGCACGGTAGTGACCCAACATATCATTCATCAGATTATAGTCTTCTCGACTAAATCCCTTGATTTTGCTGCTCGCTTTTTCCAAAAAAAGAATTAATTCTGCTCGGGTAACGTTTGCGTTTTTTGCTTGCAGTTGCTGCTCAATATGCTTACAAAACCAGACAACATAGTGTGTGGCACGTTTTAAAATGGCAAATTCGATAAATTCATCAACGGTTGCACTGAGCGTTGCAGCGTGATCTAGCAACGGGATAGGTCCCCGTATTTTCAGCTTGTCATCAAATTGAATTTCATCTTGTCCTGCCAGTATGCCCTCACAGAGTGGGTTATTTGTTTTGGGTAATAAGTTGCGCTGACTAACGCAACGTGACAATGGTGATCGTTTTCTTGCTTCTTTTGGTTCGGGTGTCGTTTGTGGTTTTTTTGTCGTGAATTTTAAAAGGTTAAACACACGCTGAGTCGTCTGTGTCAGCGCTTTAGGTGGCGATACGTTGGTAGCGGCTTTTTTAGCAGCATTTTTAGGTGTTTTTTTGCGTTTACTTTTTTCGCGTGGTGTAGAAGGCGGTGGTGATGAGCGTGCTTTCGGTTCGCACTCAACGGGTGACGTTATGTCTTCATCCACTCTATTTGCAAGCTGCTTTACGACTGCGATGATATGCTCATAAACCTGAATTAATTTATCTTGTACCGACTGATCGATAGCTTGCAGTTGCGTAATAGGTTGTGGAATTGTTTCATCCTGACTGGTTGCAAAAAGACTTTCGCCATTTTCCAAGATACGCTGACAAACCTGTATTAACTTTTCTTTCACATCCGCTGGAAAATTAAACAGTAAAAGTTGTTTGAAGAGATGAAAAAACAATGTCTCATCCTGAAATCCACGTAGTCTGACATTGACACCCTCTGCGATCAATTGAAGGGCGGCATCATAATCAAAACGCAGAATTTTAAATAATAGCAACCAACTTTTATGCTGCGCATTAAGCGATTTTTTCTCCAGCAACGAAAGCAAACGCGTGACACCATTGAAGTCATTTTCTATCACGAGATAACAAAACAACGCTAACCGTTCAAAGGAATATTGCTCACCTGCTAAATGCGTCATGATGATGTTATCAATTTCTTCATCTTCCAACGCGAACAACACTAAAAGCGGTGAAAAATTTATCGGCATAGCGGGGTAAGCGAGTGGCACGCCATTATTGAGATAATGCCGCACAAGCGTGCGAAAACTTTTCAAATACGATGGTCTCAACGCCTGAAGCAGGCTTGGCAAAGACGAACGTGCCAAGTCACTTCGAGTTGGCATTTCGTTCTGCGAACATTGCAGTGGATACGGATGATAGGCATGTGCCTTGATATAATTGAGAACATATCGCAATGTTTCATTGACATTAAAACAGGCCTTATTTTTTAAGTTTTCTAATCTCGCCTGAGCAACAAAACTCGTCGTCATATGATGCAAACAACTTAAGCTCGCAGCCGGGCGATCAGCGTCAATAAGATGTTGTCGATAAGTGACGACGTGATCGTTACCAAGCAGTTGAATTAGCTTATAAACCAAAGAAGACGGTGGCGTATCCTGCATGTATTGCGAAATGACATAGTCTGCTTTCAGCGAAAATCCTTCATCAATTAAAATTTTTAATATCGATAACATATTGTCTTCTATACTATCCACAACCTCATCACTTGGCATCCCTTCTGGGGGATGGTTAATAATAGGGTGTAATGAATTGAAGACAAAAAACACCTGCTTTAAACTAATACCAATTTGTGCTTCCTTCAGCAATGCTGAAATAGCATACAAATAAGCTGTTGCCGCAGGATAGTTATAAGTATGAAGAATAACCTCCTGGAATAACGTCATATTGCCAGGCTGCAACGGATGCGTAACAAGCAATTCTTTTGATGAAAGCTGCTGCGCTGCCTCATTAAAATTTTTGATTGTTTTCTCGTTAGCGGAATCATCTTCCCTTAACAACATCACCATCGCACGCAACCATAAATTATCATCAACCGTCGGTAGCCTGGTTGTTATTTCGCGCTTGGTTGTCTCACTCTCTTGTAGTAATTCAATATGCTGACTAACAAGATATACGGGTAATTTCGGCAAGTGATATAAACGCTCACCAGAAGCACGATCTATTTCATCTCCCAGTTGCTGGTTATACTTTTTTAGCATGACAAACATACTATTGGATTCTTCTGTTGAAAGATGACCCGCACAATAATGTTCAACCAACACTTGTTGAATCAGCGCAGCATCGTTTATTTGCAGCAAATATTGCATCGCACAATCTTGATTATCATTTTTTGCAAATAATGACACGCCATTTGCCAATACCGCTTGGATCAGTGCCAAGAAGTGATCACGCTTTTCTGGTGTAACCACGGCTTCATTGTATCTCGAAAAAAGAACGTGCAATAAATTACGCTTGTCGGGTGTTAGCACATGACAATAAATCAAACCCTGCTTGATATGATCAATAATCGCAGCATAATCAACACGACGACGAAACAAACCCAGCAACAAAAGATGACCTCTCTCGTTTGGCGTAGTGATTTTATCTTCTATTTTCTCGAATAGCGTCATGACTAACGGTAAATCAAAACCCACCAGCTGATAGGCCAACGAAATGAGTTCATCACCTGTGCGTCTTTCATCATTTAGATGCTGCCAAATTTCTTCATTAATCGCCTCATTTTCTAATGCCAAAAAAGCAATGATTAGCATTTTATGGTGCGTGAAAAATTCTTTGCCTGCTAGTAAGTTGACTTGTTGAAACACCAAGTTCATCATTTGAGCGATTAAAGGAAGACGGGTAGTTGTTAATATTGTTTTTATCCAGACAAGCGATTCTTCCGGAATGTGTGCTGCCTGATTTACTTCAGAACTATCATCCAACAGTTTTTCATTAACGAAGTGTGAAAGACAAGTTTCTGCATATCCAAAAGAACATTCTTCTTTTTTCCAAAATTGATGCGCCATGACGATAGCTTGAATAATCATTTGAGACAATAAATCACTGACAACGTCGTTTGTTATCTGCTGCGTTGCAACCATTTTTTCAAAAAGCAGATGGAATAAATCAATGGATTTCATGTAAATAGCACTACCCATCAAGTGAATATTATCGGGATAAATCGGCATGACTGTCGCGCCGTGTGCTATTAATTTTTTCACAATGGGTGTTAATTTGTCGTTCGTAGAACCGGGATCTTTGCTAATACTTTGCTTGACTTTACCAGCGTCACCCTGACCCTTATGAGCAATAAGACCCATGGGATGCAATGCAAACGCTTGCACTAACACGGGTGTTTCACAGAGCTTATTCATATCTAAGCCAGAATCCGCTTGGAATTTAAGGATTATCTCCAAATAAGCAAGATCCCCCTTGTTAAAAGAGAATTCCAATACGCGCGCAAAAAGCGTGGTGTTTTCATGTTGGTAGGAAAAAATTAATTTTTTATCACTAAGATTTTTTAACTTTTTATTAAAATCAGTGCGTGTTTTTTTGGTGACTTTTTTAATATCGAGTATGGCCACAATCGCATCGTGGGCCGCCTTATCTGACTTCGTTATTTTTTTTCGCGTTGCTGACATACTCACCTCTCGTTTATTTTTGTGTGTGTTTACAAGACGCTACTGCCTCAACACCATTTTTTATTATGCTGCAAATTAATGCTTGGGCTTATTTTCACTGAAGGTGGTCATAAAAACAACATTATTTTAATGCGGATTTTCTAAGCTGAGCACGCCCGCATTGTAATCATAAGCAAAAAGTTCTGCATAACGTCCCCATTCAATGACGGTGCGTAACACACGTTCTGCTTCGGCTTCAGAAAGATAATCTTCCAATAAAGATAGAAAATTTTCTTCAAGTGCGCGATGACGCGGATGGCGATTTAATTGATCGAAGATGTAGCGCGCGAGTGGCACATATTGCATGAGATGTATGGAAAATATTTTTTTACGTTCGAGAATATCTGCATCAATAAACGCTTTTCCCTCATCCGTAATGGTGATGTCACCTTTTGATACTTTGGCAAAATGTAAAATATCGAGCAATTCCGTCAGCGGAAATAAATCATCGATGTTTAACATCAGTGTTTCTGCGACATCGGGCAAATCCATTTTGCCAGTCGTTGCATTCAATGTTTCTAAAAGTCCCGTAATTTCAGCCACGCCCGCTTCTGGTAAACGATAACCAAGATCAATGATGACATGCTCACTCACGCCATCTTTCATTCTTTCTTCGTAAGGTTGTGTTGTCATCAAGGTATAAACGCGATCGACTTGATTGCGAAAACGCGGATCAACATCATTGCGTGGAAAGGGTAAGGTCACGCGAAAATCAGAACGTATCGAGCCTGGATTACTGTTAAAAACAAGAATGCGATCAGCAATGGTGATGGCTTCTTCAATGCTGTGCGTGACAAACACGATGGCATTTAGCCCGGTTTTTTTGCTTTGCCACAAATCGATGAGATCGCTTTTTAAGTTATCACCGGTTAACACATCTAATGCAGAAAAAGGTTCGTCCATTAACAAAATATCGGGATTCACCACCAAAGCGCGCGCAAAACCAACGCGTTGTCGCATGCCACCGGATAATTCTTTGGGTAGCGCTGATTCAAAACCATCTAAACCTATCATGTCGATGGCTTTCAGCGAACGCACCAAGCGCTCATCTCTATCCACACCTAATGCTTCCAAACCGAGCTCAACATTTTGTAACACTGTTAACCACGGCAACAATGCAAACGTTTGAAACACCATGGAAAGACCGCGTACCGGTCCAACAATCGGTTGGCCGCGATAATAAACAGCACCGACACTCGGCGCAATTAATCCAGCGAGTATGCGAAGTAATGTGGATTTGCCAGAACCCGATTTACCTAAAATCGCGACGATTTCACCTTCATAGACTTTCAAATTAATATCTTGCAATACTTGAAAATCTTGGCGATCGCCTTTTTGAAACCATTTTTGCACATTCGCTATTTCAATAATTGGCTGCGACATAAAACGCTACTCCAAGGAAAATCGATTGATCGCATACGTATACAAAGGACGCCACACGGTACGATTAAAAATCAGTACTAACACACACATCATCCCTATGCCTAAAGCAATACGCGAAAAATTGCCTTGCGAGGTATATTCCGAAATATAAGAACCCAAACCCTTGGCAACTAATTTGGTATTTCCCCAACTCGCAACTTCCGCAACAATACTTGCGTTCCAAGCACCACCTGCTGCTGTGATCGCCCCGGTAATGTAGTAAGGAAATATTCCCGGCAATATCAGTCGGCTCCAACGCAACCATCCAACGACGCTCAAATTATCGGTGACTTGCAACAAATCTTTGGGAATGCCGGAGGCGCCTGCGATCACATTAAATAAAATATACCACTGCGCACCTAAAATCATGAGCGGTGTTAACCAAATATTCGGATTCAATTGATACGTGACAATAAAAACCACGATGAAAGGATAGAGTAAATTTGCCGGAAAGGCCGCCAGTAATTGCGCAATGGGTTGGCAAATTTGCGCGACTTTGGGCCGCAAACCAATGAACACACCAACAGGCACCCACAGCAACGAACAAAGAATAATCAGCACAAAAACCCGCAGTGCCGTTAGCATACCCAGTAAAAAGACCTGTTTAATTTCAGTGAAGGTCACATGATGCGCAAGATAATTCGCCAAAAAAATGAGCGCGCTCATACCACTTATAAAAATACAAATATTCCAAATCAAATTGCTGAAACGATCATCGCCTTTCTTCATTAACAACAAACGCTTAGGTCGCATCCTTGAACGTAGAAAACGGATGTTAACAAAGGCATCACTCAAAATAGCCAATTTAGCGCCTAAAAGACGTAGTTTTCGAGTGCGACGAAAAAGATTAATCATCCATGATTCCGGTGTTTTTTCTGCACCTTGTTTTTCTGCTTTAAATTTATCTGCCCAAGCAACTAACGGTCGAAATAATAATTGGTCGTAAATAATAATGACGATGAACATCGCCAAAATTGCATAAGATGTGGCATGCAAATCCGCAGCAGCAATCGCCGTTGCAATATAAGAACCGATGCCTGGCAACAAAATATTTTGGTTAGAGACGGTAATGGCTTCCGCTGCCACCACAAAAAACCAACCGCCAGACATCGACATCATGGTATTCCACAATAAGCCTGGCATGGAAAAAGGAACTTCAATGCGCCAAAAACGCTGCCAAGCTGATAGATGAAACAACGTGGCTGCTTCTTGAATTTCACTGGGAACGGATTTCACTGTTTGATAAAAACTAAATGCCATATTCCACGCTTGCGAAGTAAAAATTGCAAAGATGGCTGCACATTCAGGACCCAACAAACTCCCCGGAAAAAGTGCAATGAAACCGGTGATCACGATGGATAAAAAACCTAAAATGGGCACCGATTGCAACACATCGATGAGTGGAATAAGAATTTTTTCAGCCCGTGCACTTTTCGCAGCCCAGGTACCAAAAATAAAGGTGAATAAAAAAGAAAAAAGCAGCGCGATTAACATGCGCATCACGGTGCGTGCCGCATAAAAAGGCAGCATGCTGGGCGAGAGCGAGATGGGTATCACTTCGCCAACTTGGTAGGGCGTTGTCATTTGCTTTGCATTCCAGGCGAAGAAAATGACGACCGTGAGCACAAATAGCAGCGCCAATACATCCCAATAATTTGGGTAGAGGTTAGCACGATATGCTGTCATAAATTTGGTGCCAAAAAAATTCATCTCATCACCTACATAAGCTGCGACCACCATCGACGCAGAGTATTTGTCCGGTCACGTAGTTTGCATCGTTTACAAAAAATAGCACGGCTTTTGCAATATCTTCCACATCGCCTTCACGCGCTAACAATGTCTCTTCGATGATCTTTTGTTTCATCACAACTGACAAGCTATTTTCCCCTTCCGGCCAAAGAATGGCGCCGGGCGCAATGGCATTGACGCGCACCGTCGGTCCCAATTCTTTCGCTAAGACTTTGGTCATCATGGTCAAGGCACTCTTTGATAGGCAATACACCGAATAATCGCGTAAGGGTCGCTCCGCATGGATATCGGTGATATTCAAAATGAGACCTTCATTCGCCATCAAAAAAGGCGCTGCTGCTTGCGCCAGAAAAAAAGGCGCTTTCAGATTGCTGGTCATCAAATCATTCCAAGCATATTCGGTCACCTCAGCAAAGGGCGTCGGATAAAATCGCGAAGCATTATTGACGAGCACATCGAGTCTATGCCACACCTGATTGGCCGCTTCAGCCAAGCATTTTTCGCTTTCACTTTCCTGCAAATTAGCTTTTAATGCCACAGCAGAATGAGGACGTTGTTGGTTAAATTCTTCACAAAGTGTGAGCGCCTCGTCTGCTGAAAGGTTGTAATGCAACACCACATTCAACCCATTTGCATGTAAACGACGAGCGATGGCAGCGCCTATGCGTCGTGCGCCGCCGGTGATGAGTGCCACTTTTGTGGATGAGAGATTTTTTTTGTGCATGGTCTTTTCCTAATATGGGCAAAATTAAATGACCCGTTGTCGGGATTGATGAGTATAGAGTCTATAACAATGATTGACGATAATTCCTTACCGGATGCACAAGCTTTAGCACGTAGTCAACGGTTACAAATTTATTTGCAGCAACGCATCCATCAGCAAGGTGGTTTTATTTCGTTTGCTGATTTTATGAAAATTGTGCTCTATCATCCGGATGATGGCTACTATAATGCGACCAACTTAAGCTTCGACAAGCACGGCGATTTTACGACGGCACCGGAACTAAGTCCTTTATTTGCTGAATGCTTTGCCAAGCAATGCGTTCGTCTTTTTGAAGAAATCGGTTGCAGTCAGGTGCTCGAATTAGGCGCCGGCAGTGGGCGTTTTGCTTATGATTTATTGCAACGCTTAGCACAACTTGAGAGCTTACCTGAACGCTATTTCATCTATGATGTCAGTAAAACGTTACGCCAAAAACAAGCGGCGCTCTTAGCCACACTTCCCCATCATTTCCAACAACGCATCGTTTGGCTTTCTGCCTTACCGCGCGATTTTCACGGCACCATCATTGCAAATGAAGTGTTAGATGCACTGCCCGTGCACTGTTTTCGCATTGAAGAAGACGGCATCAAAGAACGTTGCATTGCCATCGCTCAAAAAAAATTGGTGTGGCACTTGAATACGAAAATTTCCGCACCGCTGATGCAAAAAGTCACTCGACTGCGTGAAGAATATGCGCTTTATCCTGGTTATGAATCTGAAATTAATCTCGATTTAGCCGCTTTTTTACAGGATATTACGCAGTGTTTAACCAAAGGCGTATTGCTGATTGCAGATTATGGTTATGGACAAGCCGAGTATTACCATCCGGAACGTCGTCATGGCACCTTAACTTGTTTTTATCGTCATCGCCGTCCTGATAGCCCGCTAGCATTACCCGGTTTACAAGATATTACCGCACACGTCGATTTCACAGCCCTTGCCGATTGCGCGCATGATCAAGGCTATGCCCTCATCGGTTACACCACGCAAGCCGGTTTTTTACTGGCCAATGATTTACTTGATCGTGCGAAAGAAGTAGCCGAAACGCTAAATCCGGCTCAACAATTTGCATTGCATCAA
Source organism: uncultured Gammaproteobacteria bacterium (assembly GCA_963735995.1). GTDB lineage: Bacteria > Pseudomonadota > Gammaproteobacteria > DSM-16500 > DSM-16500 > Aquicella. The sequence continues at coordinate 1,552,996 of CAVTNC010000003.1, read as the reverse complement.
GCCATCAAACGTCTCACCATGCCGACAGAAATGGGTGAACGCATCAAGGTCATGGCGCTCGCCAAAAAATGTGCTATGAATCCCAGCGCTTTTCACTTGCAGGATAGAAGACGTGATTTATAAGTCTATGTATAATGGCGCCCGAGGTTTATGCCATGAGTAGAATCACGCAATTAGAAATACACAAAGAGGAGCTTGGCTTTTCAGCGGGCCATTTCACTATTTTTTCAGCCACTGAGCGCGAACATTTGCATGGTCACAATTATTACGTCAGCATTTGTTTCGATTTTTTGCTGAGCCACAACGGACTTTCTTTTGATTATCGTTATTACAAGAAAAAAATGCTCGCCTTCTGTGATGAACTCGACCGACGTTTTCTGTTACCGAGCGACTCGCCATATCTCACGTTAGAAGATCATGATAATTATTGGCATGCGCATTTCAACCAACAAATTCTGCCTTTTCTCAAAGAAGATGTGGTCATCTTGCCACTGACGAATATTACCATTGAAGAACTTGCGCATTGGTTTTTGCAAAAAATCGTGCAAGATCAAAACGACATGAAACGCCACGCCATCCATGCAATAGTGGTGAAAGTTTACAACGGTGAAGGGCAATCGAGCAGTGCAACTTGGCAGGAGAAAGCATGAAACAGTATCAGGATTTACTCATCGGTATGTTACTTTCTATCGCCATTTTATCCGCTTGCTCACCGATAAATTCGGTGCAACCATTTGATCAACAACAAGCAGCCGTTTTACTCGGCGAACACCGCGTAGCTAATTCCGCCGCCTGGTGAGAGTATCATCTGACAACACTGCGCAGCCAGCGCGAAATAAATTTCCGACGCGGTAATAATTTAACGGTCGTCTCATCTGTCATGGGTTGATACTCCTTTTTTGTATCGTAACAAAAGAAGGTATCTCTGTCAGTTTAACTTACCAAGCAACGCTTATCATTTTCCGCAACATCACTGCTAGCGGAATAATCACAAGCAGACAATGCATCAAACTGGCGAAAATAATAATCGAGATATTCTTTTTTTGCCTCACGCTCTGTTTCGACCGGCTTTAGTAAAAAATCTTTGATCCAATCAGCCGGATTTTGTTGTAATGGCTTATTAATCACACCTCTTTCCAAATGACTTAATAATAATGCTGTACTCACATTCCAACCAAATGAGAGATGCTTTATATTATCGCAGTGAGGTTTTATCGATTCCGCTGTGAGATAGCATGCACGCAGATAAACTTGTTCCGCAATATTTTTGAAGGTGAGTTGTAGTATATAAATAAAATTCTCTTTACGAAATTCTATAATTAAACCAATAGACGTTACGACATCTTTTAATAATGTGCACACGCACATATCAACACCGATGAGATGAGAGTAAAAATAAGAAGTGTCATAATTTTTACTGGTCTCAGTCGCCGCTATTTCTGGAATTGTTGTGCGGTATAAATCTTTATAGGAAGATTCGCTCTCATAAATTAATCGCTCTGCGTTTCTACTTCTCGCAAACAAATGGAACCATAATAAATTGTCACGCGATAATTCCAAGCACTTTCTTGAAACCAACGAAAACATGAAAAGATGCTCAGCTTCTAAATAAGAAAGCACATGAATAATCAATTCAGCGGGAAAAATAATAAAAAAATTATTTTCTTCACTCTGCTGTTCTGATGGTTTAAATTTTTTTCGTACTCGCAATTTAACACCTCGGGTGTGGGTTTTTTGTTAGCATCATCTTGGTGATTTAGGTCACTTATCACCCTACGCTTGTCATGGTAGGATATCATCAAGTTTTGCATTATAACCAAAGAATCCATCTCTACCTACGAAAAAGTAAGGAACGCTATGTTTGATATTAAAAATGAAGTGCTAGCAGCAGAAAAAAGAATTCGCGCACATGTTCGTGTCACACCACTTGATTATTCAATTGCGTTAAGCCGACTCAGTGGCGCAAATGTTTATTTAAAATGTGAAAATTTACAATATACCGGCGCTTTTAAGGTACGCGGTGCATTTAATAAATTACTGACATTAACGCCCGATGAACGCACACAAGGTGTGGTCACTGCCTCTTCTGGAAATCATGGTGCTGCCGTTGCCTTTGGTTTGAAAAAATTAAATATACAAGGTATTGTGTTTGTTCCTGAAAATGCCTCTCCTACCAAAATTGATAATATTCGTAATTATGATGCGCAATTAGAATTTTTTGGCACCGATTGCATGGAAACAGAAGTACATGCACTCGACTATGCAAAAAAACATAATGTCATCTACGTCTCACCTTACAATGATAATCAGGTAATTGCTGGCCAAGGAACTATCGGTCTTGAAATCAAGCAACAACTGCCAACAGTCGATGCTGTGTTTGTTTCCATTGGTGGCGGTGGCTTAATCTCAGGCATTGCCGGCTATTTAAAATCCGTTGCGCCCAACACACAATTGTTCGGCTGTCAGCCAGAAAATTCGCCGGTGATGGCCGCATCAATAAAAGCAGGCCACCTAATTAATCTCGACACCAAACCCACTTTTTCAGATGCAACCGCTGGCAACATCGAACCAAACAGCATCACCTTTGCAATGTGTCAGCAATATGTTGACGATTATTTTTTGGTTACCGAAGAAGAAATTAAAAATGCCCTTGTCACTTTGCTAAAAACGCAACATCTTTTAGTTGAAGGGGCAGCAGGTGTTGCTTTAGCTTCGTTGCTAAAAAATGCGTCACGATTTAAAAATAAAAATGTTGTTGTTGTGTTAAGTGGCGCAAATATTAGTATAGAAACATTGAAGAAAATATTGGATTAGTTCTAGAACGTTTATCCAGCTGTGTCAGTGAGCATTAAACGTCGTCATTGATGAGCTGATAATCCGTTGCTAATAATGCAGCCTGATTACGAATAAATTCGCCCGGCAACAAATCTTCTGGATAATGCACAACCATCGTTAAAAGAAAATGGCAAAATTGTAGCATGAGTACATAAATAGTAAATTAACTATATCTTTAATTCAAAAATTTGACTGCTAGTTAATAAATGGAATAAAATATATAGCATGAACACTGAGCTAGGTGGATTAAAGAAAATAGGCCGAAAATTGCTGGGCAAGCTCTTACAAGCCTCAAAAGAGAGCTTTACCGTAGCAGAAGCTTCTCAAATTTTAAATATCAGCCGATATCGTGCTGCGTCTCTTCTTGCTATGTGGACTAGACATGGTTGGCTGCATCGTGTCAGAAGAGGGCTTTACATTCCTGTCCCTCTACAATCTACCTCCACAGACGTCATTCCTGAAGAACCTTGGCTTATTGCACATAAGATTTTTTCTCCCTGCTATATTGGGGGATGGACAGCAGCTCATCACTGGGGTCTAACAGAACAGTTATTCAATTCAATTTATGTTATGACCATTAAAAAAGTACATCAACGAGAGCAAAATCTAAATGGTGTCAGCTTTAAAGTTAAGACTATTCTCCCTAAAAAATTTTTTGGTACCCAATTCATATGGAGCGGAAAAATTAAAATTGCCATCTCTAATCCCACCAAAACTGTTATCGATGGATTGAATGATCCTGCTATTCTTGGCGGCATTCGCATGGTAGCTGATGTTTTGTCAGCTTATATTCATTCTAAAGAATTTAACCAAAATAAATTACTCGAATATGCAAAAATGATGGGGAACAGCGCCATTTACAAGAGATTAGGCTTTCTTGTTGCATTATTAGAGTTCGATGAGACAATAACGATCGCATCAGCCTGCAAGAGAAATTTAAAATCAGGTTATTCTCAACTTGACCCAGCAATCGTTGGAGATCGCTTAGAAACACAATGGAATCTATGGGTTCCCAAATCATTTCACATTAAGGATCAAGAGTGATACTCAAAGAAGAAATTCAAGCAATCGCTACTGCAAAACGTTTAGGAATCGATATCGTTGAAAAAGATTACATTCTCAGTTGGGTCTTAGCGGGAATACACCACCACGCTACAACCAAAAATTCCTGGATATTTAAAGGCGGTACTTGCCTAAAAAAATGTTATTTTGAAACATACCGTTTTTCAGAAGACCTCGACTTTACTTATCGAGGCAAGACGCATGAATTTACCGCGGCATTTTATAAAAAAATATTTAGTGAGATCGCTCGATGGATATACGACAATGCTGGTATTGAATTGCCACTTTCAGGAATAGAATTTGAAATTTTTAATAACAAACGAAACTCCATGTCTGTTCAAGGTAAATTATCTTATCGTGGTCCCATTCAACGTAACTTAAGTGTTGTTAGATTACCACGGCTTAAAATTGATCTTACGCTTGATGAGCCTTTACTGATCGAGCCAGTGATAAAAAAAGTAGAACATCCATATTCCGATATGCTAGCGGAAGGAAAAAAGATTCTTGCTTATTCCTATGAAGAATTATTTGCAGAAAAATTACGTACTCTAGTACAGCGCTTACGACCAAGAGACTTGTACGATGTCGTTCATCTTTTTCGACAAAAAGATCTAAATATAAATGTAAGCCTGCTTAGACAAACACTCCAAAAAAAATGTGATATTCGATCAGTGTCCTTTCCTAAAATTGAACTAATTGAAAACCATGAAAATCGCAAATTCCTCGAATCAGAATGGGAAACCCAGCTTAAACATCAAATGTCAGCACTCCCACCGTTTGAGCTATTTTTGGATGAGCTAGCAAAAATTTTAGACTGGATTTCTAATAAAAATCCAGTCTTATCACCATCACTCAACCCTTAACCATTCAGCTATCACTGATTGGAAATGATCCCTGTGCTGCATTACGATAATCGGGAAACGAAGCATGCATATGCGAAATTTTCCAGCTGTCATTTTCTTGTTCTATGATGAGCGTTCCACGTAATTGTTCAAAAATATGTTCTTCACCTGCAATGGTGATTTTTGCATTGCAAAGTGCCGCCGCCCACAAAGCATCTTCAGGTGTTGCAACGAATGACACTATTTCAATTTCACCTTTTTCAGATTGACGAAAATCACGCTTTAATTGTTCTTCGACTTGTTTTAAGCCAACGCGATATTCATCCAAGCCGGAGCCCCACATGTTGATATTATTGGTAAAAAGATTCAGTAAAAACGTGATGTCGCGTTTTTTGTAGCCTTCGCAAAATTTCTTAAAAATTTTTTCGGCCGATTTTTCTGGCATTTTCATGTGTTATCTCCATTGTAAATAATTGTTCCCGGTGAATGATAACGACCAAAAAAATAATTGTCTGTCCGTCATTAATACGGACAAAGGGACATCATGTGCGCTATTTCCACACGCGAAGAAAAACCCGTTCGCTGCTTAATTCTCAGCTTATACGTTTCCACTGTTCGCGGTGAAACCGTTAACACTTGTGCAATTTCTTTTTGTGTTGCACCTTGCATGACTAATCTTAAACAGGCGAGCTCTTGCGCCGTGATGTAAGTTGTTCCTTGTTTTCCGGTGACCGTAATCTTGCCGTTGGTCAAGCAGATATTTTCGTAATTAATGTCACGATATGCTTTTGGTAGTACGACGGGATTTTTATTCATCAATGCAATTAAATCTTTATTATCCATATCAAATTCATTAATAAACTGTTCAATGGCTTTCAATTTATTGAGGTAGAACGAACCAGGATTGGCGTGCTCAGAAGGCAGCGCAACTGCAATCATGTCGTAATAATGTTTAGCACGTCTGACTAAGGTCAGGCCATTACGAATATTATATTTTTCTCTGGCAAATTGTACGGGCGATGCTGGCAATTCCTCATCCCAGAGAAACCAATAAGTGTGGGCATTTTCATGTTCATTTTTAAAAGAGGAGAAAATAACAGGCGCATTATCTATCTGCTGAAAATACTCCGTCAAGCCCGTATTATTTGTTAATAAACCGATGGAGCCATCCGCGAAACACCGCAGATATTGAAAATAATTAAATCCAAATGCATGCAAAAAATGTTTGCTTACTTCCTGAATTTTTGTTTTCAGCGCAAAAGTAGGGTGATCTAATGGTACTTGTAATGCCATCCTGTCTTTCATCCATTTTGTTTACAACAAAAACTTGACTAAACCGTAGCGGAATTATACCTTCGCTCAGCAATATTACTACTTTTTCATTATCGAGATATCATCATGAGCACCCTCACATCCCGCCAGCAGGATGCACTGATTATTTTTGCATTTTTATTGCTGCCTTGGATTTTGTGTTACAACTTTTTCAGTCAATACAACATGATCATGGGCGATAATTGGCGCGCTGCTTTTCCTGCGTATCAACTTACTTTAGAAAAAGTACTGACAGGAAGTTCATTATTGTGGAATGAATTTTATCTTGCGGGACATCCTTTTTTAGCTGAAATTGTGAATGGTGTTCTTTACCCACCAAAATTATTGCTCTATCTCATTTTACCGACGAAGTTGGCTTATAATTCCACTATTTTACTGCATCTTTCATTCACCGGTTGGTTTACTTATCTTTATCTCCGCAGCATTTCGCTTGCGAGAACAGCTGCTTTTTTTGGTGGAACGCTCTTGATGTTTTCGCCTATTTATCTCATACAAGAACTCGACTCCATCTCGTTATTGCATACCATTACTTGGTTTCCGCTGATTATGTACTTGATGGAAAAAAGAGTGATGAGCGGTCAGAAAAAATTTTTATTGTTTGCTGCACTGGTTTTTGTCGTGCAAATTTTTGCAGGCTTCACCCAAGATGCCTTTTACACCGCTTTTGCTGTGACCATTTATTCTGCCATGCGCTATTATGCGAAATATCAACATTTTTCGGCGAGTGTCAGCGCATTTTTTTATGACATGATATTCTTTGGATTAATTACCATTTCATTTGCCACCATTCAACTACTACCGACGCAAGAATTATTAACTTATGCGCAACATTACCAGCAAAGTTGGAATTTGATAGAAGCCTATTCTGCGCCACCGCTTGGTTTATTAACTTTTTTTCACCCTTTTTTATGGGGCGGTTTTGCGAATGGTCATGGATTTCAGACCAGCTATTTTCTCGCTTCATTTACCAGCAACGACTACATGGGAATTGTGACCATCACCTTTGCACTCTATGCGCTAACATTCTTGAAGCAAAGCAACATCATCAAAACCTGGACCGTCTTACTCATATTGACATTACTCATCGCTGCCGGCACACATATCATGCCGATTGCTAAATTATTATATGCTTTCCCACTAACCCACGCTTTTCGCTTTCATACACGTATGTATTTTATTTCTAGCATGGCCGTTGTCGTGTTGTTTGCCTACAGCTTCGATTATCTGTTGCGGCTAGATAAAAATGGTATGCAACGTGAAATCAGCAAGCTATTAAAATTAGGCGGCTTCATTGGCTTCACCATGTTTATTTTTATGAGTGGCATAATCGTTGCCATGCATTTTTTGCAACCTCTCGCTGATAAAATAGGTGAGCAAATTCTGCATGGTCAATCACTGCATCATTGGTTTCAATACTATCAGTGGCATAATATCGCTTTATTTATGCCGTTTATTGCTCTCATATTAGCGGGCAGTTTTCTTTGGTTGTTGCCATTGGTTAAAAATCGCAAATTATTATTTTGTGGTTTATGGCTAATTTGTATTTTTGAAGTGTGGATTATTTCAAATTATTTTTTAGTTCCCCAAAAAACCACTTACCCTAATGCTGATCTCATGTTGCAAGTAAAATCGTTGTTGCAGACAACCGAGCGAATTTCTGTGACGGAAGATTATTTTTCGCCCATAGACTTATACCAAACTCCAACACTGGAACAACCCGTACGCTTTGCAGATAGCGTAGGCGCATTGTACAAAATACCAACCCTTGATGGCTTTGTTAGCTTTGATGAAAGAAATATTGCCTCGCTAAGTAACAATCCTATCTCGCTCGCGCAATTGGGGCAGCCCGCTTTTCTACTCAATTTATTGGAACATCGCAATGATTTTCTCTCGATGCTCGGATTAAAGTATTTTGTTATCCATAAACGTTATGCAACTGATGTTGCAAAATTGTCCCTCTATAAAAAAATATTTACGATGAACGATTACATTGTTTATGAAAATCCAAAAGTGCAAACGAGAATTTTTTCGCTAAGTGATGTGCGTGGTGACAAAAACATTAATTACAGCGAGATTAATCTGCTTAAAACAGCCGTGATCAACAGCGATGTGAATAATTTCTCAGGACTCGGCATCGCGACCATTGAACAAATTCATTATCGCGCTGGCAATGTCAAAACAAAGGTTCATTGCCAAGCGATAAAATGTTTTGTTGTGTTAGCGGAATCGTATTTTCCTGGTTGGCATGCCGATGTTGATGGAAAAAAAGCAACGTTATACAAAGTAAATGATTTAATCATGGGAACCTTTGTTGACAAAGGAGAGCATCGTATCAGATTCCGTTATCTGCCTGACTCTGTCATCATTGGGCTTTCTTTATTTTTCTTTGGACTCATCTGGGTTCCCATTTGGATGTGGCGAAAGAGGGGAGCATCATCACGTGCAAATTAATTTACCGTGCACCGAAAAAGAAATACAGCAAACCAATCAATTTGCGATCGCCTTGCTGCTGGTTCTTTTCACCATGGCATGCATCGCGACTCTTGCTTATGTTGGCATCAGCAAGACCACGACAACTATGGCTTTTTTTACCAAAGAACGCTACGTTTATATGGGCTGTCTTTTACTACTATTACCGTTATGTTTTATCTGCATGCAAATTTCTATCAAGACATTAGCGACATTACAAACTACACGTATCCCCATTATGTTAAGCCTTCTTTTTTTGTGGCTGCTATTTTGGTTAGCCGCCATACCTGCACTGATGAATTTTTGGTTACTCGTTCTCTATGGACAACCTACGCTTTATGCACCCTTCAAACATCCACTGCTGATGCTCAATTTATTTGTCTTCAGCGCTTTTGTCGTCTGTTTAGCCGCGCTACCCAATTTAATTCGCAAAATTAATGCCGAGCCTACGCGCATACAATATTTTTTTTGGTGTGTTGCACTGCTATTTACTTCCCTTCTCGTCGGATCGCAAAATATTACAGGCCTTGCTGCCGTCGCAACGGATGCACCGCGCTGGGATGCAAATTTCGAACCGGTTATCTATCCTCTCTCACAAGTATTGGCCGGAAAAACACTGCTCGTTGATTTACCTTCGCAATACGGTTTATATGCCGAATTGATTGCACCCCTATTCAAATGGGTTGGCTTTTCTGTTTCCGGCGTCACTTTTCTTTTTGGCTTAATGGAAGCAGCAAGTTATCTTGCGCTGACAATAGTCTTCTTAAAACTGACAAAATCCCTGGTTTTTCGCCTATTTTGGGCCATCAGTGCCGCTGTGCTTTTCGCTTTTGCTTTTCAAAATTACCCGAGTAACATGTATTTTGATCCTTATTATCAATACTATCCCATACGTTTATTTTTTCCGGCTATCTCGGTATTTTTATTTTGGCAATTCATTGCGGTACCACCTCGTATGCGAAACGCATTTGCCTTTGCTATTTTCTTAGCCATCGGCGTTATTTGGAATCTTGATTCTGGCATTCCCGCTATGGGAAGTTTTTTTACTTACCTGATACTGTCTGCTTTTTTTGCAAAAAAAACAGCAAGAATAGCGTCGATAAAAATATTTTTATTAGCGATCGTTGGTGCTGCCATTACTTTTCTTTTATTCGCAACTTATCTGACCATGAAAGCCGGCGTTTCTATTCCTTGGGATGTCTGGCTACGCTACCAACGCATTTTTTATATTTTTGGTTATGGTGCCATTCCACTACCCGTAACGCCTCACCCCTGGATGGCTGTTATTGCAATCTATAGCATAGGAATTCTTGGCTATATGCGCGCTCAATCACAACAATCACCTGCGCTTTTCTGGAAACTCATGCTCTATCTCAGCGTGTTGGGACTGGGATTATTTGCCTATTACCAACATCGTTCACATGATGCTGTATTTTTAGCTGCTTTTTGGCCTGCGTTATTTATTGGCTATGCTTGTGCTGAACGATTTCTGCGTTACATCATCAGCGCTCGATTGCCAACATCCTGGATACTCACCGTGTTACCTAGTTTCATTTTTGGTGTGCTGTTTTGTGGTTTTTTTGCTTACAAAATACCGACACTCATCGGTCAAGCAAAATATAATTGGATGATGGCCTTTAGCAAAAAAGTAACACCGGTGATGGAAAATATTACTTTCATGCACGAAAGAATTTCCAATAATGATCGCGAGTCGGTTGCTATTATTGCTTGGCTACAAGCCATTTATTTTGCTGAACTTGGTATTCCATCTGCGGTCAAAGGACAAGGAGTAGGCGGCGCCATGCCGGGTGAAGATCAAATTGCTTTGCTAAAGCGCTTAGGAGAAAGCAATCCGCGTATTATTTTTTTGCAAAGAGATATTATGCCGTTGGTAGAAGCTGCCCTGAGAAAAGAATATCTTTTTGTTGATGAGAATCAACATAACATCCTGCATTTTCGAGCACGAAATTAAATTGAATAACACAGCCTATAACGCTACTATTCGTCACACCCTAACACATAAGACACAAAAAAATGAGATGCAATAACACACCAGATCAACATTTATCGCCATTTTTCAGGGAAATTCCTTTCAAACAATTATTAATCAATTGGAAGAAATTTCTTGGCGCAGGCTCAACCAGTGATGTTTTTCAAGGCATTTGGAATAAACAAAAAGTTGCTGTCAAAATTTTCCTGCCGATGAAAGAAAATGTTTTTTCACTTGAAATAAAAAGTTTGCAAACATTAATGAATGAAAATACACCAAAGAGCATCGTGAAATGCTATGGCTCCGGTCAGATGCCTAATGGCATAAGTTACATCGTCATGAAACATATACAGCTCGGTGTCTTGAGTGAAATCATTAAACATAATGATCCTTTAACATGGGATGAGTGTTACACCGGTATCATGGATATTTGTGCTGCGCTACTTTTTTTACATGATAAAAAATTAATTTATCGTGATCTGAAATTATCAAATGTGTTATTAAAGAAAAAAGATAACAGTAAAATAAAATTTAAACTGTGTGATTTTGGTTCAACGAAAACGGAAGGTGAGCCCGATAAAAGTGAAACGGGCAAAACACCTTGGATGCCACCGGAAGCTTATGAAAAAACCCCGCTAACAGCGAAGTCAGACATTTATGGTCTCGGAAAAATACTTTGGTGCTTGTGTGCCTGGCAGAATGACCCCATGAATCCGACTGAAAAACTTGAGGTAAAAGCGGCTTGGCCGCAAAAATTGGTGATGTTGATATGGTGGTGCACGGAACTTTCCGCAGAAAATAGACCAAGCGCCGAGGAAGTTGAAGATGAATTAAAATTAGGCATCAATGTCATTTCAGAAAAAATGACTGCGCGCTATGGCGCGCAATATGCTGCTCAATTTGCAAAAGTGGATTGTAGTGTGTTGCAACATTCTTCTTTAGCATTCAGAGAAATTCCTTTCGAAGACTTATCGATTCATAAAAATAATATGCTTGGTTCTGGATCAAATAGTGAAGTTTTTCAGGGAACCTGGCATGGAAAAAATGTTGCCATCAAAATTTTTCGTCGCTCTAAAGCAAGATCTTTTGAAAATGAAACAAAAAAATTGCAAAAATTACTTGATAAAAATACACCAAAGAGCATCGTAAAGTACTATGGCTTTGGTATGACGGATAACAATCAAGGCTACATCGTCATGAAAAATATTCAATCGGGAGACTTATGCGACGTAATCAACAATAATGATCCCATCTCGTGGGAAGATTGTTATGCCTGTATCAAGGATATTTGCGATGCGCTCGTTTTCTTACATAAAAAAAATCTCGTGCATCGTGATATAAAAACACTGAATGTATTATTGAACGCCAAACGTAACCAAAAACTTAAATTTAAGTTGTGTGATTTTGGCTTAATTAAAGCGGAAGGTGAACCTGCTAAAGCAGAAATTGGCACAGCCTATTGGATAGCACCCGAAGCCTTTGCAGCGATGCAATTATCAGCTAAGACGGATATATATAGTTTCGGGAAATTACTTTGGTGTTTGTGCGCTTGGAAGCGTAAGCCAATGAATTCGCCTAAAGAAGATTGCGAAAATGCCATACCTCAGAGCGACAAACCATCGATGGAACAACAGATAGAAGCACTTCTGGTAAAAGAAAGTTGGCCTAAAAAAATGATCATGTTGCTATGGTGGTGCACAGAATTTTTACCAGAGCATCGACCAACCATAAATGAAATTGCAAATGAATTGCAATCAGGCATCAATGTCATTTCTGAAAATCTTATCACACGCTACGGCTTTCAATATGATTTAGAATTTCTAAAAGAAAATTTTAGCAATCCTCTTCCTGATCGCAATCGTTACCGAGGAAAATTTTTTGGTGCCATCCCAAAATCGACCGTCGATGCACCCACTGTGCGCTATCCGAAAGCACCAGGATTTGCTCCCAAATACCATTCTGTGGGTTAAAATGGCGTTGTCTGTTTTGACATTGCGTTTCATTTAAAATCCTGCCAGTGCATTTTGAACAAATTTTTCTAATTTTTGATAACGACCAAACCGAATCATGTCTCTTGGAGAAATACCACCCAAAGCAGGATTTTTAACCTGAAACGTAAGCCCCCAATAATTAATTGTACCCGAATTTATGGGGTTAGGATGTGTCACAAAATTCTGTTATCGATCGTTTATTTTACAACGAGATATCCACAATTGGAAAAAACTCGCGCTGGATATAACGGAAATATTACGGAAATTGCCCTAGGTTTGCATACACTAACAAATAACACCTTGATTAATTTTGCGCTCCCTACGAGATTCGAACTCGTGTTACCGCCGTGAGAGGGCGACGTCCTAACCACTAGACGAAGGGAGCGTTTGCAAAAGTGGGTATTATTGCGCAAAAACAAGGGATTTGTAAGGTGGTTTAGCGGCAGAAAAAATACCACACCTCCGTGCACGGAATCCATAAAGAATAAAAGAATAATAGTATGACAACCATATTTATTTAGAAAGGTTGTCAACCTTAAACCTTGGGTGGATGACTGAGCAAGTCAAATAATGGACGATTAATATAATAATTACTGCGCCAGACTTTATGCTTCTCAAGATGACCGGCATCCGCCAACTGATCCAGATATTTTGTGGCAGTTAAACGAGAAATTTTCAGGTCTCGCTCCAAAAATTCAATTTTAGTATAGGGATGACGGAATAAATTATTCAGTAAGTCTTGACTGTAAAATTTGAAATTTGCACGAATATCTTGTTTATACTTCTGCATCAATTCCTTTATTTTTTGTATGATTAATATGGTTTGGTGTGATGTTATTTCCACACCCTTTAGCATATAAAGAATCCATTCCTCCCAATTATTGGTATCCCGCACCGATTGTAATAATCGGTAATAATCTGATTTTGTCTCAATGATATATTGACTGAGATAAAGAATTGGAATATCTAACAAGCCTTGTGACACCAAATAGAGGATATTAATGATTCGACCAGTACGGCCATTACCATCATAGAACGGGTGAATTGATTCAAATTGATGATGAATAACAGCCATTTTTACTAATGGGTCTACGTCTGAGACTGTCTCATCATTGATATAATTTTCCAAATTTCGCATAAGACGTACAATTGTTTGATTGTCTTGCGGTGGAACATAAACCGTCTCGCCTGTCACACGATTCTTCAAATCGGTACCTGGCAATTTTCTAAATCCTGCATCATTCTTTTCTAATATCTCCTGTATCACGAGAATATGATTACACGTTAATAGCTGATCCTTTCTAACCAGTCCAAACCCTGTTCGTAATGCCTGAGCATAACTCTGCACTTCTTTGGCAGCAGATGAAGTAACAAGATCAGAATACAACTCAGCTTTATACATTTCATCATGGGTAGTAATGATATTTTCAATTGCCGAACTATCTTTAGCCTCTTGTAATGCAAGCGTGTTGATTAAGATACTTCGATTGGGAATAGTCTCTGATACACCCTTTAACTCTGCCAAGTAACGATTGGCGGAGGTTGTGGCTTTCAAAATCTTTTTGGTTTCCAATTCTATTGATGGCGGCAATTCTTGTGGTGAATAATTGGTCATAGCAAATCATCCTGTCATGCATACAAAAAATTCTTTTCTTATATACGACTCACTTATCATATATAAAATATGGATATATCTATACATGATACGCTTCTCATGTATAAAAAACTCATATATTTATACATAATAATGTCATAGATTTAATCAAAATGTCCCTTTCAAAACTACCCGCAGGCAAACAAACCGTGAACATCCATAGAGTACAAGTGAAAGAGGAATGCAGGAAGAATTGCGTAGAACACATCGAAAATTGCGCAAAAAGAATTCGTAACTAAACATGACAACACCCCTTTCGTTCTATATTTTTGTAACTAGCAACATTGTCATCCTCTCTTAATGGCTTTCGCTGCATAACGAATGCATGTTGTTCCGGTGATATTTTTTCGTTTTTATTCATCATTTTTAGGATGTCTATCAGTCCTGTTTGCGTGGTCATAATTTCATTGAACTTATCAAAATCCATGGGGAACATACTCCCCTCAAATTCCCAAACAATTTCTCCTATACCTTTCATTTCATGATAGCGGGCTAGGCTCTCTCTCATAGAAGTAAGTACTTTTTGCAATTTTTCTATGTGAGTTGAAAATGTATTATTTTCTGGTTCTTGAACAGCAGGTCCCGAAAACATTACTCATTTCCCTCTGTAATGTGACTGCATCCAATCAAAAGAAATATCAAGAACGATGCAGCTATTCTTGAGATTTATTCAACACTCGTTACAACCGGTCTTTCCGCCAAGTTCGCTTCTCCCGGATACAATGTATCGATGCCCCATTCTGACCACGAACCATCATATAAAGCATTATTCGGTTGATCCATTAAATCGAGAACGAAGTTGAGTGTCGCAGAAGTGATGCCGGAGCCGCAGGTGGTGGTGATGGGAGCGGTGACATCGATGCCAAGGCCGGTTAATTGACGGCGAATTTTTTCTATGGGTTTGAAGCTGCCGGTGCTGTCAAATAGGGTGAAATAGGGAAAACAAAAACTGCCGGGGATGTGACCTGAGCGCAGATGCGGATTAGTTTCAGGGCCACCAGCGTAACGCACCGGATGACGCACATCGATTATTTGTTCGAGTGGATGATGCACATTGGTTTTCATTTGCACCAAGGTGCGAATGTAATGCGCCAGAAAATTAACGTTATACGTTTTTTTTGCAACGCTTTTTGCCTCACCACTTTCTATTTTGCCGCCTTCTTTTTCCCAAGCCGCAAAACCACCATTTAAAATATAAAGTTGATGCGGATTGTGACCAAATACTTTTAGCATCCACAGTGCCCGACAACTGGTGTGCAATTTACTATTATCATAAAAAATAATTTTGTGATCATTCTGAATGCCAAGCATGCCCAAATGCTCACCTATCATTTTTTCATCGCGCATCAGCATATTTGGTAAGTGTGTATGTGTATCATGAAAAGCGGTGAGGTCAAAAAAGCGTGCGCCGACTATGTGTTGCTGCAAAAATTCGGCTCTTGCATCACGCTGCTCATCAGGCAAATGCCAGCTCGCATCCAGCACCATGACATTCTTTTGGCTTTTGCGAAATTTTTCCAATTGCACTGCGTTAATTAACCAAGGCATAGCAACACCCTAATACCAATAAACAAAAACAAATAAAAACAACCATACCACATCAACAAAATGCCAGTACCAAGAAACCGCTTCAAAAGCAAAATGATGTTCTGGTAAAAAATGGCCTTTCAAAAAACGGATGAGTATGATGGTCAGCATGATGATGCCCATGCTGACATGCACCGCATGCAAACCCGTCAGCATAAAAAAAGTTGAACCATAAATGCCACTATTTAATGTCAAACCAAATTCAGTGTAAGCCAGTATGTATTCATGTAATTGGAAACCTTCAAATATTGCGCCCAATAAAATTGTTAGCAGTAATCCAATCAAGATTTGACGTTGTTTATGTTGTTTAAAACCCCAGTGTGCCCAAGTAATCGTCACTGCACTACTCAGTAACAAAAAAGTATTGATAGCAGGAATGCCCCAAGTCGGCATAACCGCTTTTGGTCCGGGATAAAGTTGTGGATTGGGATTGACGAGCTGCGGCCACATTGCTTGAAAATTCGGCCACAAATAATGATGCGTCGCCGCACCCTTTGACAGTAACAGTGTCGTGGCAAGCTCACCTGCGGTATTGCCAAGTTCAGTCACACTAAAAAGTCGCGTGTAAAAAAGCGCCAGAAAAAATACGCCAAAGAGCGCAATTTCAGAAACAATAAACCACAACATGCCCCAACGATAAGTGAGATCCATCTGTTTGCTATGCATGCCTTGCAAACTCTCGTGTATCACTTTGCCAAACCAACCAAACATTGTCGTCACCAAAAGCAAGGCGCCGAGCACCATGAGATAAGGACCGATGATGCCTTGATGCAACACTTGAACCAAACCCAACATGGTGCAAAACAAACCCAAACAACCAAACAACGGCCAATAAGATGGATCAGCAATAAAGTAAGTGGTGATGGGGTGATATTTTTTGGCTGGATTATTCATCATGCTCTTCCCTTCCCTTTTTCTGGCGTTTTTGGAGTGACATCATACAACGTGTACTGCAACGTGATGACATGGATATTTTGTGGCAATTCTCTATCGAGTTGGAACACCAGTGGCATTTCTTTGCTGCTACGCGCTGCCAATGTTTGTTGCCGAAAACAAAAACATTCGATTTTATGAAAATAACTGATGGCATCTGTTGGCGTCATGCTGGGAACAGCTTGCACCGTCATCGTGTGATCTTGGGTATTTTTTGCGTAAAAATACACTTTCACTTGCTGACCGGGATGCAATTTAATGGATTGTGTGCGCGGATAAAAATCCCAGGTCATGCCCATGTGATTGATCGCAGAAAATTGCACGGTGATTTCGCGGCTCATATCTGCTGGTTTTTTTGCCGATTGCGCATACGCTGTTAATAAATCACCACTCGGCACCGATGTATTAATGCCAGTCGCTTTACAAATCAAACTATAAAAAGGCACGATGGCAAAGCTAAAGAAAAACATGAGCACAGAGACTATGCCACCAATGATGAAAATTTTACGATGCGAAGGTTGTTTCACCGCCACCTGGATTTATTCCTCGTATTTTTCGTGGACTTCACCACTGATGAGTTGTAATTGTGGCGCAATCGTAAAACTGTGATAAGGCGGCGGTGAATCCAAAGTCCACTCTAAACCATGCGAACCTTCCCACACACGGCCATCTGCGCGCTCCCCTTTACCAGCGAGGGTGACAATCAAATTATATAAAAAGATCAATTGCGCAAATCCCAAAATAAAAGCGCCCACGGTGCACACCATATTGAACTCGGTGTATTGGATAGCATAATCTGCAATACGTCTTGGCATACCCGCTAATCCAAGAAAATGCATGGGGAAAAATGTCACATTAACGCCGATGAAAGTCAGCCAAAAATGCCACTTGCCCAAGACTTCGTTGTAATAACGTCCGGTCCATTTTGGCAGCCAATAATAAATTGCGGTGAATATGGAGAGTAGCGCACCCGCCACCAACACATAGTGAAAATGGGCAACCACAAAATACGTATCTTGATATTGATAATCCGCCGGCACTATCGCTAACATCAAGCCAGAAAATCCACCAATGGTGAACAACAACACGAAGGCAATGGCAAATAACATTGGCGTTTCAAAGGTCAGTGAGCCACGCCACATGGTGCCTACCCAATTGAAAACTTTGATGCCGGTTGGCACAGCAATTAACATGGTCGCATACATGAAATAAAGTTGCGTACCAACTGCCATTCCCGCCGTGAACATGTGATGTCCCCAGACGATGTAAGATAAAAAAGCAATGGATGCAATCGCACCAACCATGAAAGGATAACCAAATAATTTTTTTCGACTAAATGTTGGAATCACTTCAGAAATAATGCCAAACGCCGGCAATATCATGATGTAAACTTCTGGGTGGCCAAAAAACCAAAATAAATGTTGATACATGATGGGATCACCGCCACCACCGGCATTAAAAAAAGTCGTCCCAAAATGACGATCAAATAACAGCATGGTCACAACGCCTGCCAATACCGGCATCGCACCAATCAACAAAAAGGCGGTGATAAACCATGACCAAACAAAGAGTGGTAATCGCATCCACGTCATGTCGGGCGCGCGCAAATTAATGATGGTTGCAATGATATTGATGGCACCCAATACCGACGATATTCCCATGAGATGGATGGCCACAATCAAGTAATCCGTGCTCGGTGGTCCATACAAAGTGGATAAAGGCGCATACATGGTCCAACCAAAATTCGGTCCTGATCCTGGAATGAAAAGTGAAATGGTCAACAACGTGAAAGCAAAAGGTAATATCCAAAAACTCCAGTTGTTCAATCGCGGCAACGCCATATCTGGCGCGCCTATCATCATCGGCACCATCCAGTTAGCAAGACCAACAAAGGCCGGCATGATGACACCAAATATCATGATGAGACCGTGGACGGTGACCAGCATATTATAAAAATTCGGATCAAAAAAATGTAAACCCGGTTGAAATAATTCCAACCGAATTAAGAGCGCCATGCCACCGCCAACAAATAACATAAACAGACTCAGTAACAAATATAACGTGCCGATGTCTTTGTGGTTGGTGGTAAAAAGCCAGCCTGAAATCCAGGGAAAAAAGCCACTTTTAAACGAATGATGCGGCGGTGGCTCATGCGCATGAACCTCGCCATGATGGTGTGAATAATCGTCGGTTGTCATGATTTTCGTTCCCTTTTATTTATTGTTTGCATCAAGGTTAGCGCGCCGCTTTGATATTTTCTGGCGTAACCAAGGTGCCAGTATTATTACCAAACGCATTACGCTCGTAGGTGATGACATCAGCAAGATCTTGATCATTCATTTGTTCTTTGAAAGCTTGCATCGCTGTTCCCTGCTTGCCGTTCATCACTCTATCGATGTGGCCCGCGACCGGTCCTGTTGCAATGGGACTGCCTTTCAGTGCCGGGAAAGTGGGTGGCATACCACCACCATTGGTTTGATGACAGGCAACGCAAGTTGAAAGATAGACTTTTTCACCGCGCTGTATGGAAGCTTTCAACGCATCGGCTGGCGATGTTGTTGCTAGTGCAGCAGGTGCTGTCGGCGCAGCAGTTGGCGCTGCTGTTGCTGGTGCAGCAGGTACTGTCGGTGCAGCAGTTGGCGCTGCTGTTGCTGGTGCAGCAGGTACTGTCGGTGCAGCAGTTGGTGCTGCTGTTGCTGGTGCAGCAGTTGGTGCTGCTGTTGCTGGTACAGCGGTCGTGCTAATGATGGTCGTCGTGGTCACGGTAGTGATTTCTTTAGTAGCTGTTGCTGCACTCGGTGGCACAACGGTTGTCACTGTTGTCGACGTCGGTGCTGCTGTAGTTGTAGCAGGTGCTGCCGTAGTAAGTACTGTTTTCTCAGCTGTTGGCGCACTTGTCGGTGCAGTTGCAGCATTCGTCGTTGCTGTTGGCGTTGTTGCCGCCGCCTCCGCTCCCGGTTTTGCTGCTAATGCTTCGCTCATGGACTTACCTTCACGCAAGGTTTTGATTTGTATTGGCTGCACCATGGAACCGGTGTTATTGCCAAACGCATTGCGCTCGTAAGTAATGACAGAAGCGAGCTCCACATCACTCAACTGATTTTTAAAGGCTTGCATCGCGGTGCCCGTCTTGCCGTTAAAAACAATATTGATGTGATCATCAATCAAACCTGTCGCAATTTTGCTGCCCTTCAACGCTGGGAAGGTTGGTGGTAAACCCACACCGCCCGGTTGATGACACGCCGCACAAATGCGCGAGTAAACTTGCTCACCTTGCTTCATCAAATCTTGCATGGTCCACGCTTTTGTAGCTTCAGCTTCACCGGCCGTTGCTTGTCCTTTTTGCTTTGCAACCCAATCTTTGTAACCTTGCTCAGTGGTCGCGACCACGACTATCGGCATGAAGGCGTGATTAATGCCACAAAGCTCAGCACATTGGCCATGATACGTTCCTGGTTTATCAATGCGCGTCCATGCTTCATTGATAAAACCAGCAATTGCATCACGCTTCACACCAAAATCCGGCACCCACCACGCGTGGTTGACATCATTTGACGTGATTAAAAAGCGTATTTTTTTATGGATGGGCACCACCAACACATGATCGACTTCACGCAAATAATCAGCCGTCTTTGGTGCTTCATTATGAATTTGCGCCATGGGCGTGCTGAGATTACTAAAAAAACTGATGCCATCTTCGAGGTAATCGTAATGCCATTTCCATTGATAGCCCGTAATTTTAATCGTCAAATCTTCTTTATCTTCGTTATTCATGTTGAGCAATACGTTGGTCGCAGGAATCGCCATGAGCACCAAGATGATGACAGGCACAATGGTCCAGCCGATTTCTAACCAATGATGGGTGTGTATGTCTGATGCTTTTGCACCGCGCGATTTGCGATGGAAATACATGGCGTAAAACATCACGCCAAAAACCAACAAGCCAATGGCAACGCAAATCCAAAAAATCAACATGTGCAATTGATACACATCGCGACTGATGGGAGAGACACCTCGCGTTAAGTTGAGTGTCGTTTCTGCGCATGCAGCACTACTTGCAGCCAGTAAAGTAAACAAGGTAGATTGTATGCTTCGCACGCTATTTCCTTACGTGATTTTGACGGTTAATTTTATTAGTGGTCCAAATTTTAATGGGCGAATTATAGCGGCACTTCTGTTCGATTAAAACCAGGAGAACAAAAAATATTATGACTAACACCAATCAACAAGATGTGACTGATACGCTCGTTAAAGACCTTTTGCAAGAAAAACGCGCTGATCGCCGCTGGAAAAATATTCGTTTCATCGCGTGGTTTGCGCTCTTTGCTTATTTGATCACTGGCTTTTTCGTCTATCTCGGTGGCGGTAATGGCAATAACAAAAATGGTAAGTACACAGCACTCATCCACTTAGACGGCACGATTGCACCCGGTCGTGGCTTCTCCGCCGATGAATTATTGCCCGCTTTGCGTGATGCGTTTGCTGATAAAGAAGCGCAAGGCGTCATCATCGATATCAACTCACCCGGTGGCACGCCGGTGCAAGCCGCTATCATTCATGATGCGATTTTGTTTTACAAAAATAAATTCCACAAAAAAGTCATTGTTGTCGGCGAAGACATGCTCACCTCCGGCGCTTACTACGTGGCCGTTGCTGCTGATAAAATTTACGTCAACCCAAATACCCTGACCGGCTCCATTGGTGTCATCGTCAAAGGTTTTGGTTTTGTTGATCTGATGAAAAAAGTCGGTGTGGAAAGACGGGTTTTTACCGCTGGCACCGACAAAGACAGACTGGATCCTTTCCTGCCGCAGAGTGCCGATGATATGCAAAAAATTCAACAAGTTATGGCTGAAGTCCATAGAAATTTCGTCAATGCCGTGTTAATCGGACGCAAAGGAAAATTACCTGCAGATACAAGTACGTTATTCACCGGCGATTTTTGGTCCGGCCAAACAGCGCTGCAAAAAGGATTAGTCGATGGTCTTGGCAACTTGATTGATACCATGGATAAAGAATTTGGTACGACACACTACAAAGAATACGGCAGCACATCTAATTTTTTACGGCTGCTGAATAACCAACTGGGGTCGACGTTGGATATGCTGTTTTACAGTTATGCTTAATAATTCTGATAACGCACCATGCTCTTCACTTTGTGTCCATGATAAGTGCTCGCAGGTGGTGGTGAGGTGAAATGGTTGCTGACGTGTTCAACGCGGTAAGTCTTGGACCGCGTCTCACGATAACGTGGCTCACTCACGCGTACTAACGCTTCACGCTCTGGAACAACTGCTGCTTTGCGGTAAGCAAGGACACAGCTGCTCGCGGTGCTTGACCAAATCGGGATGACTACACCATTGCCGCTCACAAATTGCGACATGCTATTTGGTGTCCCGTAAAAATAAACACTCGCATTTTGTGTGGCAGAAGCAAAAATTCTTTCGGTGGTCGCCACATTGATATGCGACCAGTCATGTGCTCTGACATAAGCATTTTGCGCACACAAATAACGTCCCGCAAATTGCGACGATTGCACCGTGTTCACAATGAGATTATTCGCATAACCCGCTAAACCGATGCGAGCATCATTGTCAGCTTCAACATGTAAATCCGTACTGGTAACAGGATAGGCATAAACGCGGACACCCCCTTTTGCACTCAATGCACGCAGCACGATAGGACCATTAATGCCGATTTTTCCGCGACCCGCCGCTTCAATGCGCAAGCCATCGGCATGCGCACCGATAATATTGATGTTGTTATTACCAACGTGTCTTATTCTTTTCACGTTTATATAATTACCGCTGACATTGACAGCGCCCCCACCCGAGGTGTTGATATCAAGCCAAGACGTATTGGCACCAAAAAGATTGATACGACCATTGCCGGCATTATCCACGCGTCTTAAAGCGAAATTGCCACCGATGTACATGTTGCCAGTGACACCAGGATGCGTGGTGATATAAAGACCATTGCTGCGAATGCGCACGCCTTCAACATTGCCACAACCAGCGAGCTGTATCAGTTGCTGTAATTGAGAAATGCCGACACGCACTATCACTTGTTTCACTGTACGCGGTGCATTTTTCAGTTGGTTGATGCAAAGGGTATTGTTACGCACTTCAATGGCAATACTGCGCAAACCCACATTTGGACCGTAAACATAAACACTATTGCCAGTATCGCTACCAAAAATTTCGAGTTGAAAATCACCCGCCACTTTTATATTGGTAAAATCGGGCACATTTACTGTCATGGTGCTAATCGCCGCCGCATACGATGCTTCACGACTAGCAATTTCTGGCGGTGCCGCTTCGCCTCTAAAAAACCAACTATCAGCGCCGCCCGCCCATGCTGTGGGATTGTTATCGACTTGACGCATCCAGGTTTCTTTGGTGAGATCCCCATGAAGATTAGGATTACGCTTAGACGCACAACCACTCAGCAAAAGATAAGCAAATAAGATGAAAAAAAGCGGCAGAAATCGTTTCATAACAGTCCTCTTGTTAAGAATTATTCATACACCCAACAAGTACAAATGTCCAGCAACCGGCTTGCCGTTTTCCATTCGTAATGGCTGCACACGATGCGTTACTAAGGTGAGATGATTTGCTTTAACTAAACGCTCGATATATTGCGCACTATGTGCAAAGCGTCCCGATGGCGTCATGACATAATCAGCATCCATGCTAACTTCCACATTAAAAATAAAAAAACCACCGGGTTTTAAGCTGGCACGTAGCGCTTTAAAAAGCGCCGTTAAATCGCCAAAATAAACGATGACATCGCCTGCGAGTATCAGATCAAACGTAGCGTTTGCTTGTTCAAGATAGGGAATAATATCGGCTGTGATAAGCTCATCGTAAATATTTTTTTGTGCAGCGACTGCCAACATTTTCTCAGCAATATCAACACCGATTAACCGTTTTGCAAACGGCTTAAATACTTCACCACATAATCCCGTGCCACAGCCAATGTCCAAAATATCTAAAGTCGCATGCTTAAAATTACGTTGCGTTTTTAGCAATGCCAGGAAATGATGTGGCACTTGATAATGCAATGTTTGTAACAGATGTGCATCATAATGATCCGCATACGAATCAAAAAGCGAACGGATGTAACCAGGCGGTGAGGCCGTTAATTTTTTGTCACCCAGCAAGATATTAATTGTATGTTGCAACGCTTCATTTTGTGGCTGAATTCGCAATGCTTCACGAAAATGATGTAGCGCATTTTCTTTATTTTTTTTCACCAAAAAAATGAAACCCAAATTGTGATGCGCTTCATATAAATTTTTATCTTGCAACACCGCTTTTAAATAATAAGTGATGGCTTCATCAATGCGACTTTGTTGCATTGCGAGCACCCCCAGATTAAAAAGCACCTGCACATCGGTTGGTATGATGGTTAACGCTTGCTGATAATACGTTCTCGCCTCGCTAAGCAAACCTAAGCGCAAGTAAGAAGTTGCCAAATTGACATTGGTTTCAAAATGAAAAGGATGCGCTTTTTGTAACATCGCAAATTCATCACGTGCCGCTTTAAATTGCAATTGTTGCATCCAGAGTAAACCCAATTGAAAATGCGCCCCGGGATGCTCTCCCGCCAGCAATATCAATGCCTGAAACACATTGATCGCTTCTTTAAAACGCTGCAATTTATTGAGCGCAAGACCTAAGTTGTAATAGGCATCTGCATAATCTGCTTCAATATCAATCGCTTTTTGATAAGCGCGTGCTGCTTCCAGCCATTTTTTTTCCGCAAAATAAACTGTGCCTAAATTATTAAAAGCCGCTGCAAAATGCGGCTGCTTTTCTGTCAGTATCACTAACGCATTCTCTGCTGCAGCATATGACCCTTGTGCTTTTAAAATAGTTGCTTGCTGCAGTGCTTCGATGTCTTCAAGGGTGATGGCTGGCGTTTTCGGGATTACCATGTGGCGTAACGCTTAACAAGCATGCTTAATAAATTCGATG
Source organism: uncultured Gammaproteobacteria bacterium (assembly GCA_963735995.1). Taxonomy (GTDB): domain Bacteria; phylum Pseudomonadota; class Gammaproteobacteria; order DSM-16500; family DSM-16500; genus Aquicella. The sequence continues at coordinate 1,528,322 of CAVTNC010000003.1, read as the reverse complement.
CTACCATTGACGATTTTTCCTTGCACCACTGAATCATCGGTAATTTGCACCACACCTTCCATGCCTTCAAAGGTAACTGTTCCAGTGACGATGGAGCCACATTGCATTTTGAGATAGGGTTTCGTTGTTTGAGAATTCACTATCAATTCACCATCTATTTTTGAGTGACTGAGCAGTATTTTACTCGCACTCACACTGAGACCTTGTTTAAATTCGGCACCATCGGCGGTTAAATTCCCCGTCACATCAGCAAAACCATTCACTTTGACATTTTGTATATCCGTCGATCCTGTGATCATCATTGAACCCATGGAAACATTTAATGCCTTCAAGGATCCCGCTACTTTCACATCACCACTGACCGTTGTTTCTTTGAGCACGGTTGGGCCAACACACACCACTGATGGCACATTTTCTTTTCCATAATTGCAAACACCAAAACCGATGTAGGCATGCGCGAGATTGCTCGATAACAGGCATAACAAAAATAGGCTGCGTAATTTTTTCATTTTTTTTTCTCCTAACCCTTGTTACTGTATTATACTCATGCGAGCTTCACCAGTTTAATCATTCATGTACAATGGTCCCATCGTGACAGGAGGTTTCCTTGGAAAAAAACGATGCAATGCTAGGATGCAGCGAAATGAAAAAAATTACGCCTAAAAAAATTTGTCAGGATTTATTACAAACCGCTGGCATCAGCATAAACGGCCAAAATCCTTGGGACATACACGTTCATCAAGAAGCATTTTATCAGCGTGTTTTAAGTCAGGGATCGTTAGGTTTGGGCGTATCCTACATGGATAAATGGTGGGATTGCGATGAGCTCGATGTTTTTTTTGAAAAAATATTACGGATAGATGTCGAAAGTAACATGCACATTCCCCTGCGTTTCAAAGTACAACAATTATTGTTACGCCTGATCAACCAACAAACCAAATTCCGCGCCAAACAAGTTGCAGAAGTGCATTATGATCTTGGTAATGATCTTTTTCATGCCATGCTCGATAAACGCATGATATACAGTTGCGGTTATTGGAAAGAAGCAAAAACATTAGAAGACGCCCAAACGGCAAAACTCGAACTCATTTGTCAAAAATTACAATTAAAACCCGGCATGCGTCTGCTCGATATCGGCTGCGGCTGGGGCGGTCTTGCACAATATGCAGCAGAAAAATATGGCGTGAGCGTCGTCGGTCTCACGATTTCGCAACAACAATATGATTATGCGAGCGTACTTTGTCGCGATTTGCCGGTTGACATTCGCTTGCAAGATTACCGCGACATTCATGAAACATTTGATCGCATTGTGTCCGTTGGCATGTTTGAACACGTGGGTTATCTGAATTACCCAACGTTCATGAAAATTGCCCACGATGCACTGAAAAATGAAGGCTTATTTTTATTGCACACCATCGGCAGAAATGAAACGTCGCGCTTTTCCAGTGAATGGATTACCCGCTACATATTCCCAAATGGCATGGTGCCCTCCATCGGTTTAATTGCCGATGCTGCACAAAAATATTTTGTCATGGAAGATTGGCATAATTTTGGCGCAGATTACGACAAGACACTCATGGCTTGGTATAAAAATTTCGAACAACATTGGGATGAATTAAAACAACATTACAATGAACGTTTTTTTCGTATGTGGCGTTTTTATCTTCTTTCTTGCGCTGGCACTTTTCGTGCGCGCACTAATCAATTGTGGCAAATTGTTTTTTCTAAAAAAGGCATACCCGGTGGGTATCTAGCACCGCGTTAATTTGTTTTCACGGTGGGCAAAGCAGTAACGAGCTGCAATAAAATGCGTCGCAAATCTTTCATATCACGTACCATGGCAGTTAAAGCCACGTAGTCGGGTGCCACATCAAGTAACTCCAAGTCATTGGGCACCACATTTTGTAATGCTTGCTCCAAGGCAACGATGTCACTGGTAAAATTAACACCGCTATCATCCACTTTTTTATCAAAAAAATAATCGTGTAAATTTTTTAATAAATAGCCATTGCTTTCCATGCAAGTGGTCATCGCCGCTGCTAATGGTCGTGATTTTTTTGCGACTTCTTTTTGCGAATAAAGGCCTTGTAACGAAAAAAATATTTCGCTGACCCGCTCAATGTTGATTAAAAAAAATCGACTGCCTGAACGCAAGCCTGGATTAAAACCTACTTCATACACCCATTCTGGATAATGATTATCCTCTGCTTGCAGCGCTGCTGCGATTTTTTCATCGAGAAAATGATGGTCATGGCTCAAAGACCACGCCTTACAATAATCCATCATGGCTTGCAACAATGGCAGCAACCCTTGGCTAAATTCGCGATCAAATTGCAGGGGAGAAAAAAGGCGATTGCAAAAGAGTGCAATCAGTGCACCGATAAAAATATCCATTACTTTGTCGTGCAAAAATTCTTGTTGCTGACTCAATAACAAAATGATCGCAAACACCACGAAGAAAAAAAGTGTTTGGTAAAAAGCAAATCGCGATTGCGGCTGCTTTATCCATAACAAACTAGCGGTCAGCAGATAAATAGCCGCGAGCATCACGATAAGTGATTGAACAGAAAGCTGCGTGTTTAACCACGACAACAAACTGAGCATGATGATGATCACCAGAAAAAAAAGACTGATTTGTTTTAACGGTGTTCCTCGACTGGTTTGGCTAACAAGCCAGGCGGTAATCACCATCCAGGCGGTGTGACTCATGGAAAAATAATGGTTGAGTAAGACAGTGAGGAAGATGGCGATGGCGATGCTTATAGCATGACGTGTGGCGTATGGGTGAAGTGGGATGGTCATGTAAATTTCCTCATTGAATCACGTCATTATCATTAGGATGGATCCCCGCCTTCGCGGGGATGACATGGGTGCGCAATGTTTGCCACACTAACCCCTATGCCATGCAACTCATCTGCCAATCGTTGCAACGTGCCGATAAAAAGCAGAAAAGCCAAGGGTTCCGGCGCACTCACCTGCAACACGGATTGATAAATATCTTGCAGCGCATCGATTTTTTCTGCAAGTAACGTTGTGCTATCGTGTGTTGGAATCGGTCGCAGGTGCAGGGTGAAATACGCAGTTAGCTGCTGCAACACCTGATCAATCACAGCCGCAATGGCTGTCAATTCCGGCGCACAAACACCAAAGACACTGTGATCACTCACCCGCCAACGCAATTGCATAGCATCAAATAACATCGTACTCAGTAATTCAAATTTTGTGAGCAACAAAGACAGCGATTCTTTATCAGCTAGCTGCATGACCTCACTATTTTTTTTGCTGAATTGATGCAACCGCAATAATGCTTTTAACAAGCGATTTTTTTTTGCATGCAATTTATTTTCGTAAAAATAATTATTTTCCACGTAATCGGTTTGCAGCAAACAAGTCATGATAGCGTCATTCAATTGCCGGCATTGTTTTAGTACTTGCACGGTTAAATAGTTAGCGGCATGCTTCAACTGATATGGCCAAAAAATAAATTGCAACACCAAAGCGATCAAGACACCAGCGAGTATGTTAAGCGGCGCAAGCATCACGTTAGTGTGATCCGCCATTGTCAGTATGGCAAATAAATTAAGCAAAAATGCCGGATAAAAATAACGACGATAACGCTGTCCAACATACACAGTACTCAGCGTCAATAACAACATGAAAAAAGCGAGCAGCAGCGTTTGTGGCAGTGCGACCACACTCACTACCAACGCTGTCAACAAGCCACTGATTATCAGGATGAGACAACGTTGCTGCAACGAGCACGCATCGATACCGATAAACGAAAATAAAAATGCGGATAACGCGAAGCCATTTGCGTGATGAGCGTTTGCTAGTATGACGAGAAGTAATAGGGAGGCGTGGTAAATAAGACGCTTGATTGATAGCCAGGTGTATGTCATTGCGTACTACTGTTCGATTAAAAAATTTGTCAAATGCAGCATGTCATCCCCGCGAAGGCGCATAGGCGGGGATCACATGTTCGCACGGAGAATAGCAGCCGCTCACAATAATCCAGCTGAAAACACCTTCATTCTTTTCGCTTATCCCGCTTCACATCCTTCCAATATTCGCGTTTCAGCAAATACATAAACACAAACATAATGCCGAGAAAACCGAGCACCCACCAACCGATTTTGTGTTGCTCTGCTTGATAAGGTTGAGCTGCATAATCAAGAAAGTTGACGAGATCGCCAATGGTCGCATCGAATTCTTCTGGCGTCATGTTGCCTTGTTTGGTGAGTTTAATCAGATCATACCATTCGACCTGGTGTAGTAAATCAGCCATGGGATCGAGCACCAATACTTGTTCGCCTTGATAAGGCGCCACAATATCTGGCATTGCGGTATTTGGTACCAACAAATTATTGACGCCGGTCGGTCGCTTACTATCTTGGTAGAAACTATGCAAATACGTGTATATCCAATCGACACCGCGTATCGTCGCTTCGAGAGAAAGATCAGGTGGGGTCACACCATAGGGCCAGGTTTTGACATTGATGGGCATTTTTTCATAGGTGATGCCCGCTTCATTTGCAATTTTGTTGTAGCGTAAATAAATCAGCGTGTGACAACTCATGCAGTTGGTTGCAAAAAATTTAGCACCGCGTTTAATGGAAGCAATATTGTCTTGCTGCAGCGGTGCTGCCGCCAATTGCAAACCTTGCACTGTTTGTTCTTGTGCATGCAGCGAAAAAGAAATTAATAATAATAAAAACGCAAATAAATAACGCATCATCCGGTCACCCGTTCTGGTAGCGGTTTCGTTTTTTCGAATGCGGTGTAAAACGGCATCAGTAAAAAGAAACCAAAATAGCCGATGGAAAATACGCGCGCCATTATGGTGCGCATGGGTGAAACGCCCTCATGACCCAAGTAGCCAAGTCCCATAAAACACAGCACAAAAACCACAATGGCTATTTTAGAATACGTTCCTTTGTAACGAATGGAACGAACGCGACTGCGATCAAGCCACGGCAAAACAAACATCACTGCCATCGCAGCTGCCATGGTCATCAAACCCAATAATTTATTCGGCACCGCACGCAAAATGGCATAAAACGGTGTCATATACCAAACCGGGGAAATTTCAGCGGGCGTCATCATGGGATTTGCGACGATATAATTATCCGGTTCCAAGAAAAGCCCGCCAAATTGCGGCATGAAAAATAAGATGTAACAAAAGACCACGAGAAACACCACCACGCCCACTAAATCTTTGACCGTGTAATAAGGATGGAAGGGAATGCCATCGAGCGGCACGCCATCTTTGTCTTTCTTTTCTTTGATGTCTATGCCATCTGGATTATTCGAACCAACATGATGCAACGCAACCAAGTGCACGAATATCATCACTGCGAGTAACAAAGGAATGGCGATGACGTGCAAAGAGAAAAAGCGATGCAAGGTCACGCCTGACACACTATAATCACCGCGCAACCATATTAAAATAATATCGCCAAGATAAGGAATAGCACTCGCAAACGATGTGATGACAGCCGCGCCCCAATAAGACATCTGTCCCCAAGGCAAAACATAACCCGTGAACGCTTCAAATAACAGCATCATGTAGATGACCATGCCAACCAACCACACTAATTCCCGTGGTTTTTGGTAAGAACCATAGATGAGACCGCGATACATGTGCAAATACACCACCACAAAAAACGCCGATGCGCCGGTGGTATGCATGAAACGCAACAACCAGCCATAACGCACTTCGCGCATGATGTGTTGTACCGACGCAAAAGAACCATCCGAAGTTGGCGTATATTCCATCACCAACCAAATACCGCTGATGATTTGTGCCACAAAAACCAATAAGGAAAAAGAACCAAAGTAATACCAAAAATTAAAATTACGCGGCGCGTAATACTCGCTTAAATGTTTTTTCCAGAAATCAGTGAGTGGATAACGTTTGTCTATCCAGCGCATTACCGCATTTTTTTTAGTGGTCGTTTCAGTCATTATTTTTTATCAACCCCTTCCTGGCATTAGCTAATGGAAATTGCACCCTGAACCCCTTCTTGATCTTGACCAATCAAGATTTCGTTATCGCTGACATACATGTGGCGCATGATTTTGAGATTAAGTGGCGCTGGCACATCTTTAAAAACACGGCCAGCTAAATCGTAACGTGAACCATGGCAAGGACAATAAAAACCACCCAACCAATCCGGCGAAACGCTGCCCACATCTGGACGATACGTCGGCACACAACCAAGATGAGTACAAATACCAATCGCAACAAAAATTTGCGGCTTAATTGAACGGTGCACATTTTGACAATATGTCGGTTGCTGGTCTTGTTGTGACAACGGATCGCGCAAGGCTCCGGTTAATTTGTCCAGCGTCTCCAACATGGCGGCATCGCGATAAATGACCCAAACAGGCATGCTGCGCCAAGGAACCGTCAATTGTTCTCGCGGTTTTAAGGCAGTGATATCGATTTTGATAGGTGCTGCGCCTGCTTCAGTTGCAGCATCAGGTTCCCAGTACGAAAAAAAAGGAGCGGACGCTACTGCCAAACCAATACCACCAACAGCCGTCGTTGCACGGCGTAAAAAGCAGCGCCGTTTTTGATCTATTTCATCCGTCACGCTGATGTCCTTACTTAACTTTTATTTTTTTGTGGTGATGCAAATTTAAAGTGCGTCAGTTTAATCATTTAAAAAAAAGATAGCTAGGGTTTTTGAGAAAAAATCGCCTTCTCTGTCACTTCCTTCAACTGCTGCAGTGTCAGCTCATCCATGATGAGCGGCGGTACCCAATAAACGGTGTTACCAAGTGGTCGCAGCAATGCACCGAGTGCCGCTGCTTTTTGGTAGACTGCAAAACCAAAACGCTCTTCCCCACGCGGCGCTAGCATATCCGCTGCCACCACGGCACCCAGTTGACGCACATTGATTAAGCGCCCGGTTCGTGCGGCAATGTCCATCATCGCTGCCAACATTTTTTCACCCAGCACTTGCACTTGACCCAAGATATTTTCTTCCGAGAATATCGTCAGCACTTCAAGCGCGACCGCTGCAGCCAACGCATTACCAGCGTGCGTGTGCGAATGTAAAAATGACTGACCGCTGGCATAATCAGCGTAAAATAAAGCGTATAGCGCATCCGTAGTCAACATCACACTTAATGGCAACACGCCCGAGGTCAATCCTTTGGACAAGCATAAAAAATCAGGCTCGATGCCCGCGTGCTCACAAGCGAGCATTTTGCCGGTGCGGCCTATGCCCGTCATGATTTCATCCGCAATTAAATGCACTTGATGTTGCTTGGTCCATGCTCGCAAGCGGCGCAAAAAATCTTGGCTATAGATGCGCATGCCGCCTGCACCTTGGACGATGGGCTCGATGATAATGGCAGTCAGTGTCTCGCGGCAGGCATTGAGTTTTTTTTCCAACAACAGCCATTCCGTTTCGCAATGGCTCCACAACACCTCTGACTCATTCAGCACATAAGGTAATGGTGAGAGTAACGTTACCTCGAACAACAAGGCACGATAAGGATCGCGGTATATGCCCCTATCACTGACACTCAACGCACCGATAGTTTCCCCGTGATACCCATTTTCCAAAGCCACAAATTGGCAACGCTCAGGTTCACCCATCACCTGCCGCGCATGCAAACTCATTTTCATCGCCATCTCAACAGCGGATGAACCATCGCTTGCAAAACTCATTTTTTTTAACGTCTGGGTGAGACCTGCTAATTTTTCTGCGAGTGTAACGATGATGTCATGCGTTGTGTGCGCAAACATCACGTGTTCAAATTTTTTTAGTTGTTGCAACATGGCTTCCCGCAAACGGGGATGCGCATGACCGAGTGATTTACACCACCAACTGGCAGTGGCATCTATCAGTTGCTGGCCATTTTTCAGCTGAATTCGGCACCCATTTGCCGCTACAATTTCAAGCGGCTTGAATGTTTCATAATCCTTCATCTGTCCACACGGATGCCAAATGTGTTTTAAATCACGTTCGATAAGATTTGTCATCCTGAAGTAAACCTATTTATTTTTTGTGGTTGACCGATGGCGCAGCCTAACATATATTTTTGTCACTCACCATTGACAAGCGAGCATAGCCACAATGACAACATGGAATGAACAACAAGTAAGTGAACTCTTTGCTAAACCCTTCATTGATTTAGTGTGTGCCGCACAAGCCATACACAAGCAACATTTTAATCCGCACGAAATGGAATTATGCACTTTGCTCAGCATTAAAACCGGCGCTTGTCCTGAAGATTGCGCTTATTGCTCGCAGAGCGGACATTATCGCACTGGTTTGCAACGCGAAAAATTATGGAACATCGCTGAAGTCATTGAAGCTGCGAAACGCGCCAAAGAAAAAGGTGCAACACGTTACTGCATGGGTGCTGCCTGGCGTCGTCCACCAAAAAAAGAATTGCCTAACGTCATCGAGATGATACAAGAAGTAAAAAAATTAGGATTAGAAACCTGCGTCACGCTCGGCAGTCTCGATGCAGAAGATGCCGCGCAATTAAAAGCAGCGGGCTTGGATTTTTACAATCACAATTTAGATACCTCACGCAATTATTACGAAAAAATCATCACCACGCATCGCTTCGAAGATAGATTAGAAACGCTAAATCATGTCAGCAATGCCGGCATTAACGTTTGTTGCGGTGGCATCATTGGCATGGGTGAGACACATCAAGATCGTGTGCAATTGTTAGTGCAATTAGCTAATTTGCCTGATCCGCCAAAAAGCGTGCCGATTAATCGACATTCTCGCGTTAAAGGCACACCACTTGAAAATGCCGACACCATCGATAATTTTGAATTTATTCGCACCATCGCAATAGCACGCATCATGATGCCAACATCTGTTATTCGCTTATCGGCAGGACGTGTTGATATGTCAGAAGAAATGCAAGCGCTATGCATGATGGCCGGTGCAAATTCAATGTGGCTCGGTGAAAAATTGCTGACAACAGAAAATCCAGACAGCGAAAAAGATTTTGTGATGCTGCAAAAACTCGGCATGGTCGCAAAAAAAAGTCAGCATGAGACGACACATGCAAGCAGCTGAGCGACAACTTGCACATTTTACAGCTGAGCATCAATGGCGAGAACGTTATGTTGTTCATCAAGATGAAAGTGGGCAGGTTGTTGTAAATGGCAAATGCTGCATCAATTTTTGCAGCAATGATTATTTGCAACTTGCAGAACATCCACTGGTTAAAAAAGCGTTTCATCATGGCGTTGATCAATATGGTCTTGGTAGTCGCGCATCGGCGATGGTGTCTGGTTACAGCACGGCACATGTAGCACTGGAACAAGCCTTCGCTAAATTTTTAAAGCGTGAACGTGCCATCTTATTTAACTCAGGTTATCACGCAAATATCGCCGTATTAACGACCTTCGCTAATCGTCATACAACCGTTATTGCCGACAAATTCATCCATGCTTCTCTCATTGATGGCATACGTTTAGCCGGTGCGACACTGCATCGTTATCAACATGGCAACTTAGCAGAAGCTGAAATTTTACTGAAAAAAAACGCAGCGCGCGCGCCCTTACTCATCAGCGAAAGTGTGTTTAGCATAGGCGGACAACGCATCGATATAAAAAAAATGGCCGGACTTGCACGCCAATTTCACGCCACACTCATCATTGATGATGCGCATGGCATTGGCGTACTCGGTCATCGCGGAGCTGGCATCGTTCAACATGATGGGCTAAGCGATAATGACATTCCCTTACTCATCACACCACTTGGCAAAGCATGTGCCAGCATGGGCGCCATCGTTTCTGGATCGCATGCGATGATTGAAACAATAGTGCAATTAGCAAGAACGTATCGTTACAGCACCGCTCTACCACCTGCCGTTTGTCATGCAACACTTGCGATGCTGACCCTCATTGAAGCAGAATCTTGGCGTCGCGAAAAATTGCAATCGTTGATTGGTTTTTTTATTAAAGAGGCAATTGCGCGACAATTTTTATTATCTTCAACTGATGCAACGCCCATCAAAGCGATACACATCGGTGATAATCAATTGGCTCACGCGTTACAAAAAAAATTAATCGATCATGGTTTTTTTGTCGGCTGCATTCGTCCGCCCACGGTGCCAGCACATAAAGCATGCTTACGCATTTCATTAACGTGTCAGCATCAGGAAAAAGAAATTGTGAGCCTGCTGCAACTTTTGTGCGAACTATTACCGAGTAAAAAAAAATGATGCCGCAAACTGATCACATCAAACGTTATTTTAACAAAGCACACAAAACTTATGATGCGAATTGCGCGCTGCAACAACAAACTGGCGATGCACTCATTGAGCTTACGAAACCGTATTTGCATGCAGCAAACAGCATCATTGATTTAGGTTGCGGCAGCGGCATTGTCACTGAAAAAATGGTGACAGCGGCATCGCATCAGCATTTTCATGCCATTGATATTGCCGATGAATTGTTACAGCTTGCTAAAGACCGTTTAACATCGCGCGGCGTGGCAGTTTATGTTGCGGATTTCAATCAACTGCCACCGCAACAAATTATTTTTGATCTTGCTTTTTCTAATTTAGCATTGCACTGGAGTGCTGATTTATCCGCCACCTTGCAACAACTAAAACAAAACATGAGGCAGGATGGCCTTGTTGTTTTTTCCATACCACTGGTTGGCACCTTGACTGAACTAAAATTTCAGTATGCATTGCAACATTTTTTAACTAGCGCGCAAGTAAAAGAAAAATTGCTGGAAAAAAATTATGAGGTGTTAACCTTGCACAGTGAAAAAATTCACCTCCATTTTGATACCTTGCTCGCAGCACTGCAATCCATCAAAGAAGTCGGCGCTAATTTTGTTGGCAAGCGTATGCATAAAGGATTACGTGGTAAATCATCACTCAATTTGCATCTTGCACAACAACTCACTTATGTCATAGGTTATTTTGTTGCGAGAAATAAAGGATGATTCGACTTTTTATCGCAGGCACAGACACAGACGTTGGCAAAACGTATATCAGCACACAGTTACTGCAGGCGGCGCAACAAAAAAAACTGCGCACCCTTGGCATCAAACCCGTTGCCTCCGGCAGCAATGCGGCTGGCTATAACGACGATGCCTTGCAATTGCAAGGCGCTTCCACCGTATCGCTCCCTTATGCGGCAATCAATCCTTTTTCTTTTCAACCCGCCATTGCACCACACATTGCTGCCAACCATGTGCACTGCGATTTGAGCGTAGCCACACTCCATGCTAAATTACAAACCGCTTTACACACGGCAACAGACTTCTTACTCATCGAAGGTTTTGGTGGTTGGTATGCGCCCTTAAATCTTAAAGAAACCATGGCGGATTTCGTCATCCAGCAAAATCTACCCGTGTTACTCATCGTCGGCATTCGCCTCGGCTGTTTAAATCACGCCATCCTAACCACCCGCGCCCTGCAACAACAAAACGTAAAACTCATCGGCTGGATTGCAAACTGCCTCTCTGAAAACCTTCCCGCTTGCCAAGAAAACATCACGACACTACGCGCATGGCTACCTGCACCGTGCTTAGATGTGGTGGAGTATCGGGGGAAAGTGCAGCAAGCGTTGGATGGAATTGTTTAATTAATCTTGTAAGATATATCTTTAATGGCAGCAATAGAGAAACAAACGGGGGTGAAACTATTATGAACGTTCTTTATCCGGCTATTTTGGAATACACCAAATCAGAAAAACGGTATACCGTTTATTTTCCCGATTTACCAGAAGCAATAACGGAAGGGGAAACAGTGGAAGAAGCCAGCTTTAATGCATCTGAAGTTTTAACATTAACATTAGAGGGCCGAATCGATGAGGATATCCCTACGCCGCACTCCTGACACATCCCCTGCTGAATAAGCTTGCACGTTGCCATTGTCAAGTTGCAGCAACAAATGTCCGTGATCGTTGACACCGACCACATTCCCGCTCACCACCTTATCCATGTTCGTGAGCGTAATTGTTTGCTGCAACAGACTATCCACTTGCCGCCACTCATTAACAAACGGTGCAAATCCTGCGTGATCAAATTGTTGCAACGCTTGCAACATGTGCTGAATCAAAACGGCGCACACCTTATTTCTATCAAGCGATTGCTGCAAAATTTGTTGCATTGATGTCACTGGTTGTTCAATCGTCTCACTCACCGTTTCGCCATTCACATTCAGTCCTATGCCCACAATCGCCTGACAATGCCCATGCGTTTCTGCTTGAATATCAATGAGCACCCCCGACATTTTTTTGTCGTCATATAAAATATCATTCGGCCATTTCACCAACAGGGATTGCAGAATACCAAAATGATTCAGCGTTTTGACAATGGCAAGACCCATGACCAAACTTAATCCTGCTAATTCGCTGACATCTTTTTGAAAAGGATAAAGACAAGAGAGATAAATATTTTTGCCAAAAGGCGCCTGCCATTTTCTATGCAAACGACCACGACCTTGACTCATGTGTTCGGCTAAACAGAGTTTGCTTTGTTTGAGATGGCGAAACGATTTTAAATAATCGTTGGTCGAGGTGATGGTTTCAAAAACGCTGATATCCCATGTTTCGCAGCCACTATTTTGTTGTATGCGTTCCTTGTTTAACAAAATGAGTGGTTGCTGCAAAATATAACCTTTGCCTTTTTGACTCACGATTTGAATACCATAATGCTGCAATTTTTTAATGATTTTCCATACGGCGGTGCGCGTTAGATTGAGCGCTTTACCGATGGTGGTGCCATCGTGATAATGACCATCGCTTAATATTGCAACGATAGCATCGAGATGAGGACTCATGATTTTCATGTCGTACTGACCCGCCAAAAACGGGATAAGAAAATACCCGCTTCATACAATAACCAAATCGGTATTGCTAAAACTGTTTGCGAAAAAACATCGGGCGGTGCGAGTAACATGCCGATGATGAAAGCAGCAACAATGGCGTAAGAACGCGCTTTAATAAAACGCGCGCGGGTCACAAGACCACTCGCTACTAAAAAAACCATGATGATGGGAATTTCAAAAAGACTACCAAAAATAAGTAATAACTTGATGGTGAAATCGAGATACTCACTGATGTCAGGACTTAACATGACACCAACGGGCGCAACGCTCGCCAGAAAATGAAATAGCATGGGAAAAATAACGAAATAAGCAAAGGCAATGCCTAAATAAAATAACAGCACACTCAACAACAAAAACGGCCAGAGTAAACGCCGCTCATTGCCATACAAAGCAGGCGCAATGAATATCCACAATTGATAGAGAAAAAAAGGGATGGTCAATAACATTGCTGCCATCAGCGCCAATTTAAATGGCACGAAAAATGGCGAGACAATTTGCGTTGCGATCAAATGGCCTTGCGGCAAAAATTTCAGTAAGGGTAAGGCGAGCAATGTGTAAAGATGATTGGCAAAATAGAGTAGAACGGCAAATAAAACGAAGAGCACCAGCAATGCATAAAGCAGTCGCTTGCGTAATTCCACTAAAAAATGGACGGCCGTTAGATTAGGGTTGCTCACGCTTTTGTTCATGGTTTTTTTCAGCCAACTCGATGTAGCTTTGCATATCTTCTTTCACGCGAGCAAACAAACCACGCAGCGATTTGATGAAACGGCCGACATGCAACACTACACTCGGTAATTGTTCTGGTTTAATCACCACCAAGGCAATGAGTAACACCACCAACATTTCACTAATACTGATATTCACGGTGTTTTTTCTTCCTGCTTGTCATCTTCGTCTTCTTGCAAGCCTTTGCGAAAACTGCGAATGGCGACCGCCAAATCATTGCCGATATTACGCAACCGCTCGGTGCCAAATACCATCATCAATATCAAAAAAATGATGACTAACGAACCAAAATTGCGAAATCCCACAATCACCTCCGACTAAATTTGATGGGGTGTAATCCAGCCCATCGCAAACGCAATAAACAAAAAAATAAATAACAGAAAAGATAAACCGATACGCCAAGTCAATGCTTTCACGATGCGATCTGAGTCACCTTTATCATGAACGAGAAAATAAAGCGCACTGCCCAGCGAGAAAAAAATAAACGCGAATAAAATACCGAGTATCACTTTGATCAAGATGGCCATCGTCTTAATAATCCTTAAAATTGCGACATGTCTACCAGCGAAAGCGGAGAACATGTCATGTCCACGTGTGTCATGTCCACGTATGTCATGCCAGCCTTCGCTGGCATGACATACGTGGACATGATATTTTTCCACTTTCGCTTGCCGCTCTCTCACAAAAACACGGCACAGTATAGTCAGATATCATGAGGAATGCATCTAAAAATGCCCACACTAAAAATCAAAAATTGGAAATTAGCTGTGCTAGCTTTCATGGGCATCGCCCTGCTTACCTGGCTCGGCATCTGGCAGCTACAGCGTGCACAGCAAAAAAAACTGCTACTCGCTACTTTCGCTGCCCGCACCGCACAAGCACCTGTTACGGCAGCCGCATTAAGCAACGTGCAAGATTGGCGCTTTTACCAAGTCACGCTGGATGGCTATTTTGATAATGCGCACAGTCTATTGCTGGATAATAAAATTTTTCACGGTGTCATCGGTTATGAAGTTTATACACCGTTTAACGCCAAAGGCCTGCCCCAACCCATACTCGTCGATCGCGGTTTCATTCCGCTAGGCAAAAGTCGCGCGACGCTGCCACTGCTGCCCGCTCTCATTGGCCGCTATCATTTGAGCGGCATGCTAAATCTGCCTTCCACTTACATTGCGCTCGGTCGCATCAACGAATCGGCTACGCTCACTTGGCCACTGCGCATCGAGTACATCAACTTGCGGGAAATCATGACCTTTATGCCGCATGATCAAGCAAGAGCCTTCTTCCCTTACCTTTTATTACTGCCGCCCAAACACGAAGCCGCTTTTGCAGTGGAATGGCAAGTGGCAACCATGGGCCCAGAAAGACATCTTGGCTATGCGGTACAATGGTTTGCTTTAGCGCTCACCTTGTTGATACTATTCGTCGTCCTGAATTGGGCAAATGAAATAAAGGATGGTTCGCTTTGACACGTTACTGGTTCATCTCGACAAAATACCGTCGCAACTCCATGCTCGCGTTGCTCACTTGTGCATTGGCGCTCGTTGTTATTTTACTCGGTGCCTACACTCGTTTAACCGATGCTGGTCTCTCTTGCCCTGATTGGCCGCATTGTTATGGCTATCTCACCGCTCCCCATACCAATGCCCAATTGCAACAAGCTGCACAAAAATATCCGCTGACACCGGTCAATATGAAAAAAGCTTGGACGGAAATGACACATCGCTATGCCGCCGGCTCAGAAGGCATACTCATTCTTTTCCTCGCGTTTTCGATACTTTTTACTCGCAAAGCAAAAGACATCAAAACTCACCTCATCGGTCTTTTGTTAATCGCACTACTTTGTGTGCAAGTCATACTCGGCATGTTAACGGTGACGGAAAAATTAAAACCGCTGATTGTGCTCTCACATTTATTGGCGGGTTTATCCATACTCTCCGTATTGTGGTGGGCGTATCTCGATTTACATTTACGTGCAGAAACAGTCATACACCGAGCGAGTCGCAACGTCATTCCTTGGTTTTGGTTGGGATTACTATTACTCACGCTACAAATTACCTTAGGCGGTTGGGTGAGCACGCATTATGCCGGTCTTGCTTGCATCGATTTTCCTTATTGCAATGGACAACTTCTTCCCACCCTGCAATGGCGGCAATTGAACAGTGATCTCATCAGCATACATATGTTGCATCGCATCGGTGCATTCATTACCGCCACTTATTTTTTTCTTTTGAGCCTATCGTTACTGCGTCATCCTTCTTTTCGCTGCATCGCCGGATTGATAATAGCCTTGATTGCTTTGCAAGTGACGCTTGGCATATTAAATATCCTCTGGTTACGTCCCGTGTGGATAGCACTCACGCATCACTTAGTCGCCATTTTGTTGTTGCTGACCACCATTACGGCTTTGGTTAAGGCTTATTACGAATCACGGGATAATCGCTATGGTTCTTTCCTTGCGTGACTATCTCATCCTTTGCAAACCGCGCGTGGTGTTGCTCATGTTACTCACCACTTGGGCTGGCATGTATCTCGGCGCAGATTATTCCATACCGTGGTGGTTGTGGCTAAATGCTACTGTCGGCATTGCACTCATGTCAGGTTCAGCGGCCACGCTCAATCACATCATTGATCACCGTGTCGATGCATTGATGGAGCGCACCAAAAATCGTCCGCTGCCACGCGGCAAAGTTTCGCTTCGCGCGGCTTTTATTTTTTCTTTTCTACAAGGCAGCATCGGCTTTATTCTTTTGTATGCGGGTGTCAATGCACTCACTGCTTTTTTAACGCTACTCGCCGCCATCGGTTACTCCGTGATTTACTCGCTCTATCTAAAGCGTGCCACGTCGCAAAATATTGTCATCGGTGGTCTCTCTGGCGCCATGCCGCCACTGCTCGGTTGGACAGCGGTCACTGGCAGCTTAGATCCACAATCTTGGCTCTTGGTCCTCATTATTTTTACCTGGACACCCGCGCATTTCTGGGCGCTTTGCTTGCATCGTTATCACGAATACAAAAAAGCAACGATACCCATGCTGCCGATTACCCACGGCATTGCTTTTACCAAACTGAATATTGTGCTTTATAGCTTGCTTACCATCGCTTGCAGTTTATTGCCTTATGCTATCGGCATGAGTGGTCAGCTTTATCTCATTTGCGTTTTACTGCTTGATGCTGGTCTCATTGGCTATGCGTTAACACTGCAATTTACCGCTGAGTATAATCAAATCGCTTTGAAAACTTTCCACTACTCACTGGTTTACTTAACCGGTTTATTCGTGGCCATTTTGCTCGACCACCATTTACTCATTAATTAGCAGTCCTAATCTCATGCCAACACAACAAACATTCTCCACCACTAAAATCATCCTCTTCGTTGCCTTTATTTCAGCTGCCATCATCACATCACTCTTTGTTTTTCATTTGGCACATCCACTCAAACAAACTACCTTGAGCGCTGAAGAAGGCTTTATTTTTCCAGCAGCGCGTGACATCAAACCATTTGAATTGGTTTCCACTGACCATCAAAAATTCACTCAAAATAATTTCTACCAACACTGGACCTTATTATTTTTTGGTTTCACTCACTGCTCAAGCATTTGCCCAACGACACTTGCGGTGATGAATCGTGCTTACAACGAATTAATCGCCACCTATCCCAATTTGCAAGTGGTCTTGATATCGCTCGATCCCAAACGCGATACGCCGGATGCGCTTGCCACTTACACCAAAAGTTTCAATCCTCATTTTATTGGCGCCTCAGGTCCCATGCAGGAAATACGGAAATTACAAAGTCAATTTGGCATTTTTGCAGCGGTTGATAATAGCAACCGCAGTGATAATTACCAGTTACAACACAGCACGTCCTTATTACTGATTAATCCAAAAGGACAATGGGCTGCGCTATTCAACAATGGGATGAATCCCACGAAACTCGCCAATGCTTTTGCAAAAAGTGCGACATTTCTTTCTTCAACTAATAGCTAAAGGTCTCACGATGTTCAAATCCTTATCGGTGTACTTGCAATCATTATTGCCGCAACACGGTCTTACGCGTTTGATTGGACAAGTGGCCGATTGCAAAATACCGTGGCTAAAAAATTTTTTAATTCGTCGCTTCATCGCACTTTATAAAATAGATCTCGCGCTTGCTGAAAGCGATAATTTGCATGACTATCCCAGTTTCAACCACTTCTTCATCCGCAAACTTAAATCGACGGCAAGGCCACTGGTGCAAGGACAAAAAACCATCGCGAGTCCCGCCGATGGCAGCATTGCAGCCATTGGCAACATCCAAAAAAATCAGTTGCTGCAAGTGAAACATTTTTATTTTGATCTCGACAAATTGTTGGGCGGTCATCAAGCGCTTGCTGAAACTTTTTATGATGGCACTTATGTCACGATTTATCTCGCCCCCCATGATTATCATCGAGTACACATGCCCTTGACCGGCACACTGCAACAAACCCTCTATGTGCCTGGCAAATTATTTTCGGTGAATCGCACGACCACAGAACGCATTCCAGAACTCTATAGCCGTAATGAGCGCCTCATCAGTGTATTTTCAACTGAAGTGGGCGAGATGGCCGTCATCCTGGTTGGCGCCATGATAGTCGGTAACATCAAAACCGTTTGGATGTCACAACCGCTACGTTCCCTGCAACACACCATCACCCCCTACACCGACAATCTCACCTTGAACAAAGGTGACGAACTCGGTTATTTCAACATGGGTTCCACCGTCATTGTCTTATTTCAAAAAAATAAAGTGACCTGGTCACCTGCTCTACAGGAAAACAGTTTAGTTCAATTTGGACAATTAATAGGAAATATTTCGGCAAATTAATTTTCTCTTAAGAATAAGTTTGTAAAATAGTCCCAGGAAAAAAAACTTATTCTTGAATCATCGAAGCAAGCTAGTAAACAAAAGAACTAACGTTATGAATAAACTACATTACATTGGAAGAATGATCACTGTCGTCATTGTGTTTTATTTAGCCTACTCTATTTTGCTAGGCGGTAATGCCTTTAATATGTCGATTGCGGCCATCATTAACCAATCCACTCATTTACAAAGCCTAAAACACCTCATCGTGCTTGGTTTGCTGCCCGTGTATATTGGGCTGATGATTTTTGGTTCTGCACTCCTTGGCATTTTTCTCGGCTCACGATTACACCGTTTGTTCATGCGTCACCATCACCTCAAAATCCCTCATGATAAAACTTTCAGCAGAGACTCGACTGGGTAAGTCGTAAGCAAATAACCGTAGCTGCTCTACGATATCCCCCATTACCCATCGTTTACATTCTCATTAACAACATGAAAAAAAGGCAAATGTTTTTCCAGTTTTGTCGTCTTAACGAAGGCCGTTCAAAGAAAACCATTGTGTCTTTTTGAACCATTTTGCTAATCTAGATGTTATTCACGGATGAATTTTAAGGACACGTATACGGAATTGATACAGCATCAAGGATGCTGCCAAGGATTAGGCGGACAGGCCAGGAGGCTTGGGTAGGCAAAAAGGGGCAGTTTAAGGACTAAACTGTCCCTTTTCGCTTTTTAAGATTTAGAGAACGTGAGCTGCACCGGATGTTTGTTCTTCGTAACGTTTAATACTCGCTACAATTTCTTGTTTCGCCGCTTTACTATCTGCCCAACCATCAACCTTAGCCCACTTACCCACTTCAAGATCTTTATAATGCGTAAAGAAGTGCTGAATGGCATCCAGCAACTCTTTGTCTAAATCTTCTGGCTTTTGCACATGCTGATAACGTTTGGTTAATTTATCTTGTGGCACCGCCAACACTTTGACATCGTTGCCAGACTCATCACTCATGCGCAACATGCCTATCGGTCGACAAGCAATCACCACGCCTTGCGCCAGTGAGAAAGGAGCGATCACCAATACATCCACTGGATCACCATCCTCAGATAGCGTATGCGGAATAAAACCATACTCACATGGATAAAACATAGCTGTTCCAAGAAAGCGATCGACTTTCAGCATCCCACTTGCCTTATCCAGTTCATATTTAACCGGACTGCTATGTGAGGGAATTTCAATCACGACATTCACATTATCGGGCACTTGCTGACCCGCTTTGAGTGCTTCTAATCCCATAAAACATCCTCTTCTGATAGTGCTTGATTATGTTATGTCATTGCGAGAAGCGTAGCGACGTGGCAATGACGAGCTGCACTAGTGTACGTTTGATCCATCATTTTGCAAGTTGTAGGACAATCTTTTACACTACGTTCCCCCTATTCATCAAAGAGTAGAATGCATGGATTGTTTATTTTGCAACATCGTGAATGGCAGCATTCCCGCAACCATTGTCTACCAAGATGCGTTGACGATTGCCTTCGTTGATATACACCCCCAAGCACCACAACACAAAATCATTATCCCGCGTCAGCACATTGCGACACTGAACGACTTAAGTGCTGCCGATAATCACTTGATAGGACATATGACTGAAGTAGCGGTACAGCTCGCAAAAGAAGCAGGAATTGCTGAGGAGGGTTATCGTCTGGTGATGAATTGCAATCGTCATGGTGGACAAACGGTATTTCATCTTCATTTGCATCTGCTCGGCGGCAGACACATGACATGGCCACCCGGTTAGGAGAATTGACAACCATCATGCAAGACCAATTTAAAAAAATTATCGAACTTATGGGTGAAGATCCTAATCGCGAAGGGTTAAAAGGAACACCAGCACGTGCTGCGAAAGCCATCGAATTTTTAACGCAAGGCTATCATCAAACCCTCGAGCAAATTGTCAATGGTGCGCTTTTTGCTTCTGACAATGACGAATTGGTGTTGGTGAAAAACATTGAATTGTATTCGTTATGTGAACACCATTTACTTCCCTTCATTGGTAAATGTCACGTTGCCTATCTGCCCAATGGCAAAATCATCGGCTTGTCAAAAATTGCCCGTGTGGTAGATATGCATGCCAGACGTTTGCAAGTTCAAGAAAATCTGACCAAAGCTATCGCTGAATCCATACGCTCAGTGACCGATGCCAAAGGGGTTGGCGTCATCATCGAAGCGCAACACTTATGCATGATGATGCGGGGTGTCGAAAAACAAAATTCCATCATGAGCACCTCGGTTATGCTCGGCAGCTTGCGTCACGATGCAAGAACCCGCGCGGAGTTCTTGAGTCTTGTTTACAAAGGCGGGTAAGCTCTGTAAATGGATAATACTGTACCCGATGCCATTGCCAATGATGTGATTGCGATTGCAACCACGCTCATCATTGAATCCGGTGAACCCTATCGCCGCGAAGTGACGCTCAATGCCTCGCTGGAAAAACATCTTGGCATTGATAGCCTGGGTCGCGCTGAACTTTTTCATCGCATCGAAAAAAAATTTGCGGTGCAATTACCCGATCGCTTGTTGGCCGAAGCCGAAACGCTGGATGATATTGCACGCTATCTCATGACAGCAAAACCTCAACTCAAAAGCATGAAGACCACCAGCAAAATTATTCATCACAACCAAGTGATAGCAAGTGATCCTTCACGCAGCAATACGTTGCTTGAAGTGCTGTCGCTGTACGTACAAGCCTCACCGACTAAACCGCATATTTATTTTCAACGTGAAGACAGCAGTGAAGAAATCATTACCTATGGACAAGTATGGCAAGCTGCCTTGAGCGTTGCTGCCGGTTTGCAGCAACTGGGTTTAAAAGAAGGCGAGACGGTGGCCATCATGTTGCCAACGCATCCACACTTTTTTTATGCTTTTTTTGGCGTATTGTTAGCAGGCGGTGTGCCGGTTCCTATTTATCCACCATTTCGTTTGCACCTTTTGGAAAGTTACGCCAAAACCGAAGCGCGCATACTCAGTAATGCTGAAGTGCGTGTGCTGATTACGTTTGATCAAGCTGAAAAATTAAGTCACCTGTTAAAATCATTCGTCCCCAGTTTAAAACATGTGACCACTGTTCCTGAATTATTAAAAGCAACACCGCTGACACAACATTTTCATGCCACCGCAAAACAACCTGCATTGATACAATATACTTCCGGCAGTACCAGCGATCCCAAAGGCGTATTACTCACTCACCAAAATTTGCTGACCAATATTCAAGGTTACGGTAAAGCCATACACGTCAATCGAGACGATGTTACCGTCAGCTGGTTACCGCTTTACCATGACATGGGATTGATTGGGATGTGGTTGGGGAGTTTGTATTATGGTATTCCACTCATTTTGCTCACGCCTTTCACTTTTTTGAATCACCCAGAACGCTGGTTGTGGGCGATACATTATCATCGCGGCACCCTGTCTGGTGCACCGAATTTTGCATATGAACTCTGCTTACGCAAAATAGACGCGGCCGAACTCGAAGGGTTGGATTTGAGTTCTTGGCGAATTGCTGCGAATGGTGCTGAAAAAGTTTATCCGCACACTTTGCAACAATTTAGCGATAAATTTGCGGCTTTTGGTTTCAAACGCAGCACGTTGCTACCGGTGTATGGCTTAGCCGAATCGACAGTGGCGCTTGCCATTCCTGACAATCCGCGTGATTTTCGTCTCGATCATATCGAGCGCAAACGCTTCGAAGAAAACAAAGAAGCTCTTGCAACAAACGATACTGATGCGCTGACCTTCGTGTCATGTGGCAAGCCCATCGCTGATCATGCGATTCGTATTGTCGATGAGTACTATCAGGATATCCCCGAGCGTCACGTTGGCAAATTATTATTTCGTGGACCTTCCAGCATGCAAGGTTATTATAATAATCCAGCCGCGACACAGGCGATTTATCATGATGGCTGGTTTGATAGTGGTGATCTTGCTTATCTTGCCGAAGGTGAATTATTTATTACCGGACGCCACAAAGATTTAATCATCAAGGCAGGACGAAATCTTTATCCCGCGGAAATTGAAGAAATCGTCGGCAAACTACCTGGCATACGCCAAGGTTGTGTCACCGCTTTTGGCATTGTTGATGAAGTAAAAAGAACGGAACAACTGGTCGTCGTTGCTGAAACGCGAGAAAAAAATAAAGCCAAACGGGCCAGCCTTCTCGCGGGCATACAAGAAACCATGGCGAACATGCTCGATATTATTCCGGATCACATTGTGCTAGTTGCGCCGCACATCGTGCCAAAAACATCGAGCGGCAAATTACAACGTGCTGCCTGCAAAAAAATGTATCTCGAAGGACACCTTAGCAAAGCGCAAACACCGCCATGGTTGCAAGTGCTCAAACTCGGCAGCTTATCGTTGTTCGCTAAACTGCGCGATAGTATGCAAGTCGTTGCTAAAATTTTGTATACCGCCTACGTTGCCTTGTTGGTCGCCATCGCTTTTTTACCACTCTATTTGTGCGCGCGCTTTGCAACGCGCAAAAAAACCGCGACGGCTTGCCGTTTTGCCGCCAAACTTATTTTAAAATTAGCGGCTTGTCCTATCACTGTCATCGGTGCTGAAAAATGGCCACGTGACTTGCCCGTTATTTTTACCGTCAACCATGCGAGCTACATCGATTCTGTCGTCACCTTATCACTGATACCAACCGACACCCGCTTTGTCGGCAAAAAGGAATTATTTTCTGCGCCCATCATTGGCACTTTCATGCGTAAATTAGGCTATCTTGCCGTGGATCGCTTGGATTTATCGAAAGGTATCGAAGATACCAAACACATCGAAAACGTCTTAGAAGCCGGTCACGCTGTCCTCATTTTCCCTGAGGGCACCTTTGGTTATGCCAAAGGTTTGCGCCCCTTTCGCTTGGGTGCTTTTAAAATTGCAGCTGAAATGAATATCCCTTTATGCCCACTCGCTCTCTCCGGAACGCGTCAGATTTTACGTGCTGAATCTATGCTCTTGCAGCCAAGCCGCATCACCGTCACCGTTTGTGATCTCGTCAAACCACTGGGTGCCGAATGGCAACACGTTAATCAATTACGCAATGTTGTGCGCGCAGAAATTGCCGAGCATTGTGGTGAACCTTCCTTAGACTTTATTGCGGCACAAACCATCGCACCCAAACACCAAGAAAAACCCTAAAACCAAGACATTTTGCTATTGCCCGTCAGACGCGGAAAGGATATAAATGAGCAGGTAATGCAACTCCATAATCAACCAAAGAAGGTGTAGCCATGAGCGAGCATGTAATCGCTATCAGCGATGATACTTTTGAAAATGAAGTCATTCAGTCAAACATTCCTGTCATCGTCGATTTTTGGGCTGAGTGGTGCGCTCCCTGCAAAGCCCTCGTTCCCATTTTTGCTGACGTGGCGCAAAAATATCAAGGCAAGGTGAAATTCACCAAATTGGATGTTGATCAAAGCCCATCCACGCCGCAAAAATTTGGTGTGCGCGGCATCCCAACCCTCCTCCTCTTCAAAGATGGCCAAGTCATTGCGACTCAAGTTGGCTCGTTGAGCAAAGCGGATTTGCTTAAATTCATTGATGGTCATATTTGATAGTTGCCGCTATTGCTAGCACAGGTGCCATTGCGCCGCCGATGTCATTCCCGGACGCGCCGATGTCATTCCCGGACGCGCCGATGTCATTCCCGGACGCGCCGATGTCATTCCCGACGCGCCGATGTCATTCCCGACGCGCCGATGTCATCCCCGACGCGCCGATGTCATCCCCGACGCGCCGATGTCATCCCCGCGAAGGCGGGGATCCATGCTGAATTTCTAACCGAGTGCATAAATATCGTGAGCATGCATGATAAAGTCTTTTTACCCCATACACCTGAACTGCATTAAGATGGATCCCCGCCTTCGCGGGGATGACATCGGCGCGTCGGGGATGACATCGGCGCGTCGGGGATGACATCGGCGCGTCGGGGATGACATCGGCGCGTCGGGGATGACATCGGCGGCGTCCGGGATGACACAGATGCTCGCAGCAAGAACATCAAACAACATGGCTATGGATATTTCCAACAATTAATGTTATTTTTGCCTGATAGATAACCTCGCTTTACCAAATCATTTATTCCATTGTTTGTTGTTATGGTTATCGGGAGCATCCCGATCCTGAGTCAGGATGCAGTTCTTGTCACGTCTGTTTCAATCAATCAACGTTTTTATTTAGGGTTTACATCATTATGAATTTAACTGAGCTTAAAAAGAAAAGTGCGGCGGAGCTCATTACGCTCGCAGACCAATATGGGCTAGAAAATGTAGCTCGTTCGAGGAAACAAGATATTATTTTCGCAATATTAAAAGAACATGCAAAACGGGGTGAAGATATTCATGGGGACGGTGTCCTCGAAATTCTTCAAGATGGTTTTGGTTTTTTGCGTTCTGCTGAAGGTTCCTACCTTGCTGGTCCCGATGACATTTACGTTTCTCCCAGCCAAATCCGCCGCTTTAATCTTCGCACGGGCGACACGATTTCTGGAAAAATTCGTCCGCCTAAAGAAGGCGAGCGCTATTTTGCTTTGCTAAAAGTTGATGAAATTAATTTTGAAGCACCCGAAAATGCTAAAAATAAAGTGCTCTTTGAAAACCTCACGCCGTTATTTGCCGATAAACAACTGATCATGCAACTCGGTAATGGCAGTACCGAAGACATGACCGCTCGTGTCATCGATTTAATCGCACCCTTTGGTCGCGGTCAGCGTGGCTTGATTGTATCGCCACCGAAAGCGGGTAAAACAATGATGTTACAAAACATCGCTCATTCCATTGCCCACAACCATCCTGATTGTTATCTCATCGTGCTACTCATCGATGAACGCCCCGAAGAAGTCACCGAAATGTCACGCTCCGTCAAAGGTGAAGTGATTGCGAGTACCTTTGATGAACCGGCTAATCGTCATGTGCAAGTGGCCGAAATGGTCATCGAAAAAGCCAAACGCTTAGTCGAACATAAACGTGATGTGGTCATCTTGCTTGATTCCATCACCCGACTTGCTCGTGCATATAACACTGTCGTTCCAGCTTCCGGAAAAGTATTAACCGGTGGTGTTGATTCCAATGCACTGCAACGACCAAAACGTTTCTTTGGTGCCGCGCGTAATATTGAAGAAGGCGGCAGCTTGACTATCATCGCGACCACACTTGTCGAAACCGGTTCCAAGATGGACGATGTGATTTACGAAGAATTTAAAGGAACAGGCAATATGGAAATCCACCTGGATCGCCGCATTGCTGAACGACAAACTTTCCCTGCGATGAATATCAATCGTAGCGGTACCCGTCGTATTGAAAAGTTTATTGCTAAAGATGATCTGCAACGTATCTGGATATTGCGTAAAATTCTTCAACCCATGGAAGAAGGTGCCATCGAATTTTTGACAGACAAGATGAAAAACACAAAAACGAATATCGAATTTTTCGATGCCATGAAAAAATTCTAATCCTGCAGAGCACTATCACGCATGCATTACTGGTTATTTAAATCCGAACCACAATGTTTCAGTATTGATGATTTGCGGCGTCGTCCTAAGCAACGTGAACACTGGGATGGCGTGCGCAATTATCAAGTGCGTAATTTATTGCGTGACACCATCAAAAAAGGCGATCAGGTTTTTTTCTATCACTCCAGTTGTCAACCACCGGGAATTGCGGGCATTGTTACCGTGGTGAAAGAAGGTTATCCCGACTTTACTGCTTGGGACATACACTCCGATCACTTCGATACAAAAAGCTCAGCTGAACAACCGCGTTGGTTTATGGTGGATGTGCAATTTGTGGAAAAATTTCCTCAGCTGATTACGCTAACGCAATTAAAAAAACATCCTAAGCTCCGCAATATGCTCATTAATCGCAAGGGAAATCGTCTTTCTATCACAGCGGTTACACGTGAGGAATGGGATGTTATTGTGAGCTTAGCACGCGATATAGCTTAAGTGATCGTTTCACTCTTTCTCGCCCAATATTTGTTTACGCGTTTCTGCATACCCTATCTCAACTAAACTCTCGGCCTGCTTGGTACTGACATGCAATAAACGAAATTTACTTAAATTAAGACTAATAAAAATATTGGCTGCCAAACTATTTTGTTTTGATCTTGCCGTCGAGCCGACAAACATGCCACGCAAAAAAGTATCGATGAAGCGAGGAAATTTATATTTGTTATTACCCCAACCTAATTTGGCTAACAATATTTCTTTGAAGGTTAAAATGGGTGGAAAATTGTATTTGCGCAGATGCGCTGAAAAACTATTGAGTTCGACTGCAATGATTTTTCCTTTGTTGCCAATAAATTGACGCATGGCATCCACCGGCAAATTGTTGAGTAAACCACCATCTAGGTGTATCTCACCATTTAACATCATCGGTGGAATAATGCCAGGGATAGAAGAACTAGCACGTGTTTTTTCCCACAAGGTACCGCTACGATGTATGACTTCGGTTTGCTTGGTTAAATTGCAAGAAACACAAAAAAAAGGCAACCACATATCTTCGATTTGCACTTGGCCAAACGCATCGATTTGCGATTGGGTAAAAGCATCGGCATTAAATAATGAAATCACAGGCCATGTTAAACTCCGCCAGGAAATGGAATGCCGTGAACCGGTAACCATATTAGAAAATTTTTCGTGCGCTTCTTCATAAGATTGATGCAAAGCAAAACAAGCACCCGCAATCGCACCGGCTGATGTTCCACCTATCATGTCGATGGGGACATTCGATTCTTGCAATGCCTTGATCACCCCAAGATGCGCAAAACCACGAGTGCCGCCACCACCTAACACCAAACCCACGGCTTTCTCGCGAATAAAGCGGATGAGACGTTGAAAATCCCCGGCATTATCCAGGCGAACATGGTGGTGCAAGGTAAAATCAATTTGAGCTAACCAAACCCGTGTCGCTCTTGGCTGAGTAGCGAAGGGGGGATGTATGAGTATCAAATCTGGATTTGCATAAAGATGTGAACGACGCGCAACAATTTTATCTTGCAGCATGCTCGCAATGGTTGGTGTCGAATCATGAAGTGCTGCGATGTAAATACTGTCTGCTTTTTTAAATGCAAATTTGGCAAGCGGTGTATCGTACGATTTTAAAATATACAAAATTTTGTAGGGTGATTTCTTCGTCTGTGTCAGTGTCTGCACTTTTTTGCTGATGGCTTGTAGGTCGTTAAGGCTACTAAAATCATTTTGATAATCCGATACGCAGACGATGCTAGAAAATGATTGCACTGCATGCATTAATTTTTCAGCGAAAGGTTGCAATATCACATCTTTATTTGCCGGCACAATCACAATGTGTTTGTTCAGTTTTTTTGTGCTAAGCATTTGCAAAATGCTGGTTGAACGCATGATGATGGGATGCATGGTTGCAAACATGACGGAGGCATGTTGATGACAAATCTCAATGAAATCTTTGGCAGATAGACGCAATAATTTAGCATCTTTCAGTGCCTTTACCGTTAAGGAACGAGGCTCACTCGATAAGGCGCCCAATTCGCCGACTGTCTCACCCGGCTCAATGTGCCCAACGATGCGGGTTTCGCCACTGACTGAGGTTAATTCAGCGGATAATTTCCCAGAAATTAGCAAAAAAACGCTATCGGAAGGATCGCCTTGATAAAATAATACTTCTGTCTGGACGAGAGAAACTTCACTCAATTTAGCAATAAGCAACTTGCTAGCATGTGCATCAAGAGAAGAAAAAACGCGGCTCGCTGCCACTAATTTAAAAATGTTGTCATTCATGAGATTAAGCATAGCATTTTATTAATCTATAATGACATGATCATTTGTGTCATTGCGAGCATAAGCGAAGCAATCCAGCAGCATTATTGGATTGCTTCGCTTATGCTCGCAATGACGGCGACACAGTTCAGTGAATATTCTCGGTGAACATTCTCTTATTTTTTCGAAAACACAGGCTTCGTTTTTTTCTCAGTCGATTTCTCTTCTTTGTCCGCTGGTTGCTTTTGATCAAACAAGCGCACACCTGAAACAGAAAGTGGCGCGCGTTTTTCAGCAGACTGTTTCAATATATTTTTTTGACCAACTTCTTTTTGCAATACAGCAGATGATTCGACCAATGGTTTATTCAGTGGATCAGGATCAACTGAGCGCATTGCATGATTGATCACTGTCGATGCTTGACTAAGGTTGCTGATCTTGAGGCGCGAGAGCTCTGCCATTAAAAAATCATGTAATTCTTTTTTATAAACGCTAAATTCTTTATTTTTAATAATCGCTGTCATATTGGCGCGTATGCTGTCTGGAAGTTGTATATTCAAACGACTTTGTATAGTAGATAAAATTTTTTCTACTTCCTCATTTCGTTTTTTCATTTTTTCTTTTCCTGCTGCATCAATCGCCATAAAATGGCCCTCGTCGCGAACAGTAAATTTGCATGCTAATTTTAGGCATTACATATCACATTATAGGTGATTACGCTAAAATTAGATTAAATGCTTGGTGTAAACTAAAAAACGCATTATCTCGTTGATTCCATGATAGCTTGGAAAAATAGTTACTATGCTGCCACTGCAGTAGCATTGAATAATCAGCAATGATTGCGCTTATAATAGTAGTTATAGCGAGTCACCAACCACAATAATAATGAGGAGAAAAACATGGTTGACAAAAAATCCCCGCAAGAAAGTCTTCTCGCCGAAGAATCTGCCATGCGAAAAGGATTAGCCGAATGGGAAGACAATGAAAAAAGATTCCGCGATTACATGGTTACCTTCGTCCGTGAATTTGACACTTTTATTGACGCAAGCAAGGGAAAAATATCGGCTAAAGATTATGCTTTGTTACAACATTATCTTGCACCTTACCGTCACCTGACGGTTAATCCTTTTTTTGCTATGTCAAAAAATGCTGAAGGTAAAATTGATATTGCAAAAAGCTTACAAGCCATTCAAGACACCATGCTAAACAGCAAAGAAATGGATAAGAATTTTAAATTATATACGGAATGTTCTGCTAACATCATGGGCTTTCAAGACCTTCTTGATAGGTTAGGAAAAGAAAAAAAATTGTCAGGCGAATTTTCTGACTTGCACAAAAAATTAAGAACCAATGCTACGCAAGGTGAGGGAGAAATGAATGCAGCAAGCTTTGCTATTAAACCAATACAAAGAACCGCTCACTACCCGTTGACGTTTGAAGCTATTATAAAAGATAAACCACGATTGGCAGAAAGTAATCCGCAAATTGCCGCTATTATTCATTCTGACTCGCTTGAAAAAATTAAGGGAAAAACCCTCGCAACGAATCAAGCGCTCATCAAAATTTCAACACAAGATAATTTACAGCGTGCCATTGATACCACCGCTAACTTATGGCTGACAACAACGATACGTCGCAATAATGCACTTGCTAGAGCCACAAAACAAA
The DNA here is from genome assembly GCA_963735995.1 of uncultured Gammaproteobacteria bacterium. Classification (GTDB taxonomy): domain Bacteria; phylum Pseudomonadota; class Gammaproteobacteria; order DSM-16500; family DSM-16500; genus Aquicella. Next base: position 1,498,463 of record CAVTNC010000003.1, on the reverse strand, counting down.
ATGATGCTCTCGGCATGGCACAAAACAATCCGTTGGTCATCGCATCGTTCTTTGCTACGCCTCGCGCCGCACTTGAAAGCAGCAGAAAATCGCTGCAAAGCAGTGATAGCAAAAAAATCGATAAGAAAGACAAAAAATTTATCGAAGCACTCGATCGTCATTTAGCAACGCTTAAAATGTTAGAAGATAAGCATAACAACAATATTACGCCTAGCGCGCGAGCTGATCTCATCAAAACTTTGGAAAATGTTAACAAGGATTTGAAAAAGCGCTCAATTGGCAAAAAAAATAAACCTGAGAAAGAACGCTTGCTACAGCAATTAGCACTCACATTAGCAACCGTTAAAAAATTTGATAGTGAATCAACATTGCACGATTTACAATTTGCAGACATCGTTAAAAAAAGACCGCCAACGAAAACATTTGCCGCACCGACCGCGCTGACATTACCACCCGCAGCGAGAGCAGCAACAACGGTCGCAACTTCGCTGCCACGCCCTGTGATGCGAAAACCGCCTGAGAGACGACCACCAACACCACCTAAACGACCTATCGCGCAATCTCAACCTCAAGTGACGACAACACCACGTGTAGCGACAAAGAAACAACCAGGTAGAAATATGTTTGACACGCTGGAAAGAACGCTGGAACAGCCCAAATCGCTGCAACTTCGTGATGAGAAGGGAGTTCCAATCGGACCGAAAAGTCAAACACCTCCTGAGAAAATAGTTGTGCCGCCACGGCCTATCAGACGGCCCGCTGAAAAAAAAGAAGATGCCGAGGGTGAGGGCAAAGGTAAAATCCAACCTGGCAAACACTAAAAATCATTGTCCGCATCATTGCAATAACGATGCTCCTCCTAATAGTCCCTTAAGCACAGAATGTTAAAATTTTGATCATAAAAAACATTCTGGCACACAGAAACGGGGGACGAAATGAGGACTATTACGCTATTTTTATTGGCATTTTTTTGTATGCCCATGGCATTTGCGCTTGATGCCGCCACTATTAAAATTCGCATTAATGGGGCGATACACGATAATCGTTATTTTTTATGCCTGCCTGAAATTGGCTGCCTTAGTTTGTTAGCAGCAAAGAAGGGTAAGATTTATCCGGTGCTGCATCCCATACAAATGAATAGCCTTTTTATCAACAATATTCGCACCTTTCATGTTTCCCTGGCAGGACAACCTGCCTCTTGTAACGTCAATGTGAATATCGGTCAGTCGGTGATTATTTCTGGAAATTTGTCGGTGGATGCGAAGGATCAAGTGCATGTTAATCAACTGCGTTGTGCCGTGAAAAAAGGGAAATAAGTAACCTGTCATTGCTTCGCTTCGCTCGCAATGACAAGCTGCCCATTTTCTCATTGACGCCTTTGCAATTGCCAAGTAAATTGCTGAGTTCCCCATTGGTGATAAACTCCATAAAAAAAATGCAACTGCATCATATCGCTGGTTATAAATTTATCTCACTTCATTCGCTTGATGCGTTACGTCAAGAATTACTTGATCATTGCAAGACGTTGCAACTCAAAGGAACGGTGTTGTTGAGTCTCGAAGGTATCAACATCAGTCTCGCCGGAAGTGATGCGGCCATCACGCAATTCCTGGCGCAATTACAAGCTGATGAACGTTTTACCGACATGACATTTCATCACACATTTGCAGAAAAAGAGCCGTTTCAACGATTAAAAATAAAATTAAAAAAAGAAATTATTACGTTGCGAGAACCCACAATCAATCCTGTCGTGACGCGTGCTCCCACCATCACCGCCAACACATTGAAAACTTGGTTGGATGAAAAACGCGACATCACTTTGTTCGACACCCGTAATGATTATGAAATTCGCTTTGGCACCTTTAACGGCGCTAAGCATTTAGAACTTCGTGATTTTAGTACGTTACCCACTTCCATCGCTGACATCGCTCGCGACAAACCCATCGTCATGTTTTGCACCGGCGGCATACGCTGTGAAAAAGCAGCACTTTTAATGTTGGCTGAAGGATACACCAACGTTTATCAATTAGAAGGTGGCATCTTGGGCTATTTTGCAAACGTCGGTGGTGAACATTTTCACGGTGACTGTTTTGTCTTTGATGAACGTGTGGCCGTGAATGCAAAACTTGAACCGACGTGTCATCCCAAGCTTAGCGAGGGATGACACGTTTTAACGAGAGTATTCACTGAACTGTGTCACATTGTGCGTAGAGAAGGGCAACAATGTCATGCGAGCGTTGGCTGGCATCCAGAAATGACTGTGTAGAAAAGCCTGGATGCCAGCCAACGCTCGCATGACAATTGCTGGCACAATGACACAGTTCGGTGAATACTCTCGTTTTAGCAAATAACATTACCCAATAAAACATCGTCTTATCAGCCAATATCCAGGTCTCTCTCAGCGCAGTGATATAATGTAATCATTGCTCCATGCACAAATATGAACAAACCAACAATAAGGCAGGGGGATGCACAAATGAAGGGAAAACTTGCGATTATGATTGGATGTTTGCTGCTTTTTATCAGTAGTTATTCTTTCGGTGATTGTGATAATGGTAATTGCGGTGATGGTTACTGCGATGAAAATCAATCTTACTGTCAGTGTACGGATCCTGCCTGCAACAGCCCATGGGATAGTAATTGTCTCAGCCGCGGCGCTTGCTGCGAAGCATTCGGTAATGTCGGCGCTCGCTAAATTAGCATTGCATGGATCGCGTTATGCTTTTTTGTGTATGGTGATGTAGGAAAAAATTTTCACCACATTGGTTACGCCTGCCGTATCATTTGCAATATCAACGGCTGCATTCGCCTCCGTCGCTGGCAAAATTCCCATGAGATAAACCGTGCCATTTTCGGTAATGACTTTTACTTCCGTTGCATCCACTTCATCCGAACTCAGCAATTTCGCTTTCACTTTTGCGGTAATCCAAGCATCACTGATGCGCGTGATTGTGGAAGATGGCTGCGACACACGTAATAAATTATGTATTTCCTTGATGTCTGGTATTCCTTTGATGATTTGTTCTGCTTTAATTTTCTGCCAGGATGATGGCACTTGACCTGCGAGTAAAACTTCACTGTGATAAGTTGCGATAGCAATATTGGCATTATTAAATTGATCTGTGCGGTAATTCAATGCTTTAAACGCATGCATGGTGATTAACTGATCCTGCAAATTTTTTTGCAACTTATGTCGGTTGTAAACCACCTGTGCGCCCGTCGTCGCCACATCCATGCAACCTGACAAAAAGAGTACGCACGGCAATAGCCAAAAAAAATGACGAATAGTCATCAGTCACCTCATTAACCAAAGCGATACACGGCACCTGCTAAATACATACTCGCGCGTGGTTGGCCAACACGTTTAATGGTGGTGTATTTAGCAAAATCATATTCCGCACGTGCACTCCAATGTGGTGTAAGACAGGCTTCTAAACCAGCACCCACTGCAAAACCTCTTTTAGTCGTGCTTAATTGTTCGAAGTGTGTTGCGAGAACCGTTAAACGTAAATAAGCCATTAAACTCGTATCCAATACATAACCTGGCAACAAACTGACGCCATAAGTATATCTTGTTTTTAAGCTATTATTTTGCCGTGGCACATTATTCACATCGTAAGAATAAAAACTACCGAAAAGTTCCGCGCCAAAATAAAAAAACGAATCGCGTATGGTACCGCCATAACCAAATGACAACGTCGGATTGGTGCTTTGATAAGTGATTTTGTGTATGTACATATTTTGATAAAGCAGCGATGGCGCCACATAAAATGAAGCCGCCTTTGCAATTGATAAACTCGCGATAAAAATGCCTGCACCAGCAATTATTTTTTTTAGCATGAAACACGTCCCTTTGTGACCTTCCGCCTATTCTAATCAAAGCACCCGCTCATTGCCAAAGATGTTTATCGAAGTGGCATAAATTGAACAGATAACAATCGTAAATATTCATGTATACTAGGGATCATTTTTTTGGTGCAACATAATCGTTTATTTAAAAGTGAGAATGATGTAAGAATGAAATGGATAATCGTCTTTATATTCAGTTTGTTTTTGATGACTTCGGCAACAGCTGCGCAAAGCGACCAAGATCAGCATTTTTTTGTTAATCAGCCTGATGTCAAAGTCTTTATTCAACAAATGGTCACGAAAAATAAATTTCGCGAAAAAGATTTGCTTCGTTTATTCAATGCAGTGATTGTGCGCCAACGTGTCGTCCAAAATGTGAAATATCCGGTGGAACAAAAGCCCTGGTATTTTTATCGCATGATGTATGTGACAGAAAAACGTATTGCAGAAGGCGTGATTTTTTGGAATACCTATCAAGATGTGTTGGCAAAAGCAGAAAAAACGTATGGCGTACCCGCGAGCATTATTGTTGCCACCATGGGTGTTGAATCAAAATATGGCAAAAAAACCGGTGATTATCGTGTCATTGATGCATTAGTCAATCTCGCTTTTGGTAGCACGCTGCGCACGGCTTTTTTTCGTCAAGAATTAGAACAATTTTTGTTGCTAACACGCGAACAACGACTCGATCCCTTAACCGTCATGGGTTCATATGCAGGTGCAATTGGTCAACCGCAATTCATGCCGAGTAGTTATCGCCATTATGCTGTTAATTTTTCGGGTAATGCGACAATAGATCTCAATCACAATGAAGCGGATGTCATCGGCAGTATTGCGAATTACTACCACCAAAATGGTTGGCAACCCAATCAGCCCGTCGTGATTCCTGCCTCCATTATGCAAGGTGAATTTCAATGGAATTTCGTCAAACCGAAAGCCATATCATTTGCTGAATTGCTGTATCAGCATGTTATTCCGGATGCGGCCTTGTTGCCAAAACAAAATAAATTACTGATATTGCAGCGGGATTTTGGTAATGAATATTGGCTTAGCTATCACAATTTCGATGTTATCAAACGCTACAATCACAGCGATTTATACGCGATGGCTGTTTATCAACTGAGTTATTTCATCGCAAGAGCTCGAGGAGTTATGTTTTATGATGAGGATCACTAAATCGTTACTGCGTTTTCTTTTTTATGTTTGCTTTTTTTTCGCGATCAGTGGTTGCAGCAACAATATCCATCACGAAACTGGTCATTATTATTCGCAGCATCACACCAAAAATCTCGCAAATTATCGCGTGCGTGGCAAGTCTTACCATGTGCTAAGTTCCAGCCGAAATTATCAAGAAAAAGGCTATGCGTCTTGGTATGGAAAACAATTTCATCACAAACGCACATCGAGCGGTGAACGCTACAACATGTATCACCTCACCGCTGCACACAAAACATTGCCGCTTGCAACTTATGTGAAAGTCACCAATTTAAAAAATGGTCGTCACGTGGTTGTCAAAATCAATGACCGCGGACCGTTTGTCTCCAATCGTCTCATTGATTTATCTTATGCGGCTGCAAAAAAAATTGGGATGGTAGGACATGGTCTCGTTCCGGTACGCGTGGTAGCAGTGCACCGAGGTTGATGTTCAACAAGGTTTAACGATGACTCATCGCTGCAGGGTTATTTTTGCTGAATGCAGCTGAAGGCGTTTTGATTTTATCCATGATACGCATCACTTCTTTCGTCGATGTAATCGTATATAACTGCGTCATCCCTATCATGGCACCGAATACTGTCGCACGCGTTTTGAATGGTTGTAATGCAGCAGCAACCTTTTCTTGCGTCGGTGTTTTCTTGGCTTTATCAAATAATCGGCTTGTTGTATGCAACTTACCGCGCTCAATCTCTTGCAACGTTTTATCAATCGCTGCCAAATTCATATTCTTCTTCTCACCATTTGCTGCGCGATGATGCTCGCTTATAATCGTCTGTATACCACTATCTTCTATTTTTTCTAACTGCGCTAATAAATCCATCTTGACTACCAAACTAAGTGACTCGGTAATGGCTTCGATGATGTCTGGAAATAATTTACTGGAATAAGAATTTTGTATGGCATTATTTTCGCTGGTTTTAATTTCTTCTGTGCTGACTGGATAAACCTCACCCGTCACTTTGTTTGCGATAAATTTAAATTGTGGAATGCTTGGAATAAAAATAGCGATTTCGTCTTGCTCTTGTAACAAGCTCGTGATTTTTTCTTGAAAGTGATCATCGCGCTCGACGTGATAGGGCGTCTGCATTTTCACTCCTTATTTTTTTTGCTTACTTATAAGAACAATTATAGCAATAAAATAAAGCGTGAGTTTGGCGGTGACGTGCTGAATTAAGCGAAATCATCACCATTTTCAACGAGATGGCCACGCAGTGAGGCTATCATCACCCGTGTCTCCACGTCCGCTGCATAATCAATGCCAGGCACATTGAAGCCAAATAGACGGTAAAAATCATCACGATAGCCGGCAATATCTGCCAACTGTTCCAGATTCGCGCTGGTCAACAATGGCCAGATGGCTGCAATTTGCGCTTGAACTTCGGCTGCCATTTCAAATGCATCGAGACGGATAAGACCATCCTGATCACGCTTGATGCCATCATCGGCGTAAAGATAATCACTAAACAATCGGTAAATTTGTTCAATGCAACCCTCATGCGTCCCCGCTGCTTTCATGATTTTAAATAGCAACGAAATATAAAGTGGTACAACCGGTATGGCAGCACTTGCTTGCGTCACCACCGCTTTATCAATAGAGATGACGGCCTCACCTTGCAATGTTTGCAATTGTTTAGTCAATTGATCAGCCGTCGCTTTCAAATGTTCTTTTGCTTTGCCAATGGTACCGTCTTTATAAATGGCATGCGTGAGATCAGGACCAATATAAGAATAGGCAACTGTGATGACACCTTGCGCCAACAAATTTTCTTGTTGCAGATACGCTATCCACAATGCCCAATCGTCTCCGCCCATCACTGCAATGGTATTTGCAATTTCTTCATCCGTAGCAGGTGTCAGCGTCACTTCTTTTACTTCACCACGAAAAGCATCGACCGTTTTGTTGGTGTAGGTTTGTTTGATGGGTTTCAATACGGATGAATAAACTTGACCAGTGGAAGGATCCGTACGCCTTGGCGCGGCAAGACTATAAATGATCAAATCAACTTGACCTAAATCGTCGCGAATTAAACGGGCTGCTTCTTCTTTTATCGCCGTTGAAAATGCATCGCCATTAATACTTTTTGCATAGTAGCCTTCACGGTGTGCGCGTTCTTCAAATGCAGCCGTGTTATACCAACCCGCTGATGCGGTGCGTTTTTCATCTGCTTCTTTTTCAAAAAAGACACCCAACGTATTTGCGCCTGCAGCAAATGCCGCGACTATGCGACTTGCCAAACCGTATCCGGTGGAAGCGCCAATGATTAATACATTTTTCGGACCCTTAACGGCTTTTTTGGATTTGACATAGTCGATTTGCTCTGCAACAACACGCGCACATCCCGTTGGGTGTGCCGTCGTACAAATGAAGCCGCGAATTTTAGGTTGTATGATCATGTGTTCGTCCCAGTTATATTAAGCGGCACTCAGTCTACCAGTAATGTGCGCCGTAAATAAATAAGGATGTTGCACATCACAAAAGAGAAAAAATGCGATAAAATAGCTGCTAAATGAATTATAAATATCAATACGTGTATTCTGCTGCAGACATTTCATGACAGAGAATTTGCAAAGCATCATTGGTATCCATCTGATACTACTTAGTGTTTTCCCTAATAGTTCTATACTTTTATGAGTGCTAATGTTAAATTTACTCATTGTTAACAATTGAAAGGAAGAAACGTCATGGCAAAAGCAAGAAGCACTACCAAACGCAAATCTACAAAAGCAAAATCAACCAAAGCTAAAACTGCAAAATCAAAATCAGCAAAGGCTGCTTCCAAACCACGTAAAGCAAGAAAAACTAAAGTAACAAAAGCTAAAAAAGCTAAAAAGCCTGCAAAGAAACGTACAGCTGCAAAGAAGCGCACTGCTACCAAGAAGCGTGCTTCAACCCGTAAGAAAAGACGTACAACTAAGAAAAAAGCTGCATAAATTTTTCATCATTAAAAAAGGGCCTTGTCTCAAGGCCCTTTTTTTTGGTATCGATATAACACAGCATCACGCTTTCTTTTTGCTAATGTCACCCAGTTTGTGATGCTGCTTTGTCATTGCTATTTTCTTTTGTGGCAACGGGTGTTTTGCTTTATGTTGATGCTGTGCTAAATGTTTCGTTTGCTGCTTTCGCTGTGACAGTTGTTTCTTTACGACCGATTTTTTCTGAACAACCTTATGTTTTGTGACTCGCGATTTCTCTTTCTTGTTCGCGACCTTCAATTTTTTACTGATGGTCATGTAATGTTGTTCGGCAAATTTTTGGCGATTCATGCGATGGATGGCGCCATGCAATGCGCTGCGTAATTTTCCCAAATTGTGTTTGCTTACCCGTTTATCAGATAGTTGATTGGGGATAGTCTTTGTTGATGCGGCTATATCTTTTGTCTGACGCTTTATCGCCGCCTTTTCTGCATTTGCATCAACCACTGGTTTAATTAAAATGTTGTCGCCATCCTCCACAATGAAAAATTCTTTTTGTATGGCATCTTCTGTCATTGCGGTTTCTGCTTTGGCAGCTAAAGCTTCTGATTCAGCCGCTGAGATTGCAGGTTTTGGAAGTGGCACTGTTGTGTTGGCAGCGTTCGCTTCTGTATTAGCAAGCGGTGGTGCATTCGATGGTGTGACAGTGGCTGGGTAGAGAGCAAACGCTGTCATGGATAGACTGCTTATTGCAAGTAAGAGTAAGGCATTAGCAACCATTTTATTTTTAACACGCATGATAAGCTCCTTTTATCGATTTATCGCATTATAACGAGTCTCTTCTTGTGTGTCATTGCATCATGCTTAGCATTGCTTCAGCTTAGGTTATTGATTATCATGCTGCTCATTCTAATTATGACAACGATGGCCCATGAACATCCTTTGCATCATCCCCAGTCGCCTGCAATCGACGCGACTATTGCACAAGCCTCTCTTACCAATACAAGGTAAGCCCATGATTCAATGGACGTATGAAAATGCCAAACGTTGTCCGTTGCTAACCGATGTCATCGTCGCAACAGACAGTGAAGAAATTGCCGCTATCATCAAACCCCTCGGCGGTCGTGTCGCTATGACCGATCCGCTACTACCAACCGGTTCAGAACGGGTTGCAGCTGTCGCCGAATTTTATCCGGATGCCGATGTCATTATTAACTTGCAAGGTGATGAACCCTTTATTCAGCCATACATGTTGGAACAATTGTTGGCGCCCTATTTGGCAGGCGAGCAACCTGAGATGACAACGCTTGCTTATCCGTTAGACAAAGATAAATACCATGCACCTGGCAGCGTCAAAGTGATTACGGATTTGCAGGGAAATGCACTTTATTTTTCTCGCTCACCCATTCCTTTTTACCGCAGTGAATATGCCGCACCGGTTTATAATCACATGGGTATTTATGCATTTAGACGTGACTTTTTAATGCTTTACAAAACGTTACCGCAAACGCCGCTCGAAAAAACTGAATGCCTGGAACAATTACGCGTCCTCGAACACGGCTACAAAATTCGCGTTTGTTTAACGGAAGGCAAGACGCTCGAAATTAACACCCCAGAAGAATATGCAGCCGCGCAACATTTTGCGTTCGCAGAAATTCAGGTAACATAGATTCCCCTTAAAACAATTATTAAATATTTGATAGGTAACTACTGTGGCTCAACAATTACGTAATATTGCTATCATCGCCCATGTCGATCATGGCAAAACCACGCTCGTCGATAAATTGCTGCAACAAACTTCCAGTGTCGGTAAGAAGGTAACAACCGAACGCATCATGGATAGTAATGATTTAGAACGCGAACGTGGCATTACCATACTCGCAAAAAATACCGCCATCGTCTGGCGTGATTTTCGTATTAATATTGTCGACACACCGGGTCATGCGGATTTTGGTGGTGAAGTCGAACGCATACTTTCCATGGTCGACTCCGTATTATTGCTTGTTGATGCTGTGGATGGTCCCATGCCACAAACGCGTTTCGTCACCCAAAAAGCATTTGCGCGTGGTCTGCATCCGATAGTGGTAATTAACAAAATTGATAGACCTGGCGCACGAGCAGATTGGGTCATGGATCAAGTATTTGATTTGTTCGACAACTTAGGTGCAACTGATCAGCAACTTGATTTTCCTGTTGTTTATTCTTCTGCACTCCTCGGTTATGCAACACTCGATTTAAATACGCCAAGCACTGACATGGTGCCATTATTTGAAACCATCGTGAAATATGTACCACCACCAAAAGTGCAAGCGAATGGCGCCTTCCAAATGCAAATCAGCACACTCGATTATTCGAGTTATGTCGGCATGATAGGCATAGGACGCATCACTCGCGGTCAGGCAAAAACAAATATGCCAGTCACCATCATCTCGCGTGAAGGCAAAACCCGCCAAGGACGTATATTGCAAGTGCTGGAATACTTAGGTCTTGATCGCAGCGAAGTTGCAACTGCTGATGCCGGCGACATTGTCGCCATCACGGGCATCGATCCGCTTTGCATTTCTGACACGCTCTGTGATCCCGCAACTGTCGAAGCATTACCGCCACTCACGGTGGATGAACCAACGGTTAACATGACTTTCCAAGTCAACACCTCACCCTTTGCCGGCAAAGAAGGCAAACATGTGACGAGTCGAAAAATTCGTGAGCGCTTATATCAAGAATTATTGCACAACGTTGCATTGCGTGTTGAAGACACCGCTGATCCCGATAAATTTCGCGTCTCGGGACGCGGCGAATTACATCTTTCTATCCTCATTGAAAATATGCGTCGTGAAGGTTTTGAACTTGCGGTTTCTCGTCCTGAAGTCATCACCAAAATGGTGGATGGTGAATTGCACGAACCCTATGAAACACTCGCCATCGATGTGCCCACTGAATTTCAAGGCACCATCATGGAAAAATTGGGAAGCAGACGCGGTGATCTGAAACAAATGGTCTCCGATGACAAAGGTCGCATTCGTTTGGATTACGTCATTCCTTCGCGCGCGTTGATTGGCTTTCACACGGAATTTTTAACACTGACCTCAGGCACTGGCATCATGCATCATGTGTTCAGTCATTATGGCGCTGCTGCAAAAGGTGAAATTCCACATCGACAAAATGGTGTATTGATTTCCAATCAACAAGGAACAGCGCTCGCTTATTCGCTGTTTAATTTGCAAGAACGTGGACGCATGTTGATTGCACCACAAACAGAAGTGTACGAAGGCATGATCGTTGGCATACACACGCGTGATAATGATCTCGTCGTCAATGTGTGCAAAGCAAAACAGCTCACCAATATTCGTGCGGCAGGTTCTGATGAAAATATTATTCTCACCCCACCGATATTGATGTCACTCGAGCAAGCACTGGAATTCATCGAAGACGACGAACTGGTCGAAGTGACACCGGCATCGATACGCGTGCGGAAAAAATTTCTCAAGGAACATGAAAGAAAACGATCGGAGCGGTAATCGTTATGTCATCTCTTGCGCACTTATGTCATCTCCCTCGTGCACTTATGTCATCCCCGCGAAGGCGTCAACTTAAGGATTGATTGTCATGCCAGCGAAGGCTGGCATCCAGAAATGACTGTGTAGAAAAGCCTGGATGCCAGCTTTCGCTGGCATGACAATTCATTTTTTGCTCTCATCAATCCTTAAAGTGCACGAGGGAGATGACATAGTTGTATGACAACATGCAATCACTGATACATCTCCGGAATCAAATTCCGTGGATTACCAAGCAATGCCATCTCGCCGCGGTAGGGGCCATCGGTAAACGAAATCGTCACCCAATAATCTTTGTGATAAGTATCACGCGGCGTGATGTCGGTGATTTCGAAACGCGTTCCTTTGTTGATGATGCCTTTGATGCGCGACCAACCGGTTAAGACGCTGCCTTGCCAACGTTGCCATGTCTTGGTGTCACTGTGATAAGCAGCGAAGGTCGGGATAGTTGCATCGACATAATTATTGTAATAAGCAACTTGAGGAAAAGAAAAAACCCACAGCCGATTATTATTCACAAACGTTGCAGCTTTGGTTTCAACCAGCGCCATGTCTTGAGAAAAGCGCAGTTCTTTTTTCAAATACGTTTTTGTGCTGCTGCTATTGCTGTTATTTGGATTGAGCGCGCAACTGCTGAGTAGCAATGCGAGTAAACAAAAGAGGGTGTAGGGTGATGAACGAGATATTTGCATGGGATTACTCCTTTATTACGAAAACGTTTATTCAGTTACAATTGTGAGCATCTGTGTCATGCCAGCGGAAAGAAGCAACATTGTCATGTCAGCGGAAAGAAGCAACTGTGTCATGCCAGCGGAAAGAAGCAACTGTGTCATGCCAGCGGAAAGAAGCATCTGTGTCATGCCAGCGGAAAGAAGCATCTGTGTCATGCCAGCGGAAAGAAGCAACTGTGTCATGCCAGCGAAGGCTGGCATCCAGGAATTCACTAAAAAGCCTGGATGCCAGCCTTCGCTGGCATGACACAGTTGCTTCTTTCCGCTGGCATGACACAGTTGCTTCTTTCCGCTGGCATGACACAGATGCTTCTTTCCGCTGGCATGACACAGATGCTTCTTTCCGCTGGCATGACACAGATGCTTCTTTCCGCTGGCATGACAATGTTGCTTCTTTCCGCTGGCATGACACAGTTGCTTCTTTCCGCTGGCATGACAATCACTCATCAATCAAATTCAATTCACGTGCTGCCTTGATGTCATCCAAACGACGCACCGGCAAATAGTGCGGTGCTTCTTTTAACAATTGCGGATTGGTTTTTGCTTCTTGCAAAATGGCGATCATCGCATCGGCAAACGCATCGATGGTTTCTTTGCTTTCTGTTTCGGTTGGTTCGATGAGCAAGCACTCTGGCACGAGTAACGGGAAATACATAGTCGGTGCATGGAAACCATAATCCAGCAAACGCTTCGCCACATCCAAGGCAGAAATGTGCCAAGTTTTTGCTTCGTGTTTTAAGGTGATGATGAACTCGTGACTAGCGCGTCTTTTTGGATAAGCAGCGGTGTAACCGGCCGCTTGCAACCGCGCCAATAAATAATTGGCATTCAGTGTGGCAAACGCAGAAACCCGCTCTAAGCCTTCACGACCAAGCAAGCGCGCATAAAGATAAGCACGCAAAATAATGCCAGCATTTCCCATGAACGCAGATAAACGACCAATGGTTTGCGGACAATCTTTTTCAGTCAACCAGCGATAATTGTCACCCTCTTTTGCAATGCGCGGAATTGGTAAATAAGGAAATAAACGTTCATTCGCCACCACCGGCCACCGCCAGGACCACCACCACCGTGCGGTGTCGCAAATGTTTTATGCAAATTGAGATGCACCACATCAAAACCCATATCACCCGGACGCACTTTTCCCAAGATGGCATTAAAATTAGCGCCATCGTAATACAGTAAGCCACCGGCCTTATGGATGATTCTCGCAATCTCTTGAATCTTTTGCTCAAAAACACCGAGCGTAGATGGATTGGTGAGCATGATGCCCGCGGTTTTTGCAGAAACCGCGGCTTTGAGTGCAGCGATGTCGACATTGCCATCGCAATCTGTCGGAATTTCTCGCACTTTAAAACCACATTGCACTGCCGATGCGGGATTAGTGCCATGCGCAGCATCCGGCACTAAAATTTCATCGCGCGCTAAATCGTTGCGATCACGATGATAAGCCGCAATCATGGCAACACCTGCAAATTCACCTTGCGCACCTGCCATCGGCGACAGTGCAGCACCCTTCATGCCCGTCACTGTTTGCAAAATTTCTTGCAACTCATACGCACAACACATGAACCCTTGGCTATTTTCTTCGCGCGACAATGGATGATGATGCAAAAAACCATCAAGTGATGCGAGTGCATGCACGCCGCGCGGATTGTATTTCATGGTGCAAGATCCCAGCGGATAAAAATGCGTATCGATGGAAAAATTTTTCTTGGAAAGATTGGTGTAATGACGCACCACTTGTAATTCGGAGACTTGCGGCAAGCGCGGTGCTTTTGTCCGCAGTAGTGCTGCAGGAATATCCGTGCAGGCTATTTTTTTTTGCGGCAGACAAGCGCTTGGCCATTGTGATTTGGCGTAACGACCTTCACGTGAGATATCAAAAATTAAGCGAGACATGCGCGTTTTTCTCCTTGCATAACATCACGCAATTGTTGAGCAAAGCGGTGAATATCGGCTGCTGTTTTAGTTTCTGTGGCACACACCAACAAACAATTACTAAGTTCCGGATAAAAATCACCGAGTGCAAGACCACCTTGTATGCCCTTAGCTGCCAATTGCTGCAACACATTCGTCTCCGTTAAATTAAGTTGCACCACCGTTTCGTGAAAATACGGCGCAGAAAAGACTGACTTCACGCCTGGAATCGCTAAGAGTTGTTGTTGCAACAAACGCGTTTGCTCATGACAAAGCGCTGCCGTTTGACGTAAACCTTCAGGACCAAGCAAGCTCATGTAAATTGTGGAAGCGGTCACCATCAATCCTTGATTGGTGCAAATATTTGATGTGGCTTTGGCGCGTCTTATGTGTTGCTCGCGCGCTTGCAGCGTCAACACAAAGCCTGGTTTCCCTTCCACATCCACGGTGCGACCGACAATGCGGCCCGGCATTTGTCTGACATGCACTTTCTTGGTGCACAAAAATCCGTAATAAGGTCCACCGGATGCAAGCGGTATGCCAAGCGGCTGACCTTCACCGCAAGCAATATCAGCACCAACTTTTCCCCACTCACCGGGTGGTTTTAACAAAGCCATCGCCATGGGATTCACCACTGCAATGGACAAGAGATCGTGGTCTTTCGCCCAGTCAGTCAAGGCATCGACCTCATCCAACACACCAAAAAAATTAGGTTGCGGAATAATGAGTGCAGCCACTTCACGATGCCATAATGGTTGTAATGCTGCTTGATCCACACGGCCACTCTCGCGTTCATAAGGAACTGGAATGAGTGTGATGCCTTGCTGTTTTACTATCGCATCCACGGTTTGTTGGTAAAAAGGATGTAGCGTGCGTGGCATCAAGATATGTGTTTTTTCTTTTTTGCTGGATAATCTGACCGCCATCAATATGGCTTCAGCGAGTGCTGTTGCACCATCGTAGAGTGATGCATTCGATACTTCGAGTGCCATCAAACTCGCCATCATGCTTTGGAATTCGTAAATGAGTTGCAGAGACCCTTGACTCGCTTCTGCTTGATACGGTGTATACGCCGTCATGAATTCACCGCGCGTCGCGATATCCCACACGGCAGCGGGAATGTGATGTTCGTAAGCACCTGCGCCTATGAAACACAAACCACTTTCATCTTGTTCCGCACGCGCTTGCATCAAACGACGCAATTCCATTTCGGATATACCGCTTGGCAAAGTGTTAAGCGAGACATGACGCAGTGCGTCAGGAATTTCGTCAAACAACGTTTCGATGGTGGAAATGCCGATGGTCGCTAACATTTCTTGCACGTCTTGCTCAGTATGTGGAATAAACGGCATGTTTTACTCCTGCTTTTTTTTGAAAATTAATGCGCCTCAGATGCCACAACTTTTACGTATTCATCCGCATTCAGCAATCCAATTGCTGACCCTTCAAACGGACGCACGCGTATCAACCAACCTTTGCCATATGGATCTTCATTAATCAGTTGCGGATTTTCAATGACGGCTTGATTAATTTCGATGACTTCACCTGACACTGGACAATAAATATCTGCCGCCGCTTTCACCGATTCGACCACGGCACATTCTTGGCCGCCATCTAAACTGGATTCCAGTTCCGGCAACTCCACGTAGACCAAATCACCTAACATGGTTTGCGCATGATCGGTAATACCGATGGTGAGGAATTCATCGTCTTTTTTCACCCACTCGTGGGTCTTCGTATATTGCAATTGATTCGGTATTTTACTCATGCTATGGACTCCAAATATAAGCTCTTAATTCTCAAACACTTTTTTTCCGAAACGCACAAACGGTGGCTTAACCACCTGTGCTAGTACTTGTTTTTGTCGGATAGCAACTGCGCACGCTCTACCTATCGTGACTGGCACACGTGCGAGCGCAATGCTTTTTTCGAGTGTCGGCGCATAACCACCACTCGTCACTTCGCCTTGCACTTTGTCATCTACAATCACTTTTTGGTGATTACGCAATATGCCAGGACCTGCCAACACTAATCCGACTAAGCGTTGATTTAAACCCTGCGCCACTTGTTTTTCCAGTGCAGCACGACCAATGAAGTCGCGTTCTTGTGGTTGCATGGCAACTGTCCAGGCGAGATTCGATTCGAGTGGCGTGACGGTTTCATCCATATCGGCACCATACAAATTGAGACCCGCTTCTAAACGCAAGGTATCACGCGCACCAAGACCACAGGGTTTAACACCGATTGCGAGCAATGCTTGCCATTTTTTTTCAGCATCATTTGCCTCGCAAATAATTTCGTAACCATCTTCTCCGGTATAACCGGTACGTGCGATGAAGCAATGATCTACTGTCAAAAAGTGAAAAGGTTTTAATTGCATCACAGCATCACGCATATTAGACGATAAAAATTCGCCCATTGTTGCTGCTGCTTCTGGCCCTTGCACAGCAAGCATGGCCTTATCGTGATGCGCCAGCAAGGTGACATTAAATGCTGCCGCTTTTGCTTGCAGCCAAGCAATATCTTTTTCCCGCGTGCCGGCATTGACGATAATGCGATACGCATCCGCTGCACATTGATACACAATTAAATCATCGATGACACCACCGCGCTCATTCAACATGCAAGTGTAAAGCGCTTTACCGACCACTAATTTATCGACATTATTCGCGAGCACATAACGCAAATAAGCAGCAGCATCTTCGCCCTGCACATCAATCACCCCCATGTGGGAGACATCAAACACACCGACATGACCTCTCACCTGATGATGTTCTTCAAGCTGGGAACCATAATGCAATGGCATATCCCATCCAGCAAAATCAACTATTTTTGCATGTGCATTCACATGCATTTGGTATAGCGGTGTTCGTTTTCCCATGGGTTTTCCATTGTCTTATGGGTATTGATAGAAGGGTGGGAGTATAGCTTCTCAATGTGGAAAACAGAAGAGTCGGTGAAGTGAAGAATCGTTGCATGACTGCAATTTGCGAGTAGGCAGGGCATTTATCCTGGCTAAATGCCCTATTTCTGCGCCATGTGGCCATACTGATAGGGGATTATTGTCAGCTAATAAGCTTTTTAGACTAGCAAGCTATAATAACCGGTAGAAATCCGTATCATCTCCGATAAATAGAAATTTTTTTATTCTTTTTGGATTTTGATGGCTGCCATTTGCTCTTCAGAAAGCAAAAGTTTTTTTCCACCATAGATTTTAATTGAAAATCCCAAATCCCCTAGCTCAAGTGGAATGACGATGCCGCGTATTGGCAAAGTAAAAAGAGACTGGCTGCTTACTTTACTATTAAAGTCGCCATGAATTTTAGCTATGCTTTTATCATTTAACACATACTCAAAGTCAAAATGATCTGGTTGATTTTTTTCTTGCTCTAATCTAAATCGCAATAATAGCGATAAATTCATTGGCACAGGCCATTTAATTTCTGGCTCATTATCAACACGCAAGATTATTCGATCACTATATAATCCCATTAATGAGAGCTTGTTGTTCATTTCATATCGAACATCATCACAAAAAATTGCATCAATTAGTTTCATTTATGCTCCAGTCGTTACTATGGTCTTTTGTAACTTTGATTGTGAGCTATCAAATCGAACAACAAAAAATGCTGTTGAGCTACCACTTATGGGTTTTTGTAATTGGTAAGTTGCTGTATTATCAACTTGATTTTTTCCATTTTTAAATTCTTGAGCGGCTGCTGTTATCACAGCACAGCGTGAAAAATTTTTTTCAAATTTATTTTCCGCCACTTCAATAATCCAAGGATAAGTAGCTACTATGCGAAGTAAAGAAAGTGCGCTTGATGAAAAATCACCATTTTTCCATCTGGTCAAAGTTCTCGCAGGTAATTCAAATACGCGCTCGAACATTGCCATCGTAATACCAGCATTATTCATATTTTCTAGTATGTGTTTTACAAAATTACTTTGGGCTTCTTTTTGTGAAGCAAAATAATTTTTATCAGTCTCAGCAAGAAAGTCACCTTCTTCGCCGCAGGATTCGCATTTATAATTAATTTCCTTGAACGAAAATTTTGGCCCTAGCGTTAGCTGACCAAAATTCTCATTTTCCGAACACGAGACCTGTTGCGAGCCACAAGCAGGACAGATAACTACTTTTTTATTCATATAACCTCCATTAACGCTGACTTCGTAATTTACTTAATGCTTCTTTAAATGCCAGATTTCTGGTATCAGGTTCACTATTTTTTTTAAACGATTTAATAACCCATTTCTTCGTTGTTGGCTGATAGAAAAAAGCGATATAGCCATAAGTTGAACCTGAATAAAAATGATAGGCATCTACCATGATTGGATTTTCAGGCATAGGATTGTTTCCCCATGGCTTTGAGTTGCTTAAGCAAGGTAATTCCAATCCTCCATTTCCAATAAAACCTAATACCTCTTCTTGGGTATTAAAATTAAAATCTGATTTTGCAGTTTCCATAGCGCCTTTTGATATATAAGTTTTTGATACACCTACTGCACAATCATTTACTAAGTCACTTAACTGATACACAGACCCCACAATAATCCTTAGATTTACTAATTATAGACCCTATTTATGTATTGAATCATAGCATAATTCATTAAAAAGTGTAGTTATACATGGCTCTTTATTGAAAATAATTTAAAAATCAAGCGTTTCATCAACTTCTTTTATTAGCTTTTGACTCGCAGATATCTATCGCAGCGGTGACAAATTATTTACTCCGCTTAGCCATCATCGGCAATCCGCCACGATTACCGACCGCTTGGCGCATCAGCTGATTTTTAAGCCACGGCAACTCAGCGCTCGCAAGCCAGCCTAACGCGCGCGCGCGTTGCAGCAAGGGATGCTGCATGGCACAGCATTGTTTGACAGTTGCAATAGCTGCAAACATCGCCGCATGATCGGCTTTGCGCCAGCGTTCGTAGTGACGAAGATGACGCAAATTTGCGATATCACCGGTTTTATTTGCTGCAACAATGACGTCACACAAACTCGCCGCGTCAAGCAAACCCATATTCAATCCTTGACCCGCCAACGGATGCACGGTGTGCGCAGCATCACCGACTAACACCACGCGCGACTTCACATAATGTTTGGTTTGTTGTTGATAGAGCGGATACGCATGCTTTGCATCTACTCGCGAAACATCACCTAAACGATGCGCAAAAGCAGTCGCGAGTGCGTGATTAAACTGAGAGGATTCGAGTGCAAGCAACCGTGTTGCTTCAGCATTCGGTAACGACCAAACAATGGAAGAGAGATGCGCATCGGCTAACGGCAAAAAAGCGAGTGGTCCTGTTGCAAGAAAAACTTGACGCGCAATTGCAGCATGCGCTGCTTCTGTTTGCACGGTCGCCACAATGGCTTGTTGTTGATAATCGTGACGTTTCACCGCAATGCCCGCTTGTTCGCGCAACCAAGAATTGGCACCATCGGCTGCAATTGCAAGTGTCGCTTGAAAAACACGACCATCTGCCGCACTCAGTTTGATTTTATTTTCTGTTTCTGCAACATGCGTGAGTGTTACCGGTGAAATAAAATTAATTTGTGGAAGTTGTTGTCTTCTTTCAAACAAAGCTGCTTGCAACAACTGATTTTCAACAATATAACCTAACGCTCGCTCACCTATCGCCTCACTCGCAAATGCTATCGCTTGTGTTGTCGCCACATCCCAAACATGAATTTCTGCAAACGAACAGAGGCGTGCTTGTTGTAACAATGGCCAGACATGCAATGCTTGCAAAATTCGTTCCGCAGCCAACGCAATCGCACTAACACGATGATGATAAGAGGCCGCGGAAAATGTTGGCGGTTGCAGCGATTGCGCTTCAAGTACTGCAATAGAAAGCGATGTTTGTTGAGCGAGGGCAACAGCAAGCGTACTACCAACCAAACCGCCACCGACGATAATGATATCGTAGGAATGCGCCTGCATTAAAATGGCAACACTAAATCAGCGCGCACTGACAACAGCCACGCGCGAAAATCGTTTTGAATTTTTTCAAGCATGGCCTTGGTGCTCGCTTCAAAACGCAATATCAAATACGGTGTGGTGTTTGATGGCCGCACCAAACCAAAACCATCAGCAAAATTAACGCGCAAGCCATCGATAGTGATGATTTCTTTTGCATCCGGAAAATTAGCATTGGTAATCAGTGCTTGCATCAACAAAAATTTCTCAGTGTCACTCACCGCCACTTTTAGTTCCGGTGTATTGATGCTGTTTGGTATCGCTGCAAACACGGTGTGACTATCGTCTGTGGTCGCAGCCAAAAGTTCCAATAAACGCGCACCGGCATACAAAGCATCATCGAAGCCATACCAACGATCATTAAAGAAAAAGTGACCGCTCATTTCGCCTGCTAATTTTGCTTTGGTTTCCGCTAATTTTGCTTTGATGAGCGAGTGTCCGGTTTTCCACATCAGCGGCTCGCCTTGCAAAGCGATAATTAATTGCGGCAGTTGTGCCGTGCACTTCACATCAAAAATAATTTTTGCATTCGGTGTTGCTGCAATAACTGCTTTGGCAAATAACATCAGCAATCGATCTGGCCAAATGATTTCACCACGACAGGTGATAACACCCAAGCGATCACCATCGCCATCAAATGCTAAACCAATATCTGCTTTTTTTTCTTGCACGCATTGTATCAAGTCACGCAAATTGTGCGTATCGCTAGGATCAGGATGATGATTGGGAAAATGACCATCGACTTCACAAAATAATTCGTGCACCTCACAGCCCAAACGACGAAATAAAGCGGGCGCCATCATGCCGGTGATGCCATTGCCAGCATCAATGACTATCGTGAGAGGTCGAGCGAGCTGCACATTGTTGATCACTTCATCGACATAACGCGCCACAATATCAATTTCTTCAAGAACACCTTCACCCACTTGAAACCGTTGCTCACATATACGCTGATAAAGCGCTTGAATTTCGCCTTCTGCTAACGTCACGCCTTTGACGACCATCTTCAACCCATTGTAATTCGGCGGATTATGACTGCCAGTCAACATGACACCGGAGCGACCTGCAAACACTTGCGCGGCATAATAAAGCAAAGGTGTCGGCACGCTGCCAATATCGGTGACATTGCAACCAACAGCGAGTAAGCCACGACACAACGCGTGTGACAAAAGCGGTCCTGAGAGACGACCATCGCGCGCAATCACCACTTGGTTTTCACCTTGCTCACGTATCAAAGAACCAATCGCCTTGCCAATTAATTCGACGCTATGCTCAGTCAAATTGTGTTGCACAATGCCACGAATATCGTAGCTGCGAAAAATAGTGGGATCTATCGTTTCGCTGAGTGTAGCTTCCGTTAACATTTAATTTCTCCCTGAATGACCAAAGCCACCACTGCCACGATTGGTTGCGACAAAATCAGTCACCACATCAAACGTAACGCGCGCGATTGGAACAAAAACAAGTTGGGCAATGCGATCACCAGGCTGTATGGTGTAAGCCGTAACACTGCGATTCCAGCAAGAAACCATGAGTGGTCCTTGATAATCTGCATCAATCAAACCAACTAAATTACCTAACACTAAACCATGCTTATGCCCCAATCCAGAACGCGGCAATATGACGGCCGCAAGTGTTGGATCTTCAATGTAAATTGCGATGCCGGTTGCAATGAGTTCGGTTTGTTGCGGTTGGATAGTTAACGGTGCATCAAGACAAGCTCGCAAATCAAGACCTGCTGCCAAGTTGGTTTCATAACGCGGCAACGGAAAAACGCTGCCGAGTCGCTCATCCATTATTTTTAGTTGTACGGAATGCATTGTTGTATTTTTTTCGTGTGTCACGTTTTTATTTTCTGTTTCGGTTTGCGCTAATTTTTCTGTCATGATTTTCTCTTCTTAACGGCATCAGCAACGATGGCAATGAGCTCACGTGCTAATTTTTGTTTTGACATCAAGGGCAGCGTGATCTCTGCCGTCTTTGAACAAACGGTGACGGCATTATCATCACTGCCCATACCAACTGCTTCACCAACACGATTGGCAATAATCATGTCCATGTTTTTGTGCGCGCGTTTTGCTTTGGCGCGTGCAATGTAATCTTCTGCTGTTTCTGCAGCAAATCCCACGATAAAAGGTTTCTGCGGCAAAGCAGAAACGGCGCTCACAATATCCGGATTACGCTCCAAGGTGAGCGCAAACGTTGCCTCGTCTTTATGGATTTTATGGGTCGCAATCGTTGCACAATGGTAATCAGAAACCGCGGCAACGGCGAGAAAGATATCACAATCTGCTATTTTTTTCATGACAGCAGCATGCATTTCTGCTGCACTGACCACCGGTACCACGGTCACATGCGATGGCACACTTTCCTGCACTGGTCCGCTGATCAAGGTCACCTTTGCGCCTGCTTCTGCTGCACTGGCAGCGAGTGCATAGCCCATTTTGCCGGAACTTTTATTGCTGATGTAACGGATGGGATCTATCGCCTCATGCGTTGGTCCTGCTGTCACTAACACCCGTTGTCCATCGAGCGCACCGGTTGCAAACAGTGCGCTCACTTTTTCGACGATGTCTAACGGTTCCAGCATGCGACCAGGTCCCACATCGCCACACGCTTGACTGCCCTCACCCGTCTCCATCACCAACACGCCTTTTTGTTGTAATAACAGCTGATTTTCCTGGGTGATGGGATGACGCCACATGCCTTGATTCATCGCAGGCGCGATGGCGATAGTTGCAGCCGTCGCCAAACAAAGCGTCGTTAGCAAATCATCCGCTTGCCCGTGTAGAAGACGCACCATAAAATCCGCAGAAGCGGGCGCGACCAACACCACATCCGCCCAGCGAGCGAGCTCAATATGACCCATGGCCGCTTCCGCGCGTAAATCAAATAAATCATCGTGCACCGGATAACCAGACACCGCCTGCAAGGTCAGTGGCGTGATAAAGCGCTTCGCATTCGTCGTCATCACCACGCGCACTGTTGCACCCACTTCGCGCAAACGACGCACCAAATCAGCACTTTTATAGGCTGCAATGCTACCCGTCACACCCAGCAGAATTTGCTTATTTGCTAATCGTTGCATAGATTGCACCTTAATTTTCGCCGCGGAGGTGACAAAAGTGTACGTGATGACGATATGTAAGGACAAGAGACCCGCCATCCTTCAGCCCAGATAGATAGAGAATAAGCTGTGGCCACACGAAACATTTGCGCTGCAAACATCTTTCTGGTATAAGTTTCAGCCTTCACATTGGTGAAGCTATCATTAAATAAATCAAGCATAAATAGAGAATAATCATGGCTAAAGTATGTCCAGTAACCGGCAAACGTCCGATGGTGGGAAATAATGTTTCTCATGCAAACAACAAAACCAAACGGCGCTTTTTGCCCAATTTACAACACAAACGCTTTTATCTTGAAGACGGGCGTTTCGTGAAACTCCGCGTCAGTGCGCGAGGTATACGCATCATTAACAAACGCGGTATTGAAGCGGTGTTAAAAGACATCAAATTACGCGAACAAATTTCCGGCTAAAGTTAAAAACGAATAGGTATGACACCATGCGCGAAATCATCAAGCTCATCTCCACCGGTAAAACCAGCAAAGGCAAACTAACGCGTTACTTCCGCACCACCACAAAAAACAAAAAAATTAAGCCTGACAAAATTCGAAAAATGCAATACGACCCGCTCGCCTATAATGCCGAAACCGGCAAACACGGCATGCACGTGATGTTTGAAGAGACGAAAATTTAGTTTGAATTAACACAGTCGTTTTCTCTTTTATTCTTCTTGTCTTTATCTGTCCAATGCTTTTTTGGTTGTTATATCTATTTTTATAATTTGATAAGTACACTAAAAATTAGTTTACAATTTCTATGATCGAAGACGTTGGACATAGGGGATTGAGTGAGGTCAGAAAAATTCCTGGATATCACGACGAACCCTTAAAAGGAAAAAGAAAAGGTCAGCGCTCAATACGCCTAAATATTGCCTACCGCGCCATTTATGCTATTAATAAAGAAGGTGTGGTTAATTTTGTAAGAGGTTAGTGAGGTACATAAACATGAATATTAAAAGCAAGATGACACAGAAAACGATAAAAGATATTGAAAATATTACCTGTGCCAAACTAACGCTTGGTAAATTAATATGGGCCATTCGTCATGCCGATGAAATATCGCAAGTTGATTTTGCTGATAAGCTTAAAATTACCAAACAGTATTTATGCGATATTGAACATGGACGCAAATCGGTTAGCCCTAAACTTGCGGCAAGATATGCAAAACTATTGGGCTACTCTGAAGAACAATTTATTCGATTAGCACTTCAAGACTTAGTTGACCGTGACGGGTTGAATGTGCAAGTTGAAATTATATTAAAAGGCCATAGAAGAAAAGAAGCTGCCTAACCTAATTACTCATCCCATAAACCTAAAAACCTCACCCACTCGTCTGTGGCACGTAAGTTTTCAGACGATGCGCAAATTGCAGCAATGCTTCAATGCCAGTCGCTTCCGCTTGTTGACACCACTCTTGTAATGCATCGAGTAATTCTTTTTGACTCGCTGTGCTTCGACTCCAAATATCTTGGAGCTTGAGACGAAATTGATAAACGATGCGCAGTGAGTGGAAATTTTCCAAGAGCGTCGCCAAGCGCAATTTTTGCGATGCTTGCATGATAGAAGCATCACGTACTAACACCGTGCGTGCACGACGAAATAACAAACGGCTTTGTTTGCTGGCACGTTTTTTTTCTTCATGTAAAGCAGGGAGCACCACATCACGTGTGTAACGCGCCATGACTTGCAGACGATAAGTGATGATCGCGGTTAAGGTATCGGTATCAATAAATGTTTTAGTCGGCAACATTTTTGGCGTTGGCAACACACGCTTTGGTGATGCCAAGCGGAAAAATTGCAACAAGCGAATCACACCCCAACCCGCATCAATCTCCCACCATTTCGCTGAAAATTTTGCAGAAGCAGCATAGGCATGATGATTGTTATGCAGCTCTTCACCACCCACTAACAAACCAAACGGCAAAATATTGCGTGAAGCATCTTTACCTTCGAAATTGCGATAGCCCCAGTAATGGCCTATGCCATTCACCACACCCGCTGCAAAAAACGGTATCCACGCCATTTGCACCGCCCATATCGTGAGACCCAGCACACCAAAAAGCAGCAGGTCAATCAGCAACATGAGGGTGATGCCCGCTGAACTGTAACGCGCATAAAGGTGGTTCTCAATCCAATCGTCCGGCGTTCCTTCACCATAACGTTCCATTGTTTCTTTATTTTTTGCTTCTTCACGATAAAGCTCAGCACCTTCAAAAAATACTTTCTTGATGCCCTTTGCGATAGGACTATGCGGATCTTCGTCGGTTTCTACTCTGGCATGATGTTTGCGATGTATCGCCGTCCATTCTTTGGTGATAGTCCCAGTGGTCAACCACAACCAGAAGCGGAAAAAATGGCTGACTATGGGATGCAAACTGAGCGCTCGATGCGCCTGGCAGCGATGCAAATAGAGAGTCACTGAGAAAATAGTCAGCTGAGTCAAGACGATAACACTGAGAACATAGCCCCACCAAGGTAGTTGTACTAAACCAAACATCGTTGTTCTCCTCATCATTATCGCGGATAATTGTCCGATTTTACGCCATGATGAGCTGAAGCGCCATAGAACACTCAGTTATTTTGCATCTTTTTTTGACAATTTCAGCATCAGACGCTAAATTTTAATATGCATCACCCTATCGCAGCTAGCTTGTCGAACGTTGCCTAACTATACCGCTCAATATCAATCACATGATCATGATAAGACTTAAGGCTTGGTCGATGACCAATGCTGATGATGGAGCAATGCGGTAATTTAGTTTTGAGTAAGTGATACAGGTAGTCCTCATTTGCCATATCCAGCATAGACGTTGTCTCATCGAGAAATACCCAATGCGGTTCATGCAACAACACGCGAGCAAAAGCGACACGTTGTTGTTCACCCGGTGAAAATTGTTCAGACCAAGAAGCACTGTCATTTAAACGGGGAATAAATTGTTCGAGATGACAATCGCGTAACACCGCTTCAAGTTGAAGTGATGATGCCGGATGTTTTTTATCAGGAAATAAAAGTGCTTCGGCGAGTGTGCCTATCGGCATGTAAGTTTTTTGTGGCAAATACATAACGCTGTCTTTTTGTGGAAAAATAATATCGCCCGATGCATAAGGCCAAATGCCGGCAAGCGTGCGCACAAAAGTGCTTTTTCCAATGCCCGATGTGCCCTTGATTAAATAATGTTGTCCGTGGGTGAATGTTTCGTTGATGTTATTCAATAACGCTTCATTACGCGGTGTCTTGATGCTTAGCTGTTTTGTCACAATTGCATTTTTTACGTGATGTTTGAAAACGACTTGATCGATGCTGGCAGCTTTAGCTTCCACTTCTTGCAAGTGATTTAAAAAAGTAGTGAGACGTTGTGTGGTCGCACGCCATTGTGCAATTTGCGTATACGCATTCACCAAGTAAGACAGTGAATCTTGCACCGAACCAAATGCTCTTAAACTTTGCATCAAGCCGCCTAAGAGAAATACTTTGTTAAAATAATTCGGCAAAGCAACAGCCAGTGGCAGCAATACCGCCGCTTGATTAAAACCACCGGTAAACCACAACAAACGTTTTTGTCGCAAAATAATGGCATACCAATTTTCTAGTACGCCGCCAAAAAGACGTTGCAAAATAGTGCGCTGATCTTCTTCACCACGATACAAAGCAATATCTTCGGCGTGAGAACGTAAATCAATGGCTGCAAAACGAAAACCCGCTTCACGACGTTGCTGCTCGAAATTTAGCGGCACCAATGGATGACCAATTTTGAAGGTGATCAAGGTGCCGATCAAATTATAAAGCAAACTGATCCACACTAAATAACCATGAATATGCCACACACCAAGCGAACCGAGTGGCAACGTCAGCACACCGGAGAGTGACCACAAGATATAAACGAAAGCCGGGAAAGTCGTAATCGCACTCACTAAACCGATGGTTAGTTCAATGGAACTGCTGATGAGCACGCCCGCATCTTCTTGCAAACGTTGATCTGGGTTGTCGGTTTTGATGTCAAAATATTCGAGATAATAATAACCGAGATGCTGCAACCAACGTCCTATCAATTGCTTAGTCAGCCAACGACGCCAACGCAACCCAAACAATTGGGACACATAATAACGATACACTTGCAGCACAATATAAAAAGCCGCCAAGATGAAAAACACCACCAACAGCCGCACTGCCGCGTGCACATTGTAAGCTTGCAGTGCATTGTAAAAATAATTGTACCAATAATTAAAAACCACTTCGAAGCCGACGAGTGAAATCGTCATGATAAGAACGGCGATAAAAAATAAATAAGCAGAAAAACGTTCTTCAGAATGCCAATAGGCGGTGATCAACTGCCACGTTGAGTACTGACGCGATTGAATGAGTTGCTTCATGCAGTTTACCTTTCAGGTATTGCCTGATACGCAATCACTGACTTTCCTGCGTTCCTTTACTTACACCATCGGAATCCAGCAGAAATGGCAACGAACCTCGCACCCGATTAAATGCTTGCAAACTTTGCAACAACCAACCCAGCATAAAAATTTTCTCGACATAATTGGGAAATACCATCACCAACGGCAATATCATCAGTAATTGACTGTAACCCGTTGCAGACCACGTTAATAATTTGCGATGCATGCGGATAAAATAACGCTTATGATTCACCTTATTCACTCGTATGCATCGTCTAAATTTCATACTGAAAAAAGTCACAGCCAGTGCGTAAAAAACGCCTATCCAAACTAAATATTCAGACACTGGCAAAACACTTTGCAAATCATCTGATAGCAACCAGAGATAATAAATAAACATCAAAAAAGCGGTGATAATGCCCATCAAACTGAGGGAAAAATCGATGGAACCATTGACTAAGGAACCCACTTCTTCTTCGATGCGTTGATTTGGCTGTTGCAGCGCACCTGATTTTTTTAACCAACGTCCAAGACATTGCTCCGTCAGCCAACGGCGTATCTGCAACCGAAAAAATTGAAAAACGTAGAGACGATAAACCGCAAGCGTCACATAAAAAAGCGTCAGCACAAAAAAGACCGTGAGCAACCGCATGGCAATTGGCCTGTCATAGGATTGCAATGCATCGTAAAAATAGTTGTACCAATAATTGTAAATCACGTTCAACGTCACAAGCGTCAGTGTCAGCACCATGACAAGGGTGATGGCAAGGTAAGCTGGGAAACGTTGTTCGGATTGCCAATAAGAAGTGATGAGTTGCCACAAAGAGGGATACGGCGACGGGGGAGGTCGGTCTTTGCTACTAGGGTTGGGGTCCATTCTCATTTCTCCGAAGAAAAATTGTGTCCACGAAATTTAATACTACTGAATAAAAAAAATTATTTCTATATAATCGTCACAAAATTGAATGGGAAATTCCTCATGACAATGGAAGCAAAATGGTTAAGCTTGCTCGTCTTTTCTTTTTCCCTTCTCGCGGGTTGCGCTTACAATCCACTGATCACTAACAATCACACTACTGGCAGTGCAACCGGTACCTTGGTCGGTGCGGCAGCAGGCGCCGGCAGCGTTGCTTTGCTCGGTGGTTCAAAACCGCTGATCGTACTCGCAGGTCTTGGTGGCGGCGCCATCGGTTACTATGTGACAACACTGCGTTACGATGCAGGCGGCGTCATCCAAAGTGGCGGCCAAGCTTATAAAATAGGGGATTTTGTTGGCATCGATATGCCCGCTGATAAATTATTTGAACCAAACACCGCCGACTTTTTACCACAAGCAGCGTTCATCCTCGACAGCGCAGCAACGGTGTTGCAACGTTATCCTAACAACAATATTCTCATTTCTGGCAACAGCAGCGGTTTTGCTGGCAGCCGCTGGGAAAGACGACTCTCCGAAAAACGCGCGCAACGCGTCTCTGCTTATTTGTGGAATGCGGGAATTAGTCAGTTCAAAGAAAACAGCAACACGATGCGCAAGCTAAATTATGTTGGCTACGGCGATTACTTTCCCATCGCGAATCACTACACCAACGAAAGCATACGCAAAAATTCTCACATCCAAATTACCTCGTATCCTTCATCTCAAGATCTCTACCTCGACAAACACCACGCCGCTTTCCGCAACATGGGTGCCGATAATGACAACGACATCAATGACGCACCACCGAGTCAGTGTGGTTTGAAGGATGAGTGTTAGCAGTATTATTTTCAAAAGGAGAAACGCTTACAGCAAACTTTGCACTGTTTGCCAAACGTGATTGGGCGCTAGGGTGGTGTAACATGCTGGTTTTGCTGCACTCGCTTTGCGATAGGTGCAAGTGCGCTGCAAGCAGGGCGCGCAGGGAAATGGTGCGGCAAGGTGTAGGGAGTGATTGCCAAGTGCGCCGGTGTATACGGGATTGGTTGGGCCGTACAGTGAAACGGTTGGCACATTCAAGGCGGCGGCGAGATGACCAAATCCGGTGTCGACAGCAACAGCTGCTGTTGCATTCGCGAGTAAACGCGCCATGGTGCCAATTGTCAAACGCGGCAACACATCAACCGCATCACTTAATTTTGCAATGCGTTTTACGCGTTCTAATTCATGCGGACTGCCACCACTCATTTTGATGCGATAACCTGCAGCCGCTGCTAATTGTGCGAGCGCCACCCAATATTCTTCTGGCCATTCTTTGGTAGTCCATGTCGTGCCATGCAAAAAAACCAGGTATTTTTGCTGATTATCATCAGCAGTTCGCAATTGCTCAGCATGCAAACTAAAATCCGGTGCACTGTCTGGCAACGTATATTGCAGTGCCTGACTGAATAAAGTTCGCATGCGAATAATGGCGTGCTGATAAAAATCAACCTGACATTTGCGCTGATAAGCAAAAGACGCGATGCCCTCGCGCGCAGAACGAATATCCAAACCAACACGTGTTCCCGATGCAAAAAAAGTAAGTACTGCACTTTTCATTAATCCTTGCGCATCGAGGATGAGATCGTAGTGCTCGTTGTGCAAACGCTGACGCAATGCTGCCAAGCTTCGCCACGTCGCGCGTGAGCATAATTTTTTTCGCCAATGACGTAAGCTAACGGGAATCACGGCAGAAACACGCGGATGCCATGCGGGAATTTCGGCAAAACTTTCTTCAACCATCCAATCAAAATGAATATCAGGAAGAGCACGACTCGCATCGGTCAACGCAGGTAAGGTGTGGATGATATCGCCCATCGATGAGGTTTTAATCAGCAAAACACGCATCAGGACACGCTCCATGTTTGCGTCAACGCAAGCACGCGATCCGGCGTTAAATCGCGCATGCAACGGTGATGGGTGAGCGGACAGGTGCGTGCAAAACACGGTTGGCATGCAAGATTTAATTTGAGTACATGCGCATTGTCAGCAAGCGGCGGCGTGAAATCAGGACTGGTTGCACCAAAGATGGCAACCTGCGGTTTTTTTAACGCAGCTGCAACATGCATCAAACCAGAATCGTTGGTCACAACACCCATCACCAGTGACAGCAAATCGATGGTTTCTGCAAGTTGTAAACGGCCGGAAAGATTTTCCACCCGTTGTTCCGTCAGTGATTGAATGTGATCGTTAACCGGTTTATCGTTGGCTGACCCAAACAACCATACCGCCCAACCGTTGCGCAAATGTTCATTGGCAACCGTTGCAAAATATGTTTCTGGCCAACGTTTCGCATCACCAAAAGCGGCCCCCGCGCAAAGAGCGAGCACGGGTTTTCCTTGCCATGACAATTGATGTTTGGCAACAGTCGCAAGCGCTGCTGCCGTTGGAATGGCAAAAGAAGGATAGGGATACACGGTTGGCAATGGCGCATTGGCTGCTAAACCCAAGGCCATGAATTGTTCTATCATCAGCGGATAACGTTTTTTATCGAGGCGTCTTGCCTCAGTCAACACCCCATAACGACATTCACCCACCCAACCGATGCGCGTTTTGATATTGGCAAACCACGGAATCAATGCTGATTTGAATGAGTTAGGCAACACAATTGCTTGGTCATAACAAGCGGCGCGCAAACGCTTACCGATTGCATATCGACGTGACAGTGCAAGCTCACCATGATTGATCGCGATATCCACGGCATGGGTTATTTCAGGCATGCGCGCTAACAAGGAAAACGTCCACGCCGGCGCCAAGACATCGATGGTGGTCGTAGCTGATCGCGCTTTTAATAGCTTAAATAAGCTTTGCGCCATCACCATGTCCCCAACCCATGCGGGACCAATAATCAGTATTTTTTCTGACGAGGAAGACAAATTTGTTTTCTCAGTTAGTTAATGTTTTGGCGGCACAAAATCTTTTAGTGTGTAGTTGGTACCACAGTAAGGACACACCACCTGACCCACTTCTTCGATAGGCAAATAAACACGTGGATGCGCATCCCAAATGCGATCATCCCGCGGTGGACAAGAAAGCGGTAAATCAGCAACGGTGATTTCGTCGTAGCGTTTGGTACACGCTTGTTTTTTGCTCGCTTCGTTGTTTCGCATGGATAGTTCTCCGGATGACAAAGCTTAAGTCTCAGCAAATGCGGTGGCCATTATACTTTTTCGTACGACTCTCTTGAAGCTTATTTTTCGAGAGTATTCACTGAACTGTGTCATTGTGCGTAGAAAAGGGCAGCAATTGTCATGCGAGCGTTGGCTGGCATGACAATTGCTGGCACAATGACACAGTTCAGTGAATACTCTCTATTTTTCCGTCAACTGAGCAATACCCTCTGCCAATGACATGGTGTAAGTAAAATCCAAGTGACGTGCAGCCTTGGTTGTCGTTGCAAAAGAAGCTTTGATATCACCACTTCGCGGTGGCTCAAAATGTAATTTCGCAGGCTTTTTACCGGCTTTTTCGATAGCCGCTATCAGTTGCAGTAAGCTTTGCGCTTCACCTGTTGCAATATTTAACACCGCGGAATAATCACTTTGTAAGGCAAGCACGTTGGCGCGTGCGACATCGGTGACGGCGATAAAATCACGCGATTGTTCGCCATCACCAAACAAGGTGAGTGGCGCATCTTGCTGATAAGCATCAAGAAAACGACTGATCACCCCCGAATAAGGGGAATTTGGATCTTGACGCTCACCATAGACATTGAAATAACGTAAACCCAAACTCTTGACACCAAAAAGTTCCGCATACAAATAGGCGTAGTGTTCATCATGCAGTTTTTGCATGGCATAAGGTGACAGCGGCAAATTAGCGAGCGGCGTTTCATCTGAACAAGGCAGCACACTGGCATCGCCATACACTGCCGCACTGCTTGCATAGACGAGACGTATCGGTCGTTTTGCTTTCCGTATCGCTTCCAATAAATGCAAAAAACCCTGCGTGTTGACTTGCATAGAATAAATGGGCTCATCCAATGTTTGTTGCACAGAAGCAATCGCGGCAAGATGCAATACGGCATCACAGTTTTGTATTAAATCTTCGATGAGTGGCAATTCGAGGATGTCGCCTTCGATGAATTCCAGATCAGGATGTTGCAACGGCAAATTGAGTAATTTACCCGAACTCAAATTATCTAAAACAACCACCTGCTTGCCTTGTCGCAGCAGCAATTCCACTGTGTGCGAACCAATAAATCCAGCGCCACCTGTCACTAATATTTGATTGAGTGTCATTCCGTTGCAAGTTCTAATGAAGATAATGGGATACAGGTACGATACAAGCTAATTCCGAGGTAAAGCAAGCAATAACCCAATGAGATGGCGACCAACACGTGATTAGATTGCGGATAAAGCCACAACAAACCACCTGTTGCAACACCCCACAAAATCGTGAGAACGATCATGGTAAAACGCAAGTAGGGATTATTGGTGAGATAATCGAGTCGAGAAGGATAAACATATTTTATCGGCACAAAACTTAAAACGGCTAAAAAAAGCAAAATGATCATGTTGGTGATGGGACTCATCTGCCAAAAGAAAAGATAAAAAACCGCAATATTCCAGTAACTCGGAAAACCTTTAAAAAAATGATCGGTGGTTTTGGCATCGACTTGCGTGAATTGATAGGCCGATGCAAACGTGATGAGCATGACACAAACAACACGAAAAGCCGGCGGCAACAGTGTTGTTACCAACAAGAAAAAACAAGGAACCAGTGTGTAAGTAAAAAAATCGACGATGTTATCTAACAATGCGCCATCCACCTCCGGCACCGTTTGCTTGATGTTAACCAGACGTGCAAACATTCCATCGACTGCATCAATGACAATCGCTGCGCCCATCAGCCATAACGCTGTCAAGAAAGAATGCTGATAAATAGCAAAAAGCGCGAGTAATCCGATGCAAGCACCGCTTGCGGTAAAGGCATGGATGAGCCAACCGATGGCTCGCTTACACCGACTTATTTTTTGTATATGACCTGTATCAATCAACGACACTACTCCTTTTGCGGACAAAGGCTATCGTTAAAACCGCGGCACCCAGCAATCCTGAGATGACGGATCCCAACACGACACCCAGTCTCACCAATACTAAATAACCATGCTCATTTTGGAAGGAAAGCGTACCAAGAAATAAGCTCATAGTAAAACCAATCCCACAAAGTAACGCAACGCCATAGAGTTGTAACCACGTGGATTTCTCCGGCAATTTCGCGATACCCGCTTTAATCAGCAACCAGGAAAAACCAAAAACCCCGACTTGTTTGCCGATAACTAAGCCAGCCACGATGCCTAACACCACGCTATCAACGAGCGTCGTCACGGTGATACCCTGCAGCGAAAATCCTGCATTTGCCAGCGCAAAAAGCGGCATGATGAGGTATGCGACCCAAGGATGCAAGGCGCTTTCTAAACGATGCAAAGGCGATTGCCTTTTGCTGACCTCGCCATCAGGAATCATGAACGCCAAAATAACGCCGCTAATGGTTGGATGTATGCCGGCACGCAGCAGACAATACCACAGCCAAATCGCAATCAAGAGATAAGGTGTCAGTGCGCGAATACTGAGTCGATTAAATAAAAACAGCAGGAAAATGATGACCACGGATTGAAACACCCAAAGGTAAGCCAAGCCTTTGGAATAAAAAAGAATGATAATGAATATCGCACCCATGTCATCAAAAATCGCGAGCGCCAGCAAAAATAATTTTAATGCAATCGGTACCCGGCGCGAAAATAAAGTGAGGACACCAAGTGCAAAAGCAATATCGGTTGCGACCGGTGTTGCAAATCCTTGTATCGCCACCGGATGATGATAATTCAGCGCTAAATACAGCAGTGCCGGCAACAGCATGCCACCAAAAGCGGCGACTGCGGGCAAAATAATTTGTGAAAAACGCGACAATTGTCCATCCAAATAGCCACGTTTCAACTCCAAACCAACGACTAAGAAAAAAATTGTCATCAGTCCTTCATTGATAAAAAACAAAAAAGTCCCAATAAAGCGTTGATGAAAAACAGCAAACGGCGAATTCGCCCACAGCATGGCAAGCACTGCCGTGAGAAAAAGTATGATGCTGCTCGCTGATTCGAGCTGCAAAAATTGTCGTATGAATTTAACGCGCATTAATTATTCCTGCGGCGTCATCCCGAGTACCGCGAGGGATCTCGTGACACTTATTCAGGATGACACCCTGCATTTTTGAGAGTATTCACCGAACTGTGTCATTGTGACAGCAATTGTCATGCCAGCCAACGCTCGCATGACAATTGCTGCCCTTCTCTACGCACAATGACACAGTTCAGTGAATACTCTTGCATTTTGCGACAGACCGTCATTGCCCTTGTGCTTCTTAGCTTAATTCGCAGTATTGTTTTTTTCTCTTTGTTATGCAATAAATTCAGCGTAACAATCTGAAACATTGTCTGCTTACTTTGAAAGGAGCTGTGAATGCCAATTCCAACCATGTCCGACTTCGATCTGAAGGGAAAACGTGTCTTGATTCGAGAAGATTTTAATGTGCCCATCAAGCATAGCGATCCCTTCAAGAGTGGCGAAGTCGTCAGCGACTTGCGCATTCGAGCTGCCATCCCCACCATCAAGCAAGCATTGAAAGCCGGTGCCAAAGTCATGTTGATGTCACACCTCGGTCGACCGCATGAAGGCAGTTATGATGAAAGTTTTTCACTTGCACCTGTCGCCAAAGTGTTATCAAAACTGCTCAAAATGGACGTTCCCCTCATCACCCATTGGCTAGATGGCCATGCAAGTGGCGATGCGCCAGTGAAACTTTTGGAAAATGTCCGCTTTCATCACGGCGAAACGGATAACAATGTGGAGCTTTCAAAAAAAATGGCATCTCTCTGCGATGTGTTTGTCATGGATGCTTTCGCCACCTCGCACAGAATTGAATCATCCACCGTTGGCATTATCAAATACGCCAAGCAATCTTGTGTCGGTCCTTTGTTACTTGCTGAATTAGCAGCGCTCAGCAAAATTTTAGAAAAACCAGCGCATCCTGTGGTCGCCATCGTTGGGGGTTCTAAGGTATCCACCAAATTGGCTTTGCTCGATTTCTTGGTGAAAAAAGTCGATGCACTCATCATTGGAGGTGGCATTGCCAATACATTTTTAGCCGCCGAAGGCTATACCGTTGGCAAATCCTTGCATGAACCTGACCTCATTGATGAAGCCGAACGCCTGAGCTTGACCGCTAAAGAACGCAACGCAGAAATTCCGCTACCCATTGATGTGGTGGTCGCCGATCGCTTTTCGGATGATGCAGAAGCCTATGTCCGCATCGTTTCGCAAATTGATGACAACGAAAAAATATTTGATATTGGTCCAGATACCATCAAACAATTTGTCAGCATCATCAAAAAAGCAAAAACGATATTGTGGAATGGTCCTGTTGGCGCCTTCGAAATTGAGGAATTTTCGAAAGGCACGCAAGCCATTGCCAAAGCCATTGCTGAAAGTAAAGCGTTTAAAGTAGCGGGTGGTGGTGATACGCTTGCTGCCATTGAAAAATACAAAATTTATGACAAGATTGATTATGTCTCAACCGGTGGCGGTGCGTTTCTCACTGTCCTTGAAGGAAAAAAATTACCCGTGATTGCCGCATTGGAAGAACGTCAAGCAAAAGAAAAAGTTGCATGAACGACCATCTTCGCCGGACTAAAATTGTGGTTACCTTGGGACCATCACTGGATGACCCCAACATGTTAGAGCGTGTTATTCTGGCAGGCGCTGTGGTTTTTCGTGCTAATTTTTCCCATGGTGAATTGCATGTGCATGAGGAGCGCATTAATCGAGTGCGTGAAATTGCAGCGCGTCATGCAAAACCGGTTGCCATACTCGTTGATTTACAAGGTCCAAAAATTCGCATTGGGCGTTTTAAAAATAAAAAAATTAACTTGCGCGAAGGCCAAGATTTTGTGTTGGATACAGCGCTCGATGAAAATAGCGGCGATGAAAAAACAGTTTCTTTGGGTTATAAAAATTTGCCACGCGATGTGCGCCCCAATGACACGTTGCTGCTCGATGATGGGCGTATTGTGTTTACTGTATTGCGCATTGAAGCAACTAAAATTTATTGTCAGGTCTTGGTTGGTGGCACGTTGTCGGATAATAAAGGCATCAATCGCATGGGCGGTGGTTTATCAGCGGCGGCCTTAACCGACAAAGATCACATCGATATCAAAGAAGCCGTGCGTCTTAATGCCGATTACATCGCCGTCTCCTTTCCGCGCAATGCAAACGACATCAATGAGGCGCGCATGTTGTTAAATGCAGCGGGCGGTAATCCTGGCATCATCGCTAAAATTGAGCGAGCAGAAGCCATCACCAACATCGAAGAAATCATCAAAACAGCAGATGCGGTCATGATTGCACGCGGTGATTTGGGCGTTGAAATTGGCGATGCAGAATTGCCCGGCATACAAAAAGAAATCATCAAAACAGCGCGCATTTTTAATAAACCGGTGATTACCGCAACGCAAATGTTAGAAACCATGACACAAAATACTATTCCAACGCGCGCTGAAGTATCCGATGTCGCAAATGCAGTACTGGATGGCACCGATGCGGTCATGCTCTCTGGCGAAACAGCGGTTGGACTTTATCCGGATAAAGCAGTCGCTGCCATGGATAGAATTTGTTTGAGTGCAGAAAAACATCGCAGCACGCACTCCATGCGTTACATGCGTGATCAACAACTGAAATTCGTCGATGAAGCGATTGCCATGGCAACCATGTACACAGCAAATCATCTCGATATCAAAGCCATCATTGCGCTCACTGAATCTGGCACCACACCGTTGCTGATGTCACGCGTCAATTCCACCATTCCCATTTATGGTTTGAGCCGTCAAGACACGACCATACGCATCATGACACTCTACCGCGGCGTTTATCCTATTCCCTTCGATGCGACGCACATCGATAGACGTGAGCTAAATAGCGCTGCCATCATGACGCTACAAAGACGCGATATTTTAAAAAGTGGCGATCTTGTGATTATCACCAAAGGTGATTTGATTGGTGTGCATGGTCGCACCAATTCGCTGAAAATCGTCACTGTCGGCGATGCCATGAATTATTCGCTGTAAATTTCCATATCATTTGTTCTATGCTGTAGTCTTACGACAAGGAAGGAGTAAGACGACATGCTAAAAAAAATTATTTCGTTATTGTTAATACTCGCACCCATCACTCTCTATGCCGCCGAAAATAATTTAACGATCCCCGATGTCAAAAAACTAGCATCGCCTGGCACCGTTGCACTGACATTCGATGATGGCCCAAACCCGACATACACCCCGCAAATTCTCGCGATTCTTAAAAAATATAATATCAAAGCAACTTTTTTCATGGTCGGTGCCAATGCAAAAAAATATCCTGAGATAGTAAAAATGGTACATGATGCTGGTCATACCATCGGCAGTCATTCGCAAACGCATCCTATGCTCACTAAAATTTCAGATGCGCAATTACAAAATGAAGTGACTAAACCTTCTGAAATAATTGTTGGCTTGATTAGTGTTAAACCGAAATGTTTGCGTTATCCATATGGCGCATCGAACTCTCATGTCCGAGAAGTGATTCGTGAACACGGCATGATGCCATTACCCATGGGCTTTAATTATTTTGATTACGATAGACCAGGCGTTGAGAAAATCACGAGCTGGGTATTAAAAAATATTTACTCAAAACAAGTCATACTCATGCATGATGGTTTCGACAAACGCGAACAAACCGTTGCGGCCTTGCCTGTCATCATCGAAGGCACGATTTGCAGTTGATTAGCAGCATGATGGTCGCGCACTTGTGTGAGACCATCGCTTATTCTGCCCGCAGCGCATCAATGGGATCGAGTTTTGAAGCAAGAAAAGCCGGGTAAAAACCAAAAAACATGCCGACTGCAACCGATACGGTAAAGCCTGCGAGTGGTGGGTAAATAAAAAAAATAAATTCCCATTGGCAAAATAAAGCGATGAGATAAGCAATGAGTAAGCCGATGACAACACCCATGATGCCACCCAATAACGATAATAGAATGGCTTCCGTCAAAAAAAGTAAACCGATATCGCGACGTTTTGCACCGACTGCTAAACGAATACCAATTTCGCGGCGCCGCTCTACCACTGACACTAACATGATATTCATGACGCCAATGCCGCCGACAAAAAGTGAGATACTGCCAATTAAGCCTAAAAAAATAGTGAGAATTTCACTTTGCTGTTTCATCTTAGCAATCAATTCTTTTGCACTGCGAAAATTAATTTGTTTGCCCGCTAACATTTCATCCATCGTCTGCGTCAGATGTGCTTCCACTTGCGGAATAGCGGCATCCGGTGACAAACGAAAAATCATGTTGTTGATGCTCGCATATTTGCTCATGATGGTGGAAGCAAGGAGAGGCACCATAATGGAATTATCGATATTGGCATAGACAAAACTATTTTCCGGCCACGTGTGAGCAACACCGACAATCACAAAAATTATTTTGCCGATTTGTATGTGTTGTCCGAGCGGTTCAACGGCTGAAATTTGTTTCATCGCTTGATAAATGTCATCGCCAATGACGCAAAAAAATTGGTATTTGTCTGCCGTGGAAATAAAGCGCCCTGATTGTAATTGCACATGAACGATATCGGCAAAACTTTGCGTGACACCTAATACCATGCCATTAATCGGCAATCCTTGATAAGAAATAGGATTGAAAATTTGGGTGTATGGCGCAACCTGCAAGAGTGCCGCATCCGCTTTCAGTAAATCGTAAACTTGCTGCAAATTAAGTTGCTCTGTTTTTCCATCACCAGAACGCGTTTCTTCATGACTGCTGTTAATAGAAAGCGCCAGCAAATCGGTGCCTAACGATTTAAACGCTTGCAACGCTTCATGGGTTGCAAGCTCACCACCCGACACCATCGCGACCACAGATGCCGTGCCCACTAAAACGCCGAGTAACGCAAGCACGGAGCGTAACTTAGAAAAATAAAGATTGCGTAGCGCCTCGTTGATATGTTCTTTTAAATGCATGTTAAATCATTACTCGCCTTGTCATCGCTTGTTATGTCGAGAGTATTCACCGAACTGTGTCATTGTGCCAGCAATTGTCATGCCAGCCAACGCTCGCATGACAATTGCTGCCCTTCTCTACGCACAATGACACAGTTCAGTGAATACTCTCGTTATGTCTTACCCAATTTATCAATCCACCTGCTGCCAATATATCGATTTGACGTGGTGATAATTGGTGTTCTAATAAAATTTCCTTATTTTTTCCGACTATCGTTGCTGACACCGCATGGCCCTTTTTGATTGCAGCGAGCACATCTTTCATGATGATGACATCATCTTGGTTGAGTTGATCCGCATCAGCTGCCTGCTTAAAAGTGAGTGGCAACACGCCGAAGTTTACTAAATTTTCCCAGTGTATGCGCGCAAAACTTTTAGTGATCACTGCCTGCAAACCCAAAAACCGCGGCGCGAGTGCTGCATGTTCTCGGCTGGATCCTTGGCCATAATTCTCACCGCCGACGATGGCGTGTTGTTTTCCCTCATCGCGTAACGCTTTGGCACGCGTTGCATAAGTTGGATCAACTCGTTCAAAAACAAATTCACTGATTTTTGGAATATTACTGCGATAAGGCAGCACACGCGCACCCGCTGGAAGAATTTCATCGGTGGAAATGTTATCACCCACTTTTAATAGCACGGTCATCTGCAAATCTTGTGGCAGCGGTTGCAATTCAGGCAACGTGACAATATTCGGGCCTTTAATTAACTTCACGCGTTGCTGCGCATCAACTGCCATCGGTGCTTGCATCACGGCTTTATTGACCACTTTTTTCTTTGGTAATTTGACTTTGGGATAAGCGACACCCAATTCACGCGGATCGGTGATCACGCCTTTTAATGCTGAAGCGGTCGCAACTTCTGGACTGCAAAGATACACACTGTCTTCGCTGGTACCAGAACGCCCGGGGAAATTTCTCGGCACCGTGCGCAAACTATTGCGCCCCGTCGCAGGCGCTTGACCCATGCCAATGCAACCGTTGCAACCGGCTTGATGTATGCGCGCACCGGCATGAATGAGTTCTGCCAGCAAACCCTGTTCTGCTAATGCTTGCAACATATCACGCGACGAGGGATTGATATCAAATGAAACATTGGGGCTGACCAACTTACCTTGCACCATCAAAGCCGTGATCGCAAAATCACGGTAGCCGGGATTTGCAGATGAACCGATGTAAGCTTGATAAAGATCACGTCCTTTTACTTCTTGCACCGGCACTACATTGCCAGGACTCGATGGCAGCGCAATCAAGGGCACTAAGGTACTTAAATCGATGGTATCCTTCACATCGTATTTTGCTTTTTTATCCGCGCTTAATTCCACCCAGTCTTGCTCACGACCGACGCTCTTCAAAAAATCCAAGGTGGTTTTATCGGAGGGGAATACCGTTCCTGTCGCACCTAATTCTGCACCCATATTTGCGAGCACATGCCTATCCCAGGTATCCAAATATTTTAATCCCGGCCCGTAATATTCAATGATACAACCGACACCGCCTTTGACATTGTGACGTCGCAGCATTTCCAAAATCACATCTTTTGCACTCACCCAATCAGGCAATTTACCGGTGAGTTTCACGCCAAAAATTTTCGGCATGCGCACGTAAAAAGGTTGTCCTGCCATGGCCATTGCGACTTCTAAACCACCTGCACCCATCGCCAACATACCAAGCGCACCGCCAGCGCAAGTGTGGCTATCTGAACCCACCATGATTTTGCCTGGCTTACCAAAAAATTCCATGTGCAGCGGATGACTGACGCCATTGCCAGGACGACTAAACCACACCCCAAAACGCTGCGCGGCACTTTGCAAAAAAAGATGATCGTCCGCATTTTTATAATCTTCTTGAATCAAATTATGATCGACATATTGCACCGACACATCGGTTTTCACTCTGTCTAAACCCATGGCTTCCAATTCCAACATCACCAAGGTCCCGGTTGCATCTTGACACAGTGTTTGGTCTATCTTCAGCGCAATTTCCTTACCTGGAATCATCTCACCTTGTAATAAATGTGATGCAATGAGTTTTTGTGCAACATTCATCATCATGATGCCCATCTCCTTTTCGTTGGCTATATTCAAGCGTCATTACCCTGACAAAAACGATAGCATGCTTTTTGTCTGCTTTCTGCAAAAAATTCCCTTGCCAAACTCAACTTCAATCTATATCATCCTAAAAGTTTTGCCTGGCATTTTTAACAATTGATTTATGGAGGAAGTTATTATGCACGACATTTTTGCTTACAATCACATCATCAAACAAATGCGTAGTTTTTTTCAGGATCAAAAAGGCTACATTGAAGTACCGGCGCAACCGCGTTTATCTATTCTTGCCGCTTGTGAAGATCCAAAAACCATTACCCAATTTGTTTTTAGCGGGGTGAATTATCCGTTGCCGCAAACGGGCCAAATGTGGCTCGAGAAGGAAATTCTCCAAAACCCCGGTATTCCCGGGGTTTTTTGTATCACCACCAGCTACCGCAATGAACCCTTCCCGATTCCGGGTCGTCATGACAAAATTTTCCCGATGTTTGAATTTGAATCCCGAGGCAACATGGATGACATGCGACAACTGGAAGCAGAATTACTGCAGTTTTTAGGCTTTCCCCGTCCCGCATCCCATCTCTACAACGACCTTTGCAAAAAATATGCGGTGGATGAATTGAATGCTGAAGTGGAATTGTTGATGCAACGTGATTTTGGCAATGTCATCAGTCTCGAACATTTTCCCCAACACACGCATCCGTTCTGGAACATGAAGCATGGCAAAGATGGCATCTTTAATAAAATCGATGTGATTTTGTATGGCATGGAAACCATCGGTTCTGCTGAACGTTCGACCAACGTCGATGAAATGCGCGAGAATTTCTTTTCCATCTCAGATGGCCAATATGCCAAATTGCTATTCAGTGCCTTTGGTGAAGAACGTGTGGTCAATGAACTCGACGAGTATCTGAGCTTGCCTATGTTCGCGCGTTTTGGTGCTGGCATCGGCATCACCCGCATGGCACGCGCGATGGCACTTGCTGGATTGCTGGAGAAGAAACAGGAAGCAGCGGCGTAATTATTGCGAACGCAGTCGTCTGTCATTGCGAGCGCAAGCGAGCAATGACGACGATCGCGGTTTTGCAATGACGCAGCATGCTGACAAAATTTTTTAAGGAACAAAAACATGAGCATACACAACAAACTCATCCTCTCCCTCTATCAAATAGGCGCCGTACAATTTGGCGAATTCCAATTAAAAAGCGGCCAGACATCCTCGATATACCTCAATCTGCGCAAAATGATTTCTTATCCTTCCTTGTTGCGCGAGGTGGCGGCTGCCATGTGGTTAGCGACAAAAAATTGTCAATTTGATCTTATCTGTGGCGTGCCTTATACCGCCTTACCGATTGCAACTGGCCTCTCGCTGGCACACGATATTCCGATGGTCATGCGTCGCAAAGAAAAAAAAGAGTATGGCACGAAACAAATGATTGAAGGTGTCTACCAACCCGGTCAGCGCTGTCTCATCATTGAAGATGTGATCACGACCGGCAGCAGCATTATCGAAACAGCAACTGAATTAGAGCAAGCGGGTTTGCACA
This sequence comes from uncultured Gammaproteobacteria bacterium, assembly GCA_963735995.1. Classification (GTDB taxonomy): domain Bacteria; phylum Pseudomonadota; class Gammaproteobacteria; order DSM-16500; family DSM-16500; genus Aquicella. The sequence continues at coordinate 1,455,142 of CAVTNC010000003.1, read as the reverse complement.
TCACGGATGTGGTCGCACTCATTGATCGCGAGCAAGGTGGTCGCGAAAATTTAGCAAAAAAATATCAAGTCCACACTTTGTTAACCCTTTCGGTAATTTTAAAAACGTTGTTAGCATCGGCACAATTGACCGCGCCGCATCAACAACTTGTCGAACAATTTTTATTACAACGTTAGAGAACGAAGATGATCACTGCATGCCGCTCTTATCGTGAACGTGCCGACCATTGCCGCGTCGCTATCGGCAAGCAATTATTGCTGCTTTTAGACGAGAAAAAAACCAATTTGGCGCTTGCAGCAGATGTCACCGATGCCAATACGTTACTCACCCTCGCAGCAACGCTTGGTCCTGAAATTTGCATGCTGAAAACGCATATCGACATCTTGACTGATTTTTCACCTGAGGTAACGAATGCATTGCGCGCCTTGGCAGCAGAGCATCATTTTATTTTATTTGAAGATAGAAAATTTGCAGATATTGGTCACACCGTCAAACAGCAATATGCCGGTGGTCTCTATCACATTGCTGATTGGGCGGACATCGTCAACGCGCATGTTTTACCAGGACCTGGCATCATTCAAGGATTGGCAGATGTGGGACTGACGAAAAACCGTGGCTTGGTTCTCTTGGCCGAAATGAGTTCGGCAGGCCACTTGATGACGACAGAATATCAGCAACAAACCTTGCGCATGGCACAACAATTTCCCGATTTCGTTATTGGCTTTATCACCCAACATGCACTGACAGATCAACCACAGTGGATCAACATGACACCGGGTGTCAAATTGACAGCAGGCTTTGATCACTTATTGCAGCAATATTGCACGCCACAACAAGCCATCAAGGAAAACGGCAGTGACATCATCATCGTCGGCCGCGACATCGTGAACGCAACCGATACCCTGGCAACCGCAAAGCGCTACCGCAAGGCGGCCTGGGATAGTTATTGTGAGCGTTGTGCTGAAGGCGATTAATCAAATTTTCCAATGCACACCAAAAATCACGTTAAATTTAGTCGCCTGGGCAATAGGACACACAGTTTTATTAAGTCTTTCCAGTTTCACAAAACCATAAGCAGATAACATTTTTAATGTCCGCGACAAATTGCTGGATTGACGTCCCGTGATGTCAGCCAATTCGCGTATGGAACCAGGTTTTTTATCTGTCATAATCTGTAACAGTGCTTGATTCTCATCGCTTAATACTTCAGCGAGTGATCGAATGGAGGTGAACCAAATTTTAGGTTCATCAGACTTTGGTTTATATTTTCCCCGCGCAATTGCAAGTGTCCGTTCACGGATTTCTTTCTGCGACATAATGCCAATTTTAATTGTCTTCATGCTCATATTGATTCCTCTTCTAGTCCAAGTGCACTTAAGGTTTTATCAACTTCTATCCAAAAATCTTTAAGCAGTTGATGTGCGTCAACAAATTCATATGGAACACCTTCATCGTCTGCATGTCGATGGCGATGATCATAGGTCTTTCTACCTTGATGCTTACCTTTTTTTCTCGTCTTAACTGCATGTGCATTGTCAAATCCAATAATACGTTTGCCATGACGATCATGAAGCGTCAGGCTATAACGGATACCATGAGGTATTTCTTCCGTCATCTTCGGTATGCGTCGAACTTCAAATTTAGTCCAGTGTCCACCCATTTGCTCGATAATAACGCCATCTAAGTCGAGCAATGTATCGATATCGTTGCCATAAGCCATTTTTAGTTATCTTACTTAGTTATCACCTGTTGATAACTATCAAGTATAGCAAAGCGATTTATAGAAGCAAACGAGCATCGTTAGATTTTGTGCAAATTTTTAACACACAGCGCTACCGCAAGGCGGCCTGGGATAGTTATTGTGAGCGTTGTGCTGAAGGGTGCGATTAATGGTTGCGTCGCTCTTCATTTTTTCTTACACTTTGCAATGCAAAGTGACTATGGATCATGTGATGTTTCAACATAAAGGATTATGTGCATGCTGCCTCGACCACCCATCTCCACACTCTTCAGTGCCAATGTCATAACCGAAATCAAAGCAAAATTAGCGGATGTCGATGCAGCGCTTGCGACACAACAAATGGATGCTGTTTTAACGAAAATGAAAGTGATCATGCATCAATTAGCGGCAGCGGATAGCAATTTACTCGCTGATAAAAATTGGCGAGACGCAATAGAACTTGTCAGTAACAAGTGTAAAAAATTAGAAAATGAATTTCCGGATATTGGCAGTATTTATATCGCGCATGCTATATTTTTGCAGAAAATGGGTCGCTATGATGAGAGCTATTATCCGCTGGGAAAAATGAATGACTTCGACACAACCCATCCTGAACAACTAAAAATGACGGATGCCGAACGTGTCATCGCTTATGATTTGCAAGCAAAACTCTATTTGCGCAATGGCGCCATACTCGGCGCACAAGAAGTGGCATTAAAAGCACTGCAGTGCAATCCGCAGCATGAATCAGCAAAAATGGTGCTGACGCTTTGCGAACGTGCCACAGTTTACAATGAAAAATCCCACGCATCGCTAAAGACATGGATAAAAGGCTGTACCTTTGCCTATCTCACGTTGGATGATGATAAAGCGATGGATTGGCTTGGTATAAAATCGGATGAAACTAAGCGTCCCGCTAATTTGTATCAGCCCATCAAACCGTATGCTAACAATCCGTTCTCTTTCTTGGCATCCCGTAAAACAGTAAAAGCGCCGCAACAGGAATTGCAACCGAAACGACTGACGCCAAAGACGATACCTTGAGAATCGAGAGTATTTACCGAACTGTGTCATTGTGCCAGCAATTGTCATGCCAGCGAAGGCTGGCATGACAATTGCTGGCACAATGACACAGTTCGGTGAATACTTTCTGAGTATCAACTTAACCGTTTAATCAGCGCGGGTCCTTGGTAAATTAATCCCGTGTAAAGCTGCAATAATTCCGCACCTGCCGCTAAACTTTGCGCGGCACTCTGCTCATCCATGATGCCGCCTGAGGCGATGATGGGAATGTGCTGTTGTAGATGCGTATGGAGAGTTTGGATGAGATGCACTGCTGTTTGATGTAGCGGTTTACCGCTTAATCCACCTGGTTTCGTGGCATAGGGTGATTGTTCAACGCCTTGACGGTGCAATGTCGTGTTGGTTGCGATCACGCCATCGATGTGTAATTCGAGTAACACCGTAGCGATCGCTGCAATGTCTGTCTCACTTAAATCAGGCGACAACTTCACCACCAGCGGCACGTATTTTTGCTGGGTGTTTAACAATTGTTGCTGTTCACCTTTCATGGTTTGCAACAAATCACGCAGCAAATCGGCTTGTTGTAAATCACGCAAGCCTTTCATGTTGGGCGAAGAAATATTGATGACCACATAACTCGCCCATTTGCCTAAGGTCCGAAAACACGCTTGATAATCTTCAACCGCTCGCTCAGTAGACGTCGCCGTATTTTTGCCGATATTAATGCCTAACACACCCGTCTGCTGTCTTTTCTCAAGCTGCATGGCGACATAATCCATGCCTTTGTTATTAAGACCCATGTGATTAATCAGCGCTTCTTCTTTAACCAAACGAAATAAACGCGGCCGTGGATGACCGCCTTGCGGTTTCGGCGTCACCGTGCCGATTTCAACAAAACCAAAACCCAACGCAAAAAGCGCATCAACATAATCAGCATTTTTATCTAAGCCAGCCGCCACACCAACGCGATTTGGCATTGTCAAACCCATGACATGATGTGGTTTAATCGGCATGCTAAAAAAAAGCGCAGCAAGTTAAATGCTTGCAAACGCTGCAACACTTGCATCACCAGATAATGTGCTTTTTCTGGCTCCAATTGAAACAATAAAGGTCGCATCCAAGCGTACATGTTTTATTTCACCGATAAATAATTTGCCAACAATATTTTATTGCCGACGTCTTTCACAAAACGTACTTTCACTTTCATGTCGTCACCATCGCCTTCAAGATCAAGCACTGTTCCCTCACCAAAAATGGCATGACGCACTTCCTGACCAATGCGAAATTTCCCTTCAGCTGCCGGTTGATAGGTTTGCGTAAAAGGCACAACGCGCGTTACCTTGGCACGAAAACGAATTTCATCGATAAGGTCCACCGGAATTTCGTGGAGGAAGCGTGAAGGACGATGATAGGCTTCTTTACCATGCAAACGGCGCACTTCTGCATACGTCATAAATAATTTCCGCATCGCGCGCGTCACGCCAACGTAACACAATCTGCGCTCTTCTTCTAACGCCTTAGGATCTTGCATGGACAGATAGTGCGGAAATAATTCTTCTTCGCAACCTGCTAAAAAAACCACGGGAAATTCCAATCCTTTTGCCGAATGCAGCGTCATCAATTGCACGCCATCATCATAGCTATCTGCTTTGTTGTCGCCCGATTCCAATGCAGCGTAGGCTAAAAATGCTGCGAGCGGCGACATGTCTTCCGCTGCACCTTCTTGCACAAACTGATGCGCAGCGTTCACTAATTCTTCCAAATTTTCGACGCGACTCAACCCTTTCTCACCTTTTTCTTTGCGATAATGTTCTATCAAACCACTCGCTTTTAACACGGCTTCAACTTGTTGATGCAATGATAACGTCGCGTTTTCTGCCGCCAACGTTTCCATTAAACGAACAAATGCTTGCAAAGAAGCAGCGGCACGAGACGAAAAATGTTGTTGATTCAACAATGTTTGTAACGCATCCCATAAACTCACCGTGTGCAATTTTGCGTGTTCGCGAATGGCAACCAGCGTGCGATCACCAATACCACGCGGCGGTGTATTGATGATGCGCTCAAACGCAGAATCATCTTGACGATTAGCGATCAAGCGCAAAAAACCCAGCGCATCTTTAATTTCGGCGCGATCAAAATAACGCAAACCACCATAGACACGATAAGGAATCCCAAATTGCATGAGTGCTTCTTCCAGCACACGTGATTGCGCATTCGAGCGATACAAAATGGCCATGTCACGCAAGCTGTAATCGCCTTGACGCAAATCACGAATGCGATTGACGATGAAAAAAGCTTCATCGGTTTCATTAAACGCCGCATACACGGTGATAAGCTCACCTTTTTTGTCATCGGTCCACAAATTTTTTCCTAAACGACCGGTGTTTTGATTAATCAATGCATTCGCCGCTTGCAATATGGTAGCGGTGGAGCGGTAATTTTGTTCAAGACGCGTCACTTTTGCACCGGGAAAATCCGTGGAAAAACGCTGGATATTTTCAATCTGCGCACCACGCCAACCATAAATGGATTGATCGTCATCACCAACTATCATCACTGCGTTTTTTTCACCGGCAAATAATTTTAGCCAAGCATATTGCAATGTATTGGTATCTTGAAACTCATCAACCAACAAACAACGAAATCGTTCTTGATAATGCAAGCGCAGCGCTTCATTGCTGAGCATGAGTTTGTAAGTTTTTAACAGCAAGTCGGTAAAATCAATGACGGATGCGCGCATGCAAGCGTCTTGATACGCTTGATAAATTTTAAGTAAAATTTCGATTTTAAAATCGTGCGCATCCACTTGATGTGGTTCACGACATTGTTCTTTTTGTGCATTGATAAACCATTGCGCTTCTTTCGGTGAATAACGATCTTCATCTAAACCGAGCGCTTGTATCACGCGGCGTATCAAGCGCAACTGATCATCCGCATCGAGAATTTGAAACGATGGTGATAATCCGGCATCCGCCGCATGGCTACGCAGCAAACGATGCGAGAGACCATGAAACGTTCCTATCCACATCATTTTGGTTGGCACGCTCAGCAATGTTTCGATACGGGAGCGCATTTCATGCGCGGCTTTGTTGGTAAAGGTCACCGCCAAGAGGTGGTAGGGCGAAATTTTTTCGACTTCAATCAACCAAGCGATACGATGAATGAGCACACGTGTCTTGCCGCTCCCAGCGCCTGCCAAAACAAGTTGATGACTAAGTGGCGCTTCTACCGCTTCACGCTGTGCGGGGTTCAGTGAATTGAGTATCATGTCGGTTTCCCTAGCCAGTAAGCGACGTATAGTAATATGACTAACCATTATCAAAAAGCCTATTTTTTATTAAGTGTCGCAGAAATCAAACAATTGCCAACGGATACTGGCATTGAAGTTGCCATCGTCGGCCGCTCCAATGCTGGAAAATCCAGTGTACTCAATAGGATAACCAACAACAAAGGCTTGGCTCGCGTCAGTAAAACGCCGGGTCGAACGCAAATGGTTAATTTTTTTGTGATTGATGCGGCGCGGCGTCTTGCTGATTTGCCGGGTTATGGCTTTGCCAAAGTTCCGCTTGCTGCGAAAGCAAAATGGCAAAAAACGGTGAATGCCTACATCGAACAACGGCAGTCATTAAAAGGATTGGTGTTGATCATGGACATTCGTCATCCGCTCAAAGACATGGATAGACAATTGCTGCAATACTGCGAGCATCGTGAACTGCCAGTGCATATTGTGTTAAACAAGGCTGACAAAATCAGCAAAGGCGAGTGTGCGAAAACGTTGCTGGCGGTCAAAAAAGCATTACAAGACTATCAAGCAACGCTGACCATACAAACATTTTCTGCATTGAAAGGCGATGGCATGATGGCGCTGCATGCCCAATTAGATAGTTGGTATGAGTATAGGTAACTTTTCCCGTCATTGCTTCGCTGCGCTCGCAATGACACTTGCAATGACGGATTGATAATTCAGTGTTACCATAAAACTTGCACACACGGATTGCATGCCATGGACTATTTAGAAAACCACACATTCGATGAAATAAAAGTCGGTGACAGCGATAGCCTCACCCGCACCTTAACGGAAAAAGACATACAAGTTTTTGCCATCATGTCTGGCGATATTAATCCAGCGCATGTCGATGCGGAATTTGCTCAGAGTGATATGTTCCACAAAATTATTGGGCATGGCATGTGGGGTGGTGCATTAATTTCAACTGTGTTGGGAACACAATTGCCAGGACCTGGCACGCTCTATGTGAGCCAAAGTTTGCATTTCAAAAAACCAGTGGCGCTGCACGACACCATCACGGTGACGGTGACTGCACTAGAAAAAAAACCGGAAAAAAATCGTGTCGTTTTTAGCTGCTGTTGTCGCAATCAACACAATGACATTGTGATAGAAGGAAATGCAGAAGTCATCGCGCCCACTAAAAAAATTCGTCGTTTAAAAACCGTGATGCCACAAATTAGTTTGCGCCGTCAACTTTCTTTATTTGATCCCTATGTCGCTAAAGCAAAAAAAATCGGTGCCATCTCTGCCTGCGTAATTCATCCGGTGCATCGTAAAATTATTGAAGCTGTGCATCATGCTTTTGCTGCCAAACTCATTGATCCGATATTGGTTGGTCCGAAACAACGTATTTTGCATGCACTGCAGGAAGCAAATGTGAAAGCCGATTTATTTACTATCATTGATGCTGAAAATAGTCTGGATGCAATTAACAAATCGATAGCCATGGCGAGAGCGGGTGAAGTTGGCATGTTAATTCGTGGTGCTGCGATTCGCGAAGATTTGTTGCATGCCATGCAAAAGCACGATAAAGGATTAATGACGGATCGCGAATTAAGTTATGTCGCAGTCCTTGATGTCCCTACTTACCCGAAAGCACTGATCATGAGTGATACGCTGGTCCACATCGATCCACATCTCGATCAAAAGCGTAGCATCACGCAAAATGCCATTGAATTTGCTTTGTCACTCGGTATCGCTCAACCGAAAGTCGCTATTTTATCCGGCGTGGACACCATCAACTACAACATGCGTTCTACTATCGATGCCGCTGCACTTTGCAAAATGGCTGAGCGTGGGCAAATTCGTCATGGCATTTTAGATGGACCACTGACGTTTGATCATGTGATTTCCATTGAAGATGCGAAAGAAAAAGGCATACAGTCGCCGGTCATTGGTGATGCTGATATTTTAATCATGCCGAATGTAGAAACCGGTAATATGCTAGTGGAACAACTCGAGCACTTGGCAGAAGCAAAAATTGCCGGATTATTACTTGGCGCGCGCGTCCCCGTGTTGATGAGTCGCATCAACGATGTGGAATTAAGTACTGTGTCTTGTGCACTTGCGATTTTGAACACCCATTATCAATCTCTTCAATCCCCTCATCAAACATAAAGGAGTTTTGCCATGGATAAAGGTAAGAAAAAGGCTAAATTTGAGCACAATTGGTATGATTTATGGACCAAGCAAAGCAAAGATTTTTTTGACAGCGCCGATAAAAATTTGAAAGATCTTTTTGGAAAAAGTACAACGGTGAATCCAGAAGATCATCTCGAAAAAATTCAGCAGTGGCTCGATACCTTAAAAAATCAATGGCGCTTTATCGAACTTAATCAACAACAAAAAGCGTTTGAGAATTATTGGAAAACCATGAGCAAAATGTGTAATGAAGCGTCTGACATGATGCTGCAAGAATGGATTAAACGATCGCGTGGACAGCAGCCGATTAAAAATGTGCATGAATTATATGAGTTGTGGCTGAATTGCTGTCATGACATTTACGATAAATCAACTCATGCCAAATCTTATCAAGATACTTATGGTGAATTCGTCAATGCAGCGATGAAATTTTGGCAATCCACCATGCCAAAATAAGGCAGACAGCATTGAAGCCGCTTGAAGATGATCTCACTTTTTTAATGCATCTCACCCAGGGATTTGCTGAATTGCAACAAGTCCCTGGCATCCATTATGAATATAATGCAAGACAGCTCGTGTATCAGCAGCAACACATCAAACTTTATCATTATGAACCGCACGTCAAAAAACCACATCGCACGCCATTACTGGTGATATTTGCCACGGTGAATCGTCCAGAAATTTTGGATTTATTTCCAGCGCAATCGTTTATTGGTCATCTGCTGCAACAAGGTTTAGATGTGTATTTACTGGATTGGGGCTATCCAACCACGGCTGATGCTGCCATCACCTTGAATGATTACATCACACATTTCCTTCATGACTGCATTGCATTCATGCAAAAAGAAAATAAAAAAAGAAAGATAGATGTGCTTGGCATTTGTCAGGGCGGTCTTATTTCGCTTTGTTATGCCGCACTTTTTAAGGACATTCGCAAATTGGTGTTGATTTCAACACCCATCGATTTTCACACGCGCGATAATATCGTTGGCCATTTTTTAAATCGCATCGATGTGAAGCAATTAATTGCACTACTTCACAATGTGCCTGGTTTGTGGCTAACCCATTTTTTTATTTCGCTACGTCCCTTTGAATTAGTCGGCAAAAAATATTTACATTTTGTTGATCGCATCAACGATAGCGAGTGGCGCGAAAAATTTTTACGCGTCGAAAAATGGCTATACGATGCACCCGATCAAACCGGCGCCTCATTTTTGCAATTAGCAGACGATTTTTATCGGCACAATAAATTAGTTAAAGGCGAGCTTTGCATTGATGGCAAACGCATAGACTTATCCAAACTGGATTTGCCTATTTTAAATGTGATGGCAAGCAATGATGAAATTGTTCCGGTGAGTGCCTCGCGTGCGTTAAAAAAATATATGGTAAAGACACAGTACAGCGAATGCTTTTTTGATAGCGGTCATATTGGTATTTATATCAGTGATAAAGTCGGCGCGATCATGCCAAAAACGATTGCGACCTGGCTGAAGAAAGCTTAAAACCTCTTTAATATTGCCAATCGTCCTCTTTTCTATTACGATCGCCTCCCACCTAGTCAGCGGTCGTATCTCGGTTACTTTAGATACAAAATGGCCTGGAAAAAAATGTGAACACATTTTGCGCGTTATCCATAAAAATTAAAAGGAAATATTATGAGAACAGCAGTTAGTCAACCTAAACCAGCAGAAAAAATTACACGCCAGCTTGAATTCTACAAACAGTTGGCACAAGATCCTTCTGCATTTATCGCTGCAGCAAATGTTAATCAATTTAAAGGCATTCCCTCCGCTAATCTATTTGAAATCATCCGTAACAGTTCTGGCACCGACCTTAAAACACTTGTTGTTGCAAACATGAATTTCTTGAAGCTGTTATCGTGGGAACATTTAGATGAGATTGTACACGAGCTTCATAAAGATAAAGATATGTTGCAAAGGCTGTTATTTCTCCTAGAAATTCATGGTGAATCTTTTTTACCTAATCTGTTAAAAAATTATTTACAAAAAATGACAGTGGACAACGCTACGTTTCAAAAAAGTCCTTTTATGACGATAAAACCCTACTTCGATACAATTAACAATTTCATCGCTAAAATGGTGATGACAAGTGGCGAGGAGAAATTGCAAGCCTTAGATTATTCCTTACGTTTCTGCTTATTCCATCTTATCACCGTTGAGTTTCCTCGAATTCAACTTCCTGGCGCTTATGCTCTTAATCAAAAAGAAAGTGATGACTTTGTACAAGCACAACGTTCAAGCGAGCGAAAGGCACAACGCGCCTTCCGCGTATTATCGGAAGGTTTTCAGCAAACACAACACCTAAAGTGGAGCACACAACAAATTATTTTTCTCTTTGAACGTTTATCATTTGAGAAAATAGCAACAGAAACCTTGCTGATAAATTTAAAAAAATTCCGCTATTGGATTCAACAATATCAGACACTTGCTAAATCCAGTGAGGACGAAGATAAATCATTAATGCCACTTGCGCGAGCGCATCCGTTGGTTTTTGCATTACTTCCCAATAATGAGATTGAGAAATTTCTTACGCCAGAGCAAATTATTGCGATTCGAAATGCGGCGCTAGTGAAAGACATGCCCCAAGTTAAATTGTTAATGGATGAAATCAACTCAAAATATCTCGACTCGCAAACTTTATCTGTCGATATGCAATTGATGATTTTCATCATGAGCCTCAAACTTTGTCATCAACTAGCTCTCTTCCCGCAATCATGGCATAACGACATGGATGAAGTGATAAAGCGCGCTAGTATCATTGAGTCAACTCTTAGGTCAGAAAAAGTCAAAGAAGCCGTTGTCAAAAAAGTTGAACAAGACATGATGCGCTATCTAGGCGAGCAATCGGAAGAGGGTGAGTATCAACTACGCATTCGCATTATCGGCATTTTTATTTCTTTTAGTTGGGGCGACTTAGCCAAGTACACGGCAACCACTTGGCAAGAAAAGCGCAAAGAAGATCATAGCCTTTCGTTTTTTCGTTTAGGTCAGTTTTATCTGGAACTTAAGAAACCCGATAGAATTAAAGCGCAAGAATGTTTTGCTTGTTCGGCATTACAAGGTAATGAATCGGCCGCTTCTGCATTAGCAAAACATTTTTCTAGCGGTATCGATAAAAAAGATCTGATGAAAAAATTACTTCAGGAAAAATTCAAGGAATTTCTCGATGCAAAGCCTGGCAAAGAAAATACTGGCACGTTGGAGATGTATTGCAATAACTTCATACGTTTTGGCCTGCAAGATGCTTATGCAGAACAGTTTGAAAAGCATTTGATAGAATCGCAAAGTATGCTTGATCAGCATTTTGCTCGCTATCTCGTTTGTGATGATACCTTTTTAAGTGCTGTTGTTTTAGACATTGAAGCGGTGAGAAAAAATCTACAACGTTTTATCGCAGATGAAGTCGCATTATTCGAAAACAAAATTTCCAAATCTTTTGAGGAAATTATTAAAAAATTAGGTGATCCTGAAACAGCTAAAGCTATCGACTCCGTTAAAAAAACCACTTTATCACTTCATCGTTTATACCAACTTAAAATGAAGGTGGGCTTGAACCAAGCGAATATGACCAAGTCATTTTCCAGCGCTTGGTGTACTGGTGCAGAAAAACTGCTTACGAATTACATTAAAATGATACTCATGAAGCAACAGGGAGTAGAAGATTGCTCACCTAACATGGCCATGCTCTTATCTTATAAAGATTGGTTAATGCCTAAAGAATTGTTCGTTAATGAATTTGAAGTGAATATGCGAAAGATACTGACAGAACACATCTTAAAAATCCTGACTTTTGAGGTAACTCGCGGTGAGCTCGCTTACCAGCAACCAGCCATACTAAAAGAAGCTATCGATAAAATGTATCAAGCATTTGCACTGGGTAATGCAGTCAATCAGGAGTTGTATAGTCTATGTGATAAGATTGTATTCAATCCTTTCTTCTCCTACTTCGAGCCAAAAAATCATGCTATCAAACTTGCCAATGTCGAATTTATCTATGAATTTGCTCTTCTTGTGAAGAAGCCACAAAACTCAATGTCTTTTCAAGAAAAAGTTAACGCCGTTACAACGGCGTTACGAGAAAACATTTTCAAAAACCGATACACCATGTCGAATGATGATGATCACGATCTAGATGCTCATTGTTTAAGAGTTGGCATTCGGACAATTGGATATAACGATTTTTCTCATCTCCGCTTAACTGGATTGACAGTGAAACCAGAAACACATTTCTCTGCTCATTTCGACGAAACTCTTTTTTCACAGAGTCGATTGCAGCGTTGCGTTTTCAGGAACTGTTCTCTTCTCGAAACTGTTTTCATCAATGCTCTGCTAAATGGCTTTGAAGATAATGACGGTGCAGATTTCTCTGGTGCTAATGCAAGTGGAGCAAACTTTACCGGCGCCAAAATGACGGGGGTTAATTTTATCGGTACCAATTTAACCGACATCATCATTTCTGAGGAAAATGCACTGATGTTACTACTTGAAAATTTGCAGCGAATTGATAAGTTAAAAGATATAGATCCTGCTGAACAAATAAATTTTGCTCATGATTTATTTTCTTATTTGTTTCCGTCAATTAAAAGCAAAGAAAATTTGAGCACGCTGAAAGACAAATTAAGTCAACTCTACGACGATGGCAAACTATCTTTTCTCAAACGAAAAACCATACTTGAAACAGTAGAAACTGAAGGCGAAAGCAATGACAAAGAGAAGGAGGTAGAACGTTCTGTCTCTCAAGCGCCATCCTTGTTTAGCTTTGGTAACCTATTTTCCACCTCTTCTGCTACTAAAGAACCGAGTAAAAAATTGAATAAAGAGACGAAAGGGATATTCAATTATTTTATCGAAGCGATCGATGATAAGTTAGCGATATCGAAACCTAGTTCGCTAAAGAAAGGTAGGTAATTGTAATCATTGAGCCGATTAAACCATCTAATCGGCTCAATACTGGCTTGATTATGAGCCGATTAATCGATATAATCGGCTCATGAAGACATATAATTGGCAACAACCCGATTGGCCGAATTTTCGCTATGACTTATCAACCATACATGAAACCTTATTTTCTATTGCAGAAAAAATAGGTCTTATCAGTGGCAAATTAACGCATTTAGCTGAAAATCTGCAAACGGAAGCAATGATCAACCTGATGGTGGAGGAAGCTGTTAAAACTTCTGAAATTGAGGGTGAATACATTAGTCGTCCGGATATTAGATCATCTATCAAAAATAAACTTGGGCTTAACCAAGAAATTGTTCGAGTACATGATAAACGCGCACAAGGCATCGCGGAATTGATGCTTGATGTACGCAATACATTTAAACAACCTTCACAGAAACCAAATTGTTTGATTGGCATTTGATGTTGCTATCTGGTTCTTTCAATCCAAATCTTAGGATTGGTTATTGGCGAACAGATGAAGAACCCATGCAAATTGTTTCAGGGCATCATGGAAAATGGATTGTGCATTATGAAGCGCCGCCTTCGCAAGATGTTCCTAAAGAAATGAAAAGATTTATTCTTGGTTTAATAACACTGCTCCTGGCAAACCCCAAGCAATTAAATTTGCGCCGGTACGTGCTGCGATTGCACATTTGTATTTTGAGAGTATTCATCCATTTGACGATGGCAATGGCAGAATTGGCCGAGCAATTGCTGAAAAAGCTTTGTCGCAAGGTTTTGGTTATCCTGCATGTTAAGCTTATCTCAGGCCATTGAAGCAGATAAAAAAACATATTATGCAGCTTTAAGTGAAGCTTCAAAATCAAATGAATTAACAGCTTGGATACACTATTTTGTAAACGTCGTATTAAGTGCGCAAATTGAAGTTGAGACACAAATTAATTTTATTCTTAAAAAATCAGTATTTTTTGATACTTTTAAAAATGATTTTAAATGAACGTGCAATTGAAAGTGATAAAGCGCATGATGCAGGCTGGAGTGAAAGGATTTGAAGGCGGCATGAGTGCAAAAAAATATATGGCGATAACAGACACTTCTAAAGCAACAGCGACTCGAGATTTGCAACATTTGTTTGCTATAAAAGCGGTTAAGCAAATTGGCAGTGGACGTAGTGTTCGATATGAATTGAATTTGAGTTGACCAATAGTCAAAAAAATTATCTCACTCCACTACCACCTTCACCACGCTGCGACAGCCATGAGGAAGTTTGCTGCCGCGTTGGCTGCGTTCGCCGATGAAGTGTTTCCAGTCACTGGGTTTTAAGACGAAAGGTTTGCCATCGCCGAGAAGCGAGAGCGACTGCGTTTTATCGAGGATGGCAATGGCGATGACGTATTCTTCGCGACTAACAACTTTACTGCTTTTGATGCTGATGAGTTTGTTGCCTTTGCCTTTGGCAAGTTGCGGCAATTCGGTGAGTGGGAATAGGAGAAGTTGGCCGATATTCAAGACGATTGCGCGTGAAAAAATATGCGCTCATACAACATTTAGCATCCTCACCATATGAATATATGGGTTTTTATATGTATATATGTTAGATTGTAATAAATGAATAGGACGCTGACTCTTAAAAGAATGAAAAAAATAACTTTTGAATGGGATGACAATAAAAATCTGCTTAATCAAAAAAAGCATGGCGTCTCTTTTTATGAGGCACAGATGGCTTTTGTAGATCCTAATCGTGTTATTGCGGAAGACATTGAGCATAGCCAAGGTGAAAAAAGATATTACTGTTTTGGTAAGATTGAAGGTGGAATTATGACTGTCCGATTTACTTATAGAGGAAATATTATTCGAATTATTGGCGCAGGTTATTGGAGAAAGGGGAAAAAATTTTATGAAGAAGCATAGTAAAATTAAGTACACCAATGAACCACTTGGTAAATTAAAAAAAGTTATTGATTTTCTACCGCCACCGGATGAGCTGGTTTTAAAAGAAGAAGCTGTTAAAGTTACCTTATTGCTTAGCAAATCGAGCGTGGATTTTTTTAAGCACTTAGCAGAAGAGAAACATACACACTATCAAAGAATGATAAGAACATTATTAGATAGTTATGCTGCGCATTTTGACCAATAGTCAAAAAAATTATCTCACTCCACTACCACCTTCACCACGCTGCGACAGCCACGAGGAAGTTTGCTGCCGCGTTGGCTGCGTTCGCCGATGAAGTGTTTCCAGTCACTGGGTTTTAAGACGAAAGGTTTGCCATCGCCGAGAAGCGAGAGCGACTGCGTTTTATCGAGGATGGCAATGGCGATGACGTATTCTTCGCGACTAACAACTTTACTGCTTTTGATGCTGATGAGTTTGTTGCCTTTGCCTTTGGCAAGTTGCGGCAATTCGGTGAGTGGGAATAGGAGAAGTTGGCCGATATTGGAAACGATTGCGATGTATTGTTGTGCAATATCTGTGATCAGTTGCGGCGGTAGTGCTTTTGCGCCTTTTGGAACGGATAAAACCGCTTTGCCAGCGCGGTTTTTGCCATGGAGTTCGCCTAATTTTACGATGAAGCCATAACCTGCATCGGAGGCGAGCACATACAATTGCTCAGGTTCACCGAGCAAAGCAGCGATAAATTCAGCGCCGGGTGGTGGCGTTAATTTGCCGGTGAGTGGTTCACCTTGGCCGCGTGCAGAGGGTAAGGTGTGCGCAGGAAGCGAATAAGCGCGTCCCGTGGTATCGATAAAAACGGCGCTTTGATTACTGCGACCCATGGCAGTGACTTGCAATGCATCACCTGCTTTGTAACTCAATGTTGCTGCATCTATGTCATGACCTTTTGCAGCACGCACCCATCCTTTGTTTGAAAGAATGACGGTGATAGGTTCTACGGCGAGAATTTCTGTTTCCTTCATCGCTTGCGCTTCTTTACGCGCCACAAATGGCGATAAACGCGGGCCACCAAATTTTGCATCATCGCTCAGTAATTCTTGGCGAATTAATTTTTTTAAACGCGCGGCTGAATTTAGTGTCTTATCTATTTCATCACGTTCTTTGCTCAACGCATCTTGCTCGCGCTGAATTTGCATTTCTTCAAGGCGCGCTAAATGACGTAACCGCGTATCTAAAATTGCATCAACTTGTTCTTCACTTAACGAAAATCGTTTGATTAAAACCGCTCTTGGCTTCATCTTCGTTACGAATGATGCGTATCACTTCATCCAAGTTGAGATACACTATCATCAAACCGGCTAACAAATGCAAACGGTGGGTGATGGTATCCAGACGATATTGTAAACGACGCTTCACTGTGTTGCTGCGATAATCCAACCATTCTTTTAAAATCTCGATGATGCCTTTCACTTGCGGACGACCATTTAAGCCAATCATGTTTAAATTGACACGATAACTGCGTTCAAGATCTGTGGTTGCAAATAAATGATCCATGAGTGCTGCGACATCAACACGATTAGAACGCGGCACAATAATTAAGCGCGTGGGATTTTCATGATCCGATTCATCACGCAAATCAGAAACCAATGGTAATTTTTTTTCCTGCATTTGCTGTGCAATTTGTTCCAACACTTTGCCGCCAGACACTTGATAGGGAAGAGCGGTGATGACAATTTCTTCTTCCTCTTCACTGTACACTGCACGCATGCGTATGCTGCCATTACCAGTGCGATACATGATTTTAATATCGTCACGCGGCGTAATAATTTCTGCTTCGGTCGGGTAATCAGGACCGGGAAGATGCACAAAAATATCATCTAATGTGGCTTTCGGTTCATCAAGTAAATGGATGAGAGCCGCCACCACTTCGCGTAAATTGTGTGGTGGAATATCGGTTGCCATGCCAACAGCAATACCGGTAGTACCATTTAATAACACATTGGGTAAACGCGCTGGCAGTAAAGAAGGTTCTTGCAACGTACCATCAAAATTAGGCACCCAATCAACTGTGCCGGCTTCGACTTCTGCGAGTAACACATCGGCATAAGCGGATAAGCGCGATTCGGTATAACGCATCGCCGCAAAAGATTTTGGATCATCCGGTGAACCAAAATTTCCTTGACCTTGTATCAGCGGATAACGGTAAGAAAAAGGTTGTGCCATTAACACCATCGCTTCATAACAAGCCATATCACCATGTGGATGAAATTTACCTAAAACATCGCCGACTGTGCGGGCATGATTTTTTAAATTTCGCAGTTGCCTTCAAACCGAACTCAGACATCGCATAAATAATGCGACGTTGCACTGGTTTTAAACCATCACCAATATGCGGCAACGCGCGATCTAAAATGACGTACATCGAATAATCGAGATAGGCTTTTTCCGCATATTCACTGAGTGGAATGTGTTCGATAGGTGTGGTTGCCATGAAATTTATACCTCTGCCAAATTGCCTTTTTGCTCGAGCCATGCTTTGCGATCGGCTGCGCGTTTTTTGGCGAGCAGCATATCGAGCATTTCATCGGCATGATCTTTTTTGTTAATGGTGAGTTGCATGAGACGTCGTGTTTCCACATCCATCGTAGTTTCGCGCAATTGCATGGGATTCATCTCACCCAATCCTTTAAAGCGAATCACATTCACTTTTGGTGATTTTTCTTTTTTACTTTCTGCCACAATGCGATCCAAAATACCTTGTTTTTCCGCTTCATCGAATGCGTAAAATATTTCTTTGCCATGATCAATACGAAAAAGTGGTGGCATCGCGATGTAGATATGTCCTGCTTCAACCAGTGGGCGAAAATGTTTGACGAAGAGCGCACAAAGCAAGGTGGCAATGTGATTGCCATCGGAATCTGCATCCGCCAATATGCAAATTTTGCCATAACGTAACCCATCAAGATTGCTTGAGCTTGGATCAACGCCAATCGCAACTGAAATATCATGAATTTCTTGCGACGACAAAATTTCGCTGGAATCCACTTCCCAGGTATTTAAAATTTTTCCGCGCAGTGGCATCACTGCTTGAAATTCACGATTACGCGCTTGTTTTGCTGAGCCGCCAGCGGAATCGCCTTCCACTAAAAATAATTCGCTGTGTTTAATATCTTGTACCGTGCAATCAATTAATTTTCCCGGTAGAGCAGGTCCTGCCGTCACTTTTTTGCGCGCGACCGTTTGTGCTGCTTTCAGCCGTTTTTGTGCATTGGCAATGACCATCTGCGCGAGTGTTTCACCGAGCGTGACATGTTGATTCAACCATAAACTAAAGGCATCTTTTACCACACCGGAAACAAAAGTCGCGCATTCTCGCGATGACAATCGTTCTTTGGTTTGACCGGCAAATTGTGGATCGTGTAATTTGACTGAAATGATGTAGGCACATTGTTCCCAAACATCATCTGCGGTGATCTTGATACCGCGCGGCAGTAAATTGCGAAATTCACAAAATTCCCGCAGCGCTTCTGCTAAACCCAAACGAAATCCAGAAACATGGGTGCCGCCCTGATGGTCGGAATTAAATTCACATAACTTTCGTTAATCATGTTGCCACCATTTGGCAACCACACGACTGCCCAATCCACCGCTTCGTGATCACTTGTAAATGAGCCGAGAAAAGGGTAGTCGGGTAAGGCGTTCCGCATCACCTATCGCTTCTTGCAAATAATTTTCTCAAACCATTTTCGTAATACCATTCTTCTTGGTCGCCGGTATTTTCGTCACGAAAAATGACATGCAATCCCGGGCACAACACAGCTTTCGCGCGCAGCATGTGTTTTAGTTTGTTCAGTTGAAACCGTGGTGAGTCAAAATATTTTTCATCTGGCCAAAAACGCACGCTGGTGCCCGTTTCACCGGCGGTCGTTTTACCAATGGCTTGTAATTCACTGACTTTTTCGCCTGATGCAAATTCGATGGCATAAATGGTTTGCATTACGTTTAATTGTCACTGTTAATTTTTTGGATAACGCGTTGACAACAGAAATACCAACACCATGCAAACCACCGGAAAAACGATATTGTTTATTGGAAAATTTTGCGCCGCTATGCAAACGCGTCATGATTAATTCCACGCCAGACACTTTTTCTTCTGCATGTTTATCAACGGGCATACCGCGGCCATCGTCAATGACTTCGAGTGAGCCATCTTTGTGAAATATCACATTCACTTGCTTTGCGTGACCTTCTAACGCTTCATCGACACTGTTATCGATGACTTCATGCGCTAAGTGATTGGGGTGAGTGGTGTCGGTATACATGCCAGGACGACGACGCACCGGCTCTAAGCCACTTAAGACTTCTATGGCATCGGCGGTGTAAGCATTTTTAGTGTTGTATCGTGTCGTCTTAGACGTGGGTTTTATTTTGTCTGCCATAATTGTATTAACCATTCCCGATTTAACTGTAACCATTGTAAGCCGATGATAGCAGGTGTCGTCTTGATATGGCCTTCTTGCAACAAAATAAAAGCTTCATCCGCAGAAACGGTAAAAACACGGATGTCTTCCTCTTCTTCTTGCAAGCCATGAATACCACTAATATCAGTGGAATCGATACGACCACAATAGAGATATAAGTATTCGCTGCTGCCACCGGGGCTCGTAAAGTACTCGCAAATGGGATAAAGGTCTAGAATTTCGCAATTGGCTTCTTCTTTTGCTTCGCGTATCGCCACTTTATCGGGTGACTCGTCACTATCGAGCAATCCAGCGACGACTTCAAGTAACCAAGGACTTTTGGGATTGGCAAGGGCCCCTGGACGAAATTGTTCAATGAGCACGACACGATCTAGCACGGGATCGTAAGGTAAAACAGCGGCAGCGGGAAGACGTTCTATGATTTCACGCATTAAGACAGGGCTATAACCACCGCGGAACAGACGAAAACGCACGTGATAAGCGACAGCACGAAATATGCCTTGATGCAAAACTTTGCGCTCAACAATTTCGTAATCGTTATGGGTAAATGAAGTCGGTTGTTCTTCCATAAATTAATTCCGTTCTTTCTTCTTTAACCCACTCTCCATTTTTTTTAACAGCTTTTCAAGCTCTTCAAGTTTTTTGCGCGTACGCAGCAATACTTTGGTTTGCGTATCAAATTCTTCACGGGTCACCAGATTTAATTTGCTAAAGGTGGTAGACAAAATGCGTTGGCAGTTGGCTTCAAAATCTTTTTTCAGCGCCGCCGTTTGCGAAGGCAGCGCATTGCTCAATTGTGAGACGAGCTCGGATAAAAAATGAGGTTTTGGCATGTGATGCATTCCTATCGACGATAGTTAGGCAGTATAGCGTAATCAATGTTGTCGTTGCGAGCATCGTCGTTGCGAGCATCGTCGTTATCGAGCATCATCGTCATTGCGAGCGCGAGCGAAGCAAACCAGGTTTTTTTGCGGTAAAGTATAAACGCTGATAGCGCTTTAAAAACATGGACAACCTTCATTATTTTAGCAGCATTAAAACCTGGTTTGCTTCGCTCACGCTCGCAATGACACAGTTCAGTGAATACTCTCCAATCCAGCAGCGTTATGACACGGTGTGCCCGCAATAACAGCGATGACGTGACTATTTCATTCCCAAATTGGGTCTATCTTCATCTTCCTCATCCTTCGCCGCTTCTTTTTTATCGTCAGCCACCACTTGTGGTGGTACAGGGGCATGTTCAGATTCTTTTTCAGCGTCAGGTTTCTCATGAATCCTTTCTAATTCTTCCTGCACATCCACGCCATTTTGCAGAGCGAAGGCACTCGCGATCTCACCCATTGAAAAATGTCCGGCGTTTTTATGACGTTGTAGTGAGCGTGATGGCAGTGACAATGCAGAAGGTCTTTGTTCAAAAGCATCTCTGTTGTTTGGATCATTGAGCCATCTCGCTGCGCCACGGATAACATCATTTTTGTTTTGTCTATTGGTTAGTTGACGTATCCAGCGTGCAAGTTTCGTCGTGCGCGCACCGGCTTCCTTGGCTATTTTTCCTAAAAATGCCGTCACGTTATAAGTACCTTCAGAAGCCTTAGCATAATCCTCTGCACGATTACTATTTGCAGTCAGCAAATTAATCACACCGCGTGCGCTGCTCAACTGTTGTATGCGTTTTGCTGCGAAGGCCATATCATCCAAATGGCATTCTGCCAAAAAGGTTAATTTTCCTGCGGGATAACCTAATTCTTTTTCCATCATGCTTAATTTTTCTCTGCGATCTGCCAATAAGGCTGTTAGGGTATCGCGTTGTTCCTTTTCCATGTCTTTTACCAGATGTGCGGTATTTTTTTTCTTTTCTTTTAACGACGTTCTCGCTTCTAAGAGTTGCTGACTTGCAAGTTCTCTGGTTTTTTCATCCAGCCGTGTCGTTTCTGTCACCGGATAAAATCCTGGCACAAGACTTGGTGGCGATAGTCCCTCACCAGGAACAAATTTAAACGCTAAAGCATCGTCATGTTTGATAGCGGCTGTTTTTCTGACAAGTTCTACTGCAAAAACCTCATATTGCTGCAACTCACTTTGTTTACCTTGATAAGCAAGGTGATGTGCTGCGATATTTTCTTTGAGCATGTCGATGTCATCGTTAACAATCTTTTTGCGTGCTTGTAGCGCGTTTAATTGCTCATCCACAAGTTGTTTCAGCTGTTCACGAAAATTTTTCGGTTCAACGAGTTTATTACAAAAATCTTCAAACGACAGCGATGGCTGACGATTACGATTATATAAATAATGTAAAAAAGTGATTTGCTTGGTCGTCAAAGGCTCATTTTTTTCTAACTTCTCAATCATGTTAACCAATTTTTTTTCTGGTGCTTCGACTGAACGTTGCTCACGTTGCAGCAAAATGAGTTCGTTTTCAGTTGTTGCTATGACTTTTTCTAACGCAATGAGTTCATCTTTGACTGCCTTTATTTTTTTATCCAGCAATCCCTGACCGGTTCGCTCTGCTATCAGTTGGTTAATATGTGCTAAGAAAGGACCCACCATCGATGGCGGAAATTGGGTTAACGCGACGCGCGTCTTAACTAAATCTGCCAAAAGCATCGTGTGAAAAGAATAATTGCCTGCTATTTTTTTCCCCACGTCTTCTAACACAGCAAATGCGTCGCGCTGTTTTGTCAGTTCATCCTGAAATGCAAGGAATCGTTGATAATGGTAAGGATAGGTCGTCGTTAAATTTGCTCCAAAATTTTGTGCAAAGCTTTCAAAATTGCGACACACATCGCCAATGAATGCTTCCAGTAAATCGGGTTTGACACCTAAATGCATTTCCACCAACTCCGTACGAGACGCGGCATCCGTTAACAGTGGATGTAGCGCTTCCATTGCAATCTTGAGCGCAGCTTTCATATCATCAGGAACATTTTTAAATCGCTTCAACATATTCACTAACACAATCACATTGCTGATAATGCGACTGGTATCTTGAATCGAGATACCTTTGGTATCGGAATAAAGCGCTAAATTTCGCATTAATTGTTGTAGTTCTATCAGGGCATTTGCTAACAACGCTTTATTTTTTATCTCGCCATCTGGTAAATTTTTTGTTCGATATAATCCCTTGGCATTACGATAAATGTCAAAATCATTTAAAGAATGATCAAGCGTTGCAATAGCCGATTGCAGTGGACCATTTGCACCCTTTATTTCCGCAGGCAGTTCTGGACCGCTTGCGATAACACTCAAATAATTTAAAGTAGCATCCACTTTATCGACAATATCAGTCTCTTTCACCAACGCTGCCATGCTGGGTACTGCAAGCCAACTTTTCAACTGCGCAAACGTTGGATTGACTATTTCATTTAACGTACTAAATGCTTCAAGTTCTGATTTGTCGTGAAGCTCAGAAAAAGAGGTTTGCAGTGCACCTAAATAAAAAACCAAATCTTTTAATTCAAGATTTAATGCTGCCATTTGGGTTTCGGCATTTTCTGCAATCGCCATTGCACCGAGAAAAATGCCATCGCGAAAAGTAAATTGACTCGCCAATTTTTCTGTCTCGTTCAATGCGTTTAATAATGCTTTTATCACCTTAATTAATTCAGGATCACTCATATCGACACGATAGCGACCATCTTCTAAAGCAGCACGATGAAAGGCTGTCACCGCATCTGCGGTGAGATAATCCGTGCTGACCAGTTGTTTGATCGTGACACGTGCTTTTTCAAGATTCAGTTGCAAGGGTCCTTTTTCTTTTTTTACTAACTCACTTTTTGCAACCACAGAGTCGTCTTTTACGGCATGCGCTTCACCCACGGATGGGCTCACTTGCACCGGCGCAACAAAATATGCAATTTTTTGTGTGGCAATAAGTCGTAACACTTTTTCTTCAGCACTGGCCCAGGTTGCAAGTAATGTGCCGCGATAGGGTTGCTCGGGATGACTGACGTTTAATTCCGCTATTTTTTCTCGCATTTTTGCCATCAGGGTATCCGCTTGCAAAGCATGCACTGCATCAACTGAAATCGCTAATTTATTAGCAATTGTTTGTGCCTTACCTGCTGTGATGCGTCTTTCTGGATGATGTATCGCTTCTTCAATAAAACGCTCAAGGGTTGCGATGGTTTTTTGATCTTCACTACTGACTGCCGCTGCTTGTGTCTGACTACGCTCAGCAATAGCCGTTGATAACACCGCAACGTAGGCATTCGTTTCAGCGGGAGCTGCAAGTGTTGCAACAGCTGCAATATGTGCTTGCAAGTCCGCCAATGGCATGGTGTAAAGTGCTTCAGGTGTCACCTGACTCATGTTGGCTTCTAAGTCCAACAATGCTTGAAATGCAGGCTTTTTATCATCGTCAATGGCAGATGGTGTATCTTGCCAAGCATGAGAAGCTGCGATGCTCGCCAGATTTTGCAGACGGTCACTGTCGCGCGTTGCAGCAAGCAGCAGTGTATCGCAAGCAGCCCTTGCACTTTTTACCAGTGATGCACTCGGCACGGTCAACACATCTGCTACCTGTGTGCTTCGTGTCTGCAACACTTCCATGGCTTCTCGCGCTTGCAACCATTCACTCGCTTCTTCTGGATGTGTCATCGCAAAAGCGAGTTGCTGTTTCACTTCTTCATGTAACTGATAAAGTTTGTTTAACTTAGCAACGTCAGGATGAACACTTTCACTTGCATCTTGTGCAATGGGCAGTTCACTCACGATGGTTTCCTGTCTTGCGATATCACGCTGCAAGCGTGGTAATCCTGCTTTTTCTGCAATCATCTTATCGAGTTTTTTGCGATAGCTTTTGACCTCAAACGATGGAATGCCGATTAACTGCTGGTGCGCGATGATTAATTGCTGCAATGATGTGGTTGCAGTCGGTGGTTTTTCTAACATTGCTTTGGCCGCTACTAGCGCAGCACTCGCTTTTTGATTGCGTTGTTGTTCATCTTGCCTCACCAGCAGTCGTTGTTCCCAATAGGGATAATGCTGTTGCAAAGGAATATCCAGCGTATGCGCCAACTGCTCGTAACTTTGACACAGTGCTTGAAATTGTTCGTGTAGCGCGCCTTCGCGTAAACCAAAACGTAATTCTGTCATTTCGAGTAACCGCGTCATTTCCATCAATATCGGTTCCAGTTCTTTCATCGCGGCTTTGAGAATAATTAATAATTCATCGGCTCCGCGTTGTTGTATGGCTGAGATATCGATTTCTTGCAATGTTTTAATGGCTGCGCCAATTTTTTTTATCGCACCAATCACGTTGAGATTGCCGTTGCTGCTATCCATCTGCTTCAACAACAGTTTGAAACGGCCGAGCGCATTCGCTGCTTTTACCAAATTAAGTGTGTTGGGATCAGCAATGGTGGTTTCGTCAAACAAACCGGTCTTGATATCGTATGAAATATTTTCATGTTCAATCATGGAAATAATTTTTTGTTGGACAGCAGCAATGCCCGCATAGATTTTTTTAAATTTAGCTAAGTCTTCTTCTTCGATAGTGACAAAGGGTTCTTCTTCTTGCTCGCTTGCTGCACTTTCTGCTTCTGCAATGGCTGGTTGCAAAGCAGCCATTTCATAGTCAAATTCGCTGAGCGCGCCTTCTAATAACAGTGCTGTTTCTTGAATGTGATCTTGTTGCTGACTATCGACATAGTCTGCGTTTTTTTGTAACAAGGTCACGATGGGCTGCAAACTTTCTTGAACACTGCCACGTAAATTATTAAGCAACGGAATAAATTGACTATCGATGCGCGGCAGTGAACGTATGGCGATGATTAATTCGTGAAGCGAAAAGACCAGCTGTTCAATATCAAAACCCAAACGCACCAGCGTCACCGGATTTAGCATCGCTAATAAACCAAGTTCTTTCGCGCCTGCCCACAAGCCTTGCGACAAAAGTACTTCTGCACTATTTTCCATGTCTGGTAATAATTGTCGAATGGCATGCAGCACATTAATGAAGCCTTTGGCATTTTGTATCAGCAAAGGATCATTCGTATGAACTTGATAACGACCATTTTCTTGGCGTGATGCCGTGAAGGTATCGACTACATCTTGATCAAACAAGCCTTGGTCTGCGACTGCACGCTCTAATAATGATTGTGCTTTTTGTAGTTGGCCTTCCCAAGAATAACAAACCGTTGGCAACACCGTTTGCAACGAATCAGTTGTTTCTGTTGAAATAATTTGATTTCGCGTTTCCATTATTATCCTCTTGTTACTACTTTTCTGGTTAGTGATCTCTCTTCTAAAGTATAGATAGAATAAACCAGGATTGATTAGGGAAATATTAAGTAAAAAATAAACTGCTCCCTCTTAGTCGCAAGGCTCGTTAAAATGCAGGACTGATATCTTAGTGAGGATTGCTTTAATGGTCAAACATCAACTTGTCATTGCTACTCGGCAAAGCCCGCTCGCCCTTTGCCAAGCAGAATTGATCAAAACTGCCTTGCAGGCAAAGCATCCTCATTTGAGCATCGCTTTGCTCGGCATCACGACTGCCGCTGATGAAACACTGAACGTCAGTTTAAAAGACATAGGCGGCAAAGGATTATTTGTCAAAGAATTAGAACTTGCCTTACTTCAGCACCGCGCTGACATCGCCGTGCATTCCATGAAAGATGTGCCCATGAGTATTCCTCAAGGATTAGCATTGCCTGTCATCACCAAGCGAGAAGAAGCGCGCGATGTGTTGGTGTCCAATCAATACTTATCGCTTGATGCTTTACCAAGTAAGGCCATTGTCGGCACCTCGAGTTTGCGACGACAAACGCAAATGCGCGCGCTACGTGCTGATCTTGATTTGCGTGATATCCGCGGCAATGTCAACACCCGACTCGCGCGTCTTGATCAGGGTGATTTTGACGCTTTAATTCTCGCAGCCGCGGGATTAAAACGACTGCATCTTGATAAACGTATTCGCCATTATTTGTCGATAGAACAATCACTGCCAGCGGCAGGTCAAGGCGCACTTGGCATTGAATGCCGTATTGATGATGAAGCGACGCTTGCCTTGATTGCGCCACTCAATCATGCAAAAACTGCGGCCGCAGTCCTTGCTGAACGCGCACTCTGTCGTCGTTTGGGTGGTGGTTGTCATGCGCCGATTGCTGCCTATGCCGATAGTCAGCAAGCTATACTCACCTTGCGTGGTCTCGTTGCGGATCCTAACAATGTGCACCTCTTGCGCGCCACCTTAAGTGGTGAGATAAAGGCTGCAGAAAATATTGGCAACCGCGTCGCTGAAACATTATTACAACTTGGCGCTGCTGCTATTTTGCAAGCATTTAAACAGTGAATTCATCATGACAACCGCCACGCAATCCATACTCGTTACAAGACCCAATCCCGAAGGCGCACTCCTTTGTGCTGCGATCAATGCAGCAGGCGGTTGTGCACTGCATTACCCAACGATTGCCATTGCACCGCCACCTTCTCCCACTCTTTTTGAACAGTCACTGTCTGCACTTAAAACACAAGATGCGGTGATTTTTATTAGCCCGCAGGCGGTTTATGCGAGTAGGCAAGCGATTGCAAAACAACAAGCTTTGCCAGCACACATGCCACTTTTTGCAATTGGTGCAGGAACAGCAAGTGCCTTACAAGCTGCCGGATTCAGCAAAATTATTTATCCCGCACATGATTGGAGCAGCGAAGGTTTATTGGCGTTACCATCATTGCAAAACATCTGCCAACAAAAAATTGCGCTGATACAAGGTCATGGTGGTCGTGAACACTTGCAACAAACCTTGCGTGCGCGTGGCGCTCACGTGTTAGCCGTGATCGCTTATCAACGCGTATTGCCGCAACCTGTTGCACCGCTCCAGCAAAAAAAAATTGCGACCATCGTTTGCACTTCTGGCGATAGCTTGCGTCATTTGCAACACATGGTCGATGAAATCACTTGGTCTCACTGCAAAAAAATACCACTCTTGGTGACCGCCGAGCGGATAAAAATGCTTGCAGAGGATTTGGGTTTTCAGACAATATGGGTGGCCAGTAATGCGAGCCATGAGGCGATATTAAACGCTTTGCGAAAAGGAAAAAAGCATGACAGATGAACAACCCATCACTGAAGAAAAAAAACCAACCTCATCACCCTTATCAGGCGTTAAAATTGCGCTTTTCACTGCCATGCTCTTCATCTTGCTGGCCTTCATCGCCATCGGTTTTATTTATTCCAAACTCATGCCTTGCATCAGCGATGTGCAAAATCAGCTGGCGCGCACGGCTGATGCCATCACGCTGCTCAAAAGCTCGCTGACAGATGTACAACAAAAACAGCAACAAAACAGCGACGATACTAAGCAATTACGCGCTGAATGGAATGTCATGCAAAAAAATGATGTGAGTAAATGGCATCTTGCCGAAGCGCAATATTTAGTGCGACTCGCCAACGACAGATTGCAGTTTGCGCATAATGTCACCCTCGCACTGGTGTTACTGAAACGTGCCGATCAAGTACTCGCGACAGATAACACGGCAAACATACTTGAGATTAGAAAAGCGCTCGCTGCCGATATGGCACGCATCAGCGCATTGCCGACAATCAATGTGACATCACTTTATTTGCAATTAGTGTCACTGAATGCAGCACTTGATCAACTGCCACTACCAACCCAACCGCTAAAACCAGAGAACAGCAGCACGCCCATCGTTAATACAGCTAATTTACCGTGGTGGCAAGCAGCATGGCAGCACACCTTAGCCGCGTTAAGCAAAATTGTGGTGGTGCGCTACAACCAAACAACTACCTTGCCATTGGTGATGCCGGATGAAAAAATGTTTCTCTACCAAAACGTGCATGCACAAATTGAAAATGCCTCCTGGGCATTGCTGCATCGCAATCACATTGTGTATCAAGCAAGTTTGCAGCGCGCACTCACGTGGATACAACAATATTTTGCACCCGATGCTGCTGAAACCAAACGCGTGTTGCAACAATTGCAAGCACTACTCAGTGTCAATATCTTGCCACCCACTGTCGATATTACTGCAACGCAAGTGCTCATCGATCAAGCGGCGTCATAGGAGAAAGTAATGCTGCGTTTAATCCTATTTTTAATTTTTCTTTTAGCATCCGTCTGGTTAGGTGTTGATCTCGTCAAACACCCGGGTTATTTGCTGCTGGTGTATCAACCATGGTTAGTACAAATGCCACTGTGGTTTGCGTTGTTAAGCGCCTTCATTTTACTCAGTCTTTTTTATCTTTTGATCACCAGTTGTGATGGCATACAATTTCTTTGGTACCGACTGAAAAATCATTTTCGTTTACGCGCGCAACATAAAGCGTTAAACAACACCCAGCAAGGTTTATTGTTATTGTTACAAGGTGAATTTAAAAAAGCGGAACGCTTATTGCAAAGTGGCATCCATCAAACACAAGAACCCTTGATTAATTATCTCGCACTCGCAAAAGCAGCTCACGAACAAGGTGCTTTTGACAAACGGGATATGGCCCTGCAAAAAGCTTATAAAATTGCGCCACAAGCAGATTTAGCCATTGGTTTGCTGCAAGCAGAATTCGAATTACAACAAAACCAATTTGAGATTGCCGCTGCAACCTTAACGCGTTTACACCATGCAGCACCGAAACAACCACGTGTGCTTGCCTTGCTGGAAAAAGTGTCTGTTCATTTAGGGGATTGGAAAAATTTACAATTGTTACTACCAAATTTGTTAAAACAAAAAATCATCACCAAAGAACAATATGCGCAATTTCAAAAAAATATTTATGCAGAACTATTACGCAGCACGCCGGTTAGCTCACTTGCTTCTCTGCAAAAAAATTGGCGTGACGTGCCGCGCGCATTGCGCAAAAATCCTGACGTGGTCTGCGCCTATGTCGAGCAATTACAGCGCTTTTCCGCCTACAATGACATTGAGCCGCTCATACGCTATACCTTAAAAAATCACTATCAACCCGCTTTGGTGACCGTTTACGGAACACTGCCTTTTACCCAATTAAATAAACAATTGGTCATCGTCGGTGCGTGGTTGAAATTGTATGGCAAGCAACCAGCATTGTTATTGCTACTCGCTGATTTATGCATGCGGCTGCAATTATGGGGTAAAGCAAAAGATTATTTCAAACAATGTTTGGCGCTCGGTCCTGATGCAAAAGCATCGCTCGACTACGGCAAACTACTTGAAAAATTGGGAGAAAAAGACGAGGCCATGCAGCAATATCGGAAGGGATTAATGCAGTTTGAAATCAGCATCCACATAAATTAAACTGCCAGGCTGTCTAATCAGGTAACAAACCATGGCATTGCTAGAAATACTGCGCTATCCCGATACCCGTTTACACACCGTCGCAAAACCCATTGTGACGGTAGATGCAGCGTTACGTGGTATCGTCAAGGATATGTATGAAACCATGTATCACAATCAAGGTGTCGGTCTTGCTGCGACACAAGTGAACATCCATCAGCGTGTTTTTGTGATGGATGTATCTGATACGCGCGATCAACCTTTTTGCATCATTAACCCTGAAATTTTAAGCAAGAGTGGTGAGCAATATGAAATTGAAGGTTGTCTCTCGGTAGGTGGTGGTGTTTATGATAAAGTAAAACGTGCGCTAAAACTGCGATTACGCGCCATGAATTTAGAGGGAAAAATTTTTGAAATGGAAGCGGAGAATTTAATGGCAGCTTGTATTCAGCACGAAACCGATCACTTAAACGGCATTTTATTTATGAATCGTCTCTCGCGTTTAAAGCAAGAGCGCATGCGCAAAAAAATTGAGAAAAGCGAAGAAAGAGAATAAGCCGTGGCGATCACAGCGCTCAACCTTATTTTTGCAGGTACGCCATCATTCGCTGCGATTATTTTAGATGCCTTGCTTGGCTCAGCGCATCAAGTGCTTGCGGTCTACACGCAACCCGATAAACCAGCAGGTCGCGGACTGAAACTCACGACGAGTCCTGTCAACCTGTTGGCACAGCAATATCAATTACCGGTGTATCAACCCATATCCTTGTCAACGACTTATGAAGAAGACCGACTCGCTAATTTCCATGCTGATGTAATGGTCGTTGTCGCTTATGGCTTATTATTACCTGCCACAATATTAGATATTCCTCGTTTGGGCTGCATCAATGTCCATCCTTCTTTGCTACCACGCTTACGCGGCGCCGCACCCATACAACGCACAATTGCAGAAGGCGATAGCATCACTGGTGTCACCATCATGCAAATGGATACCGGTTTAGATACCGGTCCGATATTGCTGCAACAACAATACGTGCTGGATCCCGAAGAAACGTCACAAACCTTACACGATACTCTCGCTAAACTCGGCGCCGATGCGCTCTTAAAAACGCTCAATTTACTCGCTGAAAATAAGCAATTAGCAAAACCTCAAGATAATGCTCTCGCCACTTACGCGCACAAAATCAGTAAAGAAGAAGCGCTCATTGATTGGACCAAATCCGCTTTGTTATTAGAACGCGAGATACGCGCCTTCAACCCAAGACCGGTTGCTCACACGTCTTGGCAAGGCGAAAATTTTCGCATCTGGCGCGCGAAAGCCTACACGGCAACCAAAAATTTTCCACCACGCACCATCGTGAATGCAACGCATCAAGGCGTTGATATTGCAACAGGCGATGGCGTTTTGCGCTTACTGCAAGTACAACCAGCGGGAAGCAAGGTGTTATCTATCAATGATTTTTATAATGCTAAACATCAGCAACTCGTAATCGGTGAGCGGTTTATGTGAGTGAGTTTGTAATTATGTCACTGTCCAACGCCGCTCTAAATCCTGCCATGAATCTATCATTTTCTTTTGCACAAGCTTCTTCTTTTAATCGCATAAAATAGCGAGAAAACGCCGTATTTTTATCTTGCGCCTCAAGTATCAGTTCACCCACTGTTTGATACAGCAATGGTTGTTGCAACCATGTTTTCATATCACAACCAAGTCCAGACCCTTCTGCATAAAGTTTTTTTAAGCGCATATCATCCACTGCCATTTCCCACGGACCACAACGAAAATGAGGTCGTCCTTGCAACAGCAACGCATTTAACGCATTCGCTCCTTCACGAATTGCAGGCCAACAATGGCTTGGCCGATGATAATAAAGGCCATCAAAAACGATCTTGGGCAGTGCGCCCAAGCTCAGTAATAAAATATCATCCGCTTGTAATGCTTGCAGTTGTTGACAAGTTTTTTTCTCACGCACACTTGCTATTTTTAATGCGTTAGCCAAACCCAATTGACTGATGGCGCGGCGTGCATGTTCTGCACCTGGCTCTTCGTATTCTGCAAAATGTGTCCGACCAAGACAGTGCTTTATTAGCGCCGCTTCTTTTTCGTAAGGATAAAATACCGCGAGTACCAAGGGCTTTTTGTGGCTAGCATGACATTGTGCATAACGCGCGCCGGCCAGCACTTGCAACACATTGCCAAGGCTTGGGCGAAAATAACCGAGGCCATCATCGATGATTTTAAGTGGCCAGCCATAGAGCGGCATCACATTGAATTGTTGTTGTTCCATGCCAGCGATAAAACTGGATAACGCTGGTAAGTTACGTGACAAAGCATGTCCGCGTTTCGTCAACGTCAAATATTTTTTTGCCTGCGGGAGCGTCGCTATCGACATATTGATAAATGTTTTTTTTGCAGAAAGACGCTGCACCTTTGTTTGGTTGCGCTGATAAATTAGCGTGTCACTCGCTTCATCACCGATATACGTATCGAATTGAATGAAGGTGCCGACATTACAAAAAACTGCTGGATTTTGCTGTTCTTCTGCGGTTAATCCACTCAAGTCTTGTTGATCATATTCCGTTGCGGTGTAATGGATACTGTGATCCAAAACGCCCGATAAGCCGAGTGTTAAAAAATCAAGCCTGTGGTTTTTCAACCGTTTTAGGTGCGCGCGATAAGCAATCAGTTGCAGGTTAAGTCGCGGTTCATCATAACAATCCGGCAGTATTGCGGGTAAATCGAGGAGAGTCGTGATGACTGCACGAACAGAATTCGGATAAATCAATTCCACTTTGCCACGATAACCAAGTTGTCGCAGCCAGGCGATGAGATTCAGACTATGGGCTTGATTACCAAAGTTTGGACCCGCATCGGTCAGCACGCGAATTTTCTGTTGTGCATTGATCCATGCAAACACCGTATCTTTTTTTTGTTGCGCAGCACTTGGTAAATTTTCCAACCACCAGCTGTGAAAAAAATGATAGGGTTGCGTCAAATAATGGTATAAATTTCCCGCTAATCGTTGCTGCCACATGGTCACTACTCAGGAAATATAACGTTGCCCAAATTATTGAATACTGCTGTTACGTCGTCAACTGCCGCTTCGCCGCGGTTAATCGCGAGTCGCATCATTCAAGCGGTGTGTGCCGGTCACTCCTTGACTGAGCGCTTGGAGGCGATGCTAATGACGCTTGAAAACAAGCGTGATCGCGCCTTGGTGCATGCCATTTGTTATGGCGTTTGTCGTTTTTATCCGCGTCTAAGTGCAGTGCTAAATCAGCTGATGCCAAAGCCTCTCAAAGCAAAAGACGCAGATATACATGCATTATTATGCATTGGTCTTTATCAACTGATGGCGATGCGCGTACCACCGTATGCCGCCATTACTGAAACAGTGAAGGTGACAGATCAGCTAAAAAAAACCTGGGCGCGTGGCTTAGTTAATGCGGTGTTACGACAATATTTGCGTCAGCAAACTGCGCTTTTACCAGTCATCGCCGCTGACAATGAAGCGCATTACGCGCATGCAACGTGGTGGATAGAACGCATTAAAAGCGATTGGCCAGCTGAATGGCAGGCGATACTTGATGCGAACAACGCGCATCCGCCATTTAGTTTGCGTGTTAATCAACGTCGCAGCAGCCGCGAAGATTATTTAAAAAAATGGCCAGCTGATTTGCCAGCGACGCATATCTTGACAGAAACCCGTCATGGATTTTGGGTGGAAACCGCCATGAATGTTGATGCATTACCGGGTTTTGCCGCAGGTGATATCTCCGTGCAAGATGGTGCTGCTCAACTCTGCGCCGAATTGCTGGCACTCACCCCCGAGCTGCATGTACTCGATGCCTGTGCCGCACCCGGTGGCAAATTGTGCCATCTGTTAGAGCAAGCCGAACGCTTAAGCGTCGTTGCCATCGAGAAAGATAACAAACGCATGGCGAGCATCACAGAAAATTTAGAACGTCTGCACTTGCAAGCAGACTGTCATTGTGCGGATGTGACAGAGATTGCCACTTGGTGGGATGGACGCTTATTCGATCGCATTTTATTAGATGCACCTTGCTCTGCAAGCGGCATCATCCGCCGTCATCCCGATATCAAATTATTGCGCAAACCAAGTGATATCAGCGCACTTGCCGCGACGCAACAACACTTACTTCGCGACTTGTGGCCGCTATTAAAACCAGGCGGTTTGTTACTCTATGCCACTTGCTCTATTTTTAAAGAAGAAAATAGCGAGGTGATCAGCACTTTTTTGGCAAATACAAAAGATGTCAGCGAAGAAAAAATTACCGCCGCATTCGGCATTCCTTGCACCGTCGGACGACAAATTTTACCGGGCATGCAGCACATGGATGGGTTTTATTTTGCAAAGCTCAGGAAGACATAAGTTACCAACAACTGACGATATCACGTGAATTCCAGCAAAATAGTTTGTAATCTAGTAAAACGATAGCTTGATGTTGGCTAAGGAATACCATGCGTATTGAATACGATGAGAAATTAGATTTTAGTGATGTGTTAATCCGTCCCAAACGTAGCGTCTTAAATACACGCGCAGAAGTATCACTGGAGCGTGAATTTAAGTTCAAACACACGCAAACAACGTGGCATGGCATCCCGATTATTGCTGCCAACATGGATCACACGGGGACGTTTAACATGGCGCGCGTCTTAGCAACGCATGGCTTGATGACAGCACTCGATAAATTTATTTCGCTCGATCATTGGCAACAATTTGCAAAAGCACATCCTCAAGTCTTGCCGTCTTGTTTTGTTTCACTCGGCATTGCAGAAACAGAATTCGAAAAATTAGATGCACTATTACGCGTCATTGATATTCCCTACATTTGCCTTGATGTCGCGAATGGCTATACCGAACGGTTTGTTTATTGCTTAGAAAAATTGCGCGCAACTTATCCCAAAAAAGTCATCATGGCCGGCAACGTGGTCACGGGTGAGATGGTCGAAGAACTCATACTCTCTGGCGCCGATATCGTCAAAATTGGCATCGGTCCAGGTTCGGTGTGTACCACGCGCGAAAAAACGGGCGTCGGTTATCCGCAATTATCAGCCATTATTGAATGCGCAGATGCAGCGCATGGTCTTGGTGGCCAAGTCTGCGCTGATGGCGGTTGTGGCACACCCGGCGATGTCGCCAAAGCCTTTGCAGCCGGTGCTGATTTTGTCATGTTAGGTGGCATGTTTGCCGGACACGATGAAACCTTAGGCGAAATCATCGAAGAAAATGGCAGAAAATTTAAACGCTTTTATGGCATGAGCTCAACAGAAGCCATAGAGCATCACCACGGCACCATGGCCGATTACCGCGCCAGCGAAGGACGCTCGGTCAATGTCCCTTACCGCGGCCCGGTTAAAAATACTGTGTTAGATATTTTAGGCGGCATACGCTCCACCTGCACCTACGTCGGCGCCCATCGCTTAAAAGAATTGTCCAAACGCACCACCTTCATCCGCGTCGCACGACAATTAAACGAAGTATTCGCAGCATATGAGGTGGAACGGAATCAGTAGGTTAGCTTAATAACTGGCTGTCTCTTTAATTCATGTTGCCTTAACAATCCATTGTTATAATGCTAGTTGAAAAATAAAAACAGCAAAAAAAAATTATAAATATAACAATGTGTTAAACGAGGTGTCCATGAAAAACCGACATAAAGATACTAGCAGACACACCGCCAAGGACGAAGGTGTGATCGGTCTTCATACCATTGCTGGCATGGAGGGCATCAACTATGACCATAGCGTCATGCGCAACGGTAATATTAAGCAGGAATATGCCTTAAATCCTTTTAGCGGTGATTTGGAATTTGACGAACAAAATAAAATTACTGGTGCAAGCATCGCATCCAACCCGCCGCTTTATCGTGTTTTCGCCGATACTCGCCACGAAGAAAATGAAGATGATAAAATATTGATTGTCGCTTATCCCGTAACTGATATTGACGATGATCCAACGATAACGTCATTAAAAGTATTTTTGGAACAAAACTACGAGGAGAGGATGCGTAATCATCGCGTTTTCATTCCCATCGCACAACAACGCCACTTTAATCGACCATTTTCATTTATACAGCGTTTTCACTTTGTGACGCTGTGCATCGAACCGGATGAAGATGGAAATTTAAAAGCAATATTATACGATTCCAAAAGTCGTTTTTTCAGTGGGCTATATGATCTTTCAATGGAAAGGAAAATTATTAAAGAGACACTCAATATCGATCTTGAAGTCGTTTACCTCGGTAAGCAAAGTTTATTCAATGAATATGATTGCGGTCCATGGAGTAATCGCATTATCCGAGCGTTGATTGATGATATCGATCCACATGACACTGAAGTCACCTTAGATAGACCAGAACAAGTAGCAGCTTACGATTTGCATTTTGGTCAAGATGCTTATGATAATAACCATGAACAAACCAAAGGTTTTTTTGAATTAAGTAAAAAAGCGAATGACAATTTACAAGTTGTCTTACAGGCCGTCTTTGTTTGTCTGCTAGCTGCCGTATTTCTAACACCCGTTGTTGCAATTGCTGCATTGATCGTATTTGGTGCTGTGAAATTGGTAGCGAATATGGTTAAACAGAAAAAAGTAGATTCACAGCGTGATGAAAAAAATGATGAGGATGAGGATGATGTCGTAGTGTTAGGAGACGATGAAGAGCCTGATCCTGATGAAGTAGGGTCATCGTCAGCTAATATTGCTAGCCATTTCGATCCTCCCACTAGCGCCTCTAAATATTGGATGCGTCAGAAATCACCCGCGAAGAGCAGCATCACGACAGATGTTGCAGCATCACGACAGATGTTAAGGAAGTGAATAACACAGAAAAAATCGCTTACTCTTCACCGTAATCCAATCATGATTGAGAAAATAATGTTGCACGCTTTCAGGCAACACATGTTGGCGTCTGAAGATTGCGCTGCATCATCAATTTCATAAACCACTATCAAGTGAACTGTGTCATCATCATTGCACGCGTGTGCGCTGCAATGACACAGTAGAATAAACATTATTTCCAATAAGAGCATCGAATGTAAAAGCTTTAGCCCAATAATTCTTCCAATCTATATCGGGATACTTTTTACTGCAGACATCCTTTCATGGCTAACTTGATTGTCAATCCAATGTCAGTTATTCTCCACCCACTTCGTATCTCCTGCAGTGCTATGCATTGCATCACGGACGCGCCGATAGAAGGTGATAAGCCCAGACTACTAAATTGGGCATAGGCCAGCTCTCACTGCCTGTTCAACGGAATCCCAATAAAAATGTTCATATCTGACGCTATCCAATCGCGGTTTGTCGCGATGGATCAGTTAATCATCATTAGGAGTGTTATCCATGTTAAAAAAAATCCTGCTCGTTAGTTCCATGGCTGCATTATCTTCTGCTGTGCTTGCCAGTACCACACCGTATGTTGGTCTTGGTACCGGCGTGATCGTGAATACCGCGAGCAATAATTTATTTAATAGTTATCGCGGTGTGCCTTTCAATATTTTTGCGGGCTATGGTGGTGTTGTTAACAGCCAGAATTTTTACATAGCGGGTGAAATAAACGCTACGTTTGTGACCGCCGATATTTCCTCAAATGGTAATTTTCTAAAAACCACTTACGGTTATGGTGCAAGCATCATTCCCGGTGTGATGTTAAGCGATCATACCCTTGTTTTTGGACGCGTCGGTTTGTTACGCACTCGCTTCACCAATGAGGATTTGATGCAAACCGGTGCACAATTTGGGCTTGGTATGCAAACCAGCGTCACGCAAAATGTGGATGTTCGTGGTGAATACGATTTCACTGCTTATCGTTCCGTTAATCATTACGGCTTTACAACTTCACCACGCAGTGATGCATTCAATGTTGCACTTGTTTACAAATTTGACTAACGTAGCAGCTTAACAAAGCCTGGGTGGTGCATCGCATCATCCAGGTTATACTTTCTAACCAGGTTTTTTTGTATGCCTTTCATCATTCTTGATCGTGACGGTGTCATCAATTACGAATCCGAAGCTTACATCAAATCAGCGGATGAATGGCGGCCTATTCCCGGTAGTTTGGAAGCCATTGCACAATTAAATCGGCTTGGCTTTCGGGTATTGGTGGCAACCAATCAATCGGGTTTGTCGCGTGGTTATTTTGATATCGAAGTGTTAGATGACATCCATGAAAAAATGCAGCGTGCATTGCAAGCCGTGGGTGGTTACATCGAAGAAATTTTTTTCTGTCCACATCTCGCTACCGATGATTGTCTTTGTCGCAAACCAAAACCCGGACTCTTGTTAAAAATGCAGCAAAAATATGCCTTCAACATGGCCACTACTTATTTCATTGGTGATGCACTGACCGATGTGAAGGCTGCGCAACAAGCCGGTTTAATTCCCATTTTAGTATTGAGTGGCAAAGAAACTGCACCGCATGATCATCAAGGACTTGTCTTTGCTAATTTAGCCGAAGCAGTTCGCTATGTGATCGCACAACCCCGAGAAAAAAATGATGCATGACAAAAAAACCTCTCACATTATTTTATTTATTCGCTCACTTATTTTTTCATTTTATTCGCTAATTGCCATCGTGATTTACAGTACCTTGGTGATGTGTTCGTTTGTGTTGCCGCTACGTTATCGCTTCGCCATCATACACAGCTTTGTGCGCTTGACACTTTTTATGCTAAAAAAAATATGTCACATCGACTATTGCATTGAAGGCTTACATCATTTGCCAAAAGATAGAAATGGCATCGTCTTAAGTAAACATCAATCCACTTGGGAAACGTATTTTTTACCGCTACTGCTGCACGATCCTGCCATTATTTTAAAAAGAGAATTATTGTGGATACCATTTTTCGGCTGGGGATTAGCTGCTGCACAACCGATTGCCATTGATCGCAACAACAAACAATCTGCGATGCAACAAATTCTTAAACAAGGAAAAAAATGTTTGGCGGCAAAACGCTGGATATTAATTTTTCCCGAAGGAACCCGTGTCGCATCCGGCAGTGTTGGTCACTATAAAATTGGGGGCGCGCGCTTGGCGGTAGCAACAGGTTATCCCATATTACCCATTGCTCACAATGCCGGTCGTTTTTGGCCGCGACGTCGCTTCATCAAACAACCAGGCACCGTGCACGTCGTCATCGGTCCTTTGATAGAGAGCACAGATAAAAAACCCGACATTCTCTTAAGCCTTGCCAAGGATTGGATTGAGGAAACGATGCGGCGCATTGATGGCCTCGTCGATAAATCCACCGGTTAGCAAATTACTACTGGCACATTTTCTGCGGTGATTCAGACAATATTCCACCGGCGAATCCGCCGCCACAATTTCTTTTAAAACACCATATGGCACCAAAATGGTTTGCGCACCATTCACATAGGGCGCTACTTGATAATCGTCAAAAGTGATCAACAAACCATTGGGTTTGATATTCCAATTGGCAAAATGCGCTGCTGTGGCCGTCGTTCCCGTGGCAATCATTTGTTTGTCACTCAAGCGTCTGCCAAGTGCATACTGCGAATATTTTGATAACAAATCGAGGTAATCACTGTTAGGCGTAAACAAATCCGCTAAGGTGATGACTTCGTTATTATCCAAATTAAAATTTAGCACCCGATGATAATGATAGGGATGCACCATGCCAGAAATGGATTGTTGTATGCTAAAACGTATGCTGATGAGATGCTCATCATCTGCTTTGATGACAGAAGTATCATAATCAATCACCAACTCATTTTTGTGCTGCTGCCTCGCCGGATTTTGTGCACTCACTTGCTGCTGAAAATCAGCGATTTCTTTTTGAATGAGGTTCATCACCAGTTGATTGAAGTTATCAACGCCCGCATTGCTAATGGCGCTGTCACTGTCGACCTCAAGCTGCGGATAGACATACTTGATCATGATTTTTGGCTTGCTACCATACTTAAATTTCATGGTCGACACCAAATCGATATTGTCATATACATGATAGACTTGCGTGTCATCACGCCCAGTCGTATCTTCCGCCAAATCATTGGCAAAAAGTGGGCTGAGAAAAAAAAGATTGCAGAAAAATGTCAATAACAGCGTGATTTTTAGCACTTTCATCATGATATCGTCCGGTTTTTTGATGTCATGCCAGCGAAGGCTGGCATCCAGGCTCTACAGAGTACCGTTTTGAGAATTTGAGAATGACAATTGAGCATCATAAACCCTCAAATAATTTACAATTTCACACCAACAAAAATGAGTACCAAGCAATATATGAAACAATATTATGTTTATATCATGGCTAGTCAGCGCAATGGAACACTATACACAGGCGTTACCTCCAATCTTGTTAAAAGAGTTTGGCAACATAAATCAGGAATAACCAAGGGATTTACGTCAAAATTTAGGATCAATCGTCTAGTTTATTATGAAATTCATAGTGATATTAGTGAAGCGATCAAGCGAGAGAAGAATATTAAAGCATGGAACAGAAAATGGAAACTTCGTTTAATTGAAGAAAAAAATTCGAATTGGAATGACCTTTATGAGGCCATCACTCAATGCCAGCCTTCGCTGGCATGACATTACATATCCACCAAGCCCAAATGTTCAAATACGCTGTTTATACAACAACGTCTTTTAAGTGTATACTGGCCGGCATTTGATCAGTATAAAAAAATTTTGCTAACTATTCACGAATGATATGAGCTTTGTCTTATGAAATTAGCTTTTTGCCTCTTTCACTATTTCCCCTATGGTGGACTGCAACGTGATTTTTTACGGATAGCACTCGCTTGTCTTGCACGTGGTCATGAAGTGCATGTTTACACCATGGCTTGGGAAGGCGAGCGTGAGCCTCGTCTGCATTTACATGTAATCCCTGCAACGTCCAAACAAAATCATAGCCGAGTCAAAGCCTACATCGCGAAGGTGCAACAAGCATTGCAAGCGAGCGCCTTTGATCTCGTCGTTGGTTTTAATAAAATGCCTAACCTCGATGTTTATTATGCAGCCGATGTTTGTTATGCCACACGGCTCGCCAAAAAATCCGCGTTGATCTGCTTACTTCCACGTTACCGCACCTTTGCTGCATTGGAAAAAGCAGTATTTTTGCAAGGGACATCCACTGACATTTTATTATTATCAGCACAACAACAAGCCGAATTTACTCGCCACTATGGCACTGAGGCAACACGTTTTCATCTCATACCACCCGGCATTTTGCCAACCTTCATTGCACCCGCGGATAGCGATGTCATACGCGAAAAATTACGCAGTGACGATGGCATCGCCACGGATGATTTTTTGTTGTTGATGGTCGGCTCTGGATTTAAAACCAAAGGCCTCGATCGTAGCTTACGCGCCGTCGCAAATCTGCCACGTGCTTTGCAACAACGTTGTCATCTGTATGTGATTGGTGATGATGAGGCAAAACCGTTTTTGCGATTGGCAAAAAAAATAAATCTTCATGCGCGTTTGGTTTTTCTCGGCGGCCGCTCAGATGTCGCGCGATTTATGCTGGCAGCCGATGTGTTGCTACATCCTGCTTACCATGAAAATACCGGCACGGTTTTGCTAGAAGCGCTGCTGTCTTGCTTACCTGTGTTAACTATCGATTGCTGTGGTTATGCGCATTATGTGAAAGAAGCGGACATGGGTGTGGTACTCGCATCACCTTTTCAACAAGCAAAATGGAATGCAACACTGCATCATTTTCTTGTTGCAACGCAACGTGCTGCCTTTCGCGAAAAAGGCAAAGCCTTTGCAAAAAATGCCGACATTTACCGCCTGCCAGAACACGTTGCTGATAAAATATCGACTTTTAAGCGCGCTCAGCCATTGCAATTTGCCAACATGATGGCCTTGCGTGGTGAATGTTTTAGACAACAAAAAGGTCGCTTAACGCAACGCGTAAAAATAGAAGCACAACATTATTTTATCAAACAACATAGCGGTGTTGGTTGGCGTGAAATTTTCAAAAATTTATTGCAATGGCGTCTTCCCGTATTAAGTGCCAAAACCGAAAGTCGCGCACTGCAACGCTTAAGTGCACTCGGCATTGCGGCACCGAAAGTTGTCGCTTGCGCGAGCCGTGGCATCAATCCTGCACGTTTGCAATCCTTTATTTTGCTGGAAGAATTAAGCAATATGCCAAGCTTAGAAGAAGTTTCTCGCCCCTGGCAAGATAGGCCACCACCATTTTCTTTTAAACAACAATTAATAAAAAAAATAGCGGAGATTGCGCGAACCTTGCATCAAAATGGCATGAATCACCGCGATTTTTATCTCTGTCATTTTTTATTAGACAAAACAGTTACGCCACTCAACTTATATCTCATTGACTTACATCGCGCCCAAGTACGCAAGCAAACACCAACACGCTGGATAATTAAAGATTTAGCCGGGCTTTATTTCTCCAGCAAAAAAATTGGCTTAACCACCCGCGATTTTTATCGCTTCATGCAAATTTACGAAGAAAAATCCTTGCAAGAAATATTAACCGATAAAAAAATATTTTGGAAAAAAATCATTAAACGCGGAGAAAAATTATACCGTGACCACGCTGTTTTATAGCAACGATAACATGACTAGCGTCACTGCAGATTATTTGCAGGCATTAACATTTTCCTTTCAATCGCCTTTTCAGTTACCGATGGCAGATGAGCAATGCTTTATTGCCGATGAAATCGTCAGAATTTTACCAAAGCGTCGCCTGGTGGCCTTCGGTCATTGGCAAGGTCGAACCGTTGTTGCGAAATTATTTTTTGATAAAAAACAGGCTGAACGGCATTGGAAAAGAGAGCTAAGCGGCATCACCACGTTAAATGAAAATAAAATTCCAACGCCTGCGTTGTTATATCACGGGGTGATTGATCAAAAGCGTTTATATATTTTGCTATTTGAGCGCCTCCACAACGCACAAACACTCGATCAGCTTTGGAAAAATAGCGATGACAAGCAAGACCTGATGCCAACATTGCAACGTGTTATCACCGAAATTGCGACGCAACATGTACTTGGCATTACCCAACACGATATGCATCTTAATAATTTTTTAATTAGTGAAAAAACCATTTATACCTTGGATGCAGCTGCTATCCAGCATCAAAGTGAACGCTTAGCTAAAAAAAATAGCATGGATAATTTGGCACTTTTCCTTTCACAGTTTGGTGTGGGTGAAGAGGCACGACAAGAAACATTATTTCATCATTATGTCAATGCACGCGGTTGGCTTTTAAAAGAAAACGATAAGCTGACATTTTTTTTCTTAATTAAAAAATGGCAAGCGTGTCGTTTAAAAAAATTCCATAAAAAAATGTGGCGAAACAGCAGTCATTTTGCTGTCCAAAAAGATTGGCGAAGCTACGCAGTCTATGACCGTCGTTATGCGAACCCAGAATTAATGGCTTTTCTCGCTGATCCTGAAGCATTATTTCAACATCAAAGTGCCGTGGTGTTAAAAGCAGGTCGCTCATCAACTGTCATCAAAATAAAAATCAATGAAATGGAGTGGGTGATCAAACGTTACAATATTAAAAATATCTGGCATAGACTGCGTCGTCTGCTCCGTCACACCCGCGCTTACACGACATGGCAGAGTGCACAAAAACTCATTTTATTTGGCATTGCAACTGCAAAACCCATTGCTTTCGTTGAACAACGCACATTTGCATTGCGCGGCAAATCTTATGCTGTCACTGAATATGTTTCAGCTCTTCATGCGGGTGATTTTTTTGCTGCACAGGCAATGGATGAAGCAGCCACAGAGCGCATGGTACAGCGCATCGCCACTTTAATTTTTAAATTAGCAAAGGTAGAAATGACGCATGGTGATTTAAAAATCAGCAATATTTTAATCGATACCAAAACATCCCCAACGCTTATCGATTTAGATGGCATGTTAGAACATCGTTCACGCCTCAGTTTAGAACATCGACAACACAAAGAAATACAGCGCTTTCTTGCTAATTTTCGTGATCGTCCTTCTCTTCAAAAAAAATTCCTGCTGGCATTCCAAGCGCTCTCTCGAAAAAATTTCGAGATTCATTCATCTCTTTTTCATCCTAACGATTGAGGAACACATTTCATGCAGCGTGATATTCAACTTCCCAAAAAAACGGCACTCGTACACATTGGCGATACGCGATTATTGGGGAGATCAAAAGACAGTGGGTTTCAGGCTAAATTAGAAAAAGAATACGATGACATCATCAAATTTGGTGACACCGTAGAAGACGATGCATTACGAGAAAAAACAATTCAGTTTATATCCATATTGATGGGTGGCGTAAAAGAAAGACATGCCAATCATGCTGTCATCTTCCATCTTTTTGCTGGCCTATCATTTCTACAAGCCGTGACTGATGCTGACACAGTGAGCGAAAAACCACTCTGCTATTTAGTCGTTGGTAATGGCATTTCACCATTTGCGAACACTCTCCCATTGGCCACTCTCGCCCATAGATCCAACGATAAATATCAAGAAATTAAATTAAAAAATTTAGCTGTGTTAATCAATTATTTTATAGTCATACGCAAATTAAATAGTGCTGATGATAGTGATGTCGCTGATACCTTAGATACCATTATCAACATTTTATTACATCTTCCAGACACAACCGATTTGCATACTGACTTTGCCATTATCACAGAAAAGTTAAGTGAATTAATTGACCGCACAACACAGCTTGTTTTATCTGTCGATGAAGCGATATCACTTGCTAATTTACATAAAGCTTTCTCCGTCATCACCTCACAATGTGAGACCTTAGCAAGTGATGTTAAAGATCTTACTTTCGTTGCCAGTGAGAAACTAACCATCGCTGATTTTTATCTTAGTGCGCTGCAAGAGACCACAACACCCGAAACACAACTCATCACCCTCGTTGTAAAAGAACATATTTTCTTATTTAGAAATATGGATGAGGAGGACAGAAAAATTTATCGCAATCAATTACGTTATGAAACCCTTGATCAATATCATATTGCCTTATGTATGAATGAAGCTATGCGCCAGTTCG
Source organism: uncultured Gammaproteobacteria bacterium (assembly GCA_963735995.1). Taxonomy (GTDB): domain Bacteria; phylum Pseudomonadota; class Gammaproteobacteria; order DSM-16500; family DSM-16500; genus Aquicella. The sequence continues at coordinate 1,410,445 of CAVTNC010000003.1, read as the reverse complement.
CTGATTTTTATCATTTTTTAATGGCGACTCGTTTAAAGAAAAAACATCTTCCGACTATTGAAGAGAAAATTGATGCTTTCTTTTCTGTGCAACACCTTTTCATTAAACTCAACTCACCTTTCTGCGAAGAAGTTTTTGTCGATTCTAGAAAAAAATTACTGGTCTCTGCACTGTGCCAATTTTTTTTGGATCATAAAAATATAATCGATATCGCCTCTCTCTATAAACTAAGAGCGCTAAATACCCGTTTGCAAAAAAAATTTACGAAAGAGCATGCAGGAAACAGCGGTGAGTATCTTGATGTGTTGCGATACATTTCTACCGTTGAATCGCTATTGCTTAACAAGAAAGATACTGACGACATCACTTGTCACGATTTAAAAAATCTTGGACTTTTATTGATGGATTGGCTTCCTCGACACGTACCTTTCAAAAAAATCGATAGCAGAGTGCGTGAGCTTTTCCCTAACAAAAAAGATAGGGCGAATTTCAATAAAAAATTTTTTAATTACAAATTTCGAAATGCCTATCAGATAATGATGTATCAGGTCGAATTTCTCATGAAAGAAGAAATTGAAAGTAAAACTGATCATTATTACCCTAAGTACCAACAACTCACTCCACGCACTTACGGCGAATACGTGCTCCATGTAAGCGGTGAAGTTCCAACAGCGACCAGGATGCGCCATAATGAAAAAAAAGAACAAGATTTTCTTGAAAAGACAATACCACAACTAGAAAATAGTGCACGAATCAATGCACGTACTGATGCCCTGGTTGCATTAAGACCTGAGATCACCAAAATTAAACAAAAAGTTTGCCGACAATTAGTACTCAATATTCAAGAACTGATAAATCAATCCTCTTTTCTAATAACAAAGAAGCAGCGAGGTTATTCAGATATTATATCTAAAATATATCAAGAGGGAGAGCGAGCAAAACAAGATAAGCATTGGTATAACCATTTCACTTCGATGACAGAAAAAGCTGAAAATGCCGGCAAAGGTGGAACATTTAAATTATTCGGTGGATTAAAATCACGTCACACAAAAGAATCAAAGATTTGTAAAGTACTGAGAAAAGCTGGCGCAAATAAAAAGCAAGTTGCAGATAAGCTTAAAATCACGCTGGGCTAAGCACCGCTGTCATTCATTACACATCAAACTGTATCCCCTGCGCCAAGGTCACGTCATTCCCCCAATTAATTGTATTGGTTTGACGACGCATGTAAGCCTTCCATGCATCCGATCCCGCTTCCCGCCCATGCCCCGTGTCTTTCTCACCACCAAAGGCACCACCAATTTCAGCACCAGATGTGCCAATATTGATGTTTGCAATTCCACAATCACTGCCACTTGCCGCGAGAAAACGCTCAGCAAGTTGTAAATTTTTTGTAAAAAGTGCTGATGATAAACCATAGCGTGATTGATTTTGCCATTGTATCGCTTCTTCTAATGTGTGATATTTCATCACATATAAAATTGGCGCAAACGTTTCGCGTTGGACAACAGCTAAATTATTTTCAGCAGCAATGAGTGTTGGTTCCACAAAAAAACCGGCTCTTTTCAGCGTTTTTCCACCATATAAAATTTTTCCGCCTTGTGCTTTTACATCTGCTATGGTTTGTATAAATTGCCTGACAGCTCTTTCATCAATGAGTGGTCCCATTAAATTTTTTTGATCCAGTGGATCGCCTATGGAAATTTTTTGATACGCCTTGAGCAGTTGTGCGATGAAATCATCATAAATACTTTCCTGCAAAAATAAACGACGCGTGCTCGTGCAACGCTGACCGGCTGTTCCTATCGCACCAAAAACCACCGCCGGCAAGGCTTGAGATAAATCTGCGTCTTCGGTGATGATGATGGCATTATTACCGCTTAATTCCAGCAATATTCTGCCAAGACGCTTAGCCACCAAACCATACAATTCACGTCCAACAGCAGTCGATCCAGTGAATGACAGCAATGACACGCGGTGATCACTCGCAAGCTTTGCCACCAGTGCATTGTCATCTGAAATGAATAACGAAAAAATGCCGGCATAACCAAAGCGCAGTAAAACGCGCTCACATATTTTTTGCACGGCGATCGCACACAACGCTGTTTTTGGTGACGGTTTCCAAATCACTGTGTTGCCACAAATGGCTGCGAGAAATGCATTCCACGCCCAGACTGCCACCGGAAAATTAAATGCCGTCACAACGGCCACCACACCGAGTGGATGCCATTGCTCATACAAACGATGTGCTTTTCGCTCCGAATGCAACGTATGCCCATAGAGCATGCGTGCCTGACCCACTGCAAAATCCGCCATGTCTATCATTTCTTGCACTTCACCATCACCTTCTTGCTTCGTTTTTCCCATTTCAAGTGACACTAAACTGCCTAATACATCTTTGTGTTGGCGTAATTCATCGCCAATCGCGCGTATCACTTCGCCGCGTTTTGGTGCTGGCACCTCACGCCAAGCAATAAATGCTTGTTCGCAGGCTTCCATCACCTGCTGATAATCAGCATCATTCGCCCGATAAATAGACGCAATGGGCGCGCCACTGGCAGGATTATAAGAAATGATTTCACCTAAATTTGTCGTCTCTGACCACCACGCTGGTGCAACACTTGCGCCACTATTTTTTGCAGCGAGATGTAATTTGGCTAACACATCCATGATGCACTCCTAAGCTAATTTCTTAAATATCAAATGCTCGACCAAATTGGTTTTGTATCAGCTCTGCATAAGAAAATTGTTCTTGCCGCACCAAGCCATGGTATTTTTCTGGATGCGACAACACCATATCAACGACTGCACAAAGGCCAGACGCTGTGGTGAATTGTATCGCTGACCAATCCACAGCACCGATAGTTTGCGGATAGAATTTTTTTACATAACATTCTTCGATAAATTGTTCTTGCTGAAAACCCATGACTGACACATAAACCAAGACAACATCTTGATACGTTTTTGGCAACGCGTGTTCCAAAATACGTTTCAGTGTTTCTCTGTCTGCATTCAGTTGCATATCATTCATCAAAAATTTTATTTTGGCGCAATGACCAGGATAACGTATGGTTTTGTAACTCATTTGTTTGACTTTTCCTGCATAGGTTTGCACTAAACTGCCCAAACCGCCGGAGGTATTAAATGCTTCATACGTCAGTCCATCAATTTTAATTTCTTCCAAATCTTCAAGCGGCTGCAATTCGACGCGTTCACCATTTTCTATCGCTTCACAAATATTGCCATATTCGTTAATCAATCCATCAGTTGACCACGTGAGTGAATATTGCAGCGCATTACTAATGTGCGTTGGCAACGCACCAACGCGCATTTTAACAGTATCTAATGTGGGAAAGTGACGCATAAGATCATTCGCAATGATGCTAATAAATCCCGGCGCAAGTCCACACTGCGGCACAAATGCATGCTCATTTTTTTCAGCCAATTTTTCTATCAAATGCGTTGTCTTTACATCTTCGGTCAAATCAAAATAATGCAAATGATGCTGCGCTGCGATGTTAGCAATGTCTGCATTGCAAAAATAGGGGAGTGATGAAATGATGGCTTCTACCGAATTTTTTTGCAAAAAATCAGCAATGCCTTTTGCATCTTTCGCATCCAAGCGCACCACTTTGCAATTCACTTGTTGCTGACATTTCTTGATATGCGGATTAGTTAATGTGACATCGGCAAGATACACAAAATACTGCTTGGATTCGGTGAGCAAAAACGTAATCAACGAGCCGATTTTTCCTGCGCCTATCACTAAAACATGATGCATCAGCACACTCCATTGTCATCAGTCAGTTGCAGTCCCCGGCAAATGTGGTTTAATGCTGGGACGTAATAATCCTTCGTGCTCAAATTCTTCTGCCAGCGCATCTGAAAAAGCACCCTTACTGATACGTGAGGCATCCGTTGCGGCTTTTGCACCCGTCGGATCATATCCTTCTAGTTTTTCAACTTCTCCAGCCAGTGATTTCGCAAACGTTTCACCGCCTTTATCTGGAAAACGCACTTCACCTTCAACAACAGCTTGCACAGCAACGGCCATTCCGCCTATGCGCGTATCCTGACCAAAATTTTGAATAAAAATAGCCGTCAGTGGATCCATCATCGGTACCAAAAATCTATCCGCGACATTATCTTTATCGTCCTCTTCCGTTTCTGCTAACATTTTTCCATCTTGTTTTTTTGTTAACGCAAAATCTGCCATGAGATAAGATAAATTTTTAATCTCAGCTTCGACATCATTCGTCAGTTTAACGGAGGGATCCAATTTAGCTAACAGCATGAGCTCTTTTTGAAATTCATCCGCTAATTCATCGCGTGTCACATTTTCTTTGTTAAATAAAACACTCAAATCAAATTCTAGACTCGGATTTTTTTGCATGCCTTGACCAAGAATAAGAGAATGCATCAGTGTTTTGCGAAAACCATCATTTTTGAGTAGCTCGCTATCTAATTTCAAATCTTCACGAGGTCCTAAATTTTTTTCCATCGCTTTGATCACGGTGTGGACCAAGTCTTTTTTTTCGTTGGGAGACATCGCTGTTAATTCTTTTCGTTTAATCATTTCATCTATCATGATTAATAAAACTTGTTCGATTTTATCTTGATGAAGGTGGGGCATGAATTTATCCTCTTTATTTCTAACTTTAATAATTCAACACGGTTATTATACCAGCTAACCTGCTGTCATGATGAGAGTCTCTATGTCTGCACCTTGCTTCCTGCGTCTCGCATTACCAACACCCATGCGGCGCCTCTTTGATTATTTGCCATTACAAGGTGTTGATAGTAGAACACTAATTCCAGGCATACGCTACTCCGTGCCTTTTCAGTCGAGAACGTTGGTCGGCTTTTTAGTCGCAGTCGTTACCGAGACCGCCGTGCCTGCTGCCAAATTGAAAGCGGTGCATGAGCAGCTCGACACCGCGCCGCTTTTACCGGCCGATCTCTATCAGTTATGTATGTGGGCTGCGGATTATTATCATTATTCGTTAGGTGAAGTGCTAGCGAGCGCGTTGCCAAAAGCGCTGCGCAAAGGGCAATCTTGCGCGCTGCAATCTTCAGCAACACCCAACCTCACGACGACATCGCTTGCACAAACGCCATTGACGTTAAATCCCGAACAAGACAACGCACTGCAGCATATCAACAGCACACACGAAATATTTAAGGTCTGCTTGCTGGAAGGCGTGACCGGTAGCGGTAAGACGGAAGTCTATCTGCAAGCGTTACAACATATTTTGCAAACAGGAAAACAAGCACTGATTTTAGTGCCCGAAATCAGTTTAACGCCACAGACGGTCGCGCGTTTTCAGGATCGCTTTGCAGTGCCTGTGGTTGCACTGCATTCAAGTCTCAGTGAAAAAACGCGCCTCAATGGTTGGCTTGCCGCACGATCAGGCGAAGCACGCATCGTCATCGGCACGCGGTCTGCGATTTTTACGCCATTTGCAGCACTTGGTCTTATCATTGTTGATGAAGAACATGATACCTCGTTCAAACAACAAGATCGTTTTCGTTATCACGCAAGAGATGTTGCCATCATGCGCGCACGCCTGTTGCAAATTCCCATCGTGTTAGGAACAGCAACGCCATCGCTTGAAACATTACTCAATGTGAAGCGACAACGTTACGATTATTTGTCACTACCACATCGTGCAGGTGTTGCAACACTTCCGCACTATCAACTCATCAACATGCATCAAGAAATAGTGAGTGAGGGATTATCGCAAACTTTATTAAAAACCATGGCGACTCATCTTGCTCTTGGCAATCAAGTATTATTATTTTTAAATCGCCGCGGTTTTGCGCCGGTTTTATATTGCAGTCACTGCACAGCCATTGTTGGTTGTCGTCACTGTGCGGCACGCATGGTTTATCATCGCAATCCCAAGCGCTTGCAATGTCATCATTGTGATGCGCGTAGCAACCTACCAACACAATGTGAACAATGTGGTAAAGCGACATTGCAAGCACTTGGCATTGGCACTGAACGTTTAGAAGAAATGTTGGCGGAACATTTTGCTACCATTCCCATCATTCGTGTCGATCGAGATAGCACAGCAAAAAAATCGGCGCTGCAACAATTGTTGCAAAAAATTCACAGCGAAAAAACCGCTATATTGCTTGGCACGCAAATGCTCGCGAAAGGTCATCATTTTCCGCAAGTGACTTTAGTTGGCGTGGTCGATACTGACAGTGGGTTTTTTAGTACGGATTTTCGTGCAGCAGAACAAATGGGGCAATTATTAATTCAAGTCGCAGGACGTGCTGGACGCGAAGAAAAAGCGGGCACAGTGCTCATACAAACGCGGCATCCGACTCATCCACACTTACAACGATTACTGCAGCAAGGTTATGGGCATTTTGCAGAAACGTTATTGAGCGAGCGTCAACAAATCAATCTGCCACCTTACACATATTTTGCCGTTTTCCGTGCAGAAGCACGCAATGCAGATAATGCGATACATTTTTTGAATACCATTAAAAAAATGCACGATCATTCCGCTACATCACTAAATCTTCTCGGTCCCGTGCCTGCCATACTCGCAAAACGCAAAGGCTATTATTGTCAACATTTGCTGGTCAAAGCAAACGAGCGCAAAACATTGCAACAATTTTTAAAACAAGCGCTCGCGAAAATTGAGCAATCGAAACTCAATCGATCAGTGAGATGGATAGTGGATATTGATCCAGTGGAAGTGTGAAGGGCGGTGCATGTGTCATCTAGAGCACAAAGAATATGTCATCCCCGCCTTCGCGGGGATGACATATTCTTTGTGAGGATGACAGGCATGTGCAGAGATAACATCGCCTTATTCTTTCTTCTGGATAAATGTCGTCAGTAAATCAATCGGTATCGGAAAAACAATTGTGGTATTTTTTTCTTCGCCAATATTAGAAAGCGTTTGCAAATAGCGTAACTGTATCGCTTGTGGTTGTTGTGCTAACACTTGTGCGGCTTCTAATAATTTGTGCGATGCTTGCAATTCACCATCTGCATGTATCACTTTTGCGCGGCGTTCACGCTCTGCTTCTGCTTGTTGTGCGATGGCGCGTATCATGGTTTCGTTAAGATCAATTTGCTTGATTTCAACCATACCAATTTTAATGCCCCAGGCATCGGTATGCTCATCTAAAATGCTTTGTATATTAGCATTCAATTTGTTGCGCTCAGCCAACATTTCATCCAACTCATGTTGTCCCAAAACAGAGCGCAACGTGGTTTGCGCCAGCTGATTCACTGCCGCATAATAATCTTCTATTTGTATCACCGCACGTTCTGCATCAATGACGCGAAAATACACGACAGCATTCACGCGCACAGAAACATTATCGCGTGATATCACATCTTGCGGCGGCACATCCATCACCACGGTACGTAATTCCACGCGCACAATTTGTTGCACAAAAGGAACTATCAATATGAGGCCTGGGCCCTTCACTTTCCAAAAACGTCCTAACGTAAAAACCACGGCGCGTTCATATTCACGCAACACATGAAAAAAATTAAAAAGAAAAATTAAGACAACAAAAGCTGCGACAAGATAAGCAATGTACATTTATATTTCTCCTGATTTTTTCGGTTGAGCAACAGTGAGCGGCTCCACCTCTAACACTAATCCTTCGATATTGATCACACGCACCTGCTGATGAGGATGCACAGGCGATTTCGATTTTGCCTGCCATATCTCACCCAACACGCGCACCACAACTTGATGATGTATCACACTCAGCACTTCTGCTTCTCTGCCAATTAATCCTTCTTTGCCAGTGACGATGGTTTTTTTTCGCGATTGCATCACCAAAAACGCCAGCATGAAAAAGAAACCGAGGGTAAGTAAACTCATCGTTAAAATAAGCAACCAACTTAAATTCTCTTTACTATCCGGTGTATTGAATAACAAAAAAGAGCCGAATAAAAATATGCCAACACCGAGTATTCCCATGATACCAAAACTGAATACGTACACTTCAAATAGCATGAGTAACAAACTAAAGGCAAGCAATACCAAACCAAAATAATTAATTGGAATCAGCTGAAATGCATAGACGACCAACAACAAAGCCACCATGCCAAGAACGCCAGGCAAGATGAGACCGGGATGTGCGATTTCAAAAAAGAGGCCATAAATACCAACCAGCAGCAAAAGATAAACCACATTCGGATTCATCAGCAGCTGCAGTGCCGTCTCTGTCTGACTCACATGCTGCAGTACGCCTGCTGCAAGCAGCAGCGATGGAAAAAGCACCGCAATAAAGCCTAACCAACCCATTTTATTGCCCATAGCCACTTCTTTTTCAGACTAATAATCTCATTATACAACAGTAAACCCGCCACTTTTGCCATCAAGAATTGACCTTACCCCAAGGACTGCTATACTGCTGCCCTTAAACCACAAGCCGTGGTGGCGGAATAGGTAGACGCGCCGGTCTCAAAAACCGGTGAGGGTAACCTCATGCCGGTTCGATTCCGGCCCTCGGCAAATTCATTTATTATCTAATCTTGCACTCAATCTCATCGTCATTGTCCCGGTGGCACAGATGGATAGCGCAGCCCCCTCCTAAGGGGCAGGTCGGCGGTTCGAATCCGCCCCGGGACGCTTTGATTAATAAGGGGTTTTTGGAAAAAATCTCCCACGAAATTCCAGATTTTTTCCTTCGGGTATAACCATGGGTATAACCAATGCTGTGTTGACGTCTCTATCTAATTCATTACAATGCCTGCATTTGAAATTAAGCTGGATATTCCATGAAAGTGCCTGTAATTGAGTTGAATAACCTGAACGAGCTAGCAAAAGAGTTAGATTCTTTTCATCCGGGATTAGATGATTGGTATCTCAGAGGGCAAGCCAATGACGCTTGGCAGCTACGGCCGACAATTTGGCGCGATGAAAGTGAGTTGCTATTTGATGGGTTTCGCGCTCAATTTTTACCAGAAAAACTTACTTCCTTAGAAAAAAATATTCGAAATCAGTTAGAGAGAGATGCGAGGCTTAATCATCTTGATTTACGATTTGTTTTAGAGTGGGCAGTTAGAGCTAAATTTGAAAATTATTTATTGTCAAAATTTTATTTTGAAGCTAATCAAGCTGGATTGCTTGTTAGCGACAGGCAGCTTCAGTTATGTACCACGTATGGATGGGAATTTTGGAGTGACGATCATTTAAGAGAAATTGGCTCAGTAATAGGATTTTACGCAGGTCGAGCTGAAACTGGAAAAATAACACATCGAACTACTGGGCCAATCATATTTGATGGAACATTGCCACAGCATTATGGGCTACCTACAAGATATTTAGACTGGACATCCAACCCTAGAATTGCTGCATTTTTTGCTGCTTATGAATATTTGAAATTTCCTATAGAAATAAAAAAGTCTGTCAAAAATATTGCGATTTACGCGATAAAAGAAACCGGCTCTTTTGGACCAGTTCAAATTAAAAAACATCATTTACGACACCAAAACAAATTCTTGCATGCCCAGTGTGGTTTATTTACTCAGACGTACGGTGATTTTTATTACTTAGAGAATGGTAAATGGCCATCAATTGAAGACTTATATGAAAAGTATGGAAATGAGTTTTTCGAATTGAAAAAGTACATTCTTAGCAGGGAAAATGTAGAATCTCTAATGGCTAGGTTGTATCGACAAGGAATTTCTATATCAACTTTAATGCCTAGTTATAATCATGTTGCGGAACAGATTAAGTATACTCAATTTCAATAAATTATTTCGTGATGAGAGTGTCAATTTGCGTTTGATTCAAAGTTATGCGATTGCTGTTTGCTTTTTGCAAGTATAGATAAATTTTTTCTGGCGGAATTTGATTAAGAAACTCATGTAATCGTGAGGATATTTCTTCCATCTTTAGGGTAACCAGCTTTTGTAGCTCAGCTATTAAGGGCTTGATACTTTCAATAATCGTTATTTCTCCAAAAGCTTGTTGTAATTCAAAAGACATAACCACCAAACAGTCTTTTCCTCTTTCAACTTTATTTTTTGGAGGTATTAGATAAACTAAGTTGCCACGGCTTTCCTTTATAACAAACCTGATGGTTTTTCTAAACACTTTAGCCTCTGCCGTGGTAAAACTCGTTATAAAATTTTTCTATCTCTTCTGTCCCCAATTTTAATAAATCAGATCATGCTTTTTCTTTCGAAATAGGCTTATACGAAGATTTTAATTCGGGCTTACCTAATTGACTTAAAGGTGGATGAATTGTTAGAGGATTACTTCTTACAAGGTAGTCAATTTTTTTCATTAAGTCATCAAGATCCTTCATAGCTCACTCCTATTTTAATTATTTACCGCACGATTAATTAGTATTACGTTTATTGGATCGCGAGCAACTTGATGCTCAACCATTTCACCCCATGCTAACCACGCTTTTTTTTGTTCTTCTGTGTAAGTAGCACGTTGGTAAACAGCTACTAATTTATTAAGCGGTTGATGATTCAGCATCTGTTCGATTACATGAGGTTTTACTTTTAAATATTCCCCCCATGCTGTTGCTGCCGATCGTCTTAGGTCATGCACTGAGAATGATTTCATATTTGATAAAGGCGCTTCGCCTGCTCTTTTCATTGCTCTTGGATCTTTAGGTGCCTTGACCAATCTATTGATTGTGCTAGTTAACGAGTCTGGATGAATATGTCCTTTTCCATTATTAAAAATAAATTCAGATTGTCCTATTAATTTTTTTAAGTTGTTAATTAGATTAATTGCGATTTGCGATAAGAAAATAGTATGTGCTTGCTTGTTCTTCGTTCTATCTGCGGGTAATAACCAAATATTATTTTCAATGCTTAGCTCGCTCCAGCGCATTGCAGCAACTTCTGTTCGGCGTGCTCCCGTTAAAATGAGAATTTTGATAGCAGTGGCAATCACTGGATTCATTGCAGGCGCATATTCTTTTTTTGTTTTGAGGTAAATTGTTCTATCTAATGTTTGCCATAACATTCTAAGTTCAGATAAATTCAAAACTCTATCGCGTGAACGATTTGCACTTGCAGCGAAATCTTTTGGCTTAAGCATTCTTGCTGGATTACTTTCGATTGAGTGACGGGTTAATCCATAATCTAGCATCAGATTTAATGTAGTGAGCGCTTTGCGCGTTTCTTCTTTTATACCTTTGCGTGCCATGGCATCAAGAGCAGAAGACAAATGTGCACGAGTAACTTCTTTTGCAAATACATTGCCTAATTTTTTTCGAAGGTGTAATCGCCAGCGATCTTCGTGGCGTTTAATCCAAGTGGGGGTGATTTCACCGGCTAATTTAACAAATTCAATCCAATCATCGAAAAGCTTTTGCATGGTGATAGCTGATGTATTTTCTGCTTGCTTTGCTGCTCTAGCGTTTCTTGGGTCGATGCCTTGGGAAACCTGATCGTGTAATTCGGGTAGTTTGGCGCGAGCTTCCTTTAATGAAATATCCTTAACAGAGCCTAATGTCATGCGAATGAGTTTGCTGTCATTAGGCAAGCTAAATGAGAAAAGCCAACTTTTAGCACCACTAGGGCGAACTCGTAAAAATAAGCCGCCGCCATCGTGAAGTTTGTATTCTTTTTTTCGAGGTAAGGCATTTTCAATTTTTTTTGCGGTTAATCCAGTCATCATTTTGTACCCATGTAATTGTGCAAGAGCCTCTTGCGCAATTCGGGAGTCGGTGACTCCCGAATCTCTGTTATCAGTTATTAAGAACTTCTTAATAACTAAATTTTGATCAATTTCTCGTATCTTGACTTTAATTCAGTTATCCGGAATTTCCGGGTAACTGAGCTATATCTTATTGTTTTTAATAGTAAATCAATTTGTGCAAAAGGCTTTTGCACAAATGCAATTAATCAAGAGGTTGAGCCCCAAGCTCTGCCTCGATTTCCTCAACACTAGGAAGGCTTCCTTTCAAATTATCTGGTAGCGATTGAGTAAGTTGTGTCTCCCATTCTGCGACTGTAATTGGGCGGTTAGTGTCACCTAGTGCGTACTCAACCAAAACACGATTTTTTTCGCGCACCAGTAGCAAGCCAATGGTAGATTTATCATCTGGATGACATAACAGTTTGTCTACGGCGTGCATATACATTCCTAATTGCACTCCATCGCCAGGCTCAAAGGCGCGTGCTTTCAGTTCAATTACTACATATCGGCGCAATTTAAGATGATAGAAAAGCAAGTCGAGGCGATAGTCTTGGTCGCCTAATTCCAGGAGTATTTGACGGCCAACAAAAGCAAAGCCTTGTCCAAGTTCGAGCAGGAATTTTTGAACATGTTCAACTAAACCATTCTCTAATTCTCTTTCCCGACGAGGCGCGTCAGTGCCAAGAAAATCGAACAAATAAGGGTCTTTAAATATTTGGGTTGCATGATCGGAATCTAGCGGTGGTAATGTAGCTGGAAAATTGTTTGGTGCTTTGCCAAAGCGCGCATGAGCTTGAGTTTCAATTTGTATTGCCAAAATATTGCCAGACCAGCCGTGTTCATAAGCTTTTTCAGCATACCAAAGCCGATGTTCTGTGCTTTTAAGTTTCTGCAATAAAACAAGATTTTGGTACCAGCTTAATTGTGCAAGAGCCTTTTGCACAATTTCGTGGTTAGGCCATGCAGCAGCAAATGCTCTCATATATTTGAGATTACGGGGTGAAAAACCTCTCATTTCAGGAAATTGTTCATGTAAGTCAAATGAAAGGCGATCAATAATTTTTGCACCCCATCCTTGTGCTTTTTGTTTTTCAAGAATTCGTTGACCTATATCCCAATATAATAAAATCATTGCAGCATTGCTGGTTATAACAATGCGTAAACGCTCGGATTGAATGCGGTGCTTGAGGTCGGCTAACCAGTTAGGATAGTCTTCTGGCAGCTCAATTTTAGGTGGGGCAACAGGAAACATAACTGTGCGATCGACCTGCCCCCGCTGTTTTCGTTCAGGTTTGGCAGAAGTTAGGGATTTTTTGTTGGAAGACATGGATTGTTATTGCTCCTTATGCCAGGTACCTATTTAGGTGCCTAAAAATGGTTGGATGTGGGCGCATTCTAGCGGACAACGCCAAACAACGCAATGTGATAATATGCTTATTTTTAAAGGATTTTTTACTAAAAATCGGATTAACTTGGAGTCAAAACCTTGCGCCTCCTAAGGGGCAGGTCGGCGGTTCGAATCCGCCCCGGGACGGTGGAGTAAAACACTAAAATAAATCTTCATTTGGTTTTAGTAAGAAACTTCCATTTTTAGGAAGTTTCTTACTAAAATTTAAAAGATGACGACACTCAAAGATAAAATTATAGAAGCAGGCTTTGTTGATCACATTCTTACTGATGTTGATCTTAATGGCTTGCTAGATGGTACACCTGCCGCCCGCTATGGGATGGTTAACAAAGCGCTAAAAAAAGGGGAGCTCATTAAGATTCGGCGTGGTCTTTATATTATTGCAGACAAATATCGCTATAAAAAATTAAGCAAATTTTTCCTCGCCAGTCGAATTGCACCTCATAGTTACATCTCTCTTGAGAGTGCAATGTCCTCTTATGGTTGGATTCCAGAACGTGTCGCAACAGTAACCAGTGTACTTGCTCGACATCGCACTAAAAAATTCATGACACCTTTTGGTGAATTTGTTTTTTATCAACTTCCAATTAATGAATATGAGTTTTTAACTGGCGTAACACGCGTTGAAGAAATAAAAGGCGAACCTTTTTTAATAGCCTCACCCCTTCGAGCGCTGATTGATAGAGAACAACTCATGAAAATTAATCGCAATCATTTTTTTGAAATTAAAAAAGTGTATCGCTCAAAACGTGTATTGCACTTTTTAGATCGTCTCAAGCAGGAACTCAAAAAATAATGGCTTGCAATAAAATTTGAAATTGAAACTATGCAACAAAAAATCAAGAGTATTGATTGGAAAAAGGCTGCGAGGGATGTTGCACCTTTTTTAAATATTCAAGATAAGAAATCATTGCATTTATGGGGCATTGATTTTTTTTGATAAACTTAGTAAGTTTTTGAATGCCTAAAAATTTAGTAATTTATTAATATCATTTCATAAAAATTTTCCAAATCCTCGACAAAAATTTTTCATCATCTTCATGGTAGTTTATTGCCACGCATCCGTGTTCGTGTTCATTCTTATCGTCCCCATGAAAAAACCGGGTGATAAGCCTAACGAAAAAATTTTGATAAATCAATTTTGAAATAAAACAAATAATGAAGTACTATGCTGCGGGGTGTTTAATAAATTAACCCTAGGAAGCAATTGGAAGCAATTTTTAATTAATGTAATTTGGAGATAACTATGGAACGGATCAGATTAACACCATCATCTTTAATCAAACAAACTCGTGAAAAATCTTTATCAGCGCGTCTCGGTCTTGCATCGATGACACTCGCTGCAGCCATGGTAGCAATGGGTGCTCCCGCTCTGCATGCTGGCCCTGCAGCTGCTAAAAAAAATCCTCCTGTTCATGCTGCAAACGTTAAGCGCGACCTCACCCACTACGGCTATATCGTCAACTACGGTAGTAGCGACTTAACGGTTATCAACACCAAGACGAATTCTACTGTAACCACGATTTCACGTGTCGGATTCTGGCCATTGTTTGCTGCTGCATCACCCGATAATAAGTATCTTTATGTCACCATCTACGGCGACTGCCAAAGCTACACCAATGGCAACCCCGCTTGCGTATTAGGCACCGACTTCACCAACAGTCACGTAGCCGTGGTTGATACCGCAACGAATACGGTGGTCAATAATTTTGTCGCCGGTTACGGTCCAGCTGGTGTCGCTGTCGTAAAAACGGGTTCTGCTGCTGGAAATGTCTTTGTTGCGAATTTCGGCGCTAACAGTGGTCCTACCAGCCCATACAGTGGCGTTCCTGGCACTGTCTCTATCTACAACCCAACAACAGGTGTGGTACAGAGTCTCACTGTTGGACTTGGTTCAGCAGGCGTCGCGATCTCCAACGATGGTCTGTGGGCTTATGTCACCAACAGTTTTGAAAGCACCATCTCGGTGATCAATACGTCAACAAACACGGTGGTCAACACTGTTCCTGTAGCAGCTGGTACACTCGACTTAGCAATTTCCCCGCTGAATAACGACGTCTACGTCACAAGCCCCATCGGAAACACCGTTTCCGTCTTTACTGAGGAACAACTTCTGCAGACGAGCCCGACACCATTGTCGACGTTCAGCATCCCTGACCAGAATGGCGTGCCAGTAACAACGTGGGGCATCGCATTTGGCGAGCTCGGTCTAGCAGCCTATGTTAGCAGCAACGACGCTAGCGCAAATGGCTACTTGTCAACGATTGACACCTTAGACCCGCTAAACAACAAGGTGCTCAATACACAGTCGACTGCAAATGCCAACAATGCAATAGGCGCACGATCAGTGTCAGTAACACTGGAAAACGTCTATGTGGCTAACTACGGCCTTGAGACTGTTCCTACATACCTCGAAGGTAGTAACTGCACAGGTACCGTCGGCGGTCCTAACATCGGCAATGTGGCGGTGTTTAACCGACTCGGTAATTTGTCCACATCAGTATGCGGCGACCAAGGACCATCCTACGTGGCGCTTGCAACAGTTGTTGGTGATGACAAATAAAGACCCTAAAGACCTTCTAGTGTCTTTTCCTAAAACCCCCGCTATCTTGCGGGGGTTTTTTTTCTGATCGCGCTTTCGTAAGCTATAAAACATCCTATCATTCCATTGCCATTTCACCGAAAATAGGTCAAACTAAACACAATTTATCCATCTCTAAAAATAATTATAATAAAAGCAAACCGAGGTCCTCGTGGAAAACAGAAGCACAATTGATGCTTTTATTGAATATGCCGGCAGTGTTGCCACAAATGAATCCCATTTATTACGCTTGCATCAAGTATTAGAAATGCTCGCCTATATCCAACAAAATATAGACGACGTATTAAAATTCTTTGGTAAAAAAGATTTATTCCGCCATCCCCAAAATAATTTAGCCGTTCACTTAGATGCTTACGCAGATTCTGCAGCAGCGAAGCGAGACTTACTTTCTCAAGTTGAAAATGTGGAAACTTGTCTGTCAGAAATATTAGCCATTCATGATGAAAATGAACGGGCCATGATCGCAAATGGTTTTTCATTAAATATTAATGATTCAGCTATTGGTTGCATGGAATTCAGATTGCACGACGCTTTAATTTTTTATACGTTGTACAAAACGACAGGTTGCATCACGCTCGAGGCTTTAATGGCGAATTTCTTTGCCGAATATTCGCAAACAGAAGGCTTGCTTGTTGAAAGCGCGCTACTTTTTTTCGCGGAAAAAATTCGCTACAAAATTTCTGTGTTGGATACAGAAAAAAATCCCATCCTCCTCCAACAGAAAATGATAACGAAGCTGAAATGACAGCCGCATCCTCTAAACAAGAATCGAGCGGAGCAGGAGAGAGTGAAATCAGCGCTAATATTAAGCCAAAATGGCAGCTGCCCTCTATTTTAAAAATCATCGCCATGCTGAGAGAAAAAAATAACATCAATTGGATAGAAGAAAAAAAATCATTTAGAGCGGCTTACGCTGACTTATGGCGTAATCGCAAATTCATGTTGAGAAATTATTTTCACCCTGACCTCATTATTGCAGAACAACATCAAATTTATGCTTATTATTATCAACATCGTGAAACGGCGCTCAATCATCTCATTTTTTTTAAGCTACTTTCAGCAGGTGAAACAGCAATTGATTTTATTCAATCATGCCAGGTGCTAGAAAAGAAAGATGATACTTTATATTGTTATTATTTTTCACTTGATAACGCAACACATCAGAAACTAGCAAAGATGCGTGCTGTAGAGAGTTTATCAAAATCTGTTCGTGCTGATGATAAATGTTTTATCAAACAATTTACTCACGGGATTACACCCACTCCCACCAAGCCAGGACGTGTCCCATTGCGGCCTTATCAACATCGATGCTATACCGTTTATCACCATGGCGTTGCGATACGCTCCAATAAAGAATCACCTTACATTGTCTCTGGTCAAGTTGCTAACAAAGTTGAACTTGCACAAAAAAAATCAGCACGCTCAAGACATCAATCCACCAGCTTATTAAATTTCACGCTACCCATCAAAATATTTCGTCATGCAACGAATCATCATGAAGCCACGGCAGGATTTATTTTTGATAGACGCGATGCACTGTTAAATCGAATCGGTATTTATACGGGAGCAACAAGATACCGTCCCTATGAATTTTCCTCATCATCCGAGGCACAAAATTACTATGACAAAACTGTTACTTGTTTCAGGAATAAATCACGACTGCCGACTTTATTCGCCTCAACTGCCGAATTATGTCATGCGGTGAAATCCACCGATCAACTCACTGAAATTACAGCCTGCTTGCGCTTCGATATCAATACCACTGCGATAGCCATTTTCAACGACAACTTTGAATCACGCTGCATTGCGCGATTTTACGCAGACATAATGCAGCAACGTTTAATACAACAATATCAAGAACAGCGATGGAGACTACCTGAAAATTATCGCGTTCCCATTCTCTTTGTGTTGCCGGATGATCATCCTAAATGTTGGTCGTTATATGACGAACAGCAAAGACAAGAAGACAACGAAAGAGCCATGCATATCGTGAAGAATAATAAAAAACGTGAACACGCTTTTCAACTCAACCAATTTGCATTTTTATTATTGTTAGATGAGCCCGATCATATTTTTGATTTGCACTATCAACATCTCCCCATTCTTGTTTGGTTGTTTTTTTACAAAGGCCATATTGAAGTTGCTGAATATCTTTTTGAACGCACTACTTGTCATCAACTAAAAAAACAATCGTTTGCGAGCTACCTGCAACAAAACAGAAATTTTGCGCGGTTACCTAATATAACAAATGATAAAACCACCGTATTGCATCATGTTGCATCCAGAGGATATCTTCATTTATTTTTAGCACCCTTTCATTCCATTCTTAAACATAATATTAGCAGCAGGAATGCCGCATTAAATGATGCCCTGTTGTATCGTCATCATGACGTTGCCAAGTTGATCATACATGCCATGATTGAAGACCATCTCAAAGCAGCTCGTCCTATCCCACAGACAACACTGATGAGCGCTGCCAACATTGGCGATGCGGTCAGTATCAAGCCGCTAATAAAAGCAGGTTGTCATATCAATTATCAAGATAAAGATAGAAGCAAAAAAACGGCATTGATGGATGCTGCGCGTTCAGGTCATGATGATATCATTCGTCAATTACTTGGCTATCGTTCAGTGAATATTTCCTTGAGAGATGCCCATGGTTATTCCGCATTAGACTATGCTTGTCGTAATAATCATGCGCACATTGTGGCACTGCTGATTGCAAAAGGTGCGAAACCATGGGAAGGATCGCGTTCGCGTCTGATGGATTATAAAGATGCTTTAGGAATCGCTGCACACTACAACCACCGCAATGTGCTAGTCGTTATCTTAAATTATTGGAAAAACATCATGCTAAATCCGCCAGCTTATTTTTATGGCCCACAATTTTATCTACAAGAAAAACCGCAAGGTCTGTTTGCATTCGCATCTTCGCCAACCTATTCGCGAGATCAAGAATTAGCGGCACTGGATAATCTGATCGTCGCAATCAGCAATTATCATTCTATTGACCCACAGTATGCCGAAATCTATGGAAAAAGCCGTCTTTTAACCTACGTCGCACAGGCACTTGCTAAAACGGAGTTAGGGAAAAGTTTGGAAATTCCAATACCGACTAGCAAAAAAGAAAGCAAAGGGCTGATTTTTGGGTAACAAAATCTACGTTACTCGAACATCAATAAACGTTGATCTCACTCCGCCTGACTCTCTTTTTTCTTACTCTTCACCACCTTCACCTCAAGCAAATAAAGTCTACGGTTGTCGCTGTGTAATACTTTGAAACGCCAGTGACGGATTTTGATGCTCTCGCCACGTTTTGGCAGATGACCCATGGCTTGTAAAACGATGCCGCCGATGGTATCAAATTCGTCATCGCTAAACGTCGCAGAAAAATAGTGGTTAAAATCTTCGATCAAGGTTGATGCTTTGACAATATACGTTCCATCTTCCAATTTTTTGATGTGACTGCCTTCTTCGTCGATATCATATTCATCTTCAATTTCACCGACAATTTGTTCCAACACATCTTCAATGGTGACGAGTCCTGCGACATGACCATATTCATCCAACACAATCGCAATGTGATTACGATTGAGACGAAATTCATGTAACAAAATATCGAGACGTTTACTTTGCGAGGTAAAAACAGGTGGTCTGGTAATTTCTGCGAGATGAAATTTTTTTGCTTCGCGATTGAAACAATATTTCAATAAATCTTTCGCCAACAATACGCCAACAATATCTTC
This sequence comes from uncultured Gammaproteobacteria bacterium, assembly GCA_963735995.1. Classification (GTDB taxonomy): domain Bacteria; phylum Pseudomonadota; class Gammaproteobacteria; order DSM-16500; family DSM-16500; genus Aquicella. The sequence goes on along the minus strand of CAVTNC010000003.1, from coordinate 1,391,035 downwards.
GCCACTGGGATCAAATACTGGAAAACGCGAGTGACCCGATTCTATCACTGCCGGCAAAATATCTTCGAGTTTTTGCTCTTTTTGCACCACGACCATTTGAGCTTTTGGCACCATTACTTCGCGCACTTGCATTTCTGATACTTGCAAAATGCGTTCAATCATACCGAGCATTTCCGTACTCACAATGTCGCGATCTTCTGCATCACGTAACACCGTCATCAATTCTTCTCTGTCTTTCGGTTCTCGCGCGAGCAATGCGCTCAACCGTTCTAACCAAGAACGCGATTTTATCGCAGGTTGTTTATCACCATCGTCAGTCATGATTATTTATATTTCTCCCATCTCATAAGGATTTTGAAATCCCAGTGTTTGCAGTAATTTAATTTCAATGGCTTCCATCAACGCCGCTTGCTCTTTTTTTTCATGATCATATCCCAGCAAATGTAACACGCCGTGTATCACCATGTGTGCCCAATGCGCTTCAATTGATTTCCCTTGTGCGCGCGCTTCGTGATTAACCACCTCAGCACAAATGACGATATCACCCAGTATGCTAACGCCCATCGCATCATCCATGGCTAAGGGAAACGACAACACATTGGTTGGTGTATTTTTTTGTCGGTAGAGGGAATTTAATGTCGTCATTTCATCGACTGCAACAATACGTATGGTAATTTCTGCTGAATCGACTTTATCTTTTAATACTTGTAACGCCCATTTCTTGAGCGCTTTCTGCGCGGGTGCAACACTGAGTTGACCTTTTGCATATTGCACGACGATGTCATACCTTGTGCTGGAACCGGTCATTTTTGCTGCTTTTCATGCTTTTCATAAGCTTCAACGATGGTTTGCACCAGTGGATGACGCACCACATCTGAAGCGAGAAATTGAGTGAAGCTAATGCCTGAAGTATTTTTTAAGACGTCACACGCATTCACCAAACCCGAATCACGACGATTATTTAAATCGATTTGGGTAATGTCACCGGTGATCACTGCTTTAGAATTAAAACCAATGCGCGTTAAAAACATTTTCATTTGTTCTATCGTGGTATTTTGTCCTTCGTCAAGAATGACAAAGGAATCATTTAACGAACGACCACGCATGTAAGCAAGCGGTAACAATTCAATCACATCACGCTCTATGAGTTGATTCACTTTATCAAAGCCCAACATTTCATACAGCGCATCGTATAGCGGTCGCAAATAAGGATGAACTTTTTGCGCAATATCGCCTGGCAAAAACCCGAGTTTTTCACCTGCTTCAACAATGGGTCTTACCAAAATAAGACGACTAACACGTTCTGTTTCGAGTGCTTGAACAGCGCAAGCAACGGCGAGATAGGTTTTTCCGGTACCAGCAGGCCCGATGCCAAAATTGATGTCATGCTTCAACATGTTTTGAATGTAACGCACCTGATTATCGCCTCTCGCGACAATGACACCTTTTTTAATGCGAATTTCCATATGATCACCCTGTGGCGATTGCGGTGAACGTTGATTGGCAGTTTGCAAATGCAGATGCACTTCTTTCGGTTCAAGTGTATTCACTTTTTCAGTCTCGTGATAAAGGTTATTTAAAGTCATGCAGGCTTTTCTAACGGCTTGACGCTCACCGATGATAGAAAAAGTATGACCACGCTGCTTAATCATTACGCCTAAGCGATTTTCGATTAGTTTGAGGTGTTCGTTTAATTTGCCGCAGAGATTAAAAAGCCGATGATTGTCTTCGGGTACTAAGGTCAGAATTTCAGAATAGAGAAGAGTATTCAACTTTATTGTAGACCCTCATGTTATTGGTGGACACTTTTAGTATAGCCGAAAGAGAGCGGTGTTAACGACAAATTTTTTGTTTAAATTATTCATGATGTTAGGGTCAAAGTCCATTCACCCAATCCACTCACCACGCAAAGAATTAGGCAGCACCTCGGTAATCTTAACCGGTACCAATTTTCCTTTCAGTGCTGCATCTGCAATGAAGTTCACCACTCGATTATTTTCCGTTCTCCCTGACATTTGTGCCGGATTTTTAACGGAAGGTCCGACCACCAGCACCGATTGCTCACTGCCCACCATGCTTTGGCTAATCGCTCGACCTTGCTGCATGAGACGCGTTTGTAGCAAGGCAAGGCGCTCTTTTTTCACGGCTATTGGCACATCATCTGGCAATTGGGCAGCCGGTGTGCCTGGTCGTGGGCTATAAATAAAACTGTAAGAATGATCAAAACCAACGTCTGCGATGAGATTCATTGTCGCTTCAAAGTCAGCTGCCGTCTCACCTGGAAAGCCAATGATAAAATCAGAAGACACGCTGATGTCCGGTCGCACTTTGCGTAATGCCCGCATTTTTGCCTTAAATTCAAGTGCGGTATAACCGCGCTTCATCGCCGTCAAAATACGATCTGAACCACTTTGTACGGGAAGATGAAGGTGATTAACCAACTTAGGCACGGTGGCATATGCGTCAATCAGACGCTTGGAAAAGGCGAGTGGGTGAGATGTCATGAAGCGGATGCGATCGATGGTATCAATGGCCGCCACGTACTCAACCAAGGTGGCAAGATCGGCTAAACCACCTTCATGCATAGCACCATGGTAGTCATTCACATTTTGTCCGAGCAGGGTAATTTCTTTCACGCCTTGTTCTGCCAAGCTCACAATTTCTGCTAACACATCATCGAGAGGTCGGCTAATTTCTTCGCCGCGAGTATAGGGAACCACGCAAAAGCTGCAATATTTGCTACACCCTTCCATGATGGTCACAAAGGCTGTCACCCCATCGGCACGGGGTTCTGGTAAGCGATCAAATTTTTCGATTTCGGGGAAGCTGACATCAACGATGGCTGCTCGCTTGGCACGACACTCGGTTAGCATCTCACCCAAACGATGTATGGTTTGCGGCCCAAATATCAAATCCACATAAGGCGCGCGCTTCAAGATGGTCTTGCCTTCTTGGCTCGCGACACAACCACCGACACCAATGATGAGTGCCGGTTTTTTTTGTTTTAAATCACGCCATCTGCCCAATTCAGAAAAAACTTTTTCCTGCGCTTTTTCTCGCACTGAACAGGTATTTAGCAGTAAAACATCGGCGTCATCTGGATTGTCGGTTTTGATAAGTTGATGCGAGGCAAGGAGCACATCTGCCATTTTGCTCGAATCATACTCATTCATTTGACAGCCATGGGTTTGAATGTAAAGCTTCATCACATCTACCTGTGCTTTAAAAAAATCGCAAAAAATGAGGTCGCTATCATATGCAATTCTTTTCCATAAGACCAGCCTGCTATGGATGAGTCATTAAAACAGCGGGTTAAAACGTTACATCTTGCCGAAATTAAGCGGCATATTTTTTTATGTTGCGATCAATCCGTGCCCAAATGTTGCAATGAAATTGAGGGCGAAGCGTCTTGGTTGTATCTGAAAAATCGTTTGCGCGAATTGCAACTCACCGAATTGCAGGGAATTTACCGCTCCAAAGTTAACTGCCTGCGTGTCTGTCAACAAGGTCCGATTGCCGTCGTTTATCCAGAAGGCGTGTGGTATCACTCATGTACGCCCGCTGTATTAGAACGCATTATTCAGGAACATTTGTTAGGCGGTCAGCCTGTGCAAGACTATGTGTTATCCCAGTCTGCTGTGGAGCTTTGTTAAGCCGTGTCCATTCCGCGTATTTATCAACCGGTACCGCTGCAGAAAAACCAAACTCTCTGCCTTGATCAGCAAGCAAGTCATCATCTGGCGCGCGTATTACGCGCAAAAGTGGGTGATGCGCTAATTTTATTTAACGGCGAAAGCGGTGAATATGCAGCACGCATTTGTCAGCTGGATAAAAAAACACTGCGCGTTGAAATCCTCGATTTTATTTCGGTTGCAGTCGAATCTCCCCTTGAAATTCATTTGGCACAAGGCATTGCTCGCGGTGAAAAAATGGCTATTATCGTGCAAAAAGCCGTGGAATTAGGCGTGAAAAAAATTACGCCGCTCATCACCGAACGTTGCAATATGCGCTTAACGGATGCGCGCATGGAAAAACGTCTGGCTCATTGGCAATCGATAATGATTAGCGCTTGCGAACAAAGTGGACGCGACCAACTACCGAGCATCAACCCACCTTTGCCATTATCAGAATGGTTAGCAACCGTAAAAGCCGAGCGCGCTTTCGTCCTCTCACCGCATGCGAGCATGGCCTTTACCAAGGAACCCTTAGCGCTTAACGCGACCATCGCTTTGCTCATCGGACCTGAGGGTGGCTTAAGTGAGGCGGAAGTGGCGGAGGCCTTGCATCATGGTTTTTCACCCTTGACGCTTGGGCCACGCATCCTGCGCACTGAAACGGCAACCCTTGCTGCCATAACGCTGATGCAAGCTTACTATGGTGACATGGGGCGCATGCTTTGATGGGTATGCATTGACTCCTTGCTCCTTTCAAGTAAAATTAGCCCCCTTTTTAATTGCTTCGGAGTCACTATGGCAGATGAAATTGATGTAGCAAATAGCCTCATAGAAGGCCAATTAGACCTCGCACTAAAGCGCATGCGTGAAGCGGCGATGCGACATAAGAATGGCAGCAAAACCTGTGTTGAATGTGGCGATAGCATGCCAAAAGCCCGTCAGCAACTGGGATTCATCCTTTGTGTTTCTTGTGCGCAAGAATCGGAACGACGTAAGTCTTTATTTATAGACGCTTAAGTTTTATTTCAGACACCTTTATCTAAAATTCACTATAATAAATGAATAGATAAAGGATATTGAATGGATAATGAAATAGTCGGCGAATATGAGCAGATTATTCACGAGCTATCGGAGCGTATTGTTGCTGCTCAAAAACCGATACGTATATTGGATGCTTGCAAGTGGGATAACGAAATAGAAAATTATTTTTTTCGCCACAAATGTAAAAAATTACCCGTGATCGATCAAACCTATTATTTGGAAAAAAATCCCCTCTCTTTTGATCCGGAAAAAAAGATAGAAGAATTTCAGCAAATTGATCATGCCATTCGTCGCAAACTCGGCCAATACAGTGGCGTTGGCAGTGTGATGCAACGCATGTGTTATGAATACATACGCGTCGTTGAAATGTTGATGGCACGCGGCACGCCAAAATTCACTGAAATTTCGCAAGAATTATATGGCAGTTCACAAGATGCCTTTCATGTCGGCGCACCAACGTTAAAAGATTTAGCAACACTTGTGACTAACACTTTGTCCAACATCAAAGACCAAGTAAAAACTTCGGCCGATGAAGAAATTTATAGCAGTGAAGAAGCGGTTGCGATATTGAGTGAACGTCTTGCAAATTATTTTTCTGATCAAGAAAATATTCGTGTTGAATTGAGTGATGGTATTATTGCAGATGCCTCAGCCGGTGCAGATCGCATCAAAATTCATAAAAATTTAAAATTAAGTTTGCGCGAAATTCGCACTTTCGAAATTCACGAAGGTTGGGTGCATCTTGGCACCACGTTAAATGGCATGGCACAACCCATATGCACTTTTTTAAGCAAAGGGCCACCGTCATCCACCATCACTCAAGAAGGCTTGGCCATCATCACCGAAATTTTTACTTTTTCTTCTTACCCAGGACGCGTGCGACGATTAACCAATCGCATCAATGCCGTCAACATGGCAGAAGACGGTGCAAATTTTTTTGATGTCTACCAATTTTATCGAGAACAAGGATTGCCTGAAGATGACAGCTATCAATCGACGATACGTGTCTTTCGTGGCAGCACGCCAGAGGGTGGTCCTTACACCAAAGATTTATCGTACAGCAAAGGATTTATTCTCATTTACAATTTCATGCGCCTTGCAGTACAACGCGGTTTAGTGAAACGCATTCCACTTTTATTTGTTGGTAAAACAACGCTTGAAGATTTGCATGTGTTATCTGATTTGGTGGATGAGGGCATCATCATTCCACCGAAATATGTCCCACCGCAATTTGCAGATATTGCGGCGGTCAGTGCTTGGATGGTGTATTCACTCTTTTTAAATCAGCTGGATTTGCGTCGATTAGCAATTGATTTCAAGGGAATTTTGCAGTAAAAAATGCGTCATTGTGAGCGTGATCTTTCTTTATCGCTACTACCAATCCCACTTTCAATGAATTGAATAATTTCATTTGCCACATCCACACCCGTGGTTTTTTCTATGCCTTCAAGACCTGGCGATGCATTCACTTCCATGATGAGTGGTCCGCGATTAGAACGCACAATATCAATACCAGCAACATTTAAACCAATAATGTGTGCAGCACGTATCGCCATGTTGCGTTCTTCATCAGTGATGTCAACCGCTGTTGCCGTGCCACCGCGATGTAAATTCGAACGAAATTCTTCCGACGAACCCGACTGCCGTTTCATCGCAGCGACTACTTTACCGCCGACAACAAAACAACGAATATCAGCACCACCCGCTTCTTTAATATATTCTTGCACCATAATATTTACTTTCAAGCCAAGAAAAGCTTCAAGCACACTGCGTGCAGCTTTAGCGGTTTCTACTAAAATAACGCCTATGCCTTGCGTTCCTTCCAAAAATTTAATGACGAGTGGCGTGCCACCGACCATTCGTATCAAATCTTTAATTTCATCTAACGAATGCGCAAAACCGGTGATCGGTAAACCGATGCCTTTTTTTGATAACAATTGTAATGAGCGCAATTTATCGCGGGCGCGAGTGATAGCAACAGAATCATTGACGCAAAATACGCCCATCATTTCCAGTTGTCTCACAACGGCTGCACCATAAAAAGTGACGGACGCACCGATGCGTGGAATAACCGCATCGTAATTTTCTAACTCATTCCCTTTGTAATGTATCATCGGGCGCGCCGAGGTGATGTTCATATAGCAACGCATGGTGTCGATAATATGTGCTTCATGGCCACGGGCATTCGCCGCTTCCACCAAGCGGAGCGTGGAATAAAGGCTTTGTCTTCTTGATAAAATAGCGATTTTCATTTCTTATTAACCTCTGTTTGTGTTTTTGTTGTGACAAATGACCGAGCGGGATTCACCACAAAACGTTTGCGCAAGGCACGACGACCTAACAACATTCTAAACAGCATGTTTTCACGCTCGGTGAGCGTAATCTCAATTGGCCAAGTTTGTCCAGCAATCGTGATGGCGGTTTCTATCACGTAGCGTTCTTCTTCATGGCCACCAGAATCGGTCACCAATCGTCTGTCGATAACATTTGCCACACAGTTAATCACCGATTGCGTATTATTTTGTAACGGATGGACTTCAAAGCGAATTTTGCTTGTCCCTTGCTCTGTAAAGGGATGCAGCGCAAAAGCATGTAACGCTGATGTTCGTGCGCCGGTATCAATTTTTGCTTTGATGGCGGGAATACCTAATCCCGGTAAACTCACCCATTCTCGCCAACCAATAATGGGGCGTTTGACGTTGGTCTTTTTTTCGACTGCCATTGCTAGCCTTCTCTTCATAGTGACTTATAGTTTAGCCTGACGCTGCACACTAAGCAGCAAAAAAACGATGATGATTAATCCAAGAAAGGGGAATAGCCATAAAAAAAATGTCGTCTGATTAAAACGCGGATTCAACAAAATAAATTCACCATAGCGTTTCACCAAATACGCTTTTATTTCTGCATCGGATTGCTGTTGGTTTATCATCGCTGCAATTTTTTCACGTAAATCATTTGCAAGCGGTGCATTCGAATCCGCAATATTTTGATTTTGACAAACCAGACAACGAACTTCTTTGGTCAGCGTTTGAAAACGTAATGCATCATTTGGTCGCTCGAATGCAAACGTTGGTAAGCAAAAAAAGATTGTTATTGCGAGCAATGACAATGCTTTCTTCATCATTGCACTCCATATTTTCTTATCAAGGGATACAACACGTCATCCCAATTTTTTTGATCGATGATGCCAATGTGGCGATAAATAATTTTTCCCATCGGAGAAATAACAAATGTTTCAGGTGTTCCATAAACACCGAAATCCATGGCGACATCACCGTGTTTGTCATTGCCTGTCATGAGATAGGGGTTGCCATATTGTTGCAGCCATTTTTTAGCTGTGTTTTCATCATCTTTGTAATCAATTCCATACACACGTACACCATAAGTGTTACGAATTTTCATCAGCATCGCTTGCTCCAAACCACAGGCATAACACCAAGTGGCCCACACATTGAGTAAGGTAACATGACCCATTAATTCTTTTTCAGTAAATTTTTTTCCTGGTTGGTACAAGTTTGGCAATGCAAACGTTGGTACATTTTCGCCAATAAGTGCTGAGGGTAATTCTTGCGGTTTTGCAAAAAAAAGTTCGCGCCACAATATGAGAAGTAAGGCGAACAAAAAAATAAAAGGGATCAGTTGTTTTATTTTTGTTAAACCATTCATGTTGTATCGCCATCCATTGTCGCAATTTTTTGATATTTTTTTCGCGTCAAGATGGCAAGAATTCCACCGATAATCATCACCAACCCGCCAAACCAAATCCAACGAACAAAAGGTTTGTAATACAGCCGTACTGACCAGGATGCTTGCTCATACGGTTCGCCCAAGGCGATGTAAAGATCACGAAAAAGACCGGGATGTATCGCCACTTTTGTCATCACCATATCCCGCACCGTATAAATGCGTTTTTCCGGATAAAGCGTCGTCACATGATGCGCATTTTTGCTGACCACAAAGGTCGCGCGCACGCCACGGTAATTCGCACCCTGAATGCCTTCCGTGCCCGTGAAAAAAAATTGATAAGGACCGAGTGTCGTCATCATCCCTGGCTGCACCCGCAGTTCACGTTCTTCATTTAAGGTTGATGACAAGATAATTCCTATCACTAAAATTGCAAATCCGAGATGCGCGAGTGTCATGCCTGGTTGCAAACGCACCGTTAATCGCAAACTCAACATCACCCAAAAACTCAAACTTAATGTTAGTAGTGCGACCATCTCAATATCACCGATGATGCCCCACAACAAAACGAGAGCGGTGATAAAACTCAGTAACATATTTTTAATGCCGCGCGAGATAATGGCAGCAGTTGATCGTCTGACACCACTTGTCTGCCAAGCACAAAGCGGCGCAAGCCCCATGCAAAAAAGAATAATCAGCACCAGCGGTAACATCACGCGATTAAAATAGGGCGCTCCGACTGAAATACTACCAAGATGCAATGCATCCACTATCAGCGGATACAAGGTGCCAAGCAATATCGTTGCCATGGCGAGAAAAAGTAAAGCAGCATTGACGAGTAATGCCATCTCGCGTGATAACCAAGAAAAATGAAGGGCTTGTTTGGTAAAAGAGGGAAGACGCACCACGTAAATAACAAGCGCTGCTGTGATCAGCACAGCGAGTAATAGCAACAGAAAGACACCTCTTGCCGGATCATTGGCAAAGGTATGTGCTGAAATCAATACGCCAGAGCGAACCAAAAAAGTGCCCAATAAACTTAAGGCAAACGTGGTGATGCCAAGTAAAGCAGCAAAACCTTTTGCCATCCCACGTTTTTCTGCGAGCAACAACACATGTATCAGCGCCGTGCCAGATAACCATGGCAATAATGAGGCATTTTCCACGGGATCCCAAAACCAAAAGCCGCCCCAACCAAGCACGCGATATGCCCACCAACTGCCGAGCGTAATGCCAAACGTGAGAAAGCACCATGCAGCAATCGCATAGTGTCGTGCCAGCCGCGCCCACGTTTCATCTAATTGCTGCGTCAAAAGACCCGCTTCGGTAATCGCAAATGCCACTGAAAAACCAACATAGCCGGCGTATAACATTGGTGGATGAATGACGAAACCCACATCTTGCAGTAGCGGATTCAAATCTTGTCCCGATTGCAAAAAAGCAGCTGGCAAAAAGGGATTTGACGTCAATAACAGAAAACTTAAAAAAGCAAAACTGATGATACCAAGTAGCGCAATCACCAACGCCGGTTGTGATTGTTTGCTGATCGCAAAAATGATAGTCCACAAATTTAATATCACTATCCACAACAAAATAGAACCTTCGTGTGCTCCCCACACCGCGGTTAAACGATAAAGCAGCGGCAAGGTAGGATGCGAATTAGCGGCAACGTAGGCAATGCTAAAATCATTGGTATAAAACGCCAGTGTCAGTAACAAGTAAGCAACGACTACAAAAAAACACTGCAAAAATGCAGACGGTCGCGCGACAGCTGAAAAATAGGGGTTTTTTCGATAATATCCAATGAGCGGGAACACCCCTTGGCAAAGGGCTGACAAAAATGCCAAGAGTAAACACAACGATCCCATGAGCGAAATCATGCGCGCTCTTCTCCTATCGCTTCAGACACTTGCTTAGGCATGTAATTTTCATCGTGTTTGGCAAGCACACTACTTGCAAAGACTTGACCTTGACCATTCAGCTTTCCTTCGACCACCACCCCTTTACCTTCGCGAAATAAATCCGGCAATATACCTTGATAACGCACCCGCACTTCTGATTTAAAATCGGTGACAACAAATTGCACGCCCAAACCCACTTTGTCGCGGCTAACACTGCCTTTTTTCACCATGCCACCCAAACGCAGGCGGTAATCGGCTGGCAACGCTGCTGTGACTAATTGCTGCGGTGTCAGGAAGGCATTGATATTTTGTTGGAAGGCATACAATATCAATCCCACTGCAATGGTAACGCCCGCAGCCAATACACCGAGCAAATACAAACGTTTTTTATGCAAGTGATTCATGATTGCGTTTTTTGCTGACGCAGATAACGCCGCAAACGGCGAAAGGGAAGTAACCATTGTATGGTTAAACAAGCAAACACCGCCGCATACGCAGACCACACATAATACCCATAGCCACCCATCGCAAAAAATTGGCGTACTGTGTCTATCATTAGTTTTCCCTCAGCCAGTGGTGATTATCGTCTTCTGCCGTTAAGGCATACCCCATACGCAAGAATAATACCATCACGTAATAAATAAGAAACGCGGCTATCATCGCGAGTAGTGGATAACGCATGGAAGCTGCAATCGCAGAAGGTGCAAAGAATTTTAATGTGGCGCCTTGGTGCAAGGTATTCCACCAAGTAACGGAATAATGAATGATGGGCAAATCAATAAAGCCAACTAACACCAAAATAGCGACTGCACGCTGGCCACTTTGTTTGCTGGCAATGGCGGCTTGAAAAAGTAAGATGCTGATATACAAAAAAAATAAAATGAGTTGTGAGGTTAACCGCGCATCCCACAGCCACCACGTTCCCCACATCGGCTTTCCCCACAAGCTACCGGTCAGCAAAGCAAGAAAAGTGAAGCTTGCGCCAAGCGGTGCACTGTGACGAATCACCAATGAAGCTAATTTCAGCCTAAAAACCAACGATGCGACTGCAGCGAAGGCCATCACCGCATAAATAAAAAGCGAGAGAAAAGCAGCTGGCGCATGCACATAGAGAATACGAAAACCATCGCCTTGCACGGCATCTGCGGGTGCCAACCACAGCGCTCCGACCAAGCCATAGCTCAATAACACGACAAACAAAGCAGATAGCCAAGGCAATAGCACGCGCGTCAGTTTAAAAAACGATTTGGGTGAAACCAAACGAGGAATGAGAAACCACATCCTAATCACTTGCCTTTTACTTATTGTGGGCCAAAATCCTAACATAGATTATACTAATCCTCATCATGGACTTTAAAAGAAGGCAGACAAAGGAATGAACGCTTATCAACGCATCGTCACTGCTCTTGTTTTGATCTTGTCTTTACTCACCAGCTGCTATGCCGATCCCCCGTTACCAACGCCGATTGGTCGTGTTGTTTGGGTCAAAGGCACGTTGAAAGCGCTGATGTCCAATAAGGAAGAACGTCTTTTGCAAAAAATGTCGGTCATTTACTTACACGATACCTTAATCACGGATGCTGTTTCTGAAGCGCAAGTCGCTTTTACCGATGCATCGCTCATGACCTTTTATCCCAATACGCAACTTTCTCTCGATAAATACCAGTATTCAATGCGACGCAATAAAAAAGGTGTGGGCAGCTATGTCGCCAATTTAATTGAAGGTGGCTTTCGTACTATCACAGGACTTATCGCCAAAAATAATCCTATCGATTATCAAGTCAATACGCCGGTTGCAACCATCGGTGTACGTGGCACTGACTACGCAGTCTATGTTCGTAACAAGCAAGTTTATATTGGTTGGTATAACGGAACGCCCTGTATTACTGCTAAAAACCAGCCAAAAAATTCGTTATGTTTGAATGGCAGTGTCCGTTACGGCTATGTTCCAACCGCTGATACGATACCGGTTCCATTAAGTCAACAACCGGATGTGTTTAACGAAAAATTAAATATTGTGGCATTTCAAATGTCACCTTTTGGCACCACTTCTAACGGTGGTTCAAATGGTCCCATTTCCAGTTTCTGCATCACGCCATAATTCTATGCACACTGTCATCCCCACCTTCGCGGGGATGACAGTGTGGGCGGGGATGACAGTGTGGGCGCGAATTTCATTTTGTCAAATGGACATAAACGCCATTCCAATCTTCTGGCAAAGGATGATCTTTGATGTCTTTGATGCGATCGAGATAAATGCCATAGATTTTTTTATCCGGATTTTTTTGTTGTAACGTTTGCATGATGACAGACGCTTGATTCCATTCTCTTTGAAAATAATAATCGAGCGCTTGATGATAATTTTTCAATTCCGCCGCCACATCTGCCGTGAGCTTTGCTGTCAACGTCACCACTTCGAAAATAGCAATCGCATTTTTTTTACCCTTAACTTGGACTTGATCTAATTTGCGAAAAACAAATTTTGGCTGATTTTTTTGTGTACTCTCCGTCACAATAATATTAACACCATAAAATTTAGTTAAACTCTCGACGCGAGATGATAAATTCACTTGGTCACCAAGCACCGTATAATTGCGTCGATAACGCGAACCCATATCACCCACACTCATCATGCCGGTATTAATTCCAATGCCAATATGGATTTCTGGCCAATGATGCGCAGCTAAAATAGGCTGCATTTCTTTCACTTTTGTCTGCATGTCCCATGCCGATTGCAGCGCATGATAGGCGTGATTTTTATCTTTCAGTGGCGCGCCCCAAAATGCCATGATGAGATCACCAATATATTTATCAATGGTGCCATGATGGTTAAAAATAATTTCTGTCATCGGTGTAAAAAAAGTATTTAACATGTCCACCAAGTCAGCGGCTGAGAGGCCTTCTGATATCGAAGTAAAATTACGAATATCCGCAAACAATACTGACATCGTGCGATCTTCACCATGCAACCCATAATCACTGGATGTTTTTAACATTTCATCAATATGTTTTTCTGGCACATATTGTCCAAACATTTCTTTTAATTGTTCACGTCGACGTGTTTCGAATAAATAGCCATAAATAATATTTCCCATTGCAGACAGCAATACCAATAATACCGGCACAAGAAAAGAAAGCACTAAACCCGTTTTCTCCCAAATCCAATTATTCAGAAACAATAAAGCTGTCGGCAACAATAGCATGATGGAACCTAACGTGCGTGGTCCAAGATAGGGGAAAAAAAATGCAGCGAGCACACCAAATAACAAGGTCAAAAAAATATTTGCGCCAATCGTCCATGCCGGTTTATAGGAAAAAAGATGATCCAACATGCCATTAACCAGTGTGGCTTGTACTTCCACGCCAGGAAAAGGATTGTCAACAGGCGTCGCTTGCAAATCACCGAGTCCCGTTGCCGACGTGCCAATAAATAAAATTTTGCCAAGCAATGCATTCTTTGGGATACGATCATGCAGCACATCGGTTGCTGAATAAAAGGGAAAGGTATAACTTTTTCCAATGAATGGAATCAATGCTTGACCACTATCATCCGTCGGAATAGTGAGTGCACGTGAACCAATTTGTATGCCTTCGAGTTTTATTTTTTTATCATAGGTCGGCGTGATGAGACTCACACCCTCACCAAGAAAAGTGAGGACGGCCTGCAAGGAGAGAGAGGGATAGACTGCACCATGATAAACAATCAACATGGGCGCATGACGAATGATGCCATCGCTATCCGGAAAAATATTAATAAATCCGCCATATTTTGCTGCTTGCTGCAAAATGGGGATGTTGCTGATATAACCCTTTGCTTGAATAATATTAAGTTGTTGTTGCTTAGGACTGAGAATAAGTAACGGTGGCGGTAAAATATTTTCCATTTGTGGATTCGGCAAAAAACCAATGGCGAGCACTGCTTGACTGGTACGTAAACTTTTTGCTAACACCGTGTCTTCTTCGAAATAAGGTTCACTTTTTTTAAGTAATTCTGCGAATTTAGTATTGAGTAATTTTTTTTTATTTAATGCATCCGCTAACGTTTGCGCAATATTATTTTCTTTCTCTGCAAAAAAAATATCAAAGGCGATGACCGCTGCACCTTGACGCTGCAACGCATCCACTAAACTCGCAAGCTTGCTGCGTGGCCATGGCCATCGTCCCTCATCATGCAAACTACGATCATCAATATCGATGATGGCAACCACATTCAATGGTGCGCGATGTTCTGTCAGTATACGCGTGCGCAATTGTAAATCGTAACCGAGATTATTCAAGCGCTCGGTGAGTTGATGCACAAATTTTGCTGGGGTAATTAAAACCCAGAGCGCAATAATAACGAAGAAGAGACCAAGTAAAATGGGTATGCGTTTACTCATTTACTCATTAAATGCCATTTTTATCTATTTGTCACTCGCTAAAACTGTTGAATAAAGCATGGCATCTTGTTACTTTCTTGTTGGTGCCTCGTCAAAAAATCAAAGGGAATCTTGGATGTATTGGCAATTACCATTTAAGGTCGCAAGGATGGCAGGCTTACTGTTGTTGGTGGGAAATGCCTGGGCTGATATTCCACCACTCGGTGGTTTTTTACCGGGTGCTGCACAACCTGAAGTCGTCGGTAAAGCACTCACCAAAGAACATGCGCCTGCTAATCTTCCCACTAACCTGCCAACGCTTGCCGCTCCCAAAGAAGCACCGTCTGGATTATCTGCTGAAGCGCAAAAGATCAAGTTTCAATTAAATGACATCGTCCTCGAAGGTAACCACGTTTATTCAGCAGCTGAGTTACGACCGCTTTATCAAAATAAATTACATAAAGTGATTACCATTGCTGAACTCTTCGAGATCGTGCAGAGCATCACCAATTATTATCGCAACAATGGCTATATTCTCTCTCGCGCTTTATTACCACCACAGCACGTCAAAAATGGTGTGGTCCGTGTTCGTATCGTGGAAGGTTTTATTGGTAACATAACGGTGGCTGGCACCCCACACAATGCCACCTCGCAAGTGCAGGCCATTGGCAATCGAATTAAAGTGTGTCGACCACTGCGGCTCGATAGGCTAGAAAAATATTTATTGTTGGAAAATGAAATTCCCGAAACAACTGTAAAAGCTGTACTCGCGCCCTCGAAAACTAAAACGGGTGCGGCAGATTTGACACTGATCACCAACAATAAACCCATTACCGGCTATGCTTCTTACGATAATTACGGCACCCGTTACCTTGGCCCACAACAAATGACGGCCAATTTGCAATTTAATTCTTGGATATTCTCGGGCGATGCCAGTCAAATCACGTTTACCAAAACGCCTAAGGGCGGTGAACTCACCTATATCGATATCAATGAAAATATGCCGGTGGATGATGAAGGCGATCATCTCTTGTTAGGTGGCACGCGCGTGCACACCCATCCATTGTTTGTCCTGCAACCATCGGACATTGATGGTTTAAATAATAATTACTATGGCATGGCTTTTTTTCCGATGAGACGCACTCGTTCGGAAAGTTTTACCTTGCGTGCTGGTTTTAATTATCTCGATAGTGAAGTCACCACCATCGCCGATATACAGTTGTACACTGATCATATCCGCAGCTTAGATATCGGTGAAACTTACAACTTTACCGACAACTGGTATGGCAACAACACCATCAGTGCAGATTTCAGGCAAGGCTTGCCAATTTTAGGCTATACCTCCAATTACAATCCAGCGACGGCCAAGACTTCGCGGCCCGGCGGGCGCGGCGATTACACCAAATTGGCAGCAACCTTGAGTCGTCTTCAAGCCATACACGGTCCCGTATCACTTTACGGCGTATTCCAAGGACAATGGGCAGCAAATCCCTTGTTGGCGGCTGAGCAATTTACCTTTGGTGGTAGTCAATTAGGTCGTGGTTACGATGTCGCAGAATTAATTGCCGATAGAGGCATCGCTGCGGGTTTAGAATTGCGTTATGACGTCGTCGTCGAAAAATTATTGGTACAAGCCGTGCAATTTTATATATTCTCAGATGCCGCCATCGTGTGGAATCGCAAAAATATTCCTGGCACTCAGCGCAAAGACGATGCCATTTCAGCAGGTGTTGGCATGCGCTTTTTCATGACGAAATACATCACCGGAAATGTGATGTGGGCACAACCCATCACACGCAAAGTGTTAGCCGAAGAAGAACAAAAACAAATTATTGTCAATGGCCAAGTCCACAACGATGGCAATGGCAGCGCACCGCGCGTTTTCTTTAGCATCGTCGCTTCGTTGGATTGACGTTAACGGAGTGTCATTGTGGTTGTTGCGCTATTAACCCTAACCTGAAATTGACACACGTCCACATGAGCATCTTGCAAGATGCTATCTAATTTACTACTTGTTACTAGATATTTCTTCCAATGAAATTGCTCGTGCTCTCTATTTAACAAAATCGCTTTATTCACTATTTCTTCTAATTGCTGTGCAAAGAAGCGATGCGATTCTTCCGGTGAGAATGCTAAGCAGGCATTAAATTTTGCTAAAGAAGTCTCTAATTCAGTTTTAATTGCTTCAGCAAGATTATATTTTTCTATCGTCAGTGCTGCATTATCTCTTCTAAATAAATTGGGAAGAATATTCTCTAACCGTGACTTACGCTCTTTAATATAGTTATACAAGGTGGTACATAACTTGGCGGCCATGACACTCAGTCTTAAGGAAATATTGTATGCAACGCATTGACGTTTTAATACCATAAATACCCTGTCAGTGGGATCCACCCATGCTAAATCTTTTAAAGCAGCCTGCTTATCGCTAATGTGGTAGTCGTTCAAAAATAGAATAAATTTTTCTTCATTTCGCACTATATTTTTTTCCACGTAATCAACTATTTCCTGCTTCCTAAGCCGCTTCACTTCAGCAATTAATTTTTTTTGAGAAATCCACTCCACTTGTTCCAGCTCTTGTTCATTTTCTTTTTCTTTGCCTTTATCTCTCGCACTTTTTGCTGCTAGTGCTTGATCATCGCTTGGCAGTTGAATTTCGCAAATTGCGCACAACAATGTTTGCTGTTTTTTTGCCGAGGGAATTTTCATCTCGCCAACGGTCGCATCATCACCTAAGGTGATGGTTTCTTTTCTTGAATCCACGGCAAAAAAATTATTTTCATCTGCATCACTTGCCATCTGCATCAACGATACAATTTCTTTCCCCGATGCAATTTTTTTGCTGTCAAGACATTTTCGAACAATGAGTTTGCGATGGCTATCTTCTAATGTCTCTATCGTCGTACTTAAATGCTCATGAAGACCATCTGTCAAAAATAAAAAACGATCACCTTCTTTAATAACTCTAATATCAATTTCGAGGTTCTCGAGAATGCGGTTTATGGGCATATTACAATTTTTTTGGCGAGGAAAAGACAGTGGTGGAAAAAAATCATCACTTTCCTGGACATTTCTTGCTGCAATCACAGTGCTAACAATTTCACCATCATCCATGGCAACCAGTGTATCACCCGTTCCAAAACTAACCGATTTTAATTGCCCATTCACATCTTGATAAATAACAACCGCGGCAAATGAAGCTTCTGAACCCACTTTATGCTGAAGAAAACTATCCAATTGTTGATATTTTTCCTTGATAATATAATTAATATCAATGGTAGAGAATTTCTGACTCTGCAATAGGTGAGTCAAATTTTCCAACATACTCATGATATGACGTGCTAATTTTTGAATATCACTGTTTTCCGCATATCGACCACACCCATCTAAAACAACGGCCATCGGCAAACCATAGGTATTGATTGCACCATGAAATACATCGGCTGTTTCTTTTTTTCTCTGAAAAGAGGGATTATTCGTTCGATAAGTGCTGCCTGTACAAACAGAAAATAATGATTTGAAACGGGCATCTTCAGGATCAGTGGTTTTAAACGCGGGCTCAACTGCAACGTCAACTGCTTTAGTCTGAATAGCATCTGCTCTGGTGATTCTGCGCACTTCCATTAACTTAACTCCTCTGTTAATTTTTTTTGTAGCCCATCATGCAAATTTGCGTTATGCGCTAACAGCGACCATTACCAGTCCACCCTCTGGAACATCTTCACGCAATCCATCAACAGCACGACGACCATCTTCAAGAACTGTTTCCAATTTGCTGCTAGTCGGTAGCCAAGCATGAAATTTCCAATGTGCGTATTCATTTGTTCTATTCTGCTGAATCTCAGCTGCCATGATCTCTGCTAATTGTTGCGTTAAGCGATTAAGTGATGCTTCCGTTGCAAATTCTAAACTGGCATCAATTTTTTTTAAGAAATTATCTAATTGACGCATAATGTCAGCAGCATGATCAAATTTTTTTCTCGTCAACGTAACATTATCTCGTCTAAACCAAAAGAAAGCTCTGCTCTCTGCACGTGGCTGACGTTCTCGACGATACTGTTTTAAACTAGTATGTAAATTTGTGGCGACATCTTTGAGTTCTTTGGACTTCGTCGGTATATCGCATTGTTTTTTTAATAGGCCTAGCCAGCGATCATATGCAGGATCTTTTTGACAAGGCTTAGGTGCTTTTGTTTCCAGGTCTTTTAATGCAGCTTGTTTATCTGCTAAATGATAGTCCTTCAAAAAATCAACTAACGCTTCATCATCTCCCGTTTTCTCTTCCATGAAAGTAATTATTTCATTTTTCCTGCGCTCTTTTACTTCGCTCACTAATAATTTATTGAATTCTCGATTATAAGCCCGCTCTTCGCGTTCAAGGTGAACTAAGCGGCGATAACACAATTGCATTTTTGGTGTATTCGCAGACACCATGGCTGTAAAATCAAAATGATGAGGCACGCTACTTTCGCCTTGCTCTCTTCCTGCACTTTCTTTTTCCTTGCCTTTATCTTTATTTTTTGCCGCTCTATCATCAACAGTTCCTGTGAAAAAAGATTGCAAGTAAGATAGTTTTTTGTTCATTTCCAGTTTCGTTAACTGCATTTCATTGGTCGCTTCAATGCGCAACATAGCAATTACAATATCAATGTTATTGTATGCTTCATTCTCGTCTTTAGCAGCTGCTGTCGCCTGATTAAGAAGTTCTTCATACTTTTCTGTTGTGTCACTCTGTTCCGCTTTCTTGCCTAACCCATCAAGCAGTTGCCTCACTATTGTTTCGACACCTAATTTTTTTATTTCATCATCGCTTAAGTTCACAAAATAATTAATGATGTCATGTTGCTGTAGATAAGTCTTCGCGACTCTCGGGAAACGCGACGCTAATTCATCAATTATATTTTTAATTTCACCGAATAGAGATTTTTTATCTTCTGCTTCATCATATTGCTTTAATAGACTTTTAAAATTCCACAACAAATCATCGATAGATGATAATTTAGGATTCCTTGCAAGTTCTCGAATGTATAATCCAAGTTCATTTGCTATTTCGTCTTTTGCAGCCCTTAAGTGATCGCTGAGATAAGCAATTCGCTTCCTCCTCATTTCTTTAACCTGACTGATTTCAATGCCAACTTGTTCAAGATCATCAATCGTAAAAATAACATCTTCTAACGGATCACTATAACCACATGGATTGTATGTCTCACTGTCCAATATGCCATGACGTTCTCTATAGGGTTTGAAAGACGAGTAGGAAAATGGGCTGCTAAGACCACCTTGCACTTTTATTGCTTTGTCACCTGTTGGTGCAGGCACATAACCCATATCCACACCAGCATCTTGTAATGCTTTCCAACAAGCCAGTATGATCATTTTCCATTCGTTAGGTGTTCGTTGATATTTGTCGGTCGCCGCATTGTAATGCATGTATACGCAGAATTCTTTGCCACGTTGATCACGATCAGTCGCTGTATCTAACGTCTCTATCATTGTTCCATCCCAAGCACTATCACTGCTTGCTTCACCAAAAATAAAACATTTGAAATGATAGTCTTTATCAGACAGTACATCCGCAAGCACCATTGCTGCACGCTTAAGATTTTTACTGCTAGTCTTAATCGCGATACGAAATTGCCAGGAACGTCCTTCGTCATCATTTTCAGGGTCTTGAAATGACATAAGTGATGTTGCATCCTTGTGCAATGCAAAACCAGTTTGATCATGACTCAGTCTTTTGACATCCCTTAAAAAAGATGCTCTTGCTTTGCTAGCCTGCTCATCAGCAATTTCTTTACTAGCATAGTCAGCCGGCGTTTTTTCATCGTCATCTTGAGCGCACGCATCTAGCGGTTGCAATTCACAAATTTCGCACAACATTTCTCGCTGTTTTTTTGCTGTGGGAACGATCATCATGCCAGCTGTTATATCATCCACAAAACTGATGGCTTTTTTTGTTGACTGCTTTGCATCATCCATCAGCAATATAAAACGATCATTTTCTTCAACTGTTTTAATTTCTATTTCAAACAAATAACTTCCCACCACTGTCTTTTTTGCTAGCATCAAGGTGACTGGCTCACTATTTAAACCTTTATCAAGGCTAACAAGTGTGCCACCTATTCCAAAAATAATGGACCTTAATAATCCATTCACATCTTGATAAACAGCAACCGCTGAAAATGAGGCTTCTGCACTCAGCTTACCTTGATACAAACAATCCAATTGTTGATATTTTTCTCTAATGATATGTCGAATGTCGTTTTTAGATAATTCCTTACCTTGCAACAAGTGCGTCAGCTCTTCTAACAAATTCATGATATTGACTGCTAACGTTGCAATTTCTTCACCCGCGACCAATTCACTACAGCCATCTAACGCAACGGCCATGGGCAACCCATAAATATTGATTGCACCATGAAAGACATCGGCTGTTTGTTCTTTCTCTCGATAATCGAAACGATTTCTTCGAAAACTTCCGGTCTTGCGAAGAGAGAACAATGCGCTGTATGGATGGTTGTCATCGGTTACAAATGTTGGCTTATCGTCTTCATCTTTAGTGATGAGCGCTGCTGTCTTAAAGGCATCCACTCTGGTGAGTCTGCGTAACTGCATTGGTTTACTCCTCTTTTGCGTAAATTTCGAGAAAATTTATAATGAGATGCTAAAAATGGATTCGATTCTAGGGGAAAATCGCAGGCAGGGCAACCAACGACTTAGGCGGTTGTTTTCGGTATGGTTTTTGTTGTCTTCGCTTTGATCAAATCAAGAAAAATCATCAATGCTAATTGTTCGTTTTCGCGCAATTTTTCAAAATAGGGATCTTCGAACAACGTGATAGCATGGCTTTCCAATTGTTTGGTGGGAAAAAAAGCCTGAATGTCATCTAAGTAAATTTCCCATGCCGGATTTTTTACATTGTGGGTCATCGCCTCGGCAATGGGTTTTTTGAAAACGTCGGTCAAAAATATAATAAGACCACGATCCGTCGATGTCATTTGCAACAGAAAAGCAGCTGCATCACCACTACCACCCCATTCACGCCACGCATAAAGAATAGACAACAGTTCTGGATGCACCATGAGACTACCATTCGCTGCCCAACTTTCGATGCGTTTCACCGCTAATTTTTGCAGTAATTGCAATTGCTGTGGTTCAAGATCTCGAAATGGCAACGGTAAAAATGTTTCTGCTTCTTCTTGATGTTCCAGACCTTGCTCACGCAATTCATGCACAATGATATAAAGACTTTTCGTGGCATTGTTAATAGCTTGTTGCAACATTAACAAACGTTCTTCGTTTTTTTCCACTTGATGCAACAAACCATGAATGATGCGATGGATGCGCATCGGTGTATCCAAGGTCAAAGGACCTGCAATACCACTCGGAAATAAATCACCATTATCAATTAACGCACTGATAATGCCCGGAATATGATTGGCGGGAATTGTTTGCAATTTATGACTATCCAATAGATCTAAAAATCGGATGATGCGATCATCTTGATTTAAACGTGTCAATGCTTGATCGAATTGTGTTGTGTCGAGCGCCATCGCCAAGATGGTTTCAAATTCTAGCGGTGGAATTTGTCCTGCTTGTATGGAGAGACGAAAATAAATATCAAACACATCCAAGCTGCACAACCTGCGTCCTTTACGCGCAATGGCATCGGAATGATAAAAAGGAATATTGGGTTGATAAATGCGACGAATATTCGGGAAAAGTTGCATTAACAAAATAAGTAGCGTCTCACGCGATACGCGGTGATTGCGTGCCAAAATTTCATCGCAGCGCATTTTGTCTTTTTGAATTTGATCGGGCGTCATGCGATAAACATGGTCTAATAAATCGGTAAATAAATCCTTGTTATCACGTATGCCGACATACACATTCGGTATAAAAACTTCAATGACTGTCAGTGCAAAAAAATCAACAGGATTCACCACATCACGTAATCGCGCATAACTAAAATGTAACGTATTCACATAACGCGTGATGTCGCGACAATTTTCAAAAAAGAATTTTAGTGAACCATGATAAACATCTGCCCAACGCTCTTTATTCCAAGTATCGAGTGGCACCAGTGCCATGACATCTTTTAAACGATCGGCGAAAATAGCTTCAAGATCTTGCTGTAATATGGGCGGCACCTCGAATGGCAGTTGCACAATTTTTTCAAGATAGGCATCGCCGCTATGCGGGACAACGCGATTAATCGCAGCGATCACTTGTTCTTTATCAAGCGAAAGTAAATACGCTGTGTTTGCAAAATCCCCGATGGATTTTACAATTTGAAAAATTTGCATGATTTCTGCTGGTTGTAAGCGTGAAATATTATCCATGGTGATAATAATTTTATGCTGCAAGCCGCGCAGTAATTCATTCAATTCAGCTTTTACTAACGTCAAATCGCGACCGGATTCCCAACCATACGATTCTTCTCCACCACGAAATGTTATTTTTTGTAAAAGTGAACGTTTGCTACGAAACGGTTTTGGTATGGGTTTATGAGTGAAAAACGAAACGTATAATTCCAAGAGATGAATAATGCGATCGGCATTTTTTAGGTAAGTCACACTGCGTAGGGCCGCTGATAGACGGCGAAAAAAACTATAAATTAATTGATCTTGTCCCGAATAACTCCAGGCACTGAAAGTTAATACGATGGGTTTTTCATCATCCAACATATTACTTGCCGCAACGGTTAATTCTTCTTTCACCAAATTTAGCAGCGATGTTTTGCCAACACCCCAACCACCATATAAGCCTATCACCAAGCTTTGTGTATCTTTGTGATCCAGCATGCAGCGTGCTAAATATTTCGCAAATAGCGCGCGATTTAAGCGATCGGCACTGCTGCTCAAAATGGGGCTATCGGCATCAAACATGGGGCTACTCCTTCTTGTTTGACTATTTGACTCCTATACTCGATTATAGCAAGTTTTTAGTTCAGCATTGATTTTGTTCACAAAAGAGGTTTTAGCACCATGTCTTCTTCATCAAAACGTCCTTGGCAGGAAGCCATGTCTGACCTCATTACCGATCCAGCGGAATTATTGCAGCTACTCGAACTTGATCCATCACTTTTGGCAGGCGTGCGTGATGCAACGCGCGCTTTTGCCCTGAAAGTGCCACGCCGTTATGTCGCACGCATGGAAAAAGGCAATATTAATGATCCTTTGTTAAAACAACTATTGCCACTCGATGATGAATTAAAAATGACGCTGGGTTATGAGCGTGATCCACTGCAAGAAATGCAAGTGAATCCCATTCCCGGATTACTACACAAATATCACGGCCGTGTGTTAGTCACTCTCACCAGTGCATGTGCAGTGCACTGTCGTTATTGTTTTCGCCGGCATTTTCCTTATGACGAAAATAATCCGGGACTTTCCGGTTGGGAAAAAATATTTTCCTACATCGAACAAGATGACACATTACACGAAGTCATATTAAGCGGTGGTGATCCACTGGCTGTCAGTGATAAGTTGTTGCAAAAATTCAGTGATGAACTGAGTCGCATTCCTCACGTCAAACGTTTACGCATCCATACACGCCTGCCACTCGTGTTACCTGAACGCATGACAGACACATTGCGCGAATGGTTCTCGCAACTCACTCTGCAACCAGTGATCGTGCTACACACCAATCATCCGCGCGAAATTAATGAAGAAGTCAAATTAGCATTACGACCGTTTCGTGATGCAGGCATTACACTGTTAAATCAAACCGTGTTGTTAAAAGGCGTGAATGATGATGCGACAACACTGATTGCACTCAGTGAAATTTTATTTTCAGCAGGTGTGTTGCCTTATTATTTACATGTGCTGGATAAAGTTGCAGGCGCTGCACACTTTGATTTACCTCGTCACACAGCGCAAGACTTACATGCGATATTAAGTGCAAAATTGCCGGGTTATTTGGTGCCAAGATTGGTATGTGAGGTAGCAGGTGCTGCGGCAAAGACCGTTGTTGCTGATTAATTTGCCGTCATTGCGAGCTACTGTCTTCGTCGGGCTATTGTTTTCGCCGGGCTATTGTCTTCGCCGGGCTATTGTTTTCGCCGGGCTATTGTTTTCGTCATTGCGAGCGCGAGCGAAGCAAACCAGGCTTTTTTGCGGTAAAGTATAAACGCTGATAGCGCTTTAAAAACATGGACGGGCTTCACTATTTTAACAGCAAAAAAACCTGGTTTGCTTCGCTCGCGCTCGCAATGACGTCGCTTACGATTAATGACGTAATGACGTAATGACGGCACTAGCGACAATTCCCGCGATTTTGTAATCGAAAATTTTCCGCAAGCGATGATTCCTTGCTTAAATATGTTTTACACGCCAAGACAGGCTCTGCAAAAAGTGTGCTCGCCATCTCCGTACTAAAACTAAATTTCTTTTTTCGCCGCCAAGCAGGCAGCTCACCTTCTGGAATAGCAGCGATAGAAGCAGCCTGTTTTTTTTCTATGTCTGCTTTTATTTTGCAGTGATCATAATACGCACCACTGATGAGGCCAATGACAAAACCCACTAAACTTCCCAAGGCAATACAAGCAAAAAAACTCGCACCGCAAGTTAGAGGCGAAATAATAATACCAAGCATCAAACCAACACCCGCACCTGCGATCACACCACTGATACCACCTATCATGTTTGCAGAATATTCTTGATCAAGTGTCTCCACTCTCAACGCACAGTCTGCATCGTTGCTTGGCACGCCACATCTTCTTTGATGATCGGTATTTAAATATTGCGCCCGATAATTGCTTGCAATATAAGGTGTTCCTTCGCCATGACAGTATATCAAATCACTTTTTTGTTTTATGCGTAAATTTTCTAATTGCTGCGCATAAATTTCTTTGATGGCTGTATTCAATTGTTTTTCAGTCTCAATAATTTTGTGGTGCTTATCACCAGCCGCATCAATATGTAAATAGCGCAATGGATGCTCAAAAAGTAATGGCGTGCCACAGTCCGCCAGAAAATCATGCACTATGCCAAATAACACGAGTTTTTCCATGCTAAACCGATAATAACCGGGTGTTTCCCATATGCGTTGCACACTGGAATGCGCGCCTTGCACAACCGTTTCCTCAACCTGACAGGTGCTAGGAAACAAACGCGTACGAAGTGGTGAAAATGGCAAACACGTTCCCAGCCAAGAAAGTTGTTCCGTTTCATTGGTGTATATCGTTGAAACCCGCGTGAGATTTTGACAAGCGCGCATGTCCATGACTTGATTGGTGAGGGTGACATCATAACCATCGATAGCAACGGTTGCGCGAGCATTGCCAGGCACAGGTTCATGTAGCAACAAATTAATGTTAAGTAAAGTTGTATCGATGTCTTTCAGCTTCAATGCAAGCAGCATCGCAGAAATGGCTCCGCGACTAACGCCAAAAACATTTAGAGTGACCGGATGATCCGCTTGGTTAGCATCTTTGATAATCTTTTCTAGCTCATCAAATGCCGCATCTAAACCCCAACCATAAATTTCACCGAGCCACCCATGCGTGACACCACTACCATCATAACCACGAACTACGCTCGTCTCTGTGCGCTCGGTACATTTTTCTTGATAAAGAAAACTCGGTAACGTCCAGGTTATCACCTCAACGCCAAATTTATTTTCTTTATCAAGCGGCTTAAGCGTCAATGAAGTGCCATTAAAATAAACTGTGAGATAAATTCTTGAACCGCTCATCGTATTTGTTAACCAATAATTTAATTAAGGTATCTTTTTACTCTTTAATTGTTGCAGCGAATAATGCGTGCCGCGCCACACCACTCCTTTTTGACGATAAATAGCAATCGCCGAATTGAAAAGCGCATAGAGCAAAAAGCTGATAGAAAGTGGATAAAATACGGCATAACGTTGTTGCAAACGAAATTGTTTAGCAACATAGGCAAAAAGAAATAGCGTAAGAAAAACATTGATGAGGTTCAACCACCGTATCGCTCCGCTAAAAAAGAAAAGACTGATGAGTGGCCAAAAATAAAAAAGAAAAGCAAAAACGCTATCTCTCAGCAATGGCAATAATTGATAATCATAAAAAGCAAAACTATTTTTTTTAAAGCCAGTGATCATATCACTCAAGGAGTGATACCAGTTGCGTTCAATAAAATCGCGACCATCCACCGTGTCTTGTTTAAAGCCATGACTTTTTAGCAGCGCACCTAATTTCAAATCATCCAAACATTCCATCGCAATCGCGCGATGTCCGTGACACGCTTCATAAGCGCTACGCTTTACCAAATTAAAAGCGCCATGCCCCAGTGATTTTTTGCTATGGGCATGACGAATGCGCCATGGCTTCATCACCATGCTGTAAGTCGCGTAATGACCGAGCAATAATATTTTTAATCCAAAATGATGGCGCAAGTGGTGTTCGTGTATGGTGAGATGATCAAGTTGCTGCGTTAACACATAACTCATCGCTTTCATTAACGTCTCTGTTTTCATCACTACATCGGCATCGGTAAATAACAACCACGCACCTGATGCTTTTTTTGCTGCAAAATAAAGTGCATGATTTTTTCCAAGCCAGCCTGAGGGCAACTGTTGAATGTGATGCACTTGCAATGCCGGATAACGTTTTTGCAATGCCGCTAAAATGCTTGGCGTCTTATCTGTTGAACGATCATTGATCGCAATGATTTCTAAGCGTGGATAATTCAACTTGAGCATGCTGGTTAATGCCGTTTCAATTTCTGCTTCTTCATTGAGCGCACTCAAAATAATGGAAACCGCTGGCAGCGCCTCTTGCTGCAAAACAACTTGATCCGATAAATTTTTAATTTGTTTGAAACCAAAAATAAACTCGACGAGCGTAAAAAGAAGAGCAAACAATGTCACAATTGAGATAATGATCAACGCAAATTCCATGGAACTTCCTCACCCTTATACTAACGGCTGTTATGTGTCAGATTAACCATGATACATCAATCTTCATCGATTGAAAGCGAAACGAAAATAATTGAGAAAGGCAAAACCTGTATAGGTAACAGGCACATAGCGAAAGCCACGCTGCAACAAAAAGAGCGTGAGATAAGCTGCGAGAGACGCTGACATCGCACCGCGACCCATGGGAGAAGTGAAGGCATTCAATTTCAGAACCCACCCCCCACACTTCAAGCGGCACTAATTTTCTATCATGTACCGATTTAAAAAGTTCAATGATGGCGACAAACGAATCGCAATTGGCTTTTTCGGTGTTGTCATATTTTGATCCATGACAAAGCAATAAAATATCTGCTTTCGCAAGTGGTGCTCGTAATTTTTCGTAATTGTCATAATGGTAATCAACGGCAAATTTTAATGGGATGACATTTGCGCCTGCTTTTTCCAATAATTTTTTCAGCATGCAAATGGCCAATCGCTCTTAACATTTTATTTTTAGCGGTGATGAAACGGTGCAACAAATAATGAACAACATCAAAACAAACTGTCCCTATCAGTAAAGCGATGATCGCTTGCAGGATGATGAGTGTCATTTTTTTATGTTACTGGATAGGGGAGGCGAGGGTCAATTTTATAAAGATTTTATAAAATTCCTCCTAACCTCCCTTTTTCAAAGGGAGGGACACTTAAGCTTGGTACTTAGGCGCTACTCAGATGACTCTATGAATAATTCTTTTTAATAATCATGGTATTACTCCGCGCATCTCCCCTTTTTTGTTGTCACTCAGCGTATAATCGAAATTGAGGAGATATCTTTGTTACATCAACTATTCGATAGGAGAAAAGATCATGAAAAATAAATTCTATCTCATGTTGCTCGCCTTCTTTTTAACCTTCAGCTTCATTGCGGGTAGCAGTGTGGCTAACGCCTACTATGGTCCAGTTCATTGTCGCTGGATAAGCGGTCACTGGGGTCATTATGGTCGCTGGTATCCAGCACGAAAAGTCTGCTGGACAGGTGGCTATTATCATCATTGTCACTGGGTAGGTGGTTATCGATCACATGGCTATTGGTACAATGGACATCGCGTCTGCCGCTAAGACGCTAGTCCGCTTGGAATTGGGAAAGCAAACTGTCGAGCTCAGTTAAATTGCGATAGTGGATGACTAATTTACCCTTGCCTTTGGCATTGCATTGAATGGCGACTGGTAACTTGAGTTGTCGAGCGAGGTCTTCTTGTATGCCAACCAAATGTGGCGCGAGCGGCTTACGAGCGGTGGCGGCCTCAGCAGATTGCAAGCGACGCACCAAGTGCTCTGCTTCCCTAACCGATAAATGACGGTTGAGTATGGCCGTTGCCACTTCGGTTTTTAGCGCTGCAGGCAAGGTTAAGAGTGCTCGGGCGTGACCCATTTCAAGTAAACCACGCGCTAACTGCGTTTTGATCTCTTCGGGAAGCGCGAGGAGACGTAACAAGTTAGTCACCGTGGCGCGCGACTTACCAATGGCTTCAGCAACTTGTTGGTGAGTCATGTCAAATTCTTCGAGTAAACGTTGCAGCGCCATCGCTTCTTCAATGGGATTTAAATCTTCACGTTGGATATTTTCGATGAGCGCAATCGCAATGGCCGCATCATCCGGAATATGACGAATGATGACTGGCACCTCGGTCAATCCCGCAAGCTGTGCTGCACGCCAGCGTCTCTCACCCGCAATGATTTCGTATTGATCGCCAATGGGTCTTACGATGAGTGGTTGTATGATGCCCTGAGTACGAATAGAACTCGCGAGTTCTTCTAACGCCGCCTCATCCATCTCTCGTCGCGGCTGATACTGCCCGCGGACAATGCGGTGGACGGATAATTGCGCAAGCTTTTCCGCGGTTGAAGACGAAGCGACCATGCTTATTTCTGTTTCGGCATTGCGATAAGCCAGCAACGCATCTAACGACTTACCCAGACCACGTTTTTTTACCATGATAATATCCTATGTAGAACACCAAACATCTTAATCAAAGCTCAGGAGAAATGGAATGACGTTACCGTCTGTTATTCGGATTTTTTTTGCGATTGATTTGCCTGATGCGACCAAAGAAAAATTGCATGACTATACAGTTGCACTGAAGAGGAAAGCAAAATCGCACGCTATTCGCTGGGCTAAACCTGAGCAATTACATATTACTTTGCAATTTTTAGCTGAGATCAACGCGCAAGATGTCGATAAGCTGATCACAGCAGTTCATCATGCACTGCAGACACATCACGAACCCCTAACCATCACTTTCGACTCGCTGCGTTTGTTTCCCAATGCGTATCGCCCACGGGTGATTGCACTGAATGTGGCGGCAAAAACAAATCTTGCAGAACTTGCTCATTTAGTCGGCGAAGGCATACGAGCGGCTAATTATGCCATCGAAAAAAAACCTTTTTGTGGTCACTTAACCTTGGGACGCATCAAGCAGCCACAACATACCGATACCCATTTTCTTGCTGAAGTCCCGCTGCCTGACATTGCAGCCTTTGCTATCAGTGAAGTAGTCTTATTTCGCAGCGAATCTGATGCACAAGGTTCACTTTATACGGTGATAGCAAGAATGCCGCTATCTGCTTCTATTCAGCCACAAAACGCTATAGACTCACGGCCATCATGAATAATATTTATCACGTCATTAAAGATCCCGTGCATGGCACCATGCAATTTACTTCCGCAGAAGATGCATGGGTCAAGCCTTTCATTGATAGTCCTAACTTCCAGCGTTTGCGTCACATCAAACAACTGGGCATGGGTGATTTTATTTTTCCAGGGGCTGTGCATAGCCGATTTAATCATTCGTTAGGTTGTTGTTACATCGGCAGTCAAATCGCACAAAAAATTGGATTGGCAGATGAAGAAAGACAATTGGTGATGATTGCTTGTTTATTGCATGACATTGGTCATGGCCCTTTTTCCCATGCTTTTGAAGGGATATTTCAGCCGACATTAATACGCCACGAAGATTGGACACCGTATTTTCTCGCAGATTATGGCAGCAAAAATTTCTTCATCGATTACAACCGCCAAAACCCGCGTCACCATCTCACCACAGAAAAATTTCATGACATCGCGAAAATGATCATGCATGTGCCCATTGCAAAACGTGTGCTCGCCGATATTGTCTCATCACAACTGGATGCTGATCGCTTGGATTATCTACTGCGCGATAGCCATTTTTGCGGCGTTCGTTATGGTGAATTTGATTTTCACTGGATGTTGCATTGCATGGCCATCGTTCAATCCGCAGAAGGTGAGCGTCTTGGCATCACCCACAAAGGCATCGGTGTCGTCGAACATTACTTGATGGCAAGACGCCTCATGACGCGCAACATTTATCACAGTCAAAAAAAATTGGCGATAGAAGCGTGGCTGGTACAATTATTATCTTATCTTGCTGCTCATTTGGAAGAAGATGCGCGTTATGCTGACTTACAAAAAACGCGGCTGGGTGCTTTTTTGATGTCTGCCAATCGTTACAACCAACTCGCTATCACCGACAAGCAAACGAAACACAAAGAAGAATTTCTCGCCGCAAATTATGCCAATTACAAAGAATTATGTGACTACGATGTGTTTGCGCTCATCAAATCACTGGCCGAATTAGGCGATGTCACGCCGGCCACACAAATTGCCATGCGCTTGCAAAAACGTTGCATGCCAAAAATTGTGCGTCTCGATGAAGATAATCAAACGATAAAAACCACGTTGAATGAATTTAAAATGAAGCACCAACATGACATTCAAGATTGGCAATTACTGCTGATACAAACGCCGCATCAATCATACAGTGATGCTGCAGAACCGATTTTAGTGGTGAATGAGCAAGGCAGCATCAAACCCATCGGTCATTTTTCTCTGATGATTAATGCCATCGCCGACAAATTCGAACACATTACTTTTCTTGCCATCGATAAAATATTACTCGATGATAAACGCATACTCGCTTTGCTCGAACGTTTGCAAAAAACGCCTGCAACGGTCGAATAAGCCTGATCAATTTTTTAAAACTGAGGAATCTGCATGTCGATACAAGTGGTCATCCTGGCAGCGGGTAAAGGTAAGCGCATGCATTCCCATTATCCCAAAGTGTTGCATACGCTTGCCGGAAAACCGTTGCTTG
The DNA here is from genome assembly GCA_963735995.1 of uncultured Gammaproteobacteria bacterium. Lineage (GTDB taxonomy): Bacteria > Pseudomonadota > Gammaproteobacteria > DSM-16500 > DSM-16500 > Aquicella. The sequence goes on along the minus strand of CAVTNC010000003.1, from coordinate 1,359,329 downwards.
AACATGTGATCTTAAAAGCCATACACCTTGCGCCTGATGTTGCGCCACTGATTGTGAGTGGTCATCAATCGCAGCAGCTGCAAAAAAAACTTGGTCACTATCCCGTGCGTTGGATAGAACAACCACATCAATTAGGCACCGGCCACGCTTTGCTGCAAGCATTGCCTTCACTGCTTGATGATAGCCAAGTCCTCGTGCTCTACGGCGATGTGCCACTCATCGCCTTGCAAACCTTGCAAACATTAATCAAGACAACGCCGCCAGAAAAGCTCGGCATGTTAACCGCAACACTGATGAATCCATCCGGTTATGGCCGTATTAAACGCGATGCGAAGCAACACATCATCGGCATCATTGAAGACAAAGATGCAACGCCTGAAGAAAAAATCATTACCGAAATTAATCCAGGTATTTACTTTGTGGCCGCACATTTTTTAAAAAAATGGCTGCCACAACTCACGCAACATAATGCGCAAGGCGAATATTATCTCACCGATATCATCGCCCTTGCCGTGCAAGAACATATCGCCATTCATGCTGTGCAACCAAATCACATCGAAGAAATTTTAGGCGTCAATGATTGCGCGCAACTCGCTTTTGTTGAACGTTATTATCAGCGGCAATGCGCTGAAAAATTAATGCAGCAAGGCGTGACCTTGATCGATCCTAATCGTTTCGATATTCGCGGCGAGGTATCGATAGGTCGTGATGTAACTATCGATGTCAATGTGATATTGGAAGGTCGTATCATCATTGGTGATAACTGTGTCATCGGACCAAACACCCTGTTGCGTGATGTGGAATTGCAATCCGGTGTTGAAGTCAAAGCAAACTGTGTGCTTGAAGGCGCCAAAATCGCGAGTGACGCACGCATCGGTCCCTTCTCCCGTATTCGTCCAGGCACGGAGCTAAAAGAAGGCGTACACATTGGCAATTTTGTTGAAATCAAAAATAGTCACATCGCGGAAAACAGTAAAGTAAATCACTTAACCTATCTCGGTGATAGTGATGTTGGCAAAGCCGTCAACATCGGCGCCGGTACCATTACTTGCAACTACGATGGCCTCAACAAACACAAAACCACCATAGGCGATGATGCCTTCATTGGTTCAAATACCGAATTGATCGCACCGGTTACTATCGGTCAAGGTGCGACCATCGGTGCTGGTTCAACCATCACCCACGATGCCCCGCCCAATCAACTCACCCTTGCTCGATCGCCGCAAATAAGCATTGCCCATTGGAAACGACCCGTCCCCGAAGAAAATAAACGTTAATTATCAATTGGTTGAATCAATAATCCATAGGCTAAAAAGATAAACTTTAATTATCAATGCGTTACATCAAATATCCATAAACCGTGCGTTGTACTCTCAAAAACGCTGATGTAAAATTGGGGCACTTAACTTCATTTATAGGTAAAAAAAAATGGCGACTATAAAAAAAATATCCACACTGAACGATAGCGCTGAGCTCGCTGAAAAAGAGTTGGTGCTGTTTCCAGAAGCATTCAGCAAAGAATTAGCAAGACCCGGTTCAAAAGCGAATACGAAATTAACGCAATTATTGGCACAAGATGAGATGACTTATGCTGATATTCTCTGCTTACTCGTGCGTGAATTTTGCTTAGAGCAAACTAATAAAGCAGCACAAGAAAGAGCTGCCTTTGACAATAAAGTCGCATCTGATGACAGACGACAACAAGAAAATATCAACCAACAAATCCGTCAACAACAAACTGCCTCAGTACAACCATCAAGCACTGGCATATTCGATATTAAATCCATGGTGGGTGGCTTAGCAGAAGGCGCGCTTAACTTATTATTGCAAACACTGCAGCAAAACATCCAACAACGGCAAACAGCGATTGCTACTTTGCAACAACAAGTGACGGTACTAAATGCCGCGCAACAAATTAATTTTGCTAATCTTCAAGCAGTCAATCAAGCGCAACAACAAGCTTTTGCAACTAATTTAGCGGCACAGACAACCGCAGGACAACCGCCAAAACTCCACATGCGTAATCAACAAACTCAGCTATTTGAAGATATCGACTTTGCTCATCCAGCAGCGCAAGCCGTTTTATCGCCACTGTTTGCAACGCCATCCGAGAAAGAATTCGATATTATTTACACGGCAGCACCCGACAATATTCCAGCTGAGCAACTGGTAGCGAAGGGATGTTTTAATGCTGTCTTGAAAATGACTTTTGCAACCGTCGGCTCACCAGATGTAAAAAATGGCGAAACAACGTTGCGTCCTTCTGAGATGAAAGCCGCCGCCCAAATAAATAGTTTATTTACTGATACTTATCGCAACTCATCAACCATGCTGGTGACACCCTATGCCGAGCTGCTAAAAACACGTCGGGAAATGGACGAGATTAAAGCGAATCTTGACGCGCAAAACAAAGCCTTAGAACAAACCAAAAAACTCTGTGAGTTCTGTGAGCTTGAACGCAAAAAGTTTGCGCATGGTGAGAAAGCTCAGGAACAATTGCCGCGTAAAAAGAAATAAAAGATTATTTGCACAAACTGTCGTCCCCGCGAAGGCGTCAACTTAAGGATAGATGAGAGCAAAAAATGAATTCCTTCCAGAACATCACCGATTTTACAAAAGGAATACCCTCATGTGCGGTATTGTTGCTGCGGTGTCAAAACGTGATATCGCAAAATTATTAATTGATGGCTTAAAAAGGCTGGAATACCGCGGTTATGATTCGGCAGGCATTGCAGTCATTGATACTCAGCATCAGCTAAAACGCTTGCGAGTGGCGGGTAAGGTGCGCGAGCTTGAAGCGGCGTTACTTGAACATCCGATAGATGCACACATGGGCATTGCGCACACGCGATGGGCGACACACGGCGCACCGACTGAACAAAATGCGCATCCCTTCATTTCTCACGATCAATTCGCACTGGTCCACAATGGCATCATCGAAAATCATGCTGTGTTGCGCGAACGCTTAGTCAAAGCCGGTTATGTGTTTCTCTCGGAAACGGATACTGAAACCATTGTTCACTTGATTCATTATCACTATCAAAAAAACCATGATTTTCTCGCTGCATTACGCACTACTGTCAATGAATTGGAAGGCGCTTATGCCTTGGGTCTTTTTTGTGTTGATTTCCCAGACAGCGTTGTCGGCGTGCGCCAAGGTGCACCGCTTGTCATCGGGAAAGGACGTGGTGAAAATTTTATTGCATCGGATCCGCTAGCACTGCTCTCACTGACACAACAATTTATTTATCTTGAAGATGGTGATATTGCCGATTTAACTGTCAATAACATCACCGTTTACAATAAAGCGGGCGACATTGTAAAACGTGAAACGCATACCTTGTCGTTAGGACAAGATGCAATGGAGCGCGGCAAATACCGTCATTACATGAAAAAAGAAATCATGGAGCAACCGGAAGCGATCACCGCTTGCTTAGAAGGCCGCATTAGCAAAAACCATGTGTTGCCCGCCATTTTTGGACCGAAAGCCGATGCGATTTTTCAGCAAGTGGAGCAGGTGCAATTAGTCGCTTGTGGCACCAGTTATCATGCCGCGATGGTGGCAAGGTATTGGCTGGAAGCCATCGCCGGCATTCCTTGTACGGTTGAAGTGGCCAGTGAATTTCGTTACCGCAGCATCGCTGCATCACCCAATAGTTTGTTCGTGACACTCTCACAATCAGGTGAAACCGCAGACACACTCGCAGCGCTTCGACTCGCGAAAAAAATGCACTACTTGAGCACGCTTGCAATTTGTAATGTGCCAAATAGCACCATGATACGCGAAGCTGATCTCCATTTTTTAACGCATGCTGGCATTGAGATTGGTGTGGCTTCAACCAAAGCCTTCCTCACACAATTAACCGCACTCTTGTTATTGACGCTGACATTGCAACGTGGCCATGGTTTGAAAGAAGCAGCGCTCAGCGAATTAATGACGGCACTGCAACAATTGCCAGCTCGCATCAAAGCTATTTTGCAGCAAGATGCGACCATTGCTGAGTGGGCGAAATCCTTCACCAACAAACAACATGCCCTATTCATCGGCCGTGGTGCCTTGTACCCGATTGCACTCGAAGGTGCGTTGAAGATGAAAGAAATTTCTTACATCCATGCCGAAGGCTACCCATCCGGTGAACTAAAACACGGGCCACTCGCCTTGGTCGATAACAACATGCCGGTAATTTCCGCTGTCCCTAACGATAATCTGCTGGAAAAATGTTTGTCCAATTTACAAGAAGTGCGCGCTCGCGGCGGTAAACTTTATCTTCTCACGGATAATGAAGACATCGTCCATCAAGAAGCTTTCAAAGAAGCCAATATCCTCACGATGCCAAGCATACATCCCTTGCTGACACCGCTTTTGTACACCGTTCCTTTGCAATTGCTCGCTTATCATGTGGCCGTCCTCAAAGGCACGGATGTCGATCAACCACGTAATTTGGCAAAATCGGTGACGGTGGAATAACGGCGGTGTACAATACCGCGGTTTATTTATCCACAGAAAATTAGCAGGAGATTACTGATGGTCCACTCCATGAATGAGGTTATCGACATGACGACAAAAACTTATACCAACCTCTCCATCAACGAATTAGTCGACATCGCGCTTGAACGCGGTGAAGGAGAACTGGCTGCAAATGAAGCCTTAGTCGTGACGACAGGTGTCCGTACAGGTCGCTCGCCCAAAGACCGTTTCATCGTTAAAGATGCGAGCACTGAAACGACTGTCGACTGGAACACCATCAATCAAGCCATCAGTCCAGAAAAATTTGATGCACTGTGGGCTAAGGCACTCGCTTATTTAGAAACACGTGATGTCAATTTTACTTCTTACTTAAAAGTGGGCGCGCACGATAGCTTAGGTGTTTCAGTCAAAGTGATGACTGAACTTGCTTGGCATTGTCTCTTTGCAAATGTTTTATTTATTCGACCCATGCAACAAGAGACAGCAAATCAATGGACCATCCTCAGCACACCGGGTTTTAAAACCGATCCCACTCGCGATGGTGTTAACAGCGATGCAGCTGTCATTCTTGATTTTATGCAACGTCGCATACTCATAAGCGGCACTTATTACGCAGGCGAAATGAAGAAAGCGATGTTTTCTGTGCTGAATTTCCTGCTGCCAGAACATGACATCTTGCCCATGCATTGTGCTGCAAATGTCGGTGCAAAAGGTGATACTGCTTTATTTTTTGGTTTATCGGGAACAGGTAAAACAACACTGTCTGCTGATCCGAATCGTTTTCTCATTGGTGATGATGAACATGGTTGGGGAGAAGATGGCGTTTTTAATTTTGAAGGCGGTTGTTATGCCAAATGCATCGATCTCTCTGCCGAACGTGAACCGCTGATATGGAATGCCATTCGTTATGGCGCCGTCATCGAAAATGTCGTCCTCGATGCCAACAGCAAAATTCCCGATTACAGTAATGCAAGCTTAACGCAAAATACGCGCGCCGCTTATCCGCGAGAATACATAGAGCAACGTGTGGAAAATAATCGCGGACAACAACCGCACGCCGTACTTTTTTTAACGTGTGATCTTTATGGTGTCTTGCCACCGATTGCGAAATTAACCGCTGAACAAGCGGCTTATTATTTTTTGAGTGGCTACACTGCGCTCGTTGGCAGCACTGAAGTCGGACAAGGCTGTGGCATCAAACCCACTTTTAGCACTTGTTTTGGCGCACCTTTCTTCCCACGGCCACCTGCTGTTTATGCTGAATTATTAATGAAGCGTTTAAAAAATTTCGATGCGCATGTGTATCTGGTGAATACGGGTTGGAGTGGGGGTGCGCATGGCGAAGGTGGACAACGTTTTCCCATTCCCACGACGCGTGCTGTCGTCACAGCCATTGTCAGCGGCAAATTAAATCATGCTGACTACGAAAATCTGCCAGGTTTTAATTTAGCAATTCCCAAAGCCGTTGACGGTGTCGACACTGCATTACTTAATCCTTACAAAACCTGGAAAGATCAAGCAGCACACGATGCCAATGCGCGTCTACTCATGCAACAATTCATTGATAATTTCAAACGCTTCAAGGTGAGTGATGCCATTCGCCATGCAGGACCCCATTTAGATTGATTGTTGTTGTGAACGAGCATGACCGACATTCAACATAATTTAGCAACCATCAAGCAACACATCACCGCATGTGAAAAAAAATATGCGCGTCCACTTGGTTCGGTGCACTTGTTAGCTGTTAGCAAACAACAATCCAGCGAAAAAATTGCCATCGCCTTTGCTGCAGGACAGCACGCCTTTGGTGAAAATTATTTGCAAGAAGCGCTGCGCAAAATTGCAAATCTTCATGCACTTCATATTGAATGGCACTTCATTGGTGATGTGCAAAGCAATAAGACACGAAAAATTGCCGAGCATTTTGCTTGGGTGCAAACCATCAGCAGCATGAAAATAGCAAAACGATTAAGTGAGCAACGCCCGGCGCATTTGCCACCGCTTAATATTTGCATCGAAGTCAACGTGAATAACGAAGCAAGCAAATCGGGCGTTGCCTCGCATGATGTGCCAGCACTCGCGGCTTATTGTTTAACCTTGCCACGATTACAATTGCGCGGCTTGATGGCGATACCCGCAGCAGCAGAAAATATAGCGAAACAACGTCAAGCATTTCATACGTTGCATGACCTTTATCAATCACTCATTTTGCATGGAATGACGCTCGATACCTTATCGATGGGCATGACGGCAGATAGAGAAGCCGCTATTGCAGAAGGAGCAACATTGCTGCGTATTGGGACGGGTATTTTTGGTGAACGAGACGCGCGCTAATTTCCGGTATTATACCACAAGCATTGGGTAGTGTTTTGCGTTATAAATAAACTATATGGAAATTTAGGAAGGGGTTTTCCGCCATGATCAAGAAGTCTCTATGGATGGCACTTATTTTTTGCTCTGTCTTTATTTTCGCCATAATGACCGATGCTGCAAATGCGCAAAGCATAGTAAAAGGGATATACGTTACCCAATATAATTTTGAAAACACCACCTTTCTTAATCACCTCATTAAACACGCAAAATCTTCTGGCATTGACACGTTTGTGGTGGATCTTGAGAAGCCCGATAAACGTTACCGCGAAAATATTGGACTGCTGAAAGATAATCACATCAATTATGTGGCGAGAATTATTATGTTTCCAAATGGGGGCACGCCGGCAGCGATAGAAAACCCCAAGATCTGGCAAAAACGTTATGCCTTAGTCAAGCAAGCCGTGGATTGGGGCGCAAGTCAAATTCAGTTGGATTACATTCGATATAGCGCGCATGAAAAAGCATCGCCTGAGCATGCGAAAAATATTTTAACCATTATTCAGTGGTACAAGAACAAATTATCGGGGCAAAACATCCCTTTACAGGTTGATGTATTTGGCATCACAAGTTTCGGTGAGTCAAAACATATCGGTCAAAATATAAAATTATTCTCACAGAGCGTTGATGCCATTTGCCCCATGGTTTATCCATCGCACTATGTTCCTTTTCCCGATCACTTCAAACATCCGTATGATACGGTGTACGAATCACTGCGTCGCATCAAAAAACAATTTGGCGAAGAAACACCGATGAAAGTATATGCCTACATTGAATTATCCAATTATCATTTCCCCATGACGCACGAAAAAACCCTGGAATACATCAAAGCACAATTGAAAGCCGTCGATGAAGCCGACGCCGACGGTTGGTATGCCTGGAGCCCGCATAATCGTTATGACAATTTATTTTATATCTTAGAAAATAAACAAAATCCGGTGACGGAAGAATAAAAATAGGTGGGTGTCGCATCAGCGTCATCAATTCAACCTAGTCATTTAGGTTCATTCCAACTCCTTAGCATTTTCCTGCATGGCTAACGTTTGGTCGTCAAGTAACCTGATTTAATAAAACATATTATTCAACAGGATAACACCTAACCTGATCATTATTAGCTAGTAGTCATGCTTGATTTTTGTCAGAAAACCATCTATATTTTATGACAAGAGGGCTAAATATGAATACCACACATAAGATTCAACAATATGTACAGAAAACACCGCGTGGCAAACCGTTTACAACAGCTACGTTGATGAGCTTTGGTGCGCGAGCAGCCGTAGACCAAGCATTATCGAGACTAGCTAACACTGGAGAGATAGTAAGGTTAACTCGCGGCGTATACGTGCGTCCTGAAGAAAGTCGTCATGTGGGCCAGGTTTTGCCTGAGCCCTTTAAAGTCATCGAAGCAATGGCAAAAAATACAAATGAAATTATCCAAGTGAGTGGCGCTGAAGCAGCAAGACAGCTTGGTCTCTCCACTCAAGTGCCGGCTCAACCAATTTTCTTGACGACAGGACAATCAAGACGATTTACTATCGGTAATCTTGAAGTAACGCTCAAACATGTCAGCAGAAAAAAAATACCTTTCCCCGAATCAAAAGTCGGACTAGCCATTCTAGCGTTATGGTATCTTGGCAAAAATCTAACTACTCCTCAAACGATCGAAAAAATTAAAAAGAAACTCACCTCCAATGAGTTTGAGAAATTCCAATCTTCACGAGAATATATGCCTGCATGGATGAGCAATGTCGTTTTACAATATCAAAATATAAAGGAAACAGCGTGTGTCTGAAGCTTATTTATCATTACCACAAAAAGAACAAGCTCTAATTCTTAGAAAAGGATATTTGGATATGCTTGGCATTAGAACTTTTATTTAAAATGCCAAACCGATTGCCAATGGCATTTAAAAGATAAAAAATATTTAGGGGTTACCCGCCCTCTAATTGGACGGAAATAACCTTGAAAATGTACCGGTTAAGTAGTACGATTACAATATGAAAAAACAACAAAAACAATGTAAAGAACATATCGCCTTTGAAGGAAAGAAATTTATCATTGAATGGTATTTTGATGACAAAGGGAAAAGCATGGCCTTGGATTACTTTGAATCCTTAGACGATGATATACAGATTAAGTTATTAGGCTTGTTTGAATTGATGGGAAATGTGGGTGTAATTAAAAATGAGACTAAATTTAGATATGAAGGTGATAAAGTTTATGCCTTCAAACCACAACCTCATAGATTTCTATGTTTTTTCTTTACTGGACACAAGATTATTGTAACGAATGCTTTTCATAAGAAATCAGATAAATTACCAACAAACGAGAAAGAAAGAGCCTTAAAAATTAAAGATGATTATGAGAAAAGAATTAAGCGAGGTAATTACTATGAGTAAACCATTATCAACTTATGAAAGAAAAATGAAAGATCAAAAATTCAGAAAGGCTCATAAACAAAGCTATAAAGAATTACTTTTTTCTGAATTATTAATCTCTGTAATGGAAGGCGATGATAAATCTGTTCGAGAATTAGCAAAAGAAGCTCATTTATCTCCCTCTGTAATACAAGATATTCGTTCCGGTAAACAACATGACATAAAGGTGAGTAATTTAATAAAAATTGCTCATGCTTTTGGCTATGAAGTTATACTTCAGAAAGGAGATGAACGCTTAGCATTGCATGAAGAAACTAGAGGAACAAAAAGGCATTTAAGTGTTACTGCTGCCGCGTAACGTGGATGCTGAGGCCCATCATAAAATCTTTTTACTATTTGATAGGTGATGTTTTTTTATGTTCTGCAAGCTCATATTGTAAGCGAATGCTTCATAAGCTACTTTACTTTCATCGTCAGAAAACACAGCTTTTTCCAATTTTTCATGCCACTTAATCGAGCGCTTAGCCATTTTTAATTATCTCCGCCATATGTTTTTTTGCTATTTTCAATTCCTTTTAATGGCGGTATGTCAGAATAATCAATATCTGCATCGGTCATTTTATCCAAGCTCTTTAAGTCGCTTGAAATAGATTTTCTTTTCGCGCTCATTGGCTTTCCTTAGTTGAAATAAAATGTGGGTGTAGCTTACACCCACATTTTTTCTTATCAACCTGCAACAAGCATTTGACTCTGTTGAATCTGCTTCACCTGTCTCTGTTCTGTTTTCGGTTCGTTTGTTGGAGCCCGGGGCGCCGCTGTGTCTACAATCACAGGCATTACTTCACGATAAAGTCCTGGTGTGAAAGTTGATCTTGCCGTTTGTTCTTCTTCTGCTCTTTCTTCTTCCTTTTCGCTTTCTTTCACCGCTGCTCCATTTTCTGCTTCTGCTCGTGGTGCAAAAAGTAAGTAAGAATTTGTTGCAATATCAACCCATGGTGCCGATCCTTTTTCCTCTTCTCTTTTTTGTGCTACTTCATGAAGTACTAAGTAAGAATTGTTTATATCGCAAGAAACAACAGTCGGAGCAGCGTTCGGTGGAAGATACGATGTCTGTGGCATGATACCTAACTGCTCTGCAATTTTTTCGTCTTTTGGCTCTTCAGGTTGCAAATCTTTTGCTTTTTCTTTTTCCTTCGTTTTAGCTATTTCAATATCCGCCATGATGTGGCCGATTTCGTTTTTATAATATACACATCTGTCTTCTGATAAATGGTCCACCGCCTCTTTCCAATACTTTCTAGCTTCGGTGTTAGATTTCGCTTGTACCAGGCCAGCCATCATCCCTGCAAAATAGCTTAATTCGCGGTATTTATGTTTGTCATTCATACAAGTTACGATAAAAGCTTCTGCTCGTGCTGCATGCGGATCATTTTTGGCTATCACTTCGAGTGAAGCTCTTAAGGCGTATTCTACTGCAGTAAAATAATCCTTATATTCGATTGGAGAACCACGCAATGTTTTGCTTTTCTTTGATCCTTCTAATTCTGCTATTTTGCTTTGCCAGTGCAGCCACTTGGCGAAGGGTCGCTCATGAATTAATGGATCGCAAATCTTTTCGGCTTTTGTTCTTTGTGCGGGTGTATTCTCATCGAAACAACGTTCGGCTTCTGCTTCGCTTTCCACAGGCGTTTTTGGTGTGGGCGGTAATGGTGCCGACACTGCGTGTGGTTTAGCTAATTTTTCCATGATGCTGTCGATACTATTTTTAAATTTAAGATATTTTTTTTCTGATAACACTTCCTTAGCATTGATCCATATCATTCTATTTGCCTTGGTATCGCTGCTGGCTTTTGTCAACGACGCCATCATCGTCGCGTAATAACTTAATTCATCGTATTCTTCTTTGTTATTCATACAAGCTTGTATGAATGCTTCTGCTTTTGCTGCATTTGGATCGTTTTTGACTATCATTTCGAATGCAGCGTTTAAGGCGGATTTTACTGCGACATAATAATCTTCATATCGGATTGAAGGATCCCCTCGTTTTTTTAGTATTTTGCTCTGCGGTGACTCATCTAATTCTGCTAATTTAATTTGGCAACACATAAACTTAGCATAGGGTCGCTTTGCACTTAATTTAGCGCAAAGCTTTTTAGCTTCTGCCCTTTGATTGCCAAAACCAAAGCCTGGCGCTTTTCCTTCGAAATAATATTCGGCTGCAACTTCTATTACTGCCTCAGCGTTTTCAGCTTTTGCTGTTTTCAATGCATTATTAAAAGCGCGGCCACGTCGTGGATCAAAACGATTGTACGCATCTATCATTGATCGAAAACGATCCGCACTTTCTGACAATGTTCCATTTTCTTCTGCTGTTGCTCGCACCAATTTTTTCGTGATTGCCTGAAAACCAATTTGCACTTTTGCCAACGTGCCTCTCGTCACAGACGTTGCTCGCCAACCACGTTGACGCGCGAAAAAATTGCCAAGTGGATGCTCTTTATCAAGCGCATTAAGAAAAGCGCGTTTTTTCATTTGCTTTTCTTCTATCGTTATCTCAGGCATTTTTTTCATGTATTCGAGCACTACTTCCTTGTCAAACCGGGCATAATCTTTCTCCAGCAGAAAACCATAATTAACCATTTTAAAAAGTCTTTCTGCCTCAATTTGATAAGATTCAAAGGTTTTTCCCCTGTTCTTAATACACAATTCGAAATCCGTCAGCATGGGTACACGCTTTGTTGTAGCAGTGGCATTTTCCATGGCGAGCATTTTTTGAATAACTGGTAAAGATTCGGGATTGTGAGCATACAAGCAACAAGCGAGATCAATGAGATGAAATCTCAGACGGTGTCTTAAATTTCTTCCTGCTTCATCATTCGACACAAGAAAGTCCAAAGCCTTAACTGAAGAATTGGGTGCTGCTTCGAAAAAATCTTTGAACGCAGGACTGCCTGTATGTTCTAAAAGTTGTTGTTTACTAATTTTACTATAAGGAGAATACCAATTGACAAGAATTGCAGTGCGTAATGCCTGATAACTCCATTCTTCAGGGGGCAATCGTTGGTAACTTGTTTGTGAGTATACTGATTGACGAATGAAATGCAGATCCTGATTCCATTGCTTCGACAACTCATCAAGCGCTTCTTTGTGGCTGGTTGATTGTTTGCTAGGCGGTCTACGAAGGCTCATTTATCTAACTCCTCATTTTATGATCATTACTATTACGTTGAATTCTACAATATCTTCCGCCATTTTTATTAAGGAAAAGTTAACGCATGCAGATAAAGGTAAGTTGGTCAATTTTATGGTTAAATAACTTATTCCAATCACAACGGATAAAATAATGACCAAAGCGAGCATTGCCATTATCGGTATCGGCCACATGGGTGAGAGTTTATTGAGCGGGCTCATCACGCATGGGCAGCCGCGGGATAAGCTCATGGTGACAGATATCAGTGAGGAAAAATTGTTGCAGGTGCAGCAGAGGTGGCAAGTGGCGGTTGAGCGGGATAATGCCAATGCGGTCAAAGATGCAGATGTGGTGTTGTTAGCGATCAAGCCACAAGTGTTTGCAACCGTTGTTAAAGCCATGGCACCTGCCATTTTGGCGCGGCAACCGCTCGTCATCTCCATTGCTGCTGGCATTAGAGAAGCGACGATTACTGAGTTGCTGGGTGAGAACACCGCCATCGTGCGCGCAATGCCAAATACGCCGGCGTTGATAGGCTGTGGCGCCACCGCGCTGCATGCCAATCGCCACGTGACAGCGGCACAGCGTGAGCTTGCAACGGAACTGATGCAAGCAATTGGTATCGTCGTGTGGCTTGATGATGAAGCCAAGATGGATGCCGTGACGGCAGTTTCTGGCAGTGGTCCTGCTTATTTTTTTCTGGTGATGGAAGCAATGCAAGCCGCCGCAGTTGAGCTTGGTCTACCACCCGATACCGCACGTTTATTGACGTTGCAAACGGCATTGGGCAGTGCGCGCATGGCCATGGAATCAGATGCATCACTTGCTGAATTAAGGCGCCGCGTCACCTCACCCGGAGGGACTACCGAAAAAGCGATTTCTGTGTTAGAAGATCATCGTATCCACGCTGCTTTTAAAAATGCCTTGCAGGCTGCTAAGGAACGTTCAGAAGAATTAGCTCGTATTCTAGGAGAGAATAAATAAATGTCCGACACACTACGCGCCACCTTATTATTTTTCATCAGCACGGTGTTTGATCTTTATCTTTTTATTTTGATCATACGCATCATTTTGGCTTGGGTTGATTCCGATTATTACAATCCCATCACCCAATTTGTGGTGAAATTTACGAGCTTCCTCGTCAAACCGTTGCGACATTACCTTCCCAATTACCGTGGTTTAGAAGTCTCGACACTGCTCATCATTTTGCTGGTTGAAATGATTAAATTCATGCTAATCGCCTTGCTAAGTTTTGGTTTCCCTAATATTTTTGGTCTCATAATTTTGGCACTTGGTGATGCGTTGAAACTCTTCATCCAAACTTTTTTCTACAGCATATTATTGCAAGCGATATTGAGTTGGGTGCAGCCAGGTTCGAGCATTAGTCAGGATTTAAATCGTTTTACGTCCCCCATATTGCGTCCCTTGCAACGACTGATTCCACCCATAGGCGGCTTTGATATCTCGCCTATTCCAGCGCTGATTTTGTTGCAATTACTCATTATCATTGTCGTGAATCCTATGCTTGCTTATGGTTTGGGACTTGCCTTTGCTTCCTAAAAAACAAGTGGTTTTAGCCAGCAATAATCCTGGAAAAATCCGTGAATTTGCAGCATTACTCGCGGATTTTTCTTGTGAAGTGATTCCACAAGCGGCACTTAATGTAGCAGAAGTCGCAGAAACCGGTCTTACTTTTATTGAAAATGCGCTGATCAAAGCACGTCATGCCGCTTTAATCACAGGACTCCCTGCGATGGCCGATGATTCCGGTTTAGTAGTGCCTGCTTTACTGGGTGCACCTGGCATTTATTCCGCGCGTTATGCGGGAAGTAAAGCAAGCGCTACAGACAATATCCAGAAATTATTGCAACAACTAAAAAATACGCCGGATGAAAAACGTCACGCGATCTTTCATTGCGCGCTCGTGTGGCTGCAACATGCTCATGATCCCATGCCACTTGTTTGTCAGGGATCGTGGTCAGGCTGGCTATTGCGTGAGCCAAAAGGCCATGATGGTTTTGGTTACGATCCTATTTTTTATTTGCGCGCAGAGCAAAAAACAGCGGCTGAATTATCGCTTGCACTGAAAAATAAAATCTCGCATCGTGGTCTTGCGATGCAAGCATTGTTGCAGCAATTAACGGAGACATTATGTTAGCGTTGGCCGTGAGTCAGCTCACTAAAAAATATAAAAATGGCGTGATTGCGCTGAAAGGCATCGATCTTGAAGTGGCCGAAGGCGATTTTTTTGCACTCCTCGGACAAAATGGCGCCGGCAAATCAACCACCATCGGCATCATTTGTTCGCTCATCAATAAAACGAGTGGCAGCGTCAAAATTTTTGGACATGATCTTGATACTGACACAGCCAAAGCAAAATCCTGCATCGGCGTTGTGCCACAAGAAATGAATTTTAGTTTGTTTGAAAATATTAGCCAAATATTGGTTAATCAAGCAGGTTATTATGGCATTCCGCGCAACATCGCCATTGTCCGCGCCGAGCGCTATTTAAAAGCCATGGATATTTGGCATATGCATAATCAACCGGCTTTTAATTTATCTGGCGGCATGAAACGACGGTTGATGATTGCACGCGCACTGATGAACGAACCGCGTTTACTCATACTCGATGAACCAACCGCTGGTGTTGATATTGAATTACGTCGCAGTTTATGGACATTTCTCACTGACCTTAATCAACAAGGCACAACCATTATTCTCACTACGCATTATCTCGAAGAAGCAGAACAACTTTGCAAAAATGTCGCCATCATCGATCATGGCGATATTATTGAACATGCCAAAATGAAATCGCTGATCAACCGCATGAATGTGCAAACGCTGGTGCTTGATCTTGCCGTTCCGATGATGCACGCGCTGCATTTGCCAAATTATCATTCCCGTTTGGTTGATGAGCATACGATTGAAGTTGAAATTCATCGTGGTCAATCGATGAATGCATTGTTTCAATTGTTGAGCGAAAAAAATATTGCGATCACCAGCATGCGCAACAAGACGAATCGTTTAGAAGAATTATTTATTCGTCTCGTCACTGACAATAAAAAAGAAAGGACAGACACATGAGTAATGGCATCATTCCTTATTCCATCACCGTTCCCTTAAAAACATTATTGTACAAAGAAGTGATGCGCTTCATGCGCATATGGTCACAGACTTTATTGCCGCCGGTCATCACCATGAGTTTGTATTTTATTATTTTTGGAAAATTTATCGGCTCACAAATTCGTCATATTGATGGTTACGCCTACATTCAATACATCGTGCCGGGATTGGTCATGATGTCCATCATGACCAATGCTTATGCCAATACCGTTTCATCTTTTTTTCTCACGAAATTTAACAAAAGCATAGAAGAAATGTTGGTCTCACCCATGCCAAATGTCATCACGCTCATCGGCTTTATGTTTGGCGGCGCTGTGCGCGGCATCTTGGTTGGCCTGTTAGTGTTGTTGGTTTCCTTGTTGTTTACTCACATTCCCATTAAACATCCTTTCATAGTCCTTGCTATGGGCATACTCGCTGCCATGGTTTTTTCCTTGGGCGGTTTAATCAACGGCATATTTGCCAAACGATTTGATGACATTTCTTTCATTCCCACTTTTGTGTTAACACCACTCACGTATCTCGGCGGCGTCTTTTACTCCATCAAACAATTGTCGCCTTTTTGGCGCACGCTTTCTGTTTTTAATCCCATACTCGATATGGTGGATGCTTTTCGTTTTGGCATGTTGGGTGTCGCTGATGTGAATGTGTATGTGGGTTTTAGTTTGGTCATTGTGCTTTTCATCTTGATGTTTGTTGGTGCATTGCTGTTGTTGCAAAAAGGCATAGGCATAAAGATTTGACATCGTACACATTGCTGATTAACCTGCTTTAATCGCGCTCACCCACCTTTTTGACAAGGATACAGTTATGTTAAAGCAAGTCATCGCTCTCATTATTTTTAGCATCGTCGTTGTGCTTTGCATGCCCTACGTTGGAAATGCTGTGCAAGTACTCATTAATGCACATGATTGGATAGCACAAATTTTAACGGATGTTTTTTCTGGCGGTCAGGCAGGAAACATTGCGCGTGGCTTGATTGCACTGCTTAGCTTACCCATTTTAATTGGTCTCATTCCGGCGCTGATTTATTGGATAGTGAAGCGTCATTGGTTGCCGTATTTTATGGCCATCGTTTGGGTTGTGTGGTTGATACAAGTGGGTGCGTTGGCGATTGCTAAATAGCTCGCGTACCTGTCATCGTCGCGAGGATATGTCATCGTCGCGAGGATATGTCATCTCGCGAGGATATGTCATCTCGCGATGATATGTCATCCCCGCGAAGGCGGGGATCCATCTTAATACAATTCAACAAATTTTTTTGTGCGTGTTGAGAGTAACTCCGCCTGGATCCCCGCCTTCGCGGGGATGACATATTCTCATGCGGATGACATGTGTATGCATCGATATCTAAATAAAATAAGCTGTTTTTACCATTATCTTTGATGTGAACGCCATCACTTGCTGCACTATCTTCGGCAACGGATGTGCGCCTGCTGCGATAGCAGCATCGCGATGACCCGCTTCATCTTGTTCCATTTGTTGCAGTATGCGTTGACTGCGAACATCTTTTTCTGGCAAATGCTGTAAGTGTTCTTGCAAATGTTGTATGACTTGACGCTCGGTTTCTGCCACAAAACCAAGGCTCCATTGATCGCCCACTTTGCCGGCAATCATGCCTATGCAAAAAGAACCTGCATACCACAGTGGATTAAGATAACTGGTGTGAGAACCCAATTCATCCAACCGTTTTTTACACCACGCTAAATGATCACCTTCTTCAAGCGCAGCTGTCTGCATTTTTTGCTCGATTGCAGCGCAACGTGTGACCATCGCCTGACCGTGATAAAGTGCTTGCGCACAAATTTCGCCGGCATGATTAATCCGCATTAATGCAGCGGCAGATTTGCGCTCCGCATCCGTGAGTAACGCCTCGTCCAGCGCTCTTGCTGGATAGGGTTTTGCCGTGGTTTGTGGATTATCGGTTAATGCGCGTATGACTTGGTCTATGCCAAGACAAAGTTTATCGCGATAACCAAGCTGCCGTTTAGTGTTCATGGCGGTAATTATGCGTATAATCTCCGCCCATGTCTAATGCCTATCACGCAGAAATCATCAAAAAACACCCGCGACTTGCCGCACGTGTCATGCGGATGACAACACCGCATGGCGAAGTACTGACGCCTGCTTTCATGCCAGTTGGCACTCGCGCCATGCTGAATTACGTCACACCACACGATTTGCAGCAAAGTGGCGCCGACATTATTTTAGGCGGCAACACCTATCACATGTTGTGTAAACCCGGCATGGACATCATCGAAAAAGTGGGTGGCATGCATCGATTCATGGGCTGGTCTAAAACCATGCTGACCGATAGCGGTGGCTTCCAAGTATTGAGTTTGTCGAAAAATGGCAAGCTCTGTGTCATTGATGAAGACGGCGCGCATTTCAAACATCCAACGACCGGCAAAGTCTTGCACTTGAATGCCATGACATCCATCAGTGCGCAAAAAATTATTGGTGCCGATATCATCATGGCCTTTGATCAATGCACGCCAGAATGCGGTGGCCGCGAAGCAGCACTTGCAGCACTCGATCGCACTCATCGCTGGTTGCGTTTATCGATAGAGACGCATGAGAAAAATAAAAACTCTGCTTACGGCTCAAAACAAGCCCTTTTCGGTATTATTCAAGGCGGTAGTTTTCGCGATTTGCGTGAACTTAGCACCGAATTTATTTTGCAACAACCACTGGATGGCATTGCTATCGGTGGCGAAGTCATCGGTTTTGATATGAAAAAAACCATTGAAATTATTGAGTGGGTGCGACCCCTATTGCCGGAAAATAAAATTCGTTACACCATGGGTGTCGGTTTAACGCCGCAAGATTTGATTGATGTGGTCGCAGCTGGCATTGATATTTTTGATTGTGTCGCACCAACACGCAATGCACGACATGGCACACTGTATTTTGGCACGCTCAGCGAAAAAGATGGTTGGCTACGTTTTGAAAATGGTGATCAGCCTTGCCGCATCCTCATCAAAAAAAGTCAATATGCTGCCGATGATCAACCGATATTACCAGGCTGTACTTGTTTTACTTGCCAACATTTTTCTCGCGCTTATCTGCATTATCTTTTCAAAGAAGGCCTGATTGCTTATTTTCACTTAGCGAGCATACATAACATTCATGTGATGCAACACGTTTGTCAGCGCATGCGTGAGTTGATTTGATGTGGGTCTCTGTGTAGCATGAAAAAACATCAAGGATAGATTTATGCCCCATTACTCATTGTCATTCGAACTGGAATTATTTTTCCGCATTTTATTTGCATGCTTTCTCGGCTGTTTAATTGGCTGGGAACGAGAGCGACATCGTAATGTCGTCTCCGCTGGCATTCGCACTTATGGTGCGATAGCACTTGGTGCTTGTGTCTTTGGCATCGTGAGTCTCTCCATTGCCAATGCTGATTCTTCACGCGTTGCAGCACAAGTTGTCACCGGCATCGGCTTTTTAGGCGGCGGCATTATTTTCCGTCAAGGCGATTACGTCACCGGTTTGACAACCGCTGCAACTTTGTGGGCAACCGCTGCAGTTGGTCTTGCTGTGTCGGTTGGCATGTATTTAATTGGCTTGCTGACGGCAGTTTTGATTTTTCTTTTACTGTATTTACCACGCATGGCTTGGTGGAAAAAAATATCAGCGAAGTGATCGATTCAAATCGATGCACTAATTAGCAGGAAAAGGCAATTTACCATCAACTAAAAAATTCGCCATTGGAAAACTAAGCGCTTGATCCTTCACAGGATCGCTACGAACAAATTCAACAAGCGTGTCTGTCGCCGTACATTGCCATGTTTGAAATGAATGCGTACTAGGATTTTTATCCGCGAAAGCAGCTGTACTGAATAAACCGATATTGATTCCTTTATTCGGATCTCTTGCTGAATGAAAAGTAAATCCGTCAATTTTTTCTTCTCGTATTTTTAAGCCCAATAATTGGCTTGCTTTATAATTCGTTGGTGATGAAATCATATTTTTATATTTTAAAAAAGGACTTTCCGTTAATTTAATGCCTTTATCTGTTGCAACTTTTACTGAAAAAAGAGTGAATGCTAAAGAAATAATGCCAAAGTGGGCGGTACTGCCACGAATAAATGACATTTGGTAATAGGCTTTTTCTGCTATGGCGGTTTCAATTGCTAATGAACCATACCAGATGGAAGGTTGTTCTTTTTTTCCAAAACGTGATCCGTTTTTCAATGGCGGATATCTAAATGGTGTGTAAAGCAAAGGATGAAATTTGCTATGCGTGAGAGGAATGGGAGGCTTTGATTTTTCTATCAAATCATCCAACATTTTTTGTTCTTCCAAAGAATCAACTAATTTTCTAGTTGCTGTCTTTTCTTGCAATGCAACAATCCGCCAGGTGATTTCGTTTATTATTTTGATGTGTTTTTTTCCATTACATTTATCCCAAATGTCGATTGTCATATCAATTTTTTCCTCGCATTGCATCGAGGTATTGAACGACAGTGACCAGTCCTTCTATCAATTTAATATTATCAATGGGCTTACCTTCAAGATGCTTGTTTTCACTTCTTAACCATAATTGGCATTGCTGCGCATTACCTCCAAAAAGAACCGCTAGACTTTTATAAAGACGCAAAAGGAGGATGGCAAGTTGTCCTTCTTTTGAAGAAGGATCAAGATAGCTTGCTTTTTTATCTTTACCTTGTGTATTAAATATGCGACTAAAAGTCGCTTCACTGAGACCCATTATTAAGGATAATTCTTGTCGACTGAGATTCAGCTCAATCGCCAATCGGCACAAGGCTTTTGTTAGTATCTTTTTTTTATCAAGCGCGATTTCATTTTTTTCTGCAAGTTTGGCATGCATAGGATGACCTCATCGTTTATTACATTTGAAATTATATCATATATTTATTTCATATGCAAAAATAGACCGGCTGTTTAAAATGTGGGATATGTGATATTTACCACTTTGATAAAATCCCACCATCAGCTATAATTGATATATTAAAGAGGATGACACCAATGACCGTGAAAGAAGCAAGAACAGTAAGGCCAGATGCAAAAGGCCGCATCACATTAGGACATTTAGCGGATGGGGTAAGCAGTTTTATTGTCACCGAAGATAAACATCACCGCATCATTCTAGAGCCTCGTGTAGAGATTTCTGCCAATGAAAAATGGCTTTATGATAACAAAGCTGCTTTAAAACAAGTAAAGCAGGGACTGGAAGATTCTGCTGCTGGACGTGTTAAGAATCGTGGCAGTTTTGCAAAATACCTTGATGATGATGCTGACTAATGTCTTACAAATTATTATTTACTGATCAAGCGAATTCAGATCTCGCTTCACTTGAAAAAAATCCCAATTTAAAAAAACGTCTTAAAGCTGTTCGAAAAACCTTGGGCTATCTCGAAACCAATCCACACCATCAAAGTCTACATACTCACAAATATAACTCACTTAAAGGCGCTAACGACGAAGAAATATTTGAAGCTTATGCAGAAAATAAAACACCAGCAGCTTATCGAATTTTTTGGCATTATGGTCCAGGAAAAAAAATTATAACCATTGTTGCCATAACACCACATCCTTAAAAATCATCTCGCAGGTGTGAGTGTTACTCAGCAACATCATTGGCAATTCTTAATCAGCGTCTGCAATTCGCCGGATTCATACATTTCAGCCACAATATCACTGCCACCGATGAATTCACCATTGATGTAGAGTTGTGGGATGGTTGGCCAATTGGAATAGGCTTTGATTCCTTGGCGTATGTCTTCGTCTTGAAGAACATCAATCGCGGCAAATTTTGCACCACAGGATTTTAAAATGCTGATAGCGCGTGCCGAAAAACCACACATTGGCATGTCAGCATTGCCTTTCATGTAAATGATGATGTTGTGGTCTGCAATTTGTTGTTTGATTTTGTCTTGTATCGTCATAATTTTTCCTCTGTCATTTTGTTTAAAATAAGCCGAGTTGCAGCTTGGCGGCTTCACTCATTTTGTCTTTATCCCACGGTGGATCAAATACTAATTCTACTTTCACTGCTGTCACCCCTTGAATTTGCCGCGCCTTCTCTTCCACTTCGCGAACTAACACAGGACCCATGCCACAGCCTGCAGCGGTCAAGGTCATGGTGATGTTGACTTGATAATCATTCATGCCAAGTGGTAGCACATCACACACATAAACCAAGCCTAAATCCACAATATTCACTGGAATTTCCGGGTCAAAACAGGTTTTTAGTTGCAGCCACACTTTTTCTTCAACAGAACCGACTTGCTCATTAATATCGGGTTGCACCAGTATCACTAAACCAAGTGCATCACCGTCTTTACCATCGACGCGCACTAAATTGCCGTTGACATACACCGTGTAAGCATTGCCAAGTGCTTGCGTCACGGTCACTTGTGAACCAGGTTGCAACGTTACTTTGACGCCGGATGGAATCAATGTTGCCTCAACTTCTCGTTTTACTTCAATGGTGGATGCGCGATGCATAATGCCTCACTCAACATGAAAACTTTCACCGCAACCACAGCGGCTGGATTCATTTGGATTGCTGAAGTGTAACCGTTTTTGTTTCAAACCAGCACTTTCTTCACTGACATAATCGATGGCTAATTGTTGTAATAGATGCATCCAAGTCACATCCACAAATACTTTTATGCCATCGATTTCCACTAATTCATCTTGCGCATTTATTTCACTGACAACGGCCGGTGCATATGAAAAACCAGAACAGCCGGTTTTTTTAATGGATAAACGAAAACCGATGCCGTTATTTTTTTCTATCATTTTTTTGATGAATTGCGCGGCTGTCGCCGTGATGGTGATGGTTGCTGACATAAATTTACCTCACTCCGTCGTCACAGGATTTGTATCGTTATCGAGCGCTGCTTGCAAGGTATGCCAAGCAAGTGTCGCGCATTTCACGCGCACCGGAAATTCCGCCACGCCACCAAAAGCCTCTAATTTACCAAGCGATGTCAGAGCCGCATCACCGGTTGTGACTAAGTGATGAAAATCTGCAAACAATTGTTTGATGTCAGCCACCGTTTTTCCCTTGGTGCATTCTGTCATCAGCGATGCCGATGCCATGGCGATAGCACAACCCACTCCTTCAAAACGAATATCAACGACTCGACCGTCATGCTCGATGACATACACCGTTAATTGATCACCACACAAAGGATTGCGCCCGAGATGACTGTGATTCGCTTCTGCTAATTTGCCTAAATTTCGTGGGCTTTTGCCATGATCCACAATGATTTCTTGATAGAGTTCGCGTAAAGACATCAGCTAAATAACCTCACTGTTAATTGAAGTGCTGCCATTAATGCATCGATATCGTTTTGATCGGTGTAAACACCAAAAGACGCACGCACCATGGCAGGCACATTGAAACGTGTCATGAGTGGCATGGCACAATGATGTCCTGCGCGTACTGCAACACCTTCATGATCGAGCACCGTGCCAATATCATGAGGATGTATGCCATCGATAACAAAAGAGACGACGCCCACTTTCGGATGCACCGTGCCGATGATGCGCAAACCCGGTATGGTCTGCAACGCTTCTTCGGTGTAGTGCAACAACCGTTGCTCATGTGCAAATAGCATGTCCATGCCGATGGTTTCAACATAATTGATAGCAGCAGCGAGACCCACCACACTTGCAATCGGTGGCGTGCCTGCTTCAAATTTCTGCGGCGTTTTTGCATACGTGACTTTTTCAAAGGAAACACTTTCTATCATGTTACCGCCACCGATGACAGGCGGCATCGCATCCAACAACGCTTTTTTCGCATACAACACACCGATGCCGGTTGGGCCATACAATTTGTGTGCGGAAAAGGTATAAAAATCGCAATCAATGGCTTGCACATCAACAGCCATGTGCGGCACTGCTTGCGCGCCATCAAGCAACACCGGCACGTCATGATCATGCGCAATGGCTGTGATTTCATTAACCGGATTGATGGTGCCTAACACATTTGAAACATGGGTCAGTGCCACTAATTTAGTGCGTGGCGAAAATAATTTTTTGTAAGCGTCCATATTCAGTGAACCATCATCTTTGACCGGAATAATTTTTAAAACCACACCCAATTCTTCTCGCAACATGGTCCAGGGAACAATGTTGGAATGATGTTCCATGACACTTAAAATAATTTCATCTTTCGCTTTAAAACGCTTGCGTCCATAGGCTTGCGCGACAAGATTAATACCAGCCGTTGTACCGCTGACAAAAATAATTTCATCTGCTAATGCGGCATTAATAAATGTCTGCACCCGATGACGCGCGGCTTCATAGCGCTGCGTCGCTCGTTCGCTTAATTCGTAAATACCGCGATGAATATTTGCATAATCATGCAAATAAAAATCGGCTAAGGTTTCGATCACCGTTGTCGGTTTTTGCGAAGAAGCTGCACTATCTAAAAAAACCACGGGTTTACCGCGATTTTCTTTCGACAATATCGGAAAATCACTTTTATTAATCGATGTAATAATGTTCACAATGTCTCCTGCACATGTTGACGTATCGCATGATGTGTAATGCGTTCAATAACTTCTTGACGAAATCCTTGCAACAATAATTGCAAAGCGGTTTCATGATCAAGTCCGCGAGAACGTAAATAAAAAATGGCATCTTGATCGATGCGTGCCGTTGATGCGCCGTGTTTACACTTGACATCATCTGCATAAATTTCAAGTTCCGGTTTAGAATACATTTCTGCTTGATCCGATAACAAAATCGTGTGATTGGCTTGATAGGCAACAATTTTCTGCGCTGCTTTTTCCACATAAAGTCGGCCATTAAAAACCGCTTTTGCACGACTTTTGATGATGCCTTTATACAGCATATCCGATTGCGTGCGAGACGCTTGATGATTGATGTCGATGTGATGATCAATATACTGCGCATCATTTGCTAACTGATAAAAACCCGATGCCTGACAATGCGCACCCGTTTCTTTTAAATTTACCACAACCTCATCACGCGACACGCGGCTGCCCGCTGATAAAAAAAGCAGTGTGCTTTCGCTATTTTGTTTTTGTTCGATGAATGTGTGCGCAAGATGCACTGCTTGCTCACCTTCTTGCTGAATTTTATAATACTGCAATTTCGCCGCATGGCCGATATCCCAGGTAGTGACTTTATTCACTAAATACGCTTGTTTTAAGCTGCTAACATGCTCATCCACCAATGCCAGCTGACTCCCTTCGCCCAATTGAAAAACATGACGCGTGTGCATCATGCAAACTTTTTCATCGGTGATGAGTGAAAGAAGATGTATGGGTTTTTCAAGTTGATAATGCGCCTTGATTGCAAAAAATAAACCATCGTGACTGAGCGCTGCATTTAAACTGGCGAAAGGATAGCGTTCGCTCTCCAAATAGCGCGACCACTGTGCTCTGATCTGCTCCGGATAAGTGTGCAGCGCTTCACTGATGCGACAAGCAATGACATCCGGTGGCAGCTTGTCTGATAACGCTTGCATGAAATCACCATTCACCAACACCAATAGAATACTGTCATTCGCTGCCATGCGATGTTGTTGTATCAACTCCATCACTTTTTTGTCTTGCACACCTTCTGTCGCAGAAAAAACGGCGTTCTTTAAAAACGTAAAATCAGCATATTTAAAGCGTTCTTCACTGCGCGTTGGCAGACCCTGTTCGAGAAAGGCAAGTCGTTGTTGCTGTCGACAATGCAGCAACCACTGCGGTGCGTTTTCCGCATCCGGTTGTTGCAACCAATCCGCTAAGGTGTGTGCCTTTGTCATGATTTGATGCCACTCTCTTCTAACCAGCCATAGCCTTTTGCTTCTAATTCGTGTGCTAATGCTTTGTCACCGGATTTTAATATGCGACCTTGCGCCATGACATGCACTTTATCTGGCGTGATGTAATCGAGCAAACGCTGATAATGCGTCACAATTATAAAGCTGCGTTCTTCACTGCGTAACGCATTGACAGAACGTCCGACCATTTGCAGTGCATCAATATCAAGACCGGAATCAGTTTCATCTAAAATGATGCAGCGTGGCTGCAGCATTAGCATTTGTAATATTTCATTACGCTTTTTTTCACCGCCAGAAAAGCCTTCATTCACCGCACGATGCAAAAAGACATCCTCCAAGCCCACTTCCTTGATTTTGCTTTTTACTATCTGCAAAAAATCCACCGCATCAAGTGGCGGCAATCCTTGGTGTTTGCGCAAACGATTGACGGCGGTTCGTAAAAAATAAGCATTGTTAACACCGGGAATTTCCGTGGGATATTGGAATGCTAAAAAAAGTCCGCGCAGGGCGCGCTCTTCTGGTGGCAGTGCCAGTATGTCGCTGTCATCGAGTGTCACTGTGCCTGCGGTGACATGATAATCATCGCGGCCCGCGAGCACATTCGCAAGTGTGCTTTTGCCCGAGCCATTCGGCCCCATGATGGCATGCACTTCGCCCGGTTTAATTTGCAAATCAACCCCACGCAATATCGCTTGCATGTGTTGTTGCTCATTTTGCACTGCCACGTGTAAATTGTTGATTGCTAACATAACGACACTATCCTCACTTTTAACCCACACTGCCTTCTAAACTGACTTCCAATAATTTTTGTGCTTCGACTGCAAATTCCATTGGTAATTCATTAAAAACTTGTTTACAAAAACCATTCACGATCATGGAAATGGCATCTTCTGTGCTTAATCCACGTTGTCGACAATAAAATAATTGATCTTCATCTATTTTGGCAGTCGATGCTTCATGTTCAACACGCGCCGTTTTATTTTTTACTTCGATGTAAGGAAACGTGTGTGCGCCACACGTCGCACTCAACAACAATGAATCACATTGCGTATAATTGCGAGCATTGCTTGCACCCGGCAACATGCGCACCAAACCACGATAAGTATTTTGTCCGAAACCGGCGGCTATGCCTTTTGAAATGATGGTGCTGCTGGTATTTTTTCCGATGTGTATCATTTTGGTGCCGGTGTCTGCTTGCTGATAATGATTGGTGAGTGCCACCGAATAAAATTCGCCCGATTGCATAATCACCTTGCAAAATCACACTCGGGTATTTCCAGGTAATTGCCGATCCCGTTTCAATTTGCGTCCACGAAATTTTTGAATGCGCACCGCGACAATGACCGCGCTTCGTCACAAAATTGTAAATGCCACCACGACCTTGCTCATCACCGGGATACCAATTTTGCACGGTAGAATATTTAATTTGTGCATTTTGCAACGCAATTAATTCAACGACTGCAGCATGCAATTGATTTTCATCGCGCATGGGTGCCGTGCATCCTTCGAGATAACTCACGTAACTATCTTCTTCTGCAATAATGAGGGTGCGTTCAAATTGCCCTGTTTTTGCCGTGTTAATGCGAAAATACGTGGATAATTCCATGGGACAACGCACCCCTTTTGGCACAAACACAAATGAACCATCACTAAAAACAGCTGCATTTAACGCCGCAAAAAAATTATCGCGATAGGGAACAACGGTACCAAGATATTGTTCAATCAATGCCGGATGTTTTTGCACCGCTTCTGAGAACGAACAAAAAATCACCCCCGCTTCTGCTAATTTTGCTTTGAAGGTCGTTGCAACCGAAATACTATCAAAGACCGCATCAACTGCAACACCGGCAAGACGTCCTTGCTCATGCAGTGGAATACCGAGCTTATTATACGTTTCCAATAATTTTGGATCGACTTCCGCTAAACTTTTTGGACCCGCTTCTGCGGATTTGGGCGCTGAATAATAAATCATATTTTGATAATCAATGGGCGGATAATGCAAATGCGCCCACGCCGGTGGCGAAAGCGTCAGCCAGTGTTGATAGGCTGCGAGTCGCCATTGCAGCATAAAAGCAGGCTCGTTTTTCTTTGCTGAAATCAAGCGCACCACGTCTTCACTCAAGCCAGCGGGTATCGTATCAGCATCAATTTGGGTGACAAATCCATAAGGATATTGTTTGCCAACGACTTCTTTAATCAATTTATTGGTCACAATTCTCACCTTTCATGTCATCTTGTCACTGCTTGCAGCCGATAAAAGATGCTTCATCGACATGGGTTCTAACATATCGACGATGGTTAATTTGGCTAACATTGTTTGCACTATTTTATTGATTCTTTGCCAATTTTCTCGCATGGTACAAAGTGATTCGATGGCGCAACGACGGTTGCGTTGACAACAATCCATCATGGCAAGTTCGCCTTCCATCGCCGTAATGATATCGATCAAAGTAATTTGGCGCGCGGCGCGCGCGAGATAATAACCACCTTCTGCACCACGCACTGATTCAACCAAATCGCCTTCCGACAACATTTTCAACACCTTACTCACCGTCGGTGACGTCAGATGTAATGCTTCCGCCAAAAAAGTAGCGCTCAACGTCACTTCCGGCGTTTTTGCAAGTTCACTCATGATGAGCATTGCATAGTCAGTTAATTTGCCAATTTTTAACATGGTCATTGTACCAAAAAGAGGGCCATACCGTACCATGTTTGTACTGATTAGAGCAAGGTGATTGTGGTTAGTGCGCTTGCGAAAAAGTTGGGTACAACCTTGCCAACAGCTGTCATTCTAGACGAGCACAACGAACTGTCATCCCCGCGAAGGCGGGGATCCAGGCTGAATATCTCGTCAAGTACACAAATAGATAACGAGCCCTGCAGCATAAAATTTTTGTACTACGTATCACCTGAGTTACATTAGGATGGATCCCCGCCTTCGCGGGGATGACAGCTCGTCTGGATGACAGCTCGTCTGGATGACAGCTCGTCGAGAATGACAGCTCGTCGGGGATGACAGCTCGTCGAGGATGACAGCTCGTCGGGGATGACAGCTCGTCGGGAATGACAGCTCGTCGGGATGACAGTTGACAAGACGGATACACCACCGAGTGCTAAGATAATCCCAAATTCTCACGCAAGGATGGTCACCATGCAATACAACAAATTAGGAAAAGCCGGCATACGTTTAAGTGAAATTGGCTTTGGTTCTTGGATAACGTTTGGGAAACAAGTCGGCATCAATGAAGCAAAATCGCTGATGCACACTGCCTTTGATCATGGCATTAATTTTTTTGATAATGCCGAAGCTTATGCGCATGGCGAAGCTGAAATATTGATGGGAACAATACTCAAAGAATTTCATCGCGAAGAATTAGTAATATCCACCAAAATTTTTTGGGGCGGAAATGGGCCAAATGATACGGGCTTGTCGCGCAAACATTTACTTGAAGGCACCAAAAATTCGTTGCAACGTTTGCAACTTGATTATGTTGATTTACTTTTTTGTCATCGTCCCGATCCCAATACGCCCATCGAAGAAACCGTCTTAGCCATGGATTATTTGGTGCGACAAGGCTATGCCTTTTATTGGGGAACATCGGAATGGAGTGCTCCGCAAATTGAAGAAGCCTATCAGGTGGCTGATGCATTAAATTGCATCAAACCCAGCATGGAACAGCCGAAATACCATCTTTTTTATCGAGATCACTTGGAAAAACATTATCTTCCCTTGTTTAAAAAATACGGTATGGGCACCACCATTTGGAGTCCACTTGCTTCTGGCATTCTTTCTGGTAAATACAATCAAGGTATTCCAAGTGATAGTCGCCTCGCCAAAGAAGCATGGCTTGTGCCAGATAATTTTATGCAACTCGTGACAAAAACCAAGCTTTTAAGTCATCTTGCCGCAGAACTAAAATGCACACTTGCGCAACTCGCCATTGCTTGGTGTTTGAAAAATCCGCATGTCAGTTCTGTCATCACCGGTGCGACCAAACAAGAACAATTACTTGAAAACTTAGGGTCAATTGAGGTCAAATCACAACTCACCCCCGAAATCATGAAAAAAATAGACGAGCTCTTATGACAGCCTCTCCACACACAGCATTGACACTTCGCAGTTTAGAACTCTATATCAACCTCGGTTGGCAAGCGAATGAACGTTCGGAGCTACAAATGGTGAGCATAGACCTCATCATCCGCTTTGCAAAACCACCACGTGCTTGTGAGACCGATGATCTTACCGACACACTGTGTTATGCCAAGCTCACGCAAAAAATCCGCGAAAAAACCGCAAAAAAATCCTTCCACTTGCTCGAACATGTGAGCGCCATCCTCCATCATCTCATCAAAGAAGAGCTGCCACACGGCGCTCACTTGACCCTACACGTTACCAAACATCCTAATATTGAAGGCTTAAATGGCGGCGTGACCTTTAGCTACTCGGATGATGTTGCATGATGGTGATATTAGGATTAGGCGCAAATATTGGTGAGCGTTTAAGTAATCTGCGTCAAGCGTTGCAAGCAATAAAAAAAATACCTAGCGTTTTAGTGCAACAAGTTTCGCCCATTTATCGCTCCGATGCCTTATTACCGGCGAATGCACCAACGGATTGGGATAAACCGTATCTCAATTTAGCACTGCGCATTGAAACAGATTTAGCGCCGCTCGATTTATTGCAGCAATTAAAAATTATCGAACACCGCATCGGGCGTAAACCTGAAGTAAGACATTGGGGACCACGTGTGCTCGATATCGATATGCTTGCTTGGGATGATGTCATGTTAAAACATGACAGCTTAACGTTGCCGCATCAAAGTCTTGAAGAACGTCCCTTTGCGCTGTGGCCACTCGCAGATGTCGCACCGCGTTGGCGCATGCCAACACCGGGAGCAAATCACGGCAAAACAGCGGCAGAAATCGTGGAAAAATGGGGCTCGCGTTTCACCGGGGAGGCACCGTTACATACCCAACAAATTGCCCAACGTTTGCAAGCACCACAATTGGTTGGCATTTTGAATGTCACGCCCGATTCTTTTTCCGATGGCGGACACTATTTAGCAATCGATGCTGCAGTACAACAAATTCATCATCTGATTGCAACGGGTGCTGAAATCATCGACATCGGTGCTGAATCCACGTCACCCAGCGCAAATCCCATCACCGCAGCCATTGAATGGCAACGCTTGGAACCGGTGCTGATGGCCTTGCAACAATTACGTCATCAGTTTGATATCGAACCACGCTTTAGCATCGATACTCATCATGCAACCGTTGCTGCAAAAGCATTGGCACTCGGTGTGGATTGGATTAATGATGTCTCAGGCTTGGATGATCCTGCGATGCGAGAATTAATATTGCAAACCCATTGTGATTGTATCGTCATGCATCATTTAAGTTTGCCCGAGCGTCGCGATCACGTCTTGCCGCGTGAACAAGACACAACAATGCTCGTCTATGAGTGGGCGGAAAAACGCTTGGAACAATTGCAACAACTTGGCATCGCTCGCGATCGCATCATCTTTGATCCTGGCATTGGTTTTGGCAAAATGGCGGAACAATCCTTGCTGGTGCTAAAACACATACAACATTTTCATACGCTAGGCACGCGTCTTCTCATCGGTCATTCTCGTAAAACATTTCTGTCGTTATTTACCAATGCACCTTTTGCAAAACGCGATACAGAAACACTTGCTCTCTCACTTTATCTTGCCAAACAGCAA
The DNA here is from genome assembly GCA_963735995.1 of uncultured Gammaproteobacteria bacterium. Classification (GTDB taxonomy): domain Bacteria; phylum Pseudomonadota; class Gammaproteobacteria; order DSM-16500; family DSM-16500; genus Aquicella. The sequence continues at coordinate 1,328,287 of CAVTNC010000003.1, read as the reverse complement.
GTCGATTATCTTCGTGTGCATGATGTTGATGCTTGCGCGCGCGCGCTGAAAGTGATGGATGCGTTGGTGGATTAAATAACTTCCGCAATTATTTTTTTCACTTGACTCGATGCGACACGCCAATTCAACCGTGTTTCATATTCGTTAAATGCAGACAATGCGAGTGCTTCATAACGGGCATCATCTTGCATCACATCAACAATGTAATCGCAAACTTGTTGCACCGGTGCTTCTAACGAAAAAGTCATTCCATTGATGTTATCTTTCACCACCGTTGGAATACCACCGACATAGGTGGTTAAACAAGGCAAGCCAAATGCATTCGCTTCCGCAAACGCAATGGGACAAGCATCGGCACGCGTTGGTAACAGAAGAAAATGCGACGCTTGATACAAGCGATGTAATTTATCTAATCCTTGTTGCGTTCGTTTGGAAATAAATCCTTGGTAATTAACAAAAGACGGTAAACGTTTTACCTCCGGCTCACCACCAACTATCGTCAGTTCCACTGCCTGTCCTGCTTCATGTAACGCGGTTGCAATCGCCAAAGCAATATCGCCGCCTTTTCGATACCATAACTTGCCCACAAAAAGCAGCTTAATGCATTTTTTTGAACGTGCTTTGATCATGTTATTCACATCAAAAAGCGTGTGGGTAATATCTAGATTTGCGCCAAATGGCACGATTCTTATTTTATCTTTTGCGATACCATAAAATTCAACGGCTGTGCGCGCCGCCCATTCAGAAGAAAAAATCACGCGTTTTGCATTCATCAGCGCTGCATTCGTCGCAATATGACCATGCCACATGGTTTCTGCATCATATTGTCTGAAGGCGGGATAAAAATTGGCTAGTGCTGCAAAAACGGCATCAGTCCAATAAATAATGGGGATATTTGTTTCTAAATAAGCGGCAGCGGAAACTGACAAAGAAGTGAATATCGCATCTGTTTTTAAATTAGTTAATGGTTTTTTCAATGTTTCAGCAAGAAAACGCCCACGCCGCGGCAATAAATCGGAAACAAGATGCGTTCTCGTATAAAGCTTTGCCCAAAGTTGCCGACAGCGAAAGGTGAATTCTTCTAAAGGTGGTAATAATTTTAATGGCTTGGTGATATGCATAGGCTGCACCTCGATGTCCTCGCGCGCTAAACTTTTTGCAATCCAATAAGGCGTTCCTGAAAGGATATCGGGATCAGAACAATCATATTCGGAAATATAGGTGATATGCATGCCAGTAAATTAATCTTTTCTTGGTGAAAAATAAATGGTTATCACATCAAAACAGCAGCAACGGTATGGAATGATCCAAAAACCACAATGCAATCACCTTGCGCTGCGTTCTGCTTGGTGAACGCATAGGCTTCATTGATCGCTGAGAAAAATGTTACCGCATGAATGGCGGTGTCTTGGAATGCCTGTTGTAGTTTTTCCTGAGACAGCCCACGCTTAACGTTTAATGGTGCAACACACCAATGATGAATCATCTCTTTCATCACCGTTATACTCGCGATGATGTCTTTATCCGCTAACATGGAAAAGACGGCATGCATTTTTCCTGATGTCTTCATTTCTTTTAGTCGTTTTGCTAATAAAGCAACGGCGGCGGGATTGTGGGCCACATCGTGAATTTCATTTATCGCGCCCGGTATCACTTGTATACGTCCTGTGAGCGCGACAGACGCGAGCCCTTGCTTGATAGCCATCTCACTCACCCGCAGCTGCTGTTGTAGCAAATGCACCGCCATGAGCACGCATGCCATGTTTTGCGTCAAAAGGGAATTCAGCGGCAGATGATGATAATGTGTCGCTTGCGTTGACCATGACCATGTCTTTTCTGTAACGACATAATCATAAGCGCTTCCTAAGCAATAAAGCGGTGCACCAAACTTCTTGGCATGATCAACCAAACGGTGTGGTGGTTTGCTTTCACCAAAAATTGCAGATTTACCGGGACGAAAAATTCCGGCTTTTTCGAATGCGATGTCTTCCCGAGTGTTACCCAACCATGCCGTGTGATCCAAACTAATGCTGGTCACGATAGCAATATCAGCATCGATGATATTCACTGCATCGAGACGACCACCTAAACCCACTTCCAAAATGATGACATCGAGCAGGTGTTTTTTAAAAATCACCAACGCGACTAACGTGAAAAATTCAAAAGTGGTGAGTAATACTTCACTGCGTGCTGCATCAACTGCAGAAAATGCCTGACAAAGTTCATCATCGCTCGCCTGAGCACCGTTGATGCGCACTTGTTCATTCGGCGTCAACAACATCGGCGATGTAAACGCACCGACTCGGTAGTGTTGCGCTAAATAAATCGCTTCCAAACCCGCAACGGTTGATCCTTTGCCATTTGTGCCGGCGACTGTGATCACTAAAGGATTGCCCACTAACAACGAAAGACGTTCTCCCACGAGATGAACGCGCTCCAAACCCAATGCAATATCTGCAATGGGAAAAGAAGCAATATAGGTAAACCACTCATATGCTGTGGAGAAGACCATGTTTATCTCGCTGCTAGCCTGTGCATAAAAGAGGAATATAGACCCTTTTCCCTAAACCCATAAACTTATCCCCAATAACTTTTTCCGTTAAGCCGACTTTTCCACAGGTTATAATTTCAGTAAGTGAATGAATTTATACTGTTTTACACAGTAATCCACAAAAAACACCTTGCTATATAACCAAAGTAATCTTTAAAAATAAATAATATTATTTTAATTAGGTGAGGGAGAGATGAACTAAATTTCACTACACAAATGATCCCTTCTCCCGCTTTGCGGGAGAGGCGATCATTTTTTTAAAAATAATTTATTGCGAAATTTTCATACCAACGTCATGCGGAATGCCATCACGCTCGCTAGCAAGGTAACTGACCATTTGCCAGTCAACGAGTGTTGCTTGATTTTTTGTTGCAGATGAAATGAGGTGAACCATGCCAGCAATGGATGCATCGGTTGCAGCATTATGTTCTTCAAGTGGTTTGTGAGTTTCTAAATAAAGATGATCATTTTGCCAACCCACTTTTGTCGGTGAGTTGATGATGACAACCGGTATGCCTTTTTGTATGGAAGGGAAAAAAGTTTTGATGTCTGCTTCATACATGCGTATGCAACCAAAACTGGCGCGCTTGCCAATGCTTTCGGGAAAGATGGTGCTGTGTATCAAGAAAGTGGGAATGCTCATGTAAATTGCAAATGGACCTAAGGGATTATCAGGACCCGGTGGCATGACTTGCGGAAGCACGATGCCTTGTTCCAAATTAAATTCACGAATATCTTGCGGTGGAATCCAAGTGGGATCTTGCATTTTACGCGTGATTTTTGCTTTCTCTATTGGAATCATTTTCCCAATTTTGCCAATGCCGATAGGATAAGTGTAGACAGCAGCATTCACGTAATAATACATGCGCATTTCCGGCAAATTAATGACGATGCCTTCACGCGGTTGATTGGGTAACAAATGTTGCGTTGGAATTTGCAAAGGCGCGCCAAAGGGAAATCCTTTGGCAAAATTAATATGGGGATTCGCATTTTCAATGGCGTTAAAGCCAATATCATATTGCAACGCAAGTTTAGTCGGTGTGTCACCAACACCGACAGAATTATGTTGTACTTGACCTAACAATGACTGATTTGCTGCGGGTAACTGATAAGCTGTTGAATAGGCATTGACGCTGATTAACACTAAGAGAACAGACAGTGTTTTCACTTTCATTAAATTCATGTAGCGTTCCTTAACTAACTAAAAATCGAGAATTTGATAACCAACGTCGATCAGGATAATAGGCAACGATTATCGAATTTTCCTTAATGGTGTTGATTAGCGGTCGTATTAAATCTGTTTTTACAGCAGGACAACCCCAACTGCGACCCAGCTGTCCTTGCTTGCTGATGATATCAGGATTTGCATACCAGGCACCATGGATGACCACATTACGACGATACGCATTGTCATTCACGCCACTCTCAAGACCACGCAGACGCAGTGAAATACCATTGCCACCAATATAGGGTTCATCCGTCAGAAAAACACCAATGCTGGATTTTAAACTACCATTGGAATTGGAAAAAGAAGTCGCATTCACCCCACCACTGTTTTTACCGTGCGTCACCCAGGTATTAAATAATGTTTTATTATTTTTAAGATCGAATACCCACAAGCGTCGTTCCGTCGATGGTTTGGAATAATCAATGACGGTGAGTATGGGTTTGCCAGCATAGCCTTTTTTCCGCGCATTCAAATACGCAATCAGACTAAGACGCAATACTTTGCTATCAATGTTGCTCGCTTGTGTTTGGATAATTCGCATTTCTTGTTGCAGCCAAGAACCTGATCCAAGTGGCGCCGAATTGATGGGCGTTAGTAAGGATGGAAGCGGCCAAGTAAAGCCAAGTAGGGCCACCAGCGAAAATAAAAATAATAAGCGGTATTTTGTATTCATAAGGTTAGTTCACTCGTTTTTATTAATAGGTTAGAGTTAAGTCGTTGTTTTTTAAGATGGCTCATGCGGTATCAGGCAATCTATTGAACAATTTATGAACGGGGAGACTATTTTCATCCATTTATACGTCTAATGTCAATCAATAATGCCATCTCTGGCAGTTCAAAGGGAAACCGGGTATAGTTTGCGAGCTTATAAAAAAAGCCTTAATCCTGTTGTAATTTAAGTAGATAGTTTGGGTATAAAGCGAATGAAACCAGAAGATAAAATTCGTGTTGCTGTTCTCTTTGGCGGTCGTTCTGCTGAGCATGAAGTCTCCTTAAAGTCAGCGGCCAACGTGATTCAATACTTAGATAGCACGCGTTTTGAAGTCATTCCCATCGGCATTAGCAAGCAAGGCAATTGGTTTTTAGGCCACGATGTTTATGCCAAAAGTTTGGAAAACCAAAATGTGCCTTCTCTGCAAGAACAAACCACGTGGTTTACACCAGAATGGATAGCAAAGCCGGTCACGCAACAATTGTCGAAGAAGATGACATCAGGTCAAGTCATTGATGTGGTTTTTCCGGTGGTGCATGGCACCTTATGTGAAGATGGCACTTTGCAAGGTTTGTTAGAGTTAGCGAATTTACCTTTTGTGGGTTGTGGTGTGCTCTCATCTGCGATTGGCATGGATAAAGATGTTTCCAAGCGTCTCGCTCGCGATGCGGGAATAAGTGTTGCGCCCTACATCGTGATCAAACAAGCGGAATGGCAAAAAAATCCCGCGCGTTTTGCCGCAGAAGTCAGTGAAAAATTGGACTACCCCGTGTTTGTAAAACCTGCGAATACCGGATCAAGCATTGGTATCACCAAAGTAAAATCCGCTGATCAATTAACAAGAGCGATCAACGAAGCTTTCCGTTTTGATACAAAAATTTTAGTGGAAAAAGCCTTACGGGTGATTGAACTTGAAGTGGCTGTTTTAGAATCGCTGCAGGATGCAAATAATCCCATCGTCAGTGTGGTTGGTGAAATTAGACCGCGTCATGAATTTTATTCTTACGATGCAAAATATCTCGATGAAAATGGTGCTGAATTATTAATTCCAGCGCCCGTTAGCGATGAGATTAAAGAAAAAGCGCGTCTCCTTGCCAAAGCATTATTTATTACGCTGGAATGTGAAGGCATGGCGCGGGTAGATTTATTTCTTTGTCAGGATACGCAGCAATTGTATTTTAACGAAGTGAATACCATTCCCGGTTTTACCCAAATCTCTATGTATCCTAAGCTCATGGCGGCATCGGGTGTTAGTTACACTGAATTATTGACCCATCTTATTCAATTAGCGATTAAAAGACATAACAATAAAGCCAAGCTGATACGCACTTATGCTGGCTAACTTTATTTAGAATGTGAGTCATGAAAAAATTCTGTTTTCTTTTTCTTTGTTTGTCATTTGTTTTTTTTTCAGCACAGGCTGACAACAAAGCACCGCTCAAATTGTCATTGCATGAGGCGATATGGCTTGCGATACGTACCAACCCTAATGTGCAATCATCGCAATTAGCCTATGTGTTACAAAAATTTTCTTTGCAAGTGCAGCAGTGGGAATTTTATCCGCATTATAATTTCGAAAGCTCCGCTTCTTTTTTACAAAAAACCGTTCCTGGTCAGCCTAAAATGGGCACCGCTAGTTACATAGTTAAGCCAAGTGTTTCATTGCTGACACCGATAGGAACACAAATTACTTTTGCCTCGCTAAATCAAAAAACAGAGGAATTTAATCCCAGCTTATCATTAGAAGTCATGCAACCACTGCTGCGCGGTTTTGGACGCGCGATCGTTGAAGCCGCACTCAATAATGCGAAAGACGGCGAAATTATTTCACGTTTAAATGTGGAAGGCACTTTGCGTCTAACCATCACCGCCATCATTAATGCTTATCTCGATGTGATGTCAGCTGAACGCAGAGTAATGATTGATGAAGAAGCGCTGAAGCGAGCGAAGTTGACCATCAAACAAACCAAATTATTTATTAAAGCGGGACATAAAGCGGGTAATGAATTAATCACGGTAAAAGCCAATGCAGCGAGTGCGCAAACACAATTAGAAAATGATAAAAATGCACTGCAAGAATCGCGCTATGGCTTGTTAGCAGCCATTGGCATTGATCCTAATACCGATGTGCATTTCACCACACTTGCCTTGCAACAACTCATCCCGAAATACCATTTGCCGCCTTTATCTGTCACTAAAAATGCGGTGCTGGAAAATGATATTCAATTCCAAGTGGATAATATCACGCTGCATGGTGCAACCAAGCGCGCAGTGTTATTAGCAGAAGATGCAACACGCTGGAAATTAAATTTGACGGCAAGCGTGGTCACTGGCAATGGTCAAGATGGCAGCCAAAAAAATGGCTTAAATAATGCCTTTAATCTGCGCAATCAAGCACAAGCCGTTGGACTCACCTTGAATGTGCCCATCGATGATCAAATGGCAAAGCAAGCATTGATGAGTGCAAAAATTGCATTGCAGCAAGCGGAACTTGCTTTTAAGCAAGAAAAATGGAGTAAAGAAACGAGCGCTATTAATGGTTGGCATTTGGTTAGTAGCGCTGAGCGTGCCTGGCGTTATGCAGCGGCTGCTGAAAAATTGCAGAAAAAAACTTATCAGGTGAATTATCAAAAATATTTACATGGCTTAATTGATTCGTTGGAATTACAAACGGCAGAAGTGCAGCTGATGCAAACGCAGCAAATTTTATTGAATGCAGAAATTAATTATATCAAAGCATTAGTCAATTTAGATTTTTTAATGGGCAGCACATTGCATACTTGGCAGGTTAAAGTGAGGTTATAAATGAAATATCATCGGTGGTTTCGCACACTCTGCTTTCTTTTCGTCGTGATGTTGATCGCAGCGTGTTCACGAGAAGAAACGGTGCAAAATAAAAAAAATATTATCATTACGGCGAATGATAGCATCAGCACAGCTTTTTATGCCGGCAGCATACAGCCCATTAAAACCTTTGTGATTCCAAGTCCAGCAGAAGGTGCAGTTGTTGAGATGACATTTCAATATGGCGATAAAATCAAAGCACAACAATTATTATTTTTATTGTCCTCATCAAAATTTTTAGCGGATTATAAAGCTGCATTGATGCAGTACATCAAAGCAAAAAGTGAATTTAACAATAGTCGCACGCAATTGTCTGAGGCAACCTTTCTTCACAAAAATCAGCTGATATCTGCTGATGATTTTAAAGCGAAGCAATCCAGTTATTACGCAGGGCAACTTGCTTTCCTGCAAGCAAAAGATGCGCTTAACATTTTGTTGCAACAAATGGATATTAAAAATTCCCGTCTTTATCAATTGACCATCGCAGACATTGATAAAATTACGGAAGCATTGCATTTGCAACGAGGCTCTGAGAATCTCCGCATCCTCTCGCCGATTGCAGGCGTTGTGTTATCGCCAATCAAAAGTGAAGACGATAGTAAAAAAATCATGAAGGGGGATGTGGTTAAACAAGGTGATGTGCTTGCCGTTATCGGCGATATGTCTGGCATCAGTGTGCGCATCAAGGTGAATGAAATTAGCTTAAATCAGCTTAAAATTGGCCAAAAAGTAAAAATCACCGGCGTTGCTTTTCCTGAGGCGACCTTGAATGGTGAAATTGAGCGTATCGATAGACAAGCCGATGTGACCTCAGGCAGCCTGCCCACTTTTGCTGTTCGCATCATCGTGCCGCATTTAACGGAAAAAGAGCAACAAGTGATACACGTTGGAATGAGCGCAAATGTCGCGATAGAAATGCGTGAGCCACCGCGCATCACCGTGCCGTTATCGGCGCTGATCGAAAAAAATGGTGTGGCTTATGTCAATTTATGGCAAGCCGAAAAAAATAATTGGCAACAAGTCGCAGTTAAAACAGGAAAAACCACAACAGAAAATGTGGTGATTTTATCTGGCTTAAAAATAGGAGATAAAATTGCTTCCTCTCATTAAATTACAACAAGTGACGAAGACGTATCGTCTTCATCAACAAGAATTTACCGCATTAAACGGCGTCGATTTTGAATTGAGAGCAGGTGAGATGACAGCAATCGTTGGTGCATCGGGTTCTGGGAAGTCGACACTTTTAAATATCATCGGCTGTCTTGACCATGCAACGTCTGGCAATTATTTTTTTGCAAATCGTGATGTGTCGCAATTAACTTCACACGCACTGGCTGACATTCGTAATCAGCAAATGGGATTTGTTTTTCAGTCCTTTTTTTTGTTGCCACGCTCCAGTGCTTTGCAAAATGTCATGCTGCCGCTTTTTTACCGCGGCATTGCAGAGGCAAAAGCGGCACACCTTGCGATGAAGATGTTAGAAAAAGTGGCGATGGCACAACATGCAGAGCAACGGCCCAACCAATTATCCGGCGGTCAACAACAGCGTGTTGCCATCGCTCGCGCACTGGTTGGTGATCCGCAAGTGATATTAGCCGATGAACCAACAGGCGCATTGGATTCAACGACTGGAAATGAAGTCATGGCATTACTGTTGAAGTTGAATCAACAAGAAGGCCGCACCATTTTAATTATTACCCACGATAAAGAAATAAGTCGCCGCTGCAAGCGTGTTGTTAATATTAAAGATGGTAGGATAGTTTCTGAGGAAAAAAACTGATAATTTGGAAAGTCTCGTTGCTGGATTGCCTCGCTACGCACGCAATGACAACCTTATTTAGGAGAACAACATGGCCGTTCACAACACTTCTTCTTACCAATGGGATGATCCACTTTTTTTTGACGAACAATTGAGTGATGAAGAACGGCTGGTGCGTGACAGTGTCCGTGATTTTGCGCAAGATGTTTTGCAACCGCAAGTCATGGCCACCTTTCGTGATGAATCATTTAATCCCGCATTGATGTTAACATTTGGAAAAAACGGTTTATTAGGTGCAACACTAAAAGGTTATGGTTGCGCTGGCATCAATCAAGTGGCTTATGGTTTGATGATGCGTGAATTGGAGCGCGTTGATTCCGGTTATCGTTCTATCGTGAGTGTGCAATCCAGTTTAGCCATGTATGCCATTTATGCTTTTGGCAGTGAAGCACAAAAACAAGCTTATTTACCTAAAATGGCGCGCGGTGAATGCATAGGTTGTTTTGGTTTGACCGAAGCCAATCACGGTTCTGATCCAGCTGGCATGGAAACAACGGCAACGACCGTTGCTGGTGGTTATCGATTAAAAGGCACCAAACTTTGGATTACCAATGCGCCGATTGCCGATATTTTTATTGTGTGGGCGCGTAAAGATAAAGACAAAATTCAGGGCTATATTTTAGAAAAAAATAGTAAAGGACTTTCTTCACCGCTCATGCACGGCAAAATGAGTTTGCGTGTTTCACTCACGGGCGAAATTGTGATGGATGATGTTTTCGTGACGCAAGAACATGAATTACCAGATGCTCAAGGTTTAGCGGCCGCGTTACGTTGTTTGGATAATGCGCGTTACGGCATTGCCTGGGGTGCACTCGGTGCTGCCGAATTTTGTTGGCACACGGCGCGACAATATGTTCTCGATAGACAGCAATTCGGTCATCCACTCGCTGCCAACCAACTGATACAACAAAAATTAGCTAACATGCAAACCAGCATTACGCTTGGTTTACAAAGTTGTCTGCGTCTTGGCCGTTTAAAAGAAAATGATCGCGCAGAAACCCCGATGATATCCATGCTAAAACGCTATTCAACACTGACCGCACTTGATGTCGCTCGCGAAGCGCGCGACATGTTAGGTGGCAATGGCATCATGGAAGATTTTAACGTCATGCGTCACATGGTCAATCTTGAAACGGTGAAAACCTATGAGGGCACCGCCGACATCCAAGCACTTATTCTTGGCAAAGCACAAACCGGCATACAGGCGTTTAAACCATTGGGCTAGGTTTTTACGCGATAAAAAAGTCATAGAATCAATATGATTTGAATAATAGTTGATCATATTGGATAATAGAGATATAAATTAATCAAATAAAAATGAGGAGGTTGGTTATGAGTGGTACTCGAAAACACAAAATTGGTGAGGATAAAGCCGGTAAAAAACATAAATCTTCTTTAATGTTCAAAACAAAACTTGGTGCGATTACGGAAGAGGATGAAGGACCAACGCCTAAAAATCCAGAAGTAAAACAGCAAACCGCATCAACGGAAAATCCGCTCACCGGTTCGACGAGCACGCAATTTACGAGACCGCGTAAACAAAGAGCAAAAAGCAATACCGAGATGCTTTTACCGCGTGATGAACATAAGCCAAAAGTTTCTAAGCAATAGGTTAGCTAAAAAGGCTGTCATCCGTAAAAAAAGTTGTCATCCCAGCGAAGGCTGTCATCCCAGCGAAGGCTGTCATCCCAGCGAAGGCTGGGATCCAGCTCTAAATATGCATATGCGGAATGTTAGAACTGGATCCCAGCCTTCGCTGGGATGACAACTTTTTTTACGGATGACAGTCTTTATACGGATCCCAACATTCGCTGGGATGACAACTTTTTTTACGGATGACAGTCTTTATACGGATCCCAACATTCGCTGGGATGACAACTTTTTTACGGATAACAGTCTTTATACAGATAACACTCTGACACCTTTTTCAAAATCGTCAGTAAAAACAAGAGGTATGATCCATGTTCCATACATTGTTGAAAAAATCGCAGCATGCAGAATCAAAAAATCCATTCGAGCAGCATGTTATCGATCCTGAACTCGTTGCCTACATGATGGCATTTCTGCCACCAGAGCAAGTTGCTAATGCAAGAAAAGTTTGTCGACTTTTTAATGTTGCAGGCAGTGACAACGTGTTATGGGAAAATAAAAGGCGTTTACATTTTGGAGAGGATTTTGCAGAGAATGCGCACAACAAAGAAGAGTTTGCTAAAGAATACGTACAACAATATTGGGGATTGATGAGAAGACAAAGACGCCTGATTTCACTTGCCATTGAAGGCGATGTGCAAGGTTTTAAAAAGATGAATTTGTGTGTGGATGATATCTTGGCGCTTAAAGGGTCGCCATTTAATATCCTCTTTATTGTGAATCAATGTTTTCTCGATAAAGAAAAATATGGTGAAGGACAAGGTGAATATGTTCTCAATTATTTTTATGAGGTTTATCAAAAAACGTATTTTAAAGATTACTCTCTGTTTTATTCACATTATCCTACGCCAACACAATGGCAATTGATATGCAGACAGAATACGCCGGATGAGCTTTTTGATCCTGCGGATACAAATAATGTTGCATTACTTAGATTGGCTATTATTTATGGACTGACGGACGTTGTTAAATTTTTTGTAAAAGCAGGGACCAACATAATAGAAGCAAAAAGTTCAACGGGTATGACAGCACTTCTTCTGGCAGCTCATTGTGCCAACAATGGCGCATTTAAATTTTTGCTTAAGCAGGGTGCTGATGCTTTTGCGCAAAATGAGCGTCATAGTACGGTACTACATATCTTGTGTAGCAGAAAGAAAAGCAATTGTATTCCGTTTCTAGCTGATCATTCCCCATACGCGTTTTTAAGTTGCATGAATAGATTTAATGGTTATGGATATTATCCAATACATGTGGCATGCAACAATGCAAATATTGGCGCACTGAAAGCCTTAATTGCAGCAAACGACAATATCAATAAAATGAGTGCTGCTTCCCCGAGGGATTATTCAATGACAGGCCTTGCTTGTGCTATGGACGAGTTAGCGATTGATCCGTGTAATTCTGCGAGACTTGCTATTGTTCGTGAGCTGCTAAATGCGGGAGCGGATATTAGTGCACAACAAGGCGATGCCCATAGCGCACTGGATTTTGCATATGGTTGGACGCGCACTGGTCATCATCTTGAAGCAAAAAATCTTATTTTATGCCATTATCATTTTAACGAGGCCAAGAAAAAATTATTGCAAATGAATCAATCATCCGCTTTTTTTAGCGAGGCAAAACAAGGCGCATTGCTGACCATTAAGCGGCAGTTTTCAGGCATGTATTCCCTGTTCGCCACCTTTTGTAGCGACGGTTCTGAATTGGAAAAACAATTGCAACAAGCAAAAAAATGCCATGCGGAAGAATTTCTCATCCTAGTAAAAAAATTGTTTCCAACATTATCAACCTTTCATTCAAATAAATTATTTTATTCGGCAGCCGTTTCCTCGGTATGGCAGAAACAGACAGCGGATGAAACATTTGATGCGAGGTATGATGCTAAACGTAACGGGTAGTTAGTGCCCAAGCGTACACTTGATAATGGCATGCCAATTAGATTTAATAAATTTAAAAAAAATAGCCCTGTCGGTTCTCATATGGGATACAGATGGACGCTATTTATTGTTTATTGTGCGCGCCCTCATATAGCAGGTGACATGCAGCATATGACCTGCTATTTGAACGAGAAATAAAATAACACTTTATTTGTCTTCTAATGAAGAGGGTGGGGCGATAAATGATAAGCGTATTCACTGAACTGCGTCATTGCGAGCGCGAGCGAAGCAAACCAGGTTTTTTGCGGTGCGGTATAAACACTGATAAAGACTTAAACACAGGGACGACCTTCCTTATTTTAGCAGCATTAAAGCCTGGTTTGCTTCGCTCGCGCTCGCAATGACGCAGTGAATATTCTCTAAATGATGGCTTGTTGGCATCTCAAGCGTGATCGCTTAACTAAAATTAGTATTTATTTTAGTGTAAATTATGCGGTTCATCGCCTTCAGCGTCGGATGGTGTCTCTTCTTCTTTTGTTTTTCTTCCAAAATGTTTTTTGAAAAAAGTTGCCACAGATGTCGTCATGCTGTGCGTTAGTGTGGAGCGGCATTCTCGGTTGATGATTTTTTGTTTTGCTTTGTCTGAGAGCTGGTTCAGTATTTCGCTATCGGGTTTTACATCCAACGCACGGCAGAGTATACGATGATTCATGGCTTTTTTTTCTGCGGCATTTAAAATACGTTTTCTTTTTTTCTCATCCATGTCTTGCAATGCTTTATAGCACGCAGACTCTGATGCTTCATGATGTTGGCTATATTCAAATGAAAGACGATATTTTAATTTCGTTGCATCATCTAAATCTTGTAATTCTTTATTTCCCAAAAGCGATATGTATTCTTTACGCAATGTTTCTCTCTCTTGTTTGTATTGATGCTTGGTTGCAACGGCATTGACAATGCGAGTGGAGAGAAATTTTCCGAGTTGAATGGCAGAGCCTAGCAAAACCAGAGCAAGACCAACTGCGAAAACGACGGGTGCACCATGGGCACAAAATGGTGATACGGCGAGCAGTGTTAATCCAGTCGCCATGATGGTTAAACTAACCGTTGTAATCGCACGCGAAATGATAACGTCTCGCTGGTTTTTCTTTAATTCTTTAATTAATTTTTCCGTGTCTTTCGTGGGTTGCTCCTGCAACATGCGACGAAATTCTTTATCACTTAGCTTACGATAAGGCTTATTTTCAATGCTTTCCTTGACTTCCTCCTCCACGAGTGTTGCAAATCGATCGGTTAATTTGCTTGATAGAGGTTTCCCTTTTTTGTTATTGACTTGCGCGATAGCAATGGCTTGTTGTTTTGATTTTTCTTGTGCAACTATCCAATGCCGAATGCGAAGTTGTTTTATTTTTATTTTATTTCTGATGCTCTCTAGTTTTTTATTATCATCCGTTTTATTTTCTTCTTGCTGCAAATTATTTATCTCATCTTCTAATCGAGCAATTTTCTTTTTAATTTTTTTATATCTAATCAGCTTATCCTTAAACCAGTATGAAGAAGAATAATAATAGCGTGTTGCACGAAGTAAACTGATACTTGAAAACGCAACAGCGCCCCATGCACCCGCTGCGACACCAACGGTGCCTATCGGTGTCAGTATGCCAACAGCAGCACCATGTAGCACACCGGCTGCAACGAGAACGCTGAACAAATTAGATAAATTAGAATAATCACTCATCACAACATTAAATAAAACGTTGGCTACTTTTTCTTTTGCGTGTCTTGTTGTGTTTGGTAAGTTGCGTAATTTTTCCAACGCATCAATATGGGTGAGCAAACTACTAAACAAACCTAATCCTTCACTAGCAAATACGCTAACATTATCCGGAGCAAGTTGTTTCGCTTGACTAACGAAAGGGAGCACTTCATGAGCATAAATGAGGGATGATGCGCCTTCTTCTGGACCGCTCCACTCTTCAGAAAATTTACTCGGATCAAGGGCTGATGCCGTTGTATCAATCTGATAAGCGAGTCGATCTTCAATATTGTTTGCCAGAGATTTTTTTTTCTCTTTTATATTTTTTCGTTGTACCATAACGCTCCCCTCTTATGAATGCTTCATTCAACAGTGTCATCTATTGATTATATATCAACGTAAAGACTTTTTATGCGGTCTGCCTCGCGTATGCCTGATAAATAAGCACCATGTGTGGTGGCAAGATAGTTTGCACAAGTTGCTTCCCCTGCAAAAAAGAGGCGATTTGCTATGGGTTTTCCGATGGCTTCGTAATCAGCGCAGCTTGCCCCTGGCGGGATATAGGAATAGGAGCCATAGCTAAAGGGATCTTGTGACCAACGTGTAATGAAATACGATTCCGGTTCAGGCAGTGATTTGCCAAAAAATGTTTGGAAATTCTGCTTTATTTTTGCAATGAATTTTTCATCGGAAAAATTTTCTAATTGGCGTGCTCTTTCACCACCATAATAGCCAAGCAATATGGGCTGCTCGGTAAAACGATAGGTATTAAAAAATGTTGCAACGGATAAGGTGTCAAATTGGGTAAAAAACATGGCCTGACTATCTTCCGGCCAAAAAATGCGTGGAAATTTAATTGCTGTGATATCAAGTAAGCCCATGCCTAAACGTTCAATGGCTTTTTGTTTGTCATCTGGCAACGGTGGATTAAACTTCACGACATTTTTTTGCAACACGCCAAGAGGCAAGGTGATGATAACGGCATTTGCATAAAAACTAGTATTTTCAGTGATAATTTCGACATCATTTTTACGCAAATTAATTTTTGTGACGACGGTGTTTAATTGCAGCGGACAATTTTTCGAAAGACCAGCAATAATAGGTTGATAACTGTTAGTCAAAAAACAATTTTCACCAGGCCAGGTTTCTTCTTGATCCCAGTGTCTGGCAGAAAGAAATTCATAACCCGCGCCGATGTAGCCTTCGAAAAAACGCAGCTTCGTTTCGAAAAGATCCCATTCAACAGACGAAAATTTTTCAGATTTCATCAAGTGTGTGAGGACAGTGGCTAAAGCGAGGTCGTGCTTTGCTTCATCAGCTAATTTTTTTGCTTGCTCTAAAAGCGCATCAAATTTGGTATCAAATGCTTGCATCACATCCAGTGGAATGGAATTGCCATGTCTATCAAACCGAACATAATGTTTTGTATCAGCGGGCAGCATTTTTGCATGGAAACGTTGCGCTAATGCAGTGATGGGATTATGTTCAATGCCATGTATCCAACCTGCGCCACGACCGATTGGTATACCTAATTTATTATCGGTACTAATGCGACCACCACAGCGATCACGCGCCTCGAGCAGCAGAACATCGAAACCATGTTCAAGCAGTCTTGTGCCAGCAGCAAGACCGGCGATGCCAGCACCGATGATGATAATCTTTTTTTGTGACACCGTTTTATAAACTCACTTTAATAGTTTCGCATAAAATATAGCTTGCCTATTATCATAAGAATCATGTTGCTATGCCAGCATTGTTTGATCTCAGCTTCGCTGGCTTTTATGCGCATTTGACCTTATAATCCGCTGCAAGTTATTCAATGCTGGCCTAAAAAATTGCGAGGAGAGTATATGCAAGCGCGTCAAGATAATATTGTGGATGAAGAATTTTATTGTCCTATTTCCCGTTTGATAATGCGCCATGCGGTGATTGCAAGTGATGGTCATCATTATGAAGAAGACTATATTCGCAAGCACATTGCACGTGGTGGAACGAGTCCAATGACTCGTGAGGCATTAACGAAAGTGCTTCATCCAAATATTATTATGCGCACGAAAGTCGATACGCTTCTTGAAAAACATGCCGAGCTTTTTGAACAAAATGACGTTTATCTGCCCAAGCGATTGTGGGATGAACTTGAAATCGCTATTTCCAAAAAAGATTTGGCAGCATTTAAACGATTGGTCGCGAAAGATCCCCGCTTGTTAAAGCTTTCACCTAATGCAGCGCAAAAACTTGGCATAACACTTGCTGACACCAATTTATCTGCATTGACGGCGGAAGAAATGGCCATTAAATATGGCACGCTTACAATTCAGAATGAAATACGTGTCAGAAATGGATTAGACACAATCGTAGAAATAACAGATCTGAATGCAAAACTGATAATCGCAGTTGAACGTGGTGATCTCGATGAAGTAAAAACATTACATGCGAATGGCGCCCATATTAATGCATTGGGTGAATGCCGTAATAATGCTTTGCAACGCGCCATTAAATTTGGACATCGTGAAATAGCACGCTATTTACTGGAGCAAGGTGCAGCAGTTAATCATCGAAATGCAAATGGTGAGACGGCTGCACATGAAGCAGCCAGAAAAAATGATCAACATATGTTAGCGCTTTTACAAGCGTATCAGGCCGATTTAAATGCAAAGACGGAGTTTAACAGAACACCTTTACACGATGCAGCAAGAGCAGGCGCAATCGTTGCAGTTGAATTTTTGATTAGTGCGGGTGTCGATGTCCATGCAAAAAATGATGCTCAGCAGACAGCATTTTTTATGGCAGCTTCTCATTCAGCGAAAGCTTCAATTGACTACTATTCTCCAGCAGACAGAGTGGAAAATTACTTTTCGATAATGCGATCATTAAAAAATGCCTGTGCTGATGTTAACACTGCGGCTATTGGCAATGTCACCCCACTTCATGTTTGTGGTAGTCCTGAGATAACGCAATTTTTATTACGAGCTGGTGCAAAAGCCGATATATTAACTGAGCGTGGTCATTCAGCTCTTTTAAATGCAGAGTATCAAAAAGCAAAATCATTACTTGCATCACTTCCTCGCGATCAAGCAAGCGCACTCGTTAATAATGAGCATGTATTTACTCAGGCCGTTCAAAGTGGATCGGTTGCGTTATTGCAGCTTTATATTCAATATGGCGCGAATGTTAACTGCAAAATCAGTGAGCACTTCTGGGGTACTTCTCCCCTTGAGATTGCTGTACGAAAATCTAATTCCACAGAAAAAATAACATTGCTCTTAGATGCAGGTGCAACATTGGCTGATGATAGAAAAGTTGCGACATTTAATCCGCAGCATTTTGCCCATTATCCTCCACAACTGATTCACCGAGTGAATGCGACTTGCCAACGTCGGGATGTATCTAGATTGGTAGAAGACAGGGAAGTGCTAGAGCAACGACGTGCGGCGGCAAACAAAAAATGGTGTGAAGACAGAGTGACGCTCTATATCTATCAACGTAGCGAAGGCGGCGAAGGTATTACGTTATTTGGCGGCTACAACAAAACAGAAAAAATCGCAGCCGCCAATATGATATTGATGATGCTTAAGGGCTCTGCATACGAAACTGCCCTACAAGCAGCGATAGATGAGGTTATGCGTGCAAAACCTCACCACGACCGTCAAAAAGTTGCTGATCGCATTATTGGTGCGATGCATCAGAGCAAGTTAGGTGAAAAATTTGCAGGAATAAAAAAATTACAGGTTTTATCTGCGGAGAATCTGAACGCAATCGAAACCAGGCAGCTGTCTTTATCTCGGTAAGTAATTTTTAGATTAATATCTTCATGGGTTTTTAGGCTCTTCAATTTAAAACTGATGAAAATACTTAGAGCCTAATAAAGTGAAAAAGCAAAATAGATTAAACAACTATAATCAGAAAATTGATTATTATATTGATGTATTAACGGGGACAGGTTATTTAGCGTTAAGAGACATATCGCAAATTATAAATGAATATTCAAACGGCGGTAAAAAAACATTGGATTTTGGTTGCGGCGCTGGACGATCAACACGATTTTTAAAAAACTTAGGGCTTGATGTTGATGGCGTAGATATCGATGAAAAAATGCTTTATAAAGCAAAAGAGCTTGATGCTGACGGACATTATTTTCTCATTCAGAGCCACGATGATCTAAATACAATTCTAAAGTATGATGTGATTTTTAATCTCTTTGTTTTATTTGAATTTAGTAACAAAACTGCGCTACTCAATTATCTCACCGCTTTTCACACAATTTTACAGACGGGTGGCATTCTTGTTTCAGTCGTTAATAGCGAATTTCTTTTTTCAAAAAATTGGATATCTGTCATCAATGATTTTGAGCAAAATAAAAATTTACAAAGCGGAAATATTGCTAAAGTAATGCTTCCAGAGCAAGGTAATATTGAACTTAATGATTATTATTTTTCGGAATCAGATTATATCGATTTGTTTGAGAAAGCTGGTTTTTCTATATTAAATATACATAAGCCCATTGGCAATTTGAGGGATCCCTATCAGTGGAAAGATGAATATTTATTTCCTCCCTATGCTATTTATGTTTGTAAAAAAATATAAATTTTTGACAAAAACAGAGATTAGGTGAGTCTTGGAGAAAGTGTGAGCTACATAATCCAAAATTGATTCGTGGATTAACAAGTAGTGGGTCGCGAGTGTCCTTGCAAAGACGATGCATCAATCATCCAAACTAATCCGCAACGTCGCCGCAATGGCAATTGGTAGCAAGCTCATTGCGAGTAAGGATAATCCAGCTAAAAAAGCGAGCGGGCCGCTGATTGGTAAGCCAACGGTTGCTTGTTCAACGAGGGTGACACCGAATATCAGTACGGGTGTGGCGAGTGGCAATATGAGTAAGTTTAAGAGTGCGCTATGGTGGCGTAGTCCCAAGGTGAGTGCGACGCCTAAGCTTGCGATGAAAGTTAGTAAGGGTGTGCCGAGTAATAAACTTAACATGAGTGCACAAAGGGTCGCTGTGCTCAGGTGAAATATTACAGCTAAAAAAGGCAGTAATAATATCAATGGTCCTTCAGTGACTAACCATTGGGCGAGTAATTTTGTGAAGAGTAACAATGGCAGTGGTATAGAACTTAGCAATAATTGTTCTAAGTGACCTTCTTCGGTGTCGGTAAAAAATACGCTTTCTATCGATAATAAACTGGCAAGCAAGGCAGCAAGCCAAATCAAACCCGGAATAAATTTTTGTAAAAAAGCGGCATCGGGTTGTAATGCTAGCGGAAATAAACTGATCATGATGACAAAAAAAATCAGCGGATATAACCATTCTTGTGAACGACGCAAACGTAAAATAAGTTCTGTGTAAAATAAATAACGGATGGCTTTTAACATGTGCTCAATCTCAGCGTTTGTCGGCGCGGTGCATTCATGCTGAGTGGTTGATGCGAACTCATCACCACCATGCCGCCTTGCGCTAAATGATTTTCCAGGTGTGTTAAAAAAAATTTTTGTGTAGCCGCATCAAGTGCTGTGAGCGGTTCATCCAATAACCACAAAATTTTTGGTAGCAAACACAATTTTGCTAACGCTAAGCGACGTTTTTGTCCGGCCGATAAATAATGTGCGAGTGTGT
The DNA here is from genome assembly GCA_963735995.1 of uncultured Gammaproteobacteria bacterium. Lineage (GTDB taxonomy): Bacteria > Pseudomonadota > Gammaproteobacteria > DSM-16500 > DSM-16500 > Aquicella. Next base: position 1,308,236 of record CAVTNC010000003.1, on the reverse strand, counting down.
CACGCTGCGTGTGTAATGCCAGTGTGGTCAGCACCGTTACTATTTTTTCGTTATCGATAGGTGATAACGCAAGATGATGCGCTAGTCGGATATTTTCCATGACGGTTAAGCCAAGTTTAATGCCATGCGTGTGACCGATGTAATGTAGCGCTTCTTGATAATTGTTTCGCTCAGTTTGTATCGATGTGCCTTGCCAAAAAATCTCGCCTTGTGCAGGCGTTGCTAATCCTGCGAGCAAGCGTAATAAGCTGGATTTTCCTGAGCCATTCGCGCCTTCAATCAATAACAATTCGTGAGCGCCTAGCTGGAAAGAAAGCGGCGCAAATAACCATTGCTGTTGTCTGCGACAACGCAACGCTGTGACGTGTAAATTTTTTTCTGCTGACATAACACCACTAATCAAAAATAAATCGGATACCTAAACCTACATCATTTGAACCAGAATTGCCCGCACGATAAAGCCCATAAGCACCCGAGCGATGATGTATGCGCAACACAAACTGTAACTGCGGATAGCTTGGTGGCGCAACCGTTGCTTCGAGCACCAAAAAATTTAAAAGACGCTTGGTATTTTCGCTATATCTTTTTTCAATCGCGGGCACAGAGGAGGTGTAAGAAATTCCTTCGCCAATAGCAAAGGAAGTATTCACATACCGATTCCACGGTAAATTGGCCCAGCGAAATTGAAAATAAGGATCGAATTCATAAATAGTGTGCTGCAGGCTGCCATCACGCACGGTAAAATTTACCGCTAATTGCACCATGTGAACGATAGGGTAGACCAAGCGTCGCATGAAATTATTTTCATTTAGCGTGTGAGCAAATTCGATGGATTGAATATGTTCAGGCCAACGGTGAAATTCGCCGCGAAAAATGCGTACCAGCGGATCGGTGCAAGTGATGCCGTAATAATAAGTCATGGCAAATGGATATTGCTCATAAAGCTGTTGATCTTGTGGATAGACGCGAGGCTCGGCAGCAGTAACGAGGCAAGGCAATAAGCTCACTAAGGCGATCACCGAGACGAGGTGTCTGCGAGCAAACATCATGGTACAACTTCTCCTCGTGGCTCACGGCACATACTTTATAGAGCGGTCATTCTAACCTCATTTCGCGAGAGCGTGAATAGCACTTGTTACTAAGGGATGTCCCAGCTACAATAGCCGGCTTTAATTTGAAATCAAGTATTTTTAGTGGAGAAGTATTCATGGCGTTAACAACTGCGGTAAAGGCCAATATTGTTGAAACTTATCAGCAAAGTAAAAAAGACACAGGCTCGCCGGAAGTGCAAATCGCGCTCTTAACAGCGCGCATCAACTCATTAACCGAGCATTTAAAAGTTCACAAACACGATTTCCATACCCGTTATGGCTTAACCAATATGGTGAGTCAGCGCCGCAAGTTGATTCGGTATTTGAAGAGCCAAGACATGCAACGCTATACCAAAATAATTAAAGAACTAGAAATTCGCGGCTAATTTCGTTAACGACGCATTAAACATAATCGATAGATATAGGTGGTCAAGTTGAAAATCATTAAAAAGACATTCCGTTATGGTAATCATGACGTTACCCTCGAAACCGGGGCCATTGCCCGCCAAGCGACTGCTGCTGTGCTCGTTACCATGGATGACACCGTGGTATTAGTCACCTTGGTTTGCGCCGATAGCGCATCGACAAATAAAGATTTTTTCCCGTTGACTGTCAATTATCAAGAACGTACCTATGCCGCTGGCCGTATTCCAGGTGGTTATTTTAAGCGTGAAGGTAAGCCAAGTGAAAAAGAAACCTTAACCTCGCGTCTCATCGACAGACCACTGCGTCCGCTCTTTCCTAAAGGCTTTAATTTTGAAGTCCAAGTGATTGCGACGGTGTTATCCATGAATCCGCAAGTGAATTCCGATATTCCCGCGATGTTAGGTGCAGCAGCTGCAGTTGCGCTCTCAGGCGTGCCGGCCAATACACATTTAGCGGCTGCGCGTGTGGGTTATCAAGACGGTCATTATTTATTGAATCCAACACTCGCTGAGCTTGAAACATCGGCATTGAATATGGTGGTTGCTGGCACGGAAAATGCTGTGTTGATGGTGGAATCTGAAGCAAAAGAATTACCCGAAGACGTGATGTTAGGTGCTGTGATGTTTGCGCACCGTGAAATGCAAGCTGTGATTAATGTCATTAAAGAAATGGTCGATGAAGCCGGTGTCACACCGTGGGAATGGACAGCACCAACCGTTGCTGCTGATCTCAAAGAACGTATCATTGCACTTAGCAAAACCGATATCGAAAAAGCCTATCAACTCAAAGATAAAATGGAAAGACAAGATGCGATTGCGGAAATTCGTGATCGTGTCGTTCAACAAATTCTCACTGAATATGAAGACAAAATCGACGATGCTCAGCTGATGCAAGATGCCAAATCCGTCTTCAATCATCTCGAGAGCAATGTGGTGCGCAGGCGTATTTTGCAAGGTGAAGCACGCATTGATGGTCGCGATACCAAAACAGTGAGACCAATCAACATACAAGTAGGTTTGTTACCACGTACGCATGGTTCAGCACTTTTTACGCGCGGTGAAACGCAGGCGATTGTTGTCGCAACGCTTGGTACTGAGCGCGATGCGCAAAAAATTGATGCGCTAGAAGGCGAATGGAATGACAGCTTTATGCTGCATTATAATTTCCCTCCGTATTCTGTCGGCGAAGTTGGCATGGTGGGCAGTCCGAAGCGACGTGAAATTGGTCATGGTGCTTTAGCGAAGCGTGGTATTGCTGCCGTATTACCAGAACAAAAAGATTTTTCTTATGTCTTGCGTGTGGTTTCTGAAATCACCGAATCCAATGGTTCCTCTTCCATGGCGACCGTTTGTGGCACAAGTTTAGCGCTGATGGATGCCGGCGTGCCGATTAAAGCGCATGTGGCGGGTGTTGCCATGGGCTTAGTCAAAGAAGGTGATCAATATGCTGTCTTGACCGATATTTTAGGTGATGAAGATCATCTCGGCGATATGGATTTTAAAGTTGCTGGTACCACAGCGGGCGTCACGGCGTTGCAAATGGATATCAAAATTGATGGCATTACCGAATCCATTATGCAGCGTGCACTGCAACAAGCTTGTGAAGGTCGTTTGCATATATTAGGTCTCATGAATCAAGCACTTCCACAGCCACGTCAAGAAATGTCGGCTTATGCGCCACGTATTTTAAGTATGCGCATCCCGCCCGATAAAATTCGCGATGTCATTGGCAAAGGTGGAGTGACCATTCGTGCCTTGACAGAAGAAACCGGCACCGTTGTCGATATTAGCGATGATGGTTCGGTGAAAATTGCAGCAGCTGATCTTGCTGCTTGCGAAGAAGCCATGCGTCGCATCGAACAATTAACCGCAGAGGTTGTGGTCGGCGAAATTTATGAAGGCAAGGTAACAAAACTCATGGATTTTGGTGCCATCGTCAGCTTCTTGACGGGTAAACAAGGATTGGTGCACATCTCACAAATTGCGAATGAACGCATCGCGAATGTCACCGATAAATTATCCGAAGGCCAAATTGTCAAAGTCAAAGTACTCGAAATCGACCGCCAAGGTCGAGTACGCTTGAGCATGAAGGAAGTTGAGATTAATCAATAAGAAAAAAAGGCTGTCTCTAGCAAAAAAAGGCTGTCATCCGTGAAAAAGGCTGTCATGCCAGCACAAAGAAGGTTGTCATCCCAGCACAAAGAAGGTTGTCATGCCAGCACAAAAAAGCTGTCATGCCAGCACAAAAAAGCTGTCATGCCAGCACAAAAAAGCTGTCATCCCAGCACAAAGAAGGCTGTCATCCCAGCACAAAAAAGCTGTCATCCCAGCACAAAAAAGCTGTCATCCCAGCACAAAGAAGGCTGTCATCCCAGCACAAAAAAGCTGTCATCCCAGCACAAAAAAGCTGTCATCCCAGCACAAAAAAGCTGTCATCCCAGCACAAAAAAGCTGTCATCCCAGCACAAAAAAGCTGTCATCCCAGCACAAAAAAGCTGTCATCCCAGCGAAGGCTCACTACTGTCCGGGGAAACTGTATCATAAATAAGCACCCTCCATATTTACCAAAAACCTTGCTTTTGGAATGTCGTAAATAGGTGGTTCCTTATTACGCCGCAATATTTTTTTCACATTTAAATTATGCCTAACCCAAATCAATGTATGTTGCAGTGTTCCTGTTTTCTTAAATGAATTTTTAAATAATCCAATTAATAAATAGGTAATGATAGCGATTGCTAATTGCACCCTAACCGCATTTTCTGACCTTCCTAAAAATTTTTTAACTTTTAAATTTTGCTTTACCCATTTAAAAAAGAGCTCTATTCCCCAGCGAGCTTTATATAATTTGGAAATGGATTCTGCAGAAAGTTCTAACAAATTAGTAACAAAAACTAATGGCTTTTTATCGCCCTTTCTTTTCACTACAATACGTCTCAATGGCTCACTATATAAATTCTTTTTACCGCCTCGCGGATGTTTATTTTTAAACTTAATCATCTGATCTTCTAATATATTTTCACCTTTAGCCTGTCGTTCTTCTATGATTTCAACAGCCGCATTTTCTTTTAATCGAGTAACAAAAAAGGCTTTTTTCTGATTTATTTCCCACCACCAGTTGTAATCATAATAACCTTTATCAAACACATAAATGGTATCCGCTGTGATTGGCCAATCCTGACCCATCGTGCAATCGTTATAATTGGGGTAACTCGTCATGATTCTCACAGGCATTTCTATTTGCGGGTCATATTCCACGTGTAGCTTTAACCCTTGATTTCGAAGGGTGCGATATGCTTCCGACCATTCATATCCCAACCCCTTTAATTGGATGGGGCTGCTATCTAAAAGCTTGACTACTTTTCCTATTTCTTGACGCTTCTTTCTTGGCAAAATTGACATCAGACTGCGCGCTATCCATAAAAAATATTCTGCTGATCTCCGTCCGTTCGCATCACTCAATGTCGAACGTTTTAATTTTTTCATCTCAATTAACCTTCGTATACCATATTGGCTATTAAAGGCTACTTCGAGTTCACGCAAACTCTTTATTTGATGAATTTGGGCATATATCATTGCTATTAAGTGATCCCATGTCTTGAATTCTTTGTTATATCGGTCTGCATCAAATAGGTTGACACTCTCTTCAATTAATTTTTTTGTTAATGGTTTTAATAAGCACTGAAAAGTTGTACATTTCCTCATGGTCGTCCTTGGTCTGAATCGTGAGTTCAGCGCTAATATATAGCGTTTAATTAAGGACGACCAATTTTTTTACAGTTTCCCCGGACAGTAGTGAGCGAAGGCTGGGATCCAGCTTTAACATTCCGCATATTTAAAACTGGATGCCAGCCTTCGCTGGCATGACAATTTATTTTTTGCTCTCATCAATCCTTAAGTTGACGCCTATGAGCCTTCGCTCGCATGACAATTTATTTTTTGCTCTCATCAATCCTTAAGTTGACGCCTATGAGCCAACGCTCGCATGACAATTTATTTTTTGCTCTCATCAATCCTTAAGTTGACGCCTATGAGCCAACGCTGGCATGACAACCTTTTTCACGGATGACAGCTTTCTGCTATCTGTAAATATTTTCATCACACCCTAACCTGTGATAACATACCCATCACACTGCATCACCCTTAGAAAAAAACGATAATCAAAAAAATTAAAAATAAAATTTCGCAACCGAGGAATATTCCATGCAACGAGACACTCTTCATCCATTAAATGACGAAACAATACAAACCTATCTTCTAATCAGAAATGAAAAAAAATTTCTTGCTGACATCATCTATGCCGTTCAAGAAAAAGATAGTGCATTGTTACAGTCTATTTTAAGCACGTCAGAAGCTACTCAGCAGAGAATAGAGCGGGCATTTAGCGAAATTGTCATGATGGATGATGTTGCAATGACAACTTTCTTTCTGCAGCACAGCAATCTCGATATTAAAAAAATAAAACATTTTGAGGAATACGGTGAATATAACCCACTTGTTTGTGTTGTTGGCGGTTATCGTTCAGTTGAAATGTTACAGCTACTGATTGAAAAGGGTTGCTCAGTTAATACAAGGGATGCCAAAGATAATAGTTTGTTGTTTTACGTTATCTTTTCATCAAAAGATACCGCAAAAAAATTGGATTATCTGCTGCAAATGAAGGCAAGCTTTTCTGCTGCCGGCGAAAACTGCGAAACACCCTGGCATTATGCGGCACGCAATGGCAATGTCATCTCTTTAATGTGGTTATTAGAGAAAGATAGAAAAAAAGTAAATACCGCTAATCAATATGGCGAAACACCAGCGCATCTCGCTGCAAAAAATGGCCATACGGCTGCGCTTTCTTTGCTGGCAGATTACGGCGCTGATTTTATGATAAGAGATGATGATAAATACTTGGCAATGCACAATGCAGCTGAAAGAGGGCACATTGCAAGCATAAAAGAAATTTATCAAAGGACACCCGAGACGCTAAGAAAAAAATTGTTTCAATGCATCGCTTCGTGTAACACGCCGTTAGCTTGTGCGGTGGCGGGATCTGGACATCCTTTAGAGATAAATACTAATTTCAATAAAGAGACAGAAGTTGATTATGTCGCGACGGTCGCATTTCTTTTAGACAATGATAAAGATATAAAATTACCACAATTTAAATTTATGTTAGAAATTCTAATCAATAAGATAAATAGCAAGCGCCACGAAAAAGAAGAGCGATCAAAAATAATAGATTTATTACAGAAAGCCATGTGTTCTGAACCGTCACAAAAGAAAAAACAGCATACACCCCCACCCATTGTTAAAAAGAAGAAAGAGATTTTTAATTTCACTTACAGCAATATCACCTTGCGCATCTCACCAGCCGAAACTGATATGAAGTTAACATTAGTAAATGATCATCCCCATTTTAAGTTTGAAGAAAGTCATTTGGCACAACTGTGTGACATTTTTCGGGAATATGGTGTCGAATTTCAAGGGAAGATTAGCTTAGATGAAAAAACAACAAAATCACCGTTAAGCTCATCAGCAAAAAATAAAAAAGTGAAACGTGGATTAGTGTTGCCGCCTAAGTTGCATTATGGTTGTCTCGTGAGTATGAACAAAGAATTAGATAAACAAGATATTAAAGAATTGTCGAGTGTATTACGAAAAAAAATAGCAGAATTTTTTCCAACTGAAACGCAGCGAAAGAAGGATGATGCATTAAAGGATGATGGATCAAAGGCGATGCGTGATGTTGAAAAGAGGGAAAGAGAAGAAAAGGAGCAGAGAAAAAAAGAGCAAGAAGAAATGATTCGTGAGCAGAATAGGGATGCCCATCAGCGAAAGCTCGAAATGAAAAAGCCGCCCGTCAATTGTCGATTTGTTACAGAAGTGAAAGGAGAAGACAAAAAAGAGATAAAAAAAGGAAAAAATGCATTAAAGCGCGAAGAACAAAAGAAGCGAAAACAATTAGCAGATGATAGAAGAAATAAAAAAATAATTTCAACTAAGCCAACTAATGGACATATAGAAAAAGAAAAAAGAAATGCTCTCCTGCAGCAACGATTTGCAGAATTAGAGCGTGAGAGAGGACAGCAAGATAATATCGAAAACACAATGACGGCTTTGTTGATACTGATTGGCGAGTTGTTGGCTTATAACAAAAAATACCTTGATAATGCATGTTTTGATATGAGCGCAATGCAAACATTCCATCGTCATTTGATGCTGCACGGTGATCAATTGTCTTTGGCTGCAGTTCAGCAATGTGTTGCTGCATTATTGCAATTAAGAGATGACAAATTAACCAAACAACAACCATTTTCTCTGCCAGCTATACTATGGCCTGATACGCAATTAGTCATGGCAGATGTTGATCGTTTGACGCTTTATACTGAAAAAGCAAAAGAGATAAAAAATATTTTAGACAAATTAGAAAAAATGCCTCTTCCGCTTTACTATCGTTTGGCGCATTTGTTGCTGCAGTTAGATGCAGATTTTGCTTCGTTCACGGCTGATTTTCGCCGGAAATTTGCTAATTTGTTATTGCCAGGTGAACTGATTCTCCATAATGAAGATGGCAATTTAAATTTTGCAGCACTGCAGCAAAGAGCGATGAGTGGCATTGAGCAAGTATTGCGTGTTGCAGATTATGCAAAAAAAGAATGTGATTTCGCTATCGTTGATAATCCATCTTCGTTATTTGCTGAATTAGCCGACTTACCTAGCTTAATGAATGATGAAGAAGAGCTAGCAGATATGGGCTCTTCAACTATTTCTACAGCCGAGCATTTTTGTTTATTTTTAAGCTCACCGAAAGCACAGGACGAATCGCACATAGCGTATAGGGTTTCTGTTATCGAAGAAATTAGTGGAATTTTGCGAAATTTTGTTAATCATACGCATACGTTAGACGAGCAGATATTCTGTTGTCAGTTAATCAACCGTAGTTTAAATCAGAAAAAAGATATGCGACTTTATATTCTTAGTTGGTCTCCATTGTCAGATAGTGTTGCGACAGGTGAATTGCTCAAAGAAATTGCGGATATTTCACCCATAGAATGGACGCGTGGTCATTACAGCGTCCATGCAATTGCGGTGGCAAGAAAAGTGGAAGCGGCTGCGACCGAGTTGCTTCATGATTTGACATCAAGGGCTTGTTCTGCAAAAAAAACGCAAGCTTGAATATTTGCATCACAAATGTCGTGTGCTAATATTGCGAGAATTTTAATTTGAATTTAAAAATTATAATCATAGTGTGAGTCATCACAGACGAGGCAAATAATGCGAAATTTTCATCAACCACTACCCGCGCAATCTTTACTCATGCAGCCGCTTGATCAGCAACCGATATTAAACGACGATACGGCCTTGTCGGTCGTCGAATTTGCTACTAAATATCAAAATAAAGAATTATTAGTGGCTCATCTTTGTGGTGGATCAAGGGTTGATCCGGATGACAAAAAGAAAGCATTTCTTGCGGCCGTTGAAGCGGATGATCATGAAATAGCCGCTATTTTTTTGCAGCATGGTGGCCTTGATGTCAACGAGATGAAAATCAAAAGAGAAAGTTATCAAAATGAAGTGCCGGTGATATTCGAAGTTGCTATGTGCTGTTCCGTTGACATGTTAATGCTCTTTATCGAGCATGGTATATCAGTTGATGCAAAAGATATTATTGGCACCAGCTTAGCATTTTATATTGTTGGCTCACCTAAGGATACGTTGAGCAAGCTAAACTATATCAAACAAATTGGCGCAAATTTTTCTGTCGTTGTGAAAAATCGCGAAACGCTAATGCATTATGCGGCACGCATGGGTAAGAAAAAGGCGTTGAAATGGTTGTTAAAAGAAGACAACGATCAAACGCAAGTCAATGCGCGTAACAAATTTGGTGAGACACCAGCGCATCATGCTGCAAAAAATGGGCACAGCAATTTATTTTTATTATTAGCAAGGCATGGCGCAGATTTTACGATAAGAGATAAAAAAGAGCGCATGCCCATCCATCATGCTGCTGACAATGGTCATCTTCAAAGCATTAAAGAAATTCATGAAAATACCCCTGAAAATGATAGAAAACTTTTAGTGGCGTTTCCCAAAGATAGTGTCACGCTACTTTCTTATGCGGTGACGGGTGCTGAAAAATTTGAGGAGAGAGAAAATGAAAGGAATAAAACGATAGGCTTTAATCATGAAGCAGAAGTTGATTTTGCAGCGGTCGTAGAATTTTTGTTACAGATTGATGATTTCATTACATCGCCCAAAGGTAAACCGGTGCTGGATGCATTAATCGATCATATACGCTACGATTTACCGGATGATGCGCTTGAAGAAATAGTATCTTTATTAAAGATGGCAAAGCCTGCTAAATCGCCACGAAAACAAACGAAAAAATTACCAGTAGCTGTCCCCGAAGAAAAAATCGAAATCTTTTATTTTATTGACAGAAATATTTCCTTTCGCATTCAATCATTCAATTCAATCATGAATTTGCATTTGATAAATGATAATCCCAAAATAAAATTTGAAGCAGAGCACTTGGCTGAATTGCGTGAAATTTTCAAGATGAACGGTGTTGAATTAGGTGACCTCATTAATCTTGATGCCGCTGCTGTGACCAAGTCGCCAAAAAATAAAAAATCGCCACAAGGGACAGCACACTATCGAAAATCGCAATATGGTTGTCCTATCACGATAGTTGGCGAGTGGCAGAAAAACGAACTCTCAGTTGCATTGCGGAAGAAGATCATTGAATTTTTACCACAAGATACGCTGGCAGTGACGCCGGTTGCCGTTGTCAGTAATGATAAAGACCCTCATCGTGACGATGAAGAGAGTGAGATAGCTGAGAAAGAAAGAAAAAAGAAACAAGAAGAATTTATGCTGCAACTGAGTCGGGAAAATAAATTACTTAGTCAGCAAAGAAATGACAGGCGAGGTGCCGCATTCAGTTCGTTATTTAGCATGAATACGGCTGGAAAGGGTAAAGTCAAAAAAAAGAAAAGTGCAAAGAAAAAGGAAGAAAATGAAAAGAAGGAAAAGCTTAATGAAGAAAAAAATAAATGTCGAGAACAAAAAAGACGAACAAAACAAGTGAAGCAAGAAAATTTTTTAGCACGAGAGCTTGGCTACGTTATAACAAAGAAAAAAAATAATTGCTCTCAACCAAAAGCGCTCTCAGCTAAGAGTCAGAATGGTCATCCGGTGACATACAAAAAAACGGCAGACTCACCGGATACTGCCAACAGAAAAGCAAAAAAAGCCTATATTCCTTTCCGAGCGAAATTTAATAAATTAAAAGCAAGGCAGTTAAAAAATGACAGAGAAAAAACATTGGATGTCATGCTTGTTCTCATCGGCGAATTAATGGCCTATAACCAAAAATATATTGCTGAGGATTGTTTTGATGAGTGTGCAATGCAAGCATTTCATCGTGATTTGATTCTCTATGGTAATGAGCTGCCTTTAGATGAATTTAATGATTGTGTTGCAGCAATTGTGGCGCTCAGCAAGGATGGTTTGCTGAAACCAAACTTTTGCATCAAGCCACCTGCTACGCAATTCGTAAAAAATCATGCTCATCGTTTGGCGCTTCATATCCGCCAAGCGCAAAACATAAAAGATATTTTAGCTAAAATAAAAAACGCATCACCATCACATGATAATTTTCTCACTTTGCATTATCGCTTGGCTCGCTTGATGATGCAGCTTGATGCGAATTTTTCTTTATTCACGGATCATTTTCACTGGTCACGTCCTTTGCTCACATTACAAGGCGGATTTATTTTGCATGATGAAGATGGCAATTTAAATTGCGCGGCATTGCAGCAAAGAGCAGCAGGGATTGATGATGTCTTACACGTTGCACGAGAAACGCAGTCCTTTTATTTTGATTTAATGGACTTTGATGCATCCTTGCCACGTGATGATTTCGCTTTTTGGTTGGAGGAGCCAACAGAGGTATTAAATGCTGCTACTTACTCTCAAAATACAATAGTGGATTTTTCTTTATTCGCACCGCCTTTAGCATCTAATCATCACTTACTGGGTCTTACGCCTGCTTTGCCGGTCTCACAAGACGACGATACGCAATCATTCCCCTTTGGAGAATTATTTGAGCGTGCTCATCAACCATCATCACCCATTGTGATGGCATCCTCGCCACAAAGAAAAACCAGAGACGTCAATGGCAGCGTTTCATTTTTCTCATCGTCTCTTTTCCCTGATACAAAAAATATTGCGACGATTGCTCGAGAAATAAGCACTATTTTGGAAGGTTTCGCCAAAAAAAATCTCTGGCACATGGATGAAGTTCTATCGTGTTGTCAGGCAATCAGCCTGAGCTTGAATAAACTGGGTGCAGATTATCAACGCTTCCCGTTGGCAAATTGCGAGAAATTTGGTGCATTGCTAATAAAAGTGCGCGACGTCCGACAAGACGAATGGGTGCGTGGCATGGATAGCCCCGCGGTCGTTGCGTTGGCAATTGCTGTTAAAAAGGCAGCAAACGAGCTGATTTGTGCCTTGAGGCATGAACTGACACCGGCTAAAAAAATGTGTAGTAAATAAGAAATCCCATTTGACATGGCAGCCGTGAGCCCCTAAGATAGGCGCCCAACGTAAATTTGTTTTTGAGTCCATATCGCTATGAAAAGAACATTTCAACCCAGTGTTTTAAAACGAAAAAGAACCCACGGTTTTCGTGCCCGTATGGCAACCAAAGGCGGACGCCTGGTGTTGAATGCGCGCCGCAGGAAGGGTCGTAAAAGACTTGCCGTTTAGTTTTTCTTCTCAATGCAGGCTGCGCAGTCAAAGCGACTTGCAGTCGGTATTTAAACAGTCGCAAAAAGTCGCCTATCAACGCTTGCTTGCGCTTTATCGTCCTAATCAGCGGCCATTACCGCGATTGGGCTTAGTCATTACCAAACATCGCATCAAGCGCGCCATTGATAGAAACCGCATCAGACGGGTGATTAGAGAGAGTTTTCGCCATCATCAGGAAGTGTTAAAAGGGCTTGATATCATTGTACTAATGCGTTCAGAATGTACGCCGCTAGACAAGAAGGCATTGCGAGATAACGTTGATCACTTATGGTTACAATTAGTCGCACATATTTCCAAGCTTGCTTAATCAGTCTGATTCGCTGTTACCGTTTTGCGATTAGCTTATTGTTGGGTCATTGTTGTCGTTTCGAGCCTTCATGCTCGGCTTATGCCATCGAGGCGATAAAATCACGTGGTTGTTTAAAAGGCTGTTATTTAGCTGTGCGCCGCGTCTTACGTTGCCACCCCTGGCATCCAGGTGGGTGCGATCCCGTTCCTTAACTGATAGAAGTTAACTATGTTAGATACTATGCTAGATTACCTACGAATTGCGCTCTACACCTTACTTCTCGTCCTTGGATTTTTTCTTTTCCAAGCGTGGGATAAAGAACATGCTAAAACCGAGGTCACCACACCGGCTCCTCAAGAAAGCACATTGCCTACGACGAGTAGCCGTTATATTCCTGAAACAGCCGCTGCTGCTGTGGCAACACCCGTCGCACGAATACTCACGCCGCCTGCAACGGCAGCGCCACTGCCAGGACAATTAGTTCAAATTGCAACCGATGTGTTGGCCGTCACCATTGATACGCGTGGTGGTGATATCGTCGGCGTTAATTTGCTGCACTATCCTGAATCATTAAATGCAAAAACACCTTTTGTATTGTTGAATGATGAGACCAAAACAAGGTATATCGCCGAAAGCGGCTTGATAAGCAAAGACGGTCCTGACACCAAAGAAGCGCAAGCACTTTATTCTGTTCCTCAAACCGCTTATACCTTAACGCCAGGTGAAAATAATTTGCAGGTCACACTGCATTGGCAAAATAAAGCGGGCGTGAATGTCGATAAAATTTTTACTTTCGCTCGTGGCAGTTATGAAATCAAAATCGGTTACGACATACACAATGGCTCCACGCAACCGTGGTCTGGCAGCTTGTATGCACAACTCATGCGTACCAACACCCCACCACCGAGTCAAGGCGGCATGGTGAATTTAGCCACTTATTTTGGTGCGGCCATCTCATCACCGCAAAAAACATTTGAAAAAATTACCTTCAAAGAGATGCAAGAAAAAAACATCAACATCAATGTGCAAAATGGCTGGGCGGCGATGATACAACATTATTTCATCACGGCGTTTGTGCCACCAACAGGAACGGCGTTTGACTACTACACGCAAGTTGCACCCGGTGGTCTTTACACGGTTGGCATGGTCGGTCCTTCGCTGCTTGTTGCACCGGGTGCAACGGCGACGACAGAAACCAAGCTATACACAGGTCCTGCTATTGCTGATCAACTGGAAAAAACGGCAAAAGGATTGAAGCTCACCATTGATTACGGTTGGTTTTGGTTTATCTCCGGCATTATTTTTTGGATGATGCAAAAAATTTATGAGGTAGTGGGTAATTGGGGCTGGTCCATCGTCTTGGTGACAGTGGTGATCAAGCTGTTGTTTTATCACTTGTCTGCCAAAAGTTATCGTTCCATGAGCGGACTCAAAAAATTGCAGCCAAAAATTGAAGCGTTGAAAGAACGTTTTGGCAATGACAAACAAAAGATGACGCAAGCAACACTGGAATTGTATAAACAAGAAAAAGTAAATCCTATGAGTGGCTGCTTGCCGATACTCATACAAATTCCGGTTTTCATCGCGCTTTATTGGGTGTTGGTGGAAAGTGTTGAATTGCGTCAAGCACCGTTTATTTTTTGGATACATGATTTGTCGCAGCGTGATCCTTACTATATTTTGCCGCTGCTCATGGGCGCGTCGATGTTTATCCAACAACGATTAAATCCACCGCCACCAGATCCGATGCAGGCTAAAGTGATGATGTTGATGCCTGTTATTTTTACCGTGTTATTTGCTAATTTTCCAGCAGGGCTCATGTTGTATTGGTTCGTGAATAATACGCTGTCGTTCATGCAGCAGTGGTACATCATGCATCACTTAGAAAAAGAGGCCCAACGCAAAAAAGTGAGAACGTGAGCACGTCTTCGCTTGATACCATCACTGCCGTTGCAACGCCTAAAGGCCGCGGCGGTGTGGCCGTCATTCGCATCTCAGGTCCTTTAGTCAAAAAAATTATGCATAGTCTTTTGGGCAAAGACTTATCGCCTCGTCAAGCAACGTATGCCAATTTTCGTGATGCAGAAAATACAGTTCTCGATCAAGGCCTTGCTCTTTTTTTTCCGCAACCACATTCTTTTACCGGCGAAGATGTTCTCGAATTACAGGGGCACGGCGGTCCTGTCATCGTTGATTTGTTATTGCAACGCATTCTGCATTTAGGCGCACGATTAGCGCGTCCTGGTGAATTTTCGGAACGTGCTTTTTTAAATGACAAAATTGATTTGGCGCAAGCGGAAGCGATAGCAGATTTAATTAATGCAGCATCCGAATCAGCAGCACGTTCTGCCATGCGTTCTTTGCAAGGCGAATTTTCTAAAGCCATCACTGCATTGAACGAAAAAATTATTCATTTGCGCATGTATATTGAAGCAGCACTCGATTTTGCTGAAGAAGCGATTGATTTTTTAGGGAATGACAAAATCAACAAGGCGATAGACGAGTTGCTGCTGCAACTAACAATGATACAACGCAAAGCAAAACAAGGCAGTGTGTTACGCGAAGGGTTGCGCGTTGTCATTGTGGGTGCGCCAAATGCTGGTAAATCCAGCTTGATTAATGCGTTGAGCGGCAAGGACATTGCCATTGTGTCAGCGACACCCGGTACGACGCGAGATGTGTTACGTGATGACATTCTCATCGATGGCTTGGCGCTACATCTCATCGATACGGCAGGTTTACGCGAGAGTGAAGATGCTGTGGAGCAAGAAGGCATACGCCGTGCTCATCATGAAATGGCGGTAGCCGATGTGGTGATGCATGTCATGGATGCGCGTTTGATGACAGCAGTCGCCGCGCCAACTTTTTCTGCGACAACAATTTTGATACGCAACAAAATTGATTTGTTGCATGAAGAACCGAACATCAGTGAAAAAAATCGCATGACCATGATTTCATTATCCGCAACCGAAGGTCACGGTCTTGATTTACTCAAAGAACATTTAAAAATGCGCGCCGGTTTTGCTGCTTCAAGTGAAGGCTGCTACTTGGCACGTCGGCGACATTTAGTTGCACTCGAGCAGGCACATGCGCATATCACCGCTGCACGCACGCAATTGATGACAGCGCTATCCGCTGAATTGATGGCAGATGATTTGCGTTTTGCACAGCGCGCACTGAGTGAAATTACCGGAGAATTCACCAGCGATGATTTGCTGGGACGGATTTTTTCGAGTTTTTGTATTGGGAAGTAAATGTGTTAAGAAAATGTCATGGTTGATGTCATAGATGTGTCATCGCGACGTGTCACCGACGTTGTCATGCCGACATTGTCATGCCAGCGAAGGCTGGCATCCAGGCTTTTCAGTGAATTCCTGGATGCCAGCCTTCGCTGGCATGACAATGTCGACATGGCAACAACGACATGGCAACAACGACATGGCAACAACGACATGGCAACAACGACATGGCAACAACGACATGGCAACAACGAAATGTTATGCTGTCATGATAGCCATCCAGGGAGGAAAGTGGATATGACGGTGGAATTTAAAGACATCAGTGTTAACGAATTTGCCATGCCAGTGCCACGTTGGATAAGAAGCTACCCCAAGGGACCTTATCGTTTTATCAATCGTGAATTTTTTGTCATCACCTATGAAACAGACCCTGCTATTTTGCGTGCTGTGTTGCCACCGGTGTTGGAATTAGTGGAGCCAGTGATTAAGTTTGAATTCATTCGCATGCCAGATTCCACCGGATTTGGTGATTACACCGAATCGGGACAAGTGATACCGGTGCGTTATAAAGGTGAAGTCGGTGGATTCACCATCGCAATGTTTTTAGATGACTATGCACCGATAGCCGGTGGCCGCGAAATTTGGGGTTATCCAAAAAAATTAGGTCGCCCTAAACTCTATGTGGATCATGACACGTTAGTCGGTACGCTGGATTATGGAACGGTGAGAATTGCAACCGGCACCATGGGTTATAAATTTGAAGAAATTGCTGAAAAAACCATATTAACGGCGGTAAAACAGCCGGTTTTTTTGCTGAAAAATATTCCGGGTGTGGATGGCAAACCGGAAGTGAATCAATTGACCAAAACGTACATGACTGACATCACTGTGAAAGAAGCTTGGCAAGGACCGGGTACCTTGGAATTGCATCCGCATGCGCTGGCACCGATTGCAGATTTTCCAGTGAAAAAAATCCGCTCGGCTTTGCATTATGTGACGGATTTAACCTTGCCTTATGGCGAAGTCGTCGAGGATTTTTTAGCGAAAAAATAAAATGGGAGGCGTTTATGACCTTAGCCCAGAGAAAGAAAGTGAATCTCGCCCTGCAAGGGGGTGGTGCCCATGGTGCTTTTACCTGGGGTGTATTGGATAAATTTTTAGAAAAAGATTGTTTCAAAATTGAAGGCATATCAGCAACCAGTGCTGGCAGCATCAATGCCGTGGTGTTGGCACAAGGCATGATGCAAGGTGGCAATGAAGGTGCAAGACTCGCTCTCCATGATTTTTGGCAGGCGATTAGTCATTATGGCAATGCACTTTTCATGACGTTGCCAATGGGCGTGGATTTAATTTCCGATGATTATTTCAACACGCCGGCCAGTTTTTATTTTTTTAGCAACATCATGAATCTTTTATCACCTTACGAATTTAATCCGCTAAATTTTAATTTTATGCGGGATATTTTGGCGAAGATGATTGATTTTGAAAAAATAAAAAAACAAAGTCACATCAAATTATTTATTTGTGCAACCAATGTTAAAACCGGAAAAATTCGTATCTTCACTGAACCTGAATTATCACTTAATGCCATTTTAGCCTCCGCTTGTTTGCCAAAATTATTTCAAGCCGTGGAAATTGACGGAGAATATTATTGGGATGGTGGTTATCTTGGAAATCCCGCTATTTTTCCATTGATTTATGATACCAATATACGCGATATCTTGATTTTACATCTGGTACCTATCGTCCGCACCACCATGCCAAAGACGGTGATGGAAATCGATACGCGATTACGCGAAATTTCTTTTAACTCTTCGTTGATGCGAGAAATGCGCGCGATTGCTTTTGTGACCAAGTTGATCGATGAAGGCTGGATTAAGCAAGAACATGCGCATCGTTTAAAAAGATTAAATATGCATTGTTTGCGAGCGGATCATGAATTACAAGCGCTGCCACTCGCCAGTGTTTTTATTCCTGACTGGCATTTTCTGCTGAAATTACGCGATTTAGGTCGTCAAGCGGCAGAAGAGTGGCTGAAGAAAAATTTTTCTTCCGTCGGGAAAAAATCAACAATTAATTTTGATGAGTGGATGTAATGACAATGGTGACACGATATAAAAATCGTGAAGCGGCGGGAAAAATTTTAGCAGCTGCGTTAAATAATTATGCTGATCATCCCGATGTCATCGTGCTTGCTTTGCCTCGAGGCGGTGTGCCGGTTGCGTATGAAATCGCCGCGCACTTACATGTCCCACTCGATGTTTTTGTCGTGCGCAAAATCGGTGTGCCAGGACAAAGTGAGCTTGCTATGGGCGCCATTGCATCGGGCGGTGTGCGTGTTTTTAACGAAGGGATCATTCATCATCTTAAAATTTCGCAAGATGCGATCAAGGCAGTCATTGCAAATGAAGAGAAAGAATTACAACGACGTAATGACATTTACCGCAGCAATCGTCCTTTTCCGGATTTGCATAACAAAACCATTATTTTAGTGGATGATGGCATTGCAACCGGCGCCTCCATTCGTGCTGCGATCGGAGCGTTACGCAAACTGAATCCTGCACAAATTATTGTTGCCGTCCCTGTTGCAGATAAAGATATTTGTGATGACTTAGCGCCACTGGTCGATGGCTTAATTTGTCCGCTACAGCCACCGTACTTAAACGCAGTCGGTTCGTGGTATGAAGAATTTACCCAGACGGAAGATGAAGAAGTCTATGCGCTATTAAAAAAAGCAGCGACTTTGGCTAATTAATTGTTACAAAAAATTTTTCCTTAATATTAGTTTAAGCTTTCAGCAGTATAGTTGCCTAACTTTCCTAGTTAAATCAGACCGCACAACAAATTTATTTCTCTTACTCACAAACAAAATAAAGGAGCTAGCCATGTTATGGAATTTTATTTATAAAATTATCTCTGTTATCTCATGCTGTTTTTGCGGCGCACGTTATGATGTTGATGAGGTAATAAGAGTTCGTCCTGTCAAAAAATTTTCTTCAAGTACGCGAGCAGACAATGCACCGCCTGTAACACAAATGTCAGGTACATATCAAAGAGAATTGCGTGACATAATAGAAATGGAAGAAATACCACCGCAGAGTAGCAGTTCGTCTACGATGGTTATGGAAAAAACGCAAACGCAAATCGATGAAGAAAAATTAATGGAAATCAATAAAGATAATATGAGAATTTGCGGAGAGATTGGAGCTATTTTTAAAGCAAATAAAGACCTCTGTAAATATAGCATCCACAGTGACTGGACTAAAATACAGACGGCAGTCAAAGCTGGAAAATTGTATGATTTTATTCCTGTATCACTCTGTGATAATACAAAATTAAGAAAATTGATAGGCACAGATCAACATCAAGCACTTGATAAAGTTTGTGAGTTTTTAAAGGCACTACGAACAAACTTGGATAAGCCTATTTATGTTGACAATGCTCGTCATAAAGAACATTTAGCTGAAGCAAAAAGAATCGCTCAAGTTGAGAGTGAAAGAAATGCAACTGATGCGAGAAATAAACGGCTTGGTGGAGAAGATTTAATTGCGCTTGTAGATATGGCAAGAGCTGGTTATGTGAAATAGAAATTCAAAAATAATACCTATCCAAATCATAGACTTAGATTGAAAGTCCATGCATCCTGACGTTATCGCAATCGAAAGTATAAAATACGACCGCATTGTGCAGACATTGATGCTAAAACGGCATCAGGTGAAACTTCATTAATGATTGCAGAAAAAAAGACCAAGCAGAATTAACAGAACTCTTAACTAGCCGCGGTATTTTCAAAACAAATCAAACTTTATTTAAAACTGAAAATGTTAGCAGAGAAAAAGAAGAACAAACTACAAAGACATTTAGAAATTTATTTCGTTAAATTTATTTTTCATAAGTTGCCACTAATTCTGTTTTTGCAAGGATGTGATGTTGCATGCTTTGCAGCACATCAGTTGCAGTAGCAGTTGTTGGTAAGATGAGTAATTGATCGAGTGCATAAAGGGTAAAGTGGTAATGGTGCAATTTTCCTTTCGGTGGACAGGGGCCGTTGTAATTATTTTGTTGCCAACTATTTTCTAAAGTGAGCGCACCTTTTGGTAGAGATGAGAGCGCGGCTTTGAGTTGAAAAATATTGGTTGGTAGATTGATGAGTACCCAGTGATAAAAAATGCCGCTAGTTGCATCTGGATCACTCATGATGAGTGTTAAGGATAATGTTTTTGTTGGTATGGCATCCCAACTCAATTGCGGAGAATGATTATTGCCATCGCAAGTATATTGTGTTGGTAGCATGCTGCCGGCTGCGAAAGCAGTGCTGTGTAAGCTCAAGGCGTAGGTGATATTAGTTGTGAGCAGCAATGAAAAGAGTGTGGTAAAAAAAATGGCGAAGAAATTCATCGTTAAAACTTCCTTGTAATTATTTCAACAGGTACTGTGAGACACGCATGATTTCATTCTCCCTGTTGATTAAGAAAGAGTAAATAGGAATTAGTTAATGACGCAGCTTTAGTAACTATGATGCGATTGAGATTAATTATGTTGATTATCATTAATGTTAAAGAGGACTAAACAATGACTATGCACGAACCCTTACATCCTGGGGAAATAGTAAAAGATGCATTGATAGATGGCGCTGAACTTAGTGTGACGGAAGCAGCGCGTAAGCTAGACATTTCGCGTACTGCGCTATCACGATTATTAAATGGTCATGCTGGTATTAGTCCAGAGATGGCATTACGTTTGTCGAAGTTATTACGTACGAGTGTTGAGATGTGGATAAATATTCAAGCTCAATACGATACTTGGAAAATTAGCCAAATGGCAGACAAGATTAAGGTAAAACCATTACGTAAAGCCGCTTAAGACAAAGCTATTTTTTCATCTTATTGGGATGCACTGACAGGGCAATCGTGCTTAAAAATAAACACTGATGAGGTTTGCAGCAGTTTCCCCCTTTGAAAAAGGGGGATTAAGGGGGATTTTTAAATCGTCTTTGCTTTTTGATATCTGCAATTCTAAGGCATTAAAAATAACATCCAATACATCCTTAGTGGACTGTAGTACTTGCAAATTACTAAAGCGCAATACTTTTAATCCCTGTTTTTCCATATAATAATCACCTTCCTTATCTTTTAGTCAGCAATGTTTTTTTGAGTCCCCATTGCATCAATTGTGACAGTGCAACCTGTTATATCCAGCATCTTTAACATTGGTTATAGTAATAAAAAAGCAATATTATAAAAATCCCCCTCAATCCCCCTTTTTCAAAGGGGGAAACTGCCGCAAGTCATATCAGTGTTCATTTTTAAGCCCGATTGCCCTGGATGCACTGAGGTTACGCCGCGTGGCGGTATTTTTTTGACTGTAGAACGCATAATTGAATTCTCGTTGTTTGTGTTGTTTTTATATATCAGTCATTAGTTAATGATGCAGCGATTTTTTCCCGGTTTTACGGATGTTGTTTGATCGAGCTGTTTTGGTCGCTGCGGAGGAAAATGCCAGCGGCGCAACTTTTTATTATCTGCAGCACTGACGATGTCGCCATTTTTCAATACTGCCACTGAGCGAATCCAACCATGGTGTTTTAATGTCTGTTTACATTTGAATGTTGTCGCATCCCAAATTTTTATCAGTCCATCATATGAAGCACTGATGATGTCGCCACTTGGTGATACTGCAACAGAGCAAAGCGAAGTAACGTGCCCCTTTAATGTCTGTTTACATTCGAATGTTGTCGCATCCCAAATTTTTATCAGTCCTTCATATGAAGCACTGACGATGTCGCCAGCTGGCAATACTGCAACATAGCGAATCCAACCATGGTGTTTTAATGTCTGTTTACATTTGAATGTTGTCGCATCCCAAATTTTTATCAGTCCATCATATGAAGTACTGACGATGTCACCATTTGACGATACTGCAGCACAGTATTCTGTTAATGTCTGTTTACATTTGCCAGTTGTCGCATTCCAAATATTTATTGTTTTATCATATGAAGCACTGATAATGTCGCCACTTGGTGATATTGCGACACAAGAAACGGCACGTTTGTGCCCCGTTAGTGTCTGAATACATTTTCTTTCTTTTGCATCCCAAATTTTTATCGTCTTATCACGTGAACCACTGACGATGTCACCAGTTGACGATATTGCTAAACAGAGAATCGAAGAAGTGTGTTCCTTTGTTAATTCTTGCTTGCAAGTTAGCTCTTTACTATCAAAAATTTCTAAACTGCCATTATCAAATCCGCATACAAAATCCCCGTTTGCTAATGCTGTAATACACGTTATTTCAGCCGTAGTATCCGCCGTCTTGATGGACGGAGGCTTTGCGTAATCTCTCTCTAGATATGGTAACGATTGCAAACTTTCGTCTCCAGCTATGCGCCGCCATCGTGTCGAGACATTTTTTGCATCATCGAGGTTATGTCTATAACCTAAAAAAGAAAAAACATGCAGCAATACTTCATCCGGCATATTATCAATGGGTAAAGGACCAATTATTTCTTCTTCATTTTCACGTAAATTTTTAATGCATAATGCAGCATCTTGTCCATCTTGATAAAGAATAAAAGCAAGGTCAACGCTGATGGAAATATGTCGTTCTTGATCAGCATCGCAGGTTTTAGCAAGGGCTAATAATTCGTTTGCTTTCTTATAAAACAAATTAAATTCGTTGGACACGCGTTGAAAACGCGTTTCATCATAGATGGATTGAATGCCTTCTTTGTATTTTTTCAATGCTGCTTTTTGAGATGGACTGAGATGATCAGCAGTTAAGATGTCATCGATTCTTTTTAATTCTTCGAGGATGTAGGTAGGTCGCTGCGGAGGAAAATGCCAACGGTGCAACGTTTTATCATTTGAAGTACAGACGATGTCGCCAATTGGCAATAATGCCATTGAGATAATAATCTCATTATTGTGTTCTAATATTTGTTTACATTTGAATGTTGTCGCATCCCAAATCTTTATCGTGTTATCACGCGAACCACTGACGATATCGCCATTTGGAAATTCTGCAACATAGTAAACGCAACTAGCATGCCCTGTTAATGTCCGGCTACATTTGCCTTCTTTTGTATCCCAAATCTTTATTGTTCTGTCATCTGAAGCACTGACGATGTCGCCATTTTTCAATAGCGCAACAGTGCGAACCCAATCGGTGTGCCCCGTTAAAGTCCGTATACATTTGCCCGTTGTCGCATCCCAAATCTTTATCGAGTTATCACGCGAACCACTGATGATGTTACCCGTTGGCGATACTGCAACACAGTATACTAAATCCTCGTGTTTTTTTAATGTCTGTTTACATTCGCCTGTTGTCGCATTCCAAATATGTATCGTTTTACCATCGCCGCTGACGATGTCGCCATTTGGTGATGCAGCAACACAGAGCACCGAATCATTGTGTCCATAGAATGTCCGTTTACATTTGCCTGTTGTCGCATTCCAAATCTTTATCGTCCCATCACGTGAACAACTGACGATGTCGCCATTTGACGATATTGCTAAAGAGAATATCGGAGTACTGTGTTCCTTTGCTAATTCTCGCTTGCAAGTTAGTTCTTTACGATCAAAAATTTCTAAACTGCCATCATCAAATCCACATACAAAATCACCGTTTGCTAATGCTGCAATACAGGTTGTTACGTAAGCGTCAAAATATCCCCACCATTTAATTCATTCATATCATCCAATAAAGTATCCAAATTATTAACATTACTGATAAGGATACTAATCAATGGCTACAGCAGGTCGATCGCAAGAAATTCAATCTGAATCCATATTAACAACAAGTCAAACTGATTGGGTTAATATAATAAAGCAATGGAACGCAAGCGGCATGTCTCAATCTGCTTATTGTGAAGCTAACAATATTAACTACAATCAATTTGTTTATCAGAGTGCGAAGCTATCAGCGCGCACCCAATCCAACTCAAAGTTGCTCCCAATAAAAATAACACAGCCTGACCATGTAGCACCCGTGCAAAATAATTTTATTCTGTATTATCCGAGCGGTTTAAAGCTACAAATACCTATTAATGCACACCCAGACGCGATTAAAGCACTGCTCAATTGTATAGAGGTTTGATCATGTTAATTGTTCCTGCTGAAGCTAAAATATACGTTTACACTGAGCATATTGATATGCGACGCTCAATCGACGGTCTCGTTGTGATGCTAGCAGATACCTATAAATTGAACCCGCAGACAGGTGACCTATTTATTTTTACAAATAAATCAAAAAATAAAATTAAACTTTTGTTCTGGGATAGAAATGGTTTTGTTCTTTATTATAAAAAATTGGAACGTGGAAGATTTAATTATTCGCGATACATACAAGATCAAACTATCATGATAACAACAAAACAATTACAAGCATTGTTAATGGGGATAGACTTTTATTTGATCGGTCAATTTCCGTGCGAAATATCTCATGATTTCTTTTAAATATTTAAAAAACATCGATATTTATGCTGTTATTTGATAAGATCGCAGCATGAATAAATTAGAACAAATTGTCACAAACGCAGAGCCGGAAACCAGAAAAGTACTGGAAGAATTTGTTCATTCATTCGCTGCTGCCATCAAAGAAAATAATATACTCAAACAAAAAATCGATTATATTTCTCATGACAATCTCTTGTTAAGAAAAAAAATATTCGGCAGTTCATCTGAAAAATTGAATATGGAAGAACCAACAACACAAGATGAATTATATTTATTTAATGAATTTGAATTAATTGCTCAACAAGTGGATTTGGAAGAAGTTGAACCAATTGACATACTGATTAATCCACCCGTCACCAAGAGAAAATCAGGCCGCAAACCTCTGCCAGCGCATCTTCCTCGTAACATTATTTGCCATGATTTAATCCCTGAAGAAAAGCTTTGTTCCTGTGGCAGCGAAATGGAATGTATCGGGGCGCAAGTCAGTGAAGAGCTTGAATACATACCGGCCAAGATTGAAGTAACACAGCATCGATGTTTGAAATATATCTGCGAATGCTGCGCAAAGAAAAAAGAAAAAGATGAAACTGTGCAGGTCACTTCAAGAGCAGCTAAAAAGCCAGCTCAATTGATTGAAAAAAGCATTGCGAGTCCAACCTTGTTAGCCAATATTGCCGTATCCAAATTCTGCGATCACTTGCCGCTGTATCGTCAGGAAGCTATTTTCAAGCGTTTATCAGTCGATCTCAGCCGTCAAACAATGAGTGTATGGATGGTGAAAGCTGGCATAGCCATTACGCCAATCATCAATCTCATGCAGGATATTATCTTGAGTTACGATGTTTCCTTTGCTGATGAGACAACGGTTCAAGTGCTGAATGAGCCTGGCAGAAAAGCGCAATCCAAATCCTATATGTGGTGCTTTATAGGTGGGCCACCTGATAAATGTGTTGTCATTTATCAATATCATCAAACCCGTGAAGCTGATGTTGCTAACCAATTCTTTGCTGGCTATCAGGGTGCTCTCCATTGCGATGGCTACAGTGGATATAGTCCTTTATTTAAAACAGCAGGCATTGTTGGCATCAATTGTTGGGCACATGTGCGCCGTAAATTTGTGGAAGCACTCCCACAAGGAAAAGAAAAGGGTGTCTCTGGACAGGTTGTGCGGATGATTCGCGCACTATACAAAATAGAAGAGACATTAAGAGCAGCGCACGCCAGTCATGAAAAAATCAAAGAAATTAGGCAGCAACAATCTAAACCTATTTTAGATAGCTTAAAAAAATATCTCGATGAAAAATCTCAATCCGTATTGCCTTCCAGTAAATTAGGAAAGGCCATCGAATATACATTAAAGCGGTGGCCATATTTATTAGCTTACTTGGAAGATGGTCGCTATGAAATCGATAATAACCGCAGTGAGCGCGCTATCAAACCGTTTGTTTGTGGTCGTAAAAATTGGCTATTTTCTAGCAGCGTAGAAGGCGCACATGCGAGCGCTAATCTTTTTAGCTTGATCGAAAGCGCGAAGTTATGCGGCCTTGATCCTGTGAAATATCTTACCCATGTTTTTAAAGAACTGCCGAACTGCAAGACGGTCGCTGATTATGAAGCACTATTACCGTTTGCTGTTTGCGATGAGAGATTAAAAATTAGCAAATAAATTTAATTGGAGAAATGGGGTTAATGATTTGACGCTTACGTTGTTACCGCTTTGGTATTCATTGTCCGGATGGATGAAGGCTGTGTGTAATCTCTCTCTAGATATGGGAAAAATTGCAGATCTTTATCGCCTGCTATGTTACGCCATTGCTTAGAGACGGCTCCTGCAACAGTGAGGTTATATCTATTACCTAGGCGTCCATTGATTTGGAGCGATTATTTTTTTTCGAGTTGTAGAACGCATAATTGAATTCTCGTTGTTTGTGTTTTTTTGTATATAAATCAGGGTGATATAGCGTGTATTTTTAGTGCGGCAATCATAACATATGACTAGTTTTTAGTCAATGAAGCGGTGAATATTCGCCGCTCTGTGTCATTTATATATGACGACAGTGCTCGCATGAGCAGTAGTGAGATAGTCCTATGATTGCAATTAACGTAATCGATCGCGGGCAATCTTTTCGGCGATTTCATTTGTCGCGCGATTTTCTCGCACAGAGCGTTCGAAAATATCGTAGACCGTGTCGTAGATGCCCGTGATTTTTTCCATGGAGCGTTGTAAATCGCCGTGATCGTAGATGACCGCCACATGAATTAAGCCACCGGCGTTGATGAGAAAATCAGGCGCGTACAAAATGCCGCGTTCGTGTAACAACATGCCACAGTGGCTGTGTGATAATTGATTGTTGGCACACCCTGCCACTATCGAAACGTTGAGACGCTTGATAGTGTGAAGATTGAGTACTGCACCCATGGCGCAAGGTGCGAAAACATCAGCTGGAATATCATAAACTTCATCCGGTTGACAAACGCTGACACCTAATTCAGCGCATTGTTGCAACGCTGCTGAATTCACATCCGCGATGGTGATGATGGCGCCTTTTTCTTTTAACATTTTTGTTAAGTGATAACCCACGCTGCCTGCACCTTGCAGCACAACGCGAATGCCATCGAGTGATTCGCGCTGCAATTTAAATTTGACAGCGGCTTCCAAACCACGCAACACACCGAGTGCTGTCAAAGGCGATGGATCACTCGCACTACCAGAGCTCGAGGTGCAAGTGACAAACGCAGTGCGACGCGCAATGATATCCATTTCTAACGGCGAACTGCCGCTATCAACGGCAGTGATGTAACGTCCGCCTAATTCATTGACAAAGTCACCAAATTTTTCGAAGTAAGCATCACGATCTTTAATCACAGCCGGTTTAATTAACACGGCTTTGCCACCGCCATGCGCGAGATTATTAATTGCGGCTTTGTAACTCATCATGTAACCGAGACGCAACGCATCTTCTATGCCTTGATCCATGCTGTGGTAAGTTGCGATGCGACAGCCGCCAATCGCAGGGCCACGTTTTAAATTGTGTATGGCAATGATGGCTTTCAGGCCGGTTTCTTTATCAATTTTGATGTGCACATCGCCATAACCTAACAACCTGGCATAACGCATGAGACTATCAGTAGGTGATGGCAACGTACGCTTGATACGACAACGCGGTGGTTTTTCTAATGCATTTACCATGATAGCGACTCCTTCTGCACCCATTAGCTTATCCTTTTAAAAATGCTAGACTCGCTCGCCTTTTGCTCGCTTTTTTAAACGTTGTATCGCACGAATTTGCGCGGTGATTTCGCTTAATTCAGCCGTTGCTTTCGCAAAATCCAGCGTGGACATTTTTCCGGCGAGCGCTTGTTCTGCGCGTTCTTTGGCAAGCAGTGCTGCAGCTTCATCAATATTTTCGGCGCGCATGGCGGTGTCTGCTAGAACGGAAACAATATACGGTTGCACTTCTAACATGCCGCCCGAAATATAAAAAACATCTTCTTCTTTATTCGGCAAAAT
The DNA here is from genome assembly GCA_963735995.1 of uncultured Gammaproteobacteria bacterium. Taxonomy (GTDB): domain Bacteria; phylum Pseudomonadota; class Gammaproteobacteria; order DSM-16500; family DSM-16500; genus Aquicella. The sequence goes on along the minus strand of CAVTNC010000003.1, from coordinate 1,280,425 downwards.
GGCACGCACATAACCGGGTCGCAATGCAGTTAATAATTGCGAATGACCTGGCGCGATACCTAATTCACCCATCTCGCCAGTGACAAATATCATTTCGACTTCACCGGAAAATATTTGTTGCTCAGCACTGACGATGTCTAAACGAAGTGTTGCCACGGTCATAAATTTTTTGCCTTTTCGACGGCTTCATCAATGCTCCCAACCATGTAAAAAGCTTGTTCGGGCAAATGATCATATTCACCACTTAAAATACTTTTGAAACCATGTATCGTTTCTTTAGTGGAAACATAACGTCCCGGTGTTCCAGTAAAAACTTCGGCGACAAAGAAAGGTTGCGAGAGAAAACGCTGAATTTTTCGTGCACGAGAAACAGTTTGTTTGTCTTCTTCGGATAATTCATCCATGCCTAAAATGGCGATGATGTCTTTCAGTTCTTTGTAACGCTGCAAGGTTTTTTGCACGGCGAGCGCGACATCATAATGTTCTTGACCGACAACGAGTGGATCCAGTTGGCGACTGGTGGAATCGAGTGGATCAATCGCAGGATAAATGCCGAGTTCAGCAATTTGTCGTGACAACACAACGGTTGCATCTAAGTGCGCAAAGGTTGTTGCCGGTGATGGATCGGTTAAGTCATCTGCGGGTACATACACGGCTTGCACAGAGGTGATGGAACCGGTTTTTGTTGAGGTGATGCGTTCTTGCAACACACCCATTTCTTCCGCCAATGTTGGTTGATAACCGACGGCAGAAGGAATACGACCGAGCAAAGCAGACACTTCCACACCAGACAAGGTGTAACGGAAGATGTTATCAACAAATAAAAGCACATCTTTTCCTTTATCACGGAAACTTTCTGCAATGGTTAAGCCGGTGAGACCAACACGCAAACGGTTGCCGGGCGGTTCATTCATTTGGCCATAAACCAGAGCTACTTTATCGAGCACTTGTGATTCTTTCATCTCAAGATAAAAATCGTTACCTTCACGTGTACGCTCACCAACGCCTGTGAAGACAGAGTAGCCATGGTGTTCGGTTGCAATATTACGAATTAATTCGAGCATGTTGACGGTTTTGCCCACACCGGCACCACCAAAGAGTCCGACCTTGCCGCCTTTTGCAAATGGACAAATCAAATCGATGACTTTGATGCCGGTTTCTAACAATTCTTGTGATGGTGCTTGCTCAGCAAATGTTGGTGCTGCGCGATGTATGGGCAGGTATTCGTCACTCGTGATGGGACCTTGCTCATCGATGGGTTCACCCAACACATTCATGATACGACCCAAGGTCGCAGGACCAACAGGCACGGTAATGGGACGGCCAGTATTTTTTACCGGCAAGCCACGACGCAAGCCATCGGTAATGCCCATGGCAATTGTTCTCACCACACCATCACCAATTTGTTGCTGAACTTCGAGGACGAGATTTTTTTCAGCCACTTCTAAGGCATCATAAATTTGGGGAACGTGCCGGTGAGAAAATTCAACATCAACCACCGCACCGATAATTTGAACTATGTGACCTTGATTCATTTGTGTTACCTCAATATGACAAAACGTATTAGTTGTCGATGACCGATGCCCCTGCGACAATTTCTGATAACTCACGGGTAATTGCGGCTTGTCTTGCTTTGTTGTAAGCCAATTGCAAGCTTTCAATTAACACGATGGCATTATCAGTTGCACTTCGCATGGCAAGCATACGTGCTGCTTGTTCGCTGGCAATATTTTCTATCACACCACGATAGACTTGCGCTTCGATGTAACGTGTTAGCAAGCGATCAAGTAATTCGGGTGCATTGTCTGGTTCGTAAATGTAATCCCAGTGATGCTGTAGCGCCGTATCTTCAGCTGGCATGATGGGTAGCAGTTGCTGCACGCGTCCTTCTTGGCGCATGGTATTCACAAATTCATTGGAGCAGAGATAAAGTGCATCGATGCGTTTTTCAAGATATGCATCTAACATGACTTTAACGATGCCAATCAAATCAGTGACGCTCGGCGCATCGCCTAAAGCACGTTGATGTGCAACGATGTTGCCGCCAATGCGTTTGAAAAAAGCCATTGCTTTGTTACCGATGAGACAAAGATCAACCTCAATGCCTTTATCCATTTGCAACTTAATGCTTTTCAATGTTGTTTTAAGCAAATTACTATTCAAACCGCCGCATAAACCACGATCGGTTGTCACAATGATATAACCAGCGCGTTTAATTTCACGCTGTTCCATGTAGGGATGCTGATATTCAGCATGACCTCGCGCCACATGACCGATGACTTCCAATATTTTTTTGGCATAAGGAATGGCTTTATGCATGCGATCTTGCGTCTTACGCATTTTACTGGCCGCAACCATTTCCATGGCCTTGGTAATTTTTTGCGTATTTTTCGTCGCTAGTTAATTTTTATGCGTATTTCTTTCGCAATGGCCATGCGCTTTAGTCCCATGACTGATTAGCTTTGAATGATTCCAATATCGTACGCAACATCCGCACGACTTCATCATTCCATTCACCGGTTTGGTTAATGCGCTCGATGAAATCACTGTAACTCGCATGCAAGTAGCTATTTAATTCTTGTTCAAAGAGTGCAATGCGATTCAGTGGCACATCATCGAGGTAACCTTGATCTGCTGCAAATAAAATAGTTGCCATCTCAGCGACTGACAAGGGCATGTATTGTTTTTGTTTCATGACTTCGGTGATGCGTTGACCACGTTCTAATTGTTTACGCGTTGCTTCATCTAAGTCAGATAAAAATTGCGAGAATGCTGCTAATTCACGGTATTGTGCGAGTGCTAAGCGTACGCCACCCGCGTATTTCTTGATGATTTTAGTTTGTGCGGCACCACCAACACGCGAGACTGAAAGTCCGGCATTAATGGCCGGGCGAATGCCGGAATTAAATAAATCTGTTTCCAAGAAAATTTGGCCATCAGTAATAGAAATCACATTGGTTGGCACGAAAGCAGAAACGTCGCCCGCTTGTGTTTCAATGATGGGCAGTGCAGTCAGTGATCCTGTTTTGCCTTTGACTTTACCTTGCGTCATCTTTTCTATGTATTCAACATTGACGCGAGAAGCACGTTCAAGCAAACGCGAATGCAGATAAAATACATCGCCAGGATAGGCTTCACGACCCGGCGGACGACGCAATAATAAAGAAATTTGTCGATATGCCCATGCATGCTTGGTGAGATCATCGTAAATGATGAGCGCATCTTCACCTTTATCACGGAAATATTCACCCATGGCACAACCGGCATAAGGGCGCAATAAATTGCATGGCAGCAGGATCAGATGCAGTTGCTGCCACAATGATGGTGTGCTTTAACGCATCGTGTTCTTCCAGTTTACGGACGACAGCTGCAATGGAGGATGCTTTTTGGCCGATAGCAACGTAAATACATTTCACACCGGTATCTTTTTGATTAATGATGGCATCGATAGCAATCGCGGTTTTACCGGTTTGTCTGTCACCAATGATTAGTTCACGTTGACCACGACCGATGGGAACCATGGAATCAATGGCTTTTATGCCCGTTTGCATGGGTTGCGTTACCGGTTGACGGAAAATAACACCCGGCGCAACTTTTTCAATGGGTGATGTGTGCGCTGCGTGTATTGCGCCTTTGGCATCGATAGGATTACCCAAGGCATCAACGACGCGGCCCAACAAATCTTCGCCAACAGGCACTTCTAAAATATGGCCAGTTGATTTAACCGTTTGACCTTCTGACAACGACAAACTGTGGCCCAAAATGACCGCACCGACGGAGTCGCGCTCCAGATTGAGCGCAAGGCCATAAAGATTTTCACCGAACTTCTATCATTTCACCTTGCATCACATCGGCTAGTCCTGAAAGACTGACAATGCCATCTTTGACACTGACTATCGTGCCTTCCGTACGCACTTCAGGTTTCAAATCGAAGTGGGCAATGCGCTGTTTGATAAGTTCACTGATTTCTGTTGGATTGAGTTGCTTGACTTGCATAGTAGTTACCTTAAAAAAGATTCTAGTAAGCGCGTTAATTTCCCGCGTATGGAGCCATCGATCACCTTGTCACCCATGTATATCATTGCGCCGCCCACGATGGCTGGATCAACCTCGCACTGTAAGGTGACATCATGCGCAATACGCGTCTGTAAAGCGCGCACGAGTTTTTGTCGAAAATCATCTTCAATCGTTGAAGCTGTGACGATACGTACCCGAGCGATTTTTTCGAGTGCAGCAAAATGCGCAAGAAATAAGACTGCAATTTCAGGTAGCGCGAGCAGACGTTTATGTTGCGCGAGCAATAACAAAAAGTTTTTTTGTGCGCTATCCACTATCGAATGTAATACGCCATCAAAAAATTCAAATGCTTTTTGCTGATTGAGAGCAGGATTTGCAAGTATCCGATTAACGCTCGCCTCTTGTGCCATGTAAGCCGCTGCTTCCAGAAAATTTTTCCATGCGGGCAGCACTTCGTTGTCGCGTGCATATTCAAATGCAGCGAGAGCGTAAGGTCGTGCAATGCTCGAAAGATTGGCCATGGGTTTATCCTAAATCTCAGCTGCTAAATCATTTAATAAATTTTGCTGGGTTGCGACATCAAGCTCACGTTGAATAATTTTTTCAGCGCCAGCGATTGCAAGTGCTGCCAATTTATTTTTTAAAGTCTCTTTGGCTTGCGTAACTTCGCGATCAATTTCGCCTTGCGCCATATCAACAATGCGCTGACCTTCGTGTCTTGCTTGCGTTTTTGCTTCTTCAATGAGTTTTGCAGAATGCAGATTTGCTTGCTCGATAATTTGTGTCGCTTGTGTTTTTGCTTCACGAATGATCGATAAGGCTTTGTTTTCTGCCATTTCGAGCTCATGCTTGCTGCGCTCAGCTGCTTCTAAACCAGACGCAATTTTTTTCTCTCTATCGGATAACGTTTTGGTAATGGGCGGCCAGACATAACGCATGGTAAACCATACCAAGATAGAGAAGGTGATCAGTTGACCGAAGAGTGTGGCATTAATTTGCATAATGTAACCTCGTCTTTAAGCGCCAACAGTGGTGCTTGCTGCACGGGTCACCGCTGCTAAAAAGGGGTTTTCCGCAAAAAATAATAACAAGCCCATGACGATGGATATCGCCGCAAACGCATCAACTAACCCTGCCATAATAAACATACGCATCATGAGCATAGGCCCAAGTTCTGGCTGACGTGCGACACCTTCTAAAAATTTGCCACCGAGCAAACCAAAGCCAACGGCGGTACCAAGCGAGGCTAAGCTGATGAGTAAACCAGCTGCTAACACAGCTGAACTTTGTACTTGACCAATAATTGTTACGATTTCCATGATGACTCCTCTCAAAATATAAAAAATGTAATCGGTTAATGTCCTTCATGCGCCATGCTGAGATAAATAATCGTCAGCATCATGAATAAAAAAGCTTGTAGCGTAATCACTAAAATATGAAAAATCGCCCAAATGGCACCCGGTGGCCATTGCATCCACCACGGCATGATGGCAATCAAAATAAAAATTAATTCGCCGGCAAACATATTGCCAAAAAGTCGCAGCGATAACGAAACAGGTTTTATGCATTCTTCGACGATGCGAAATACAAAATTAATTGGGAAAAGATAAGGACCAAAAGGAAACGTTAACATTTCTTTTAATAAGCGATGCTTTTTCACCCGAAGATTATAAAGAATGATGAGCACAAAAACAGATATTGACATGGCAAAGGTAGCATTGGGATCCGCTGTCGGCACGCTTTTAAAATAAGGCACACCGAAGAGAGCAAGGAAACGCGGCAAGAGATCGACCGGCAGCAAATCCATGGCATTCATCGCAAAAACCCAGAGAAAAATAGTGAGCGCGAGCGATGGAATGAAGGTGGTTTTGTGGTGAAAAATTTCATGCACCGAATTGCTGACAAATTCAAAAATGATTTCGACACAACCTTGTAACTTGCCCGGCACTTCTTTTAAATGCGTGGCAACATAGCGCAAGCTGCCAAAAATTAATATGCCTAAGAGTATGGATATGATGAGGGTATCTAAGTTGAGTGACCACATGCCACCATCGGCATCAATAGTAAACGTCTTCAAATTAAGCGTCAGATGCTCAAGATGATGTTGTATGTATTGACCTGGGGTGATGTTGCTGGCTTCACTCATTCAGCCACTCCTCCAAACACTAAGCTGTTTGTTTTGCATGAGGCTGTTTTCTAAAATGCCAAAGACAAACAACCCAAAACGAAACAATTGCGCCAATGAATCCGACGAGCACGGATAATAAACTAACTGGCAAGTATTTCACAATCATTAAAAACAAAATTCCACTCATAACCAGCTTAATCACTTCGCCAAAGAAGAAAGCCATGGCAAATTGCGTCATTTGAGCGGCACCCGCAAAGCGAAAAACGCGCCAAACAAAGATGAGATTAGGCAGTCCATAAGCCATGCCGCCAGCAAAAACCGACAAGCCACTGACCTTGCCCCGGAGACAAAGCGCAATGCATGCCAATAAGATGACACCAAGCAATTGTAGGAAAACCAGCTGGTAAGCTTCGCTTTGTACTAATTTTCTGAGTGGGTTCGTCATTTGCGCGTGAGTATAAAGAGCTCGACTGCTATTGGCAAATATGGAATCGATATCCAAACCCTTTGTTTATGCGCTGGCCTTGGTTGATCAAGGTGAGAATAAATTAAATGAAAAAGTGGGCATCAATGCCACCGGTCATGCTTATAATTCGGTGCTAGCTATTGAAGAACAACCCAACCATTTGCAAAATGCGTTGGTCAACGCGGGTGCCATACAAGTCACCAGTCTCATCGCTGTGGTGCCACACAAAATGGCCATCGTCGTCTACTCGCCACCGCGCGAAGGCGAGGATGACATTCTAATTGACAGCTCGCATCGCCTCATCCAAATCCTGTTTCAAATCTTGAACGGCTTCAATGCCCACTGACAATCGAATCAGATTATCCTTGATTCCAAGCGCCTCACGCTTTGCTTTGGGAAGTGTGGCATGGGTCATGATGGCAGGGTGCTCAATTAAACTTTCTACGCCGCCCAAACTTTCTGCCAGCGCAAACACTTTACAATGTTGCAATATCGCTTTGGTATCTTCCAAGGTGCCTTTGATTTCGATAGAAATCATGCCGCCGAAATAATGCATTTGTGTTTTAGCCAGTTGATGTTGTGGATGATTCGATAATCCTGGATAAATAACGCGTTGTACGCGCGCATGTTGTGCCAGAAAATGAGCGAGCTCGTAGGCATTTTCACAATGACGCTGCATACGCAGTGGCAATGTTTTTAAGCCGCGTAATGCGAGAAAACTATCGAAGGGACCGGCGATTGCACCCACGGCATTTTGCAAGAAAGCGATTTCATCAGCGAGTTCTTTGTTATCACCGACAATGATGATGCCGCCTATCATATCGGAGTGACCATTCAAATATTTGGTGGCAGAGTGCACCACGATATCAAAACCATATTCCAATGGTCGTTGCAAAATAGGCGTCGCAAAGGTGTTATCGGCGACTGCGATGAGATGATGTTTTTTGGCGATGGCTGCAATTTTTGTTAAATCGATGAGTTTTAACATCGGATTGGTTGGTGTTTCCACCCATATCATCCGAGTATTAGGTTGAATCGCAGTTTCCAGTTGCGCTAAATCAGTGAGATCCACAAAAGAAACATTTAATCCCGCAGAACGCTTACGCACTTTTTCAAAGAGACGATAAGTGCCACCGTAAACATCATCACAGACGATGACATGATCACCGGGATTTAATATTTCAAGTAGCGTTGCACTCGCTGCCATGCCAGAAGCAAACGCATAACCCATGGTGCCGGATTCTAAATCAGCCACACATTGTTCATACGCAAAACGCGTTGGATTTTTGGTGCGAGAATATTCATAACCTTTGTGAACACCTGGACTTTGTTGCACATAAGTCGATGTGGCATAAATTGGCGTCATGATGGCACCGGTAGTTGGATCCGGTGTTTGTCCGGCATGTATCGCGCGTGTTGCAATATCTTTTTTAGCCATGCGTATTCGTTCCCGTTTGTTGGTTAAGAAAACCCTGTTGGTGCATCCACGCATCATCCACAAATTTCGATAAATAATTGCGTATGCCATCTGGCAACATCACCAAGCATTTTTGCCCTTTTTTCAAGCGTTTTGCAGCTTGCAATGCTCCCCAAACGGCAGAACCACAAGAACCACCAACGAGCAAACCTTCTTCGCGTATCAGTCGTCTTGCCATGAGAAAAGAATTTTTATCATCCACTTTTATGTATTCATCAACCAAACTGTTGTCGAGTACTTTAGGAAAAAAATCGTAACCAATGCCTTCTACCAAATAAGGATGCACGTCAGTGCCACCACCTAATATCGATCCATAAGGATCAACACCAATAATTTGTATCGAGGGAATTTCTTTTTTGAGATGTTGTGCCACACCGGTAATGGTGCCGCCGGTGCCAACACTCATGACGACCATCGCAAGGTCATGGCCCATGTCATCTAAAATTTCTTGCGCAGTGTGTTCATAATGCGCCGCTGGATTATCGGGATTACTGTACTGATCGAGAATATGTGCATTGGGAATTTCTTTTTGCAATTTTATCGCAAGTGAGATGTGGCTATCGGCATCATCCCATTTCGCTTCAGTCGGCGTGCGATAAATTTTAGCACCCAAGGCTTCCAGGATGACTTCTTTTTCCCGACTCATTTTAGCGGGCATGGTGATGACAATGTGGTAACCCTTGATTGCACCGACGAGCGCAAAGCCTATGCCGGTATTGCCGGAGGTCGCTTCAATTAAGGTATCACCCGGTTTAATTCTGCCTGATTTTTCCGCTTGCTCTATCATTTGCAGGGCAATTCTATCTTTCGTTGAACCGCCAGCACTTAAAAATTCGCATTTTCCATACAGTGTGCAAGCCAAGTCGTTGCCAATGCGATGAAACGGCACAATCGGCGTTTTACCAATGGCATCGAGTATGGAGTTTAACAACATGGTTTTATCCTCTTCAATTTATGGGTCAGGTGTGGCGATAACAAATGACGTGTCAGTGAACGTGGATACCTGACAATTATAATTATCGGCAAAAGGTGATAAGTCACCATTGATAGTGATGTACATCGACTCGCCGTGTTTAATACGACCATGACTTTCTAAATGACAAAAATCATGGATTTTATAATTTTTAAACGAATTGCGCTGTGCTTGGTAGGAAGCAATGGTCATCGTTGATGCGGTAATTAAATAATCTCTGCCATAGGTAAAGGCCACCCAAAAATCTTGACCACGGGTGATGTCAAAGAGATACGGAATATTTTGATCATGATCGACATCACGTATCATCAATAACCAAGAAGGCTTGCCCCAAAAAGAGTGAAAGCGGGTGTTAATTTGTATGGTTTGCCCAAGACCATCACCATCATTTGCAATGGCATGTGGTATGCAGCAGCACAGAAAAAAGAAGAGAGATAAGCAAGTATTTAATTTTTTATTCAGCATGATGCGATGCTATATTGAAGTATGCAATTATACTAACGTAATTAAAGAATTTGAGCGAGTATTATGACAACGCCACTTATCATCGGCCAACTTGTCGTGAAAAAATCATCGATACATGGCTATGGTGTTTTTGCCGCACAAGATTTTGCCTGCGGTGACACCATCGAAGAATGTTACACTTTAACTTGTTCGAAAGTTGACAACGCATTTCAAAATTACCAATACCATCTGGTAGACGATCGGATTTTTGGTTTACCACTTGGCTATGGATGTATCTATAACCATGCCACAACGCCAAATGCAGATTATTGCTATGATGAAAAACGCAGTCTGCTGGTAATTCGGGCGGAAAAAATGATCAAAAAAGGCGAGGAAATTTTTGTGAACTACGGTGATCAGTGGTTTAATTTGCGCGGCATTCGAATGAAACAATCATTGCGCCATCGTCTGCTAACCTGGGCGACCTCCACGCTTTTTCTGGCTCGTTTTGCTTGCATTGTCAGCGTACTTTTTGCTTTGATTTGGTTTATGAAAGGACATTAGTGCGATCAATGATGCCTGACATCTCTTAAAAAAAGCACGACGACCAAGAGAAAAAATAACAAAAACCAAATAAAGGCCCACTCAGCCATATTGAGATGTAACAATTCAAATCCTCGTTTTTTGCATTCAGCACTGCCTTCCAATAATATTTTTTGCGCCAATTCGTTTAAGGGAAAGGTATGTATCATGTATTGCAGACTGGCTGCACATTCATTATTGCTGCTCTCAGCAAAATGTTGCATGAAGATTTGCCGACCCGCGAGTAGCATGCCTAAGATTGCGGTCAGTCCACAAAAAATGTTGATGAAGAGACGTCCCCAAAAACGAGCGTGCAGCAATATGCCCAGCAAAAAAAGGCAGCCTAACAAGCCAAATGTTAAGCGCTGCAAGGTGCAAAGCGGACAGGGTATGACACCATCAACCACTTGCAGGTACACAGAGATCAATAACAACAAAGTGACAAGGCAAAGACCAATAAAATAAATTGCTCGTAGCGACATGATAGTGTCCACATTAGGGTTGATTTAATTTTTCGGCAAACCAATTTTGCAGAATGAATTGTGCAGCGAGGCGATCGACTTGTCCATCTTGAAGTGCTTTGTAGCCACCCTTTGCAAATAAATGTTCACGCGCGGCTTTGGTGGTAAGTCGCTCATCCATTTCATGCACCGGCAATTGAAAGCGTTCATGCAGCATCGCAGCAAAAGCACGTGCACGATGAGCAATCGGCTGATCGCTGCCATCCATGTTGAGCGGAATACCCACGACCAAGGCATCGGGTTGCCATTTTCGTATGAGTTTTTCGAGGATAGTCCACTGTGGCACACCGTCTTTGGCAAGCAAGGTATCGAGTGGGCGTGCGGATTGCGTCAGGGTTTGTCCAATGGCAACGCCAATGCGCTTCATGCCAAAATCAAAACCCATGAGAATTTTAGGTATTTTATCCATCGTTTTCTGGTAATAATTTTTTTCTGAGCTCAAGATCTCTTAGTTGAGTCAGCAGGATGGCTGCCACCCATGGAATGAATAAAGCAAAAAGAATAATATGCAGCCCCGTTGTCCATAGTGGATGGATTCTATTGTCCATAAAATAAATATGAATATCGATGCCCAAGCCATATTTCACTAAAAAAAGCAGCAAAATATAATACATCCATGGCGTCACTTGCACCGAAAATGTTCGCCACCAATGATTCCACACAAGCCAAGTACTTTTTTCTAATGAAGTCAAAACGCCGGCATTTTCAATGGCAATGAGTGCAACGAAGAAAATAAATAGCGTGGAAACATAAACAATGATGGCAAGCTGTCCTGCAAAAATGAAGACGGTAAACAAATTACCAAGCAAGCTATGAACAAATAATAAATGATGGCGATGCAATAAAACTTGTATGCCAGTGATGGTAATCGCAACTAAAAAAATAATCGCACTTTGTATCAAGGTGGCGGCGATGACGGCGATGAATTTTCTTATTCCGACGACGAAATCGTCGCGCAATTTTTCATGCACAGCGACCATTTCACAATGGATTCGCCACAATAAGCCAATAAAAAGTATGAGCGCTGACAGATCAATGATCACCAACCATAAGCGATTGGGATTTAGCAAACCAAGATTATAAAAAAAATCTCGCTGCATAAGATCAGACACAATTCGAGGAATGAAAACAATGATTGATAATGCAAGACTGAGTACGATGGTTTTAAAAAAATTGTTTCGATAAAGTAAAAAACTGCGTTTGATAATTTGGTGATACGACTCAGGCTTTGCAGGCAATAACACGTCCATATCGTTTTCCTTGTGGTTGATAAATCCATAGTATCATTGCTTCACGAAGAGACAAAGCGAGCCAACTATCTGATGCTGCAACGACGTCGATTCGCTGTCATCCAGTCTTTTTAGTGAATCCCTGGATGCCAGCCTTCGCTGGCATGACAATTGCTGGCACAATGACACAGTTCGGTGAATACTCTCTAATGATCCGATGCTTGATCCCAATTGTCTCCGATGCCAACTGACACCTGCAAGGGCACACTTAATTTCACCACATTCGTCATGTAGTCGCGGATGTGAACCACCACGTCATCGACATCAGCTTCACGGACTTCAAACACCAATTCATCGTGTACTTGCATGATCATCTTCGCGTTGATCTTTTTAGTCGTTAACCATTGATCGATATGTATCATGGCTAATTTGATGATATCTGCCGCACTGCCTTGTAACGGTGCATTAATCGCAATGCGTTCTGCTGCTTTTTGCCGTGGGATTTGACTGGCGTTAATGTCAGGCAGATAGAGTCGTCGTCCCCACAAGGTTTCCACGTAACCGCGTTCTTTTGCTTTGACGCGCGTCTCATCCATGTAGTTTTTTACTTGCGGATAGCGCGCAAAATAGCGATCAATATACGCTTGCGCTGTTTTGCGATCGATACCGAGTTGCTGGGTCAGTCCAAATGCAGATATGCCATAAATTAAGCCGAAATTAACCGCTTTTGCATCACGACGCATCTCAGGCGTCACTTGATCAAGTGCGACACCGGCGACTTCTGCAGCCGTTGCTTGGTGAATATCAATGTCTTGCAAAAATGCCTGCATCAGATTGCTATCTTGAGAAATATGCGCCATCAAGCGTAATTCTACTTGTGAATAATCAGCACTGATAAGCTTATGGCCTTTCGCTGCAATAAACGCTTGACGTATGCGTCTGCCTTCAGGTGAGCGTATCGGAATATTTTGCAAATTGGGTTCGGATGACGACAAGCGCCCAGTCGATGTGCCTGCTTGATTGTAAGAAGTATGGATGCGCCCCGTTTCCGGATTAATTTGCGCAATCAAACGACTAGTGTAAGTGGAAATTAATTTACTCAAACTTCGATATTCAATGATGAGATGCGGTAACTCAAAATCATGCGCCAGTTCTTGTAACACGGCATCGGCAGTTGAGGGTTGGCCACCCGGTGTTTTTTGCAGTATCGGTAATTTTAATTGTTGGAATAACACCTCTTGTAATTGCTTAGTCGAATTAATATTAAATTCGCCGCCTGCCAATAAAAAGATGGTTTGTTCAATTTCATCCAGACGTTTTTGCAAAGCAATGCCTTGCGTTTTTAACGTCTCAGGATCAACCAAGACACCCGTTCGCTCCATTTTTGCAAGGACTGAGACGAGTGGCATTTCGATGTCAACAAACACATTTTGCAAACCGTGTTCTTTGCATAAACGTGGCCATAAGTGTTGATGTAATTGCAAGGTAACATCGGCATCTTCTGCGGCATAACGACCGGCTGTTGCAACATCTATGCAATTAAAGGTCACTTGTTTACTGCCTTTGCCGGCAATATCAGTAAAGTGTATGGTCTTCCAGCCCAGGTATTTTAGTGCTAGCGTATCCATATCATGATTACGACTGGCGCTATCTAAAAGATAGGATTCAAGCATGGTATCAAAGGCTATCCCTTGCAGCTTGATACCGGCATTCGCTAAAACTTCTATGTCATATTTAATATTCTGCCCAATTTTTTTAATAGCTGGATTTTCTAAAACCGGTTTCAGTGTGTTCAACACAACTTCTTTTGCTAGTTGTTTCGGTGCATCCGGATAATCATGGCCGAAAGGCACATAGGCACTCTTACCGACATCAATTGCAAAAGACACACCGACTAATTCGGCGCGCATGTAATCAAGACTGGTGGTCTCCGTGTCGAATGCAAAGCAAGCTGCTTTTTGCAATTGCGAAACCCATTGTTGCAGTTCGGATTCAGATTGAATGATGACGTAATTTTCATATTTGGTGGTTTGATCTTGTTCGGGATGCGTTAATAATTCTGCCAACCAAGTTTTAAATTCATATTCTTGAAAAAGCGCAATGAGCGCATTGTCATCAGCCGGTTTGAGTTCGAGTTGAGACAAATGAAGCGCTAAATCCACATCGCGCTTGATGGTGACCAAGTTTTTGCTGAGCATGATTTGCGGCAGAAAAGCGCGAAGATTATCACCGACTTTGCCTTTAATCGCATCGGCGTTTTTAATAATATTATCTAACGAGCCATATTCTGCCAGCCATTTCGCCGCTGTTTTTGGCCCAACATTCGGTACGCCTGGAATATTGTCAGAGCTATCACCCATGAGGGTGAGGTAGTCAATGATTTGCTCAGGACTGACACCAAATTTTACTTTCACCTCATCTGGATTTAGCACGGTGTTCGTCATGGTGTTGATCAACGTAATGTGTTGATTGACCAACTGTGCCAGATCTTTATCACCGGTTGAAATTAGCGTAGCAATTTTTTTTGTGCTGGCGGTGGTTGCGAGTGTGCCAATCACATCATCTGCTTCGACACCTTCTATCATGATGAGTGGTATGCCCATGGCTTGAATAATACGATGTATGGGTTCAATTTGTTGCACTAATTCAGCAGGCATGTCTGCACGATTGGCTTTGTAATCAGGATATAACGCATGGCGAAAAGTTTTGCCTTTGGCATCAAAGATGACTGCCATGTTGGTTGGGCTGTAATCAGCCATTAAACGCTTCAACATGCTAATGATGCCGTAAGTGGCGCCCGTTGGAACATTGTTGGAATTCATCAGTTGTGGCAAGGCATGAAAAGCACGGTATAAATAAGACGAACCATCAACCAAAATGAGTGGTTTTTGCTGAGCAGACATGTTTTTTCCAGAAGCTAGCGAGACTGAGCCGAGCATAATATGAATTGGTAGGAGCAGCAAGGGTTGGCACATTAAATCACAAATTTTGCTGGTCTTGATTGACAGACGAGCGACTGATTGCAGGATGCAATCATGAGCGACAGGGATGTCGCGTTTGGAGCGAGGAGTCAATCAAGACCAGCAAAATTTGTGATTTAATGTGCCAGCTTGTTTTGTCAGTCCCAATAGTGTAGTTATTCTTCTCTATCTAAAGATTATGGAGCGTAGCTTACGTGGGCTTGTCACTGTGGGAGCAATGTCTAAATTCACTTGAGAGCGAATTTCCTTCTCAGCAATTCAATACGTGGATACGGCCACTGCAGGCCGAATATGCGACGGATAAGCTAATTTTACTGGCCCCTAATCGGTTTGTGCTTGATTGGATAACGGAGCGTTTTTTGCCACGCATCAATGAACTCGTTTCGCAATTTAGTGACAATGGCACGCCAGCGGTATTGCTCGAGATTGGGAGTAAACGCTCAGAAAGTCAAAAACCCACAGAAGCCAAACAGCATGTCTCACCGCAAACAACAACGAATAGAGCTTCCATCACGCACACTGATACCAAGACATATCAAAGCAATTTAAATCTCAATTTTACCTTCGATAATTTTGTCGAAGGTAAATCCAACCAATTAGCAAAAGCCGCTTGTTTACAAGTCGCAGGCAATCCAGCACTCGCTTATAATCCGCTTTTTCTCTATGGCGGTGTTGGTTTAGGTAAAACGCATTTAATGCATGCCATCGGCAATCAAATTATCCATAACAACCCCAAAGCCAAAGTGCTTTATCTACATTCCGAGCGTTTTGTCGCCGATATGGTCAAAGCGTTGCAAACCAACGCCATGAATGAATTTAAGCGTTATTACCGCAACGTTGATGCATTATTGATAGACGATATCCAATTTTTTGCGGGCAAAGATCGTACGCAAGAAGAATTTTTTCATACGTTTAATGCCCTTCTTGAAAGTCAGCAGCAAGTCATTTTGACATGCGATCGTTATCCTAAAGAAATTAATGGTGTAGAAGAACGCTTAAAATCCCGATTTGGTTGGGGATTGACGGTCGCAGTTGAGCCGCCAGAACTTGAAACACGTGTGGCTATTTTGATGAGTAAGGCAGAACTTGCAGCCATCCTGCTTCCTTATGAAGTCGCTTTTTTTGTGGCGAAACGAATACGCTCCAATGTGCGTGAATTGGAAGGCGCGCTTAAGCGCATCATCGCCAAGGCGCATTTTACCGGTAAGGCCATTACGCTCGAATTTGTCAAAGAAGCTTTACGTGATTTGTTTGCATTGCAAGATAAGTTGGTCACCATTGAAAATATTCAGCGCACGGTTGCGGAATATTATAAAATCAAAGTAGCAGATTTACTCTCAAAACGGCGCAATCGCTCTGTTGCAAGACCAAGACAAACCGCAATGGCACTTGCCAAAGAATTGACGAATCACAGTTTGCCAGAAATTGGCGACGCTTTTGGTGGCAGAGATCATACAACGGTGTTACATGCCTGCCGAGTGATTAATGAATTTAGACAATCTGATGCAGATATTGAAGAAGACTACACGAATTTATTGCGAATTTTAACCACTTAAAATAGCATTACTTAATCTTTTTAGAGAGCTGCTTTATGAATATCACCATTCAACGCGAAGCCCTGTTAAGACCACTGCAAGCTGTCAGTGGTGTGGTTGAGAAAAAACAAACCCTGCCTATTCTTGCGAATGTCTTGCTGACGATCAAAGATGAGCATTTGTTTTTAACTGGCACGGACCTTGAAATAGAACTCGTCGGCTGTGTGCGTATGGGATCATCAACCGCAGTCAATGCAACGACAGTCTCAGCACGAAAATTATTTGATATTTGCAGAACGCTGCCGGATGGCATATTGCTTCACCTCTCGCTTGAAAAAAATTATTTGGTCGTGCGTGCTGGCGAGAGTCAATTCATGTTGAATACGCTGCCGCCGCAAGATTTTCCCAATCTCGAAGACAGCGATTATCCCACGCAATTCACGTTGCAGATGAGCCAATTAAAAAATCTACTCACTAAAACGTATTTTGCTATGGCGCAGCAAGATGTTCGTCACTATTTAAACGGTGCTTTTCTTGATATTGGCCAATCCGTCATTAAATGTATCGCTGCCGATGGCCATCGTTTGGCACTCACCACATTACAAGATGATCGCATTGGCAATGTTGAGGCACGGGTGATATTACCGCGTAAAAGTGTCCTCGAATTGATACGGTTAGTAGGTGGCGATAACGACCACGATGTGACCATTAGCATCAGTGATAATCGCTTCCGCGTGACAGCATCTGATTTTATTTTTACCACAAAAGTAATTAATGCCCAATATCCAGACTATGGTCGGCTGATACCTCGTGGTGCAATCATCGCTTTGGGTGATAGAGAAGCCATTAAACAAGCACTCATCCGTGCATCCATACTTTCCAATGAAAAATTCCGCGGCGTGCGTTTTCAACTCGAGACAAATAAGTTGCGTATCACAGCAAATAATTCTGATCAAGAACAGGCAGAAGAAGTGGTTTCCCTCGATTATACCGGCATTGCCATGGAAATCGGCTTCAATGTTGCATATTTATTGGACGTAGTTTCCGCAATGAGTGCTAAAATTATCCGCCTTATTTTCACCGGTCCCAATGAGGGAGTGTTGATTCAGCCTGCTGAAGGCGATCACAGTGTTTACGTCGTGATGCCACTGCGGATATAAATGAGGCACAGCCGTCAAGCTAAGCGTTCAGGCTTCCCCTTTGAAAAAGGCGTTGTTGCGCGTAATTCAGTGATCGCCTCTCCCGCAAGCGGGAGAGGCGATCACTGAATTACGCAACAACGCCTTTTCAAAGGGAGGAACACTTGCTTGACGTCTATGTCATAAGGCCCAGCTACAGGTGATTTGAACAAGCATGGCAATCGCATCGTTACAGATCACAGACTTTCGCAATTTATCTTCCCTGGTGCTTGATCCTTGTATCCAAGGCTTGAATATCATTTGTGGCGATAATGGCAGCGGCAAAAGTAGTTTGCTGGAAGCTATCCATTACCTTGGCTCAGGCCGATCGTTTCGAGTAGCCAACGCAGGCTGTTTAATTCGGCATACTGCTGCGAAATTATCGGTATTTTCTCGTGTTATCAGTGATCTTGAGCGTTCCATTCCCCTTGGTGTGGAGAGAGAATGCAATGGAGCAGTGCGTTTACGTGTCGAAGAACAAGCTGTTTCCAGTATCACGGAATTGGCGCAATATCTCCCGCTGCGTGTCATCCATTCCCACTCGCATCATTTATTTGAATTGGGGCCACAATTTCGACGCAAATTTTTAGATTGGGGTTTATTTTATCAATCAAACGATTTTTTACCCATTTGGCGGCAATTTGAGCGCGTTTTGAAACAACGTAATGCCGTTTTACGTGATAGGCGACCCAAAAGAGAGTTGGCTGTCTGGACCGATGAATTCGTCAAACTTGGCTTAGCGTTGGACCAATTGCGCCGTGATTACGTGGCAGCTCTGCTTCCTTTCTTGAACAACGCAGTACAGCCCTTATTAGCCATCTCGCAAGTCGAGATTCGCTACCAACCCGGCTGGAATGAGCAGGCAGATTTGGCCAGTCTATTGTCGCAAAAGAATGATGAAGAATTTCGCCTCGGCTGTACTCAATATGGCCCCCATCGCGCTGATTTTTCTATTGTAATCGACCAAGTTCCAGTGAAGCATTTTTTATCAAGAGGGCAGCAAAAATTACTTATTTGTGCTATGCTAGTCGCCCAAGGAATGCTATTAGCCAATGTCACAAACCGAAGCTTGATTTACCTTATCGACGACCTACCATCCGAGCTCGATTTGTACAGTAGACAAAAGCTGATTTCATTATTATCGAAGCAACAGACACAGATTTTTATCACTGCGATTGAAAAGGAAGCTATTTGTGATTCGATTAGTGAGATGTCCAATGTGCCCATCAATGTGTTTCACGTGGAACATGGACATATCATCGATACCATGACAGGAATGAAAGCCACGCAGGGATGACAATCTTAGGAGTACAAGAAAGTGACCGTGAATACAGTAGAACATTACGATTCCTCTAACATTAAAGTGCTTAAAGGCCTAGATGCCGTGCGCAAACGCCCTGGCATGTATATTGGTGACACAGAAGATGGCACCGGTCTGCATCACATGGTATTTGAATTGGTAGATAATTCGATAGATGAAGCCCTGGCTGGATACTGCAACACGATATGGGTAACGATACACCCGGATGAATCGGTGACAGTCAAAGATAATGGTCGCGGCATACCCGTCGATATTCATCCAGAAGAAGGGCGTTCTGCCGCAGAAGTCATTATGACAGTGCTGCATTCCGGTGGAAAATTCGATAATGATTCTTACAAAATTTCTGGTGGTTTGCACGGTGTTGGTGTTTCTGTCGTCAATGCCTTATCCGAAGAATTAGATCTCACGATTTATCTCAATCAGAAAAAATATCAGCAAGTCTATCATTCTGGCGTTCCGGCAGCTCCATTGGCTGAGGTTGGTGAAACAACAGAACGCGGCACAGAAGTTCGCTTTAAACCCAGCGCCGAAACCTTCAAAAACATTTTATTTAACTATGATATGTTAGCAAAACGTTTGCGTGAACTCGCTTTTTTGAATACATCGATCAAAATATTTTTACTTGATGAAAGAACGGGCAAAAGCGATATATTCCAATACGAAGGTGGTTTGAAAGGCTTTGTTGAAGACTTAAATGCTAATAAAACGCCCATACATTCGAAAATATTCTATTTTAATGCAGAAAAAGACAAGATCATTGTCGAAGTTGCGCTGCAGTGGAATGATACCTATCAAGAAAAACTCTTTTGTTATACCAATAATATTCCGCAACGCGATGGCGGTACACATGTGGCTGGTTTTCGCAGTGCATTAACGCGCGTGCTAAATAGCTACATTGAGAAAGAAGGTTATGCCAAGAAAGAAAAGGTCGCGACATCGGGCGATGATTTTCGCGAGGGATTGACCGCTGTGTTGTCAGTCAAAATGCCTAACCCTAAATTTTCAGCACAAACAAAAGATAAACTGGTTTCATCAGAGATTAAAGCGGTTGTTGAATCGTTAGTGAATGAAAAATTACAAGATTTTCTGATGGAAAATCCACAGGATGCAAAAAGTATTGTGTCCAAAGTCATCGATGCCGCTAGAGCAAGGGAAGCTGCGCGCAAAGCACGCGAATTAACGCGACGCAAAAGCGCATTGGATGTCGCCGGTTTACCTGGAAAATTAGCAGATTGCCAAGAAGAAGATCCAAGTAAGTCAGAACTCTTCATTGTGGAAGGGGATTCGGCAGGTGGTTCGGCTAAGCAAGCTAGAGATCGTAAATCACAAGCCGTATTGCCGCTCAAAGGAAAAATTCTCAACGTTGAAAAAGCACGATTTGATAAAATGCTTTCCTCGGTGGAAGTTGCCACGTTAATTACTGCATTGGGCTGTGGTATAGGACGCGAAGAATATTCGCCCGATAAAACCCGTTACCACCGTATCATCATCATGACAGACGCTGACGTCGATGGTTCTCATATTCGGACGTTATTACTTACCTTTTTTTACCGACAAATGCCGGAATTAATTGAGCGTGGTTACATTTATATTGCTCAGCCACCGCTTTTTAAGGTGAAAAGGGGAAAGCAAGAACAATATGTGAAAGATGAAAATGCTTTGGATGCCTTGCTTATACAAGCCGCATTGGAAGGAGCAAGTTTTCATTTTAGTGAGGCTGATACGTTAACGGGGTCAGCGCTTGAGCAATTAGTCAGTGAGTATCATGATAAAGTCCTTGTCATTAATCGGTTTGCAAAACGTTATCCTCGGGAATTCATTGAAGCGTTGATGGATATTCCTTTGATAACGGAGAGTGTGCTGAAACAGCGGGCTGAAATGGAAAAAATCATGGCGGCGATACAAACCAAATTGAATGGAACGGGTTTGGTTTATTTTGAAATTACCCTCAATGAAGATCCTGAAAACCATAATTGGCTACCAGAACTTTGGGTGACCAATCACGGTGTTAAAAATAAGATATTGATTAATAAAGATTTATTTTTATCGCCAGAATATCAGCAACTGGTTGAATTTGGTAATAAGGTAAAACAACGGGTAAAGCCAGGCGCTTACGTCAAGCGCGGTGATAAAAAAGAAGTCATTGCTACTTTTGCTAAAGGCATAATCTGGTTGATCAGTGAAGCTAAAAAAAGTCAATCTATACAACGCTATAAGGGGTTGGGCGAAATGAATCCGGATCAACTTTGGGAGACCACCATGGCGCCGGATCAACGCCGTTTGATGAAAGTGACTATTGACGATGCGGTGACTGCGGATAAGATGTTTACTATTTTGATGGGTGATGAAGTTGAGCCACGTCGCCAATTCATTGAGTCTAATGCATTGTATGCGGTTAATCTTGACATATAAATGGTGTGTAAAATCACAGAATTTGGCTTCTGGATTGATGGACGAGCGACTGATTGCAGGATGCAATCCTAAGCGACATGGATGTCGCGTTTGGGAGCGAGGAGTCAATCCAGAAGCCAAATTCTGTGATTTTACATACTTAAAGTATGAATTATTGCATAGAAAACTGACAAAAAGTTCTATAATGAAAGATGAGGTTTAACCTTTCCTATTATTAACGGATATTCTTGTGGGGAAACTATGGCTGACATGGTGATCGCTCCTAAAGATAGAGAGAAAGAAAAAGACAAGGATAGTTTTGAATTGCTTGAACAGTACGCCTCAGCTACCAAAACAAAAGTCATCACCACCCCTTCTGATCTTGATACCAAAGACAAGGTGATGGATGAGATGCTGCCGTGGTGTAAAGAGCAAGCCAATATTGTTGTCCTCAAAAGTGCGAGTATTTTATCAGCAGAACCCACATCGCGAACGGTGCAAAATTGTAAATCGTTGTTGTTGAGTAAAGGGATACATCCCGGTCAAGTTTATGCTGCAACGGAAGCAATGCTAAGTTTAATGTTGGCGACAGGCGATGAAGAAGACAGCAGTAAACGACGCAAGGGTGAAACCAACGCAATCTTCAGTGATCAACAACGCCATTTGCGTGAACTTGTTTTTGAAGCGGTGCGGCAAAATGTCAGTGATATTCACATTCAAGTAAGACAAACCTACACTAAAATTCGTATGCGTCAGCATGGTGAATTACGCGTTTATGCAGAATGGTCGGAACGATTAGGCCGTGAAATTGCATCTGTTGCATTCAATAAAGAAACTGATCATGCCACATCACACTTCAATCCACTCGTACCACAAGATGCTTCCATGCCGCTTAAAATGCAAGGCAGAGATATTCGTTTACGTTTAGCGAGCGTGCCAGCGCATGGCGGCTTTGATATGGTCATGCGTATTCTTGCGACGGGCGAAAAAAGTGGTTTACCACTCGATGTATTAGGCTATACACCGAAACAAATTGAGATTATTAAAATGGCAATGAAACTGCCATTTGGTGCCATCATCGTGGCAGGACCAACAGGATCAGGTAAAACCACGACACTCGCAACTTGCATGGAAATGGTGGAGTCAACTCAAAAATTATATTCCATTGAAGATCCTGTCGAAAAAGTAGTGGAAGATGCAACGCAAGTACCGGTCAACACCGAAAAAGAAGATCGTACTTTTGCTAGCATGGGTCGTGCTGCGTTACGTATGGATCCCGATGTTATCATCTTAGGTGAAATGCGTGATGAAGATACCGCGCATGTTATGGTACGCGCATCCATCACCGGGCATCTAGTGCTAACAACCTTACACACCAATCGCGCGACAGCGATTGTGACACGTTTAGTGGATATGGGTATCTCGCCAGTATTGCTGAGTGATAGTAGTGTGTTGCGTTGCTTGATGTGTCAACGCTTAATTGCAAAAGTTTGTCCGCATTGTGCCATTCCACTGCGTAGTTCACCGAAACATGAACCCTATATTGCAGATTGGGAAGCGGTATTGGGTAAAGAAATTCTCGATCGTGCTAAAGCGCGTGGTCCTGGTTGTGTGAAGTGTGGTCGTTCGGGTGTTGGTGGTCGCATGGTAGTGGCAGAAGTTATTTGGGTAGATGAAGACGGCAGACAATTTATTCAAAAATGCGATACGCTCAATTGGGAAAAATATCTCAAAGAAAATGGTTGGATGGATTTTCGTGATCGTGCTATTGATTTAATACAGCTTGGTATCTGTGATCCCTTCGATGCAGAAAAAGTAGTTGGCCCCATCAATCCTGCAACGCAGGCGAGAATATTTAAATATACTTAAAAGAGCATGTGACTATGGAAATTTCTTACGATGAGTTAAAAAATTATTCCACAAAAATTGCAATGCTGTTTAAGCGTTGGCAGTTTGGCAATAAAGCACAACTCGCTTTTCTTGAAGATTTACATTTGCTGATCAACGATGGTATCCCAGCAAATCGCGCGATTGAAATGATGGGGCAAGTGACGCAAGGCATCACCCGTGAAGTTGCCGTTTCTATCGCACAAAAAATTGCAGAAGGCCAACCACTCGCAGATGGTATGCGAGATTGGTTTGCATTGAATGTCATCGAAATTATTCGTGTTGGCGAAGCAGGCGGTGCGCTGGCGCAAACAATCAAATCCGCTGTTAATATGTTGTCGCAACGCGGCGTTGCGATTGGTGCTTTTGTTGGGGCAGTTACTTATCCATTGATAGTGATCACCATGGCGTGTGTGGTCATTGTTTATCTGAATCATTCTGTTTTTACCGAATTTTTGTTGATTAAACCAATGAGTCAATGGCCAGCTTCAGGCATACGTTTAGTTAATATTGCACATTTTATAGAAAATGCTTGGTGGGGCGTTATTCTCGGCGTCTTGCTCGGTGCCTTTTTTTTCCGACGATTTTTGACGAATTACACCGGTGAGTTGCGTCCATACTTTGATAAAATTCCACCGTTTTCTTATTATCGTCGTTTTGTCGCAGCGCGTTTATTGGAAACCATTGGTTTGTTAGTCGCAAATGGTGTGGTATTTAAATCAGCATTAAAAGTCATGGAATATCAAGCCAATCCTTATTTGCATTTACATCTCATTATGATGGGTCATTTGCTTAGCATGGGTAAAACCAATATTGCAGATGTGCTCGAGACGGGATTGGTTGATGAACAGGATTTGATGCGTTTGCGCGTGATGGCGGAAGTGAAAGGATTTGAACACGGTTTAGTGCGCATGGGTTTGCGTGGGACGGAAGAAGCGACTGCAACGCTAAAATTTATTTCGCGGATAATCGGTGGCATTTTACTGGTGATCGGCGCATTGTTAATTGTCTCAATTGTTCAAGGCGTTTACCTGACAGGCATGTCAATGGGGACATAAACAAAGCAGGTTGAAGTGAGCACAATGAAAAGATGGCTAGTCAGTGATGAATTGGGCGTTACCTTGCTTGAGCTGATACTGGCTCTGGTCATTGCGGTCACTATTGTGCTTTTAAGTTTTAAACAATACCAAGCTTTTCGTGCGGATGAAGATGTGCAGGAAATTCAATATAACCTTGATACACTTTTTCAAGGCTTGGCAGGCTACTACAAAGCGAATTGCTATGGCCAAAGTCTGAATGGCGAATTGATATCACAAGGTAATCTCTACGTTTCTAGCACGAATCAACCGAAGAATCCCTATCCCATTAACATCGCGACGGATTTAATCAATAATGGCTATTTGGCAAATACATTATTGAATGTGGATTTGGTAAATAATGCGAGTGCGATTGGTACCAATGGTTATGTGGTGCAATTTAATGAGTACACCGAAACTCGCAATATTTGCACGAAAAATGCGGCTAGTCGTGGCAACCATCCAGCGTTTGGTAGTAATACCGGGCAGAATTGCAAAATTAATGCCGAGATTGGCACCGTGATTACTTGGAAGGCACAAGTGGCAGTCGATCTTGCTGATCCAACGACTGCAAAACAATATCTTGCCATTTTGAATGGTGATTGTTTATCGTCAGCAACAGGCAACACGGTGATACCATGCAGCACCAGTGGCAATACCGGTACTTACGTGGTGTTTGAACGGTTACCTTCGTTTGCGAGACAAACATCGACGACGGATGCAACAGAGATGAACGTGATGGTGAATCAATTTACCCAACAATATGCCACGTATCCGGCAGGTTATTTGATCAACTCGGTGGGCGTTGGACCGAATGGCGAACAACAATATTTTTATTGTGGCAGTTGATCTAAGAGTGAGGCGACCATGCTAAAAAAAACAGTAATGAAAGGGTTTACACTGATTGAAATATTGCTCGTGCTAGTCATCATAAGCATGATCATTTATTTGGGTGTTGGCTATGTTGAGCAACGAGCGCTCTCAGCACGTATTGATAGAACCAGTTTGCAAATGCAGCAAATTCTAAATGCGGGATTGGCATATTATGTCGCCAATGGCAATTGGCCACCGAACTCGCCGAATTCTGCGATTTCTTATCTACAAGGTAGTTATTTGCCGCCACAAAATGTGTTACTGCAAAGTCCATGGGGGCAGCAATATGTTGCTATTGGTTCAGAAGGAACTCCGCCTGCGCAATTTTTTGTTTACACGGAAGTGACGGCGGGGAAGAGCACTACGTCGGTTGCAAATATCATTGCAGGTCAATTACCCATGGCCTATACCACTTCCGAAGCACCGACAGCGAATGCACCACCGGCATCAGGCACGGCTTGTGCTGCGAGTGCGACCACGTGCTATGTGGTTTCCAGTGTTAATGTACCAGGACAAAATCTAAATAATGCTTCAGCCGTTAATTTTGCTGGTTTGTATCATCATGGTGGTTGTGTGCCAGTGCCAACTTGTCCGGTGGATAAAAATGGTTTTCAAATGACACCCGAAATTATGGTTGTGCCAGTGTCTGTGAGCGGTGTCAATGATCCGCAATCAGGAAATAATCCGCCGAATGTTTATCCTATCAGCAGCTTTACTGCCTACGCAGTAGGAGATAATGGTGCCAGTACGCCGAATGGTACCAGCCCACCAGCATGTGATAACAATGGATCAGCGCCGAGTTGCAAAACCAACTTGCAAACATCTGGGACAGCAGCCGCCTACTGGCGTGTTTGTCTTCAAGTGGTGACTCAGCAAGGCAATGTGGTCACCACCAATTCCAGTCAATGGGGTAATCTCGTGACACTCATGGCCATCACGCGTTGTGCAATTCAAAATGAACCGAGTGGTTCTGACTTTTCAGTATTTAGTAATTAGGAAATTTGTTGTCAGATATGTCATTCGTGCCCCGCGTTTTTTGCGGGGCGTGACAATGCAGAAATGAGCAAGCATGTTTCTCAGTAAAAACGCTTACAAATCGTTTACACATTTTGTTGAAATCTCTTATACTTTCACTATTCATTTGCGATGAGGATCATCAACGCCGTTTCGCCCGCGCTGACGATCAAAACATTGCGTACTAAAACGTTTAACAGTATCGTGGGTGTTAGATCATGGAGATAAGGATGAAACGCCAGATCATGAAAACTCATGAGTTGTTTTTTAATTTGTTTCTTTTTCTTTTCCCAATTACGGCGATGGCTGGGTGGCAAGTCACTAAACCCGAATCCAGCATTCCACGTGAACCTTTTTTTCAAGCGGGAACGCAGCAAAAAACTGCTTTTCTGCCGGCTGCTTATAGCAGTGCTGTTTTTCCAAATCAGTATGCTAACCTGGGGCAACAAGCACCGGTTTATGCTGTTAGCATCAGTGGTTCGCTCAAGGAAAATTTGGAACGTATCATGGGTCGTTATCACTGGAAAGTCATATGGAAAGCACCCTTCGATTACAACTTTGATGGTCGCGTCACGGGTGCGAGCTTACCCAATGTGGTTGAAAAATTACTGAAGCCTTTTCCATTGCAGGCCGTGATGTACATGTCTAATCGCACACTCGCTGTTGTACCAAGATATAGAACATAGGAAGATAAATAATGTTAAAAAAATGGGTTGTCTTGTTTTTTACAACACTGTTTGTGTTAGCCGCATGCCATTCACCGGTTTACAATCAAACGCAGGGAAATGTCGCTGATGCAAAAATAAAAGCCGCCGCTGCTCGAAAAAAATCGGATAATGATGCGAAACCACAATCACCATTGATTGTGAAGCAAGGCATGTACGTTGACATGACTCCCATCAACCTTGAACGTGAACCAACTTGGCTTAAAAGTCATATTGTTATTCGTGGCGATCAATTACCCTTTTCTTACTACAGCCGCACCATTGCCAATGGTACAACCAGCAATGTTCTCACCAAATACCAGACGGGTTTAGATCCTGCTATTAATGTTACCCTCAATTATTCTGGCACCGTTAAAGGGGCGCTGGATTTGTTGGCATCGAAATCGGGCTATGTTTATAGCGTGCACAATAATTTGGTTTATTGGAAAGCCTATGTTACGCGAACTTACGATATTGCCTTTATGCCTGGTGGTACGGAATATTTGATGGGTAAATCTAGCTCGGGTGCAAGTTCGGCTGCAACAGGTGGTGGAGCAGGTGGGACGGTGTCGAACTATACCACCTCAGATTCTTCTGATTCTGAGTACAGCAATTTGAAAGGAACGTTATCCATATGGAGTGATTTGGATTCGACGATCAAACAATTATTATCGCCCGAAGGCAAGGTCATGGTGTCGCAAGCAACAACGTCGGTCACGGTGCGTGATAGGCCAACGAATGTGGATTTAATTGGACAATATATTGTTAATTTGAATCGCAGTCTTTCGAAGCAAGTGTTGGTCAAGGTGCAAGTCATTGAAGTTAATTTAGAAAATGATTATGACTTTGGTATCAATTGGGGATTAATTGCAAACGCATTTAACAAATCACCGTTTGTGATCAATGGCAATTATGGAACACCTATCAGTATTTCTGCCTTCACCGCCCAGCCTACGGTTGTGTCGGGTGCTGCTGCGATTGCTGCACCGCAATTTGGATTTAATCCCGCACAGAATCCGAGCGCCAATAAAATTCCGAGTTATCAAGTGTTATTGAATGCACTTAACCAGCAGGGCAAGGCTTCCGTTGTCTCAGAGCCACGCGTTGTTTGTTTGAATAACCAAGTGTCGGTGGTGCGTATCGTGACCTCACAAGGCTATCTTGCCAGTGTGCAAAATACCACAGTGGCATCGGGTGGTACGGCACCCACCAGCACGGTGACGTCGCAGCTAACACCGGGTACGACTATCACTGGTCTTACGCTTTATATTCTGCCTAAAATTATGCGTGATAAAGTTTATTTGCAGGTCAATGCTGATTTATCGGTGCTAGTGAACATTGCGACATTCACCTCTGGTGGCGCTAGCAATGCAGCGGCGAATACATCATCAATACAATTACCAACGGTTACGGAAAAGCATTTCAATCAACGCAGTGCCATCCGTTCCGGCGACACGCTGATTTTATCTGGGTTTAGACAAGTCTCAAATCAAGCCAACGCTATGCAATTTTTAACGTCACAAGCATTGGGTGGCAAAGCAGCACAACAGCTCAATACCGAAACCATCATTTTGATCACGCCTATCGTTTTGACTGGAAGCGCCTAATGCCCTATATCACTCGCGAAGATGGAGAGCGTTTTGTTATACCGTCTTATCGCGATGTGTTGAATGCTAAGCAAACAAGTTTACTAAAGAAAGATATACTGCTGCTCAGCAAAAGTTATGGTGATTACATCACGCTGCAACGCAAAAGCCCGCTGGAATATGAAGTGGCTTTTTCTCCGGATACGGGTTATTTGCTTGGCGAGACAATTTGGCATCAATTTAAAAAACCCAGCGACATGATTTATTGCGAGGTGGTGCCAAATACGACGGAAGCCATACTCGTCATTGTGAAGAACAGCAGCGTTTATTTAGATGGCAGTTTTCCGCTCGATAGTATTCCAGAAGAACTCATTATTTTTTTGACGCAACAAAATAATTTTGAAATTTATCTTTATGGTGATGCACCGATCAGTGAAAAACCAGTCGATGGAAAATTTAGCTTCGAGCCAACATCGGTTAAATCTTTTACGGTGCTTGAGAAGCCGGTTTTTGCAACACTTCCATTGCTGAAAATATACCAATTACAATTAGTTGAACCAGTACTAAAAGCCCATGGCATTGGTGTTTTTCCAGCAAGACAACTGCTAACCACCGTTGTGGTGGTGTTTTTGTTGTGGCTTGCATGGTCTTATTTATCAACACCAAAGAAAGAAGTCGTCGTTGCTAATCAAGTGAATCCTTATGCACTCTTTAATAGTGCATTGGCTTCTCCTTATCCGGATCAAGAAGTTCAACAGTTGCAGATTATTTTTAAAAAGTTATTCACCATGCCGGGTTGGATTGCCAATCATGTTGATTATGCTAAAGGCACAGCGCTGATCACCGTTCATTCGATAGGCGGTAAAATTGAGAATTTATTTCAGTGGGCAAAAGAAAATGGCATGACAGTGAGCTTCAAGCAAACGGGTGTTTACCTTTCAACGAATACTAAAGTAAAGCGACGTCCTCTCCCTCTGCATATTTATCCAATAAAACAGGTTATCGGTATTTTTATCGACAAATTATCGGCTGTCTATCCCGGCAATCATATGAAATTGAGTGAGTTTAATATTAAGGGTGCATTTACGGATGTGACGCTGACCATCACAGCAGATGATATTTCTCCAGATATTTTTGTTTTGATTGGCAATCAATTTAAAGATTTACCCTTTGTGTTACAAGAAGTAAAAATGGATATTGATAATGGCAGTTTAACCGGTTCTATCACTATTGATGCATTAGGTAACTAAACTATGGGATCAGATAAAATGCAAGTGCTAACAAATATGACGACTCGGCAAAAAATAACAATTGCTGCCATCATCGTGGTGATGATTATTGTTTTGTGGCAAGTGATTGGGTTATTCGGTGGTGGTAAGACACCGACTATCACATCCGCTGCTAATAAATCGGCGATGACAAATAAAAATCAGCCTATGGGACCGCCGCCACAGCCTATGCCGCAACCAGCGCAGATTAAACCAGCCAGTGCACAACCGATGTCACCTCGTGAAATGGAGTTGATGAAACTGCAAGAGGAAACACAGGCAAAATACATTAATGCGCTCAATGAATTGCAAATGTTGAAAGTGGCACGGGAGATTGCTGAAACCAATCAAGCGATTGTTATTTCTCGGTTGGCAACGGTCACGGCTGAAAAAAATATTGTGACGATGTTAAGTGGTCCATCGCCACAAGTAGCCTCCGCTGCTTATGCCAAAGGATTGGTTAACCCGACAGCAGCGAGTGCAGCACCCGTTGTGACCCAACCGGAAGTCACCTACACCGCTATTTCTGTTTCACAACTACATTATCGTTGGAATGCAGTCATTGGCTATGCGGGCAATCTTTACAATGTTTCTGTTGGCGATGTCCTACCAGCCGATGGCTCCCTTGTGATTTCGATTGATAAATCGGGGGTGATGTTGGAAAAAGCTGGCGTGAAGCGGAAAATTTCTTTGGTGCCGATTATTTAGCTAAGTGATTCACCACCCATTGTGCGCACATATTATCCCTGCGAAAGCGGGGATCATTCTCTAAACAGCATTGCTATTACATAGCAAAAAATACAATAATACGGGCCAATTTCCCCTTAAAAATTGAGCCATCCTCTATGCATAATCGTCAGCAAATAACCACGCCCTTCAGTGCCGAAGAAGAACGCCTATGGAAAGATTTTAAAAAAAAATTCATGCAAGAAGAAGATAACGACAAAGCTATCAGCATGTTGATGCAATATTTAAAAGAAAAAGAAATGCAGCTGCAAGATGAGGATAGTGGACAACGAAGAAAAGAATTGCTAACCGATATTTTTTTTGAACTGTGTAGCAAGGGCTGCATTGACAAAGCGAAATCAATGATTTCAAAAAAAGTCGTTGATAGTAATGCCATCTCACGACAAGGCGTAACCCCTTTATATGCTGTTGCTCAAGGTCTTGTGCCCTCAGAAAAAAAGTCCATAGAGGAATTTTTTTTTGAATGTAGTTATCGCTTGGGAGAGCCGCTTTTTAAAATGTTGCTCGAGCAAGGTGCTAATCCTAATGCCATTGTTGAGCTGAATAATGAAAAATCAACGGTGCTGCATTTACTTGCCAAAAATGGTTGTGGCCATTTATATGCAAGAGCGGCACGGCTCATCGGAGTGCTTAAAAGCTATCGCGTTGATTTGACGATACGTGATGCATCAAATCACACAGTATTAGCCCATTGTTCTTCCAAAGCGATGGCAGAGTGGCTAGTGCAGCAAGGGGTGCCGTTGGATTGGTCCAGTCTAATGGTTGGCGCAGGTCTCAATTCGGATTGCTTAGTGGCTAAATTGACAAATGAAAAAAAGGATTTAAGTCAGCTAAGGATCGCAGGCGAAAAAACCTTATTGCATTTATTGATCCTGATATTGGACCGAATTAAAGATAATGGAAATGTTTTACGTGCAAGCGAAATGGCAAAAGTATTTCTTGATGCAGGTGTTGATCCTATGATTAAAGATGACATTGGATACTTAGCCCAAGATTACACGCGTTTTACAAATAGCCAATTTCCCTGGGCACAGTTTTTTGAAGAAGAGAGAATTGAAAGAAAGCGCTTAAAGAAACGTTGCGATGAGAGAGAATCCATTAAGCTGCAAATGTTTACTATTTTGCAAGGGAATACGCAAAAGAGCGAAGTTAGCAATCCTTTTTCTCTCCTTCCACAAGAAATTATTATGTTACTTTTGGTTTTTCTGCCGAACAGAAAAAAATTGCTGGGTTCGAGTGCGGCGTTAAAGTTGTCTGAAATAGAGAGCTATGAAAAAAAGAAAAATGACTATGCGAATAAGATTGCTGGTTATATGAATACCAGACAGCAAGTTCTTTTAAACATGAAAGAGAATGAGGATAGGCATTTTTTAGTACTTGATCAAGAATTGAGAGACTATATTTGTCATGGTGAGAAAGATCCATTAACTGAAGACCCTTTAGATTTGATACAAAGAAAATATCTTCATAGTAAAGCCACGAGACGTTTTGAACAAATCGTGGCAGAAATAAAAAAAGATTTAATCAGGCGATTAAAAAATGTATTGTCAATGGAAGATGAGAAAGAGAAAGAACGAGAAGGGTCGGCAGGCGATGCAATCAGTGAATTAGAATATCAGTTTAACCGGCTTCATTTAGCAGCTGTTTTCCAGGAAATGCTAAAGCCCGTATTGAAAGAATTAAAAGCGCTAGTATATAGCTATGTGGAAGATTCTTTTAATGTTGATATCCATCAAATAGCACTGAACTTAATACCAACTTTCAAAGCGAACGATCAGGCATTGATTGATCGTTACATGACGAAATTGCTTGATTTGTTAAATCATGTGCCGACAAAAATCCATTACTTATTATTGATCCGTTTAATTAAAGGGAAGAGTAATGATCTCGTTATGCTTATTGTTGATTTTCTCAATAGAGCAGAAAGTAACAATCCCATTGATGTTCTTTTTTATGTAACCATTGCACTTGCTGTTGGAAATTATTCCATTGCTAAAGAGTTGCTGGATAGCATATTGGATGATGATGAGAATAACGAGCAATTTACTGCTTTATTTGATTTTATCGCGTTTACAATTTTCATTTCTGAGCCACGTATTGTTGAAAATAAAGCGCTAGCCAATCAGGCGCTTAGTTTATTGCTACGCCATGAGAAGTTACAACTGAAAGAATATCCAAATCAAATTAGAAAATTTTTCATCTACGCTCTTAAGGAAGATTCAATTGCGATTATTGACTCACTGATTGTCAGCTGTCCTGACATGGTTGCTATGCCAGATGAAGCGGCTAGTATTGGATCAGGATACAGTGCGCTATATTATGCCGCCCATTTTGGTCGGGAAGAAATTTTCACTGTATTGAAAGAAAAACTTCATCCAGAAAAAATGATAGATGCCGATTTTCGTCATTCTCCTTTATATGGCGCTGTGTCAGGTGACCAAGAAAAGATGGTTTCATCTTTGTTAGCATCAGGCCATGATGGTGCATGGTTAACGAATATTATTGAGCAAGCCTGTGATGCTTATTGTGCCTATCCCAAAGCGTATGCGCTATGGCACATTCACGGCAGTGCTGGCGAACATCGTGCTGATTCATTGAAAGCCAATAACCAAAATAAAAGTTTTTTAGACGTCATGAAATATCTTCACATGCATTTAACCCGTGCAGAAAGCCATGGTCTTTATTTTTGGCGAGCCGTCGGTGGTAATCTTTTTAATCACTCGCTGGATACATATTTGCTGCGGAAAATTTCTGAAGATAAATTGTTAACAGATTGGTTGTTAGCAAATGAACAAGCTCCAAAAGCTGCGATCATGCTTGCTGATGAGACGGGGAGAATCGCTTTCCGAGAAAGAATAGTGGCGGGGCTTCATTTTAGAATCAATGCGATTGAACCGCAAAAGTCATTTGGCATCTCTGAGAAAGCAGCGTTCCATAGCACCTTTTTTATTATTGACGGCTAGTGAGTTGCCGATTATAATAATAATCGGCAATTAAGATGCCATATATTATGAGGCGTTTGATACTATGTACCATAGAACGTTGAATTTACATGAGCTTTTGCAAAAGAGAAGTTATTTCCTCTTAGGGCCGCGCGGTACAGGAAAAAGCACACTCATTGAACAAACCCTTCCGGGCGCAATGGTCTATGATTTGCTTGATGCATCTGTTTTTCAACGCTTGTTGCGTGATCCTACACTAATAAGCCAGGAAACCACACCTGATACCCTTGTTGTAATTGACGAGGTGCAAAAACTTCCAGAGTTACTCGATGAGGTTCATCGTTTAATTGTGAAACGCAAGCAGCGATTTTTACTGACAGGAAGCAGTTCTAGAAAATTACGCAAGGGCGGCGCCAATTTGTTAGCAGGCAGAGCATTTCAAGCATGGTTACTACCTCTTACCTCGCAAGAAATACCAGATTTTGATCTTCTCTCGTATTTGAATACGACCGGCTTACCCGAGTTTTACGGTCAACAAGACGCGAAGGAATATCTTAAAGCCTATGTTGGCACCTATCTTCAGGAAGAAATAAAAGCCGAGGCGTTGACACGAAACCTGTCAGGATTTATTCGATTTCTGGAGGTTGTCGCGCTTTGTAATGGTGAAGAAATCAATTATGCCAATATCTCAAGTGATTGCGGAGTCGCTGTCCGTACAGTCGAATCTTATTTTGGTATATTAAATGACACACTCATTGGCTTTTCAGTTCAACCATTTTTATCAACGACCAAGCGCAAAGCGATTACGCGCGCAAAATATTTTATTTTTGACGTTGGTGTTGTTAGCTCTCTTACTGAGAGAGGTCACGTTGAATTTAAGTCAGAACTCTTCGGTCGTCTTTTTGAGCATTTTATAGCATTAGAACTTCGCGCATTCCTTTCCTATCGACGTATCGACTTACCATTACAATACTGGCGGTCTACCTCCCATTTTGAAGTCGATTTTATCATTGGAAATAAGCTGGCAATCGAAATAAAAGGAACAGACCTTGTCGCTGATAAACATCTAAAAGGATTACATGCACTAAAAGAAGAAGGACTGATTCAAACTTATGGAGTGGTTAGTCTGGATCCGCATGATCGCATGACTGCTAATGGAATATTTATTTGGTCTTGGAGGAGCTTCCTACAGAAACTTTGGTCTGGTCAATTAATCTGAAATAGCCAAAGTCCAGTTTAATGGACAGCTAATATTTAAAATTAATGTCTGGTTATAATTATCTCATTGCGTATCCCAGTGAAATCGATCGCTGAATCATCGGCGCTATTTATTTTTGTCCTTCTTGATGGTTTTTAAAATGGGTTGCATTGGTTTTCATCAATTTCCCCCGAAAAAACGCTGGCGGCAGGACCGACAAGGTGAATAGGTTGGCCTTCGCCTTCCCAGTTCACCAGTAACGAGCCATAACCATATTCGACACGCAACTGATGATCGCACCAATTGTTGACGATGCTTGCGACAGCTGCTGCTGCTGCATTGCTGCCGCAAGCGTGGGTTTGACCGGCGCCGCGTTCGAAGGTGCGCAAGCGTATGTGATCTCGACTCACCACTTCCATGAAACCAACATTTGCGCCATGCGGGAAGACGGATTGCGCGGAAATTAAAGGTCCTAACGTATCAATCGCAACGCCTTCAATACTCGCCACTTTCAAAATGGCGTGCGGATTACCGAGCGATAAAATGCAAATGTGATCATTGATGGGCAGGTGCGTGAGCGGAAATTTTTTTTCTTCGATGCGTGGTGCGTTGATTGTCACTTGTATGTGATCGTAATCTTTAATCGTCATCAAAAAAATACCGGCGATGGTTTCGATGTTTAACGTTGCTGCCGTATGCAATTTTTCTTCGTGCAAATAACGCGCGACACAACGCAGGCCATTGACACAAAGTTCTGCCTCACTGCCATCTGCATTAAAAATGCGGCAGAAAAAATCGGCGCGACTGGAGGTTGGTTCTATCTGCAATAGTTGATCAAAGCCTATGCCTAAATGCCTATCAGCAAGCTGTCGAATGACATTTGTTGTTAAATGCAAGGTGTTGGAGAGATTGTTAATCACCACGAAATCATTGCCAAGACCATGCATTTTGGTGAATGTTAATGAATTACGTTGCATGCGCTGTCACCTTTTTTTCTGGCAAATAAAGTTTTCCCGATTGCCCGCAGGCAGCAAGCAATAGTAAGCAGGAGAGAAAAATAAAAAAATTGCGCATGATGGTGATGCTATCCTCAGTTACCCATTTTTCTGAAATGATGTATCAAGCCTAGCGTCGCAGAATCCGTGTTGTCACTCGTTTCAGTTCCTTGCACTTGGCGCAAAATATCGGGCAGTAGTTGTTTGCCCAATTCAACACCCCACTGATCGAAAGAATTAATATCCCAAATCGCGCCTTGCACAAATACTTTATGTTCATAAAGCGCAATCAGTGCGCCGAGACTTTTTGGCGTGATGCGTTCGATAAATAAAATATTACTCGGTCTGTTGCCGGGAATGATGTAGTGCTGCGCCAGTGCTTTGGTGTGTTGTTCATTCTGCGTTAAATGCATGAGCTCATGCGTTGCTTCGGCATGGGTTTTACCGCGCATCAGTGCTTGCGCTTGACTCAAGGCGCTCGCAATTAAAATATCTTGGTGATTTTTTAAATGGGAAGATGCTTTAGGCGCTTTGAGTGGCAGTGATTTACCGACCAAGACAAAGTCAACGGGAATGAGATGTTTGCCTTGATGTAGCAGTTGATGATAAGCATGTTGTCCGTTACAACCTTCTTCGCCGAAGATGACAGGACCCGTGCTGTAATTAATATCACTGCCACTCAAGCTCGTGCTCTTGCCGTTACTTTCCATTTCTGCTTGTTGTAAGTAAGCAATGAGATAGCGCAAACGATGCGCGTAAGGAATGATGGCATGGACATTAGTGCCAAAAAAATTCATGTACCAAATACCGAGCAAGGCCAATAACACCGGCATGTTTTTGTCGAAAGGCATCGTGCGAAAATGCTTATCCATTTCATGCGCGCCTTCGAGAAAATCCATGAAATGATCTTGTCCCACCATCAACATCAGCGGTAAACCAATGGGTGACCAAATAGAATAACGACCACCAACCCAATCCCACAGTGGAAAAATATGATTTTCTGGGATACCAAATGCAATGGCTTTTTCAG
This sequence comes from uncultured Gammaproteobacteria bacterium, assembly GCA_963735995.1. Taxonomy (GTDB): domain Bacteria; phylum Pseudomonadota; class Gammaproteobacteria; order DSM-16500; family DSM-16500; genus Aquicella. The sequence goes on along the minus strand of CAVTNC010000003.1, from coordinate 1,243,862 downwards.
CGGCTGCTGTAATTGCGATGAAGTGATGCGCAAGAACGTTATCACCCAGTTTGTCTTGCATCCAACGCAACACAGTGTAGGCATTCGTCATGGTTTCAAGTGTGGTGAATGACTTTGATGACACGATAAATAAGGTGGTTTCAGCATCGATGAGTTGCAGCACTTCATGGAGATGCGCATGATCAACGGTTGAGATGAAATGAAATTGTAGCGGAGAAATCGCGTAATCTTTGAGTGCATGCACACCCATCATCGGCCCAAGATAAGAACCACCAATACCAATATTGACCACATGCATGATGGGTTTGCCCGTGACACCACGCCATTCTTGCGCATGAATATTGGCGACACAGTCACGCATTTTTTGTTGGGCTTCAGCAATGAGTGTTGCGATGTTGACACCATCAATCAATATGGGCGTATGCGTGGTGTCGCGTAACGCGGTGTGCAATGCGGGACGATTTTGACTGGTGTTGATAGGATGTCCGGTAAAAAGCGCTTCAATTTTTTGTGGCAGTTGAATGGCATTCGCGAGTGTGCACAAGAGTTGCACGGTATGATCGGTGATACGGTTTCGCGAATAATCGAGAAAAATATCGCTCGCTTGCAAGGTGAAACGCGAAAAACGTTCTTTGTCTGCACTAAACCAATCGCGCATGTGTTGGTTTTCAATGTGTTGATAGTGATGGGTGAGGGCCAGCCACTCGGTGCGGTTAGTCAGATTTTTCATAGGGGTTGAGGTCTGTGTACTTCATATTTAGGTATGTATATTATATTATGCGGTGCAAGTTAATAAAGCTAAATGACAAGGCCCACTCAATCATGGACGAGCTCATCGTACAGCTGGAAAAGAAAATCAAACAATTGGTCTCTCAGCACAGCGTGCTGCAACAGGCTAATCATGAATTGCATCATGGTCAAACGGCGCTTGCCCGCGAGAAAGACGCGCTTATTTGCCGACAAGAAAAAGCAGGTAAACAAATTGAAATGCTGATCGCCCGACTAAAAGCCATTGAGAATCTCGCATGAATGATAAAATCGGTACGACTTCCATCGAAATTTTAGGCAAATTTTACTCCGTCAGATGCCCTGAATCAGAAGTAAAAGCGCTACAACAAGCGGCGACTTACCTCAATCAAAAAATGGCTGAGGTTTTTGATTCGGGCAAAGCGATTAATCTGGAACGCATCGCCATCATTTCCGCCTTGAATATCGCCCACGAATTTCTTCAGCAAGACCAACAGAAAACGGCGTTGGAGAATAAAATAAATCAACAAATCAATCGCTTGCAGGATAAGCTGGATACAGCAATTAACCGGGTGATGCCAACAGAATTTAGCGCGGCGACGGAAGTGGAGTGAGTTGTTGTGGTATCTATCGTGGGCGCAGATGCCATTCAGTACAGATATCATCGCGAACACAGGTGTCATCCCTGCGAAGGCAGGGATCCATCTCAACGATGCAACAGAGGTAATGTTGGAAATGGATCCCTGCCTTCGCAGGGATGACAGCATAAAGGAAAAATCACCCCATGATCGTCAATGAAGGTGAATTAATTTACCGTGTCAATGACAAGCCCCCCTTCCCTAAATTACTGTTGTTGGGTTTGCAACACGTGACACTGATGTCCGTTTACTTGGTTATCATTGTCATTGTGGTGCGTGCTTGCCATTTAAACCAAACGGCAGAAATTGATGCAGTGAGAATGGGCATGTTGGCGCTTGCGCTCGCCACCACTATTCAAGCATTGCGACCGCCATTTGGTTCAGGTTATTTAGCTGCGCCGGTTGTTTCTGCGATATATCTTAAAGCATCGATGTTGGCAGCGAGTGCTGGTGGTTTGCCGTTAGTGTTGGGCATGACGATTTTTGCTGGCTTATTTGAAATATTGTTATCCAATTTTTTGTATCGCTTGCGCGCGCTTTTTCCGCCGGGCATATCCGGTTTCATCATTAGCATCGTCGGCATTGAACTTGGTCTTGAAGGTTTATCGCAATTTTTAGGCATAGCAAAACCGGGAAACGCGGATTTGAGCAAACATTTATTCATCGCCGCTCTTACGTTATCGACCATGATTGCGCTCAGTGTGTGGTGGCAGGGCATTGTGAGACTGATGTGTTCTTTTATCGGCTTGATGATTGGTTTTGTTGCGGCATTGTTGCTTGGCGCGATAGGCGCAGAACGTTTGGCAGCTATCGCTGAGGCGCCTTATTTTGCGCTACCTTGGTTGCATGGGCTATCTTATCAATTTTCTTTTTCACTGTTAGTGCCTTTTTTTGTGGCGAGTATCGCAGCCGCGTTGCGCACGATTGGTGTCATTACCACTTGTCAAAAGATCAATGACACCGCTTGGAAACGGCCAAATTATCCTTCCATCAAAGGTGGCGTGTTTGCCGATGGTGTCGGTTGTACACTCGCTGGATTGATGGGCATACCGGGCATCAGCACTGGTCCAAGTTTAGTGGGTGTTGCCAAAGCGTCAGGGGCGACGAGTCGCATGATTGCGTTTGCAGCGAGTGGTATTTTAGTCATCTTTGCTTTTTTCCCGAAAATTGCCGCGTTATTTTTGATTATGCCGATGTCTGTCATTGGTCCTGCGCTCATGTTTACTGGCAGCTTCATGATAGTCGGTGGCATACAAGTCATGACCTCACGCAACATTGATACGCGCATGACTTACATCATTGGTTTTGCTTTTTTATTTGGCTTGAGCAAAGAATTATATCCTGCTTTTTATGCGAGTTTACCCAATATTTGGCAAGTGTTAGCGAGCACCTCACTCTCGTTGTCAGTGGTGATAGCACTTGCTTTAAATTTAATTTTTCGCATTGGCATTAAACGTGAAGCGAGCATCATTGTTGAAAAAAATTATCAATTATCAGATGAAGAATTGCGTGATTTTCTCATCAAACGCGGCAACGCTTGGCATGTGCAAGCCGATATCATCGAACGCAGTGTTAGCACCACGCTGCAAATCATGCAGCATTTACGACAAACGCATTTAGTCCAAGGAAAAATCCACGTGATGCTGAGTTTCGATGAAGTGGATTTTGTGGTTCGCGTGCACTACCGCGGCGATTTATTATCACTGCCTTTTGCGAATCAACATAAAACGGTTTTCCTCGAGGAGGAATCTTTTTCGTATGGCTTAGCAGATTTTTTAACAGGCGTTTATGCAGATCGTTTTGAGCAACGCATGGTGAAAGATGAAGCGAATATTTATCTTTATTTTGCTGTTTGATGGGGTTGAAATTTTGCAATAAAGTGCAATATCACGCATTGTGAATTAATGATGAAAGGAGTTAGTATAAAGTGTCTAAATATTTAGGTGAGTGTTGTTGCGGTGCAATTAAGTTTTATTGTGATGGCGATCCATTTTTCACACAATATTGTCACTGTAATAAATGCCGTGAAATAGCGTTACTTTCTAGGCGTGAGAATGATAAGTTAGGTTATGCATTTACGGCGGGATATTTAGCATCGAGTTTCAACATCATGTCTGGAAGCGATAATCTCGAAGAGGTTATTAGAAATAATGCTAAATTACTACTATGTAAGTCATGTCATAGCCTTATCTATGGTATTTCTCAAGACCCAAATCAGCAGGCCGGGATCGGTGTAAATGCAAATAATTTTCACTTTACAAGTTCAATCCCCAACTCTTTTAGACCCGTTAGACATATCTGGTATATAAATCGAATTGTTAACTTTAATGATGACTTGCCTAAATATAAAGATGCTCCTAAAGACCAATTTGGTTCGGGCAAACTTTGTGACTAAATGATTAAGACATAAATTATTTTATAGGAAACAAATTAAAGTTAATTAAATAAAGTGAGAATATTATGTAAATACTATTTACCATCAAAATGAAACGATGGAGTGTTTTTATTTTTTTGTGTTTAGTTGGTGTTTGTTGTCGGCTGAATGCGCTCAATATGGTTATTCAGAAAAAATATCCTCGTACATTATTGACAGATGATTATGGCATTCTTAATCAATTCGATTTGCAAATTTATAATTCAAGTGTCCAGGTTGGCGTGAATGCTTGGCAATGTTTCAAAACGTCAGCTGTTTCGGTGAAGTATAGCGATTTAGATTACGACTCAGATTTGAAGTTAAGATTTGCAATGCTTAAGATTATCATTCATTTAAACGGAAATATTATTCACGAGTACGAATTAGCGCGAGGATTCTTTTTTCCGAAACAACCGAATGGTTGCTTTTTCTTGTGTTACTAATCCACCTTCGAGCACTTCTTCTAGAATTGGCATGAAGGCATCGATTTTTTCCAGCGTGTCTATGAGTTCGATGATGACGGGCAGTGATGTGGCGAGTTGTAATATTTTTGCTGTGTGCAATTGGCTATGATTACCATAACCTTCAATGCCGCGAAGAACGGTTGCACCGGAGATGCCTTGTTCCAATGCTTTGCGGACTATCCATTCGTAAAGTGGCATGTGATCTTTTTTGTCACCTTCGCCAATAAAAATTCGCAGTAAATAACCTTCTTGAGATAATGTCATCGTTGTTTATCCTTAAATTAATTTCCTAAATGATAACCTATCCATACGGCAATGAGGCCAAGTATCACTTGCAATAATACATTGGTGAGACCGAGAACAAGTTGGCCGTCGTTCATCAGCGTAAATGTTTCGTAACTAAACGTGGAAAATGTGGTGAAGCCACCTAAAAGACCAATTTGAATGAAGATGCGCAAATTGGGCGTGAGGAAGACGCGACTTTCGGCAAGACCAGCAATGAGTCCTATCAATAAACAGCCGATCACGTTGATGATGAGTGTGCCATAAGGATAAAGCGGTGCATTAAATATTTTGTACACCACTTCATTTAAAAGATAACGCATGATGGTGCCAATCAAACCGCCAAAGCCTGCCATTAAAAGTGGATGCATCGTCAAGATTCCGTTTATTGACTGGCGAGGACGAGGCCGATTAATTCGCGCACGGCAATAAAAAACATGGTGTAATCGATGTCACTGCTGCCATGCAGCATGACCAATAATTTATCCCAGCGTTGCAGTGCGCGTTGGTTATCCGTGACCCAATAATCAACGAGTTTATCAGTATCAGCTTCTTTTTTATCTTTTTTGAGGATAGCAACGGTTAGCGCGCGTTGCGCAATATCAAATTCATCACGTAGTGTAAGCCTTGCAAGAGTGTTCCAGTGACCTTCGCGGCTATCTTTGACGATTTGATCGCGAAACCATAACAAATTGACTCTCTCGCCACCCGCAAAATAAACACGTGCGGTTTTTTCGAGATCAAAATTATTGTTGGTTGCCACTTCAATGATGTTAAGTGATGTGTAAATCGCACGATAAGTTGCAATTTGCTCGGCAATTTTTTTGGGCAAACCGACTTTTAAAAAATTTTCGGTAAGTGCATCAAAATAATTTTTAGTGAAACCTGCCATGAGTGTCGGCGTTAAATTCTCAAGCGCTTTGATGCGCTGTGAATAATGCGCAATGATTTTTTCTAAATCATTATTGAGATGATTGCCATACAAAAACCAGCGCGTGGCTAAGCTAATCAGATTGCGCAGGTGAAATAGCATGTCATATTGTTCGTCCATCGCAATTTTGAAATCGAGTGATTCAACTAATTTTTGTAATTCTTGCGTATCAAAAATATGCGATGCCACGGTATAGGCGCGAATAATTTCTTCGATGATGGCACCTGTTTCCATTTGCAAACGATAGACAAAAGTAATGCCCATTTCATTGACCATTTTATTACTGATTTGCGTGGCAATGATGTCACGATAAAGCGTGTGATCCGTCATGGCAGTTTGATATTTTTTTGCAACAGAAGGCGGAAAAGCGGTGGTGACGATTTTTTGCAAGAAAGGATCTTCCGGCAAGTTGGTCGCTAATATTTGATGTTTGACGTCGATTTTAGTATACGCTAGTAACACCGCTAATTCTGGGCTCGTTAAACTGCCAGCAGCTGCTTTGCGCTCCATTAAAACTTTATCGTCAGGCATGTATTCCACCGAGCGATCTAAAATGCCTTGGCTTTCTAATTCTTTAATGTAATTGGTGTGCAAACCAATATTTTTTTGTGCATGAAAAATAGAAAAACTCATGACCAGCGCTTGTTGATAATTATCATGCAACACTAATTTTGCTACTTCTTCGGTGAGGCTTGCTAAAAGATCATTGCGTTTTTTTGTCGTTAATTTTCCTTTATGCACTTCGTTATCGAGAAGAATTTTGAGATTGACTTCATGATCGGAACAATCGACGCCCGCTGAATTATCGATGAAATCAGTATTGATGCGTCCACCATTTAGCGCATATTCGATGCGACCGCGTTGGGTAAAACCTAAATTGCCACCTTCACCAACCACATTGCAGCGTAGTTCACCGCCATTGATGCGACAATAATCATTGCTGCGATCACCAACATCAGCTTGCGATTCGCTGCATGCTTTGACATACGTGCCAATGCCACCGTTAAATAATAAATCAACAGGCGCTTTCAATATGGCACGCACTAAATCAGTGGGCGAGAGTTCATTGTCGGTCACATCCAGCAATTGTTTTATTTGCGGTGTCAGCGTAATCGATTTTAGACTGCGTGGATAAATACCGCCGCCCTTAGAAAGTAATTTGCTATTGTAATCACCCCAGGAAGAAGTGGCTAAATTAAACAAGCGCACGCGCTCATAATAAGAAACTTCCGCATCGGGCGTTGGATCTAAAAAAATATGTCGATGATCAAACGCTGCAACAAGTTCAATGTGTTTTGAATAAATCATACCATTGCCAAACACATCACCACTCATATCACCAATGCCAATGATGCGGATATTTTGTTGGGTGACATCAATATTTAATTCACGAAAATGTCGCTTAATCGACTCCCACGCACCGCGTGCCGTGATGCCCATTTTTTTGTGATCGTAACCGGTTGCACCACCGGATGCAAAAGCATCGCCCAACCAATAATCATATTTTTTTGCGATGGCATTTGCGGTATCTGATAATTTAGCGGTGCCTTTATCAGCGGCAACCACTAAGTAAGGATCGACATCGTCATAACAGATAACTTGTTTTGGTCGGATAAATTTTTTATCTTTGATATTGTCAGTGAGATCAAGCAAGCCTTGAATAAAACTCGAATAACAATGCACCATATCAGTACTGCTTTTTAACACAAAACCACCTTTCGCACCGGATGGCACAATGATCGCATTTTTCACCGTTTGTGCTTTTTCTAAGCCTAAAATTTCAGTGCGAAAATCTTCGCTTCTATCGGAATAACGAATGCCACCACGGGCCACTTTTGTGTTACGTAAATGTATGCCCTCAAATTGCGGTGAATAAACAAAAATTTCGTACAAAGGTATGGGCAGTGGCATTTCGGGAATGGCACGAGAGCTAAATTTCAGCGATAAATACGGCTTAACTTTATTCTCTGCCGTCAGTTGAAAATAATTCGTTCTAAGTGTTGCTTTGATGAGGTCAATCAAGCGTCTAATGATTTTGTCTTCATCCAAACTTTGCACATGGCTTAACGCTTCTGCAATTTGATCTTCGATTTTTTTAGCTTGCGATTTTACGTGCGTTGTTTTTTTAGGATCATGCAAAGTGAGAAATAAGGCCACCAAATTTTTTGCAATCTCTGCCTGTTGTACCAGCGCTTTTTCAATATAAGGTTGACTAAAACGAAAGCCGATTTGATGCAAATATTTTGCATAAGCGCGCAAGACGCTAACTTCACGAAAGGAAAGTTTAGCGCCGAGAATTAATTTGTTGAAACCATCGTTTTCCGAAAAACCAAAATAAATGGCTGAAAAAGCATCGCGAAAGAGAGATTGTATCGTATCAATTTCAAAAGGGGCTTTTTGATACATGATGGTAAAATCACTGATCCATGCACAGCTTTCTTGATCTAAAAGAATTTTATGTGTCTGCTCATCATCAGTACGTAAATCAAAATTTTCAAGTATAGGTAGAATGTCTGACAATGGAATTTTTTGTTGCCACTGAAGTAAACGCAAATGCAAAGACGTTTCATTTTTGTTTTTACAAAAATACAAATGAATTTCGAGCGGATGTTCTGCAGATAAGCGTTCGATAGATTGGATGTCGCTTACGGCTGTTGCTACCGAATATTCATCTAAATAAGCATGAGGAAAACTGTCACCGTATTTTTTATTTAAAGCAAGACCTGCCTTATTACCATTAGCCTTGATTAATTGTTGTAATAATTGCTCTTTCCATGTCGCTGCCATAACGTTTGGTTCCTGTGGGTGACTATTGTTAGATATTCACTAAAAGGGTTATGACTGTCAATGATTCTCGCGGCTTGTTTGAGGTTTTAGCCGAATGAGTTGGGACATCTTCATTCGATAAAAAGTAGTTGTTGGAAAACCTTGACCAAGATGGCTATAGAACCAGATATAAGATGTGGTAGCTCGATGAAACTAATCGACAAAATTATTCATTTGACAACTAATTTATTTGTAACTACGATTAAATGATGAAAATTGATTTTGATCCAGAAAAATCTAAGAAAAACGTGCGTGAAAGAGATTTATCATTTGAGAAATCTTCTGAATTTGATTGGGAAAATGCGCTTTACACAGAAGATGGTCGAAGGTTATATCCAGAACGACGTTTTATTGCAATGGGATACTTAGGTATGCGATTGCATGTGATTTGCTTCACTCCTATTGATGGGGGTGTTCGCATAATTAGTTTTCGCAAAGCTAACTCACGGGAGGTAAAAAGATATGAGAAAGAAAACACTAACGAATAAATCAGGGCAGGTTAGAGAGCTAACAGGTAAAGACATTCGTGCCATGAAGTCTGCAAGTGAAGTGTTACCAAAAAAACTTCTCAATGTGTTACCTAAGCGTAAACGTGGAGAGCGTGGCTCACAGAAAGAACCAAAGAAAATCTCTGTGACATTGCGTTATAGTCCGGAGGTAGTTAGCTATTTCAAATCGACAGGGCAGGGCTGGCAAACACGGATGGATGATGTTTTGAAGGTATGGATTAAGAAACATTCCAAGCACCCACGACACCATAAGCATTCGCATAATGCTGCAATTTGATGTTAACGAAGCTAAAGCCGATACCGACTAAATTTGTTGGTGATGTATATGGCCAGTTCAACATAGTTGACGAATACATCTCGCATGCAAAATCCCCAATGCCACCAACACTCCAATCGGTGCCAATAGCAGTGGTAGTTCGGGTGCGATGCTTAGCAGTAATCCGCCGAAAAAACCGGTCAAGGTCCAGGCGCTTGCGGCAACCAGAAAGCTAAAACCCATGATTTTCCCTTGATTTTCCATCGTCACGGCATTGGAGAGTGCCGCCACTAGGCAGCTGTAGGCGATGACATCACCGATGGCAGTTGGCATGGCGCCTAGCCATAACCACAGTGGATGTGCAGTGTTAGCAACGATCGTGATGATGAGGCCAAGTAGCAGCAGATACAGTGAGAGCAACAACAATTGATGGACGTGCAAAAATCCATGCAGCAATTTGATGAGAAGACCGGTGGCAAGCGCCAACCAAAAAGCAATCATACCAATAAACCAACCGAGTTGGTTGGCATCAAAGTGATAACGTATTTTAAGCAGTGGCGGCATGAATTGATAATAAGTGCTCCAACTCAGTTGAATCACAAATAATAGCAGCAGAAGACGCCACACTGTTGGTTGCGTGATCAGGTTTTTGAGGTTAACGCGTTTTAATGTTTGTGTTGTTGTCGGTTGCAATGTTTCACCAATAAAAGTAGCGGCACAACCAAGATTTATGGCGGCAAATAAACTGCCGATAAAAAACGGTAGTGAAAAATTAAGTTCAGGAAAGAAAAAGCGCATCGCAAAATAACCACCGAGTATGGGTCCAAGCGTTGCACCGATGGACGTTGCGAATTGCAAATAACCCATGCAAATAATTTTTTTAGCAGGCGTTGCAATATCACCAATGATGGCAAGTGGTGTTGGGCTAGGTCTTGCAAAGGCGCCTTTGATGGCAAAACCAAGCAAAACCAGGGCGAGTGTACCGCTGTAGATGCCAAGGCCAACGATCAACGTGAAAAGTAAGCCGCGAAAAATTTCCAGCAATAAAATTTTTTTGCGACCAATATGATCGGAGAGTGCAGATAAAAAAGGTGCCACGATAATGTTGATGATGTTCGGTAAAGAAAGACAAAGTCCATACCACACACTGCGTTCGGCTGCGGAGAGACTTGGGCTGAATAAACGACTGTGATTGTCAAAAAAAATGAGCGTAATCAGCGGATAAGTAAGCGTGATGGCGGTGAGATCGAGAAAGACTATGCCTAATAGAGGAATAAAATTTTTTTTGTGAGCGATCACAATTTTTTCCAATCATCCGTGTCAATGATGCGACCAGATTTTTTGTTGAAGGGTGTTATTTTTTTAGATGGAAATAATTTTTGCTTTAGCCAAGCAATGATAAATAAAATGCCGCCGACGATGGCGCCAAAGAGAAATAAATAAGCAAATAACAACATGCCGAAAGTCAGCATGACAACGACCATGCCAATCAAGAGAAAAGGAAGTAAGCGATTCAATAAACGTTGCATCAGGGTTCTCTCTAAAATGCATCCCAAAAGGATGTTTTGGGTGCTTGTTGTTGCGGTGCATCACGCAAAGCATAAATTTTTTGGTAAGTTGCACTTGCTGCACGCTGTGAAGCAGAAGGTTCAGGATGCTCAGCGTCAAAATTGTGTAAGAATTGATCCAGCTCACTGGTGTAATAGCTAAGCCCGAAAAATGCGCGGATGTTAAACATGGAAAAAACACCTCATGAAATAGGAGAGTATTCACTGAAATAGGTGGAAGGAGTATAGCAAATTATTTACATGTTAAGGCAAGTTTAGTAAGGTGGATCGATGAGATTGCGCTTTTATATCATGATGATTTGCTTAGCAGCTTTTTTAGCTCACCCTGCATTTGCAAAGAAAAAAACGCATAAACGTGTCTATCATGGGTCCAAAAAAACCCATGTCGTGGCCATGCCGGCTTATATTTATGGTGATGCACAGCTGACGACTGCGCTGAATAACGTTATTAATGATGGTAAATCGTCTGCGGAAGTTGCGGTGTATGTGAAATCGATGAAGTATGGTGATCCACTTTACGCTCTGCATATTTCTCAACCGATGACACCGGCTAGCACCATGAAAATTTTAACGGCAGAAGCCGGATTAATTTTTTTAGGACCAGAATACCGCTTTTCCACGCAGCTTTTAACCGATGCCAAAGAAGTGAAAAATGGCATCCTTCAGGGAAATTTATATGTGGTATTGAGTGGGGATCCCTCGCTCACCTTTGAAGATTTGGTGTATCTCTTGGTCGAGCTGAAAAATCAACAAATCCACGCCATTGCTGGCAATGTTTACATTGATAACACGGCGTATGACCAGCGTTTTTATGGACCTGGTTGGGAATGGAAAGATAAAAGTTATTGTTACGCAGCGCCGATTAGCGCAAGCATCGTTAATCATAATTGTCTTAGCTTTAAAGTGGCACCATCGCGGGTATCAGGACATGTGGCGAATGTTATCACCTCATCCAAATATTTTTATCCCACCATCCACAATACGGTTATCACCAAAGCTAGCACGCGGCATGGTGCTTGCGGTGTGCATTTAACATCGAATCCTGGCAGTGTGATTGCCATTGATGGTTGTCTCTCACGAGGTGGTTATACGTTTGGCGTGAGTACGGTTGTCACGGACGTGCCAGAATATAATCGTGCTTTGTTTAAAGGATTATTGAATCGTTTAGGCATGAATGTTTTTGGTCGAGTAACGTTTGGTTCTGCGCCAGAAAATATTCCTGTGTTGGCACAACATGCATCCAAACCATTGCGTCTTTTAATTAATGACATGTTAAAAAAATCCGATAACGTCATTGCCGGTGCGCTCTTTAAAAAAATTGGCCAACTCTACAGTCATCAACCGGGTAGTTGGGAAAATGGTAGTTTTGCAGTGACACAAATTCTGACTAAGCATGCAGGCGTCAATACCAAAGGCATGCGCATACTCGATGGTTCTGGCTTATCGCCGGAAAATTTAGCAACGCCTCTGCAAATGATGCAAGTGTTGGATTTTGCGTATCATCATTATCCAACCAGTTATGAATTTATTTCAGCACTTCCTATCGCCGGTGTGGATGGCACGTTAAAACACCGCATGTGGAATATCGCTCGCCGAGTGCGCGCTAAAACCGGCACTATTTCAGGTGTGGTGAGTCTCGCCGGTTATGTGACCAGTGGCGATAAAGAACCATTGGCTTTTGTCATCATGATCAATGGCAGCAAAGGCATGGGATGGAGTTATAAATCACTCGAAGATAGAATCGCAACGGTATTGACGCGGTACAAGCGACTTTCTTGAATAAATTAAAATGAATGGAAAAAAGTACATGCCTACCGTATTGAAAATTAAAGGCTATCGTTTTTTCTTTTTTAGCTTAGAAGGAAACGAGCCACCTCATATACATATTGAACATGGTGATAATGTCGCCAAGTTTTGGCTAAATCCGATTAACTTAGCAAGTTCATATGGCTTTAGGAGCCATGAATTAGCTAAAATAAGGGCAATTATCGCTGAGCATAGCGTATTATTTTTGGAGAAGTGGCATGAATTCTTTGGCAATTAAATTTGATGATCACGCAATTGATGTCAGCTTTACTCAAACTTCATTACATTTTGTGTTGGCTGATGGCAGAGAAATTTCAGCGCCGCTGGAATGGTTCCCAAAATTGCGGGACGCAAGCGAAAAAGAACGTGATAACTGGCGATTTATAGGTAATGGTATTGGAGTACATTGGCCGAGCATAGATGAAGATATTGCTGTTAAAACTTTAATGCACGGAAATGAATGAGGGTTAGCAATGTATCCAGACAAGCGGTTGAGTTGAGCGCTAGAATAAACTTTTAGCAATTAGGACATATACAATAGAGTGTCCAGACAAAGCCTGTGACTGGCATGTTGCCACAAGGATTGGAAACCCAGGCAGTCAGGTCGGAACTCAGCGAATAGCCATTTCCCGATTGATTAACTCCTGCAATATTGCCGTTGGGCGAAAAAATTCCTTCGACAGAACAAGGACTAGTATTATTTATATTATAAATAGAAATTTGGACTTTAGGCGTAAATCCAGCTGGGCATGTGCCATTTGTCGTTGTAGCAAACGCATTTCCAGAGCCTATCCCTGAGGCTAATACAAATGATTGATTCGGTGTAACCATGATGGAGCTTAATGCGGTGCTATTATTTACAACAGTTACAGCAGCGAAGGCTGATGCGCAGACGCAGAGGAAGCAACACAATTTAAATAACTGAGCAATGAAACAACGCTTCATTATTTTTCTCATACTCGCCTGATTAAATTGATTTAAAAATTAAGTATAGAGTGAGTTGTATCATGCAGCTATTTTTAGATCAAGATATCGCCTTTAGTGCAACTAAAAATAAAAAATCCAGTTTAATATTCTGTTAATAAATTGTGCTTATGATTGAAGTATCAGTAAGTATAAACTATTGCTTTTTATAAAATAGTTATAATAAACAAAACATTACACAAAACAGGAATACGAGCATGAGTGGTTTAAGCAGCGACCCATCCCAAAATGCAACAATATATCGGTTACTGCAGCGCTTGATAGAAGTGCAGGCGATGCTAGCAGGTGAGGAAAAATTAACTGAGGATGGGTTGCAAGCTTTATGCAAAGCAGCCAGTGCGCATGATATTGTTCAGGATGACCAGTATGAAAAATTTGCTGCGATGCTATTGGAATTTGATGATCTTTATGGCCACCATTTCAATCTTGCCGCGTTTGCGAGCGATGATGAGGAGACGATACGCGAATACCAAGACGAGTTCATTGCCTTTTTAACACTGATCGCCAACAATTTAAAATTTTCTCATCCACCACAAACCCAAGCGATTGCTTTACAACCACTGTATCAACTCTGTGATAGAAGTGAAGTGCGTGCTTGGATAACGGCACGTCCGCTGCAGTATCCTGACATGCATCATCTTGGCGTTACTGAAAAAGCGTTACGCGGTGAACTGAATGTGACGCACGGACTAACAGAACGCGATATGATGCGTGCGCTGCAAAGTATGCAGTTACAAAATAAGGTGCATATTACCACTGATAAACCAGTCGATATTGCTACGATTTTATCTTTTGAACGAATAAATCACATAACGAAAACACCTTACAAAATTTATTTCATTGTGAATAAAGGCAAGCCACTTGGCACGCAACATCAAGAGTCGAGTTGGATGCGTGTCGAAGTCACCGTTGATCCGAGCAAAAAAACAGTCCATGCAGATTGCATTGCTTATGCAGAACTGAGTCGCCGTGAACATGAAAATATTCGAGCAAAAATGCGCGATGCACTTTCGTATTATGAAGAACCAACAATAGGTGCAACGCATTCGGGTTGTCAGGCATTTGATGAATCTTGGACGATGACGGTTAATACGGAAGATGCCAAAAATCAGCTAAATAGTTCAGCGGATGGTGCTTGTGCTCTGCATGGCACCGTGACAAGTATTGCTGCTGCAGAAAAAAAAGCGAAAGTAAAAAAATTATCAATTCCTGATAATCATCCATTAGTGCTTTGTCCTAAAAATGACAGCGAAAGAATTTTAACGTTAGTGTATGCGGGAATTTTATCAGCCGCAGAATTTAGACCACGTGATGCAAGTTGGCTGCCAGATGATACCGAAGGCATGATAGAACCTGTTGCAGTCGGTGCAAGCAATGATGTCAAAAGCAAATTTACCAAACATTTTGTTGATACAACGATTGCAACAGTGAAAGGAAGAAAAGCAAGTAATGACATCAGTCGTTATCGCAAGCTTGGACCGGCTCCGTTAGCAACACGCACCAATTTAATGGCGACTTTAGAAAAAGAAGCAGCCATCTACCGGCTCATGGCGGATGCAGAAAAACACGAAGAGGTGACAAAGATCAAGGAAGAGAAGCGTCATCGATATGCTAAAAAAGCGTCATTTTCATTGGATTTAAGCGCATTACTCGATGATGAAAGTGATACCGACAAGCGATGTGCATTATTATTATCGGCTTGCTATGCGCTGAAAAAAAATCCTCACATAAAAAATTTAGCAATTCACAATCTTGCAGCTATTCGCAATGAGGAAGAGCTGCAATTATTACTAACCCATTTGGATAAAGTTCCGCATTTTGAAATCGCAGCGATAGTAGACATTGAGTCTGATGTTAGCACGCCCGAAGGGAAGGCCAATCAGCAACTCATGGCCATTGCGGCGCGCAATAAGATTATTCAATTAGCAATGCGTAAAACCACGACAGATGAAGTCGTTGTGCCACTTGCTCCTGAAGAAAAAGGAAAAGAGCGTGTTGATCTAGATGGAGACGATGAAGTTGTTGGAAAAACAAAAGAGTATGTCGTCATTGATTTTGATAAAGAAGGGTTAGATTTATGGGAAGAAGCCATCAAGATATGCGCAAAAACAAAAAACAAAGAAAGATCGCAACGCGGTGACTACACTTACTATTATTACAAACAAATACGTTCTCAATTTGATGATACGGCTTGGTTGATTAAGCTCGAAGACTTAAATGCCTGTATTTACCGCATGGGCAATACTTTTTTAGATAAAACCTTGGCATATCTTGCGAAACAAGGTTCGGCTGCTGCAACATCTATTGCCAGCAAGAAAGAAAAATCGCCATTTAATGAATTTGCGCTAAACCCGAGTATGCATCTTGGCATTCCAGAATTCGTGAAGAAGAGTGATGGTGGCCGTGATGATGATTGTTATGACGACTACCCTAATTTAAGTGCCGCGTTGGCTTCATTGGCTAAGAATATTGTCGAGTTGAAATTTCAAAAAGTCTATTTATTGGGAAAGATAGTCGATGCATCGTTTTTTGATGAACTAGAAAATTTTTGTGCCGCTAGCAAAAATGCAACTGTCCCATTGCAGCGGTTAGAAATTTCCATAGTAAATAGGGATTATTTTACAAATAAAGAAAATCAAGAACACATTTTGCAAGGACTGCAGCGCATAGTCGAGCTGATAAAAGAACAGCAGATTACGACGATGATAGAAATTAAACTATTTTTTACTTTTCAAGAAGAAGCAAAGATAAAACAAGATTCGCCTGAAATTTTTTCAGCAATACAGGAAATCATTAATGCGAGTATTCATAACCGTTCATCTCCAAAGCCTGTTGCTGCAGGAAAAAGAGGTCCTATTCGTGCTTGCAAAAAAAACATGCAAGCACCACTTCAGGAATTGTCAACGCAATTTCAATTTCAAATGGAGGAGCAGCAACAACAGCAACAGCAGCAACAACAGCAGCAGCAATTACAGCAACAAGCTATTTCAGAGTGGCACGGTGCTAATAATAATGTGCATGGGATTATTGCAGCGGATAATCTCATTTCTGCGAATGACTTAACAGCATCTTCTCCTTATTTCGCACAATTTAGTACGACCGCAGACCTTATGGAAAGCCCAGAGGATATACTTGCAAGATTCATGCTTTTCAAGCGAAGTTTAGGCGATGGTTTTAATTCAGATAAAGATATTTTTGCTGACGATATCAAATATTTAACGAAAGCAGCATGGAATGCCATGTTGAAATTTCGTCGCTATTATTTTGCTGGCGGCTTTCATCTCGATAACCTACCCATAGGATTTTATTTGCAAGAAAGTCCAGATGGCAGTTTAGTTTTAAATTACGATGCAAATTTTTTAGTTGCTGATAACAAAAATTTATCACCATTGACACTTAATTTAATCCTACAAATGCAGGATAAGCCTGTTTATAGTGGTGATGCAGCAACATTTGGCGTCGTTGAGCGTGAAAGAAAATACGGCGGCTTAACATCCTTTCTTGATATTGCACAAACAACCGATGTCAAAGCGGTAAGCGAGAGCGTCTTTGTTTTTTTTGAGGCGGATGATAAAAGAGTGGCTGATTATATTCGCGCTAAATATGCAGATATAATAGACACCGCTGTATTTAACAAAAGAGAAGATTGGCGAGAATTATTTGGAATAATTTATTATAATGGTGAGCGTCTGCAAGCAGTTTGTCAGTTTTTAGAAGCTATCAGAATACTTAAAAATAAAGGTGGGGATGCGTATTTTAAATTATTTAAAGAATATTTTCTCGATAAGTCAAAAAGTTGGAATTCTGATTTTTGCAATACCGCAGCACGGGAGATGATGGAAAAAAGTGCCTCGCTCACCCGTGATGAAATGGTGTGGTGGCAGTCACTGGTTTTTGCGCATATGCAGCACACGCCTTGGGCAAATGCGGTGGATCTTTTTGCAGGTTTTTCCTATTTCTGCAGCGAATTTAAAAGAATCACCGGTCAAGAAACATTGCCACTGCCATATCCCTTTGCTGGAATTGACATAGGCAATATGAAAGTGGCGCTCGATCGCTTGCTGATCATCCTTAGCAACAGTGCCAATTCCAATATGCTTGAACTGCAGCTTAATAATTTAACCAATCTTGATCTTAGTTCTACGGGTCCTTATTACGCATCGCGCTCTGATGGTTATTATTTTGTGACACCAGAGATGGCATTAAATGCAGAATTCAATACGAAATTGGGACAAAAAAATTATCGTGTCGAAATGAGTGATTTGTATCATTTTGTTGTGAACGATGAAGAGTCGTGGAAACAGTACAAAACATTTTTTTATCGCTACTTAGGTAGACAAAAAGAAATTGCACCCTATGAGATATACCAACAAGCATTTGTAGAAATTGCCTCAAGCCTATCGGTGGGAGAGGTGACGCAACAACAAGCAGCGAGCTTGATGACACTCATGATTTATTGCTCTTCTCATCTCCGCGGCAGTCAAGATGATGTTGTCGCTGGCTTAAAACAGCTTTGTGCTGAGGCTAATGCAATTGACTTCACGTTGTTACAGCCGTGGTACGATGCTGGCATAAAATTCAACTGGCAAGAAGCATACGCAATTATCCAGCTATTGCAACAACTGCCAGCAGAAGAAAGAGATGCTGCTTCAAAAAAATTAATGCACTATGCTAGTCAATCAAAAGGATATTTTTTAGCGGCACTGGCGGCTTATCAACAAAATAAACAAAAACAAATTTCTGCAAAAGATTATTTGGCTATGCTTGCTGAATATTATCCATCAAAACGTATTTCTGCCGACATGAAAGGACAATTAGCGAAAATTTTTGCACTTTTAAATAACGACAAATTTGACAAAAATGATGCTGGTAATTTTATTTTTGCAATCGGTGAATTAATATCTCATGACCCAAAAAAGCTGGAAAATTTTTTGGAAATTTTATCTACAATCAATGTAAGCAAATCAGCCTGTCCTACGATTGCTAAATTAAATGAGATCATGGATACATTGGGTAGTGCATCAAGTAACTATGCAATTCTGAAGGCGCATATTGAGTCAATGATGCCGGGTTGTGTCTATGACATGCCTATGCTCGAGGCAAAAACGCGCAGCACATTATTTTCTGATAACGATTTTATTAGAAGTCATTTTGAGTTTCCAATTACGGATAGCAGAGTAATAAATCTACTGAGACTTATAGGCGTAAATCAGGAAGAGATGGAGAGAGAATTACAAAAAAACCCGATAGAATACATTCTTAACTTTCTTGATAAACATAAAAAAGAGCTTGTAAATCACCTATTATTTGGTAAGTTCATAGAGTACGTCACTAAAAATTACATGGAAGAAGTCGTTCAAGCTGCGGTTACAGCGCATTTAAATTCGCTCATCCCTAATAGCACACGAGATGCCAATAAAAATGCAGCCAAGCAAATGTTATCTGAGGTTTTCAAAAAATTAGAATCAACCAACAATGATTTAGTAGAGCAGGCAAGCGATCTTTTTAGCTACAAGAAAAATATTCTGACCCTCATCGAAAAATTAAATGTCATTAAGCGCCTTCGATCTGATAAAGGTTTCGATGATGTTATCAACATTATCATGATATTATCTCAAGCCAAACTCAGCACATCACGCTTCTTCATTCAATATTTAAACGCTGCACTGGATGGCATTACAAAAAATTGTGTCGAACAAAAAATAAATTTCTCTGCTGATTTATTTGTTGCAGCGCTTAAGTATGACGCAATCATTGCAAATCCTGCTTACACGAAGGATGAGGTTGATGGCGTACTCTCTTTATTAACAGAAATTCTTAGCTTAAATCATTTTTCGCCAAGCGAAAAAGCGAAATTATTTAATCTTTGTTTAATGGGATATCAAAATAAAAAATCCATGGAAATGTTAACTGATATGCAAGCGATGTACCAAGCATCACCTACGACATTTTCTACTTTACTAGACATGCTGGATAACCAGCGTCATCTTCAAGGCGATGTTGATTCATTAAGAAAAAAAATGAGATGGCATATCGATATTGTCAAAAACGAAGCTCAATCAAGAGAATTATTGACAAGAATTTTTGCCTTATTTTCTCAAGCACCAGATAGTTATGCTGATTTTATTGAGCGTTTAGAAAATAGCGACGTTGAAGATAATGATAGTAAAACACAAATCATCACGATTATTGCTTTTGTGGCGAAAGAACAAGGAATACCAGCAGCAGCATATAGTGACTTGATTGCGGAACTCGCTAAGCGAACGCCTAGTGATTTGCAAAAGTTGGTCTATCGCAGTACAACCGGGACACCACTTAAATTGAGCGAATTAACCGCAATCCTTGCGGATAATCAGGAAATAAAAGAGGTTGTCGATGCGCCAAAAGCAAGCAAAGACAGTCGATGTCAAGATGACTATTTGTTAGCACAACAATTTGATGCGACGACGGTTAATGCCGTCATTGCAAGAATGGTGGATTTTGGTGATCCCAAAAATCCTAAGCCATTCAGTGATGCCAGACAACAAAAATTACTAACGTGTTTTACACTAGTCAATGCACTGGGCCATAGCCATCCTATTTGTCTCCGCGAAAATCTCGAACAAGGAGAGTCGCACATCGCTGTTGCTGCGAAAGATCTTAGCGATGCAGAAATACAGGCATTGATGCAACAGTGCAAAAAGAAAGCGCATGAGCCGGGACAACGCGAAAATGCGTTGTTAGTTGCGCTCGCTTTAGCGCGCGAAGCGATGTATCGCACAACAGGTGTATGGGCTAATCCCAATCAAATTTTAGCGGTGCTAAATGCGACACTGAATAATCAACACACGCTTTCTGAGATGAATACCGGTGAGGGTAAAACACTTACCATCGCACTGATGGCAACCTTGCTCTGGGTCAAAAGTGGCGATAATCATGCTATTGATATTTGCACTGCTACACCCGAATTAGCAGAAACAGGTTTACGGGAAAATGCTGCCTACTACAAACGGTTAGGTATTAACTGTGGCATGCACAGCATCAGCGCACGTTCAAAACCAGAAGATTATTGTGAAGAGGGCATCAACTATTCTGAAGCGGGCCAATTAGCATTATTTAATGCCGCTTTACGTTTGTCTGGCAAGAAACGCCAAGCGACAAAATCATTAATCTTGGATGAAGCCGATTTAACAACATTAGATACACCCACTGATTTTCGTTATGCCAAAAATTTAGCAGCAAGTGGCAGCAATCCAAATGTCAGCATTTATACTTGGATATATCCACTGATTAACGAATTTATTGAAACACCCGAATTTACGGATGAAGACGCATCTGAAGATGATGATATAAAAAATGTGCGTGCCTTTATTAAAGAACACATGCCAAGTGATGATAAAGGAAAAATACGTAAAGAATTTTTGTTAGAAAGAATATCCAAGGCGCAATGGGATGTTTGGTTTGAATCGGCTATCACGGCTCGCAATATTATTCGTGCCCAAGAGGCAGACATACGCGCTGGTCAAACAAAGGTTGACCGTTATTTCGTCAAGCAAACCGTTAACAAAAAAGGAGAGAAAGTTTCTGTTGCCCGCATCGTCTATCAAAACTATGAACAACCATATTCTTTGTGGAGTGATGGCATACATCAATTTGTCCATGCACAACTGAACGTTAAATACGAAACAGAAATCAAAAATGGCGAAATGGGTAAGTTTGAAATTTATCCAGAACATAGCACGGTCACATCGATTAATACAAAAAATCTGCTTGATGAATATAGCAGTGGCTCAGTCCTTGCCGTAACGGGTTCGAAAGGGTCACGAAAAGAAATCAAAGAACAAATAAAAAAATATGGATTTCATGTTTGTGGCATACCACCTGAAAAAATAAGTCAACGTCAAGACAGAGAACTCATGCTGGCATCCAATGATGAAGCGCAGCGAAAAATGGTGCTGAAAGAGGCATTGAAACACTTAAATCAAGGACATTTACCTTTTTGGCGACGTTGGTATTTAAAATATGCTGGCAAACCGCAGCCTATCATCATTCATTGCGAAAATGCGCAAGAAGCAAACGCGTTGTATGACTTATTTAAGCTAGAATTAGCGCGTCCTCGTTGCAAAAATTTAACGAGATTACAATTGTATACAGGAAAAGAGCAACGCTATTATGCACGCGATGCGGATGGCACGATGCGGATACATGAACTGAGCGATGCAGCTCAAGATAGCAACGCATTCGCAGCACTCACCGCTGAGCAAAAAGAACATGAACTTTTTCGCTTAGCTGTCGCCCACGCTGGCGTATCAGGGTGTATCACCATTACCTCTACCCTGGAACGTGGTGCAAATGTGATACCGCGTTTCAATGCTGACGATGCAGGACAAACACATCCTGAGGGCGCATTACAAATTTCAACAGGTATTTATTCAGAACGTGGCATTACCCAACGTCGCGGTCGCGTTGCGCGTCAAGGGCATCCAGGTGAAACCAAATTAATTTTGAGTAAAGAAAAATTACAACATGAATTATTAGGTGGCGTGATGTCGACACCACTAGCTGCGATTTCCACCATACGCAAACGACATGAAAAACTGTCAAAGCGAGAGCGCTTATTCCGTGAACGCCTCGGCGATGTTAAAAAATGGATGCTAGATCACGTACTGACATTGCATGATGCGGTTCCTGATGAACGGACAGGCACCAAAAACTTTTTACTCCAAGAATGGAAAAGTCTCACCGATCAACTGGATCGCGAATGGAAAGAAATTTCCGCACGGCATGGTGAAACATTAAAAGAAAAGAAAAAATTGAGTGAGGTGTTAGCTTCTGCGACAGAAGAATTGTTGGCATTTTCCGTGCCAACGTGGGATGCGTATTTGGAAAAATTACTCGCGCAGTTTCAGGAGGATGGATTTGAAATAGATGCGTTACTCCCCTTTTTAGAAAACAATGAAAATGCCAAAGAGCAAATTTTAGCTGAAAGACAAGCGCGGATAGCTGAAAATGGCGTTCAGCAACCACTGGACCAAGTGGTTTTCAGTGTTGATAAAGTGTATTGCGACCAGAATCCAGTCGAAAGTTTAAAATTGTTTATTGGGGATGGTGAGCAACAAAGTGCTACAGAGTGGTTGCAAACATATAAAATTGAACACTATCGTGAACGGGCTACCGATGAAATTTTGCGCGGCATTTATGACACATTGTCGCAACTGAGCACATTAAAAGGAAAATTTAATCAGCTTAAAAAAACAAGAATAGCGGATGCTATTGAGCCGACAGATAGCATTCCTGTTTTATTAGAAGAATTATACAATGCGGAAAAAAGAAAGGCTTCGCCACTTTATTTAGCGAAATTACAAAAACATTATTTGCAAGTGATGCAGACTATCGGTTGGAGTCGGGATGAAGGTTTAAGAAATGAAGCTTTTGCTTATCATAAAACGCATTATCAACATATCGCCGCCGACAACACGCCATTTTCTATGCAATATGTTGATATGCAGGCTCAAGGATTGTTTGGCGCAAATGATTTTTCTAAGCTGCTTAGCAAAAAAGAAAAAATCATAGGAAGAAAAACACAAATATTTTGTATGAATGCAATACATGAATATCAAACAAGAATGAGTCATAAATCTGCAGATCGCAGAAAATTAGTAAGTAAGCTGCTTGAAGATATGGGTAGTCTTGATCCTGAGAATTATGCTGGTTATATGCAGTTGCTGAATGCAGCACGGCTTAATGCAATGGAAGATGATATTGCGGCAGATGATCGCATTAAGCAATCATCCTCATTTTTCTGGCAGCCACAACGTAATCGTCATGGCAGTGCTTTGCAAGATACGCTGGATAAACTGCATACCCACATCTTAATGGCGCCTGATATGGAACAGCGGGATGCGCTAATGCAATATGAATTTGCTGACATGAAAAATATGTTAGTTATGCTTAAAAGACGGCTAGATAAAAACGATGCATTGTTTGAGGCTATTTCGCAATTGGATGGAAACGCACTGCAAGGCGAAGATTTTGTTGAGGATTATTTAGCGATGATTAACATCATGGATGTTCTCTACCGTCGCAATCAAGAACTTAAAGCCCATGCTTCTCCATCCGTTCGTGATATTTACCGACGCATCATGCTAAAAGGCGCGGCGATGCATCATTATTATGAACAAAGCGCAACGCTTAGCACTTTGCAAAAAAGCAAAAGCGAACAATATTTGATAATGACGCATCGTGCGCAACAAATTTTCGCATCCAAGGAAAAAATTGTCATTACTGCGGCTGTTAAAGAATTAGCGGATGCGGTGTATATACCACATACTGACGATCATCCAAGTTCCAGTACTGCCAAAAGTAAAAAATATTTATACGATGTCAAATGCAGGATGATAGCCATTTTTCAGCAACCCGCATTCAAGCGATATGCGCTGGGAGACATCAAAGTTGCTGCTGCGCCTTTTAAGCTAAAAAATGATCAACGCATCCTCACGATCAAATTGCAAATCACGCCATCAGGTGCATCCGTTGCAGATGAAGTGAAATTACGCTTTGTTGTCGATACTGAAAAGCGAGAAATATATTGTGAAAAACCAGCGGTGACTGCTGCACAGCGAACTGCAAAATTATTTGATAATGGTGAGCAAGGAAAAGAAAAGAAGGATAAAGGAAAAGAAAAGGAGGATAAAGAGACTCACAAGAAATGAATAAGCACAGCACCACTAGCTAAGGTCACAATGACACCCATCAAAAAATAACCGACATTGCTCGCCACCGATTTTTTCGGTGGTAGCGCTGTCAGTTGCGCAAAGCGAGTTCTTTCTTGTTGCTGTTTGGTCTCTTTCAATACTTCGTAAATTAATGCTGGCATTTCTGGTAATTGTTCTGACAATAATGGTAATTGTATGCCGATACGTTTGAAAAAAGCTTTGAGTCCAACCTGATTTTTCAGCCATTTTTCAATTTGTGGTGTGGCCGATGACCAGAGATCAAGTTCAGGGGACAGTTGTCGACTTAAACCTTCAATGCTCAATAATGTTTTTTGTAACAAAATGAGTTGTGGTTGAATATTGATGTTGAAACGACGTGCGACTTGAAATAAACGCAGCAGCAATTGGCCAAAGGAAATGGTGCGTAAGGGTTTTTCAAATATGGGTTCTGAGACGGAGCGAATGGCGCCTTCAAATTGATCGATGCGCGTATCCGGTGGCAGCCAACCGGATGCAATGTGTAATTCAGCGACGCGTTGGTAATCGCGTTTGAAAAAAGCAATCATGTTTTCGGCAAGATAGCGTTGATCATTTTGGCTTAACGAACCGACGATGCCAAAATCAACAATGATGTAAGTTGGATTTTCTGGATCCGTTGCATTTACAAAAATATTACCGGGATGTAAATCGGCGTGAAAAAAACTATCGCGAAACACTTGGGTGAAAAAAATTTCGATGCCACGTTCTGCTAATTTGCGTCGGTTGACACCTGCTCTATTTAATTGCTCGCTATCATGAATGGGAATGCCGTAAATTCTTTCCATTACCAATATGCTTTCGCGGCAATAATCCCAATAAATGATGGGTACCGTTAACATCGTGGAACCGGCAAAATTGCGGCGTAATTGCGAAGCATTTGCACCTTCACGCATCAAATCCAATTCATCGTGTAAGGTTTGCGCGATTTCCGCGACCAATTGTATGGGTTTAAAATGCCGCGTGTTATACCAATAACGCTCAGCAAGATGAGCAAGCGTAGTGAGTAAATCGATGTCGCGATCAATGATGTGATGTATGTGTGGACGCAATACTTTGATGACCACCGCTTCGCCACTTAGCAATGTTGCAGCATGCACTTGGGCGATGGAAGCGGAGGCGAGCGGTTCTTCATCCCACTCTGAAAAATGCTGGCCGAGTGGTGCGAGCAGCGCGCTTTCAATAATGATTTTTGCTTTGGCAAATGGAAAAGGCGGCACACGATCTTGTAATTTGGCTAATTCACTCGCGATATCATCTGGCAATAAATCACGACGTGTTGATAACATTTGGCCGACTTTTACGAATATCGGTCCCAGTGCAACGAGTGCCATGCGTATGCGCTCACCACGGGTAAATTGCTTGCGTCGTCCAAACCAGTAATAGGGATTAAGAAAAATAAAAAAGCGCAGCGGATAAAACCAATGCGTGCCGAGCACAATTTCATCGATGTTGTAACGCAACAAAATGAAATAAATGCGCGTCAAACGAAATAAGCGGCTAAATACTTTCACTGGTCATTCCTTTTTCAGCAAGAAAGTGCTTTATTTTGGCTTCTATTCTATCCACATCGAAGCGTAAAGTATCCACCTCAGCAAAAAAATCGGCTAATGCTTCTGTGGTTGGCAGCCATTTTTTTTCTTCGTGGATGAAATCATCAACATCGTTGCTGAGCTTTTCGTTGATATCACTTAAAACCGTCGAGAAATTTTTTAATAAGCGGCTGACATGGTAAGCCGGTACATCACCAACGAGGCGTGAAAAATGTTCTGTCCAGTCAATGTCGAGTGCATCAAATAAGGCCATGACATCTTGACCGAGTTCCACATCGCCTTCCATGGTGATGTCATTCATAAAAAAAGATTGTCGATTTTCTGTGGCACAAAAAAGACCGAGCATCATGAGGGGCGTACCCGAAATACGCGTTGCAACGGGCGAGATTTCTTCTGTTGTTAACGTTAATCCGGCATCCTGAACGTGGCAATAAAAAATAAAATGAAAAGGTAATAATTCAATTGCAACCACTTGCCCGCTGATTTTTTGCAAACGTTTTGCAGAATCGGGATCAAGACTAAGGAGACGGTTGATCACGGTGTTCAAGGGTTGCATGCGGTTTTTTAGCATCGTTAGTATTTTTTCCCTTGATGGAGGGCAACAATGCCGCCAGTTAAATTGCGATAAGTGACCTCATCAAAACCTTGTTCTAGCATCATGGCTTTTAGTGTTTCTTGATCAGGATGCATGCGTATTGATTCGACAAGATATTGATAACTCGCGCGATCATGCGCGATTAGTTCGCCCATTTTTGGAATGACATGAAAAGAATAAAGATCGTAACATTGTCGCAGCAGTGCATTTTTTGGCTGCGAAAATTCCAGCACCAATAATTGTCCACCTGGTTTTAACACACGATAAAGTGATTGCAATGCAGCCGCTTTATCGGTGACATTGCGCAAACCAAAAGCCATGGTGATGCAATCAAAATAATTATCAATAAAAGGCAATTGTTCTGCATCGGCTTCAACGTAAGCAACTTGACTCACAAAACCCGCATCGAGCAGACGATCGCGACCGACTTGCAACATGGCGGCATTGATATCGGTGAGTATCACCTTGCCATTTTTACCGACGCATTGCGCCATGGCTTTGGCTAAATCGCCGGTGCCGCCTGCAACATCTAATACGGTTTGTCCAGCGCGTAAGTGAGCGGTGGCAAGCGTTTGTTGTTTCCATAATCGATGCAAACCAAATGACATGACGTCATTCATCACGTCATAATTTGCTGCCACGGAATCAAATACGGAAGCGACCAAGCTCGATTTTTCGTTGCTCGTCACTTCTCGATAACCAAAGTGCGTGGTTTTTTCAGGCGAATTCTTTGGCATCTTGATATCCATCATGCGACGTGATGAGTGATTGAGCGCGCCGCAAAATTTCGCCAGCAAGCGCCAAATAAGCGAGCGTGCCTTGGGATTTTTCATCGTATTGCAACACGGGCACACCGTGACTCGGTGCTTCTGCCAAGCGAACATTACGCGGAATAACGGTGCGATAAACGCGCTCAGGAAAATGAGCGAGTAGTTGTGATGACACATCCACTGCTAACCGATTGCGACCGTCATACATGGTGCGCAATAAACCTTCGATGTGCAGTCGTGGATTAATGGTGTTTTTGATTTGCTCCACGGTATTTAACAAGGCACTCAATCCTTCTAATGCAAAATATTCACATTGTATTGGAATTAACACAGAATCAGCGGCAACTAAGGCATTGACGGTGAGTACGCTCAATGAGGGTGGACAGTCAATCAGCAAGTAATCGTAATCTGCACTCACTTCATCAAGTATGGTTTTTAATCGCTGTTCGCGCTGTGCGGCTTGCAATAATTCCATTTCGGCAATTATCAAATCTTGCGTCGTCGCGAGTAAGTGAAAGCCCGCTTTGGTTTCGATGAGCGCAGCAGATAAGGCGATTTCGTTGCACAAAACTTGATGGGAAGCATACTGAATTTGCGATTTCATCACGCCACTGCCAACGGTTGCATTGCCTTGCGGATCAAGATCAAGCAGCATGACTTTGCGTTTCATCGCGGCAAACGAAGCGGCGAGATTAATGCTCGTCGTGGTTTTTCCCACGCCACCTTTTTGGTTGGCGATTGCAATAATTTTTCCCACCGTTGGTCCTCTTGTTAATTATGCCTGATGCATACAAATCACATGCCTTTCCACAGCCATCCCGTGGATAGTCAACTGCTTAATCACATCCACATGAAACCGCTTCGGTAAATTCTGCAGCTCATCGTGAGGATATTTGCCTTTCATCGCAAGCAGCATACCACCTGGATTCAGCATATGCTCGGTTGTTTCGGCAAACAATCGTAGCGTACCAAAAGCGCGTGAAAGAATAGTATCAAAACCGACGTGGGGATGAAAATCTTCGCAGCGTTCATTGATGACGCTCACGTTTTTTAAGGCGAGTTCGGCGATTACTTGGGTCAAAAAACGGGTTTTTTTGCTGTTTTTATCGAGCAAAACCCATACTTGTTCAGGATGCAAAATAGCGAGTGGGATGCCGGGCAAGCCAGCACCGCTGCCAACATCGAGCATGCGTTTGCCGTGGAGATAGGGATAAATGATGAGGCTGTCGATGAGATGCAAATACACCATTTCTTTTGCTGTGGTGAGTGCGGTGAGATTAAAGACGCGATTCCAGGTTTGCATCAATTCAAGATAATGTGCTAATTGCGCGACGTCAGTTGCATTGAGATCAAGACCTTGTTGGGCGAGTGCTTTGTTGAGAAGGTTTACGAACATGAGGCTTTGTGCTTCTTCAAGTGCACTAGCAATAATGAAATCGCAGCAGGCGTGATGCCGGGGAGACGTGAGGCCATGGCGATGGTCTGCGGGCGTATCTCAGTTAATTTTTGTCTGACTTCAGCTGAGAGACTGACGATGTTGGCGTAATCCATATCCGCTGGCAGCGTGAGGTGTTCTAAGCGCAATTGTTTTGCAATTTCATCTTGTTGTCTGTCGATGTAGCCAGCGTATTTCACTTGGATTTCAATTTGCTCGGCAGCTTCTGCATCTGTCATCGCGATGCCAGGACCTAAGCTTGGTATGTCCATCAACTGACGATAAGTGAGTTCTGGTCGACGCAATAATTCTAAGAGACGATATTCCCGCGACAGAGGAAGTGCAGTGTGCGCAGCAATGGCGTTCGCTGCATCAGTGTTTGGTTGCACGATTGTTGCGTGCAGACGATTTTTTTCTTCTGCGATGTGCGCGGTTTTTTGTTCTAGGCGCTTCAGACGGCGAGCATCTATCAGTTGTAATTGTGCTGCGATGGGCGTTAAGCGAATATCGGCATTATCTTCGCGCAGTAGCAAACGGTATTCGGCGCGCGAGGTGAACATGCGATAGGGTTCTTGCGTGCCGCGCGTCACCAAATCATCAATCAAGACACCGATGTAAGCTTGATCACGGCGCGGTGTCCATGCGGCTTGTCCTTGCACGTAACGTGCTGCGTTTAAGCCGGCAATCAGACCTTGAGCGGCGGCTTCTTCATAACCGGTCGTGCCATTGATTTGTCCGGCAAAAAATAATCCGGCGATGGTTTTGGTTTCAAGAGATGGTTTTAAATCGCGCGGATCAAAAAAATCATATTCGATGGCATAACCAGGTCGCGTTAGATGGGCTTTTTCAAAGCCACGTATCGAGCGAATAAATTTGAGTTGCGTGTCAAAAGACAAACTGGTGGAGACCCCATTGGGATAGAGTTCGTGTGTGGTCAAACCTTCTGGTTCAACAAAAATTTGGTGAGAAAGTTTGTCAGCAAAGCGCACCACTTTATCTTCGATGGAAGGACAATAACGTGGACCAACGCCTTCGATATGGCCGGTGTACAACGGTGATTGTGCAAGTCCTTGACGGATGATGTCGTGCGTTACTTCATTGGTGTGAGTGATAAAACATGGCACTTGCTGCGGATGTTGTGCTGCCTCGCCGAGAAAAGAAAAAACCGGCAGCGGGTTATCGCCGTGCTGTTGTTCCATGACAGTGAAATCGACGCTGCGTCCATCAATGCGTGGTGGTGTGCCGGTTTTTAAACGGCTGATGCGAAATGGCAGCGCATGCAATCGTGCGGCCAATGTTTTGGCCGGAGGATCGCCGGCACGACCGGCTTCGTAGTGATTGAGACCGATGTGAATTTTGCCAGCCAAAAACGTGCCGGCAGTGAGGACCACGGTTTTGGCGCGGATAGTCAAGCCCATTTGCGTGATCACACCGCAGACGGCATGGTGTTCGATTAATAAATCATCCACTGCTTGTTGGAATAGCAGTAAATTGGGCTGTGTTTCCAACATATGACGAATGGCTTGCTTGTATAACACTCTATCTGCTTGTGCGCGGGTTGCTCGCACGGCGGGTCCCTTGCTCGCATTCAAGATGCGAAAATGGATGCCGGCTTTATCAATTGCTTGCGCCATGGCGCCGCCTAAGGCATCAATTTCTTTGACCAAATGCCCTTTGCCTATGCCGCCGATGGCGGGATTGCAGGACATTTGTCCCAATGTTTCAATGTTATGCGTTAAGAGCAAGGTATTCGCACCAAGGCGTGCAGCGGCGAGGGCGGCTTCCGTTCCGGCATGGCCACCACCTACCACAATCACATCAAACACCTTGCGTATATCACTCATGCCAAGACTCAATCTAGCTTAGGGGATGCTATTTTAATCAATTTGTCGGAGAATAGTTAATCTTTTCCAGTGTAAATAACAAAGAGGGCGATATGAAAAAGGTAGCAGCAGCCGATGTGGTGATATTTGGTGGAGGCATTGCTGGACTATGGTTGTTACATCGCTTGCGCCAGGCGGGTTTTTCCGCACTTTTGTTTGATTCCGGTGCCCTGGGTGGCGGTCAAACACATAAAGCACAGGGCATTATTCATGGCGGCATCAAATATGTTTTGCAAGGCAAGATGACGAAAGATGCGCAGGCGATTACCGATATGCCGGCGTTATGGAAAGCTTGTCTGCAAGGATGTGGTGAAATTGATTTATCGGGCGTCCCTATTCTTTCGATGCAACAATATTTATGGGCGCCGCACAAATTCACCTCAAAACTGACAGGGTTTTTAGCCAGTGCTGCTTTAACCAGCAAAGTGCAATCACTCACCAAAGCGGATTATCCCAAAGTATTTCAGCACAGTGCTTTCAAAGGCGATGTGTTTGCGTTGGATGAAATGGTCGTGGATGTGCCGGCACTGATACGCGAATTAGTGAAAGCAAATCAAGATGCCGTTTATATGATAGAACCTTTGAGTGATGAAGCACTTAAATTTGATGATGAAGGTTGTTTGGTTTCAGCAACCGTTTATTTAGCTGGAAAATCCATAGAAATTGCAGCACAACAATTTATTTTTACGGCCGGCGCTGGCAATGAAGTCATCGTCAAAAAATTAAATGACGAACAAATTAATATGCAACGACGACCGTTGCACATGGTGTTGGTCAAACTTCCCTTTGATTGTCCGCTGTATGCGCACTGTCTTAGCATGGGTAGTCGACCACGCATCACTATCACGACGCACCACATGCAAGATGGCGGCACGGTCTGGTATTTGGGTGGCTTGCTGGCTGAAGAAGGCGTGAGTCGTAACAGCGAACAACAAATTGCAGCGGCATCTCAGGAATTAAAAGCGCTTTTTCCTTGGCTCGATTTTACCGAAGCAACGTTTGCTACTTTTATGGTTGATAGAGCAGAGTCTAAGCAACGTAATGGGTTGAAGCCAGAAACCGCTTACATGAAAGCGGTGAAAAACATGGTCATCGCCTGGCCGACAAAACTTGCTTTGGCACCGTTATTGGCAAATGAAGTCATGCAATATTTAGCAAACATGCAACTCACCTCGCAATGGTTTGATACACGCGAACTGCGCGCTTGGCCCATGCCGCCACTTGCAAAACCCGTGTGGGAGTATGCTTTTTGCAACGACGCCGTTTAGGTTTAACCACTATCGAAGTCAGCGTGCTTGGTTTGGGCACAGTGAAATTTGGCCGCCAGAAAGGTGTTGGTTATCCTGCTCCTTTTGATTTGCCGAGTGACAAAGAAATGGCAGATTTACTCGCATTTGCGCAAGCGCAAGGTGTTAATTTGTTGGATACAGCGCCGGCTTATGGCTTGAGTGAAGAACGTTTGGGCAAATGCCTTGCAACATCGCGACACGAATGGGTGATAAGCACCAAAGTGGGTGAAGAATTTGTTGATGGAAAATCACAATTTGATTTTTCAGCAGCTGCGATGCGCGACAGTATCGATCGCAGCTTGCAACGTTTACGCACCGATTATTTAGACATTGTGTTAGTGCATTCGAATGGCGATGATTGTCATCTCATTCAAGAAGAAACAGTCTTCACCACACTTGATGCATTGAAAACTGCCGGCAAAATCCGCGCCTTCGGTATGTCCACCAAGACCATCGAAGGTGGTCTTCTCACGCTCGATGTTGCAGATGTCGCCATGGTCACCTTCAATCCACATTACTTGGACGAGCGTGCAGTGATCGCGCATGCTCATCAACATCAAAAAGGCATATTCATCAAAAAAGCCCTCGCAAGCGGCCACTTCTCTCATCTCGGCTCAGCCGCTGATGCACTGCGCTTCGCTGTCAACGAACCGGGTGTGACGAGCGTCATTGTGGGAACGATTAACCGACAACATTTGCAGGAAAATTTGCAAGCGGTTGGGGCTGTGAATTTAACATGACAGATGTATTATGCGAGTGCTCGCGCGCAATCGAGATAAAAATTAATAATTAATTCTACTTAGGATATATGCTTTGCAACCAAGATTATTTATGCATTCACAAGAAAAAAAAGAAAATTCTACACTAAAAGACAGCATTGAAATCGTTTCAGGTGGTCAGACAGGCGTTGATCGTGCTGCATTAGATATTGCTATTGAGCTTAATGTAGCTGGCCCACGCGAATCACAGTCTCCTGGTATTTATAAATCTGCATCTGATGTTATTTTCCGAATACTAAATTATTCATTACTTCATGAAATCGCAATTAATTAAAGCTCTAATACTTTTTTTAATTTATCCAAGGCAATCTTCTGTTTTTCAACATCCATTTTTGCAATATTCAAACCTTTCCACCTAAGTCCAGGTAACTTATCTAATCCAGCAATAGGAATTAATTGCCAGTCAGGGTTTCCTGTTTTAATAGATAATAAAAATTTCCGTTCGTTTGCAGTCAGTGATTTCAATATTAATTCAATTAATTTATAGCGAATATCGATTAATTGATCATAAGAAACTTCTTCTACAGCCATCCCTATAAAACCTTCTTCAAAAATTCTTCTCGTGTCTTGTAGGATTGGTTTGGGATTTAATAACTCATGTAATGGTCTAGAATTGCTTGCAAGGTAAATAACAAAAGCTTGCCGAACTGACTCGGTGAGTCCTTCATTTTCTAATAATATTTTAATATCAAATAAATCACGTGGGTGCTGTCTTGCAAGCGCAGAACAAATTTTTCCGCCATATAAGTCAGCAAATGACAATGTCTTTATTGTGAAAAAATTCAAGAATTCATCTTGAGCACGCTGACACAATTCATTCGATTCGCATTCAAAAACGGAACCTCTTAAAACAAAATTAGGCTCTATAATAATTTTTGTTGTGTTATTTGATACTATTAATTTTGAAAGTTGTCTAGGCTCTTTTGTAAATACCTCATCGACTTGATATCTACCTTCCCCTTTTTCCTTTATGTTATGCGCTAATGTATCTAAAGCGAATGTAATATTTTTTAAGAATTGGTCTCGCGGCTCAATAGGCAAATAAGTTAAATCAATATCAACGCTTAGTCTCGGCATATCACGAATAAATAAATTAATAGCAGTTCCACCTTTTAATGCAAAGCAGTCTTGTTTATTAATAACTGGCAACACCTGCAATAAAAGCTCAACTTGTGTTAAGTATCCACGCGAATAACTCACTTACTCCTCCGTTATTTTTGGCAATGATAATTGATATTCTGGGTCATAATTTCCACCTTTCCCTATTACACGGTTCCCATGACCTAAACTCACCTTACTTAAGTCCACTTTGGATAACCATGGATGCTGAAACTTATCCGCTAAATACAAAAATAGACGTTTTACTTTTATTGATTTGCATTTCTCTAACAAGCTTTGGACAAGATTGGGACGTAGCTGACTTAATGTCTCTACTAACTTAAATGCTTCCTCAAAAGATTGTTTATTGGGTACTAAATACAATACTTCGAGAGCTGCACGTTCAGGAGTAGAAAGATAAACATTTATTCCATCTATGGGCTTACTTATCACTCCTAGAAGTGAAGCATCCTCATGAAATAACGATGCTTGATATATGATGCACTCTGCATCCCATGTTTGCGGGTTACGAAACCACAGCGGCACTTTAGCATTAGAGCTGTTAAAAAGAGCAACGCGTTTTATTCCCTGCATAGGTATAAAATGAGCTTGTCCTAATAACTCCAAGGCTGTTTTTGCCCCTATATGTAGAGGCAAGTGAAGCTGATGTTGTAATGCCGATAACGCTCCAACCCAGCTAACTTTATCACCGTATTTCTTATACGCTTCGTTTCCTACCCTCTCTAGCCAATGAGATTGCACATACCACCAAGCAAGCTTACATGACACGCCATGCTGTTTTAGCCAGGTTAGCGTTAGCACTATGCCGGATGGCATTTGCGTCATTAGAGCGTTTAATTTATTTCTTTCAAATCTAGTCATACTAGAATTATAGTGCTATTTGCAAAGTATTACAAATATATAATGTGTAATACTTATTTAAAATCTAGTTTAACTAGATTTTAAATAATAAATATAAACAAACGCATACGTGCGTGGCTTTAGTTCTGTATTTGCAGGAATAAGTATGATAATTACTTCCGAATAGTGCGTAATTAACGTATGCGTTCAGCGAAAATTTCAGGGTATCGAGCGTGCAACACTAATTTACAGACTCTTCTTTGCTACTGACATAAACATAATTATTTATTGAATTACGATAATTAATCATTGTATACTCCGCCGACATATTATCTATCGGAGGAAAAGAGCGTGAATAAAATTAAGATTGTTAGTTTGTTTTTTCGAAGCGTGTTTCAACTTATTTTCGTGGCCTTGCCCGTGATATTAATCATTAGCTGGATATATGCGCCTGATGGATTGGTATTGTTGGCGGGTGTTTTCAAAATAAATGCAATTCCTGCGAGTTATAGTGGCATGCATGTTTACTCGGCGGCAGGTGTGCCTGAAAAAGTGTTATTGCATACGCTGACGTTGAGCGAAAAAATGTTGGGTTGTTTAGTCAGTGCCGTACCGATGTTGGTGCAAATGTTTATTCTCTATTTGTTAATTAAATTATTTAGTTTGTATGGGAAAGGTGAAATTTTTTCAATTAATCATGTTAAATATATCCGCAATATTGGTTATGCATTATTAGTTGGTCAATTAATTGATCCACTCTACCAATTTGCGATGGGGATAGTGCTAACGATCAATAATCCGCCTAATCATCATTATGCTTCTATCACGCTGGATCAAACTAACATTGGAATGTTACTGACAGCACTGCTGGTTATTTTGATTTCTTGGATTATGCTGGAAGGCTGTCAGCTTCGTGAAGAACAACAATTAACGGTATAGGTGATCACATGGCTATTATTATAAATGTCGATGTTATGTTAGCGAAAAGAAAAATTCGCTCGAAAGAATTGGCTGAAGCCATCGGCATCACCGAGCAAAATTTATCAATTTTAAAAACAGGCAAAGCAAAAGCAATTCGTCTAGCGACGCTCAATGCAATCTGTCATTATCTCGCATGCCAACCCGGTGAGATTCTTGAATACCGTGACAGTGAAGTAGACGATGAATGATTCTTTTTCATGCGAATCTTGGAGTGGTTTTTGAATTTTGATTATGCAGATAAGCAGCGAGCTTGTCGGCTCGAGTAAGAAAAAATGTTGTTGACCAAAGATCGAGAGTCGTTAATTCTCTTGGTCTTAAAAATCGAGCGACATCTTGCTTCGCATCATTCCAATTTATACTATTTATTTTTGCTTTTAATTTCTGTAAAAACCATTTTTCATTTACTGCAATCGTTTGATCTTTCCATGGGCCCGCTTGCTCAATTGCTTTTTGCAGCAATGAAAAATTGATGGATGTTTGTCTTGATACATACCATACGAAGTCGTACCAATCTCGTCCCTTCGTATGATTGCGACAAAGTAATGCATGACATTTGCTGGCAAATAAGCTTGGCAAATCTTGCGTTTGCACACTATATGGCAGAGGGAAATCTAAATATTTTAATTCATATTTAGAATTTTTTGGCGGATTGGTATCAATCTCTAGTTTAATTTGTAATGTTGGTCGGTTTGTTCGGTTATCTTTTAATAGTAACATTCCACCGGTTGAATCTGCTTTTAAGAAAGCCGTTTTAACAACCTTATCGAGTTTTGCTTTGCTAGTCACTTTCAAGGTATAACCATAGGCACTGAATTCTTCATGCATACTTTTAACATACACATCCCAGTCAAAATTTTTATCAGCTTTCTCTAAAACAAAATCTAAATCTTCAGAAAATCTTTCCAAACCATATAAAATTCGGAGACAAGTACCACCCTGAAAAGCTGCAACTCGAAAAAAACCTGCACGAGAAAGTGCCATCAATGCAATTTCTTGCGCAATTTCTTTGAGCGCATTTTCTTGATCAAGAATAGTCTGACTCTGATAAGTTAATAATTTTTGCTGAATGACTTCAACACTCATTGTTCTCTCTCTTCATTATCGATATAAATTTTTTTGGATACCTTTTAAAAAACGACTGATGCGTGTGTGATGATAATAATCATCGAGCAATTGAATTTCTTCATTACGTAACATTGGTAAATCTTCACGATCAATTCTTAAGCTTTTAAATAAAGGTTCAATGCTAATCCAATTTTTTTTGTAACAGAAAACATAATCACAAATTGCCTTCCAAGGTTTCGCCATGAAAAATTGATACCCATTTTCGTTAACGCGTTCTACTTCGGTATAAAAATTTTCAAGAGGTAAATGAAGATAACTAAATTTTCCTAAAGGTGTCTCAAATTCTTTAGAACGTTTAGTCGTTGTACTCGTTACGGTGTATACCGTTTCCGGAATGAGCTTGTGAAAGCTGAGCGCAGATTCAAGGCTAATATATGATGGGCCATAAATGTATTGAGCTAATTCATGCGGATGAGGTTTGCCTAAATAACCCACTTTATCTGTAACACAATATAATCCCCGCCGAATATGTAGCAGCTTACCCTGCGCCAACATCCGTTTTACTTTGCCATAACGGCTGTCACGCGTACTGCCTAACAACATCGCTAATTCGATATCTGTTAGATAAGGGCGCGGATAACGACGTAATGCCGTTTCTAGTAAAATAGCCATTTATTTGCTCTTTACTGTCAATAAGTGACAGTTTGATGCTTTAATTATAGCAGTTTAGGGATAATTTGCAATTTTATGTAATAAACTGTCAAAAAACGACAGTTTTTTACATAGAAAATTGTTAGGTCATCCATCGTTGATGTTGAAACACATTTATTTTATAGCTTCAGAGCAAACGTGTGTCAAAACGCTGTTAATATAACGAATATCGATATATTATCGAAGTTTTAACACAATATTATGATGGAATTTAAAAATATCTCATTGAAATAATTAAAAAAGTGTCGAAACTCTTATAATATAATGAAAAATGATATATTATAAGAGTTTCGACACAGATTCATGTTTATGAAAGCTTATCATTTTATAAGTAAGCTCCGAAGTGAAGGCCGCTATTTTTTCACTATTCAAGAAGCGGAGCAGGCCTTAGCACTTGCCAAAGTACCCACTTTAAATGCGCTGCGACGCCTCCGTTTGAATAATTTAGTGGTTAGTCCTGCCAGAGGTTTTTATTTAATCTTACCGCCGGAGTATCAAATTCTTGGCTGCTTGCCAGCAGACATGTTCATTCCAGATTTAATGAAATATTTAAATCTGCCTTATTATGTTGGCTTTCTAAGTGCAGCACAGTATTATGGCGCTGCCCACCAAAAACCTCAGCGTTTTCAAGTTGTCACTTCAAAAAACCGACCACCCATCCACTGCGGACGTATTTATATTGAATTTATTGCGAATAAAAGAGTTGTGATGATGCCTATCAAAAAATTTAACACTTATGCAGGAATAATACAGGTTGCAACTCCAGAAGTGTTATCAGCTGATATCGTGACGATGCCGCAACATGCAGCAGGAATTAGCAATGTTGCTACGGTGCTAATGGAGCTAGCCGAGAAATTAGAGATAAAAAAAATAGTTGAATTAACAATTTTTAATCCGGAATTATTTTGGCTTCAACGTCTTGGGTATTTATTGGAATTTTTAAAATGTAAGCGACTTGCTCATGAAATTGCCAATATTTTAAACGACAAAAAATTACACTGGGTTCGTTTGGTATCCAAGGAATCCTACAAACCTTTATTGCGCGATAAAAAATGGAAAATCATTGTAAATACCAAGGTGGAACCTGACCAATGATACCCATTGCACAAATTACACAATTGATAAGTGGAGTCTGATTGATGCAGCAGAAGAAATTAAAAATAATATTATTGTGCATTTATCTTAATGGAATGATTAAAGTCGGTACGATGAAAATAAGTAGGCATTGATGCTTTGCCATGCATTATTACCATGAATGTCTAATGTCTTTAAATTGATTGATGTGTACTTCGCCTTCAGGAAATTTTGCAACAATGTCTAGTTGACCACCCATTGCTTCGATGTAATTACGTAATGTTGAGATGTACATATCAGTACGACGTTCTATGCGCGAGATGTTTGCTTGTTTGGTGGATAAGAGGACGGCCAAATGTTCCTGGCTCATTTGAAGTGCTTGTCGCAATTCTTGCAGCGGCATTTCGTTTAACATTTGTTGTGTTTTTGCTGCAGCTGTTTTTTGAGCCGGCTTAGACATTTTTTTTCGTAATTTAGTAAATCGTTTATTCATGTGAGGTTGTTCTTTTTCTGCATTATGTAGATAAGTGCGTTGAATATTACACGAAAGTTATATTACGTCAAGGTAATATCCTTGTTGCGAGCCATTAGGATAGAAATGACAAAGAATTAATTGTTCTCGACTCTGTTGTTGTGGCGCTGAGTAGTTTATTTACATGCAACAAATAATACATCCTAAGCTTAGTAAAGCCTATAAAAGGAAAAAGATTCCCAGCAAGAAGCCTAATTAGAATTACTTTTGTTAAAGCATCGCGGTGATTTGATAAGAAATAATAATGAATGCGAGGTCCAGAATGATTGGGTCCCGCGCTTTCGCGCGGGATGGCAGGTACGATTTTAATACCGATATCTTTCCGCCTTAAACGGTCCCTCTTTCGGCACGTTCAGATACGTTGCTTGTTCATCTGTCATCACTGTTAATTTTGCGCCGAGTTTGTCGAGGTGTAAGCGGGCGACCATTTCGTCTAATTTTTTTGGCAGAATGTGGACGCCTAAGGGATAGCGGTCGTGGTGTTGCCAGAGTTCGATTTGGGCTAAGACTTGGTTGGTGAAGGAGGTGGACATGACGAAACTTGGGTGACCGGTCGCGCAGCCAAGGTTGACGAGGCGGCCTTCGGCAAGAATGATGAGGCGATGACCGTTGGGGAGGAGGACGTGGTCGACTTGCGGTTTGATGTTTTCCCAAGGATATTGACGCAGGGAGGCGATGTCGATTTCGGAATCAAAGTGGCCGATGTTGCAGACGATGGTTTCGTTTTTCATTTGCAATAAGTGCGCGTGGGTGATGACGTTTACGTTGCCGGTCGCGGTCACAAAAATATTTGCGCGGGGAACAGCTTCTTCCAGAGTGATAACACCGTAACCTTCCATCGCCGCTTGCAAGGCGCAGATGGGATCAATTTCGGTGATGAGAACAGTTGCGCCGAATGAACGCAACGCTTGCGCGCAGCCTTTGCCGACATCACCGTAACCGCAAACGACCACTATTTTTCCGGCAATCATGACATCGGTTGCGCGTTTGATGCCATCGATTAACGATTCGCGACAGCCGTATAAATTGTCAAACTTTGCTTTGGTTACCGAATCATTGACATTGATAGCGGGAACTTTTAACTGACCTTTGCGCTGCATTTCATAAAGTCGGTGCACACCGGTCGTGGTTTCTTCGGATAAGCCTTTCACATTTTTCAATAATGCTTGATACGATTCATGCATGACTAATGTCAAATCACCACCGTCATCGAGAATTAAATTTGGCGACCAACCATCCGGTCCTTCTATGGTTTGCTTGATGCACCAATGATAGTCTTCTTCAGTTTCACCTTTCCAAGCAAAAACCGGTACACCGGTTGCAGCGATGGCTGCTGCTGCATGATCTTGTGTCGAAAAAATATTGCAAGATGACCAGCGAACTTCTGCACCAAGTGCAATGAGTGTTTCGATCAAGACCGCAGTTTGTATGGTCATGTGCAAACAGCCGGCGATGCGCGCACCTTTCAGTGGTTGTGCTTTTTGATACATCGCGCGCAAAGCCATGAGACCTGGCATTTCAGTTTCAGCAATGCGAATTTCGCTGCGGCCCCATTCGGCGAGTGTTATGTCAGCAACTTTGTAATCAGTGGTGAGGGTTTTCATCGTGTCAGTTCTCATTTATGCCACCTTTGCTGCTTCACGCAGTAATGCGGCTTTGTCGGTTTTTTCCCAATGCACTTCCAAATCTTCACGACCAAAATGGCCATAACTCGCGGTTTGGCGATAAATGGGGTGTAATAAATCTAACATTTTGATGATGCCAAATGGGCGCAAATCAAAATGTTCGTAAATTAATTTAATCATGTCTTGTTCTGGAATTTTGCCGGTATTAAATGTTTCGACGTGTATCGCTGTTGGTTCTGCAACACCAATGGCATAAGAAATTTGAATTTCACAACGATCGGCTAAACCGGCTGCAACAATATTTTTTGCGACATAGCGCGCAGCGTATGCGCCAGAGCGATCGACTTTGGAAGGATCTTTTCCGGAAAAACAACCGCCGCCATGACGCGCCATGCCACCGTAACTATCGACAATGATTTTGCGTCCGGTCAAACCACAATCGCCTTGTGGGCCACCGATGGTGAAACGTCCTGTTGGGTTGACGTAGTATTGGGTGTTTTGCAGCCAGCCTT
The DNA here is from genome assembly GCA_963735995.1 of uncultured Gammaproteobacteria bacterium. Taxonomy (GTDB): domain Bacteria; phylum Pseudomonadota; class Gammaproteobacteria; order DSM-16500; family DSM-16500; genus Aquicella. Next base: position 1,202,945 of record CAVTNC010000003.1, on the reverse strand, counting down.
CCGGCAAAACCGGTTTGATAATTTCTTCGATGACGGCTTCGACCAATTGCGCATGTGGAATGTCTGGATGATGTTGCGTGGATAACACCACATTGGCAATGCTGACGGGTTTATTATCAGCATAACGAAAAGTAATTTGCGATTTGGCATCCGGTCGTAACCACGATAAAACATCTTCGCGACGCAATTGCGCCTGACGTTGCATCAGTCGATGGGCATAAGTGATGGGCGCAGGCATTAAAACATCGGTTTCATTAGAAGCGTAACCAAACATCATGCCTTGATCGCCAGCACCTTGTTCTTCTTTGGCTTTTTTATCAACGCCCATTGCAATGTCTGGTGATTGTTTGCCAATCGCGGTGATGATGGCGCAAGAATCGGCGTCAAATCCTACTTCAGAACTGGTGTAACCAATGTCTTTGATGACATTGCGAACGATGTGTTCGATATCAACCCAAGCATCCGTGCTGATTTCGCCGCCAATAAATACCATGCCAGTTTTGACCAGCGTTTCACAAGCAACTCGTGCGGTGCTATCCTCTGCGATGATGCCATCCAAAATTGCATCGGAAATTTGGTCAGCAATTTTATCAGGGTGACCTTCGGAAACCGATTCTGAGGTAAACAGATATTCACGTTGCGACATAGTTCCTTATCCTTTCTTCATCATATAAAATGAAGCGATGATAGCATGCTAGCGAGGAATAATTAACTCCTATGCGCTCTTCACCCACCTCTCCTCGTGCTTTTGGCATGCTGCTTTGTTTGACGCTGCTTTTTATCGCAGGACAGCTCGCTTTCTCGTTTGCGCACTACCAAGCAACGCAATTGATCGATGTGTTGGCAAGTCATTCGATAGTGCAACAAATGCAGCATCCGGTGATTTGGCTGCCCATCGTTTATTTTATGGTGAGTCAGCTTGTTGCTTATTTTCTTTTTGCGGCAGGTATTTGGTTTATTTGCGAGAGCGTCGCGCGCTGGTTTGCATGGGCTGCGGTGACAACCTATTGGTTTACCATTGTGTGCTGGCTGCTCGGTGCATTTACACTACTTGCGTTGAATCGCTATTATTTTCCGCATTCTTTCTTCGCGCAAATTTTTATTGCGCATCCTGTTATCGATGCATTGAGTGTAGTGATTGCTCTCATCACGTTACTGCTTTTTCTTACATTGACATTGATCACTTTGCTACAAAATCTTAAAAGAGCCGGTTGCTTTTTATTGTTGGGATTGCTGCTCGGTGGTTTCAGTCTTTTTGAAAAAATGCAGCCACAATTTGTCGCAACAGCGCACACACAACCAAATGTCATTATCATTGGTCTTGATTCGCTGCGACCCGATTTTATCGGGAAAAATACGCCACACGTTAATGGCTTTCTGCAAACGGCGGCACAATTTACTGAGGCTTATACACCACTAGCACGCACTTTTCCTGCATGGATTAGCATACTGACGGCGCAATATCCTAAGCACAATGGCGCGCGCAATAATCTCATTGATCCAAATTCTTTGCGCATAGAAGAAACACTGGTGACACGTTTGCAACAAGCAGGTTATGAAACAGTGTATGCGACGGATGAAAATCGTTTTAGCAATATCACGACCGCTTATGGTTTTGATAAAGTGCTTGGTCCAAAAATGGGGGTGAATGATTTTCTTCTCGGCAGTCTTGCGGATTTTCCACTGAGTAATTTACTGGTAAATTTACCACTCGGACGTTGGTTGCTGCCTTATGCGCACGCCAATCGTGCTGCGAGTGTGACTTATGAGCCGGATACTTTTCTCGCTTACCTCAAAGGAGAGCTCGCGCAGCTTGGACAAAAACCATTATTTCTTTCCATTCATTTGTGTCTTGCGCATTGGCCGTTTACCTATGCTAACGATCGCGAAACAACTGATTTAAGTATGCCGTTGCGTTATCAGCAAAGTGTCGCAGCGGTTGATGTGCAATTTAAAAAATTGTTGCGACTATTGCAGGATGCACATTTGCTCGATCACAGCATCGTGGTGGTGTTATCAGATCATGGTACATCACTCGGTTTACGAGGTGATCGCATCATTACCGAAAAAAAATATCAGGGTGAGGCTCAGCTCTTAAAACGAATTGCAGTTGCACGCTTTAGTAAAGCAAAAGAATATAGCAGCGATTTCAAGCGTGATTACAGTATCAGCACCGCTTATGGTCAGGGAACCGATGTGTTGAGCATGAAGCAACATCATGTGTTATTGGCATTCAAAGGATATGGTATGTCGCTGCCAACAAAAAAAATCAACATGATGAGTTCACTCATCGACATTGCGCCAACCTTACTTTCGCTGTTGCAATTGCCAGCTTTGCAGAAAGCGGATGGTCATGTTTTGTTGCCAGAACGTCACGACAAAAATAATCGAAAATATTTTTTTATGGAAACCGGCGATAGTCTGCGTGAAATAGAAACGGATCACATACAAGTTGAAAAAGTGTTGCAACGCGAAATCGACATTTATCAAATTAATCCAAAAACCGGCTTATTATCCATGCGAAAAGAAGCAGCTTTGTCGCTCATCAGCAACAAACAGCACGCGGTGATGAATGACGATTGGTTGTTAGCGCATTACCCAATGAAAATTCAAACCAAGCTCGAAGCGCTTCCCCATCAACCAAAACAATTAGTCATCACACCGTATGTCGTGCCACCATATTTTGTCCTCGTCAATCGCAAAACACGCGAGTGGACGATAGGTCTGACTACGCATTTTGCAAAGAGCGCACCGGTTACGCTGTTGTTGGCAGCGTATCGACAATTTTATGGGGAAGAGGGGTAGTGTTTGATGTCGAATAAAAACAGATTAAAGTACTAAGAACAGGCATCTAGTTGTATCTCTTTTCTAAATGCTTCATTTAGAGGGTGCTCAATATCCCTTTCGACAGGCGATACAGACTTGCTTGGATAATGATGCGTTTCATATGTTTCGATATTTTGCGCGATCAATTTCAAAAAACTAGTTACTCGCGCATCTTTTTTGTGACGTGAAAATTCCATGAGTTCATCAACAAAAGATAATAATTTTTCATATTCCGCTTTGTTGCGAGGAACATGGGTGTAAGGAATGAGATAGCCCCAGTGCTTAATTGTTTGTTGTATGGCGGTATTCATATTTTCCCCCTCCTAATGGCGTCTTCATTTTTCTTCATGCTATATTCCGCATGGGTCCAAACACGTTTTACATTGACAACACTAGCAGAATAATCAATTTCCGAAATTAAGCGATATTTATTGCCACTAATATTAAAGATAGTGTAACGATGACAAACATATTGTCATACATATCAGCGGATATTGCTTCAAGAATTGTTGAGTTCATAAACCATTGACATGGTCAGAAAAAACAGATATTTAGTTCAATGTAACGAATACACAATGCTAGTTAAAAGATACCGCAATTAAATTTCCCACCCAACTATTTGAATATTAATATTTTTTTCACAAGGCTATTAACCTGATGGACAGTGCTTCTTCATTTGCAAAAAAAACAATCTTAATTACGGGCGGAAATGGAGGCTTAGGAAAAGCGCTCGCAAATAAATTATTAAAAAAAGGGAATACGGTCATTGTCACTTCTAGATCATTTAATTTTTCTGAATTTAAAAATAGTGAAGAAAATTCACTGATTCCTCAGTATATGGATGTCACAATCGAAGATTCAGTAAAGAATCTTTTTTCCTGGATGAAGTCTTTAAATATTAAAATTAATGTTTTAATTAATAATGCAGGTGTTGGAATATTTAAACCGCTAATTGAAACCACGCTTGCGGAATGGAATGCAATCATTCTAACAAATCTAACGGGGGCATTTTTATGCTCGAAAGAGGCGTACATCAGCATGAAGGCAAATGGTGGTGGAAGAATAATTAATATGGGCTCGATTGCAGAGAAAATTCCTTTACCACTTAATACTGCCTATGGCGCTTCAAAATCCGGATTAAAAGGTTTATCTGCAATATTAAATGAAGAAGGTAAATTAGATAAAATTAGAGTAACACATGTAACACTTGGCGCGACACATACAGATATGTGGAACAGACGAGAAGGGTTTGCAAAAAAAGATATGCTTAATGTGGAATCTGTGGCTGATTATCTATCAGATATTGCACTGCTTCCACTCGATATTCGTATTGATAATGTTGAAATTTTGCCGGAAAAAGGCGTTTTGTAGGTAACTCATGAAAAATAATTTTACTCGAATAGGACTTGTCACTGGCGCTGCTGGTGGCATTGGATCTGCCATTTCTGAAAAACTTATCTCAGAAATCAATGCACTTATCATGATTGATATTGATAAAAATAAATTGGATATATTACATAATAAAATATTAAATCAAACTTCTATTCCAGTAGCATCTTATTGTTGCGATGTTGGCGATGCCACTTCAGTTGTACAAATGCTAAAGATGGCAGAAAAAGACATCGGCATTCCAACCATTCTCATTAATAATGCTGGAATAGGTGGGCCATTTCATCAAATTGATGAAGTGACAGATGATGAATGGTACAAGGTAATTAATACGAATTTAAAAAGTGTATTTAATTTTTCTAAATTGTTATTGCCTTTTATGAAACAAAAAAATTATGGAAGGATAGTCAATATTGCATCCGTCCAAGGTTTTTTAGGCGCCACACTTTCATCAACTTACGTTGCCAGTAAACATGGCGTGATTGGCTATACACGAGCGATAGCTGCTGAATGGGGGAGATACGGAATTACATGCAATGCAGTATGTCCTGGCTATGTCGATACCGCGTTGGGCGTACAAGACGACAAAATTAAAAATCATCATGAAAACGTTACAGCAAAAACACCAGCGGGTAGAATCGCTGAGCCACATGAAATCGCGAACATTGTAGTTCATTTAATAAAAGACGAATCCTCTTTTATTAACGGCTCTATTTTAACGATAGATGGTGGATTAACATGTCATGTAGGTGTTTCATAAAAATATGAATTTTGCTCAAAAAATTTTTATTACTTCTTTGGCAATAGCAACGGTGTCTTGCACTCTTATTACTATAATTATTTATTCTATATTCAAAAAAGATATAGAAGTTGAATTTTTAAACCGATATAAAGCCGACCAAAGCATAATATCAAATACATTTCATCAGCTAGAGGTGGCGAGTGATAACAGCAATAAAAATGCTGTCATTCTGTTGTCAGAAATTGAAAAAATACATGGCATACCCACAAACAAAGAGCTTGATGACCTTGCTAAAAAACTTGGAGTCAACGGTTTTTATGTGATTGACAGGTACGGAAAATTCATTCGTTCTTCAGATATCCCCGTTAAATTGCAGCATAACTCTCTTTATTCTTACGATCCAGGTTACAAAAATTTAATTAATGGAACATTGGATATAGCAATAACACCTATCATCCCAAGTTATCCCTATGACGTGCCAGCAAAACTGACGATGATACCAAACCATAATAGAACATTGATTTTAGAATCAAGTACTCATCTAGAGTATATTGAAAAAATATTACATCAAGTAGTCGTTGCTGATAAAAATATTAAGTCAATCGGTCTATATGCTCCAACAGGGTATGAACTTGGATCAATTTCATCCGATGGTCATTTTTATCAAGGACGTCGTGACATCAATAAAAAATTGTTTTTAGGCAACAAAATTATAGGTGAGAATTTAACTATTTCAACTGAGATACCATTGGATTCTAAGTATTGTTTGGAGTGTAAAAATAAAGGTGTTTCGCAGGATGGAGAATATTATTACATTTTAACATTCCAGGTTTCTCTCATTACTCTGCTTGCCCGTCTTAATGTATTAAAAATCCAAGTCGGTTTGATATTTGCATTTATGCTGATAATGAGTGGAATTTTATCGATAATTATCTCTCAAAAATTAGTTTCGAGGATCAAAAAAATAAATAAAACTGTAAATAATATCATCGAATCTAAAAATCTCGAATCGCAAGTTGCTATTAAAGGGAATGATGAGATATCAAAGCTTGCTATTGCGTTTAATAAAATGATTATTGCGTTAAAATGCAGTCAAAATGAATTAATTGAAACGGAAAAGATAAGATCGATGGGAAAAATTGCAAACCAAGTAGCGCATGACATACGTTCGCCATTAGCTGCAATAAGTACAGTGATCTCGACTGTAGCATCAATTGCAGAAAATAAACGTATTATAATTAGAAATGCGTCTAAGAGAATAAATGATATTGCAAATAATTTACTATTACAGTACAAAAGTCATTTCATGGAAATAAGCCAAGACAATTTCGAGAAAGATGAATATCCGGAATTATTATTCATTGTTTTAGAGAATATCGTTTCTGAGAAGCGGTATGAATATTACAACAGGCAAATCAATATCCAATTAAATGTTTCACGTTCTTCATATAATTGCTTTGCAAATATTAATTTAACTTCGTTCAAACGAGTTTTATCTAACTTAATAAATAATAGTGTTGAGGCTAGCAATTTAAATGGGGTTGTTATTCTTTACCTTAAATCCGATGTTAATAAAGTTGAAATAATAATTCAGGATAATGGCTGTGGCATTTCACCTGAAGTTTTGCCGAAAGTCACCGAGCAAGGATTTAGTTTTAATAAAAAAAATGGAGCAGGTTTTGGTTTGTCTTATGCAAAAAAATATATAGAAGAGTTGAGCGGCGAAATGATTATCCATTCCGAGATAAATGTGGGAACGGAAGTAACAATAAATTTAATTAGATCTGATCATCCACAGTGGTTCTGTGAGACACTTAATATTAAGCCGCATTCCGTGATTATTGTGATTGATGATGACACTTCGATTCATGATGTGTGGGATGAAAGATTGGCCCATGTTTTGAGTGTTAATATAATTCATTTTTTCAAGGCATCAGATCTGACGCAAGATAAAATAGACAATTTAAAAGCAGACTTGTATTTAGTTGATTATGAACTGCTTGCTGACAATGTAAATGGTCTTGATGTTATTGAAAATCTAAAATTAAATAAACAATCGATTTTGGTGACAAGCTGTTTTGAAGATTTGACTGTACGCAATCGATGTGAAAAACTTAACATAAAAATAATACCAAAATCTTATGTTCCATACATTCCTGTCCTAACTTTTTCTAGCAAACAGAAAAATAATTCGGTAATTTTTATTGATAATGATGAGCTGATGCGAACAATTTGGGCCTTCGCTGCAGAAGAAGCAGGAATAAATATTTCAACATTTTCATCTCATACCGAATTCAATAATGAAATGCATCATTACCCTAAAGATACCATTATTTATATCGATTCCGATTTAGGCAACAATATCAAAGGTGAGTTATATGCAAAAAAATTATTTTTGCAGGGATTTACTGAAATTTATCTTGCAACAGGTCATCAACCAGATCATTTTGACAATATGCCATTGATAAAATCAATTATTGGAAAAGAGCCACCTTTTTTACCATTACAAGAGAACACAATATAATTTTTTTTGTAAGACGTTAATAAACTACATCTAGCCTAGGAAAAATCCAATGACAATCAAATCTATTATTAAATTAGGTAACAAGCAACTCGCGACACCTTCATTGCCGGTGACTGATTTTTCATCGACGGAACTTAAATGTCTCATCAATGACATGCGAGAGACGATGAAGGAAAAAGGTGGTGTTGGGATTGCAGCGCCGCAGATCGGTTGTAATTTGCGCGTGGTGATGTTCGGTTTTGAGAGCAACAAACGTTATCCAAATGAAAAGCCGGTGCCTTTTACAATTCTTATCAATCCTGTGATTGAAATACTTTCTGATGAGATGGTGGATGATTGGGAAGGTTGCTTAAGTGTTCCTGGTTTGCGCGGTTTGGTTCCGCGGTATAAAAAAATTAAATACACAGGCTATGATCAAGAAGGAAATTCTATTTCAGAAATCGCTGAAAACTTCCATGCTCGTGTTGTGCAGCATGAATGTGACCATATTGATGGCATTTTATTTCCGCGCAGAATTAAAGACATGAAATTTTTTGGATTTGAAGATGAACTAAAAGATATCATCTGGCCTAACAATAAAGATTAATAATTTGCCATCCTTTCCGCATACCCTGAAAAGTTTTCAGCAGATTTATGCATGAAAAATTTTCCCTTAGGAGCTAAATATTAATTACAATTTAGGTGCAAAAAATACCTATAAAAGGAATTAATTGAACTTATAATATAACTATTTGCATGAAAATATTATAATTTAAGTGCATAATATACCTATGGAGAGGATATTATGCATACAAATGATAATCATACTTTAAAGACGTTAGGTCCGTTGGCAGGTCGTTTGGTTGCGACGCTTTATAGCCGTCATCGTCCTATTTTTCATTTTCATGAAGCGGCAGAAATTTTAGGTAATCGCGCACCTGCCTCCAAGGTACTCTCTCAACTTATTAATAATGGAGTCGTTACTCGGTTGAAATCAGGGACATTCAGTCTTGTTCCTTTTGAGTTGGGTTTTGAGCGAGAATATTTGGGTAATCCATATATCGTCGCGCGCGAATTGGTACTAGGCGGACATAAAGATATCAAAGAAGAATATTATCTTTCCTATGGCTCTGCATTTTATTTACACCAAATGGTGACCCAACCACAATTTATCGTTTATATAAGCTCACCTAGAATGTTGCGTTCTCAAACGATACAAGGAACTGAATTTCGATTTGTGCGATGCAAGCGAGAGGATTTATTTGGTATCACAGAAATGTGGATCGATAAAAATGAAAAAATTCATGTAAGTGATTTGGAGCGCACATTATTAGACGGCTTAAAGCAACCTGCTTATTGTGGAGGATTTTCAGAAGTAGCAAAGGGATTTTCCATAAAATGCCAAGCAATTGATCCACAAAAACTCATCGATTATGCTGTTCAGTTAGATGTTGGTGCTGTGAATCGAAGGCTTGGTTATTTAATGGAACTCTACAATATTGGTTCTCGTATTCATTGGGAATTTCTGCAAACAACACTTACCTCCACCTATCAATTGCTTGATCCTGAGCTTCCTGCAGAAGGTCGCCATATCGCGAAATGGCGATTAAGATTAAATATCCCGCAAGAAGAACTTCTTGCAATCAGAGGAACATAACAAATGATTCCACAAAGTCAGATTTCAAAGCTTTCTAATCGTTTGCTGAAAGAGCAAGGAGGTAGACGCATACCAGAAAATATTTTGGAACGTGATTATTGCATTGCTTGGTTTTTAATTGGACTGTCATGTTCACCGCTTCGCAATAAACTCGCATTTAAAGGCGGAACAGCTTTGCGACGATGCCATTTTTCCGATTATCGATATTCAGAAGATCTTGATTTTACACTTTTGCAATCACTCGCTTTCGAGGAATTAAAGCAGGAACTTGAGCCAGTATATGAAGAGGTAAAGCGAGCTTCGAATATTACTTTTCGATATTCGCGCGCTGATTCAAATACTCATCAAAACAGCTATACATTTTATCTCATGTATGAGGGGCCACTTCCTGTTACATCTACTCCCAAAGAAATTAAAGTGGATATAACAATCAAAGAAAAAGTTTTTTATTCGCCTGAAGCGCTTGCTGTACTTAAAAGCTGCGATGAATTTACCGACCTTCCCGTTGGTGAAAAAATTCTTGTATATTCCCTTTGCGAAATTGCGACTGAAAAAACAGTAGCGCTTCTCGATAGAGCAAGAACCGAGCCACGTGATCTCTATGATCTTTGGTATTTGACGGAGCAAACCGGTTCTGTTTGTCTTGGTGATTGTTTGGAAGCAATTAATGCAAAGCTTGCACATCGTAATAAACAGTTGGATGAAGTTCGCGAGGAATTTTCTAAAAAGGAAATGCGTCTCAAAAAAACTTGGGAGACAAGACTTTCAGTGCAAATGGCAAGCCTGTCGAAATTTGATAATATTTACCGAGCAGTGAAGAGAGCTTTACGCCAGGCCAACATTATTGACTGAGACCTTTGGCAAACCCCAGTAATTTCAGGTAACATGCAAAGCATTTTTCCTAAAATCATTAGGTTGCCATCCATGTCAACACCGACCTGTAGAGAGCGAGCCGATGCGATTCGGTTTTTGAGTATCGATGCTGTGCAAAAAGCCAATTCCGGTCATCCTGGTATGCCCATGGGGATGGCGGATATTGCAGAAGTGTTGTGGCATGATTTTTTGCGTCATCATCCGAGTAATCCAGCGTGGCCCAATCGTGATCGTTTTATTTTGTCTAATGGTCATGGGGCGATGTTGCAATATGCGCTGTTGCATCTCACTGGTTATGATTTGAGTATTGACGATATTAAACAATTTCGCCAACTACACTCAAAAACACCGGGCCATCCCGAACATGCGCTCACGCCGGGTATTGAAACAACGACAGGACCGCTTGGTCAGGGAATTGCAAATGCAGTTGGCATGGCGATAGCTGAAAAACATTTGGCGGCAGAATTTAATCGTCCGGATTTTTCTCTGATTGATCATTACACCTATTGTTTCGTCGGTGATGGTGATTTGATGGAAGGTTTATCTCACGAAGTTTGTTCGCTGGCCGGTACATTAAAACTTGGCAAACTCATCGTGTTTTATGATGATAATGGCATCTCGATTGATGGTGATGTGCAAAATTGGTTTACCGATAACACGCCACTGCGTTTTCAAGCTTACGGTTGGCATGTGGTCGCTAACATTGATGGCCATGATGCTGAAGCGATACGCCAAGCGATTTTAAATGCGCAAGCAGTGGATGATAAACCCAGTATTTTGTGTTGCAAAACAACCATTGGTTGGGGATCGCCGAATAAAGCGGGCTCTGCTGATGCACACGGCAGTGCGCTCGGTGAAAAAGAAGTCGTTGCGGTGCGCGAGCAACTGCGATGGGCGCATACCCCATTTGTCATTCCGGAAACAATCTATGCCTCATGGGATGCCCGAGAAAAAGGTGCTGCAATGGAGCAAGCCTGGCTTTCGCTCTTTGCGAATTATCAAAAAAAATTTCCCGAACTTGCTTTAGAATTTACGCGGCGCATGCAAAGTCAATTGCCGGATGGTTGGGCGGCGCATGTAGCAACGTTGATCACCGAATTGAACGAGCAAGCGCAGGCGGTTGCAACGCGTAAAGCATCACAGCGCTGTCTCAATCATTACGCCAATTATTTGCCGGAAATCATGGGTGGTTCTGCTGATTTAACCGAATCGAATTGCACGAATTGGCAAGGCATGAGCGTTTTTTCTGCGGCAACGCCTGAGGGTCGCTATCTCCATTACGGTGTGCGCGAATTTGGCATGAGTGGCATCATGAATGGTCTTGCTTTGTCAAAGGCCATACTGCCTTTCGGTGGTACTTTCCTCACTTTTTCTGATTACGCGCGTAATGCGATACGACTGGCTGCCATCATGCGACAGCGGGTGATTTTTGTTTACACGCACGACTCCATTGGTTTGGGCGAAGATGGTCCGACGCATCAACCGATAGAACAATTACCGGGTTTGCGTCTCATGCCGCATTTATCGGTGTGGCGCCCCTGCGACAGCGTAGAAACCGCCATTGCGTGGGCGGCTGCCATCGAAAAACAAGGACCGACTGCGCTGTTATTTTCTCGGCAAGTGCTGCCATTTCAAACACGTGATGCGGCACAAATGACAGCAATAAAACGCGGTGCTTATGTGTTACTTGAGACAGATGCTAGTCAACCTTTGGATGCCATCCTCATCGCCACGGGTTCCGAAGTCGCACTCGCCATCGATGCTGCCAAACAATTATTTGTAGAAGGCATCAATGTACGCGTCGTGTCCATGCCATCAACCGATGTTTTTCTGCAGCAAGATCAGGCGTATCAACATCAAGTATTGCCGCCGAGCATGAGCGCGCGCGTTGCGATTGAAGCGTCAGCCAGTGATTATTGGTATCGCTTTGTGGGGTTGCTTGGCAAAATCATTGGTCTTGATGATTTTGGCGCATCGGCGCCGGCAAAAGATTTGTTTGCCGCACTCGGTTTTCGTGTGGAACGAGTAGTAACTGTCACAAAAGAAGTTATATACTCTGCAAAATTTTTTGCATCAAATGGAGACACCACATGACGATACGCATCGCAATTAATGGCTATGGCCGCATTGGCCGAAATATTTTACGCGCTCACTATGAAAAAAAGCTGCATGCTGACATTGAGATTGTTGCCATTAATGATTTAGGCGATGTGAGTACCAATGCGCATCTGACTCGTTACGATACCACCCATGGTCAGTTTCCGGGGGAGGTGAGTGTGTCTGGCAACGATCTCATCGTTAACGGCGATAAAATTCGCGTCGTCGCAGAGCGTGATCCAAAAAAATTGCCGTGGAAAGAATTGAATGTAGACATGGTTTTTGAAAGCACCGGATTATTCACCACCCGAGAAAAAGCAGCGCAACATTTAACAGCGGGCGCCAAAAAAGTCATCATCTCAGCTCCTGCGACTGACGTGGATGCGACGGTTGTTTTTGGGGTGAATCAACAAGTGTTGAAAGCGACAGACAGCATTATTTCCAATGCATCATGCACCACCAATTGTTTGGCGAACGTGGTGAAACCGTTGCACGAAGCAATCGGCATCGTCAGTGGTTTGATGAATACGATACATGCATTTACCAATGATCAAAGCTTGATTGATGTTTATCACAGCGATTTACGTCGAGCGCGTTCGGCGACGCAATCCATCATTCCAGCAAAAACAGGTGCCGCTTCCGCCGTTGGCTTAGTATTGCCTGAACTCAATGGCAAATTAGATGGCTTTGCCATGCGTGTTCCAACCATCAATGTCTCGGTGGTTGATCTAACCTTCGAAGCAAAACGCAATACCACGGTAGATGAAGTCAATGCCATCATGCAAAAAGCAGCGAGTGGTGCACCGAAAGGCATACTGGCTTTCAATGAAGCGCCGCTCGTGTCAGTGGATTTTAATCACAATCCAGCGTCGGCAATATTCGATACGGTTGGTACAAAAGTGATTGGGAATCTCGTCAAAGTGTTGGCGTGGTACGACAACGAGTGGGGATTTTCCAACCGCATGTTAGATGTGGCGGTCGCGTGGATGAAGGCGAAGTAAAGCGGTGTCATTTTGCAGTGTCAGTGCAGTGTCATTTTGCAGTGTCATGCCAGCGAAGGCTGGCATCCAGGCTTTTCTGTGAATTCCTGGATGCCAGCCTTCGCTGGCATGACACACTGTCGGCGCGACACACTGTCGGCGCGACACACTTTTAATCATCTCAGGAGAAAACAACATGTCCGTCACCATGGCTGAAGTAATGGAAGTGGTTAATCGTTACACGCCCAAAGGCTTTGTGCCAAAAGTGGGTATGATATTAGGTTCAGGTCTTTCTTCGTTGGCCGAGCAAATCTCGAATCCCGTTTCTATTCCTTATCAAGCGATTCCTGGGTTACAAGGTGGTAGTGTGTCAGGCCATGCCTCGCTTTTAGTGATGGGACGGTTAAATGACGTGCCCATCGTTTGTCTGCGCGGTCGCTTGCATCTTTACGAAGGTGTTGCTTATTCTTCGATACAAACCTTAATTCGCATTGTCAAAAAACTTGGTGCTAATGTTTTTATCATTACGTGCGCCGCGGGTTCTTTGCAGGAAGACGTCGCGCCAGGTGAGCTCATGATGATTACCGATCACATCAATATGCAACCAGGCAATCCACTGGTTGGGGCGAATGATGAAAGTGTTGGGCCACGTTTTGTTGCATTAGAAGATGCTTACGATGCCGGTTTGCAAGATGTCATGCGTAGTGCAGCAGAAAATTTACAAATTCCTTTGCATCAAGGTGTGTATCTCGCGACACTCGGTCCATCTTTTGAAACGCCGGCTGAAATTCGTGCTTATAAAAAGTGGGGAGCGGATGCCGTTGGCATGTCGGTTGTTCCGGAAGTCATTATTGCAAGACACTGTGGCATGCGCGTCCTCTGTGTTGCAGCGATTACCAATGCAGCAGCAGGCATGAGTCACGAAAAAATTACCCACGAAGGCACCTTGCAGTATGGGGAAATTGCAGCACGCAAATTGACGAAACTCATCCCAGCATTTTTAAAGGATATGCAAAATGCAATGGCATGAGTCGATTAAAACCATGCTTGCTGCGTTAGATAAAGTGCCATTTAGCGCTGCTCTTGCTTATCGTTCTCTGCGTTTACTCGATGTCACCTCACTCAATGACAGCGATACCGAAGCGAGCATCGCCCATTTTTGTGACGAGATAAAAAGTAGCTACAGCGAAGTCGCCGGCATTTGTGTGTCACCGCCGTTTGCTCGCTTAGTCGCGACACAATTTGCAAAGACGTCTATCAAAACCATGACCGTTGCTAATTTTCCGTCGGGCAATGCATCGCTTGAATCGGTGTTGGTTGCCATCAATCAAGCTATGGAAGATGGCGTGCAAGAAATCGATGTGGTCATGCCTTACACGCGTTTTTTAGCAGGTGAATTGCATGAAGTGCATGATTTTATTGCGGCCTGCAAAGCAGCTTGTGGTGATCAGCTCACACTCAAAATCATTTTGGAAACCGGTGCGTTAGGCGAGCCTGCAACCATTGCAGCGGCGGCAACACAAGCCATCTTAGCCGGTGCTGATTTCCTCAAAACATCCACCGGCAAAATAGCAACCGGCGCCACCTTGGAAGCGGCAGCCACACTGTTGCAGGTCATTGCTGAGTTAAGTGTTGAACAAAAGCGTGCCATTGGACTCAAAGTGTCGGGCGGCATACGCAGCTTCGAGCAAGCGGCTCGCTATTTGGTCTTGGCGGAACAATGCATGGGCGATGCGTTTTGTCATCCTAAAACCTTTCGGATTGGGGCAAGCAAGTTTATACTTGCTGAAACAAACAACCATTCGACGTGACGATGATAAAACACAAAACAGAACAAGCGGCGTCACCTTTCCTCGCCTGGCTAGTGATACTCACAGCCTCGCTATTCTTCTTTTATGAATTCATCCAAATGAATCTCTTCAACGCCATCAATACTGAATTGCGCGAAGCATTTCAGTTAGATGCCGTTGCCCTCGGTCAACTTTTTTCTATGTATTTTTATGCGAATTTTCTTTGTCTTTTTCCAGCGGGCATTTTACTCGATCGTTTTTCTACCAAAAAATTATTATTGTTTGCCATTGGCATTTGCACCTTGGGCACGCTGATTTTTTCAATCGCGACCACTTATTTTCAGGCAGCGAGCGGCCGTTTTTTGGTTGGCATCGGCGCCTCTTTTTGTTTTTTAAGTTGCATACGCATCGCTTCGCGCTGGTTTGCTTCAAGACAGATGGCTTTTGTGACGGGCATCGTTGTGACCATGGCGATGTTAGGTGGATTGGTTGCACAAACACCATTTACACTGCTGACACAAAGTCTTGGTAGCTGGCGTTATGCTTTGTTGTTAAACACCGGCTTAGGCGTCGTGATTTTTGTGCTCACACTTTTTATTGTTGAAGATAGGCCACCCGGTACGCATGCCGCTCAGAAAAAAGATAATGAGTGTTTGCAAGCGTTAGGTTTGTGGCGCTGTATTAAACTCGCGGCACTGAATCCACAAAATTGGTTGGGCGGTTTATATACCGCTTTCATGAATTTGCCGGTTTTTATTTTGGGCGGTCTTTGGGGCATACTTTTTCTCACCAACGTGCACAATTTGACGGCTAGCCAAGCGTCATATGCTACCACCATTTTTTTTGTCGGCGTCATCATTGGCTCACCCTTCTTTGGTTGGTTATCTGATCACATCGAAAGACGTGTGTTGCCCATGGTCATCGGTGCTATTTTTTCACTGCTAGTCATGAGCGTATTGCTCATGGTGCCTAATTTGTCGTTTGTTTCGTTGCTGATTTTATTTTTCTTGATTGGATTGGTGACCAGTTCACAAGTTTTGTCCTATCCGACCATTGCCGAATTAAATCCCATTTATCTGACTAGCACGGCTGTTAGCATCGATTCCATTTGCATCATGGCGAGCGGTTTTATTGTGCCGCCATTTTTTGGTTGGTTAATGGAAAAAAGTGGTCCACACACTATCGTGAATGGCATTACTTGGTATACTGCGCAGAATTTTTCATCGGCGATGCTCATCATGCCGATTTCTTTCATCATTGCACTCATCATCGCTTTTTTTATTCGCGAAACATATTGTAAGGCACAAGCTTAATGGATAAGCGCGCATTTATTATTTTGCTCGATTCATTTGGCATCGGTGCCACAGACGATGCAGCAAAATATGGTGATGCCGGTGCTGATACATTGCGTCACATTGCGCAAGCCGCAGCTGATGGGCGTGCTGATAAAGAAGGTGTACGTCACGGTTCGTTGCATATTCCTAATCTCATTCGACTTGGTTTAAATGCAGCAGCGCAGATTAGTCAGGGAAAGACGGTGCCAGGTTTGGATGATGCCGCAGTCATCACTGGCAAATATGGTTGTGCAATGGAATTAAGTCATGGCAAAGATACGCAGAGTGGTCATTGGGAAATCGCAGGTGTTCCGGTTTTATTTGACTGGGGATATTTTTCCGGCGCGTATCCGAGTTTTCCGGAAAAATTAATTGCAACTTTTCTTGAGCGCGCACAATTGTCTGGTGTGCTTGGCAATAAGCATGCATCGGGAACGGATATTATTGATGAATTAGGTGTCGAACATCAGCAAAGTGGTAAGCCCATCGTCTACACATCGGCTGACAGTGTATTTCAAATTGCAGCGCACGAAGAATCATTTGGTTTGGATAGGCTCTATGCCATTTGCGAAATTGCACGCGAGTTGGTGGATGAATATCACATTGGTCGCGTCATCGCGCGTCCTTTCACCGGTGCACCCGGTCATTATCAGCGTACGGGTAACCGTCGTGATTATGCATCGCCACCTCCTTCGCCAACATTGCTTGATGATTTAGTTAAAGCTGGTCGCGAGGTCATTGGCATTGGAAAAATTGCAGATATTTATGCGCATTGTGGTGTCAGCAAAAATATCAAAGCAAATGGTAATCAAGCATTATTTCAAGCGATGATAAAAGAAGTGCAACAAGCACCCGCCGGTAGTTTGACGTTTGTAAATCTCGTGGATTTTGACATGCTCTATGGTCATCGTCGTGATGTGGTTGGTTATGCCGCTGCTCTCGAAGCCTTCGATACTTGGCTGCCCACTTTCGAGCGTGCGCTAAAACCGGGTGATATCGCTATCATCACGGCTGATCACGGTTGCGATCCCACTTTTCCAGGCTATGATCACACTCGCGAACATATTCCCATCTTAGCCTTCGGTCCGCATCTCAAGCCGGGTCCCATCGGCAAACGCCACACTTTCGCTGATATTGGCCAAAGTATTGCAGCGCATCTTGGTATTTCACCGCTGCAATATGGCAAGTCATTTTTGTGATGGATGGATTATAATTATTGTTAATCAATGAGTTAGCTAAAGTTGCACATTGAAATCGTTCTATCTCTTTGCAAGATTTCCTTAATTTTAAAGATATACTTTAGTTATTTTCATAATTTAACTAAACTATAGTTACCTTAAAAATCAAAAATAACTAAAGTATAGTTGTGTTAATCGCAGGTTTTTGCTATTTTAATGGCATGGATATGCCTAAAAATGAGCTAATAAAGGTACTTGCTACGTTCAACCCTTGGTGGCGGGGGGAAGTTATCGCTGATCTTCCGTCATGGCGCAGAGCCTCTTTCCATGAGCTATTTGTGTGGATACAAAAACCACCAGCACCTCGAGCCGTGTTACTTTCAGGTGCACGCCAAGTTGGCAAAACGACGCTAATATTACAAGCGATAGAAAAGTTGCTGCAAGAGGGTATTCCACCTGCAAATATTCTTTATATAACCTTTGATCATCCCATCATTAAACTTGCTGGTATCGATGCAGTTTTAGAAGCGTGGCGAGAACGTGAACCTAAAATGGCTGGTCAAGAATATCTCTTTTTAGATGAAGCGCAAAATATTCAAGATTGGGGAACCTGGATTAAACACCAAGTAGATTTTAATAAAAATCGAAGAATTGTTTTCACAGGCTCAGCAATGCCGCTGACACATACACAACAGGAATCGGGTGTTGGTCGCTGGCATACTATTCGATTAACAACACTTTCATTTTATGAATACCTTCATTTGAAAGGATTATCTGCCTCACTTCCACCTTTACCTAAACTTCAATCGCTACGTGATCTATTTCATTGGCCACAAAAAGAGTTTTATCGTATTGCTGAAATGTCAGAGCCTTATGTTGGACATTTTCATGAATACTTAGTCCGAGGTGGGTTTCCACAAACGGCTTTAATCGAAAATATTACCCAAGCACAGCGACTGTTGCGTGATGACATTATTGATAAAGTTTTAAGACGTGACATGACGGTACTTTTTGGTGTTCGTAGAGTACTTGAACTGGAGATGACTTTTTTATACTTATGCATGCATGGCGGTGGCTTGCTTGATATGGTGACATTAGGGAGTAATTTAAAAATTGCGCAGCAAACAGTCTTACATTTTATTGAGCTGCTAGAAGCAACACATTTGATTTACCGCTTACCGCCTTTCGGTTATGGCAAAGAAATTCTTCGTGCTCGATATAAAATTTATCTTGCAGATGCAGCCATTGCTCCAGCTGTTTTAATGAAAGGCAAAAGTGCATTTGATGATCCAATGGATCTTGGAATTGCGACTGAAACAGCGGTATTCAAACATATCTATGCTAGATATTACGCACACAGTCTACGTTTTTCCTATTGGCGAGACAGATCAGACAAAGAAGTTGATTTAATAGCCGAGTTTGGAAAAGAAATTATTCCCTTTGAAGTAAAATATCGTTTTGGGCATACGGGTGTGCGTGATTTAAAAGGCTTGTTGCATTTCTGCGAAACAAAATCAATAGCATTTGGCTATGTTGTTACAAAATCATTGGCTGATTTCGGTTTATTAACAGGCGTAACAAACCCAGGTTCACAAATAATGTTAATCCCAGCTCCGTTATTGTGTTATTGGATGGGCGAATCAGAATTATCACAGAATGATTTTTAATGGAAGACTAGCATTTATACGCCGCTCGCTAAGCATTCGATACTTGTTTAATTCCGGCATCATCCATTATAATTTGCTGCTTAAATTATTATAAAACGAGGATATATTATGCAGCGCACCGATGAAGGCGTCGTCGTTCAACCTAAGATTCAGTATTCTCACCCTGAACTTCCTCTTCCCGCTGATTCAGGCGTACTTTTTGTCAGCAGCAATTCTGGAATTTTTCCACAAACCAGCACGAATTTCATGCTAAAAACATTTCAGCGTGGCATGAATGGGTTAGCAAGTAATGGTGATGGTGTAAGAGAGGCGACAACAAGTTGTGTTGCCGAAGTAGCCTGCGGTGCTGTTGGTGTTGGCATTGCTGCACCCTGTGGTCTTGCACCAGCGATTGTGACCGGTATTTTATCCGGAACAGTTGGTGCAATGTTAGCACCTGCCATCAGTACGCAGTTTCACTCTCGCTCGCTGGAACAAAAGCGTGTTGGTGAGGGAATTAAAATGACGCGTGATCACTTTTGAACGGTTGTTATGTTATGCAGGATGTCGAGAAAAAAAGATTTAGACCACAACCTAATGGCAGCGTTATCTCTGATGAAGGGCAGTATGTCCATTTTAGCGTTGTCAAAATCAGTTTGATTGATTTTATCAGCTAATAATTTCTGTAAGTCATCTTGGGTAAATTTATTTTTTTTATTCCATGCGCTACTCTGAATTAAACGCTCACGTAAATGCACTAAATTGACAGGAACATTCCGAGCAACGTACCACACAAGATCGTACCAATCGCGACCTTTTACACGTTTTTGCCATGGCCTACAAAGGATTGCGTGTAATTTGCCGGCAAATAAATCCGGTTGCGTTAAGGTTTTTACGGAAAAGGGAATGGGTAGAAATATATTTTTAACTTCCGTGTGAAATTTTCCGGGAGGATGCGTGTCGACTTCCATTTTAATTTTAATGGTATTCATATGATGAATACGATCGATGATTTCTGAGGTCGCTTCAATGATAATAAATTGTTTTTTGGTTGTTGCTTTAATGAATGCAGATTCAATATTTGTTTCAAGATTTTTATTTTTCACCTCAACACGCACTTGAAAACCAAAACTACTTAGCTCATCTGCAATCGCTTGATTATAAGGTGTAAGATCAAAATTCTTTTCAGGTTTCAATAAAGTAAAATCAAGATCTTCTGAAAATCGATCAAGCGCATATAAGATTCTCAATGCAGTTCCACCGTAAAAGGCGGCTTTTTCAAAAAACTTTGCTCGCCATAAACCGAGTAAAGCTATCTCTTGAAAAATTTCTTTCAATGCGTTGATATAATCTTGCTCGGAATGGCATTTGTATTTTGCAAGCATGGTAACGATAGCAGCATGCATGATGGTTATTTCCACTTTTTAATAAATTGGGTTAATAAATTTAATCTTTTGTCTTCATATGCTTTGCTAATTTGCATTAAGTTGTTTACGTTACACGCGCGTAAAGCGTTTTCATCGATGCGTAAGTCATAAAACAAATAAGTGTTCACTTCATCAAGATTCGTCAACATGATTTTTTTGTCGGTTAAATGGATGTGATCACATAACGCTTTTTCAGGCGATGCGATCAAAAAATGCTGATGCTTTGCCTGATTTGCTAGCGCTATGCCGATGGGATATTTAGTTGGATTTAAATATTTATAAGTGAATTCACCCACGGGTGTTGAAAATAATTTATTACGTTTATTGGTGATACTTGTAATGGTAGTAGTGCGTTCTGGAATTAATCCATAATAACTTAATGCATAATTCAATGAAATTGCTGAAGGACCATAGATTAAATTAGCTAACACTTCTGGCGAATAAGGTGTCAATGCAATATGTTTGCCAAAAATGTATAGTCCTTTTTTAACACGAATTAAGTCACCCGATTTTAGCCATTCCGATATTTTATCTCTGGGCTGAGAATATTCAGCAAGCGCAAAAAGTAAAAATGAGTAATCAATTTCTTCCCTTCCCGCGTTTTTTCTCACTGTTTCAATCTTCATGACTTCCTCCAGTATGTCGACAATTATCCGACATACTGGTTGTTTCTGCAAGAGGGCAATTGAGCTATCAAGGGCCCGATCTAGCAGCATTTTTTGGTGGCGGTTTAGGCTTTGCTGCATTGCCGATTCCTGTTAGGCTACGGACACCTTCTACCATGGCAAAAAAACTTGGTGATGGCGGCGCAGGTTGAAGCGCCGGTAAAACTTGCTTTACTTTTTGTTGATGCGGGACGATATTTGCCATGTGATTAAATAACGAAGCTAGATTAGAACCATCTTTGGCACTGCCTTTCTGCAGTTGCCAGCACATTTTATTTTGAGACGTTGCTTCTTTAAGATCCTTTTCTATCCTTAAGATAGATGAAGAAAGAAAAGAATCACTCATTGTATCCGCTTTATTAAGGAAAAAAATTACCGGTGTATCAGGTGTTGCATACATTTCTAATTCTTTTATCCAGTCTCGCATCGTCTGTGTTGAATGCGTTGAAAGCATGTTAGCGCACAATACAATAATAATGACATTTGCAGCAGCATAGGTTTTTTTATCCACACAGCTTGCTGGAATTTCGGATAATTCGAATTTGACACGCTGGCCAGCAATTTGTTGGGTGCAAACTTTCTTATCAATAATGAAATCGCCTGGCGTATAGTCATTACTAAAAGTATTAGTAATCTTACGTGAAATAATCGCGCTTTTTCCCACTCCTTGCTCGCCAAGGACAGCTATTTTGACAACCAAATTATTCTCTGCTGCTGCGATATTGCAGCTTTGTGCGAGTCTTGCTTGATAGCCTTCTTGTTCTTTTTCTTTATCACTATCTGCTTTTTTAAGGGCGGCAAGGTGCAGCAGAAAAGGTGAAGCAGATAAAGGCTTTTTTTCTTGCTTTTGTGACAGCGCTATCTTTTTAATCCACGTAAATAAATTCTCTATACCCTCATCTTTTTTAACACTGCCAATCAAAATTTTACTGGTGAATCCTTCTTGAGACAATGCGTTAGCTGTCTTTGTTACATTTTCTATCCATGAACTATAAAATGTTCCTATCAAATCATTTTTATTACAGAAAAAAATAATATGCATATTAGGGCTTGCATAGGTTCGTATTTCTCTCATCCATCCCTCCATCAGTTCTGATGAAAAAGATTCTGGCTTGTGTATATCGAATACAATAATCATGACATTTACTTTGCTATACTTTCTATTCTCTAACTCGTGTCTAGGAATTTCCCATAATGTGAAATCGTCAAGCGTGTCATACAATTTGAGGGCGGAAATGATACTCGTTTTTCCTACCTGTAGCTGTCCCGTCACAAAGATCAAGGGATTTATTTTTTTACATTCATAAAAAAGTACGAGTGATAAAAAAAAATTTTCGTGAAAAGATCTAATTTTTTCATCTAATGCTTGATAAGGATTGGTAAGAGCAGTCAATGGGTTAAACTTTTTTTCATCGATCATCGTCGCTAAAGAAACTTCTTTATATAGACGATTGTAAAATGAAGTTAAACACAACCATGACTCCTGAATTTCACGCTCAAGATAGACAGAAGAAATTACTAACATACATTCTAAAGAAGAAAATAGGTATTTTTCATACCATGCACACATTCTATAAAAATTAGCTTGTTGTTTTTCCTTGAATAAACCTTCAGGTTTTACTACATTATTTAATCTGGATTGTATAACTTCCAAGTTTTGCTGAATAGAATTGAGACCATCACTACCACTCGTTGAAAGAACCGCCCTAATACTCATGCATACCATAGTGATCAACTCAACTTGCCGTTGTATCAACCTCAGTCTTAGCATTCCTCGATAATCATCAAGGCTTATTTTGCTGGGTTTACTTAGGTATTCACTTTCTTCATCATCACTACTATCCGCACGCAGCGCTGCTCGCTCATCCTGTGTATCTTTGCATGCTAACGCTAGTCCGGAGAGGCACATCGTTCTAAGTGTCAAATAGTATTCGATGTCGATAAAACGTTTTATTTCTTCGCTTTCTACAGCGGCATGGTCTGCATTTACAATATGTAAAAAACATAACTCAAACTGAGATTTAAAGTTTTTAATTAAATCTTTCTGTGAGGAAGTTTTAGTCAAGTGAGTAAATATTTCGGTATTTGTTTGGGGGATAGCAGCTAAAAATCGCTCCCAAGATATTTCACCACGTTTGAAATGATGGACTAATGGTGGAAAATCAAGAGAAAAGTTAAAAAATTCTTTAAGTAATATTTCTTGTTTTTTTATCAGGCTATGTAGCAAGTCTACCTTTGACATTTGCAATGCATTAGATGGTTGATATTCGGCTTCTATTTCTTGCTTCAGTGCTTCTCTTCTGCCTTCACTTTCTTCATCATCAATCAAATTTATTGTCGCGATGGCTGCGGATTCTTTTTTTATTTCTTTGTTAACCATTCTTTTTTTCAATGCTTGTATTTTCTCAATAAGAGGCTCTTGTTCACGCTTGAATTTAAGCAATAATTCGTTAACGCCATGATGCACATCCGGTGCTAGAAAAAGATCCGTGGCATTAAACGGTTCTTCTGTATGAGGGTTTTTAAAGGGAAAACGATTCAAACTATCTAAATCATACAAACAATCTTTAGCGGGGCGTTTCAAAAAAATTGGTCTATTTGGGATGCTTTCAGAAATACTGTCTGCAAAGTTATTATTAAAGTCATCACTATCCCATGTTTGCGATAATGTCGTCATTAATTTTATATGCTGTTCTTTTAGGTTTTCCAGAATGTCACCACATTCTGCTTTATCTTCTCCAGCATATTGCGCCAATATTTCTTCTAATTGTGCTACCAAGTCATTCCATGCTTGTTCCATCTGTTCACGCCTATCTTTTAGGCCAGCTTCAGCAATATACGTTTTCAATTTTTCGAGCTTTGCTAATGTGTTATCAATAAGAGCCGTGTCCATTCCCGCTTCGTTAAGCACTCTTTTTTGAAGCTCAAATTTTGCTGTTTGTTCATCGATATTTATTTCTAATGGGGTTTTGGGTGTTGCTTTTTGTTCATCGATATCTCTTCTTAACATGGCTATCCCCTCTCTCTATTTTTATAGATGTCACTTCCGGCGGTTATATTACCATCACTTCGTCAAATTACGACAACTTATTTAGCATGACTTTTTCATTTATCATTGTCATTGATGCCCAGTAAGCGCTTCAGCAAACGTTTCTTTAATGGCGTCGCAAGATTAAAGCTGACCATGGCAAGTGATGCTGCGATATTGAGCGACCATCTTTCTTTTGAAAAAAATTCGGCGAGGTGATGAGAGAGACTGAGATTGAGCGTTTGTTGTTTTCGTAGTTGCTCAGCAGTCACTTGTAAATCGGCAGCTGAAAATGGCTGGTTTTTTGCTTTTTTAGCGAGGATGGCATCACGCAGTGTTGCAACTTCAGTGAGTGCGAGATTATAACCTTGCGCTGCAAATGGATGCACAGTGTGTGCTGCATTGCCGATTAGCAGCACATTATTCAACACATTCTTTTCAAGTGTCACTTGTTGCAAGGGAAACACATGACGCTCGCCTATGCGTTGCAAACGACCGAGACGATAACCAAATGTTTCTTGTAATTGCGCTAAAAATGCATCAGGCGAAATTGCCATGAGTTCTGCTGACTTTGCAGTCGTCGTCGTCCAAATGGTTGCGCATTCATCATGCGGTAAGGGCAGCATGGCAATTGCGCCTTCATCGGTGAAACGTTCGTAAGCCATTTGTTGATGACCACGTTTTAGTGTGGTGCGTGTGACGATAGCGTTCTGCTGATAATCATGCACGGTGGCTGAAAATTGCAATTGCGTGCGCACGGTGGAATGTGTGCCATCTGCACCAATGACGAGAGTGGCATGCAATGTTTCTGCTGTTGCTCCCATCACATGTAATAGCGTGTGATCATCCTGTGTCTCCATGGTTTGCAAGCTGGCTGGTTGATAGCGCAACAAATTACCTGATGTTGCTAATGCATGGAGTCGTTCATGCAATGCTGCTTCAATGTGTTTGGCAGGAATGACATAACCGAGTGCCGCAAGACCAACGTCATCACGTTGCAAACATACCGTACCAAAATGACCGCGATGCGAAACATGCACTGCATGAATGGCTGCAGCATGTTGCGCGAGGTCAGGCCAAAGATGCATTTTTTTTAAGAAGTCACAAGTGCTCGCATTCAATGCAAACAAACGTGGATCGATTGCTTGTGGTAATTTTGCTTCTATCAATGCAATACGCAAACCCTGATTCATCAAGGCAAGCGCAAGACCGCCACCGACCAAACCACCGCCGACAATGGCGAGATCAACTTGTTGCATCAATTAACCCGCCATCACAGCTTGAATTGCATCCACTGTTTTTGGAACGGCAGCGCTCAATACGTCATGACTTTTTGCAGTCACTAACACATCATCTTCGATGCGCACACCAATGTTATGCCAACGTGATGCAAGTCCTGGAATATCAGCCGAAAGATACAAACCCGGTTCAACGGTTAACACCATGTTTGGTTGCAGCGCGCGCCATTTGCCCTCATTGCGATAACAGCCGACATCATGCACATCCAATCCTAACCAATGACCGGAGCGATGCATATAATAAGGTAAATAAGCCTTTTTTTCGATTAAATCACTGACGCGTCCTTTTAAAATTCGCAAATCAACTAAACCTTGCGTCACTATTTTGAGGATGATCAGTTGCGCGTGTCCCCAATTAGCGCCTGGTTTAATGCTGTTGATCGCAGCATTCTGTGCGGCCAAGACGATGTCATACACTGCACGTTGTTCAGCAGAAAAATGACCGTTTGAAGGAAAAGTACGCGTGATATCCGCTGCATAATTTTGATATTCTGCGCCTGCATCTATCAATACTAAGTCACCCGTTGCAATGCGCGCTGCATTTTTGATGTAATGCAACACGCAAGTGTTAGCACCTGCGCCGACGATGGAATTGTAAGCAGGCGCGCGTGCGCCGTGCGCAACAAATTCGGCAACTATGGCAGCTTCCAATTCATATTCGTATTTGCCCGGCCGACAAAGTTGCATGGCTTTTACGTGTGCAGCGGCAGAAATGGTTACTGCTTGTTGCATCGTTGCGATTTCGGCGACACTTTTGAAAAGACGCATTTCGTGCACTAGCGGTGTGACATCAGCAATGCGAATAGGAAATTCGTAGTCACCGCGTAATTTAGCGCGCATCGCATTCATCGCACGCATTAAAATGGCATCAAATGCTTTATTAAATCCGACAGGATAATGAATGGTGCTGCATCCGCTCAGTAATTCTGGCAGCCTATTTTCAAAATCACCGATGGCAAATGATTCATCCGCTAAAAATGTTTGACACGCGCCCTGTTGTCCGGCGCGTGGACCATCCCACATTTCGTCTTCGGTGTTGCGTGGACGATTAAATAAAATATAGTCGTGGCTTTTGTGTTGCGGTGCTAACACCATCACCGCTTCTGGTTCTTCAAAGCCCGTCAAATAATAAAAATCACTGTGTTGTCGAAAAGGATAAGTGGCATCGCCGTTACGAATGACTTCGTTGGCAGCAGGAATAATCACGATGTCATCAGCAGCGATTTTCTGCATTAAAATGTTGCGACGTTTTGCATATTCACTCATTTTGATCATGTGTTCTCCTTCAGTGATACGCATTATTAATGTAAGTGGCTGTTGCTACAATTTGTTTCTCTGCCGTGCGTTGGCTGTGGCAGGTCACCTTCATGCGCTGTTTGATAAATTAAAATGACGGCGACACGCACATATTCCACCAACTCAATATAAGCGACTTCATCTTCTTTGCTGGCGACAACTTCTTCATAATTCATTTTGGAAATTTCTATCAAATCATTAATCGCTTCGGTGTTTTCGCTGGGTTCACGATCAACGATGGCAATTTTTGCGACGCCTAATCCTGTTAGCATGCCTTGACACCATAAGGTTAACGCTTCAGCACGTTCAGGTAATTTTTTGCTATCCGGTGGTAGCAATAATTGGAAGTCAAACAAAAATTCGCTTAATTGTTTGCTGCTCAGGTCATAAAGATTTTGTAATAATCGATGTGCTTTTAGCGATTCTTCGCCGCCAGTCACCAAGGCTTCCCAACCGGCCTTCGCCTCCGCTGCGCCACAGAGTATGCCACAAATCAAGCCATGCACTTGCGAAGGATGCAGTTTAAAAGTAGTGTGGCTTAGGGCTTGATTCAGCTCACGGTAGTTTGGTTGCGAACTTTGTTTCATGATAGGTACCAGCATAAAATTGACAATAGTAACGAAAACAGTATGAGATAGAAAGCCATGAAGAAAATACCCAATGTAATCTTAAGCGCGCTGGTGGCAATGGATGTTAATCGTGTCATCGGCAAGCAAAATCAATTGCCCTGGCATCTTCCTGCCGATCTCAAGCATTTCAAGGAACTTACCACCGGTCACATCATCATCATGGGACGAAAAACCCATGTTGCCATCGGTAAACCATTACCGAATCGCATTAACGTGATTTTGACGCGGGATAAAACCTTCAACGCACCTCACTGCTTGGTGGTCAATTCTCTGGAAGAAGCCTTGCAATGCAGCGCGAGCCATGAACCCAAAGAAATCTTCATCATCGGCGGCGCCGACATCTATCGCCAATTTCTCCCCTATATCCAGCGCATCCACCTCACCGTGGTACACCATGCCTTCGACGGTGATACGTTTTTCCCTGAATTGCGAGCAGACGTTTGGCAAGAAGGCGAGCAAGAATATCATGCTGCAGATGAAGCGAATCACTATGCATATAGTTTTTCAACGTGGGAGCGAAAGACAGCATCGACTAACTAAACGTTGCAGATGAATTTCCCCCTTTGAAAAGGGGGTTGAATTTGTTTCAAAAAATAATCATAAAACGACGACTAGCGTGAAAATTTTTTTTAATGAATATAGGGAGAGCGAAGAAGCTAGCGCCATTCTTTTTCATCAATTCAAAAAGGCTGAAAAGAACTTAAATTTAGAAGAACCAGAAGACTCAGAAGCATCAAAAATACTGCCCGATCAATTTCCTTTCAGCCTCCTTCCTCTAGAATTGCGAGTGGATGGAGTAGGCCGATATCTTGATGCTAGAGAGGTTGCCAGTCTTTCTGCAGCTTCTTCTGCTTTCTATGCTGAAACAAAAAATTCTGCTTATTGGAAAAATAAATTAATTGCAGCTGGATGTAATCAAGTTTTGTTAAAAGAAGCTATCAAGTCTGGCGTTATTCAGAATTACAAAAATTTATATTTGGCATTTGCGCATTTGCAACGGGAGATGAAAAAAAACATAGACCAACAATGGATGTTGTGTTGCTTAAGTGGCGAGCCGCGCGCAATTTGGCATGCGATACAACATCGAGGTTTGAATGCTGAGACTCAAGATATATTTGGCAACAATGCGCTGCATTATGCTGCAATGAATGGCAATCCTGAAGCGGTCATTTTCTTGCGTCAACTGGGTCTTGATCCAAACACAACAAACGACAGTGGGCGTGATGCTTTTGCCTGGGCAGACATAAGCAAGCAGCCTGCCAAGGCAATAGCGGCAACTAGGAAAGCATTATCTGATCCTATTGAAGAATTAGTTTGTGCATCAGAAGCAGCACGTGAGGTAGCATCGGAAGCAGAAACAGACGCAGCACAGAGGATGAAAAAGAAGTAAAGCGCATGACAATTGCTGGCACAATGACACAGTTTGGTGAATACTCTCAATAAATCACCCACACTTGATCGCAAATCTTTTTTCATCGTCTAAGCGCAGCGCCGTTAAACAATTGCCCCAGACGCAGCCGGTATCTAAAGCGTAAACATTTGGCACATCGGTTTTGCCATTCAAGGCGGCCCAGTGGCCAAAAATAATTTTGCTGTTGGCATTTTGTCGATTGGGTACATCAAACCACGGCAATAAATCAGCGGGTTTACCGGCGATTTCGCCTTTGTAGCTGAGATTGAGGCGGCCATCTTCGTGGCAAAAGCGCATACGTGTTAAGTAATTGGTGATGCAGCGTAATCGCTCCGTGCCTGCTAAATGGTCATCCCAGATAGTCGGTTCATTGCCAAACATGTGTTGTAAAAAAAATTGTGGCGTTTTGCCTTGTAACACAGCTTCGACTTCATTTGCGTAAGTGCGTGCTTGCTGTACTGTCCACATAGGCGCAAGTCCTGCGTGCACCAAAAGATAATCATTTTCATGATGCAGTAACGGTTGTTGCCGCAGCCAATCGAATAATTCGTTGCGATCATCGGCCGCCAAAACTGCGTCTAATGTATCCGTTGGTTGGGGTTTGCGCGCGCCATAGCCGAGTGCTAACAAACTGAGATCATGATTACCGAGCACGATTTTGTGCGGCTTGCCCAAGGCTTTCACAAAGCGCAAGACGTCAAGCGATGCCGGACCGCGATTGACTAAATCACCGGTAAACCAAAGCGTATCTTGCAAAGCATCAAATTGGATTTCACGCAACAATTGTTGCAACTCCGTAAAACAGCCTTGCACATCGCCTATTGCATACGTTGCCATGATTAGGTTACTACCTCATTACTGATGTCGACAAAATTTTTCACAGTCAAATTTTCTGGACGCAAATTGGCATCGATGCCAAGGTGAGTCAAACGTTTTTCATCAATCATTTTTTTTAAACTATTGCGCACTGTTTTGCGTCGCATGGAAAAAGCAAGTCTCACGATCGTGGCAAAGACGTTTAGGTCTTTAGCTTGAAAAGGCAGTTTTTGATAAGGCATTAATTTCACCATGCTGGATTGCACTTTAGGCGGTGGCGAAAAAGCACTTGGTGGCACGTCAAATAATAATTCGACTTGGCAATGATATTGCACCATGACACTCAAGCGTCCATATGTTTTGCTGCCAGGATTAGCGGCAATTCGTTGTGCAACTTCTTTTTGCAGCATAAATAGCATGTCGTCAATGCAAGCGGCAAATTCGAGTAAATGAAAAAGCAGCGGCGTTGAAATGTTGTATGGCAAATTGCCGATGATACGTAACAATGAACTGTGTTTTTTTAAACGTGTAAAATCAAAGGTCAAGGCATCAGCTTCATACACCGTGAGCTTGCCCGTTTTGTGCGCGTGTGCTTGCAATGGTGGAATGAGATCTCTATCGAGCTCAACCACATCGAGTGTGTAACCCGCATCGAGTAATGGCCACGTTAACGCGCCAT
Organism: uncultured Gammaproteobacteria bacterium; assembly: GCA_963735995.1. Classification (GTDB taxonomy): domain Bacteria; phylum Pseudomonadota; class Gammaproteobacteria; order DSM-16500; family DSM-16500; genus Aquicella. The sequence goes on along the minus strand of CAVTNC010000003.1, from coordinate 1,172,681 downwards.
GACCTGGCCCGATTTCCACAATGGTTTGTGTTGGTAATGGATGCAGTGCTGCAATAATGCGCGCAACGATGTGCTCATCAGACAAAAAATGTTGGCCAAAACGTTTGCGTGGTTTATGCACGTGTTGCTCGCGCCAAGGCTTCTTTTGCAGGTTCAAAACCACGTGCCGCTGCTTTTTTAATCCATTCGATGGCGAGTGTTTCATTGGGTGCTGTGCCAAGGCCATGACGATACATCAAGCCTAAATTATATTCAGCACTTGCTAAACCCTGATCAGCTGCTTTTTGATACCAAAAAAAAGCTTTCACTTGATCACGCGTCGTGCCTTTTCCTGCTGCATAAAGATAAGCGACTTCATTTTGCGCAAACGGATCACCTTCTTCTGCGCCTTGTTTGAAGTATTGAAATGCTTTCTCATCATTTTGTGGTGCGCCGCGACCTAAAAGATAACGAACGCCATTGCCGGTCGAGGTATTCGGTAATTGCGAGCCTTGCATGCCAAATCCTTCATACCTGCCTGTTGAACAAGCAGTGAATAACATTGATAATCCGAGCAGCAGTAATATTTTTTGTATGGACATACGTTCATCTTCTTTCATCGATTGAGAAGCGGCCATTATAAGCTGGCTAGCTGCAATTTAAAATGTATAAGGATAGCTTGGTGCCTACTTATTCACCGTTACTAACTGATTTTTATCAGCTGACCATGGCTTACGGTTATTTTCAACACAACATGCATGAGCGCGAAGCTGTTTTTCATCTCTTATTTCGCACGCATCCCTTCAATGGTCAGTATGCGTTAAATGCAGGCCTTGGCAATGTTGTTGATTATCTTAATCAATGGCAATTTGCAGCAGATGATATTGCTTATCTTGCGACACTGAAAAATAAGCACAATTTACCGCTATTTCCAGCCGATTTTTTAGATTATCTACGTGATCTCCATTTCACTTGTGATGTCGATGCCATTCCAGAGGGCAATATTGTTTTTGCGAATGCGCCACTGTTGCGTATACAAGGTCCTTTATTGCAATGTCAATTATTGGAAACGCCACTGCTAAATCTCATCAATTTTCAAACGTTGATTGCAACCAAAGCTTCGCGCATATGCAAAGCGGCAGCGGGTGAACCCGTCATCGAATTTGGCATGCGTCGTGCGCAAGGTGCTGATGGCGCGTTGTCTGCTAGTCGTGCAGCTTACATTGGTGGCTGTGTGGCAACATCAAACACGCTGGCTGGAAAATGTTATGACATCCCAGTGCGCGGCACGCATGCCCATAGTTGGGTGACTGCGTTTGATAGTGAATTAGCGGCGTTTACGGCTTATGCTGATGTGTTGCCAGATCATTGCGTTCTTTTAGTCGATACTTACAACACGCTAAAAGGTGTTGAGCATGCTATTACGGTTGGAAAAAAACTTCGCGAGCATGGCGCTGATTTGTTGGCGATTCGTCTTGATTCGGGTGATCTTGCTGATCTTAGTATCAAAGCAAGACGCATGCTGGATGCAGCAGAATTTCAACATACCGGTATTTTGGCGAGCAATTTACTCGATGAATATGTGATAGCAGATCTCAAAAAACAACATGCTGCCATTTCTTCGTGGGGTGTTGGCACGCATCTTGCGACAGCTTACGATCAGCCAGCATTAGATGGTGTTTACAAACTCTCGGCGTTGCGTGATGCAAAAGGCGAGTGGCAATACAAATTAAAATTATCCGAACAAGCCATCAAAATTTCTAATCCCGGACGTCATCAAGTGCGGCGCTTTTTTCGCGATGAACAATATATTGCTGATGTAATTTATGATTTGTCACTTGGCATCAGCGATGTGCCAACGGCAGTGACGATTGCTGATACAACAAAAGCATGGCATTTTGATGATTACGATGCTTGCGTCGATTTGTTACAGCCGCTATTTAAACAAGGTGTCATGGTACAACCACAGCCATCATTAGCTGACATCCGCAACTGTGCGCTGGCAGAAACAGCATTCTATTTTGCAACAAGCAACGAAAAGCCTTATCCCGTTTTGCTTGAAAAAAAATTAGCTGACTTAAAAAATGAATTGATTAGCCAAGTTAAGTAAATTGAGCGTATTCACCGAACTGTGTCATTGAGTGTAGAGAAGGGCAGCAATTGCTGGCACAATGACGCAGTAGTAAACGTACACCTGCATCCGATTTTTCATCTATAATTAAAAGATAATATTAATGAGGATAAAATTGAATGGAGCCACGAGATAACGAGAGAAATGCCGGTGAGCATGATGAACATGCACAAAGAGAAGTGGCGCCTTCATTGCATGGCTTTACCACACTTTTTCCTGAAAAAATAAAAAAACCGGGTGAACTTTCTCGCGAGCAAGGCGCCATATTGGGCGAACATTATTTGTGTTTGGGTGATAAACCATTTGGTGTGGAACCTGGTTTTTTAGCGGTGAATATCGCTGATGATGCTTTTGCCAATGCCGTACAGCAAAATCGTGACAAAATGGTTGAAGATGAATTAATAGCTGCGAATGACACACCTGCTGAGATAAAAGAAAAATTAGCGCAAGACCAAGATTATGCGAAAAATTTCGCCGCCTATCTCAATGCAAACAACAAAAAATTAAATCTTCCTTTCACCATTTGGATGTGGAAGCAGGATTATGATGATCCTGATTTAGTCGGTAGAGTAGGTGTGCCCATTCAGCGTTATCGTGAAACGCTAAAAAGACCACAAGCAAAACCAAAATTAAAAACGCCGCGATTAGCAGAAAATCGCAATGCACTTTATGAAGCATTGGCAAATGATATCTCCACCTATTTCGGTATACCAACGCAAACGCAACGCTTAGTGCATAGTCAATACAAAAATGGCGAAATCAAATTCATGACAACTTGTCAATTAGCACCTGGTTATCGTGACATCGCGAGTGTTTATGATCTCGCTGGCGATATTTATAAACCTGGGCAGCGCAAAGGGTTGTATCAAAATTATCTTTACGAAAAAAATAAACCGCAAGGCAGTAAGACTGCGCAAATTAAAAATTTAGGCGTGGTGCTCGCTTTACAATTATTGTTGGAAGATAACGACCTCATTGGTGCTTATGGACAAAATATGGGGATGGTCGGTGATGACATTTTCATGATCGATTTAGGCAAAGCATTTAGGCGCGGTAAATTTAGTAAAATTTTAGATACGCTAAAAACAAACGGCCAATTTGGTCAGCCACTGGCTTGGCTACCATTCAATGCCATTCGCCGACATGTATTGTTTCGCAACTCAAGTATTTTGTTTGATGCGCCGTATCATGAAATCATGCAGGGCATGCACATGCTAAATAAGCTGGTTTATGGCATAGAACCATCAGCTGAAATCAAAGCATCTTATGGCGAAGATTTTGTGTCAGCCCTTGCGAAGGTAAAACCAAAAGGTCTCGATAGCTTATTTGCATCGCACGAAGAAAATTTGCTACGTCTTAAAGAGGAAGTAGGCGATGTCAAACAACAAAAAGAAATCGATTATTACTTGCGCGAATTACGTCATGCACGCCACATCGCTAAAAAAAATGCCGAAGTGATATTGGGAAAATTTACTGAGCGTTTGCGCTTGCCACGCGAACAGGTGGCATTATTATCTAATCTTGAAAAGCTCACCTCAAGACGGGTGCTGGATACAACGAGTGATGGCAAACGGCGGTTATCAAATTTACAAGTGGATATGTTTACCCGAGTTGAATGGGGAATTAAAATGCACCAGACACCTGGACTCAAACCAGATGGCACATATTGGTTGTATTTTGATTCATCAAAACATTCAGGAAAAAATACGCTGAACATGTTAAGGGAATTCATGAAGCATCACGGCATCAAGGATTTTGATAATGAAATAATCTATGACAACTCCATTAACACGCAATATGCTGGGATTACGGCCTTTCGTCTAACGAAGCCGCAACTTGATAAGTTAGTCAACATCATCACAGAAGAAAATGTGCATGCTTATCGCATGCCACTGTCATCAGCCGAGTCAGCAATCAAAAAAACAGAAAAAGCTCTACAGGATTTTGCCACACAAAAACGTAGTCGATTGCATGCAATTTTCAGTTGGTTTAGTCGGCATAGTCATGCGCCGCGTGTTGAGATATATGGTGCAGTATTTCAATTTGAAGAAAAGGGAGATGCCGCTGATAAAAATCAAAATATCAGGAAGCTCGCTGCTTTGTTGGGGATGCTTGGAGCTCGCAGCAATAAAAATTTTAAAAAACAATTACTCAAAAAATTAAATTGTCATTCAGAAAAGGAAGCAAATCAGCGTATCATCATGCTGCTTCAAGATGCCTTGTTGGCGCAGTATCCGCAATGCAGTGTCGATGAGGTTAATGGCTTCATCAAGGGCATCAAAGAACAAATGGCTTTACTTGATGCAAAAATTGCAACAGGCGAAATTCTGAATAATTCAAATGAAATTAATAAGGTAAGAAGGACGTTGGGCCAGGCAATTGATGAAATTATTCAGGAAAACGTTAAGCAACTTCATGATAATCCATAAAGTAAATGGCTGAAAATTAAGAGAATGCTGTGTCATTGCGAGCGTAGCGAAGCAATCCAGCAACAAGACTGGATTGCTTCGCTACGCTCGCAATGACGACGACACAGTTCAGTGAACATTCGCAAGATTAAGATTATCTTAAGTCAACACCTGTAGAATGATCCAACTAAAATCCCACACTATAAAAAATAACATTGCAAAATGAGAGAGCGCTTATGTTCTCAGTACGAGCAGCAAAAAAAGCAATTCATGAAAAATATAAAGATAATAGTGCGCGATGGCGAGGCCATACCACTACGCCAACAGCAACACTTGATGTCATGCGTCTCATCAATAGTCAAGCGGCCATATGGGAAATAGATGAATGCATAACCTCCTTCAGCGAGGAAGAAATTAAACGCAATGCGTGTATTGTTCTCAGTGATTTCCAATTCTCCGAGAGTGATAGCAGCCTACATGCTCTTTATGCGGAGGGTTATCAGCTCTACGTTGCTGAGGGCTTTGATGTCAGAAAAATCACTAACGCATTAGAGATAGATGAGACGCTGTTGCAAATACAAGCTATGCCTGAGCGGGTCATTCATCAAATGATGACGGCAAAAAACATTGCCCACGGTCGTGTCATCATCTGGGATCATTGTTTTTCCAATGCGATATTGCATCCGGAAATTCCTGATTCAATTTCATTGATTGATATTGATAGTCTTTTGGGTAGAGGTAGTAAAATATTTCAAGCATTTTTATCCTCAATTGAAGACAGGGATATTGGCATTATTTGTCGGGATATATTCAATAATAAGTATTCTGATGTTGATTGTCGCAAAAGAATAGATATTTTTTTAAAAAAAATGACGGATATTGTTTGTTATCTTGGGCCGGCTGATGGTATCGGAGCAATGATGATGGCCGAGCAAACTATCACTGACAAATTGCAATATTTAAAACTAACAGCCGTCAATCGTGCAGGCTTGGCATTTGCAGAGAGGTGTAGCAAGCTTTTGCAATTAGAATTACGTTTGAATGGTGACATTCAAGATGTGGATGGCGAACGATTAAGTGCTGCTTTTGCTTCTTGGCCTCAGTTGCAAATACTCACTCTTGAAGAATGTTATCATGTTTCAGAAAATATAAATGTAAATTCGTTTCCAGAAACACTGAGAAGTTTTTCCGCTGGCGATATTCGCATGACCAATGATAATTTTCAGCAATTACTCGTTCGCTGCAAACAATTAGAAAATATTTCCCTTAGATTGGCTGATGCAGGGAATACACCGTTTATTTTAAGTGAAGATGTAATGAAATTGCAGCAACTGGAATTAAGAAATATGGATAATGCAGCATCGCTGTTGTCCACCTTGTTCCATCGATGTCCCCGATTAAAAAAATTATCATTGCAAGGATTTAGCACAAGTTGTCCAGAAGATTTCATCTTAGATAAAGATCTTGATGCGCTGAAGGTAGTTATTTTTGATAAGCATGAAATGCATGTTGCTATTTTGCAAACAGTATTATTGCGAGCACATCATTTGAAAGCATTGTGCTTGAAGGATGGCGCACTCATAGACGATGATGAATTTAATTTGTCCACTTGCTTACCATTGGCTTGGCTTTTTATCGAGGGAGAAGTGCATGGCAAATTTTTTGTTTCCTTGTTGCAGCACTGTCGCGATTTGCGCTTAATGCAAATGCAAGAGGCAGTCTTTGATGAGGACTATCGTTTTTTAGAAACCAAGATAGAACTGCCGGCTTTGACAGAACTTTATTTAAACAACAGGAAGCTTAATCAGGACACGCTTAACGCACTTTTTGTCATATTAGCAGGCGCGACGCACTTACGATTATTAGATTTGCAGGGTTGCAAAGAAATCAGTTTTGCTGACGATGTGTTTCACGATACTATCGAACTCGATCATTTAGAAGAGCTCAATTTAGATTCTGCAACAATCTCGTATAAAACATTTTATTATCTTTTGTGTTGCGCTAAAAATTTAAAAGTCATTGCGCTTAGTCGAACGATATTTGTCGATGAGCTTGAATATGAGGAAAATGATGACTTGTTGTTTAATCGATTAGTGGAAATTAACGCATACTATTCTGGAATTACAGCTAAGGCATTGCAATGGTTGCTTAGACGATCGCCTCATTTGGAAGTGTTTAAGCTACAAGGACGAGAAGATAGTTGTCAGGACAACATTTTAATGTGGGAACTTGGAAAAAAGTTTCCTGATGGTGGATCGACGCTTCCGTCACAAGAACCGAAGGCATTGCGATGGTTGCTTAGACGATCGACGCTTCCGTCACAAGAAGTGGATGGTTTGCAGTGCATAGATCACAACTTACCTCGATTAAGCGTGCTGGATTTATCAGGCGCAACGCTTGATTTTAAGACCTTATGTTCCTTTGGGGTGCATGCGAAAAATATCAAAGAGCTCAGTTTGAAAAAATTTTCTGTACGAGATGAGATATCAGAACTAAACTTCTTCCGAGATTTTCCCTTTCAAAATATAACGTTTCTTGATTTGCGTGACACAAGATTTTCTTCGCAACAAATAAATTTTCTCCTGAGAAAGTGTCCGCAACTTGACTATTTGTTGCTTTCTCCTTGGGATGGGGAAATAAAAATGGTCCTTGATTTTACTGGTGTGAGACTTGAAAAATTAACCCGATTAAGTTTAGAAAGAACAGTTTTGTCTTCAGCAGAAATCCATGCTTTACTTGCCTCCTGCCCAGCCATTGAATCATTGCAGTTGAGATCTTCAACGATTGGTTATGTTGAAAATTCGATGCCGCTTCAGCATCTTACGCGTTTGGTTAATCTTGATTTATTGGGATCGAATTTTTGCAAGAAATTTTTGGAATATATACTGCAACTTGCTCCACAGGTAAGATCGCTTGATATCAGTGCCAGTACTATTTTCGGGACTGCGTTGCAGCTAGCGCACGATAAAACCGAGTTAAGACAGCTTATTGCCTCTCAGTCTGAATTATCAACGAAGCAATTTGGTAACTTGCTTCAACATAGCCCTCACTTAACGTATGTTGAATTATCAGGTTGTCGCAATATCGTGTTGCAACCTGAATTGGCAAAGCGGTTAGCGCCGATTACAACTGTCATGCAGCAGACGCTCAGTGTTAATGCTTGTATGCATAATCAATTCCAAGATAATACACGAACACAAGGTGTATCGGTTGCAAACGAATCGATGCTGCGTACGCAGCAAGACATCATTACATATGATGGTGATACGGCAGATGATGATAGTCTGCTGTATGCAGAACAAACTATTCGTCCTAAGCATCACGGCTATCCATCGATAACAGAGCGTCGTATGGAAGTGTTCCCACACATTTTATTGCAAGAAAAAGGTGTGCATTTGGTCAAGGGAGAGCTATTACTTGAGCGTCGATTAGTTAAAAAAGTTCCCTTGATAGATTTACTGACTGTCTACAATACAGATTATCATGAGACAGATAATTTTTTTCATATCGCTCAAACTTTTTTATTTATTCCTGGTAAATTTTACGCATTGTCTGCAGTCAGTTCCAACGATGCTATGCTTTTCTATGCTGCCGATGAGGTGTTGGATATTTCTTATTGCAAAAATCACAACTTATATTATGCGAGCTCGCGAGAAGAGGTGACACAAGAAAAATCGCTTAGAATTGATTTTGTTGTCATGGTGCCACTTGAAAAATTACAGTTGTTAATGCAGCGCAGGATGTATTATGAAAATCAATCTCAGCTGAATGACTTAATTTCTGTTTGTCTATCTTTTACCGAAGGTAAGTTAAAAGGCATCACTGAGCAATCTTCTGGTGCCGCCATTTTACAGGCGTTACATGAACAGCATTTTGGCAATTGTGTTTACCGGTCGTTGTATTTTTTGCATCAGGCAAAACAAATTGGTATACAAGCTAGAGCATGCACTTGCCATGGACACATGTATGTGGAAGTGGAAATGGAAGGTGACTATTTCCCCATCGATCTTGGTGGTTATGATGCGGAAATGGTGATGACTCCCTTTGCTGAAATAAAAATAGCAGATGAGAAAGAGAAGGAAGATGAGAAAGAAAATCCCTTTCTTACTTTCTATCAATCACAACCGCCATCTGTTGTGACCGTTTATCAATACCTTGATTGGCTATTCGAATTGACAACAGGGTTGCCAGCCAATAAGCGCAATATAATGCTCTTTTTTGATACTGAGAAACAATTAGAAAAATTTAATTTAGCGTTAATGGCGTATGCTAAAAAACAAGGACGACAGTATTTTCATATTAGCAATTTAAGTGAGATTGCGCGGTATGATATTGCATGGAAAAATAATATTTCACGGCGAATTAAAGGCGATGCCTTCCATTTTCTTCAGCATGCCAACGCTCACGATTTCCTCACCGTCAATCGCTTTAAACCAAAACCGACGGATGCCGCATACAATGCTATGTTGGATGACAGACGCAAATTAGATGGGACGACGATACCAGATGGCGTGATACAACTATGTTATTTCAATAAAAGTCTGGTGAGCCAAATGGGCGACGATATTAGCTCGCGTATTTTTGTTCGTTGTCATTTCCCTGCTGCATTAACAGAAGATTTGCAATTATTATCTACCAACGATGCAGCAGTGCCGACGACGAGTAAGAAGCACCGTGTCGATCTTTACAATGGCACCGAATGGGAGCGCGATTTGTTAGGCGTGATACAGCTTCGTGGTCAGCAATTAACGTTTGAACAAGGACCGTTGTTACAAGTCTCATTATCCGGTCAAGCTTATATTGTATTGGAGAATACGGCTTGGAAAAATAATGCTGATTTTACGCGTTTAATCACCCAATGTTTGTTACAAAAACAAATACGTTATCACGGCAAAAAATATTATTTTGCTGATAATTTTTCTATCATGCTCGTTGATAAAAATTACGATCTCAATCAAGGTTACACTATATGCACAGAAGGCAGCTGGACATATAGCATAAATAGTAAAACCTATCCTTTATTTTTTAATGTGAATCGCTGTGAAGAGGATCAAATTTTTTATCGACCAGGCTGGTTGCAGCAGCATGCTGGCGAGACGCTTGCCGTACTCGTCACCGAAAATTTTGATCGCTATGACTGGGCGAGATTATTAAATCATGCAGCAAACTACAACGTTCACTTTCAGCTACAAGTCGCAGCACCTTATCATTTACCTGAAGAAATGCAGGGAATATCCTTGCCTAAAGTAAAACCGCTACCGCTTACTGAAACCACGATGCAGGCATTGAAAGAAGAGCGCGTTGCGGTGATCGTCAGTCAAGATCTCGATTTTAGTAAAGAAAATGTGATCGATGATCTTGTTGCTGCAAAAGAAGGGTATTTGCTCATACCGGCAGGTGAGAGCATGCAATATGCAGATTTGATGGGAACGCTAAAACGCGAACAAGGAGAAGATGAGGATGCCTATTTGTTTCATACCACGCATTCATCCATCCTTGCGGCAGTGACAGCAGGATTAACCATCATCATCGTTGGTCGACTATCACCCGAAGCCGCTGCTTATTTTGAAAGCTTATTTGCTGAGCATCCGACACTCTGGCATTTAGGTAAGCAGCATGCGTTAAAAAATAATAGCCGTTTCATTTTCATCACCGATAATGAAAAAACATTTTCATTTTCCAAAAAACGTTACCGTCATTTTTGTGGTGAAGATGATTTTTGGCGCAAATTGTGCAGCAAATTCACTGACACGGAAGTTGACGAATTGATGATAGCACTTAGGGCACAGAGAGAAGTGCAGGGTGATGCCATGACGTTTAGTCATATTCAATTGCAACATTTCTTAGAACGAAAAAGGCTGGGTGATGATTATGCATTTAAGACGCCTATTTTGTTGTCACCGCAACGTAAACAATTGTTGAGTCGTTTGAAAAAACAAGAGCGAGAAAAAGAAAATGAAGGGAATGCAATCGATATCGTCTCTCATCGTTTAGCAAAAATTGTAAGACAACTTGCGATAGCAAAAGCCGTCATGGTGATAGGACCAACGGGCAGTGGTAAAAGCACGTTCATTTTGGATGAATTACGAGCGTATTATCAAGCAATGGAAATATGCGTCAAACTGTTTAGTAGTCTTACCATGCTAAAAGCATGGGCAGCAACACCTGATCAACATGAGAAACACATACTCTATTTAGACGAAGTGAATTTGGCAGCAAATGGCGCGAATGCGGTTTTTGAAGGTCTTTTCAATTCACCACCTGGCGTGGTAATAGACGGAGAATTTTTTCCCTTACATCCTGAACGCCATTACTGGCTGGGTAGCGGCAATTATTATGATGCGGAATATAGCAAGCGCAAAGAAGATGACTTCATCAAGCGTCATGTTGCTGTGGTGCAATTCAAACGGTTAAAGCCAGCATTTTCTGATAAAAGAATCATTCGCAAAATTTTGGCGACTACCTTAACCGATGAAGCACAGCAAATTTTTGTAGCGAATCTTTTTTTGAATTTTTACCGTTATGTGAATGAACACTATCCACAACAGCAACTGACACCACGAAATTTAGCAATGATGAGCTTTCGCTTTTTATTAATTTTTGAAAAGAATGCGGGTTTAAAGGACGCATCATTGTTAGCGCAATTTGAGCATCCATTACATGCAGCCGCTGTCATGGCCATTTATGGCGAGATGGCAGATCAACGATATGAAGAACAAGCTATTTTTGCGCTGAAAAAACAATTTAAAAAATACCAGCGTGTCGCGCTTCACGATTATTCGTCGGATGATTTCATCGCAACAGCTAGTCGTCGCGATGTTTTCCGTCAATTGGAAGTTGCGATCGCCATTCGCGAATTAAAAATAAAACACCCGACACTTGCGAAAATGGGTGTATGTGCCTTTTCGTTAGAAGGCGCGCCGGGTAACGGTAAAAGTGAATTGCTGCTTCGTTTTCTTGCAGCCAAAGGTTATCAAAATGGTGAAATATATCCGCAACAGGCGTGTCTCTATTTTCACCTGACACCGGCCAATCGTGATCGCATGTTACACTTGCTGGATGAAGCTTTTCATCGGGGTGCTTATCTCATCATCGATGAGGTGGATGTGAATGTGGCAGAAGACGTCCTTAATCAATATTTATCGGGCTGGGACACGCAAGGTTGCGTTGCGCGTCAACCGGGTTTCTGCGTCTTTGCAACCAAAAATGGTCATGGTTTGGCAGGAAGAGAATTATTTTCGCGAGCATTGCAAAACCGCATTTATAATATCAAGTTGGCAGATTATCCAGCAGATGAATTGGTGACCATTTTAGAAAATAAAGGTGTTGCAACTTATGCCGCTCATCATCTCGTCGCTCAATATGAACATGCCAAGCTGAAAATTGCGAGTGCTCATCAACCGATGCCAACACCCCGTGATTTATTCAATCAAGCAACACTGTTTGCAAGACCGCGCGCCCTTCACGACTTGCCAGAGAAACCCGCGGCACGTGGCGGTAAAAAAGCAACAAGGAAAATGTTGTGTGAGCAAAGCGAACTGTTGCAAGTTTTGCGTATGAAGCAGGGGAATTGAGTTCTGTAGCCGTTATTGCGAGCTACTCGCATAACGTTTACACTGCTTAAAATAAGCTAACAGGAGAGTTATCGAATGGAGATGAAAAGAGGCATGGCGCTGACCTTGATGTTACTTGCACCGCTCAGTTTTGCAGAAACCTGTCCCAGTGTGCATCAAGTGAAACATAATTTGTTGGTGGGCTGGATAGCCTATGACAGTGATGATGGCAAACCCTTGTCGGCTAAACGCAGAGCAGCGTTTATTAAACATGCCGATGAATTTGCGTTGGCAGAGTGGAGCAAGAAAGACAAATTGCACGGCGCAATACATTGTTATTACAAAGATCGTACCGGATCGGCACTGGAAGCCTATCTTGGCAAAGCCAATTTTGCGCTGAACGACACGAATCGTTATTGGTATCAAGTCAGTGGTTTTAAGCAATGTGCAGCAGGAATGGAAAAATGTGATTTTAACCAACACCCTTTCTTGCAACAACAATTAGCAAAGAAATAAAAATACGTTAACAGGAAAGTGTCATGAAACTTTATCTCATGCGACATGGCGACTACGAGCAAAATGCTATCCCAAAGCAGCAAGCATTGAACGAAAAGGGAAAACAAGCAGTGCGCCATCTCGCTCAGTTTTTGCAATCGATGAAATTGCAAGTTGCTGAAATTCTCCATAGCGATTTGTTGCGAGCAAAACAAACAGCAGAGCTGATTGCAGCAGCAAATATTTGTGCAACATCGCCGCAATTTTATCCAGGATTGCATCCACAAGATGCAGTTGCGCCACTAATCGATGCAATTAGCATTGATCAAACAGATAAGTTCATCATCGGCCATCTACCTTATTTGAGTCGATTATTGAGCAAACTTATTTTGGGTGATGAAAACCGGGAACTTGTTATTTTCGATACAGCGACCTTGGTTTGTTTGCATGAATTTAGCCGAGACCGTTGGTTGATTGAATGGGTGCTGCACCCAACATTATTTTCTCATTCTGCTATCAAGGCATCATGAATTATCAATGCAAGAGGAGTAGAACGCATGGGTGAACATCAAGAAGATATTTTTTTTAAAGAATTGCAATCTACTTTTTTTCTGCAGCATGGAAAATATTTTTCTGCACAACATAGTTTATCGTATGGTATTTTGCCGTTTAAAGAGCACGCGCAATTTACGTTATTGGTCGATACGCTAAGTCGCAAAAATAAACATCATGTGATGTTGCAAGCAGAATTTCCTTCTGCATTTTACACGCATTTTATGGAAAGTTTTTTACAGCATTTAAATAACGATGCTGTGCCACAGCGCTTGCATGCACCCGAATTAATTTTCATCGATGTAGAGCACATCATGCAAATGGTCAGTGAACAAAAAATAATAGAGCGTGATATCACTAAATTATGCGAGATGCTCGATCAAGCTCATCGTTATTTGCTGATTGCCGCAACGCATGCTGATGGTTTGGTGAAAAAAGCCGATCAAATTGCTCTACGTTATTTATCGTCGCAATTGATGCGTCTCGTTACACATCCTAATTGCCGTCTCCTTATTTTTACCCAAATGAAGCCGCAAGCGCACGAAGATTTTTCCTGGCTCACGCTTATGCAGCCAACGGCAGCTGAAAGCTTGGCGATATTGCATCAACAACAAAATGAGCTTGAGCAATTTCATCATGTGTTGATTCCAGAAGAATTGTTGCATTTTGCTTATGTGTTGGCGGAGCGCTATTTGAGTACCAGTGATACGTTAGAAAAAGCATTATTATTACTTGATAGCAGTGCCGGACGCGTTGCTGGCATGGAGCATAATGATCACCATCAATCAAAACCCGTGCTGACACATGCTGCTTTAATCCAAGTGTTATCGGCATGGACGCATATTCCACCAACCCATTTAGCCAGTAACAAATTTAAAATGGCAGATTTCATCCAGGCAATGCAGCAACGGATAGCAGGTCAAGAAATGGCGATCACCCTGCTGGCTCATCATTTATTAAAAGCGCATGCACGTTTCCAAAAAAATCCCGGGCCTTTTTGTCGCTTGTTATTTGCAGGGCCAAAACATGCTGGAAAAAAAACAATGGCACTCGCGCTCACCGAGCAATTATTTAAACAAAATCATGCCATTTATTTTGTGCAATTGACGACGATGCAAACGGCGTTACTCGATGTGAAATGCCAACGTCATTGCGACAAGCGGTTTTTTTCCTTGCAAGAAGTCATTACTGAAACACCCTATGCAATATTGATGTTTGAAGATATTGAACAAGCACCAAAGACTCTCATCGAAAGTTTGTATGAGTTGATCAGCACGGGTTCAGTGCAAGATGCAGAGGGAAATCGCTATCATTTCCATCAAGCGAGCATCATCGCGAGCACAACGCTTGGCGTGAATCGCCTCGCTGCCATTCAACCGTTAGCTTGCAATGAGCAGCTGGAACAAGACATGAATCTCATGCAACTCGTGATGAACGAACAACGCAGCAGTGTGCTACCTTCGTATCCTGATTTATCACCGCATGAATGTGTCGATGAAATATTGCCAGAAATTATGCAGTCACTGCCGGAAGCATTGTGCCAGCAATTTACCATCATCCCGTTTCTTTTTTTGAATAGTGTCGCGATCAAAAAAATCATCGATCAAAAAATGAATTTGCTCAGCAAAATGTTGCATGCAGAACAGGGAATTGAATTTAGTTATGCGCTTGAAGTGATACATTATCTAACCGATCAAGTGCTCTTGATGCAGCAAGTAAAGCAAACATCGGTTGATATCGATAAATGTTTACAATCGGTTTACGGCAGCATAGAGCAAGCCTTGTTGCATCAAGCTGAGATGAAACAAAAACCCAATCAACTTTTTTTACAGTTAGATGAACGTGGTCAATCACTTCGTTGTGATTGGTTAATGGCGACGACTTTGCGGCATCATGCTTAACAATACCTGATCCCGTTTGATGAAGTGATGATAAAGCGCTGCGAGTATATGCACACTGACAAGGACGATGATAATAATGGCAAGTGTGTTATGCACGGAGAACGACCACGATGACAATGCTTTGCTAGTCGCAACCGGCAGCGTAAGTGAAAGATTACCAATGGCAGGCGCTTTTTTCGCAGCACTTGACCCTATCCAGCCGACGAGTGGCATGAGGATGATGGCCGCATAAAGTGAAAGATGTACCAAGCGTTCAGCAACACGTTCAAAACGTTTAGCGTAATGCGTCAGTACAGGCTTAGGATTGCCAATGGCCCATCCTGCTCGCAATAACATCAATAACAAAATACCTAGTCCCGTTAATTTGTGGGTGTTATATGCCATGCCTTGGTAAGGTTTAGCAATATCACTCAAAAAATAGCCGAGGATGAGCATGAAGACCAGCAAAATAAAAATCAGCCAGTGAAAAAATTTGGCAACGCTACCATAATACATGCTGCTATTATTAAGACCCATGAATGCGTGCACTCGCGAAATTTAAAAAAAGAGATGACCATTTTTCATGATCACCTCTTCGTTAACCAAACATAAAATTAGATATTTTCTGTGTAGGTGTAGGTAAGGTCAGCTTTCGATGTGCCGCAAGTAGTGGAGACTACATAGTGAGGATCACCGTGTAATCTGCCGGCAATTAAGCCACAGACAGCAGCGGGAACTTGAGGGAGAGTAACAGTAAAGCTAGTGGCACCACCCGTAATCGTAATATTTCCACCGGCCCAAGGTGTTGCCAAACCGCCAGAATTTGCTAATAACGGCGCAATGGTTGCTGAGGTGACTTGTGAGTAAGAGCCACTGCCTTGTGCGAGCGCATCAGCAGAGGCAAGTAACGCCTGCATTTGATTGAGGGCTTGTGTGGCTTGTTGGCTGGCGTTAGCGGCTTGATAATAACGTACTGACATGATGATGATCATGGCTGCGATGGCCAATACTAACATGACTTCAAGCAAGGTGACGCCAAGCATATTTCTTTCAAATCGTTTCATAAACGCTTCCTCATGGGTATAACGATATCAATTCAAAGTTAGTGGTTATTATGGTATTTTTCGAGGCAAATAGGCAAGTGGATTTCTTATGTCAATACTCAGCAAAAAAAATTTACCGCATCTTGAGATCGCAGCGGATGATGCAGCAAAGCATAGTCTGATTTTTCTGCATGGCTTAGGTGCCGATGGCCATGATTTTGTGCCCATGGTGGAAGAATTGCAACTGCCAGCCAGTTTAAAAATGCGTTATCTCTTTCCGCATGCACCTCTCATGCCAGTGACAATCAATCAAGGTGCAGTGATGCCTGCTTGGTATGACATTTCTGCACTGTCACGCGAGGGTGTTTTTGATCAAGCCGGCGTTGCAAGCTCTGTTCTTGCGATTGAAAGTATTATTCAAGCTGAAGTTGCGCGTGGCATTAGCACAGAACACATCCTACTCGGTGGTTTTTCTCAAGGTGCCGTCATTGCACTTTACACCGGTCTTTGCTATCCCCAGCCACTGGGCGGCATCATTGCACTCTCTGGTTATTTGCCAAATGCAGAAAATGTGTTGAAACAAGCTAGCTTGACTAATCATCGTCCGCCCATTTTTATTGCGCATGGCACAGAAGATAGCATCGTTCCCTATGCTGCCGGCAAGGCTGCTTCTGTTGCACTGAACGCCGCGCACTATCCGGTTTCATGGCATCGTTATGCCATGGCGCATAGTGTTTGCGCTGAGGAAATTAATGATATGCGCGTGTGGATAGAAAATCGTTGGCAGAACTGATTCCTTAATCAAAAATAAACGAAAGCCCAACTGAATAAAGATCCAAGGTACCAGTCGAGTTATCGCCCTGCGCACGTTGCCACTGAATGACGCCGGCGAGTTCTGGCATGAAGTAATATTGGCCACCCACGCCATAATAAAGACCGGTCGCACTGTGTGATGTATTGCTAATACCCAGTAAAAAAGCGGCACGCTGACTGTTGATAGTCGTTTTTGAATTTAAACGCTGCACACCCAGTTTCGCAAAGACTTCAAAGCCAGACGTCGCGATAGGGACGATGCCTTTTGCGGCGAGATCATAAGAATAGATTTTAACTGTTCCTGCTTTGGTGTTACGGACTTTGATCGTGGTATTTTGATAGCGCGTGTAACCGAGTTCAGCTGCCAGATACGGCATGAATTTATAACCGAGATTACCATTGCCACCAATGCCAGATGAGCTCGATGAACCGGGGAAATTCGTGTTTGATAGATGAGATGACCCGCCATTTGCTTCAAGATACCAACCATCTGGAACGGACATCGAGGCGATGGCGCTTGTGGTGACGATGCATGCGATGACGCTACTGATAGCAGCAATTAACTTTTTGCCTTGCATAATTTTCTCCCTCATATTCCCTGCGCCCTTAAGTATATAACTAGAATGTAAAACCAAGAAAACATTTTTAATCTTGTTGCGGCTGTAACAGCGCAATGTCGGCTACTTGCAAAAACAAGGCGCGCAATTGACTGAGCAAGCGTAAACGATTTTCGCGACGTGGCACATCATCAGTCATGACCATCACATTATCAAAAAAATCATCGATGGGTTGACGCAATTCGGCCAGTTGCAATAATACTTCAGCATAATTACCTGTTTGATAGAGGCGGTCAACGACTTTGCATTTTGTGGTGAGTGCTTCTGCCAGTTTTGCTTCGGCTTCCTGTTCAAAATAGTGCGGATCAATGGCCTTGTTGTCTAAGTTCGTTGTTTGTTTTGCCAAAATATTGCTGACACGTTTATTGGCATTGCTGAGGGCCTCTGCTTCAGGCAATTGTTTGAATGTTTGCACCGCTTTAATGCGGGCATCATTATCGAGTGGATTCGTGATGTGGAGGGCGGCAACGGCTGCAAAGACATCGGCTGAGATGCCCTGATCTTGATACCAAGCGCGCAATCGTTCTTGCATGAAGTATTCAAGTTGCGTCAGGGTTTCCGGATTTGACAGAGGCGTTTGGTAAGTAGCGAGCGCTTGTTCTAACACGTTGTTGAGATCAAGATTAATTTTCTTTTCAATTAAAATACGCAAGACACCGAGCGCCGCACGACGTAATCCGTAAGGATCTTTATCACCGGTTGGTTGCTGACCGGTGCCAAAAGCGCCGATTAAGCTGTCAAGGCGATCTGCAATGGCAAGGGCGCAGCCGATGTCACTCGTTGGTAATTGATCACCCGCAAAACGTGGCAAATATTGTTCTTTGATGGCGAGGGCGACTGCGTCTTCTTCCTGATCTTGCTTCGCGTAATAATCGCCCATCACGCCTTGTAGTTCAGGAAATTCCATGACCATGTGCGTGGTTAAATCGGTTTTGCCAAGTAAACCCGCGCGTTTTGCTTGTTGCGTTGATGCACCCATGGTTGTTGCAATGAAGGCGGCGAGCTCACTGACACGCAGTGCTTTGTCATACAACGTGCCTAATTTTTCTTGGAAAATAATGTCTTTTAAGCGCTCCACGCGTTCGATTAAACGCATTTTTTTATCGGTTGCATAGAAAAAAGCAGCGTCTGCTAAGCGGGCGCGTAACACGCGCTCGTTACCATGGATGACGCGTTTACAATCTTTGCTATCGATGTTGCTGATGGTGATAAAGTGCGGCAGTAATTTTTTTTCATCATTAATAATGGGGAAATAACGCTGATGATCTTGCATGGCAGAGATTAGCACTTCTGCTGGCAAATCTAAAAAAGCCGCATCAAAATGTCCGAGCAGTGCATGCGGCCATTCCACTAAGCCAGTGACTTCATCCAAAAAATCTTGAGACGAAATTAATACGTTTGCATCTGTCGCCAAATTTTTTTTAAGAAGCGCATTTGCTTGTTCAACAATCGTTGCGCGACGCGTCGCAAAATCAACGAGGCAATGTCCTTTTTCTTTCAGCAAGGCAGCATATTGATTAGCATGTGGAATGCTGATGACATCCGGTGCATGAAAGCGATGGCCATGCGTCTGCCGTCCTGGTGTGAAACCAAGTATCGCGCCTGAAATAATTCGCTTGCCATAAAGCAAGATGATGGAATGTATGGGGCGGATGAAGCTAATTTCTTGATCGCTCCAGCGCATGCGTTTTGCGATTGGTAAGGTAGTGAGTACAGTTTCAATCAAGTGCGGCATGAGTTCGTCAACGGTTTTTCCGGCGACTGTTTGACGAAACATCAGCCATTCCCCTTGCTCATTTTTCAG
Organism: uncultured Gammaproteobacteria bacterium; assembly: GCA_963735995.1. Taxonomy (GTDB): domain Bacteria; phylum Pseudomonadota; class Gammaproteobacteria; order DSM-16500; family DSM-16500; genus Aquicella. The sequence continues at coordinate 1,153,406 of CAVTNC010000003.1, read as the reverse complement.
CGTACTTAATTCATCGACGTTGACACCACAAGAGCGTGCAAAGCCAAGACTCGCATGAGATGGTTTGCCATCTGCGGTAAAAGCGGCGGCAAGTGCTGGTCCTTTGCGCTCAATAATTTGCGCTGGTTGCGTTGCTGCTAGTTTGCAGATGAGCAAAGCGAGTCGTTGTGGTGAAGCGAAAAAAAGGATGGATTCGAAGGATAAATCCGCCTTTTTTAAGCGTAACGCCGTTTGTGCTGCAAACGTTTCAGCGAGTGTTAATAACGATTTTGGTGGTAATTCCTCGGTATGAATTTCAATCAAACAATCTTCAGACGACGTCATGATATTTTTTTCTCAAGTTTATTTTTTTCTTTCAGTAAGGGAAAATTGAGCGCTTCCCGTGTTGCAAAATAACGTTCGGCAACGGCTTTCGCTAAACGGCGAATTTTTAAAATGTGATGTTGTCTTTCGGTGACAGAAATCGCGCCGCGTGCATCCAGCAAATTAAAAGTGTGCGATGCTTTTAATACCATTTCATAGGCTGGCAACGCCAATGCTTTTTCAATTAAACGTAAACTTTCTTTTTCATAAAAATAAAAATGATTGAAGAGTGTATCGACATCAGCCACTTCAAAATTATACGTGGACATTTCCACTTCGAGTTGATGAAACACATCACCATACGTTATTTTTCCTTGTGGCCCTTTACAATAAAGCAATTGGTAAACATTGTCGCAACCTTGTAACGCCATGGCTAAACGTTCAAGACCATAAGTAATTTCGCCGGTGATGGGTTTGCATTCGAGACCACCGACTTGCTGAAAATAAGTAAATTGTGTTACTTCCATGCCATTCAACCACACTTCCCAGCCGAGACCCCACGCGCCGAGTGTTGGTGATTCCCAATTATCTTCAACGAAGCGAACATCATCGATGCTGGTATCCACGCCAACACTTTGTAACGAAGCGAGATAAAGGTCTTGAATGTTGAGCGGCGATGGTTTTAATATCACCTGGAATTGATGATGGCGCTGTACCCGATTAGGGTTGTCACCATAGCGACCATCGGTTGGTCGTCGACTTGGTTGCACATAGGCAGCGCGTGTGGGTTCCGGGCCAATGGCGCCTAAAAAACTCGCCGGATGAAAAGTGCCGGCACCAACTTCCAAATCGAGAGGTTGCAAAATGACGCAACCTTGCGCTGCCCAGTAGTGTTGTAGCGCAGCGATCAATCCCTGAAAGGTGTGGGTGTCAAATAGGTTGGTGCGAGATAGTGAGTCCATATTTATCGCCAATTTATTTTACTGTTAATAGTGAAATCTCGAATCGCGGCAGATTATAGCATTCTTGTTAGTAATTTGGAGATGGGATTAACGGAAATAGTTGTCGTCTGGGTAAGCTGTCATTCGTGTTGTCATTCCCGCGAAGTGATTCGTGCTGTCATCCCCGCGAAGTGATTCGTGCTGTCATCCCCGCGAAGTGATTCGTGCTGTCATCCCCGCGAAGTGATTCGTGCTGTCATCCCCGCGAAGTGATTCGTGCTGTCATCCCCGCGAAGGCGGGGATCCAGCTTTCTTATACAGCAGAAGTAATGTTTTTAGACTGGATCCCCGCCTTCGCGCACTACTGTCCGGGGAAACTGTATCATAAATAAGCACCCTCCATATTTACCAAAAACCTTGCTTTTGGAATGTCGTAAATAGGTGGTTCCTTATTACGCCGCAATATTTTTTTCACATTTAAATTATGCCTAACCCAAATCAATGTATGTTGCAGTGTTCCTGTTTTCTTAAATGAATTTTTAAATAATCCAATTAATAAATAGGTAATGATAGCGATTGCTAATTGCACCCTAACCGCATTTTCTGACCTTCCTAAAAATTTTTTAACTTTTAAATTTTGCTTTACCCATTTAAAAAAGAGCTCTATTCCCCAGCGAGCTTTATATAATTTGGAAATGGATTCTGCAGAAAGTTCTAACAAATTAGTAACAAAAACTAATGGCTTTTTATCGCCCTTTCTTTTCACTACAATACGTCTCAATGGCTCACTATATAAATTCTTTTTACCGCCTCGCGGATGTTTATTTTTAAACTTAATCATCTGATCTTCTAATATATTTTCACCTTTAGCCTGTCGTTCTTCTATGATTTCAACAGCCGCATTTTCTTTTAATCGAGTAACAAAAAAGGCTTTTTTCTGATTTATTTCCCACCACCAGTTGTAATCATAATAACCTTTATCAAACACATAAATGGTATCCGCTGTGATTGGCCAATCCTGACCCATCGTGCAATCGTTATAATTGGGGTAACTCGTCATGATTCTCACAGGCATTTCTATTTGCGGGTCATATTCCACGTGTAGCTTTAACCCTTGATTTCGAAGGGTGCGATATGCTTCCGACCATTCATATCCCAACCCCTTTAATTGGATGGGGCTGCTATCTAAAAGCTTGACTACTTTTCCTATTTCTTGACGCTTCTTTCTTGGCAAAATTGACATCAGACTGCGCGCTATCCATAAAAAATATTCTGCTGATCTCCGTCCGTTCGCATCACTCAATGTCGAACGTTTTAATTTTTTCATCTCAATTAACCTTCGTATACCATATTGGCTATTAAAGGCTACTTCGAGTTCACGCAAACTCTTTATTTGATGAATTTGGGCATATATCATTGCTATTAAGTGATCCCATGTCTTGAATTCTTTGTTATATCGGTCTGCATCAAATAGGTTGACACTCTCTTCAATTAATTTTTTTGTTAATGGTTTTAATAAGCACTGAAAAGTTGTACATTTCCTCATGGTCGTCCTTGGTCTGAATCGTGAGTTCAGCGCTAATATATAGCGTTTAATTAAGGACGACCAATTTTTTTACAGTTTCCCCGGACAGTAGTGCGCCTTCGCGGGGATGACAACAGAGATGACAACAGAGATGACAACAGAGATGACAACAGAGATGACAACAGAGATGACAACAGAGATGACAACTACGCCGAGCGAGTGACATAAAAAAGTAATTTCGCGGCAGCACTCAATTGAATATATACTCAGCAAAATTAAAATGATCAGACAGGACAGATGCCATGAATGCAACACCGTTTTCTCCACAATCGCTGCCCGCATTTCAGACTATCGATACGGCAACCATTGTGCCGCAATTGCGTGAGGTTATCGCACAAAATAAGCAACAAATAATGGCATTATTAGCAAAGACCAACACATACAATTGGGATAATCTCCTGCAACCATTGGAAGAAATGGGTGATGAGTTACAGAAAATGTGGTCGCCGATTTCGCATTTGCATAGCGTGCTTGAAACCGATGCATTGCGTGCGGCTTATAATGAAGCTTTACCACTGCTCACCGATTATCACACCGAACTTTCGCAAAATGTGGCGTTATTCAAAGCAATCGGTGCTATCGCAACGTCGAGTCATTTTAACCAGCTAAATGCTGCCATACAAAAAATCATCGAAAACGATATTCGCGATTTCAAATTAGCCGGCGTGCATCTTGCAGCGGATAAAAAAGCACGTTTTGCCGAATTGCAAAAACAATTAAGCCAAGCGATGACCACTTTTTCTGAGCATGTGCTGGATGCAACCCATGCTTTTACATTGCATCTCACCGAAAAAGAAATCGCAGGTTTACCACAACAAGCACAGCAATTAGCTGCTGAAAATGCAAAGCTACGCAAGTTGGATGGTTATGTCATTACGCTCGATTATCCTTCTTACTCAACAGCCATCAAATTTTTACAAGCGCGCGAATTACGTAAAACACTGTATGAAGCTTATTGCACGCGTGCCTCAGATCGTGGTCCGCAGGCGAAACAATGGGATAACACGGCAGTGATGGATACTATTTTGGCGCTGCGTCATGAAATCGCAACGCTCGTTGGTTTTGACAATTATGCTGAATATTCTCTCGCCACCAAAATGGCAAAAAAACCGGAAGAAGTGCTGGGTTTTCTCAACGATTTGTTAGCACGCAGCCATCCGATTGCAGTCTTAGAGCGCGATGCGCTCACGCAATTTGCAAAAACAGTGGATGGCATAGACGAGCTCGCTCCTTGGGATATTGCATATTATTCAGAAAAATTATGTGAGCAGACGTTTCATTTTACCCAAGAAGATTTACGACCTTATTTTCCTATCGATAAAGTGTTGGCGGGTTTTTTTGCCATCGTCCATCAAATTTATGGCATACAACTAAAAAAAATATCGGGCGTTTCTGTTTGGCATGAAGACGTTAATTTTTATGCTGTCTACGATGAAGCAGAAACCTTGATTGGTGGTGTGTACTTGGATTTATATGCACGTCCTCACAAACGTGATGGTGCTTGGATGGATGAGTGTCGCGTGCGTCGGCGCTTGCAAGACGGTTCATTGCAGCATCCCGTTGCTTATCTCACTTGTAATTTTATGCCGCCAGTGCAGGGAAAACCTGCTTTATTGACCCATGATGATGTGCTGACGGTGTTTCACGAATTCGGTCATTGTCTGCATCACATTTTAACGAAAGTGGATTATCCATCCGTTGCTGGCATCAATGGGGTGCCTTGGGATGCAGTGGAGTTTCCCAGCCAATTTATGGAAAATTATTGCTGGGAAAAAGCCGCGCTGTCATTATTTGCGGCACATTATGAAACGGGCGCACCGTTGCCGGATGACTTGTTTCAAAAAATGCTGAATGCCAAACATTTTCAAGCAGGATTGCAAATGCTGCGACAAATTGAATTTGCCTTATTCGATTTTCGTTTGCATCTTGAATATAATCCAGCGCGTGCAAATCAAGTGCAAAGCATTTTAAATGAAGTGCGGCAACAAGCAGCCGTCTTTCCTGTTGCCGAATTTAATCGCTTCCAGCATAGCTTTTCCCATATTTTTGCCGGTGGTTATGCTGCGGGTTATTACAGTTACAAATGGGCAGAAGTATTATCGGCAGATGCTTATGCAAAATTTGAAGAAAACGGCATTTTCGACAGACAAACTGGCCGTTCTTATTTGCAGCAAATACTTGAAGTCGGCGGTGTACGTGATCCCATGACATCGTTTATCGCGTTTAGAGGACATGCACCGACGATTGATGCGTTATTAAAACATAATGGCATGGCGTGATAACGTCGTAATAAATTTTGATTATTTTGTAAAATTATTTTAAAGAAGGAGCGTTGTATGGAAGGACGATTTTCTTACAGAGAAAACATTTCTGAGCTACGCGATGAGTTAACGAATAGTTTTCTTTATCATACGCAATTTGTCGAGAAACGTGGTAATAGTAAATTTCATTTACCAATAAACAATTCTCAAGAAACCTCACTGTCTCTGGCGGAGTACTATATTTGCAGCGATGATGTTCGTTCTATTTTGAGGCTAACATCTGCATGCTTAGAGAAAGACGATGATTCTTCGGAGCAAGCGCTAGCAGACATCCAAGCTATTTTATGTGATACAAAAGAAATGCTTATGCTGGAAGATCAAAACAATGTTATGGAAAATATTGATGAATATAATCGTAAAATAAGTGATTTAAAGATCCGTTACCAAGATGCCCAACGAGAAGACAAAAAACAGTGGGATGCTATTTTTGCAGTAATGGCAAGATTTGCTGATAAAAATTACCTTCAATGCATTATCGCAAATAGAAAATTTCAACTTGACGTGGAAGCGCTGGATGGTTTTTTCACCGGTGATATAAAAAAAACAGGCCAAGAAATTTTGAAAAAAGCGTGCGCCCACTATAGACACTCATCTAATAAGCCATCTCAGCAAGCACCGCTGACCAAGATGTTTACCAACTGTCACTTGATTCAAAATAATAAGATGTTATTAGCAGATTTTAACCAGTATGTTGAGAAAGAAGTTCCACTCTCCCTTTCGCTAGAATTATGCGCCGGTTACCTGCTCAAAGCTTTTGCTGTTGCGTTAGCCGCTGCTTCATTGGTGCTTGCGGCGGCTGGTATCTGGTTCGCAAAAGAGACTATCGGTGCATCTTTATTGCTAACGGCAGTCGGGATAGTGGGTGCTTGGGCAAGTTATAAGTTTTTGAAAATAGGTGGAGCATGCGTTGCGACAGGGCAACAGAAATCATTGTATGGCAAATTATCCCTGTTTGGATTACAGAATGAAAATTATATACGACAACAAGGTATTGATAGTCCAAGAGGAACAACGGAAATTGAGCGATGGAGTCGTTCTTATGAAGATAGAAGAGCTGAGTATGGTGGTGGCCACCCGAAACGTGATTAATTCAATGTATCTGCGTCACTGTATGAGCGCTACAACATTGCTCATGATGATGACGAGCGTTATCATAAGCCAACTTTTTTAGGAGCGGATGCATGAGTGCGTATGGGTTGAATGAAATCAGAAGTGGCATGAAGTTGATTATCGATAATGATCCTTGTGTCGTTGTGGATAATGAATTTGTTAAGCCAGGCAAGGGTCAGGCATTTAATCGGCTGCGTTACCGTAATTTGAAATCTGGCCGAGTGATAGAGCGCACTTATAAGTCAGGTGAAAGCATAGAAGCTGCAGATGTGGTGGAAATTGATGCGCAATTTCTTTATGGCGATGGCAACGAATTTCATTTCATGGCAACAGAATCTTATGAGCAATATGCCGTCCATGCGACGGAAGTGGCTGAGGCGAAATTGTGGCTCAAAGAACAAGCGGAATGCAAATTAACACTGTGGAATTCAACGCCGATTTTGGTTGTGCCGCCAACATTTGTCACGCTCAAAATCATTGAAACCGATCCAGGATTAAAAGGCGATACCTCAGGCGGTGGCAGCAAACCCGCTAAACTTGAAACCGGTGCTGTGGTGCGCGTGCCGCTATTTGTGCAAGAAGGCGATATCATTAAAGTCGATACCCGCATTGGCGAATATGTTTCGCGCGCCAAAGAATAAAGCAGCAATGAACTGGCGCCCTTCAGCATCGCAAGAACAGCTGCGTTTTCGCGCAGCAATCATGCAGAATATCCGCGAATTTTTTGCAGCACGTCAGGTCATGGAAGTGGATACGCCAGTGCTTTGCTCAACCTCTGTCACCGATCCTTACATCGAAAGTATTCCCGCTTTATTTAAAGCGCATCCAGAGCAAGAAGCGCTCTGTTATTATTTGCAAACGTCACCTGAATATGCGATGAAACGTTTGCTCGCAGCTGGCAGTGGTGCAATATATCAAATCACCAAAGCGTTTCGCCAAGGTGAAATCGGTCGCTATCACAATCCCGAATTTATGATGATGGAATGGTATCGTCCCGGCTTTGATCACCATGATTTGATGAATGAAGTGGATGAACTGCTGCAGCTGATTTTAAAAACGCCACCTGCGAAGAGACACACATTTGCCGAGTTATTTACTACTTTTTTGCATCTTGATGTGCATCAGGCAACGGTCGCTGATTTACGCACGGCGGCAGCTGTGAACAATCTCCATGTCCATGCTGACATTCATGATCGCGATACCTGGCTTAATTTGCTGATGAGTCACTGCATAGAACCGCATCTTGGTAAGCATAACCCCAGTTTTGTTTACGATTTTCCAGCTTCCCTTGCATCCCTTGCACGCATACGGCAAGGTCAGCCGCCACTTGCTTCTCGCTTCGAAGTGTATGTGCGCGGCGTTGAGCTTGCGAATGGTTTCCATGAATTGCAATGTGCCACTGAGCAGCGGCAACGCTTTGAAAAAAATCAAGCGGAACGACAAAATTTAAAGCTGCGACCACAGGCCATAGACGAATTTTTTTTAAGCGCCCTCGATCATGGCCTCCCGCATTGCGCAGGTGTTGCGCTTGGCATAGATCGCCTCGTCATGCTAGCTGCGCACAGCGAGACCTTGGCCGAGGCCATCAGTTTTGATTTTTCTCGGGTTTAAAAGTAAGGAAGCCCTTGCTTTTTTATACAAAAAATGTTCAAATGCGGCACATATTAGTTTTTTGCGTCATCACCCACGATATCCCCTCCGAAGTTTTAGTTAATTTCTTATGGGTCCTACCAGAAATGATTCTAGGTTAGTTTAGGTTGGCGATGATACCGATGAACCACTGGCTATCTAGGTCTCTTTCCGCGTGAAAAGCTTGGCCCTACATGGCTTGGATACTACTTTTTACGAGGAAATACAAAATGTCATTTATACAATTAAATTTAGACCCGAATATTAATAAAGCCATAGCTGCTTGCGGTTATACCAAACCAACGTCGATACAAGCGCGTTCCATACCCGATATTTTAAGTGGCAGAGATGTCATTGCCTCAGCACAAACTGGCACGGGAAAAACAGCGGCTTTTGTCTTACCAGCGTTACACCGTTTGAGTTTGCAAAAATCCTCAAAAAAAACCTGCGTTTTAATTTTAACACCGACGCGCGAGTTAGCGAGTCAGATCACCAAAGCGGCTTCGCTTTATGGAAAATATTTACGCTTCAATATTGTCAGCTTAGTTGGTGGTATGCCTTACCATGCACAAATTAGAGATTTAGCACGCGGTGCCGATATTATTGTGGCAACACCGGGACGCTTACTCGATCACATCGAACAAAAGCGCGTTGATTTATCGCACATTGAAATGTTGGTGCTGGATGAAGCGGATCGGATGTTGGATATGGGTTTCATCGACGATGTGCAAGCGATTGCGAAATTAACGCCGAGCAAGCGCCAAACACTTTTATTCAGTGCAACCGTTGACAATCAATTAGCAACCATCGTTCGTCATTTACTGAATAAACCAATACGCATCGATTTATCAAACGAAAAAATCGCCACGCCAAAAATCGAGCAGTCATTTTATAAAGTAGCTGGCTTGCAACAAAAATTACGCTTGCTGGTGCATATGATAGGCAAAGAACAAATTTTCAAAGCCATTATTTTTTCTGCGACGAAAATTCAAGCTGACAAAATTGCAACGCAATTACGTAGCTATGGTTTTTCGACGGCAGCATTGCATGGTGATTTGCGACAAAATGTCAGACAGCGCACCTTAGAGCAATTCCGTCGTGGACAAATACAATTTTTAGTTGCAACCGATGTGGCTGCTCGTGGGATAGACGTGAGTGATATTACCCACGTCATCAATTATGACTTGCCACGTTTTTGCGAAGATTATGTGCATCGTATTGGTCGCACCGGTCGTGCGGGTAAAAGTGGTGCTGCGATTTCTTTCGTCTCACCCACCGATGTTCGTCATCTGCAACGCATCGAGCGCTACACTAACCAACGATTCAAGGTGATACAACACGTCACCATCGATGAAGCATCGATGCCGGAACAAAGAGACATACCCGAAAAAAATGAAACAAGTTCGCGTGGACAACAGTATGAAAGAAAGAAGCGCTACGCATCGGGTGATGATCACTACGCTGCTGCAGGTTCAACTAAACGTTTTGCACGCGGCGATTCAGCGAAGCGTTATGCTGGTGGTGAAGACACAGGAAAACGTTTTTCACGCGGCGATTCAGCGAAGCGTTATGCTGGTGGTGAAGACACAGGAAAACGTTTTTCACGCGGTGATGCAGCGAAGCGTTACGCTGTCAGTGAAGACACAGGAAAACGTTTTGCACGCGGCGATTCAGCGAAGCGTTACGCTGGTGGAGAAGAATCAGGAAAACGTTTTGCACGCGGCGATTCAGCGAAGCGTTATGCTGGTGGAGAAGAATCAGGAAAACGTTTTGCACGCGGCGATTCAGCGAAGCGTTATGCAGGTGGTGAAGAAACAGGAAAACGTTTTGCACGCGGCGATTCAGCGAAGCGTTATGCAGGTGGTGAAGAAACAGGAAAACGTTTTGCACGCGGCGATTCAGCGAAGCGCTATGCAGGTGGTGAAGAAACAGGAAAACGTTTTGCACGCAGTGATTCAGCGAAGCGTTATGCAGGTGGTGAAGAATCAGGAAAACGTCACGCAAGTCGCGGTGCAGGTAAGCCTTATGCAGGTAAAGAAGGCGGAAAACGGCGTGCCGCAGCAGAGACTGGCAAGCCAACGTATCATAAAAATTCGAGCGCACAAGAAAAATCGCGTAAGGGTTTCAAGACGCGAAGCGCAAAAAAAGACAACCATGCAGATAAGGCCTAAGCGCATGCCTTATTCACTTGTAAGTGATTCGCCCGGCAGTGCATTTTGCTGCAAAATTTCTGTTTTTGTTACGGCAAATGCGCTAGACTCCTTGCTGTAGTCATGGATGACTTACGGTAAGTGAAAGGATTCTGCAACCACTCCTCGTTTTGTGTGTTGCATGGATGCAATATTTCATAAGGATATTTTAGATTTTTTAAGGGCAGCCCCAAAACTGCCCTTTTTTTTGTTCGTAAAATTATCGCTTCGAAATAAATGGATTATCTTTAATATAAAATCGTAACAATCGTTTCGCCCAATGTTTTGCGTAATCAACACCAATGCGTGGTCGTTTGACAATTTTAAAAGATGTTGTAGCCGTTGGTGCAGCAATATAAAAATGATCATGCATTAAATCGTGACCATTGTGTTGTTGATTAATCGCCATCGCTTTACACAAAAGCCCAGGACCTTGCGTACGCAACACAATATTTTTCATAGGCTGAACGGCGCGAATTAACACAGCACTGGCATGACCTGCTTTTTCAGTCACCACATTCATGCAGTGATACATGCCATAAATCAAATAAACATAAGCATGGCCAGGTGGTCCAAACATGACAGCCGTGCGTTTGGTTAATCCGCGGGCTGAGTGTGCAGCAAGATCATGCGGGCCGAGATACGCTTCAACTTCGACTATTTTGCCAATACGTTCTATACCGTCTGTGACATGCACCAGGTATTTTCCAAGCAATTCGTGGGCGACGGTAATCGTATCGCGGTTATAAAAGTCTCGATTTAATTTTTGCATAATGATGAGCCTATTTTTAGCTGTGATTCAATTTTTTAACCTCAGACATTTGTTTTAAACAATCCGCGGCCGTTTCTGCAAAATGATGCACACAACGTTCAAAATAGTCTCTCTCAGTCGGCGTGCAGCTTTGTAATACCGCATCGGTCGCAACATTATCTCTTGCAAACGCCGCACTTGAGGGAAAATTCTCGGGATATTTGAGGATATTTACCATATCTTTCTCAGCTTGCAAATAGGCCTTTACTAATTCTTTTACGGATAATCCAGGAATGATATTTGAATCAAATAATAAGGCGGGTGATAAATTTTGCTGCAACAAGAGATATTGTAATAACAACATAGAGTAAGTGCGCCCTACGCCATCGGTGAATGGATGGTGAAGAACAGTGCGTTTTAAAAAAGTAAATATAGCGGTTAATTTTTCTTTTTTGGTTTCAGCTTTTGCAATCGCTATTAAATAATCTTTTAAAAGCTGCTCACAGCGATGCTGCAGAAACGCCATCGCTTCTTTTGTGTCGCAGGCGCTTGGTGCAAAAAAACACTCATAACGTGGATCAAGCGCTTTTTCCCATAACAAATCGGTTAGGCCATCTGGATCTTGGCCAGCAAACTGATCACAAAGAAAAAAATCGAGACCCGCTTCTTTATCTTTGGGAATAACATCAATGCTAAAAGCACATTGCCCTTCTGTTTTTTCAAGATCAGCTAGGTATTCAATGGTTTCCTGCATTCCATCACGTGTATCCATATCTTTAAATAAAAGCCAACGTGCAGCTTTGGTCCTGAATTCTCCTGGCACAGTGTCTTGCAATAATGCTTCAACATTATCCGTCGCTGCAAAATGTAATTTTTGGATAAAATCCAAGGTCAATACTTCGTTTTCTAACAACGATTTTAGCAACATACAAAAACCATTAACCACGCCTTGCAAATAGCCTGGTTCACGTGCTTCAAAGCCTAGCCATGCTTGATGTTGATTTAATACATCGCTAACGAGTGAGTCACTGTGTTTATTATTCAGATCTAGGCTTTCAATCATTTCTAGTAAGGGTCTATTTTTTGTGGATTCCGCTTTTTCTTTCAAATCCTTCAGTGTTAGCTGTTTTTCTTTAAAATAATTTTGTATGTGCTCCGAAGAAACAGTGGTCATGTCATCAGACGGTTCTAATAATTGATAGAGAGCAAAATAAAGACCTTTTTTCAAATCATAGCGGCTCCGTTCAACAAAAAACCGCCATATTTCTTTGTGGGGAAATTTTTCTAAAAAAACATTTAAAGAAATGGGGTCATCATTTTTTTCATCGCTAGGATGATATGAACTAAAAAGAGTACCGCGTTTTTTTCTATGCATCATAATGAGATCTCGTTTTGTGTTATTTTTTTTACTAACTTTATAAGAGTTAGTATAGCAATCCTGGGGAAAAGCCACAGATGTCAAGTATAAAAAAAATACAAAAAATCTCGGGATTATCCATGCTAATGTTGCGCGGTGGGATTTAACTAATTGATATTACGATGTAATGGCGAAAGGATAGCGCTTGCACAATAAAATTCTGGCGTGTGGTTTATAATGAAGTTTGGAAGTGCAGAAAATTACAAAATATAAGCGGGGGTGGCTATGAGTCAAGATAGAAAAAAATCTCAAGAAAAAGCACAAGTAACGTTGTTTGAAAATATGGGCATTGATCTCGCGCTTTATTCAGATGAAGAATTGGCAGTGAGGTGAGTTGTCGCCTGGCGAGGGCGAGTTTAAAGTGACGCATACGCAATATTCGAAATTAGCATTAGCCATACCGTCCATTGAATTTTTAAAAAATAGTTATTTAGAAAAAATAAAATCTGAGATATCGCAGCATAGCGGTACCATCACAAATAACGTCTCTCGGGAGATGATTGCTCATTTGAAAGAATATTTATCAGCGATACAAACCAGTAGCCAAAAACCAGAGCATACGGCTGCTGAGGAAGTGATGTTTAGAAAAAAGGTAGATGAAGCAGCTATAAAAATTACATCAGCGATATCTGGTCATGACAGCGATAAATTATCTGAAGAAGATATAAATAAATTTGCGATGCTTGCAGCAGAATTAGAGCAGAAAGCGAGAATTGCTTCATTACAAGCTACGCAAAGAATTCACAGGGACTTAGCAAAATTGGTTGCTGTTGAGGCTCTTTTAGGTAATGTAGCATTAAATCCGGAAAAATTTAAGTTTGTACAGGTAGCGGTTGGTGACAAAGAGCAAAAACAAACGCGAAAAAGAGTTGTTATTTCTCCACTAACGGAGCCCGATCCTTTTGATCTGTCAAGCAAGGCTGATCTATTTTCTAAGAAAAATGGTTTACTTAAATATGGTGATGATTTTGTCAAAAGCATTGCATTAGCAGAAGCACTTGCTAATGTAGGCAAAGTAAAGGATGAGACCATTAAAGAAATTTCAATGGGAAATGGGACCGTCGAAGAAAAACTTAAAATGCGTAGAGAAGAATTAAAAAAACAAGGCTACACCTTACTCATCGAGAATTGCTTTGATAAGCAAGGTCAGTTTGTTCCAGAAGGTCGAGAAAAGCTCACCGCATATGTTACTCGCTATCCTGATTTAGAAAAATTTATGCGTGACGAATTTAGAAAAGCAGATTTAATAAAATATAAAAGCATCAACCCAATTAAAGAACGAAGATTAAAAAATACTATGCATGCAGCGCTGTTCAATGCCTCACTCACCGCAAGCGATGCAAAAGAGAAAAAATCAAAATTGAATATACGTTATCTTGCCAACATTTTTTTTAGTGGTCATGCAAAGAAACAAGAAAGTAAGGAAGATAAAGAAGGTGAGGGAAGGCGAGAGCGGCCACGCAAGGAGTAAACCTTCACCTAACGAATCTTTATCACTATTTTCCCCTGGGTATGTCCTATTTTCAGTTCTTGAAGTGCCTCTCTTGTTTTGGCGAAGGGGTATTCCTTTATTTGTGGCGGGACAACGTTGCCGGCATCGATTAAGTCGGCAATCAGTTTGAGTTGTTTGCCGCTGGGATGAACAAAAACGTAGCTTGCGGTGATGTGATGTTGTGTTGCGATGTCGTCTGGGACTTGTTGAGTGATAGATACTAGTCGACCACCGTTTTTAATGCTGTCTAAACTTGCTTGTAACGTCGTGCCACCGACAGTATCGAATACCACATCAATACCTTGCGGAAAAAGTTCTTTGATGCGTGTGACGAAATTTTCTTGGTGATAATCAATCGCAATATCTGCGCCTAATTGTTTGACATAAGTTAGCTTGTTTGCACTGGCCGTTGTTATGACAGTTGCTTGATGTTGCTTTGCAAATTGTATGGCCATGCTACCCACACCGCCAGCGCCAGCTTGTATCAATATTGTTTCGTGGGATGTTAGTTTTGCAGCTTCAAAAAGCGCTTGCCAGGCAGTTAATCCGGTGAGTGGAATACTCGCGGCTTCCTTCAAATTGAGTTTGCTCGGTTTTAACGCGACACTATTTGCATCAAGACAAACATATTCTGCTAATGTTCCTTCTTTGATTTTAGCTTTGCGTGCATAAGCAAAAACTTCATCGCCAATTTTAAATTGGGAAACATCTTTTCCCATTTTCGAAATGCTGCCAGCAACATCCCAGCCGAGCGTGATAGGAAATTCGTAGGGCATCCTATCGCGTAGTAATCCCGCGCAAATTTTCCAATCAACAGGATTTATAGCGGCGTAATTTACTTGAATTTGAATTTCATTAGCAGCGGGTTCAGGTGTTGGAATATCACCTAAGGTGACTTGATCCAAATCGCCAAATTTTTCAACGATAATCGCTTTCATTGCTATTCCTTATTTGTCTTTTCCAATGATATAGCATATATTGCACGTTACAAAATAGCATACAAATATAAAGAGGTCATGATGAAACGAGAGGGCGGTGGACGGCAGTGTTTTTTAATACTATTCATTTTTTCGTTATTGATGGGTTTTTCATCATCCGTGCTTGCTACATTGTCGCCGATTAGTTTGATCGGTCTTAGTGACGATGTGCCGACTGCTTATGCAAATAAAATAAATGATTACACATTTATTTTAAAAAATAATGAAAATCATGCTGTCTCTTTTGAAATTAAATCCAATTCGAATGCGTTATACATCAATCAACCACTATCAACTTGTACGAAAATATTGCCGGCACAAGGCACATGCAAGTTAGCGCTAAATTTTACTGCGAGTGATAATGTGGCCTTGGTCAAAACACATTTAACACTGACATTCGCGCAAAATCGCTCGTTTGCGTTGCCACTTACTTTTAACGTGGTGACGAAAATGGCAAAAGAAAAAATGCTTACTTCTTACAGCGAATTTAACTGGCAACGTAGCGGCCCGAATGGTGGTGAGATAAGCGATGTGGCAGTGTCACCCGATAACCCCACTATTTTGTATGCCGGCGGTGCTAGCAGTGTTTATAAATCGCTTGATGGTGGTAAAAATTGGACGCGGCAAGGTGGTGATGAATTAACAAATTTATCGATACAGCAATTAGTAATTTATCATCATGCGTTATATGTGACGGCTTACAATCACGGTGTGTATAAGTCCACCGATGATGGCGCGCATTGGATGGAAGTGAATAACGGCTTGCCAAAAAATTACCGTGGTTTATTCACCGGCGATATGGTTGTCGATCATGATATTTTATATTTGGGTTCTGATGCAGGTGTTTACCGTTCAACCGATGACGGTGCGCATTGGTTGTTAACCGGTTCATTCCCTGAAAAAAATATTTTTGTTCAAGTAGTTCAGGGACTTTTAATCAATAATAATATTTTTTATGTCGGTACTTATGATCACGGCATTTACAAATCCGTGGATGGTGGCAAAACCTGGCGTGCGATTAATCGCGGTTTGCCAGAACAAATGAATATTATTAGCTTGCAAGAAGTGAATGGTACGATTTTTGCAGCAAGTCCAAATTATTCAGGTCAAGGCGGCATCTTTAAATCAACGGATGCTGGCGACACGTGGCAGAAGACGAGTGGCAATGCCTTCATGACAGGTCTTGCCAAACGTGGCGATACGATTTATGCGAGTAGCTCAATCGGTGTATTTAAATATTCTGCTGTGGATGGTCAATGGTACACGCAGAATTCCGGATTGATTTATCCTTTTGTGCATCGCGTGATTGCAACACCCACTGTTCTTTATGCAGCAACAACCGGTGGTTTATATGCGAGAAAAAATGATGATGCGAATTGGCTGCCCATGGATGTCGGTATACGCAATCAGTGGATTACTAGCACCTTAGTGCTAGCAAACAATGAAATTTATGTTGGCACTATTTTTGGCGCCGTTTACAAATCAGTTGATAATGGCGATACCTGGTCATTAATCAATACAAATTTAATAATGGATAACACCTGGGGAATAAAAAATTTAGTCGCGAATCAAAATGGCGATATTTATGCGGTGACGGTTGCAGCAGGTGTTTATAAATCAACAAATGGTGGACAATATTTTAGTCCAATGCAATTACCAACACGTGATGATAGTGACAGTGCGCCACGTGCTGTCGATATCATTATCAACTATCCAAACATGTATGTTGCGACTCAAGATCGGCAATTGTTGAGAACCAATGATGGCGTAAAATGGACGATATTTAAATCCCGCGTTGAAAATGACATTCGCGCACTTGCTGTGAAAAAGCAGGTGATATTTGCTGCAACAGAAAACGGCGTTTATAAAACAGCCATCAGTGGCAAAGAAGATTGGGTTTTAATTAATAATGGCCTGCCACGTGATAATCGCGATATCAGAGGACTCACGATTGCCAATGCTGACACTAACCAAGCATTGCTTTATGCCATCGCTGACAATACGGTGTATGTCACTAACGATGATCAAACTTGGCAAAAAACAAATAGTGGTTTAGAAAACATCGGCGTGACCAAGTTGGCCGCGAATGGTTCATCACTGTTAGCTGGCACGCGAAACAAAGGTATTTATTTAGCAACGAATCTGCATCAACCATGGCTCGCGATTAATAATCCGCTGACAGAAAATAGTGATATTGTGAGTTTAGTATCGAATAATGCTGTTATCTTCGTTGGTACCATAGGTGGTTTTTTTATGGCGAAAATAGAGCAATAATTTTTTATTGCTTCAAATTTTTTTGTTTAATAGTAATTTAAGTATTCTGTCGTAAGATAGCAGCATATCGAGTCATCTGGATGAGAAAAAATGATGCGCACAACGACAAGTGAATTTCTTCGATCGCTGAAAAGCGCAGTCAAAAAGAAAACGATGCGTCATTTTCTTGCATCATCAAAAGCAGATTATGAAAGGATGCGTCCTGCAGATTTTTTCATGGAAAAATCAATCGCTTATTTAAGGCAAGTGGAACATTTAGTGGAAGTAAACGAAATTTCCTCATTAACTGCCGGCAGAAGCATTGTGATCAAACCTAATTTAGCTCAGCAGCCAACAAACAAAGGCAGTGCTGCGATAGAAGAAACCATCATATTATCGATTACGCGCGATATTTTTAAAGAACAAGGTGATATCAGTCAAGCTTCGAAAATTATTCGAAAGCTGATCGCAGAAATGGAAGCAATTACAATATCAGAACATCCAAAAAAGAAACGAAAAGCGTACGCCGATGCGGCTGACAAAATTAAGAAAGCACGTGATGAAATTAACCAATTTCCTGACAGCCCCAACCGAGATAAATTAAATATTTATTTACACACGCTGGAATTTAATCTTCGTGAATATGAGTTTCTGCAAAAAGCAGGTGTTTATTATTTTGGTGAAGATCCCTCTTATGCAGAACTGTCTTCAGCAAAACTATCGATAACCAAGGAAACGTTAGCCAGTGTCTACTCGATTGCGGAAATAAAATTAAAGGATACTAATCAGCAACTCTTTCGTTTAACAACAAAGAAAAAATCAATTTTAGGTTATTTGCATATCGATGCTGATGGCAAGCGTCAATATATTGCAAAAGAATCGTTCGCTGCATTTCTTCAAAAAAATTCTTTGAAGGCAATCAGCAGCATTGCATTGAATGCAGCTGAAACAAAAGAAAAAAAAGACGAGTTGAAAAAAATCATGGCAGCAGAGATGAAAGCAAAAATTGCTGGCGTTGATACCCTGCATAAGGTTTGGGTCAATGCTGCGCCGTCAAATAATCCCTACGCACATGCGCTGCTCATGTTAAGCAAAAATGGTCAAGTGATAGGTTATGTACACGTCAACGCATTTAATGACATTTTATCGTATATTCCAAAAGATGAATTTAATGCATTTTTAATGAAGCATAAGCGCACTGTCATGGGTGTGCAAAAACTGAATCTCAGAGAAACAGCAGAAGCTGAAAATAAATTAATGGCTTATGTCGATAAAAAATGGCTGGCCGCTGGTTTTTTTCATAATTGTGCGGATTTTACCAATGCGATTGCAAGGGATGGCGGTGTGCCTTACTTGGAACTCAATCCAGATGGCATCAAAGGTCGACCCTTCATCAATTATCCCATCAATAGTTTAGCAAGCTTGGCAAAGTTAAATGCCATTCATTCAGGATCAGCCGCTGAAAATGCAGTGGAGGATGATGAGAAAGAAAAAGAAGAACGCGCGGAAGTTTTCCCGCAACAAGCGGATCACAAATTACAAAAACATATTGCAACGGTGCTAGAAACATTTGCAAAAGATGCAAAAAATGCAGGCATTCCTCAAGAAAAACGAGAAGTTTATGTGAGAGAACGTCATATCACAGGCTGTTCTCCAAAAAAAGCAAAAGATAAAGTTCATGCATCATCTTCAATTTTTAGTTTACTCAGTATCCCTTACCGATTTTTTTGCAGGCGAAAAACACCTACCTATCAAACTATCGGCACGCCGTTTGCAGAACAGAGAAAGTGTGCAAAAAAGGAAAGTGTAAAGTAAATATTTATTAGCGAGTGTTCACTGAACTGCGTCATTGCGAGCGCAAGCGAAGCAAACCAGTTTTTTTTTGCTGCTAAAATAATAAAAGTCGTATATGTTTTTAAGGCTTTATCAGTGTTGATACCTCACTGCAACTAACCTAGTTTGCTTCGCTTGCGCTCGCAATGACGCAGTTCAGTGAATACCCTCATTTATTATTTTGTTGCAAAAAATAACTTCTCATGTCAAATCTAGCGTTTATGTGTATGTCTATCTAGTTTGGGCTTAATGGAGAAAATGCGATGACAGTTGAAGGGAAAGAATTATTTGTTGCAGTTGATAGTGCGAAATTGTTTTGTCGTGTGTTTGGCAAAAAAAATCCTCCCTTGATAGTGATGCATGGTGGGCCAGGCTTAGGTCAAGGTTATCTGTTACCACAACTGGCAGCGCTAGGAAAATTTTCGCTCAGTATATTCTACGATCAAAGAGGAACTGGAAAATCAACCGGTGATAATGATTGGCAATCGCATCCTTTTCAAACGTACGTACGTGATGTTGAGCAACTGCGACTTGCATTTGAACTCGACACAATTTCGTTGTTAGGGCATTCATGGGGCGGAATATTAGCATCACTTTATGCTTTGGCTTATCCACAACAAGTGGACAAAATTATTTATCTAAATTCCGTTCCCCTTTCCAGTGCCGGATATCTGGAATTTGTGAAGCACCGCAGTCATATCGTTGATATGAATAAAGATGAACTGACCGCCATACGCGAATCATCCGCTTTTGCAAAAGGCGATAGCAAAACGGTAGAAAAATATTATCGCATCTACTTCAAAAATTATTTCGCAAAACCTGAAAAAGCAAACACACTCTCCCTTACCATGAGTGAAAAAGCGGCTATCAATAATTTTAAAATTTATGATCTTTTCTATAACGACACAACAAAAAATTCATTTGATCTTTATGGAGAACTGAAAACACTGAACAAGAAATCATTAATTGTTGCCGGCGATAAAGATATTATTCCCTTGCATTACATGGAAGAGTTACACAAAAATATTCCGGCATCGAAATTTGTTGTAATCAAAAATTGTGGTCATTTTCCTTTTATTGATCAGCCAGAGGAACTTTTTTTAACGATTCAGGCGTTTTTGGAGGGGGAATTTTGAAAAATTGTAGCTTCCAACATCAAGGTTTAATTTAGGGTGAGAGGATGATGAGAGGGCATGCTGGGGTTACCTTTGTTGAGCATTGTTGATATAACTGATTAATTTAACATGCATCTCTGGGCGGATGAAAAAGATCATGAAGAAAAAAAAGAAATTATTGCTGATATTCAAGACATGATAGATGCATGTGAGCAAAAAGAAAAATTTGAAGAAATGTATATCAAATTTAATGATCTCGAGGCGATAGCTAAAAATATTAGGGCATTTAAAGATAGTTTGTATCAAATGGTGATGGAGCGAGGTGGGATTAGTAAATTATCTGAATTGACCGGTATTCCCCAACCTTCATTATCGCGATTTTTTAATTCTAATGCCATGCCGAGAAGAGCTACGGTGTTAAAAATTGCAAAAGCATTAAATTTAGATGAGATTAAGCTGGATATTATGTGGAGTAAGTAGATTAAAGCATTTGGCGAAATGTAGTAACAAGAATCGCAATCGATGCTAAAGGTGTATCTTTCATTTTTAATAAGATCATCAATCTAATTATTAAATCGCATAGTTACGATCTCATGTATGTTAATCTCCTAATTTGAGAGATTTATATGATCATAACCGATATCTCGCATAAGAAGCGTCCTGCCACTTTCCATAACAAATACTGCCATCAGCATGCTTATTTTCAGCATATCGCGAGTCTTTTGTTAATATGGATCTCGAATTTATCATCACTTGATGATGCGTCGAGAAAAAAAGTGCAAAAGTAAATCGTTCGATATTACTGCGCGCTTTTTTTACTAAATGTTTAGTAGCACAAATTGTGTCGTGTGTGGCAAGTTGACCAAATTCTCCGACTTGAAAAATCAAGATTTCTTTATCAGCAGAATTAATTTTTATAAAATCATTACTATTGGTAGGCTTGATAAATAAACCAGATTCTTCAGGTTCTGCAACGTCGATTCCATCTCTGAAATAATACGCCGGCGCAAGTCCTGTAAAAATACCATGATCAAAATGGGCGCCACACCAATTTGGATTGGCATTCGTCGTATCACTTTCTTTTTGATAATGGAGCATTCTGCCGTAGCCAACTAAATCATCATGCTGAATGCCCAAGGTATCGTTTACACCAATAAAATTAAGTACACGTTTTCCTGTTTCGAAAATTAATTTTCCTAATTCGAGATAAGGCGTTTTTAGATCAACTTCGCGTGGCCATTTATTTTTGTCATTATCAGGAACGTAAGCATAAAAAGAAGCTTTTTTGTCATCCGGTTGCCAATGGCCATTTTGATCTTTGAATTGCTCCGCACCCAGTTCATAGCCTTCCGTCTCACCGTCATCGCGATGAGGCGCATATTGCTGTTTAACACGTTCATTCAGCGCTGAAAATTGTCTGGCGGCATTAACATAGCGATGTGTTTTTTCTGAAAACGTAGGCACGTCTCTTATGCCAACAATACCACTGGTGAAAAGCGCTAATTTAATTTTATTGTGAGTGATGCGATTTGTAGTATCGAGTAAATCACGATAAGAAATAATTTCAAGTTGCATAGACTGCGTCCTTGCATTAAAAAAATTAGTAAGCGAACTATAGCACAAGGGGAAAATATTTTTAAAGGTTGCTAGCGTAGCTTATATGCATTAACTAACCACACAGTTACTCATACGTGAAGACGCTTCATTTAATTTATAATAAACATATCCAATTGTTGCGAAATCTCCTGTGTTACGTTGAATTTTCAATGTGCATTTACTGGAATGACAGTAGCACAATGAGTTTCAAAGTATGTGATATCAGCGGCATCTTCTATCGTTTCAGCTACTGAAGAGGCATGATTGCGTCTGCAAGAGGCAGCGTTGCGACGTTCAAGCGCTAAAGCTTCTTTATTTTTTTCAAGGTGCTGTTTCACAACTTGGTCGGAATTTCCCAAATATATAACTTTAAATATTGCCGACTGATGAACAGGATGCGATGTACCGCTTCTTAATGATTGAGCATAGTAAAATGCATCTTGCTCATTTTGAAATAATTTGATGGTTTGATTTTTTTCATGAAAAGATAGGCGTATTTCCTCAGCAGATATGTCAACTCGATATTTTACTGTGGTTGACTCTTGTTCAAAAAATACGAGTGGTTTGGAGATGCATATTGCTGTTTATCACGTTCACTCAGCGTTTATTTATATCCAATCATAAATATTCTCTTAAACGGCAATAAAATTTTATTGTTTGCCTGCATAGGGTATTCGTTTGCAATTGCTTCGACGTAAGCATCAGAAAATAGTGTTTGGTTTTCAGTATCCATTGCAGATAAAACAGGTCGCAATCCGGTTCCTTTTACCCAATCAAAAATTCCTTGATAGTGAGACATTTCTTGAAAATATTCTGTTTCCCAAAATTGTAGAGAGCGTGCGCCTAATTTTGTCAGCAAATCATAATACCAAGGTAGTTTATAAAAAGGTTTTGTCAGTATTCCATAACGCAATTTATTTAGTAATGGCTGCCACGCGGTGTTGCTTTGTAAAATTTTAAGGGTGATTTGATGTGATGGCGAATGAAAATTATTCGGCATTTGAAATCCGAATGCGCCGTCAGGATTCAGTAGTTGTAGAAGCTTAGCCATCAGGACTTCATGTTCGTCAAGCCATTGCAAAGAGGCATTCGCAAAAAGACAATCTATTTTTTCTGTGGGTGAAAAATGCGCGATATCACCTTTAACAAAATGAATGTCAGGATGAGCCGCTTTTGCTTGATCCAGCATATCAAGCGATGAATCGAGTCCTGTTATCTTCGCATGCGGCCAGCGCTCTTTTAATAAAATTGTGCTATTACCAGGGCCGCAACCAAGATCATAGACTACTTTAGGTTGAAAAGAATGTGGAATAGCCGCTAACAAATCGCGCGCTGGTCTTGTTCTTAAATCGAGAAATTGGCTGTAGGTTTTAGCATTCCAGGCGTCTGTCATGATTAATTGAGTTGTCCTATCTTTTAAAAATTTTAAATTAAGGATACGTGATTATGCCAGAGAATTAAATGAGCGAAGCTTTATTATCAAAATAATATTTAAGAACAATCAAAATAAAGCAACTAACAAGTCCCAAGATATTACTGGCTGCAACATAAAATGAATTGGAATAAGTGCCATAAATAATCCAGGCGATTGAACAAACGAAAAAATTAAGCAACATTAGCATGGAGATATCGTGTGTAGAGCGTGTCTTAATGGCTTTGTAAACTTGTGGGAAAAGTCCAATGATGGATGTGACAAAAGCGATAGAGCCAACGATATTTTCAATCATGAACATTTTCCTCCGCTCGTTTTAACGAGATGTTGTATCGGCACCCCTAATGCAGCGCGAATTTTGTCATCATCGTCCGTCAAAATCAAGATTGTTCAAATTAAATCGGTGATGACAATGATTTTAAAAATCGGTAGCAGTGTGGCAGTTATTCTTATATTTTATAGGTTGTCATCGTGTAATGCGGAATAAAAAATTGAGGGACACATCATGGCGAAAATGCTTACGCTGCTCTTCACCATTTTATTGGCGCTGCTGTCACTGACCGGCTATCTGTTTCTTACCGAAGCGATTACTGCTGGAGGCCAGAAAATAGCGAGTGGCCAAAGCCAGCTTGAAAATGGGGAGCAAATGCTTGAAGAAGGCAAAGCCAAATTGGCAAGTGGCAAGCGAAAATTGTCACATGCCACGCAGGTATACAATCAAGTTAACAATATCCCTTTCATGAGCATTGCACACAGGTTGCCGGTAAGCGGAATGATATTCAAAGATGCGACAAAACAAATAAGCAAAGGCGGCGTGTTGGTTGCAAAAGGAGAAGCCAACGTTAAAATTGGTGAAGAGCGACTTCAAGCGGGTAAGTTGAAATTGAGCCGAGGACAAGAACGGTTGAGTCAGGCGAATCGCATACGCATTTTCTGTGCATTTGCGGCAATTTTTTTTGCTGCACTATCGATGGTTCTCGGTTTTTATTGGAGACGATCACTGCTAACTCGCAATAGATAAAATTTCAATGGGTTAGATAAATAGTCAAAATAAAACTTGCTAACAGCGATTCAAATTTTTTCATCCTACCAAGTGGGAATCGGAAAAGGCTCAAACCTATTCTCTAGCTTCTAGGCCTGATGGCACTTGCATTGATAAAACAGCCAGTTACATAGACCTAAGGCCTAAATTTTATAATACTAGATATCGACATATATGTCGATATCTAGTATTATAAAAAGGGAGGCTAATCTAATATGAAACAATATAATGTCAGGCAAAGTATAGAGCTATTCCATCTGCTTTTTCTATGTCAGCTAGGTCGAAAAGTTGATAAAAAACTGTATGCCTTAAAAGGTGGATGCAATATGCGTTTTTACTTTAAAAGCATAAGGTATTCTGAGGATATGGATATCGATGTTCAAATTATTAATAAAAACACATTATTTGAAAATGTTAATAAGCTTTTGCGTTCTGCGCCATTTAATAATATTCTGCAAGCCCAAGGTATGGAAATATTAAATAAAAGTACTCCAAAACAAACACCCACAACTCAGAGATGGAAAATTGAATTAAAGTCGAAACACATTGCATTACCTCTACATACTAAAGTTGAATTTTCGCGGCGTGAATTTAAAGATGATTCAATTTATGAGCCTATTGATTCACAAATAATAAGACAATATTCGCTCTCGCCATTTATGACGAACCATTATTCTATCCAAAGTATGTTTCGACAGAAAGTTCGCGCATTAGCTTTACGAGGCGAAACCCAATCCAGAGACATTTTTGATTTATATTTTCTTATTGGCTCCGGTAATCATTTTGAATTAGATAAGAACACTACTGCTATGTTGGAAGATGCAAAATCTAAAGCAGGGAGAATAGCTTTTGAAGATTTTAAAGGACAAGTCGTAGCCTATTTACCAGAAGACCAACAAAAGGAATACGATGATGCATCTGTGTGGGATGTTATTGTGAAAACTGTTATAACATCGATGGATGGCTATCAGCATGAAGTTAATTGACGTCTATACAAAATTAAAACAATTAAATTTACCCGTCATTCAAACCAATGATGTTGCTGCTTATCTTGATATTAGTGTTAATCATGCAAATAAATTGTTATCTAGAATTTCTAAAACAAACCAGCTTATTCATATTAAACACGGGCTCTGGGCATTTCCTGATACTGATGCATTAGTGTTACCCGGTTTTTTGACTTCGCCTTTTCCCTCATATGTATCCTTACAAACTGCATTGTATTTTCATAACATGATTTCGCAAATACCAAATATTATTTATACTGTTTCAGTAGGAAGAACAAAAATTTATAAAACTTCCATAGCAACTGTCTCAATACATCATATACACCCCTCATTTTATTTTGGATATGAAGAAAAAGGTGTAGATGGATTATTAAAGATTGCATCTCCTGAGAAAGCATTGCTAGATATTTTTTACTTAAGCCAAACAAAAACGAGGTTATTTAAAACATTGCCGGAGGTGGAATTGCCTAAAAATTTTAAAATAGCAGTTGCAAATAAAATGATAGCAAAAATTATCTCCATTCGAAAAAAAACTCTTGTACAGCGTAGTTTTTCTGAATTTATCGATAGCATAGGATTAACAAAAATGAAAAAAAGGTTTATTGTTGAAAAAATTTCAAATAATAAAATTGAGTATATTAATGATTTTGAAATTGAATCTGATGCGCTTCAATTCGCGCAATCAGAATCTGTAAAAAACTTAAAAGATGAATATTGTGTATATGATGATTTTACTGGAGACAAGCTCCTGGTGGCTTCTTACAAACAGGGACATTTGGGGCTGAAATATTATTAAAATCAAATATCCACACTGTTGTAGCCATGTTAGGAGTCAGCGCTGATAAGCAAGTGTATCTGTTGTACTTAAATTCATGCTCTCATAATTCTTCCATTTTATGGAAAATTATATATTCATTAAATCAATTTTTCTTTCTCTTCCATGGTTCGCCTGGGAGTAATCGAATAATTCTTTCCTGCACCATTTCATGAGCATCATCAAATGACCATTCTTGGCCGGCTGCAAGTAAATTAGAAATATCAATCTTAAAATCTTCATTTCGTATTTTTTCGGACATGCTTTTCTCAAAAAGTGCTCTAGTCGCTATCAAGTTTTCTTTTTCACAATGAGACAAATAAAATTTAACAACTTCGTGGGGATCAATTAAATTCTTTTTAAGAACAATCCATAGATCAAATAAGTCTCGTCCTTTTCGGCGTTGATAAAGAGCGCGCATTTTTGATCCCATTAATTCATTAAGTTGATAAGTACACAATTTCAACTCACCTGAATACCACGGGTTTGTCACTGTAAAATCAAAATCAATAAGATTGGAAAAATGATAATGTTCAGTGGTGTTAATCTCCACTTTCAATTTTCTTTTCGAATTATCCCATGCAGTGTATCGATAAAATAATTTGGCACTTCGCTCAGTTAATTTTCGAACTGGCTCACCTAGCCAACTCAAAGCAGAGCGAATTTCATCAAGTGTTTGTCCAATTGGCTCAGTTACTATTTGGACAAGATCGATGTCTTCACTATAACGAGCAGCAGGTTTGACATATAACTTATGTAATGCTGTTCCACCTCGGAATACCAAATTATTTTTTATTTTTGGGCGTTCAAATAAGCTCACTAATGCGCGGCTAATAATTAAATCTTGTTCAACCTGATAATCTTCTACCCATGGAACCTGTTGCCGCCATTCAGTAAGACAATAATCTGGAATCATATATCACTCTCAATAGTTATATTTTCAATAATTTTCCAAGTCACATTTTTTTTTGCATGCTTGGTCACTTTTATTCCTGCAGCTAAAGGGATGTAATCAAGACGCTTTTGTTTTGACAAATTAATTTTTAATACTTCAGCTAGCTCAGTTGCTCCTATCATTTCAAGCATATAACCCAATCTTTGTTGCCAAGCTAAAACTGACGAATTTTTTGCAAGGTTAAACAATTTGTCAGCATTCATGGATTCATGAAGCTCTGTTAATACTGTTGCGATATGATTTAATCCGACACTTTGGTGTGGATAATTCATTAAATCCATCGCTGTTCCTTCAGGAGTTGAAACCATTAGCATACTCATGCGAGTTGTGATTTTTTGTGTGGGTGTATCGACTAATTTTTTATTAGTGATGAATTTAATTTTTATTTTTCCGCAAACAATAGCTTCTCGGTGTCTTTCGACCATGACTTGAAAAATCATGACAGCTTGATGAGATGCACCGTGATATTTGGCTGCTGTTAATAAGCATGCATAATATTTACATTTCCAATATTCCATTAAGTAGGGAATAAAATATTCTGCTGGTAGGCATCCTAAGATTTGGTATTCTGGTGGCACGATTACATAAAAACCCCTGGCAGGGCTCACAAGTACTTTCTTTGAAACGAGATGTTCTATAGATGAATAAACAGCTTTTCGGCTTTTATTTAGTTGCTTTAACGCATCTTCAATCGTAAAGGTGCATCTTCCATTCTTTATAACGTAATGAATATATTCATTAAAATCCATAAATTACGGTCTCATTCATGCTAACCCCCCAATTTAGGGGATTTATATGATTATAACCGTTATATTGGGAATTGCTACTTTTAAAACAAAGGCTTATATGCTATTAGTTCTGAGTCAAAATTCTGCCAATATATTGTTTTCCGTTATATTGCGAGAGCTTTGACACAGCCTGTTCGCTAACTCAAATCAGTTACTGACTATTGAAAAGTAATGCAAGAAAAAATATAGAAGCTAATACTAATAGGTTTGCAAATATTGTACTTCGATACCATCCCTCTGGTGTATAGAGATATGTGAGATAATTAAAATATGATAAATCAGCATAAGGAGTACATTATGACACCCACACGAACTGTTTGGCCTAACGAGTGGCATGAGAATACATCACTTAATAGGCCGGATGACAACAGAGATTGTTTAGTCTGGGTAGATCAGTATTCGCGGTTTCACGGTCGGGATTTTATGCTTGGCAAAAGTGACCAGAAAGCCAGCGGAAATGTGCTGATAAGCATTTTTTAGCATTTATCAAAGCTCGCTTTAAAAAGAGCCGAGAAACATATGGATATCGCCGCATACACGCTGATTTTTGCGATTGAGATGAATCATGTGGAAAACATCGCATGTGTGCTTGATGCGCGAAAATAACATTCGCGCAAAAACAAAAAGGAAATTCAAAGTGACAACAGATTCAAAGCACAATAAGAAAATTTATGCCGAATAATTTAAATACCGCTGGTATTACTTCTTATCAAGAGGTCGATAATATTTTATTAAACATATCAAACGAGATCAAAGTCATTTTAGGTGAAAATCTGGTTGGCTTATATTTATTTGGGTCTTTGACTTATGGCGATTTCAATCCTGATAGCAGTGATATTGATCTTGTCGCAATTACAAAAAAACAACTGAATCATGATGAACTTGAATTGATTAAGCAGCTACATATAAAAATAGGAGAGCATTATCAAAAATGGAATGAAAGATTGGAATGTTCATATACACCGATTGATATGCTTAAAAGTGTTTTACCACCAAAAGAGCCGCGTCCTTATTATGGCGGTGGGATTTTTTATGACGAAGCGCCTTATGGAAATGAATGGATAATTAATAATTATTTACTGTATCAGCATGGTATTCCAATTATACGAACCCCAACATCATTTATTATACAGGTAACTATGAATGTTTAAACATATAAAAATTCTCGTCATTGGCGCGGGCATTGCTGGTCCCGCAATTTGTTATTGGTTAAAAAGATTTGGCTTTTCTCCTGTCTTGATTGAAAAATCTGCTGCCATCAGGAAAGGCGGTCAGGCACTCGATGTCCGCGGCATAGCAACGCATATTGCTAGAGAAATGGGTATTTATGATCGCATATGTGATATGCGCACGCGAATAGAATGTGGTCGCTTTGTGGATGTAACAGGCAATATATTGCATGAAGAGCATGGTGAGAAATTTGGTTTCAGGCAAGATGATGAAGTTGAAATCCTCCGTGGTGATTTGATTGAAATCCTGATGAAAACAATCGCTGATGTACCCTGTTTTTTTAATCAATCCATTGCAAGCATGCAACAGAATGATAATAGTGTCACCGTCAGCTTCAATGATGGCAGGGTAGAAAATTATAAAATGGTGATCGCAGCAGATGGCATTCATTCTGCCACGAGGCGCATGATTTTTGATAAAAATGAATATCAGTTAATTAATCTTGGTTCATATCTCAGTACATTTACCATACCAAATTACCTTAATTTGAATCATATGGATCTGTAATGTGAGGCCAATCATAAACTAGTGAGTATCAACAGCGATAACAACCCCAAGATAACGAGAGCTGGATTTATGTTCCGCTCCCAGCATGTCCTGAAAGACATACGCGATGAGAATGAACAAAAAAAATTCCTGTGTGACACCTTTCGTGATTTTGGTTGGGAAGTACAAAATATTTTAAAGCTTATGTCAGAAAGCGATGACTTTTATTTTGATGCCATTACACAAGTAAAAATGGACAACTGGACCAAAGGTCGAATTGCACTTCTTGGCGATGCAGGATATTGCCCTTCTCCGTTATCTGGCCAAGGTAATAACTTGGCATTAGTTGGTGCATATATACTCGCAGGCGAATTAAAAATTGCCAATGGAAATCATATACAGGCATTTACTCGTTATAATGCATTACTACACTCCTTCGTTGATGCTAATCAAAAATTTGGAGTTTGGGTGAGCGAATCATTTCTTGTAGAAAATGAAGTTTCCAAGGAAATTGCCGAAGAACGCTCAAATAAAATCTTAGTCATGATAAAATCTGTTTCGAATGCGATTGCCTTACCTCAATATGAATAATCATGCCAATATTTCATGATCGGCAGTCTTTGGTTGCCTGCCGATATTTGTGAGGATGTTAAAGCTGGCATTATCCAGTTACGTCAAAAACATTCTGCGTGGGGTGAAATAAAGTGGAGTAAAACTTCACCTTCCAAAAAGGATTTTTATCTTTCGTTGATTTATTTATATCTTATCAAGACAAACTGCGATTTAGATGTATAGCGATTGAATTAAGCAAAGTGGAGTTGGGTTTTTACAAATTCTACTATCAATTACTGCATCATTGGATTCTGGATTTAAACACTTACACAATCTTCTGCGACACAAAAACTAACCGTGACCCTTCAAGATTGAAAGTATTATCAGAGTGTTTGTCTACTGCCAATCTCACGGCGAAGATTAATTTTATACAAGCGTTACCTTCGCATCAGGTTGCATTGCAATGTTTCGAATCCAAAGCATAAATTTTTATTTTTATATAAGTATAGGATTTTTAATAATTTGATTGTATCCTTTGCCACAAAATATTACTATATTTTGTGGCAAAGGAGTATTGAACAGATGGCTGAAACCGTCGTACAAAATGTAAAAAACAGGATTATTAAATATGGTAGGGGATGGTGTTTTACACCTAAGCATTTCCAAGATTTAGATAGTGATACAGGGGTACGCAGTGCTCTTTCTCGCCTTGAAAAGGATAAATTTATCCGACGACTGGCACAGGGAATATATGAGTATCCTCGCAAGCATTCAGAGTTGGGAATTCTTCCGCCAAAAGTGGAAGCAATTGCGAAAGCGATTGCAGAGAAAAACGGGATTCAGATCCAACCATCAGGTGCTTACGCGGCAAATCTCATCGGTTTGTCGGAGCAAGTGCCGGGACGCGTCGTGTTTTTAACAAATGGTCCATCAAAAAAAATGAAAATCGGAAAGAAGGAAATAATATTTAGAACAACAACAGAAAAAAATATGCATCCTGCAGGTACTAAAATTGGTTTGGTTATTCAGGCATTCAGATATTTGGGAAAAGATAATATTGATAATATTGTCCTGGCTAAAACACGAAAATTTCTTGAAGGAACAAATCGAAATGAGCTTGTTAAATATTTGAAATATGCACCGCAGTGGATACGTGAATGTCTTTTCAGCATTATGGATGCGATGCGATGCCATGACTGAGTTGCACTTACTTTCAATAACAGAGCGAGAAGCATTTTTTGATGCTGCTGCAGAAGAGTCAGGTATTACGTTTGAAATCATCGAAAAAGACTTTTGGGTTATCTGGATATTAGAGAGGTTATTTTCGCTTACTAATCTAAAAGATTATTTGACGTTTAAAGGTGGAACTTCACTGTCTAAGGTTTACAGTATCATTGAACGCTTTTCGGAGGATATTGATCTTTCAATTGAAAAAGAGTTTTTTGGATATGGCAAAGATAATGATCCCGAAAAGGCGGAATCTAAGAAAAAGCAGCGGGCAGCATTAGATAACCTTTCTGCGGTATGTTCCAAGTATATTCAAGATCAATTAATTTTGATGTTGGGAATTGCTATATCAGAAAAACTGCAAATCTCTGAAGGTTGGTATCTTGAAATAGATGCGGACGATCCTGATGGTCAAACATTGCAATTCAAATATCCTAGTGCTACTGAAAATAATGGATATATTCGTCCTTCTGTGAAGATTGAGTTAGGTGCACGGTCTGAGCATTGGCCAGTGAGCAAACATAAAATTCAAAGTTACACGAAAAGTTCGCTTAAAGAGAAAGTTACAGAGCCAGAGGTGTGGGTTAAGGTTCTTGATGCTAAACGTACTTTTTGGGAAAAAGCGACTATCCTTCATCAGTACGCACATTTACCACAAGAAAAGAAATTACCGCCGCGGATTTCCAGGCACTATTACGATTTTTTTTGCCTTTTGAATTCAGATATTAAAATGAGTGCGATGAGTGAGTCAGGGTTACTTGGCCGAGTTGCGAAACACAAGAGCATCTATTTTACATCTGCATGGGCAAACTATAGCACTGCCAGAAAGGGCAGCTTAACGTTATCGCCACCGTCAGTTTTGCATGATGCCTTGAAAAAGGATTATGGGTTAATGAGGGATATGTTTTTTGGAAATATTCCAGACTGGAATGAGATATTGAAAGTCATTGGAGAGTTTGAAGTGGAGTTTAATGAAAAATGATTATCCACAAATCTTAGTATCATTATTAATCTGAATTAATGAATACTGTGAATTTAATGGCTTCGAATATTGCATGCCACTTTTGTTGCCGTACTGCCTAAATATTGCTTTTATTGCGACGGGTAAAATCGCAGGGATCAGCAAGCGTAGCCTGAATGCGTTGGAGCAACGATACAAAATGCAAGCCGAGAAATAAATCAGATTTCACAGTTTAGGTTTAAATGCAAAGTTTTGATATTAATTTTATTAGATAAATTATGCTGATATTAAAACTGATATAATAATAATGTTGATGTGCCGAGAGGATTTTGTATGTTGACGATTAATAAATTATGCCTAAAATCAACTCTAAAATATTTAATATTTTTTGGCTTAAATGTTTTTTCAGCAAATAGTTTTTCAATGCTTTGTCCCACGAATTTTAACAATATTGATGTAGGCTACACAATACAACAGGTAATACAATTGTGTGGTGCACCAGATGAGCAAAGCGAATACAAGGATACCATCACTCTTTCAGGTGGCACCACGGGTGGGCAAAGCTATGGCAGTTATTATCAATCTCCAACGAACTATTACTCGCAATCTCAAGGAAATTATCAGCAATTAAATGATGTGAAAGAAAAAGTAATTATTGTTACTAAATTTACGTATCGCTTTCCCCAGCCATCAATGCTAATTTTTGAAAATGGAATTCTGAAAGATAAGTTATTTCTTCATTAAGAAAGGAAAAAATTAGCAAGCGTAGCCCGAAAGAAAATGTTCCCTTGATGTCGTGAAACGACATCAAGGGAAGCGAAGATGAGATGGAAGATTGCGAAGAATGAATTGTAAACCTTGATTTCACTTTGTTCAATCAAGGCTACTTGGAGGCTACGCTTGCTGACACTGAGTTTCAAAGAAGCCGCTAAAAAATATTTGCAAAAATTAGCAAGCGAAAGCGGCAAAGATCTTATAACAAATGATTATCGTTTTAAATATCATCTGCTTCCTTTATTAGGTGAAATGTCATTATCAAAAATTACCATCTCAGATGTAGAGCAATATAAAGCACAACGTTTAAAAGAAAATGCAAAACCTGGAACCATCAATCGTGAACTTGCCGCGCTTTCCCATTTGCTTAACAAAGCAATCGATTGGAAATGGATGGATCATAAACCTTGCAACATAAAAAGATTAAAAGAAGATAAAGGCCGAATTGTTTATCTCACCACTGAGCAAATTAAAAAATTAATAGAAGCAGCGAAAGAAGATCAGTGTCCTTATATTTATCCATTCATTGTGATTGGCTTAGGCACGTCAATGCGCAGAATGGAGATTCTTTCTGTCCAATTAAAAAATATTGATTTGAATAAGCGTATTATTTTTATTCCTCAAGCAAAAGCCGGTGCGTGTGAGCAACCGATCCCACAATATTTGGCTGATTTTCTCCGTGCTTATGTTGAGACTGTTAATCATCACCCGATATGACCCCCTCCGTCATCACCTTAATGGACCCACCAAATTATCAGCGTAATGGACCCGGGGGATCATCACCCTAATGAACCCACCTTATCATCACCCCTAATGGACCCATCTCACGTGTCAAACTTTCATTAACCCAAGGTAATCTGGACTTGAACTTATCAAGGAGGATTACCCTATGGCAAAGAGGAAGTTTGACACGTGAGATGGGTCCATTAGGGGTGATGATCCCCCGGGTCCATTACGCTGATAATTTGGTGGGTCCATTAAGGTGATGACGGAGGGGGTCATA
The DNA here is from genome assembly GCA_963735995.1 of uncultured Gammaproteobacteria bacterium. Classification (GTDB taxonomy): domain Bacteria; phylum Pseudomonadota; class Gammaproteobacteria; order DSM-16500; family DSM-16500; genus Aquicella. The sequence continues at coordinate 1,119,623 of CAVTNC010000003.1, read as the reverse complement.
TCGGGTGATGATTAACAGTGGGAATCGCTTCGTTCTTTTTGAATATTCAGCGAGTCGTTCTGCAAGCGTGCCAAACGTAACATTGAAAGATTTCGTGGGAATTTTACAAACCGATGGGTACAGCGGATATAACGATTTACGTGCCAAGTCCTCTGTTATTAGCGTGGGATGCTGGGACCATGCACGTCGTAAATTTACTGATGTGGTGAAAGTGGCAGATAAAAATAAAAATGGCAAAGCGGCACAATTACTCGTGCCAATTAACAGACTGTATGAGATAGAGCGCGAAGCAAAGGAAATGAGCTTTGCAGAGAGAAAAGCGTATCGGCGTGAAATAGCAAAGCCTGTACTGGACTTTATTTACAATGAAATAGTGAAAATTGACGCACCACCGAAAAGCTTACTCGGCGTTGCTATTACTTACGCAAAAAATCAATGGCGATACCTGATTAAATATATTGATTATGGTGAAGTTCCCATTAGTAATTGCTGGATGGAAAATCAAGTTCGCCCCTTTGCTCTGGGAAGGCGCAACTGGTTGTTTACCGGCACACCTGAGAGCGCAAACAAGGCCGCGCTATTATATAGTCTCATACAAACTTGCCGAATGAATGGCATTGACCCACGAAAATATCTTGAGTACGTCCTTCACATGTCAAATGCCATGCGACGTGGCGACATCTCGCCAACCTCTTTATTGCCGCAATTTATCGACAAGTCAATCTTCTAGAAATTAATTTCAGCCTGGGATTATTAGGGGCTTACATTTAATCGATAATAAATATTACTTTAATATGAATAAGGGAATAATGAATAAAAAAGTTGTTGGCTTATTCTCAAATTATCTCTAGTTTCTCTGTGCACTTTTTTAATAACCTGATCCGAGATAACTGTAGAACATCTCTGTGAGATTTCTTTAATTCTCTCAAGAATAGGTAAAGCGAAATTGGCAGCTAATATCCCATATAATAATCTTTGAAAATTAAATAGATCGCATAGTACCGTTATGCCGTTTTCGGAAAAAATAAATTTATCTTTATAAAGAATCGATCGTCTATCGTCTTTTTCATTATCAAAATTAAATTCAACATTATTTCCATTTTTATTCACACGAATAATGATTCCAATATTTTCTGCATTTAGAATTTTTTTTATGTACTTATTTTTTTGATATTCACGATAATATAATTTAATAACGGAATCAGAGATTAGAAGACATCCAAATTTTCCTTGAATAAGTCGAGGTAAATACTGCCCCTTATGCGTGTTTGTCCCATGCTGCTGGATAAGATAAATTGTACTGACATGAGTTATAAGTAAAGAAAGAAACTCAAAATTAGGATAGGTGCTAGCTAATCCTTCTATTGCAATCGTGCATTCATGCCAGCTTAAACCAAAACCCCCGTTTTCTCTTGGAATTGGTAATTTCCAAATGCCTTCCTCAGCAATTAATTCCCATATCCTATTATGAAATAGTTTTTGATCTTGTTTGGATGTTACATAATCATCAATTCTTTTTCCTAATTGAGCATATTGCTGATATATTTTTTCCTGTTCCACATTTCGATTGCGCGTCATACGCTTCTCCTTCCATTCAACTCCAATTAATTTTGAAATTTATCTTTCTATATTCCCATAAGGAATAATCTAATAATTTATTTCTCGCTGTTTTAGTACAAAATCCGCATCTATACCCACAGCGTTTCAGTTTTAGGTGTCACGCCAGCTCAAATCCGCCACTCATAATTGAAGCCAGCTCATCCCAGTAGGAATTAATGTTTCTAAAAAACTGAATACATGCTTTCCTGAAATCTTCTATTTTTTCGTAGTAGGTGTTGTACAGAACTTTCTTTTTGAAAAATTTCCATAGCCGCTCAATTAAATTCAGATTTGGTGAATAGCTTGGCAAAAAAACTAATTGTATTTTTGAACTTTCCAAAAATCTTCTGACCTTCCTTGAGTAATGATATTTTGCATTATCAAGAATAACTAAAATGCTTGCCGCTAATGCGTATTTCTTCTCTAAAATTTCCAACAGTTGAATAGTTGAATCATCATCGACTGTTTCTGACTCGATAACAGTCACTTCCAGCGTCTCAGCATTCATAGCACCATGAAGATTGAGCCTTTCACGTCCACTATTTGTCTGAATCTCACGCTTTTCTCCCCGCTTAATCCAACCATATGCTGCCATCGTATTATGTTGAGGATGAACAGCATCGGCAAATAAAACCTCTACATTCGCAGGCTTATTTAGCATGAATTCTTCATATTGCTCCGCAAATATTTCTTGCGATTCATGATCAGGATTGCCTGGCACCAGTTTCGGTTTATTATACTCGTAATCTAATCGATGTAATAAATCTCTCATGCCACTTTGACTATAAGTGATATCAAATTTCTTTTTAACATAATCAATAACTGATTGTGTTGTTAAAAAAATCTGTGTGTTTAACGCATAGCATAAATTTACAACTTCAGAAACAGATAATTGCGGCTCACTTCCCTTGAATTCAACTTTAAGTAATGCCGGCAAGCCGCCTTCTTGATATTTTTTTACGTAACTTCTGAGGGTTTCTTCATCTAGCAGCAGCGCATCCTTTACTTCTTCTAACGTCCAACCGCTGCCGAGAAGAATAACAACATTGATTTTATAGGCAGAGCGTTTATAGTGCTCTGATTTGTGCGCTTGCCTCAACGTCAACAATTCGGCTTTACTGAGTTTGAATCCTTTCATGATATCGCTTAATATCCATTTAAATTGCAGCGCATTTTGCCACACCTAAAATTGATTCGCTATGGGTATAATTGCAAGATAGTCAATGCTTCCGTCAAATTGCTAATTGCCGAAATAAAGAATCCAATATTATTTATATCTTCAATTATTTTTTTCTTATCCTGCCCAACCACACCTATGAGATGACCTAGATCCTGTAGCCCGTGCAACAACGTATCAATTGCATTATTGATATGTTGTTTCATTACCCTAAGTTCTTCAGAGTTATATACTAATGTCAGAGTTCCATCAGATAGATTTTCATATCGCCTAAGCAACGAAAATAATTCTGTAAAAGGATTTTCGATATTTCTCAGTTTCACTTCATGTTTATTTGAATTATTCATAAAAATGCTCGACTAATAAAAAATCACCCCAATTAGAGTTTTCTTGCTTCATTACAATACATTATCTGCATCTTTCTAAAATTTGCATTATTAACAAAATATTTACTGCTTAAAACATTCACTTAATATGCATATAATATTCATTGTTATTGCCATGTCAACTATTATCTGAATATAATATTCATTATAATAACCCATTAAAGATAATAGATAAAAATTATGGAGACCTATGCAAACTCTTGGTACAATCCAGCACAATATGAAAACTGACACCTTAACTTTGAGTGAAATCCTGAGCCGATTGATGTTTCAACGACGAATTCGTACGACAGAATTAGCTAGGCAGGTAAATATTCCTCAGCCAACACTGTCAAGAATTGTGTCGGGAGTTACTACAAATCCTCATCAAGCAGCCTTAGAAGTACTTGCAAACTTTTTTAGCTTGACGGTTGACCAACTCAAAGGCCAACAACCAATACCTTGGTTGAATCAACAAAATGTTGAAACATCAGGATGGATTCAAATACCTTTACTTACTTGGAAGGAAGCAACCCGGTGGACTAAAAATAAAAATGAGATGAAAGATAATGAACATATCCTTACAGATGCAAAAGTTGGAATAAATGCTTATGCACTAACCATGAAAGATGCCTCGATGGAGCCGCAGTTTACCAAAAATACTATCTTGATTATTGATCCCGACAAGATACCAAGGGATCGTAGCTTCGTGATAGCTATTATCAAAGACTATCCAGAGGTAATCTTTCGGCAATTATTGATTGATGGGCCATATCAATACTTGAAACCTATTAGTCCTGATTTTGATCGTTTCAAAATGAGTTTATTAGACAAAAGAGACAAAATATCCGGTGTGTTAGTACAAGCACGTCGAAATTATGAAGAATAATAAGATTATTTAGTTGAATGGGACATCTATTATGAGCAAAAAGCTATCTCTACTTACTGAGTATTTTAATTGGATATTAAGAAAATATCTCGATTTACAAAATCAAACACCGAGTCGACAGGACGCATTTCGCATTGTCGATATCAAACATAAAAAATCTGGAGAATGGATTATACAAGTACAGGTGATTGGTAAAGCTAGTTATTTTACATGTACACCCCATGAAATTGTTACCAACGATCAACTGCTCGAAGGATTTTCAAAAAAAGACATTCGAACCATTACATATTATGCTTCGCAGGAATGTAAAAAACAAAATTATAAGATCCTTATTCAAGAATTTTGCGAAAAATTAAATAAAGTCGTTTTTAAAATAGGAATGCGTGGCCAGGCGGAACCCATTGAAAAAACTGCCGAGCAAATATCGCTTGATAAGGATTTAATTAATAAATTAGATTCAGAAGATGCACATTTAGTCGGTTATACAACCGCAAGTGAAATGCTATCGAAGGAAAAAATGGAGATGGAAAGATTAAAGCAAGATCACATCAATTATAATTCTAGTAAATAAATAAGTTTAATTACGAGGACATTTTATGGATGAAATCACATCCAGCTCTGCTAAAAAAATTGCAATTGCTATTCAACAAAAGCAAGTATCTACAGTAGAAATTGTCAAACAACACTTAGAGCTCATTAAAAACATCAATCCCAAGATTAATGCCATTAGACAGGTTGATGAAGAACGCATTCTCAAAGATGCAAATCAAGCTGATGCTTCATTATCAAAAGGAAAAAAATTAGGGCCGCTTCATGGTGTTCCGATCTCAGTTAAAGATAACTTTCTTACTGAAGGTATTATAACCACAGCCGGAAGTCGTGCATTCGCATCCAATATTCCAACTCAGGATGCTACGGTAGTGAAACGGTTACGAGAAGCAGGTGCAATAATTCTTGGCAAAACTAACCTTCCCGACTTTGCACTTTGCTGGGATACAGAAAGTACGATTCATGGCAAAACTAGCAACCCTTATGATTTAAACAGAAGCGCTGGGGGCAGCAGTGGAGGCGAAGCAGCTCTTATTGCTTCAGGAGGATCGCCTTTAGGGATCGCTAGCGATGGTGGTGGAAGTATACGGTTACCTGCTCATTACTGCGGTATTGCAGGTTATCGACCAAGCGTCGGCATGGTTCCTTCTTCAGGCTTGATTCCTCCTGCTAACGGAGATTTTGCTAGTGGAGTCGCAGGTCGAATTTTATCTGTTGGCCCAATGGCTCGTTTTGTTGAGGATTTAATTTATTGTTTACCAATTATTGCTGGCTCTGACGAGCAAGATCCTAATACACAACATTTATCGCTATTGAATACAGAACGAAATATTTCCATAAAAAATTTACAGGTAGTTTATTATCATAATGACGGTGTGAACTTTCCTACCCTAGGTACTCTTAACACAATAAAAAATACCGTGCTCACTCTTGCAGATGCTGGTGCAATTATTACTGAACGATGCCCTCCCGGTGTCACAGAGTCTTGGAATATTTTTAGTGGTTTACTATTTACCGATGGTGGCAAAGGCATACGTGATCTATTAAATACATTAGATATTGGCCAACTTACACCTCCTTGTGAAAAAGCTATAAAATTGTTTTCAGAAAAAAAATATTCTATTGAAGAATTTATGAGTCATTGGACACGATGGGATTTATATCGATCAAAGCTAATTAATTTCATGAAAGATTACGATGTCATTATTTGTCCCGTCACGTCTTTTCCTGCAATATTAAATAACCAATCATTTACAGATCCTGAACACTTTTCCAGTGTAAATTATCTTACTGCTTATAGCCTCATGGGTTGGCCAAGTGTGGTAATACGAGCTGGCACATCTGATGAAGGACTTCCGATAGGAATACAAATAATTGCGAAATATTGGTGCGATCACATTGCACTACAAGTAGCCAGTTATATAGAAAAAACCATCGGTGGCTGGCAAATTCCAAAAGGACTATACAATAATTCGGCATAGGTAATTATGAAACTTCATCATTTAGGCTATGCCTGTTTAAGCATCGAAGAAGCTTTGATTCATGTCAAGGAATTCTATGACGTCATACACGTAAGTGAAATTGTGTTTGATGAACTACAAGACGCAAATGTTTGCCTTATAGAAGTTCACAATGGCTCCCGAATAGAGTTAGTAAGTGGCGAGGCAGTAAAAGGATTGATAGAAAAAAAAATAAATTATTACCATGTATGTTATGAAGTCGATGATTTATTTCAAGCAATTGATACCTGCAAAAGCAAAGGAGCGATAACAGTTTCTGAACCAAAACCCGCTCGACTATTTAATGGGAGATTGGTTACTTTTTTACAAACAGATTTGGGCTTGATCGAACTTCTTGAAAAAACAAAAACATCTCAAACCAAAGAAATAGCTCAAACATATTTTGAGGAAAAACCATTTAACAATACAGGAAAAAAATTAATCATATCTTCTACATGCACTACTCAATTTATTGATAAAGCAATCTTGCATTTATTCGAAGAACTTAATTTAGAAAATTTTCAAATTCAAATCGCACCTTATAATCAGATATTTCAGCAGTTACTAGATCCATCTAGCGTGACCCGAAGTAATGAGATGGGATTCAATGTCATGCTAATACGATTTGAAGATTGGCTGCATTATAAGCAAATAATCATGCATGAAGATTTTTATAATATTATAAAATCAAATATCGATGAAATATCAATGGCCTTGCGTGAAGCAGTAGCCTCATCAACTGCTACATATTTGATATGCATTTGTCCACCATCACCTGACATATTACATGATAAGTCAAAAAGAAATTTTCTTAAAAAAATGGAACAAGTTCTTCTGGCTGATATTAATAAAATACGTGGTGTATATTGCATTTCCTCACAAGAAATAACAGATAAATATGAGATTAAAAACTATTTTGATCCTCATACCAATCAATTAGGCCACATTCCCTATACTTTAGAATTTGAGGCAGGATTAGGACTTCTAATAACACGTAAGATTCATTCAATTATACGTAGCCCATATAAAGTAATGGTTTTAGATTGTGATCAAACTTTGTGGGAAGGAATATGCGGAGAGACAGGTGTTTCAGGAGTAAAGCTTACACCTGGTAGGATTGCATTGCAAAAATTTTTAATACAGCAACAAGAAGCAGGTTTTTTGCTATGTATATGTAGCAAAAATCAGGAAGCAGATGTCTTCTCAATTTTTGACAATAGAACTGATATGCCCCTCAAAAAAGATCACATCACCGATTGGTGTATTAACTGGGATGACAAGTCGAATAATATTACTCATTTATCTCAAAAATTAAATTTGGGATTGGATAGCTTTATATTTATCGATGATAATCCTATTGAATGTGCAGAAATAAGAGCAAATTGCCCAGACGTTCTGGTTTTAGAATTACCAAATAATGATGACCAGATTTTTAAATTTTTGAAAAATACTTGGGCCTTTGATAAGGCAAGCAGTTCTAATCGGGATAAGCTCAGAGGTCTTATGTATAAGCAAAATGCTGAACGTAAGAAAGCTGAAGAAAATTCCCCCACATTGCATGATTTCATTGCTAGTTTAAATTTAAAAGTCGAAATCATTCCATTAAATAGCGATCATGTTCAACAGGTAGCTGATCTTACACAACGAACTAATCAATTTAACACAACAACTATCAGGCGTTCTGAATCTGAAATCTCTCATTTAGTGAGAAAGAATTCAAGTTGCTATATTGTAATGGCTAGTGACCGTTTTGGAGATTACGGATTAGTTGGCATCGTTGTTTTCTACATTGAACATAACGTATTAACTATAGATAGCTTTATGCTTAGCTGCCGTGTTCTTGGCAGAGGTATAGAACATACAATTATCGCAAAAATGGGCGAAATAGCCCAAGAAAAGAATATTGATACAATAAAAATTATTTTTATCAAGTCAGCTAAAAACCAACCAGCACTAGATTTTTTAGAGAGTGCTCCCTTTATCAAAAATAAAGTTGGCGACTTATGTCATTTTATTTTAGAAGTCAAAAAAGCGATTACTATCTGCTATTGTCCTGAAACAAAGAAAAGGGCCGCCTTGGTAAAAAGTCGTGCTGCTAATTTAATGCCAATACAACAAGCTAATACTGCATTATTAAGAATAGCAGAAAACTATAAAGAGCCTAAAAATTTGCTTGACGCCATTAAAGACAAAAAAAGAATATCTCAAAAACATATTATTAAAAATAACACTCTGGCAAGTAATGATATAGAACACGATCTCACAAAAATATGGGAAGACGTTTTATCTACTTCTCATATAGGAATACTAGACAATTTTTTTGAACTTGGTGGTGATTCTCTCGCAGCAATACAATTAATCTCAAAAATAAATCAAACACTCAAAATTAACCTTACTATCCGTGATATTTTTGATCATGACACAATAGCAAAATTAAGCAAGCTAATAACTGATAAAAAGAAAGTTCCGCATGTTTTATTAAAATCAAGCCCGGAAATAAATCTAAATCAAGCATCTTATAATCAGCAGGGACTGTGGTTTCTCGATCAAGTCGAAACATCATGGCAGTACAATATGCCAATTGCCCTTATACTTAACGGTAATTTAAATGTTAATGCATTGAAATTAGCATTTGTCACACTCATTGAACGACACGAGTCATTGCGAACCACGTTTGAAAATCGAGAGGGAATACCCTACCAAGTCATCCGTAATAATTTGTTATTTTCATTTGAAGTTGAAGATGCTCGATTATTTAATGAAGGAGCTATATTGGCTATCGCAAAAGCGGAAGCAAAACGACCCTTCGATTTAAATAAGGGTCCATTGATCAGAGTTCGGCTGCTTCAGAAAAATGATAACAAATACATTCTACTCATCACCAAACATCACATTGTCTTTGATGGATGGTCATATGAAATAATGAACAAAGAATTAACTCAACTTTATGACACATATAAACAGAAAAAACCAAAGCCGTTACAACCTTTATCCATCACTTATACGGATTATTCCACTTGGCAACAAACTTGGATAAACTCACAAGCTGCGGAAAAACAGCTTCAATTCTGGGAGAAAAACTTAGAAAATTTACCTATTTTGCAATTCCCCACAGATTATCCAAGACCTAAGCAACAAGCATATAATGGAAAATATCTTCCATTTAGATTATCAAAAAAAATATGTGCTGAATTAAAAAAATTAGTAACATCACAGAAAGTTAGCCTTTTTACCGTGTTTCTCTCTGCATTCAGCATACTGATCGCAAGATATTGCGGACAATATGATATACCCATTGGAATACCTGTTTCGGGCAGGCAGAATCAAGACTTCAAGGATCTTATCGGATTTTTTGTTAACACTGTAGTTTTACGAATAACCTTATTTAATTCTCCAACTTTTTTGGAACTTTTAAAGCACGTTCGAGAGCTAGCTATAGAAGCTCAGATTAATCAAGATGCACCTTTTGAAAAAATTGTGGAACGATTGGGTGTAAAGAGAAATCTAAATCGCAACCCATTATTTCAAATTTTATTTTCATATCAAAATATGACTCCATTTGAACTTGATTTTTCAGGAATCACAATTGAGAAATTGTACACAGGGTATGATACAGCACGGGTTGATTTAACCTTTGAACTTATGCACTCAGATGAAAAAATCGAAGGTGGCATTTATTACAATACCGATTTATTCAAAACCGAAACCATTACTTCACTAATATTCAGCTTTCAAACTTTACTCGAACAAATTTGTTTAAATCCAAATAAGAAAACTAACTCTATATTGTTATTGAATAAAAATGAACAAAAAAAACTTTTAACAAGATGGGGAAAAAATGATTTCGAAAATACTGAAATTACTATTCTCGATCTGTTCAGCAAACAGGTAAAACATCATCCTAACAAAATAGCTCTTCAATACTGTACATCACATCTCACTTATAATGAATTAAATGCAATTTCCAATCAATTGGCACGTCATTTGTGTAGTAAAGACACTAAAAACAAAACAGTAGCTATCGCTGTCGATCGATCATTAGAGTTGGTTATTTCCATATTAGCTTGTCTAAAATCTGGTTATGCATATATACCATTAGACCCTTCTTATCCAGATGAGCGCTTAAAGTTTATATTAAGTGAAACCCAGGCAAGTGTGCTTATCACAAAAACAGTATTTCTTGATAAATTTAAGTACTTTCAAAATATTTTAATAGACTTAGTAAAAGACCATGAAATAATTTGCAGAAACAACAAAAACGATTTAGAAGTAAAATTAAATCCTGATGATACAGCATATATCATTTACACCTCAGGAACGACTGGCAAACCCAAGGGTGTGGTTATTCCTTATAAGAATATTAATAATCTGATAATGGCCACAAAAGATTTATATGGTTTTAATCCAGAAGATACAATAGCTCTATTCCATTCATACGCATTCGATGTCTCTATATGGGAAATTTGGACAGCATTATGCTATGGAGCCAGACTTTTAATATTATCATCATCTACTATTCATTCAGCATCTGAATTATATAATCTAATATGCGATGAAGAAGTTACAGTACTTAACCATACTCCCTCCGCTTTCAATCAGCTAGTAGTACATGAAACGACATCAAATGAAATAAAACAATCTAGGTTACGGCTAGTCATTTTAGCTGGGGAAGCCTTAAAGCCCAGAGAGTTACTTCCTTGGTTTACAAAACATGGTGACAGTTTCCCTCAAATATTTAATATGTATGGAATCACTGAAACTACAATATATTCCACTTATATTCACGTCACTACTGACAATGCCAAATCAAATCGTGGTTTAATTGGTTATCCAATTCCTGGCGTTCGATTGTATATTCTCGATGATGATTTAAATCCTGTTCCACCTAATGCTGTAGGAGAAATATATATTGGTGGTCATGGATTAGCGTTAGGTTATTTAAATAGACCAGAATTAACACTAGAAAAATTTATCGCAAATCCATTTAACAAGAAGCAGCAAGAACAAATTTATAGGACATGTGATTTAGCACGCCAGCTTGATGACGGCACCATAGAATACATAAGCCGTACCGATAACCAAATAAAGCTTCGTGGATACAGAATAGAATTAGAGGAAATAGAAAGAATATTGACTCAGCACGAAGCTGTCAGTGGTGCTTTAGTACGAACCTCTTTTGATAATTGTGACGCCAAGCAATTAATTGCTTACATTATTCCAAATCAAAACACTGCTCTCCCAATAGCCCAATTTACCACCCTTCAAGAAAGTGGTTCTCTAAACAATAAAAAATTGTACACATTACCTAATGGCATGCTTATTGCACATTTAAATAAAAGTGAAACGGATCTTCTTTATGAAGAAATTTTTGTTAATAATGAATATTATAAAAATGATATTTCAATAAAACCCGGTGACGTAATATTTGATGTCGGCGCAAATATTGGCATGTCGTCACTGTTTATGCTCCAATCCTTTCCGAACTTACAATTATTTGCATTTGAACCAATTCCATCAATATTCGAAATCCTAGAAATAAATTCAAAAATTTATGGATCCAAAATTAACTGTATGAATTTAGGATTTTCTTGCAAGAATCAAACGGAAATATTTAATTATTACCCAAATATATCCGTTTTATCGACGAAATTTGCCAATCTTGACGAAGAAAGTAATTTATTAAAAAATTTCTTATTACAACACCATCAAGATGACATGGATAAAATATCTGATATAGAAATCAATGCCATGTTAAAAAACAGACTAGTCAGCGTTGAGATTCCATGCAAACTTAGAACAATTTCTAGTTTTATATTAGAAAACAACATCAGTAAAATAGATCTCTTAAAAATTGACGTCGAAAAAAGTGAATTAGAAGTACTAGCTGGCATAGATCAAAATGACTGGGAAAAGATAAAACAAATAATAATAGAAATCCATGATAAGGATGGTTCTCTGGAAAAAATAGTGTCATTGCTAAATAAAGAAAAATATAATGTTATTACAGAACAGCATCAACTTCTTAAAGGTACCAATTTATTTATAATATATGCATCACGGTATGGCAACCGTAGAAGCACGAGAAGAGATATAATTAATGCATCTCAACTACCATCATTCTGCAAATGGAACAGCCCAAACTCTTTAAAGAATGAATTAAGGACTTTTTTAGAAACACAATTACCAAGATACATGGTGCCAAATAAATTCGTCTTTTTAAATAAATTTCCAGTTACCTTAAATGGCAAGTTAAATATTAATAAATTAACAAATCATCTTTCAAATGATGCGTTGACGAAAGATAAACCAAAAAACAAAGATGAAATAAATGAACTTATCACTGAAATTTGGAAAACCATATTAAAGAAAGACATAATTGATTCAGATACAAATTTCTTTGAAATGGGTGGCAACTCACTGCTACTTATGCAAGTACATAGCAAATTAATTTCATTTTTTCCTGAAATAGCAACAGTAACTGATCTTTTCAATTTCCCAACGATAACTAGCTTAGCTTCTCACATTAATAAAAAATTAGCAGTCAACCTCTCAGAAAAAATGGTGACCCCTCAAAAAACAGGCTTAAATGAAGATATTGAAATTAACAAAGAGAACGCAATTGCAGTTATAGGCATTGCTTTAAAATTTCCAGGGGCAAATAACGTTGATGAATTCTGGAATAACATCAGAAATGGCATAGATACAATTGACCATTTTTCTGATGCCGAATTAATAGAAATGGGAATTAATCCTAATTTGCTAAATAGGACAAATTTCATTAAAGCATCGGGGATTATTAAGAATATTGACAAATTTGATGCAGATTTTTTTAACTATAGCCCAGAAGAAGCCTCTCTTATCGATCCGCAACAAAGATTTTTTCTTGAAGCAGCATGGACTGCATTAGAGACTGCTGGCTATACACAAAATAAATTTAACGGAGAGATAGGAGTATTCGCTGGAATGGGAGACAACGATTATCTGCACAAACTTCTACTCAATAAAAACGATGATTCTCCAGATGCTGACCTTAGTATTCAACTAGCAAATGAGAAAGATTATCTTGCTACAAGAGTTGCATACAAACTTGGCTTGAATGGTGCGGCTCTGAACATTAATACTGCCTGCTCAACATCTTTAGTCGCTGTTGTTAAAGCATGCCAAAGCCTTTTTCTTAAAGAAACTGATATCGCATTAGCTGGCGGTGTATCTTTAATTATGCCCTTCAAATCAGGTTATCTCTTCGAAAGAAATGGTATTTATTCCTCTGACGGGCATTGCCGAGCATTTGATAAAAATAGCTCAGGAACAGTGCCAAGTTCGGGTATTGGAATAGTAGTTCTCAAAAGGTTATCTGACGCAGTAAATGATGGTGATAATATCGAAGCAATAATTACAGGGTATGCAGTAAACAATGATGGTAATAATAAGGTTTCCTTTACAGCTCCCAGCGTTAGTGGGCAAGCGAACTGCATCAAGAAATCACAAAAAATGGCGAGAGTAAGTCCTGAAAAAATTTCATACGTCGAAACGCACGGCAGCGGAACCACCCTTGGAGACCCGATAGAGATTGAAGCACTAACTTCTGCATTTAATTATCAAACAAATAAAAAGCAATTCTGCGCTATTGGATCAGTCAAAAGCAATATCGGTCACACGCAAGCTGCAGCCGGGATAGCAGGCTTAATTAAAACGATTTTAATGATGAAACATAAAGAAATTCCCCCCAGTCTTTATTATGTAACACCCAATACTAAAATAGACTTTATGAACACTCCATTTTATGTAAGCACACAATTAATCCCTTGGGAAAATAATCATAAATCTCTTATTTCTGCGGTTAATTCTTTTGGCTTAGGAGGAACAAACGCACATGTAATTTTGCAAGAAGCACTAGAAAACATGACTAACCACCCTGCTTCTTCTCAATATAAACTTCTCATTTTATCAGCAAAGACATCTTCTACATTAATGTTGAAAGCAGAAAATTTAAAATCATTTTTAAAAAGCAAAATCTCAACAGATGAAGTCTATAGTTCATACATTGATGATGTAGCATACACCTTACAATTAGGAAGAACTGACTTCAAATATCGGCGCACCTGGATCTGCCTTGACATACATGATGCCATCAAAAATCTTGAAATCAACGATACAAATATTATTTTTGACCCATCGAAGAAAGAAATTATCGAAAAATCAGAAATATATAATATGGCAAAATGTTGGTTGGAAGACAGAGAGGTGGAATGGGGGAAAATTCACAATACTAAACGAAAACGTGTACCTCTACCAACCTATCCCTTTACACATAAACCTTATTGGGATAAATCGATAAATAACTCATTCTTAAAAAATCAAAACAAAGAATTAATATCCGAAGAAGAAACTCAGAAAACATCAGAATTAAACCTTAGCTACATAAGTAATCGCATATTACAAATGTTCGAAAAGATTCTTGGTCATTTCAATCTATGCGAAAACGACGATTTCTTTGAGCTTGGTGGCGATTCAATGGCTGGTTTAAATTTATTATTAAAAATAGAAGCAGAATTTGGTTCTAAAATAACTTTAGATGACATTTTCTTAGCAAGAGATATTAAATCCATTGCAAAATTGGTTTATGACTCGCGGATGGATAAATCAAATAAAAATCTCATAATTAAATTAAAGTCAGGAAGCGGCAAAACACCAGTATTTATAATTCATCCTGGAAATGGAGAATTATTTCATTATCAAGAATTAATTAGCCACTTAGATATCAGAAGACCTATCTTCGGAATTGAAAATACACTATTGAATGATATTGATAATAGCTTCCCATCCATTGAAAAAATGGCAACACATTATATTAGTTTAATAAAAGATATTCAGCCTGAAGGCCCATATATATTAGGTGGTTGGTCTTTTGGTGGGGTAATAGCTTTTGAAATAGCTAGACAACTTGAGGATTATGGCGAACAAGTAGAAGATATTTTTCTGTATGACAGTTGGGCAATATCAACTCCGCGCTTCAAGGACAAAAATTTTTTTAATAAAATATATTCATATTTTATTGATGAGATGAGTAATCAATATGCTCGAATCAACTGGGAAAATCTACTCTGGAATCGAATGATATTATTACTTAATTACAAACCTAAAAATATTATTAAATCTGATATATCGCTATTTAAAGCCACGATTTTAAACGAGGAATACTTGGATGTGGATGATCCAACTAATCATTGGAATAAATTTACGAGTGGCTCAGTTACTGTCGTAGTTATTCATGCAGATCATCTTTCTATAATGCAATCACCTGCTGTGGAAGAAATAGCAGACATATACAGCAAAACCAATAGATTAAATGCTATTGAACAGAGTAATGATATGAGTAGCGATTAAAAAGTTGATTAATGTTAATTAATTTTTATATTTGAGGTCACAAACATGTTTTCATCAAAACATCTTATTGAATCACCATGCAATGCGCTTCTAGGTATAGCCCAGAAATTCATTCTATCTCGCGTTCTAATGATCTTTGCTGAACTTCGATTAGGTAAGTTATTAGAGAATGGACCCTTGAGCCTTTTTGAAATTGCCACATCTTTGAAAGTTCATCCTGACGCGTTAAAACGATTTTTACGTCTTTTAACGGCGCATCATATTATCAGAGATCTTGGTAATGATGTTTTTGATCAAACACCCATTTCTCAATATTTCGACAAAATTTTAAGTGCTCGTTTAGTAGATGACTATAACGGACTTGACATCGCGATGGATACTCTTATACATAATAGAGAATCATGGTCACATGTTTTCAGTAACTCTCTTAGCTGTTATTTAAACAAATATTTATTACAACCAGCAGCTACCACACCTGAAGATGATTTGTTAGCTCTTGCACATGAATTTATTTTAGCTAAAGTTGTCATGAGTGCTGCTGAATTAAAACTTGGAACCATAATTAAAGCTAACTCACTTTCTCTAAATGAGATTTCCGCTCAAATGCAAGTCCCTCCTGATATTCTTAAACTTCTTTTGCAAATTCTTGTAAAACACGACATTGTTGAAGAAACTGAGCCCGATGTATTTGCTTCAACTCCACTTTCGCAATGCTTTGATCGTATATTGAGTCCTCATATTCTTGATGGTTATAAACTTTTTAACGGCGCAATGCATACATTGCAAACAAACAGTGGCTCATGGGAACATGTTTTTGGAAAAAGCTTCTATGAATATTTAAATCAAGATGATAAGAAGTTACAAATGTTTAAAGAATGGTGCGTAAGGTCTGCAATAGATTGGTTACCTCCAATTCTCTCTTTATGCAATTTTCCGACAGCTCAAAAATTGGTAGATGTCGGTGGTGGAGGTGGGCATTTTATTACATCTGTTCTCATGCAAAATCCACACATGGAAGGCATCCTATTTGATCAACCAAGTGTAGTTTCGGGTGCTGATAAAAATGCAATCTTTAAATGCTTAAATAATCGTATAAGTTTTGCTGGCGGAGATTTTTTTCAATCAGTACCAAAAG
Organism: uncultured Gammaproteobacteria bacterium; assembly: GCA_963735995.1. GTDB lineage: Bacteria > Pseudomonadota > Gammaproteobacteria > DSM-16500 > DSM-16500 > Aquicella. The sequence continues at coordinate 1,103,023 of CAVTNC010000003.1, read as the reverse complement.
GTGGTGATGTTTATACTATATGCAGAACACTGTTAAACTGGAGTGACGAGCAATCCATAGAAATCATAAATAATTGTCACACTGCCTTGAATGGCAGAGGCAAACTATGGATAATCGACTTTCTTGTCCCAGATCCAAGCCATCCTAAGTATCCAAGGGCCGTGATAAATGATATATCCCTATTTACAATATTTAATAGCGCTATTCGAACAGAGGAAGAATGGAGAAACTTAATCGCAAAAACTCTCTTCACTGTCTCTAACATATTTATCACACAAGAAGATATAAAGCCTGAGCCATACTATCCGATGTGTATTATTGAAGCTCTTCCCAAAGAACAATTGCATGCAGAAAATAATGTTAAACAGAGTACTGAAGATCAATTTAAAGAGCCCACTAAACAAAATCATAACTTCCAGCGTTGTAATCTTTAGAGTATTTAAATTAACAAATGATCTGACTAAATAATATGGTGAAACTTATGTCGCAAGAAAAAATGTTAAATCCAGAAACAAGCCCTGATAAAGCAAGCACCCAATTTATAATGCTCTTTACTATGTTATACGTCACTTTTAATCTAGTAGGATGTGCCTTGCTCTTTAAATTAGTAAAAATAGGGCCAGGACTAGCTCCAGGAGGGATTTTCTTTTTACCACTCGTTCTCTTAATTGAAGATATTGTTGCAGAGCTGTATGGATATAAAATTTCAAGAGCGTTACTTTGGTATGTTTTATTTAGTTCAATCATTTTCTCAATTTGTGTATTAGTTGTAATTAGATTGCCATCACCAGAATATTGGCATCATGGAGAGGCTTACCATACTGTTTTTGATCCATTACTACGTGGCGGTATTGCATTATTCTTAGCAATATCGGTTGGTAGATTTCTCAATATTTATGCTTTAACAAAAATGAAAATTCTAGTTAATGGCAGATTTTTCTGGATTAGAAGTGTGTTATCAACAGCTATCGGCGGACTAGTTGCTTTACTAATATTATTTAGCCTAGCTTACGGAGATTCTGTGCCTTTTTCGGGAATAGAAAAATTATTTATTACTGATTATTCAATCAGGCTATTGTATGCAGTTTTTGGTGGTATACCAGCTGCATTTATAGTTAGCTATCTCAAGAAGCGTTATGGTATTGATATTTTTGATTACAACACTAATTTCAATCCTTTTAAATTAAGTTTGGAAGATTAAAAGGGTCGCAGTAGGGACATCAATCACTTGACGCCCCCTGCACAGATCCGTACGTGCGGAACTACCGCATACGGCTCCTACTGAGAGAGTCTTTGACGTTAAAACGCTTGTGAGGATAATCGTGCACGCGTCTAGCTAGCGGAATATATAACTTCACCAACTTTGCAAATTTCACCCATGTCGTTTTGTTACGCTGGCTACGTCTGCGTAAAGATTTCAGCCAGTTCAGACCGATTTCTCTTCTAAAAGAACTAAATTAACGAGTGGTTTCCGGGTCTAAAAGTAAACGTGCGGCGAAACACATCTTTTAAGTAATAAATATTTGCTTCATTCTTCTGTTCCTAATTTACAGGAGCAAAAGATGAATAACGACGAACAAAATGCGCGCCATGAAAAATGGAAAGAGCTCATCAAAGAACAAGAAGCAAGTGGCTTATCGCAAACACAATTTTGTAAAGAACGAAATATATCATCAGCCAAGTTAGGTTATTACCGCAGTGTACTCAACCCAAAGCAACCGCATGTAGGATCATTTACACCTGTTACACTCAAACAAGCATCGCTCTTAAAAGATATACGCATTACATTGCCTAACGGATTTCAATGCGTATTTCCCTCTGACTTAAGTGCATCACAAATTAAAGAATGGATAACGGTGTTACTGTCATGCTGATACCAGAAGATATAAAAATTTATTTTTATACGCAGCCAGTGGACATGAGAAAATCAATTAATACGTTATGTATGCTTGTTACAGAAATATTTAAAATGAATCCAATAGATGGAAGTCTGTTTTTATTTCGTGGCAAAAGCGGAAACAAGCTTAAGGCTCTGTATTATGAAACGAATTGCTTTACATTGTGGTACAGGAGGCTAGAGAAGGGCCGGTTTATTTTTGCACGTGATGCGGATGGATGCATTGAGATGAGCCGAGAGCATTTTAAGTGGTTATTAGCGAGTGATAAATATACAAACTTAAGCGCGATGCAACCGAGCCAATTAGAAAATTATTGTTAAAATTTCTCGTAAAAATAGCTGATATTTGCTATATTGCACGCATGAAAATAACAATAAAAGACATTCAAGAATCACCTGAAAAATTTTATCAAATGCTTGTTGAGTCGCAGGCTGAGTTGGCATCTTACAAGTTAAAATATGTCAATTTGCTAGAAGAAATTCGCTTAGCAAAACAACATCGATTTTCGCCGTCATCAGAAAAAAATATTTTGCAATCTGATATATTTGATGAAGCAGGCATTGAGTTACCAGAAGAAGTAAAAGAGCAGCTTAACGATGAAATAGAAATAAAATCACATGTTCGTAAAAAGCACCCCGTTAGACGTCCATTACCTGCTTATCTGCCACGAGAAATAGTGTTACATGATATCACTGACGCAGAGAAAGTATGTTCTTGCGGTGAGCATCTCGTTCGTATTGGCGAAGAAATATCTGAGCAATTAAAATATATTCCTGCAAAAATCAGCGTGCTTCAACACGTAAGACTGTCAGACGTCAATTAGGATTGCCGGTCGGCGTCAATTATCTTTGCCGGTTATGTTAAATTAATAATCATAATATTCCCCTTTAATTTAAATTGAAGATGATGCAGAGTTTTTACGGTAACTTTCTTCATTGATGTTGATAATTGTTGCGTGATGTATCAAACGATCAACAGCGGCTACTGCCATCATGGTATCTGGGAATACCTGGTCCCATTCACCGAATGGCTGATTAGATGTAATGATCAGACTATTAGACTCATACCGATCAGCGATTAGCTCAAAAAGAACACTGGTTTCCAGCTCATTTTTTTTGACATAACTTATGTCATCTAAAATCAGCACTGGTATTCTTGCTAACTTTGCTAATGCATCAGCTAATTTTAACTCTTGCTTGGCTTTTTGTAATCTTTGCACCAATAGTGTGGCTGGAGTAAACAGTACACGTACACCTTGCTCAATTAACCGATATCCAATTGCACATGCGAGATGCGATTTGCCAACGCCACTAGGGCCGAATAAAACAATGTTTTTTGCTTGTCTTGTCCAGCTAGCGTCATCAGCAAGCGCTTGAATCTGTGCTGCATTGACAGATTTTGCTTTTTTAAAATTAAAGCTATCTAGCGTTTTCCCAGCTAATAATTTTGATTCAGAGACATGTCGTTGTATCCGCTTTTGATATCGAGAAGCTACCTCTAACTCGCATAATGAAGCAAGATACTGCGCATGGTTCCATCTTTCATCAACAGCTTTGTCCATATTTTCTTTCCAGCGCGTCAACATGGTGGGTAAACCAAGTTGTTTCAATAATAATGGCAACGTAAATTCGTTAGACATGGGTCATCTCCTGTCGTAATGCAATCATGTCGTAACTTTTTAAATTATGTTGCATAACATTAATATTTGGCAGCGATGGATTATCTGTTTTGAATTTCATTTGATAATGACTAAGCGGAAAAAATTTTTGATTTGCAATATCTTTCAATATGTCAGCAGAAAGCAATGCTTCACAGTTTTCCGTTTCGGCTAAATAAAGCACGCCAACTATAAATTTACATGCTGTTTTTGCATCTAATTTTTCATTTACGTAATGCCATATTTTCCGATAATCATCATTTGGTAATAAATCTTCACGTATACTTGAATATCGAAATGCTTGCGGTTTTTTTATTAAGCTATGTATTACATGCCGATAATCAATATTTCTACCGCGTTTGGTTTTAGCTGATGAGTATGTTCGCATTAGCGTGACAATTAATGTATTACCAACATAACAACACAACCTGTTGTCATACAATCGTATTCGTAGTGATGTACCAATCAAACGTGACGGCACTGTATAAATAACGCGTCTTACATCAATTGTACTGGAGCTTGATACGCGCGCAGTTATTTCAGTGTAATCTTGAGTTTTATACGTCGGTAATTTTTGCAATAGCGCTCTCTCAATGCTAATCGCTTTTGCATTCCGACGATTATGTTGTTGCGTAATTTCCCTAATGAATTCTTCGTATGAATCAACTGATTCAAATTCATTACTGCCACGAAGTAACAGACCTTGTTCGATGCGGCGCTTAAGATGGCCATGTGGTGATTCAACACTGCCATTTTCATGTTTAACACCAGGATTGTTACGTGTTGGCTTCATCATGTAGTAATGACATAGCGCGTCATATCGTGATGTCATGTCTGCTATTGCATCTTTTTCAATATTCTTGAATGCAGCAGACAAACTATCAGTCCTATGTTCACCTGGTGCGCCGCCTAACAACCATAGCGCTTCCTGTAAGCCTTCTGCTAGTGCAGTATATGATTCACCACCATGAATGACTTTCAGAAAACTCCAGTGACTATATGCAAGTCGAAAATGATAAAATCGGTGCTCGAATATTTCTTTTTTAATAGTAATCGTGACACCTTTAAATTCAGTAAAGTCAGACAGCCCCAAACGGCCAGGCTCATGTAGTTGACGAAACATTACTTCTTGTTCTGGGCCTTGTGTCGACTTCCAATGTTTGACGCGTCTTTGCAGCGTGCGAAGCAGGTGGTCACCATAAATGCTATTGCCTTCTTTATCCTTGTGCTTTGCCTGTATAAGCTCAAGAAGCGTCATGGGTTGTAAATGTGGATTTTGTTTAAGTAGTGGTACCAATTCTGGTTCCCATACCTCTGATAGCGGATCATTTCTTGTGCGCCAACGATGGTTATCTCTTTTCATTTTTAACCGTTGGCCTTTCTCTATTGCTCGACCGCTACGCTCGCTAATACCAGCTTTCGCGGATGACACTACTTGTGAATTTCCTGATTTTCTTGATGACATAAATATCTCTACCTGTTGGCTGGTTATAAACTTGCCAGGCATAAATCCTCCAACAATTGTGATTTAATGCCATGCAAGATATCCGGTTTAAACCGGCAATCCTAATTGTCGCCAACCGGCAAAGATAATTGTCGTCTAATATAAGACCAAAGTATGCCTGTAAGCCTTGCCAAGAAAATGTAAAAATTGCAACAATGCCAGCGTTATTACTGCCAAAAAGCATTGCAACACCTGAGTTGGTTGCGCATATTATTATCTCGAAATATTGCGATCACCTTCCACTCTACCGACAAGAAGCCATGTGGCAGCGCCTGGAAATCGATATGCCACGCAGCAGTTTGTGTGGATGGACATTAAAAACGGCAGAATTATGCGAGCCTCTTGTTAAACTGCTGAAACAAAATATTGTTGTTTATGACTATGTGCAAGTCGATGAAACAACGGTTCAAGTATTAAATGAGATTGGTCGTGATAACCAAACAAAATCGTATATGTGGGTATATCGTGGTGGAGGTGACAAACCTAGCATAGTATATGAATATCAAGAAACGCGTGGTGGATATCACGCACAGCAATTTCTTGCTGGCTTTAACGGTTATTTACAAAGTGATGCTTTCTCAGGGTATAACTTTGCACTGAAAGACCAAAATATTACCTCTGTTGGTTGTCATGCGCATGCACGAAGACCGTTTGCTGAATTAGTGAAATCTAATAAAAGTACGGGGCTTTCTCATGAAGCGCTTAAATTTTATCGTAAGTTATATGCAGTGGAAAAAGATGCACGAGATAATCAATTATCAGCAGAGGAACGATTTGAATTACGACAAGAAAAATCTGTACCGATACTTGCTGCATTTAAACAATGGTTAGATCATCATTTACCAAAAACTTCCGAACAAGGTGCGATTGGCAAGGCAATTCGTTATTGTTTATCACACTGGAATGAATTAAATAATTATCTTAAAGATGGCCGAATCGAGATAGATAATAATTTAATTGAAAACGCCATTCGTCCTTTTGCACTTGGACGCAAAAATTGGCTCTTTCATGGAAGTCCAAGCGGTGCAAAAGCGGGCGCAATATTTTATTCGCTGATTGAAACGTGCAAAGCAAATAACATCGAGCCATACAAGTATTTCTGCGCGATGTTGCATCGTATTCGTTTATGCGAAACCGAAAATGATTATCGCAAATTGCTACCTTACAATCTGGATAGCGGTTTTTAATCTTTCCTTTGGATTATCAAAGTGAACATCGGCCAGAGAAAACATCTCTGGATGAAATTCACCACCAAGCCATTCCATCATGCTTGCATGATCTTCATGCTCTGGATTTGCAATCGTTTCTAACAGACTCTCATATCCCCAAGGACCACCACAATCTTCAGGTGGGCAAGTGCGCTTGCCAGCAACACACAGCGGATATTCCACCAATGGAACCACTGGTAATATTTTCTCTAAGGTAATTTTATGTCGCCATCCGTCACCAAAATCATAATCGTAATTTGCTTTTGTATTAACAGATGAAAAATACCGTTTGATCGGTGTCTTCCAGCCAGCTAATACAGACTCAGAGCCCCATTCATCATCGGGTATGCCAATAAGATCACGTTCCCCATATTTTGGATTAATCATCTCAAATTGGTGCAGGTGACAATCAAGCCAACCCATTGCATCTTGAATAGCTACATGCAAATCCCAGAAAGAATATGATTCTGGCACTTGTATTCTGCGCCAAATCGGTGGCTTAATCCCATCAAGTGTGATTTTAAATTGATAGACCATTATATTTTTCTTTGTCATCACCAACTCCTGCTTTAGGTTTTGCACGAATTTTACCTGACGGCAGAGTAATTTCAATAAGAGAAAGATCAGGAAGGGTGGTTGGTCGAACGCTTACCATTCAATTCCTTTTCAATGCGAATATTTAAAGGTGCTGTTATTTTAAACTACACAAGTAGACTAAACAATAAATGTAGCTCTATTAATTTATCAAGTACGATTACAAATCGGTTACATTTGACTGGTGCTGAATCTGATGGCAAATTCTAGATAGAAGCGCGACAGTAAAAACTGCTTTATATAATGGGCCCACTAGGACTTGAACCTAGGACCAAAGGATTATGAGTCCTCTGCTCTAACCAACTGAGCTATGGGCCCGTGTTGTGCGGATAGAAGTGGCAATGATATATCGAAGTGGGCGGGCTTTCTAGTGCTTAAGGTGCAGAATTTTCTGCACCTCAGGTGATGTGACTTACTCTTGATCTTCTAAGAAACTGCGTAGTTGTTCGGCGCGGGATGGGTGGCGCAGTTTGCGTAAGGCTTTGGCTTCGATTTGACGGATACGCTCGCGGGTGACGTCGAATTGTTTGCCGACTTCTTCTAGCGTGTGATCCGTGTTCATGTTGATACCAAAACGCATGCGCAATACTTTTGCTTCGCGTGGGGTGAGTGAGGCCAACACTTTTTGCACGGCTTCAGATAAACCAAAATTGGTGGCGGCATCGATGGGTGATATGGTGTTTGAATCTTCGATGAAATCACCCAAATGAGAATCTTCATCATCGCCAATGGGTGTTTCCATGGAAATGGGTTCTTTGGCGATTTTGAGAATTTTGCGAATTTTATCTTCCGGAATATCCATGCGTACGACTCAGTTCTTCTGGCGTTGGCTCAAGACCGGTTTCTTGCAACATTTGTCGTGAAATGCGATTTAATTTATTGATGGTTTCAATCATGTGCACAGGAATACGAATGGTGCGTGCTTGATCGGCAATCGATCGCGTAATCGCTTGTCGTATCCACCACGTGGCATAAGTTGAAAATTTATAACCGCGTTGATATTCGAATTTATCAACGGCTTTCATCAAACCAATATTGCCTTCCTGAATTAGATCAAGAAACTGCAAACCGCGGTTGGTATATTTTTTCGCAATGGAAATGACCAAACGTAAATTGGCTTCGACCATTTCTTTTTTGGCACGTCGTGCTTTTGCTTCACCAATGGAAAGACGGCGATTGACTTCTTTTATTTCGACGATGGACATGTGCATTTGCTCTTCCAACGTGATGAGCTTTTTCTGCGCGCGTTGTATGTCAGGAACAAATCGTTCAAGATCGCCAAAATAATTTTTACTTTCATGTTGGTTTATCCATTCGAGATTGGTTTCATTGCCAATGAAAGAACTAATAAATGCTTTGCGCGGCACTTTGCCTTTGTTGACGCATAAATCCATGATGGCACGTTCTTGCGAGCGAATTTCATCGAGCATGCTGCGCATTTTTTTGGATAATTTGTTGAACTGACGTGGCGACAATTTGATGTCCATAAAAAATTTGGCAAGATCTTCGCGTTTGGCGAGGGATTTTTTATGCTTAGTACCATGCTTTTTTTCGATGCCGAGAATTTCGACATGCATTTTGCGTAATTCTTCAAATTTCTTTCTGGCTTTTTCCGGATCAAGACCGGCTTCTTCATCAAAAGGATCTTCAGCACCTTCTTCGGTTTCTTCTTCAACAGCGCCTGGTACTTTCGTTGCAGCGACAGTTGCCGTTCCGCTACCGCCTTCCTCACCTTCTTCCTCAGCAATGGCTGGTGTTTTTGCCGCCGCTGCATTGCTTTCATTTTCTTCTGCTTCAACTTCTGCAAGATCAGGTTCGATGTAACCACTGATGATATCACTTAAACGGATCTCACCTTTTTCGACGCGATCAAAATCCATCAACACTTCAGCAATCATTTGTGGCTGATAAGCCAATGTGGTGAGCATCTGGTTGACGCCTTCTTCGATGCGTTTTGCGATAGCAATTTCGCCTTCGCGAGAGAGTAATTCAACGCGCCCCATTTCACGCATATACATGCGCACGGGATCTGTTGTGCGTCCCAACTCCCATCGACGATAGCAAGCGCGCTCGCTACTTCTTCAGGCGCGACTTCATCTTCCGTTGCTTCAGCTTCGGCAAGTAATAATTCTTCCATTCCGGTGGCTTCTTCGGCAACGCGTATGCCCATATCATTCATCATGCTGATGATATCTTCGATTTGTTCTGGATCGGTGATGTCTGCAGGTAAATGGTCATTGACCTCAGCATAAGTGAGATAACCTTGTTCTTTGCCGCGAGTAATGAGTTCTTTAAGACGTGATTTTTGCGATTCTTTTTGTGAATCTTGATCCATAAAAGGCAACCTGCATCAGATTAATTGAGTTTGGATAGTATAAATCAAATTTGAGAATAATCTTACATTATCTAGCACTTTATCTAAAATGTCATGGTGAGGCATGGCTTAATCCTTTTTTACGGGCAATCAAATTTGAGAGTGCCTGTTTTTCATCGCTGGCCAAGGTTTCTTGGGAAGCTTTTGCCAATAAACGAGCGATTTCTTCATCAAGATTCAAGAGCAATAATTGCCGAATAGCACCTAAAAACTCGTTATGCACGCCCTCATCGGGTGTCATTTGCTGCCAATTCGCCAATGTTGCCATCACGCTTTCATCTTGATGACCACGCCAATATTCAATTAAAGCGCCAGTTGTTATGTTGGGGTTACGTTGGATGATTTCAATGAGCGCGGCTAAAAAATGACTGCCTGGCAGGTCACTTTTTGGCAACGGCTCGGTGAGGAAGCTCACCAGATGGGGATGCTGTATCAAGAGCGCCATGGCGCGACGTAACGGAGCGGGCATGGTGATGTCAGCTGGTGGTGGGACTGCGGTGGTCGCAACAGGCTCTGTTTTGATTTGCTGTTTCAGCTGCACAAGATCAATGCGGGCGCGTTTACTCAAGGCTTCGAGCAGCAGGCTTTGGAAGAAGCCAGACGGCACTTGCTTGATGTGATTCAATGCAAGTTTTGCAAAACGAGCGCGGCCTTCCATGGTATTCATGTCACATTGCGTACCCAAACGCTGAAAGAAAAAAGTGGATAAAGATGCGCTGTTTGCAATGCGTTCTTCAAATTGCGCCTTACTTTCTTTGCGGATAAGGCTATCGGGATCTTCGCCATCGGGTAAAAAAAGGAAGCGGATTTGCACATTATCTTGCATCAGCGGCAAAGCCACTTGTAGCGCGCGCCAAGCGGCGGTGCGTCCTGCATCATCGCCATCAAAACAAAAAATGATGTCAGCGGTGTAACGAAAAAGACGTTGCAAATGATGGCTGCTGGTTGCAGTTCCCAATGTGGCGACGGCATAGCTGATGCCGTGTTGAAAAAGCGCGATCACATCCATGTAACCTTCAACAATGAGTACACGTTCGAGATGGCGATTTATTTTCAGTGCTTGGTAGAGGCCATAGAGTTCATGGCCTTTTTGAAACAGTGGGGTTTCGGGTGAATTTAAATATTTTGGTTCGCCTTGATCGATGATGCGACCACCAAAACCAATGATGCGTCCGCGGTAATCGTAAATGGGATAGAGAATGCGGTCGCGGAATCGATCGTAATAACCACCTTCTTGCTTGTGTATGATCAAACCAACATCCAGCAATTGTTTTTTTGCCGCCTCGGTTTTGCCAAAGTGATCAAGGAGATGATTCCAACCAGGTGGCGCATAACCTAAGCTAAATTGTTGCGCGATATTTCCTTTGATGCCGCGACTTTTGAGATAGTCGATGGCACGTGATGAGAGTCGCATTTGTTCGTAATAATAGGCGCTCACTTGGGTCAAGCGTTCAAATAAAGCAGGCAGTGTTTCGTCTTTTTTGGTGGTTGTGCCGCTGTGGGGCACTTCCATGCTGACGGATCGCGCGAGGGTTTCTATGGCTTCTGGGAAGCTTAAACGCTCGTGCTGAATTAAAAAATCGATGGCATTGCCATGAGCACCACAACCAAAGCAATAATAAAATTGTTTCGTTTGGCTCACTGAAAACGAAGCGCTTTTCTCCGTGTGAAAAGGACAACGCGCAAAAAAATTGCTGCCAGATTTTTTACGCAAGGGAATTTGTGTGTTGATCACATCGACAATATCGATTTTTGCTAAGAGGAGCTCAATGAATTCTCGTGGTATGTTCACGCTGTTACCTCTCTACTCAGTAACGGATACTTCGCTGTGAGGAATCTTAGCAATGGGGAAAAAACATTTTATCCCGCTAATAGTGCTTTCACTTTAGCAGAAACGATAGTCATATCTGCCTTGCCTTGCAAGCTTGTCTTTAATAATCCCATGACCTTGCCCATGTCTTTGGCAGACGTGGCACCTGATTCGACTATCGCTTTGTTGACGGCTTGCTCTAATTCAGCATCGGTTAATTGTGCGGGCAGATAAGTTTGGATGAGACGAATTTCTTCAGCTTCTTTATGGGCTAAATCGGGTCGATTGCCCGCTTCATATTGGGTGATGGAATCACGGCGCTGTTTAATCATTTTATTGAGGACAGCGATGATTTGTTCATCAGACAACACAATGCGCTCATCGACTTCGCGTTGTTTTATCGCAGCCATGATGAGGCGTATGGTGACTAGGCGCTCTTTTGCTTGGCTGCGCATGGCAGTTTTCATGTCTTCATGGATAAGATCTTTGATCATGGCGGCCATCCTGTTCAGTCACAATGAAGAAAAGGCGCTGCTTTAAGCGGCTTTGTCTTTCTCTTCTTTTTTGCCGACGCCTATGGGCTGACGATCACGTTCAAGCGCCATGTGTTCACGCAGAATTCTTTTCTGGTGACGTTTGACGGCAGCGGCTTTTTTACGTTTACGTTTCCAAGTGGGTTTTTCATAGAATTCATGGCGTCTTAAGTCGGCAAGTATGCCTGCTTTTTCACAGAGTCGCTTAAAGCGACGTAAGCTCAGTTCAAAATTCTCGTTATCTCTTACACGTACAGTTGGCATATTAAAAATTTTACCCTCAGGCTAGTTCACATTATTAAAAGAAGCGCCAATTCTAATGCGAGACTTGGCGAAATGCAAAGGTGAAATGACAGTGCGTGTCTGTCATCCCTATTTTTGATATTGAGTTCATTGAGCAATTAGATAATAATGGCCAAATTATAGAGTAATCACTAAACGCAGTTACGATCATGACACCTAATTTATCTTCACTAAATACACGCAACACCCCGTTGGCTTATGGCTATAGGCACGCTTATCTGCCTTGCGGCAGATAATCTTAAAACCCCACACCTGGCGAGGTCATAATACGCTAACATCGTTGATTTTACACAGCTTACGTTTAAAGGGGAGTGCTTTATGTCATACAAAAAAACATCAACCTATGTTGCCAAAGCAGCTGATGCCAATGGCAATGTCATTTATACCGAAGAAGAAAACCAGACTTGGCACATGCTCATGAGCCGGCAATTGGAAACAGTGCAAGGACGAGCCTGTGATGAATTTATTCAGGGCATACAATTGTTGGATCTGCCTCACGATAGAATTCCTCAGTGCCATGAAGTGTCGCGCCTGTTGCAAGAAATGACGGGATGGGTGCTTGAGCCAGTGCCGGCTTTAATTCCGTTTGAGCAATTTTTTCAGTTGATCGCGAATCGTAAATTTCCCGCGGCGACCTTTATTCGTCGTCGTGATGAGTTGGATTATCTGGAAGAGCCCGATATTTTTCACGAAGTCTTTGGACATTGTCCGCTATTGACGCAACCGTCTTATGCTAATTTTACGCATCTCTATGGCAAGCTTGGGTTGACCGCATCGCCTCGCGATAGAGCGATGTTGGCTAAATTGTATTGGTTTACCATCGAATTTGGTTTGATGCAGACGAAACAAGGCTTGCGTGCTTATGGCGGTGGCATATTGTCATCGCACAGTGAAACCCAATATTGTCTCGAGAGTGCTGTGCCGTTACGTAAACCATTTAACGTGTTAGATGTGTTGCGAACACCTTATCAAATTGATGTGATACAACCTATTTATTTCATCATTGATGATTTTGATGTGTTGTTTCAATTGACGCAGATGGATCTCATGGCATTGATTGATGAAGCCAATCATTTAGGCATGTATCCCGCTATCACAGGTTAAAAATAATATGCGCGTTCTTGGAATTGAAACATCGTGCGATGACACGGGAGTTGCCATTTATGCGGCGGATCGCGGTTTGTTGGCGCATCGTTTGCATAGTCAAACGGAAACGCATGCGCAATATGGTGGCGTGGTGCCAGAACTTGCTTCCCGTGATCATATTCATCACCTGCTACCGCTGATTGAAACCGTATTGGCGGCAGCGAACATGACGGTGAGCGACATCGATGGCATTGCTTACACCAAAGGTCCAGGTCTTGCTGGCGCATTGTTGATAGGCGCCATGTTGGGACGCACGCTCGGTTTTGCATTGGGCGTGCCAACGATAGGGGTGCATCACTTGGAAGGCCATTTGCTGGCAGCTTTTTTAGAGCCAAAAAAGCCTGATTTTCCATTTCTCGCGCTCATTGTTTCCGGTGGTCATACCGAATTGATTAATGCGTATGCACGGGGTCACTATCGCATTATGGGTGATACATTGGATGATGCAGCTGGAGAAGCATTTGATAAAACCGCAAAATTATTGGGCTTAGGCTATCCGGGTGGCGCTGCATTGGCAAAGCTCGCAGAACTTGGCGATGCAGAGCGCTTTCATTTTCCACGACCCATGTTGGATAGGCCAGGTCTTGATTTTAGTTTCAGCGGATTAAAAACATTTGCTTTGCAGACATCACAACAACACGTGCTCGATGCTCAAACCAAAGCGGATATTGCGCGAGCATTTCAAGAAGCAGTGGTTGAAACATTGGTGGTGAAATGCCGTCGTGCCTTGCGTTTGTTGCAGCATAAATCATTGGTGATTGCAGGGGGTGTCGGTGCAAATTTAGCGTTGCGTCATGCATTACAAATCATGTGTGAAGCAGAAGGTGTCGCGCTTTATTTTCCACGACAAGCATTTTGTACCGATAATGGTGCGATGATTGCTTATGTCGGTTGCGAACGTTTATTAGCGGGTCAGCGCGATGATTTAAGTGTGACAGTACATCCGCGATGGCCTTTAGATGAATTAACGGCGGCCAATTTTGCTTTCGCTGCCGGTGCATAATTTCACAATGTTTCGTCGATGACGAATAATCAACAACAAACTCATGGTGCTGACAACAATGATTGCAACGTGATTTTTCGTGAAATACCACATCAAAAGCGGTGCAACGAAAGCGGTGATGAGTGATGCCAACGAAGCATACCGCGTAATGATGGCGACGATGAGCCACGTTATCATCATGCTACAACCAACCGGCCAGCTGAGTGCAAGCAAGCTGCCCAATGCCGTGGCGACACCTTTGCCACCTTCGAAGCGAAAAAAAAGTGGAAATAAATGTCCAAGAAAAGCGGCAAGTGCAATGAGTGCAAGTGCGGCGATATCAAAACCAAATGCTTTTGCCAGCAAAACGGGGAGCAAACCTTTTAGCATGTCGGAAAGTAGCGTGAGTATGGCTGCTTTTTTACCGCCGAGTCGTAGCACATTTGTGGCACCCGGATTGCGTGAACCTTGTAAACGCGGATCGGGTAAGCCCATGAATTTGCATATCACAATGGCGCTTGAGAAAGAACCAATGAGGTAAGCACAATAAATGGCGACAGCGATCGTTAAATTAGAAATCATGCGAACCTTCCTCAAGCATTAAGCGAGGCGCTAATCTACACTAAGGAAATTCAGGATGCCAACAAGCGGTGACCTGATTTTTGTTGATCAGGTCACCTGAGGTGGCGTTACTAAGCTTGGTAACCAAAGCGGTTAATCAATTGCCTAATCGCTGCGGTATTTTCATTAGTTGAAGGGGCAGGTGGTAATTGTGGTAATGGTCGAAATAGCATCGCATGATTTGAGTGATGCGGTGTTGGCGTGCTGTAAGACATTCCTAATGCAAGACGATAACTCTCAAATAATATTTGCATGTATTTTTTTTGCGTCTTTGCATCGGTCACAGTTGGTAAATGTTGTAATATCAAATCACCGTGAGCAATTAAAAACGCTTGCAGTTGATAAGACACCAGCAAATTATTTTTTCCATCAGCAATGGCTGTCAGTAGAAAAAGACAATCGAAATACACGCTCAAGTCGGGTTGATCTTCACTGGGTTTTTTGCCCACTGTTTTAGCGTAACCAAAAATAATTTCTTGGTGATGAAGATTAAACATTTTCCAGCGCATGGGTTCTTTTTCTGTTGCAGAAAGCATGTGAGGGCTTACGCTATTTCTGGCTTGGTTATAAAGTTTTTCAATACGTTCTCGCAGATAAATTTCGCGCTTAAAATTTTCAAAATCGGCGTCAACGACACAACGACTGAGTCTGTCGCTCAGGTACTTTTTGCTTCTGGCAGTAAATTTAGGGGCCATGGCGCTCATTTCATTAAAGAGTTCTTGTCTGCGAATATCAGTCAGGTCAACAATACATTGACGTTTTTTGGGCATAGCCGGATCTTCACCAGCAAAGGGGTTATTTCTACGCATAATTATATTTCCTCGTTTTGTGAGCGAAATTATACCAAAATTAGTGAAATTAGCCAATAATAAAGCAAAAATGTCTATTTCTTGGTGGATAGCAAGCTGAATGCTAAGATAATTTATTTTATTTAATAGGAATAACAATTACTTATGCCAGCGAATGCACACAATCTCATTTGGATAGATTTGGAGATGACAGGACTGAATCCTGAAAAAGATAGAATTATTGAAATGGCAACTGTCGTCACCGATAGCAATTTACACATATTAGCGGAAGGGCCAGTGTTTGCAATTCAGCAACCGGATGCATTGCTTGCGGGAATGGATGAATGGAATACAGAACATCATCATCGTTCTGGATTGGTGGCGCGGGTCAAGGAAAGTTGTATCAGCGAGCAGCAAGCGGAAGCGTCGACACTTGCCTTTTTGCAAGAATATGTTCCGGAAGGTAAGTCACCGATGTGTGGCAATAGTGTGTGGCAAGACCGCCGTTTTCTGACGCGTTATATGCCGATGCTAGAAAAATATTTTCATTATCGTTTGATTGATGTGAGTACGCTGAAAGAATTGGCACTGCGTTGGACGCCAAAAATTTACAGTGGTTTTCAGAAAGAATCACAACATTTAGCGTTAGCAGATATTCGCGATTCGATTGAGGAGCTGCGGTATTATCGCGAAAAATTATTAGTACCGGCGGCGATGGGAGAGTAGATGTTACGTGCGGTGCGGAAGAACTGTTGTTACTGCAAAAAGAAACTGTCATCCCCGCGAAGGCGCACTACTGTCCGGGGAAACTGTAAAAAAATTGGTCGTCCTTAATTAAACGCTATATATTAGCGCTGAACTCACGATTCAGACCAAGGACGACCATGAGGAAATGTACAACTTTTCAGTGCTTATTAAAACCATTAACAAAAAAATTAATTGAAGAGAGTGTCAACCTATTTGATGCAGACCGATATAACAAAGAATTCAAGACATGGGATCACTTAATAGCAATGATATATGCCCAAATTCATCAAATAAAGAGTTTGCGTGAACTCGAAGTAGCCTTTAATAGCCAATATGGTATACGAAGGTTAATTGAGATGAAAAAATTAAAACGTTCGACATTGAGTGATGCGAACGGACGGAGATCAGCAGAATATTTTTTATGGATAGCGCGCAGTCTGATGTCAATTTTGCCAAGAAAGAAGCGTCAAGAAATAGGAAAAGTAGTCAAGCTTTTAGATAGCAGCCCCATCCAATTAAAGGGGTTGGGATATGAATGGTCGGAAGCATATCGCACCCTTCGAAATCAAGGGTTAAAGCTACACGTGGAATATGACCCGCAAATAGAAATGCCTGTGAGAATCATGACGAGTTACCCCAATTATAACGATTGCACGATGGGTCAGGATTGGCCAATCACAGCGGATACCATTTATGTGTTTGATAAAGGTTATTATGATTACAACTGGTGGTGGGAAATAAATCAGAAAAAAGCCTTTTTTGTTACTCGATTAAAAGAAAATGCGGCTGTTGAAATCATAGAAGAACGACAGGCTAAAGGTGAAAATATATTAGAAGATCAGATGATTAAGTTTAAAAATAAACATCCGCGAGGCGGTAAAAAGAATTTATATAGTGAGCCATTGAGACGTATTGTAGTGAAAAGAAAGGGCGATAAAAAGCCATTAGTTTTTGTTACTAATTTGTTAGAACTTTCTGCAGAATCCATTTCCAAATTATATAAAGCTCGCTGGGGAATAGAGCTCTTTTTTAAATGGGTAAAGCAAAATTTAAAAGTTAAAAAATTTTTAGGAAGGTCAGAAAATGCGGTTAGGGTGCAATTAGCAATCGCTATCATTACCTATTTATTAATTGGATTATTTAAAAATTCATTTAAGAAAACAGGAACACTGCAACATACATTGATTTGGGTTAGGCATAATTTAAATGTGAAAAAAATATTGCGGCGTAATAAGGAACCACCTATTTACGACATTCCAAAAGCAAGGTTTTTGGTAAATATGGAGGGTGCTTATTTATGATACAGTTTCCCCGGACAGTAGTGCGCGAAGGCGGGGATCCATCACTATGTAACTCAGATGATAGAGAGTAAAAAGATTTTGCGCTGCATGTTCACTATCTTTTCATGCGCTTTGCGAGAAATTCAGCATGGATCCCCGCCTTCGCGGGGATGACAGTTTCTTTTTGCAGTAACAACAGTTTTTACAGTAGTAACATTTTTTTCATACTCAGTACTTAATCCCGCAGTTGCTGCTGCAGTGCCCAGCCAATATGTTCTCTTACCATCGCAGATGGATGATCTGCTCGTCCTTGCAGTGCAGCAATGATGGCGGCATCGTGTGGTGCATTGCCGAGTGCGACTGCAATATTGCGTAACCAACAGTCATGACCAATGCGTCGAATCGCAGAACCTTCCGTTTTCTGCAAAAATTCAGTTTCAGTCCAAGCAAAAAGCGCAAGCAATTCCAGCGGTTTTAATTTTTGTCGCGGATGAAAATCCGCCTCCGCAGTTGGTTTTGCAAATTTATTCCAAGGACAAAATAATTGGCAATCATCGCAACCGTAAATGCGATTGCCAATGAGTGGACGGAATTCAAGTGGAATGGCATCGCGTAATTCAATGGTGAGATAAGAGATGCAACGACGCGCATCGAGTTCATAAGGTGCAACGATAGCATTAGTGGGACAAACGGTGATGCATGTGGTGCAAGAGCCGCAATGTGTTTCGTGATTTTTGGGGGGCGTAATGGGTGCATCGATGGGTAAAGGTAAATTTGTGTAAATTTCCCCGAGAAAAAACCATGATCCTGCTTTTGGATTGATGAGTGTGGTGTGCTTTCCTATCCAACCAAGACCTGCTTTTTCTGCAATGGCTTTTTCGAGTACCGGTGCGCTATCGCAAAAAGCGCGGTAACCCAACTCACTGACTTCACCACTGATACGTTTTGCAAGTGCTTCGAGTCGTTTGCGCATCAAGCGATGATAATCGCGTCCTAAGGCATAACAAGAAATATAGCCTTGCTTGGCATTTAATAACACATCAAAGACGCGGGTATCGGGCGGTAAATAATCCATGCGTACTGAAATAATGCGAACAGTACCGGGAATTAATTCGGCGGGACGAAAGCGTTTATTACCGTGTTTTTCAAGATAATGCATGTTGCCATGAAAACCCTTGGCCAACCAACGCCGATAACGTTCTTCATAAAGCGAGAGATCGGTATCGGTGATACCAATTTGCTGAAAGCCTAAATCCAGGCCCCATTGTTTGATGTTGTTCGCGAGTGTCAGCATAAGGTTGTGTGATGTGAACGCAATATCCGCTAGAATGACGCGCGAATTATACTCGAAATTGAAATGAATGCGGAGTGCGATCGATGGATTTTAAATTAATGGGCAGCATATTGCTAATTGCAGGTAATGCCATTGGTGCTGGCATGCTGGCCTTGCCCATTGCGACTTCGCAATTGGGTTTTCCAGGCGCATTATTACTGTTATTTGCCGGTTGGTTTGTGATGACGGTCGGTGCGTTGATATTGTTGGAAGTGAATTTATGGTTGCCTGCAAACAGTAATATTATCTCCATGGCAAAAGCAACGCTTGGACCGTTTGGCCAAATCATCGCTTGGCTTTCTTATTTTCTGCTGCTTTATTCGCTACTTTGTGCCTACATCGCAGGTGGCAGTGATTTATTTCATAATTTACTTTTTATGCGCGGCATTCGTGTTGCGCCTTCCTACACGGCGTTACTTTTTACGTTGTTATTTGGCCTCATTGTGTATTGTGGGATACGTGCGGTGGATTATGCCAATCGCGTCTTGATGTTTTGCAAATTAGGGGCTTATTTTTTACTGGTGGTGTTGCTGCTTCCCGTTATCTCGGCTGCAAAATTAGCGAGTGGTAGTTTGCTGCATATCACATCGAGTGCTGCCTTGACCGTCACCATGACGTCATTTGGTTTTGCTGCCATCGTTCCCAGTTTGCGCGTTTATTTTGGTGGTGACACCGCGAAGCTAAAAAAAGCCATTATCATCGGTAGTTTGTTGCCACTCATCTGCTACATTTTGTGGGATTTGGTGATTATGGGCGTGATCCCGCTCCATGGTGATCACGGTTTGTTACGCATGTTGCATTCTAAAACCTCAACCAGTGATTTAGTGAATACCTTGAGTGCGACGACAACAGAAAAGGCGGTGACGGTTTTTATAAAATTATTTACTTCCATTTGTGTGCTGACGTCTTTTTTAGGTGTTGCACTTTCGTTAGCAGATTTTTTAGCCGATGGTTTGCAGCTAGAAAAACGCGGTCTACAAAATGTGTGGATACACTTGCTGACTTTTTTGCCGCCGCTCGTAGTCGTGCTTTTTTATCCAGATGCGTTTATCAAAGCATTGGAATATGCCGGCATTTATTGTGTCACTTTACTGGTTTTGTTGCCGGCGTGGATGGCATGGCGTGGACGCTATCATCGGAAGATGCGATCGGTTTTTCAGGTGTCTGGTGGAAAAAGTTTGTTGCTGTTCTTAATAGTGGCGTCGTTGTTTGTCATTGTGAAAGGATTTTTCGGATGAACATGCATCATTGCTTTACATCGAAAGATTCTTTTTATATTATGCGCCTTATGATGAAAAATACGCCGTCCTTCAAAAAAGTGCCTCTTGCTCGTGTGGGTTCCCTGAACCCAAACGTCGCCTCCGCTATTACGATGATGCTTTGCCCTAACCGGGCAAATTTCTTACTCACATAATCATAGATTTAAGCAGTTTAAAAACAATAAGTTAGTTGATAATACACCTTGATCAGGTGCCCTTAAGATTGCTCCTGTATCATGGTTGAAAAATGAGAGGTAGATATGAATTCAAAATTAATAGGCGGCATCTTGCTGGTCATAGGGACTGCGATTGGTGCTGGGATGTTAGCGCTTCCTGTCGCGACAGCAGAGCTTGGTTTTTGGGGCTCAACGGCATTGCTCATCGGTTGCTGGGCGGTGATGACAATATGCTCTCTGCTTTTTCTTGAAGTGAATATGTGGCTTCCTGCCAACAGCAATCTCATTTCCATGGCGGGTGCAACGCTTGGTAAATCGGGACAAATCATTGCTTGGATATTTTATTTGTTATTACTCTATTCAATTTTGTCTGCCTACATTGCCGGAGGTGGCGATTTATTGCATTACATCCTGGCATCGAAAGGCATTAACATTCCCGTGTGGACCACTTCCATTGCATTCACTTTATTGTTTGGCGTCGTCGTTTATTTTGGGATACGCACAGTGGATTATGTCAACCGTGGTTTGATGTTTGGTAAACTCGGCGCGTTTCTTTTGCTGGCGGTGTTGATTGCGCCTTTTGTAACAACGATAAATTTGTCACAAGGTGAGTTGGTTCATATTGTTTCGCCATCGGCTGTCTCGGTGACCGCTGTTTCATTTGCTTGCTTACTCATTATTCCAAGCTTGCGCACTTATTTTGACAACGATGTGAAATTGTTACGTAAAGCAATTTTTATCGGCACCTTGGTGCCGCTGCTTTGCTATATCCTTTGGGATATGGTCATCATGGGTGTGATTCCGCTGGATGGCGTGCTCGGTTTGAAAGCCATTTCGACATCGTCTAGTTCTAACAGTGATTTGGTGACGGCGTTGAGTAGCTTGTTGCATAGTCAAACCACCCTCTTTTTAGTGAAATTTTTCACCTCCGTTTGCATGGCGACATCCTTCTTGAGTGTGTCACTCAGCTTGTCTGACTTTTTATCAGATGGATTTCGTGTTGCGAAAAAAGGGTTGGGCAATTTCGTCATCTTTGGTGCGACCTTTTTGCCACCGGTCATCATCGTTTTATTTTATCCAAACGCTTTTTTGCGTGGTCTGCAATATGCTGGCTTAAGTGTTTTTGTGTTGATGATATTGCTGCCACCACTGATGGCTTGGCGTGGACGTTATCACCATGCATTAGCGCTACCGGGCTATCGTGTTCGTGGCGGAAAATTCTTGCTGGCGATTCTCGTGGTATTTGCTACCCTGATGATAGGATTTGGCATCGAGGGCGCTGTCTAGTTCGCAGTGTTGGCAGGGATGGATGATATTACCGATGTTTGGTTATGGCTTGGATTTTCTCACCGGGTACATCATCGAAAAATCGCTTTCCATCGATAATTTATTCGCATTTTATTTAATCTTCGAACAACTACGCGTTTTTTCGTATGGCATTTGGAGTGCCATGTTGGGAATCAACTATTTTTGCGCTGCTCGGTTTGCGTGCCATGTATTTTTTATTGGCGCATAGTGTGAGTCGTTTTTATTTATTGAAATATGGTATTGCACTCATCTTGGTGTTTGTTGGGAGTAAAATGGTTATAGCGCCGTGGATAACGATGCCAGTAATGCTATCGCTTGCTATCATTGTGGGCATATTATTGTTATTCAGCGGCCTCAGTTTATTGCAGCGCTCACCAAAAGGAAAAAGCGCATGATGACGATCAAAACGCCAATTTATCAAACAGCACAAATTCGAGAATGCGAACGTCTTGCTGAAGAGCGCTATGGTATTGCCGGATTTTCATTGATGCAGCGTGCGGGTAAAGCGGCTTTTGATTTTTTGTTGCGTCGTTTTCCGCAAGTGCAAAAAATTGCGGTATTTTGTGGTAACGGTAACAACGGTGGTGATGGTTATACGCTGGCGCAACTTGCACATGAGCGTGGTGTGAGTGTCGTGATTTGGCAAGTCGGTGCGCATGAAAATATGAAAGCGGAAGCGGCGCAAGCAAAAGAAGCTTGTGTGCAAGCAAATGTCGCCATGCATCCCTTCGCAGAAACTGCGGATTTTGGGCATCCAGATGTGGTTGTCGATGCTGTTTGTGGCATGGGCGTGCACGATGATATGCGCGGCGACGTATTAGGCGTGATCAAGCGCATGCAGAATTTAGCGGCGCCGATATTGGCTATCGATGTACCAACAGGCATTGATGCTGATACCGGACGTTTACTTGGTGCTGCGATACGCGCAACGGCAACCATCACTTTCATTGGCCTGAAACTTGGATTGCTGACCGGCAGTGGTGTGTCTTACACCGGTGAATTGGTGTTGAATGATTTGCAGTTGCCATCTGATTTATTTTCCTATGTTGAACCGGTTGCGAAAAAAATTCATCTGAGTGTTTATGCGGATTATCTTAAAGCGCGACCGCGTGATTGGCACAAAGGGTTGTCAGGACATGTGCTCATTATCGGCGGTGATATTGGATATTCGGGTGCACCGCGCATGGCAGCACTCGCCGCGTTACGCGTTGGTGCTGGTTTAGTGAGTGTGGCGACGCAGCCTGCTCATGCTGCTTTTCTCAATAGCAATTATCCTGAAATTATGTGTCATCCAGTCAATGATGCGACAGATCTCGAGCCCTTGATGCAAAAAGCCGACGTCATTGTGCTCGGTCCTGGTCTTGGGTTATCTGCTTGGTCAAAAAAATTATGGGCGCATGTTTTAGCGCACGAAGCAACGATAGTGCTCGATGCCGATGGCTTAAATTTACTCGCCGAAGACAATCGCAGTTATGACAATTGGGTGTTAACGCCGCATCCAGGTGAAGCGGCACGATTACTTGGCAGCACCGTGCAACAAATACAACAAGATAGATTAGAAGCAATTAAAGCCATCAGCAAACGTTATGGCGGTACTTGCGTATTAAAAGGTGCTGGCAGTTTAGTGCTGACACCCAATGCATTGCCTGCACTCTGCGACAAAGGTAATCCCGGCATGGCATCAGCTGGCATGGGCGATGTGTTAAGTGGCGTCATCGGTGGTTTAATTGCTCAAGGCATCCCTCTAAGCGATGCTGCCAAACTCGGCGTGCTCATCCACGCCATGGCCGGTGATTTAGCAGCAAAAGAAGGTGAACGCGGCATGATAGCCACCGATTTGCTGCCATATTTGCGGCGATTATGTAATTAGGAGAGTATTCATCGAACGCCTATAAACACTGATAAAGCCTTAAAAACATGGACGTCCTTCATTATTTTAGCAGCACCAAAACCTGGTTTGCTTCGCTTGCGCTCGCAATGACGGCGTTCGATGAATATCACGTAATTAAGGCCCGTTATACCAAGCTTAAAATAGTTATTTAATGCGGGGCTTGTTAAGCCATGCTTAAGCTTTCTTCGTTATAATGCCTATACCTTATGATTTTAATATTACAAAACGATAAATGAGGAAGGTATATGCGAGCAAGAAAAAGTGCTGCTAATAAAATTCCAACAAAACAAAAACCGCGTGCTAGGTCCGAGCGCCTTAATTATTGGCGAAAGGTTTTTAATTACCACTATGGCACTATTTATGATCGCGAGGCTCGTGCCTACTTAAAGGAAGAGAGATTGAGTGCAAAAGATTATGCCATTTTAATTCAGCATTGGAATGCTGATATTAAGGCGATCATTGCAAGCAATGAAGAAAACGATAGAGATTTTTTAGAAATGGCACGGTACTTTTTTAATGTCGAAAAGTATGATGATTTGCCTGAGATATTTCCAGATACTGGAATGACGAATAACAAATATGATCATCTTGAGTATGTTAAGCCAGATTCTTTCCAGAAGGAAAGAGAAATGGCCAAACCAGCTGACATTTCTTCAGTTAATGAGAATATTCTGAAAGGTTTTGTGCGTTATACAAGTGATGTAATTAAAACAATTAATGAAGAAAATTTTCAAAAATATATCGAGGAGAAGCAAACGGATCTCGACATACAGAAAAATAATAATGCAGTGGCAGTGCGTAGAAATCTTTTTGAGCAACAGCAGAAAAAATTGAATGAGAAAAAGGATAAATTTATCCTAGAGATAAGTGGCCTAATTAAAAAATTAAAGAAACGAACGCAATAGAATCAAGAAGAGATATGGTGACACGGATACGAGGGTGACTACAATTAATGTATTGAAGAGAGAAATTGAATCGCAGGTACAATCTTTTGAAGAATGTCATGATGATTTTGTGCAAAGCGCGAACGAGTGCCAAAAAAATATCTCTGCGTGCATCAAAAAACAACTCATCGATAACCCAGATATGAAAGGACACCGTCGCTCGGGAACAGTATTGGCAAGAACATTGTACAATATTTTATATGGAATGACTTTCGTTGCTGGCATACCGCTTTTTGTAAAATGTGCAACGGGAAATTATGGCTTTTTTAGCCTTAAAACAAAATCTCGGGAAAGTGCTGAAGATGTTTATAAAGCTGCGAGAGAAATAAAAGTCAATCACAAGCAATAAAATATTTTTTATAACATCCGATAAACGAGGATAAGTGCATGGAGTCGAGAAAAATCACTAGTGGAAAAGACTATGTAGATACACGCATCCGTCTTCAGTATTGGCAGGAAATTTTTAATTATCATTATGGCGAAATCTTTGATCACAGTAAAAATTGTCATTTGAGTGAAGAGAGATTGAGTGCGGAAAATTATGCCATTTTAATTCAGCATTGGTGGGATGATATGAGGGCAATACGCAGAAAGGCGCAATCCGAATCCACCCTAGCCGACGAGGAAATAAAATTTTTGGAAATGGCACGGTATTTTTTTAATGTCAAATATGATATTGATTTACCTGGAATATTTCCGGAAATTATCACGGAAGAGACTGTTGATTTATATCGCCAACCAGTAGATTTCTTTGCAGAAAGAGAAATGGCTCAGCCAGATGATATTCTTCTCGATAGTGAATCGATTCGGAATAAATTTTCTTTGTATACCACGGAAGCGCTTAAAGTACTCAGGAGAGAGAGGCGAAGTTGAAATTAGCAGAAACAAGCGCGAAGTATTTGAGAAGTCGTGGGGAGAAAGTCAGCTAACAATCACTAGAAGATCAAAAAAAGGTATTTGTAAAAAAAATAAAAAGTTTAATCGAAGAATTAGAAGCCGAGCATGCCAGAATCAAAAAGAGATATCATGGTAATGATACTAGGCTAGCAAAGATTTCATATTTGACAGGTGAAATTCGCTTGGAATTGCAAGCATTTAAAACAGAGAAAAACGGTCGTTACGATAAAATAGCGAACAAGTGTAAAAATAAGATAGCTGAGAAAATCCAAGAACATCTCATCAACAACCCCGATATGCGTGTTCACAGAGCGTGGGGAACAGAATATGCGAGAGGCTTGTACAATGTTTTATACTTTACAACCTTTCTCGTTGGCTTACCGCTTTTTGTCAAGTGCGCAACTGGTGGGAGAACGTTTGGATTTTATAATTTTAAAACGTTATCGCAGGAAAGTGCTGAATCTGTTTATCGTGCTGCACGAAAAATTACAGTTTAACTGACAATTTTTTACAACGTTAACTGTCGTAATCGCAATGCATTCACAATCACCGAGACGGAACTCAAGCTCATCGCAAGTGCACCTATCATGGGACTTAGTAACCAGCCGGTGATGGGATAGAGCACGCCGGCTGCGAGCGGTATGCAGGCGAGATTATAAACAAACGCTAAAAATAAATTTTCGCGAATATTTCGCATGACACTTTTACTCAGTTGTCGCGCCCGCACGATGCCGAGCAAATCGCCTTTGACCAAGGTGATATTTGCGCTTTGCATGGCGATATCAGTGCCCGTGCCCATGGCAATGCCGATGTCCGCTTCAGCGAGTGCGGCGGCATCGTTAATACCATCACCTGCCATGGCGACGATGCGGCCGTCATGATGCAAACGTTGCACGACTTCGTATTTATTTTGCGGCAACACATTGGCTTCGATGTCAGTGATATTGAGAATTTTTGCGATGGCTTTTGCAGTGGTGAGACTATCACCCGTCACCATCATGATGTGTATGCCATCTTGTTGTAGCGCATGAATGGCTTGCTGTGTGGTTGGTTTTAATGGATCAGAAACAGTGATTAATCCAGCAATTTTGTTATCAATCACCATAAACATCACGGTTTGTCCATGTTGTCTTAATGCTTCTGCTTTGCTGATCTCTGCAGATGATTGCAGTGCTAGTTGCGCCAATAATTTTTCATTGCCGAGCGCAATGTGTTGCTGGTTGACGACACCGCGTATACCTTTGCCGATGTCGGCATGAAAATCTGTTGCTGGTTGCAACTGCATGCCGCGCGCTTTTGCAGCATTCATCATGGCGCTTGCTAAGGGATGTTCGCTCACTTGTTCTAAACTCGCGGCTAACAATAAAATATCATTTTCGTTGTAACCTGCCGCTGGAATAATAGCAGTGAGGGTTGGTGTTCCCATCGTTAACGTACCTGTTTTATCAACGATCAACGTATTTACTTTTTCGAAACGTTCTAAACTGGCCGCATCTTTAATCAAGATACCACTCGTTGCGCCTCGTCCCATGCCAACCATGATGGACATCGGTGTTGCCAATCCCAAAGCACAAGGACAGGCAATGATGAGCACGGAAATAGCGGAAATTAAGCCATAAGTCATGGCAGGTGTTGGTCCGAGTGCGGTCCACACAAAAAAAGTGATGATCGCAATGATGATCACAGCTGGCACAAAATAACGAGCGATCAAATCCGCTAAGCGTTGTATCGGTGCGCGAGTGCGTTCGGCTTCTGCGACTTGTCTGACGATTTGCGCGAGCATGGTTTTACTGCCAACGTGTTCTGCTTGCATCATAAAACTGCCGCTTATATTTAATGTTCCGCCAATCACATGCGCCGCTTTTTCTTTTTCGATGGGAATGGATTCGCCGGTGACCATGGATTCATCTATTGTGCTATGACCTTCTGTTATTTTTCCATCCACTGGAATTTTTTCGCCAGGACGCACGCGTAACAAATCATCCACTTCAACGTCAGCCACAAGAATTGCTGACTCTGTGCCATCGTCATTCATTTTGCGCGTCATTTTCGGTGCTAAATTTAGCAGGGATTTAAGCGCTTTTCCCGTCACTTCGCGTCCGCGCAATTCTAATAGTTGTCCAAGCAATACTAAGACCGTGATCACAGCAGCTGCTTCAAAATAAAGATACACATCACCATTTGCGTCATGAAATGCAGCTGGAAAAAATTGAGGACTGACGAAGGCAAAAAAACTATAAAGATAAGCTGTGCCTATTCCTAAACTAATCAAGGTAAACATATTCAAGTGACGATTGACTATGGAAAACCAACCGCGTTGCAAAAGTGGCCAGCCACACCAGAGCACGACCGGTGTTGCAAAAATAAATTGTAACCAAGAAGAAATGAGTGGTGGCATGGTTATGCCCATGGCCAACAACAAAAGTGGCATTGTTAAAACGACACCCAACCAAAAACGTCGTGACATCGCCACTAATTCCGTATTGACAACAGGTTCTACTGATACGGTTTTAAGTTCTAATGTCATCCCACAAATCGGACAATGTCCGGGTGAGGCTTTTATAATTTCAGGATGCATGGGACAGGTGTATAGCAAATTTTCTGCAAGATTTTTTTGCTCATGTTGGTGTAGCGCTGTTGTTTTTGCATGACAACCGTGGGATTTATCTTGTTGTTTTGCCATTGATGTACTCATATTCTTGGTGTATCAAGAATGATACCGTGATCAGCGAGAGTATTCACTGAACTGTGTCATTGTGCCAGCACTTGTCATGCGAGCACTTGTCATGCCAGCTTATGTTTAGCACTGTCATGCCAGCGAAGGCTGGCATCCAGTACACTTGCTGAAAAGACTGGATGCCAGCCTTCGCTGGCATGACAAGTGCTGGCATGACAAGTGCTCGCATGACAAGTGCTCGCATGACAAGTGCTCGCATGACAAGTGCTCGCATGACAAGTGCTCGCATGACAAGTGCTGCCCTTTTCTACGCACAATGACACAGTTCAGTGAATACTCTCTGATCAGCGCGCTAAATCAGCTGGAGACTTCAAGTATGCAAAAATCGATTTCTTTGCATGAGTGAAGGATAAGTGCCACTGTCTATCAGCTTTCCTTTATCCATGAGAAAAATGAGATCTGCATCTGCAATCGTGCTGTGGCGATGTGCAATGACAATGCGGGTGATGTTAAGCGTTGCCAGATGGTTGTAAATAATAGCCTGACTTTTTCCATCCAGTGCTGAAGTTGCTTCATCAAGCAATAATATTGTTGGCTGAGCAGCGAGCGCTCTTGCAATGAGTATTTTTTGTTTTTGTCCACCTGAAATTGAAAATCCGGCATGATCGGAGAGGTAAGTGTGCATGTTCATTGGCATATTTCTAATTTCTTCATCTAAGCCAACACATTTTGCGAGCGCCCAGGCTGCATCGAGTGTGATCGTTGCGTTCGCCGCAATATTTGAGAATAAGGACCCAGGCATGATGTTTGTCGTTTGCAGTACCACACCAAATTGTTTGCGTAATGCACGGCTGTTCAGGTGATGAATATTGTCATTGCCGATTTTGATGGTGCCAGACGTAATGGTTTCAAGACCGAGTAATAATCTTATAATACTCGACTTGCCAGCACCCGATGGTCCAATAATAGCAACAAACATGCCGGGTTTTATGGTCATGGAAATATTGTCGAGAATGAGATGATCAGTCTTTTCATTTTTTAATGACACAGTTGACAAAATGATCTCGCTCATGACACGAGATGAGATTTGTGTGGCATCACTTTTTTCGGGAGGCTCGAGCAAAAGTGGGCTTATTCTTTTTAGTCCAGGAATAATCCGCATGAATGATAATAAGTCGGTGGAGAGTTTTTCAAAGATGACAGAAAATTGGCCGGCACAAATGATAAATTGCAATAAGAGATAAGTGTCTAACGATTTTTTAAAAAAATACAAGACAAAATAAAATGATAACAATAATACGGCTGGCATGAATGATTCAATTGTCTGCATTAAATTCGAGATTTTTAATGATTTTTCTTCGAGAATTTTAACAGTTAGCAATTGATACAGCCATGCGTTAAATATTTCTTTTTCAATATTAGCCGAGCGAATTTTGTCTATTTGTAGCAAAATTTCATTTAAAAAAGAAGATGTTTTTCCCTGTGCTGCAAATTGTTCGGTAATATAGTTAATATTTTTAGGAAACAAAATACATTTAATGCCGGTGAAGAAAATGCAGATGCCAAGATAAAGGCAGGCAACACTTGGGTTGCAATAAGCCATGTAGATGAGCAAAATCAGCAATGAAAAACCATTAAATACTATTCCTAAGGTGATAGGTATTGTCATGGCAACGGCAGCTTCATAATCAAAAAATCGTTGCACCAAATCACCAGAAACAAATTGCTTGAGTATTTTCATCGGCAGATTAAGTAGATGATAAGCAATGCTTGGCATAGCGTGAAATAAAATCTTGGCGTTAAGTGATTTGATGGTCATGTTGCTAGCATAAGTGAATAGCGAAAAACTCAAGAAAAAAATAACACAAGGAATGGCGATGGCGAGAGAGTGATGTTCAGTTGTCTCATTGATGCGAAGAAATAAATAGCCAGATAGCATGGAGGTGAGCAAAGGCCAAGATGATATTAACATTCCTAGTGAAATCGAAAGGCAAATTTTTGTTTTGAAATAATTAAAAATTGCAGCAAGGTGTTCCTTGTAACTAAATGAAAACGGGAAATTAATCGAATAAGGTAGCCATGATTTCATTATATTTAGTTCGGTATCAATATCGCTGATCGATTGGTATTGATTTTTGGTTGGATGATACGAGGTGAATTTTCCCCACTTGTTCACTGACAGTGTGAGTAAGTCACCGCTATCTGCTGATTGTATCAAAACAGGGTAGGCTGATTTGAGAATAGCGGTAATGGATGCAATGGAAATAGGATGTAATGCAATGCCGAGATTTTTTTCATGCGCATAAAAATTATCGATAGTTAAATCATGACAATTTTTAAGCGCTTCACGAGAGAGTGAAAATCCCATTTGATGGAGACAGTTGATTAATGCATTCGACGGTTCAACGGAGCCGCGTAACGATGTGATGAGTTTATTAAAGTAGGCGCTTTTATAATTCATTTTTAGTGTCATGCTCACTTTGCACTAAATGATAATAAAGGCCACGATTTTTGCTAAGATTGTGATGATGACCGTGTTCGACTATTCTGCCATTTTCCATGACAATGATTTGATCGCAGTGCTTAATGGTCGACAAACGATGTGCGACATAAATGATGGTTTTATGACACATGCGTAAATTTGTTATCAGTCTTTTTTCGGTTTGAATGTCGAGTGCAGATGTTGCTTCATCGAGTATCAATAGAGGTGTTTTTTGTATGAGTGCTCTTGCGATATCAATGCGCTGTTTTTCGCCACCACTAAAATTATGACCATTTTCTGCTACTTTTCCATGAAGACTGCGTTGCGCGATTAATTCTTCTAAACAAGCCATTTTAAGTGCACGGTTGATTTCATCAGGCGTATAATTATTTTTCCATAAGGTAAGGTTGTCATAGATGGTTCCAGAAAATAAGGATGTTTCTTGTGATACGGTTGAAAAATAATGAGCAAATTCAGTTGAGGAAAGCTCATGAAACTGTCTTCCCCAAATTTTTATTTCGCCAGCATGTGGATAATAAAGTGCGGATAAAATTTTTGCGAGTGTTGATTTTCCAGAACCTGTTGATCCAACCAAAGCGATGTGCTGACCGGATTGAATTTCTAGATTAATATCGGCTAAAGTGGGCGTTGATGTTTTATTATAATAAAAATAGACGTTTTGACAGGCGATAATAGGACATTTTTTATCAAATGTGCATTCACTTTTTTTTGCATGGGAAAAGCGGTTGTCTATCGCATAATGCATGATATCGTTTATGCGAATATGCGAGGCATAGGCATTTTGACTATCCTTTAACGATTGAAATATGGCATTTGCACTATTACAAAATAATAAATGCAAAGCATAGTAGGCCATTAAATTTCCAACGGAGATATAGCCATCATCCATCCTGATTCCGCCAAGGAATAAAATGGCTAATGGTGACATTGCATCACTTAATTTATTCAAGGTGAGTGTCATGGCATTAACGGTATTTGATTTATCGTTAGTCATTATTTTTTGGCAAAATAAAGCATGCCATTTAGTCAAAACTTTATTTTCTAAGCCGCCTACTTTTATTGTTTCAATATTTTTTATGCTAGAAATTGCGTGTGCATAA
The DNA here is from genome assembly GCA_963735995.1 of uncultured Gammaproteobacteria bacterium. Taxonomy (GTDB): domain Bacteria; phylum Pseudomonadota; class Gammaproteobacteria; order DSM-16500; family DSM-16500; genus Aquicella. The sequence goes on along the minus strand of CAVTNC010000003.1, from coordinate 1,071,490 downwards.
AATTTAGCTAGCGCGTTGATATTATATTTTTCGTATGACAAATTTATTCGTGAGATTAAAAAAAATAATATTGCCGTTATAAAAAATAAAGTGAGTGACACCATGGCGAGTACTGCATCTAAGTTCACCATAAAGATAAAACTGCCAATGGCCGTCACCAGACTCACGAATAAGGCAACAGTGTTTTTGAAGAGCAAATTAACGATTAATTCAACACGCGCAAAAATTGCGATCAACTCGCTTTTTTCACGTAATGCATAAAATTGCAGTGGTAATCGTAAAATATGGCTAATGACTTTCGAGGTTTTTGCTATGCTTGCCTTGCTACACAGTTTAAATTGACGCCATCGCTGCATGTTCATGGAGACGGCTACTACGATGGCAGATGTGGCGGTTAATAAAGCAAGATACGGTGTCATGTTAATGTTGTTGGCAATAACGCAATAGTCAATGAAGATAGTTGTTAGACATGAACTTAAAAAAAGACCACCGATAATAATCAAGGAACATAAAAAGATAGAAATTAATGCTGTCTGAAATCCTGATAACCATTGTTGTAACAGTGACATAATGATCGATTTCTTTTTCACGTTAATCACGTTATCTGTTGGCCATAGGCAAATAACAATGCCAGTAAATGATTTATCAAATTCAGTCAAGCTGACTGTCGTTGTGCCATGTGATGGATCGTTGATAAATATTTTATTTGTTCCAGCGCCATTGATGACAACATAGTGGCTAAAATTCCAAAATGCGATGACAGGTGCTTTAAGCGCGACTATGTCATCGATATCCATTTTAAAAGCAGCGGCATCAAAACCATAATTTTTAGCAACATTAATCAAGGTGAGTGCACGACATCCGTCTCGTGATGTGCCACATTTTTCTCGCAATGTTTCGAGTGAAATAGTCACTTTGTAATAAGAAAAAATAATGGCAAGGGCGGCGAGTCCACACTCAGTCTGCGAAAATTGTAAAATAATCGGTGTTTTGACGCGATTATATGGCTGAAATTGTCCTAATAATGATTTTATACAATTCATACAGGATCACCGACAACGACCATATTGGGTCAGTAATTCAATAGGCGGACATACTTTGTTAATAATCTTGACGTCAACCATTGTTCCCGGCGCAATTTTATACTGAGGTCCCAATTTGCTCGTCCACGACAGTTGGCTTTGCATTTTATAATCATTTTTAAGTTTAATTTTTACCATAAAGGGTGCACCGTTATTAAAAAATTCATCAACCAAACTCATGTTTCCAAGATACGAATACACCGCTTCCTTGGAAGCAGGATAGTCAGAAACACTGACCACGGTTGCTCTGATGTAACCGTATTCATACAGTGACATTGTTGAGGGCAATACATAGGCATCCATACCAGCGGATACTTTTTTTCCTTGATGATGATTGACAAAGACGAGTGCATATAACAATTGATTTGTATGATTGCCGTGCGCGGAAAGTAGTGGCGCAGTGGCATTGATGTAACTAACAGTGGGTCTGGTTGTTAATGCTTGTTTAGCAGCAATATAGTCTTCTTTCGCTTGTTCCAACTCTGTTATTGTCAAATAATGTTTGTGATAAAGTTTTTCTTTTTTTTCGAGCAAGGTTTTTAATGAATTTACTCTGCGTTGACGTTCTATCCAATTTTCATTAACAAAATTTTCTGCCGCAGAAAATTGTTCTGCTGCTATAATTATCCCGCTTGCCGTGACATCCATGGCAACCTGGCCGAATAATCCCCATATGGCGATGCTCATTAAAAAAAGCAGTGAAACAACTAGCCATAGCCACGCGCTGACATTGTTTATTTTCAGTGACCCATGAATTTCATCAAGGGAATTGATATTTTTTAACGCATTTTCTCGAAACAAATTTTTCTTAGTCGAAGATCCCTGGGTCACAAAAATTTATACTCCATCAATTTTTTGATTATTGGTCTTAAACCACTGTTCCCAGGAAGCATAGTCGCGTTCAGCATAATTTTTACCAGAGATTTTTTTCAGTACGAAATAAGCAAGATCATGGACATTCGGTTGCGATAATTTTAATTGAGTGATGAGAGCTGATCCTGCATGGGTCCTCATATAATCTGCATAACGCGGTTGCTCGGTGAGGGAAATAATCATGTATAATGCCTTATTTCTATCGGTCGCCATGGGAAAATCGAGTGCTTTAATGGCTTCATTAATGGGGAAATCCGCGCTCTTCATTTTAGCAAGTGTTGCACCGAGAACACGCATGACATTGTTTCTGACTGCGCTACTGGAATCGCTGATGGACGGCAAAAGAATTTTAATCAATTCATTCCCATCTTTAATGTGCGACAACAGAAAGGCAGCGGCAGCACGTTTGTGCTCATCTTTGTCGTTTCGTAAAACAGCGATAAGTTGATTTTTATTTTTTGGTACCAGCGTATTAAAAACATTTTTGTATTTTTCTAAAGCGGGATAATCAAAACCAAATATACAATGATAAGCAGGACAAGTTTTAATAATGGGTTTGTTATTTTTTTTAAAAACGACTGAAAACCCAATTTTTTCGTATGTTAACCAATCATGAATGAGATGCTCAGGGTCAGCAATTGTTGCACTAGGTTTAGCTAAAAAATGGGATAATCGGTCTTTATCTTTTTCGTCGACAATATCGATGGTTATGTAGATAGTCTTATCGCCAGGGTACATGGTGGGTGATAAATTAACATAGGAAAATTTTCCCATTTTGTTAACCCCCGTGATGATGTTGGTGACGGCATTGGTGAGTAACTGATTGTTCGTTTCTAATGTCATTTTATCCGGCGTTGCGAGTACATCTGCAATCGTTTGAAATTCTTGTTGATATTTTTTTTTGATGACATCAATGGATGCTTGGTTCGATCGATAGAGATCAACAACTGGTTTGATGTGATCGCCTGCCAAACTATTTTTTGTTAGCAAACACAGCATGAACACAGTACTAATTTTTGAAAGATTAAAAAAATTTTCAACGTATTTCATCATGATGAATTGACCACCTTTTTCCATAAATAAAGAGTAATTATTGCTCTTAACAAAGAGACCCTGAGCTTTTGTGTTGCTGCATTGCGTTTTCTAAACAAGGATTAATTTTTGAATTAAAATCAGCTAAAGAAACGGAATTGTCATTTTCAGTCCAGCGGTAATTTTTCGAACCAGCGATTAAAAAATCGGTAAAAGCATCCAGTAATTTAATTGTTGGGTTAACATCTTCTATCCATAAAAATTGTCCTTGCTCATTTATTTCGAGAAAATAATATTCGTTATCCGGTGTGACAATAAAATCAAAGCAGCCAAAAACGATGCCAAAATGTGACATGAAAGCCCGGCATTTCGCATCGAGGTCATGAGGCAAGCTGAAACTTTCAATGATGAGTTCTTTTGTGGGCACATATCGCCAGTCCATTATTCCTTTTGGATGTTCCTGAGAACGGAGTTTTGCGGCTATCGCAAAATCACCTAAATAAGTTATGCGCAGTTCAAAGGCTTTGTTTATCTTTTTTTGAAAAATACCAGGCGTATTTTGTAGCATGCCATCCGATGGCAGATGTTCTAGCTTGATTTCCTTGGTATATGTCAACCGCATTTCCTCATCTTTAATCCAAATCATGGGATGAAGGGTTTTATATATAATAGATCGCTGGTTGTCACCTTTTATAAAATCTTTAATCCTTGCAGGATCATTAGAGATCAGTGTTTCTGGCACATTTAAGCCAACCTCAATTGCAATTGTAAGCTGTTTTAACTTGCAGTTAATTGATTTTTTAGTATCCATGGCATTCACCCAAAAAGCATTAGGCGCTATCATTTGCCACAATGTTTTGCAAAATTCGTCATTCTCATTTTTAGCATTGTCCACATCGTCTGGATGAATGGTATCGGCTAACATAGGTTTTTGCGGGCGTCGCAGCCAAACGACATCAAATTCATCGATGTGGTTGACAACAAAATCGGTGCCGCTAGCATGCCAAAAAATAGTATTATTGTTTATTCCGAGAGAATGAACTTGTTTTTCAGGAAAATCTGTCAAGTACCAAAGCACACAATGATGACCTTTTTTTTCGAGTGCTAATTTGACAAGGATGGCATGCGTGTCATCTGTTTTAGTGGGAATTAAAATTTTTTTCATAACACCTCAATCGACATGACATTAAAAAAACTCCTCCGGTGAAGGAGGAGTCTGCGTTTTTTTATAAATCCCAGGTAACATCAACGCCAGAATCCCAGCCACCTGCCTGACTATAGGAACCGTTTGCTGTCATAAAAGTGGTGGATCCTGCGGCTGATATGTTGTTGAGATCTTCATCCGCTATTTTTTGTGACATGTTGTAAGACAATATGCGTTCATTTTTCATAGATAACTCCTTAGTTAAGTTTGATTGAATTTATCGTGATAAAACGATCGCGCCTATTATTGAAATCACTGGGTATAATTGCAATATTGTAGAAATACAGGATCACGCATCACTTTCATTTATCTTGTTCAAGATGTCTTGCTGACTCGCAATATACACAGCGTGTGCAATATTTTTTGCGGCTAATTTTTTTCGGATGTGACTCGCATAAATTTCGATGGTTCTATGTTCTAGTCCCATTAATTTTGCAATTTCTTTTGCGGTATAACCTTGCGCTAGGTGTCTGATAATTTGAATTTCGCGGTAACTTAAATTTTTCATACACGAATGCCCTCTCATGAGAATGATAGATTTTTAGGATGTTAGTAATTGGGTGGCAAGCGGCGGATTAGCAATGATCGAGAGTGTGCATCGAACTATGTCATTGCGAGCGTGAGCGAAGCAAACTAGGTTTTAATGCTGCTAAAATAATGAAGGTCATACATGTTTTTAAGGCTTTATCAGTGTTTGTACCTCACCGCAAATAACCTGGTTTGCTTCGCTCACGCTCGCAATGACGCAGTTCAGTGAATACGCTTAAAGCGGAAGAGAGCGACCTTATCATTCTCTCTAAAAGAGGTCAACATCGCTGTTTTTAATTGGAGGTTGACAATATCGTCCGTAAGGTTGACAAAGTTAAGGTACAGTTATCATGACCAAGAAAAGCATCCTGCCAATATCATCTTTGATTTCGCGGAAGTGGGTACCATTGGACAAGCTTTTGCAGCTCAACACCCAGAAATTGAAATGGCACTTATCCATGCAAATGCAAATGTAAAACAAATGGTCGCAAGCGCTAAATCAAGATAAGTATCGGCAAGACAAAAAACGAATTTAAAAGGAAGCCTATGGATGTTAGGCATAACTATTTGATAAATATATAATAAAAAATAGGAAATCGCACTTTGTCTTGTTGTGCCACTAATAACCTGGTTATCCGCGGCACAACAAACATAATTATTGTTTTATCGTGCCACTAATCATACAATTATCCGCGGCACAACAAGACATAGGGGGAGCAATGAATCTGATTGGCAGAAAAGAAGAACTGAAAGTTTTACAGGATTTACTCGACTCAAAACAGCCCGAGTTTTTAGCCATTTATGGCCGACGTCGAATTGGAAAAACATTTTTGATTAAACAATTTTTTAGTGAGAAAAAATGTTTTTTCTTTAATGTTACTGGTGTTAAAGAAGGTAAAACTGAAGTCCAAATTAATCGTTTTGTAAAAGAAATTGGTCGAGTATTTTATAAAGGAACGGAAATCAAAGAGCAAAAAAATTGGCTAGATGCGTTTGATGCCTTAACCGATGCGATTGGAAAATTCGTTTCTGACAATCACCAAGTTGTCTTGTTTCTTGATGAATTTCCCTGGATGACAACGCATAAATCAGGATTGTTGCAGGCGCTTGATCATTTCTGGAATCGATATTGGTCGAATGATAGTCGCATCAAATTAATTATTTGTGGTTCGAGTGCATCTTGGATTATTAATAAAATTATTAATAATAAAGCTGGATTACATAATCGTATTACTCGAAAAATTCAATTAATGCCGTTTAATCTCAAGGAAACCAACGAATTTTTGCTTGCACAAGGTATAAAACTTAATTATAAGCAAGTCACACATTTATATATGATGACAGGCGGTGTACCTTATTATTTACAATCTTTACAAAAAGGATTATCCGCAACAGAGCTCATTCAGCATCTCGCTTTTCGACAAAATAGTCCGTTGTTTAGCGAGTTTGATAATCTTTTTTCCTCGTTATTTGAAGAGACAGAGACATATATTGAATTGCTAAGAATCATTGCAAAAAATCGATCTGGTACCGGGCAGAAAGAAATTATTCAACAATCAAACTATTTTTCTCGAGGTGGCAGAGTTGTTAAAAAATTAATGGAATTAGAAGAAGCAGGATTTATCATCAGCTTCACACCGCATCTTCATAAGAAACGTGGCATTTATTATCGCCTCATCGATGAATATACTTTATTTTATCTCGATTGGATTGAGCCAATTAGAAATACCCTGCAAAAAAATTCTCTCGAGCAAGGTTATTGGGAAGGTAAACAGAATTCTGGTAAATGGCATAATTGGGCTGGATATGCATTTGAGGCAATTTGTTACAAGCACTTGTCACAAATCAGAAAGAAATTACATATGAACCCGACAGCTGTTGCTAATGGTTGGCGTTATGTCCCAGCAGCTAAATCTCAAGATCAAGGTGCACAAATTGATTTGCTATTTGATAGAGATGACGATGCAATCACTTTATGTGAAATAAAATATACTTATGAACCCTTTCAAGTTACCAAACATTATGCAGAGCAACTAAGAAGGAAATTTACTGTTTTTAAGCAAAAAACAAGAACCAAAAAACAAATTTTCTGCGCAATGATTTCTGCTAATGGTCTTAAAAAAACGTTATATTCAGAAGAAATGATTCAAGACGTTGTGACATTAGAAGATTTATTTAAATAAAGTGAGTTAGTGCAGTTAATGAAAGTCATCTCTTAATGCGGAAGAGGTCAACGCTAAATTCGGCTCATCATCTTGTCTTTTAGCGGTAGTTGAGCCTATGGATGTCGATCTTAACTATTTGATAAATATACAATAAAATATAGGAAACCGCACTTTGTCTTGATGTGCTGACCTGCTTGTAAGTTGTGTATGTGCGTGAAGGCTAAGCGGGTATTAACTGTTTGATCTAAAGTAAAAATCAAAAGCACTCCGCATACATAAAGTTGCATTTTAGTTGTTCGCGTTTTAGTTATGTACTGTCAGTAAAGAGAGAGTTATCATTCTTTTCGTTTTAAAATTACGGTTAATAGGACAGAGAGCATTTCCAATTAGGATTCAACGGTAAAATTATGCAAACATATCAAAGTAGACTTATTAATAAAATAAATGTCATAAACGACACGAACAAGGATTGCAAAAAACTGCAACATGAATTAATTAACAATGCGTGTTTCAATAACAAACTATGGCGTTCAATCTTAAATAAAATTATTTCTGAAATAGATATACATAATGTAGGCTTACAAATTATTTCACCTTTTGGTTTTGAAGTTGATATTTTTTACAATGATAGCCTTTTGTATAAAACAGCAGATAGTGGCGATGTTGAAATTTTAAATGAATTAATTGTTCCAAGGGTAGAGAGAATGATAAATCATATTTCTCAAATGGAAGATTTAGTCACAATAACGGCAAAGTCTTATCATGTGGATGATGAGATAAATTTAGTCATGGGGAAATCTGCTTATTTGCAGGCAAAACAAGTTATACAGGAAATATTAAGCGTGGATGGGTATGAGATACAAGTAACTAAACAAGAAAATTCATTTGAAAATCATATTTTTGATTATGATGCTGTCAAAAACATGAAATAGCAGCTTATTAATAATTATATGGAATAATAGATATGGATATAAATATGAATTCACATATTTCCCTGATATCTAACGATGATGTTAAAAAAATATGTATGCAGTTTTTTCAGCGAAAAAAAATTGATATTAACCATATAAATTATATTCATAAAAATTGCGATGGCACTGTTTATTATCTTTGTAGCAATAATCGATGGTTATCGCATTACTTTAAAAATAGATACATGGATATCGGTGCTTTTGAAACAAAATCACACTTATCAAATGACAGGTATGTTTTATGGGATACTTTGGACAGTAATGACGTTATTTTAAAAGATTCGAGAGACTTAATAAATGTATATCATGGGTTGACCGTAGTTGAAAAAACAAAAAATGGAGTTGATTTTTTTAATTTTGGAAATAATTGTGATGTGTCGACATTGAATACCTATGTTAACAGTTTGTATATCCTTAATGAATTTATTCCGCATTTTTATAATGCAGCAAATTCTTTGCTGAAAGAGGCTGCAAAGACTCCAATTTTAATCAATGCGAGTAATCATACAGAATTTAAAATAGCTTCAGACAATAAAAATATTTCTGATTCTATACATCTAAGTAAAAGAGAGATTGATTGCATAAATTGGTATTTAAAAGGTAAAAATTCAGGGGACATTGCTTTAATATTAGGAATTTCACGTCGTACGGTAGAAACTTATATTGAAAATGTCAAAGGGAAGCTTGGTTGTGCAAATTTATTTCAGTTGGGCTATAGCGTAGCTGCTTTGAAATTATCAACTAATGGATTCATACCGCAACTTTAAATCTCTCAATTCATTTTTCTTCATCCGTAATCTTACGGATAGCAAACAAACCCTTTGCCTTTATAATTATTCTCATGATGTGTAAATAACTAGTTAAGGAATTTAATTTATGGCGGCAACGGAGCCACTTTACAGCTTAATGGGAATTTCAGCGTGCAAGCTTTCAAAGGAAGAAGTTTATATTTTAGAAGCTCACTTATTTTTTATGGTCTGTAATGAGTTAAAAATTTTTTTTAGAGAACAATACAAAAATTATTTTCGTATTTTAAAATTTACGCTTGAAAAGGAAAATTGTATGCTTGAGACTGATTTTTTTCGCTTAATACTCAAAGATATTTTATCCAGTGAAGAATATTCTTTGGAGGGCATCGCTTATTATGCGTATACTCACGTAGATATTCTTCAAGAGATTTACTCTGGGCGAAATACAAACCCATCTGCAAATTTATTACGGCGCGTGATTGAAATTCACCATTCAGTTCGGCGAGATCTGTATAATATGATTATGAAGAAAGTAGTAAGTCAGTATTTAATGATGACCTAAATTAGCACTAGCGGATTTTACAAAAAAACAGTCAAAACAGGGTTAAGACAACTGTCAACTTGTAACTTCCAGCCATAATAAGAGAGTTACTAGTTGATACTGGCATCGGCAGCTAGCTATATAAAAGAGGTCAACGCTAAATTCGGCTCATCATCTTGTCTTTTAGCGGTAGTTGAGCCTATGGATGTTAGCCATAACTATTTGATAAATACATAATAAAATATAGGAAATCGCACTTTGTCTTGTTGTGCCACTAATAACCTGGTTATCCGCGGCACAACAAGACAAAGAGTGGCAATGCAGCTGACAGGATTGTTGCTGGCGCTTGATCATTTCTGGAATAGATATTGGTCGAATGATAAATGTTTTTATACTTGATTTGTAGCACCTTCAATTCCTATTTTTTGTTTTTGATGCCAAGTTTTTTGAACATATCATCTACATCTTTGCATTTAATGAGGCCGATACCTTTGTCAGCTTCCTCTAATGCTTTACGGGTTTTAGCATTCGGAATTTTCAACTCTAAAGGCCATTCATGTTCACGCGCAATTCGTTTGTACAGCATGGTGATAGCTTGCGTTGGCGTAATACCCAATTCATTCAAAACATTTTCTGCATTTGTTTTTAGCTTAGGCTCTACACGTGCCCTAATAAATGCTGCTTTGCTCATAATGATTACCTCTAAAACTAATGGTATCTCAGGGACACAATGCAAGTTGTATTTGGTTTTCTATTTTTGCCTATCAATTTGTTCATTGATGCATTTCTGAAACGCATAGGGTTTTGCGATGAGGGTGAACGAATCATAAGCGCCGAACGCGTTGATGGAGAGTATGCCGTAGTCCAGCAATTGACCGAGCAGGCTTTGGTCGACGTCGACTTGGGAGATGGTGTTAAGGCGCATCTCGCGGGTGTGACGGTAGAAAAAACCCTCGCGCATCATGATGCGTTTGTTGGTGACGGCGAAATCAGAAAAACGGTATTCAAGCCAAGCATATAGCCAATAAATAAGCGCGATGCCGCCCAGTATGCCGTTCACGGTGAAGGGCAAGCTTTGCAATCCACTGAAAATAGTAAAAACCGTTTTTGAGAGGTGAGCAAAGTAAATAATGATGATGGTACAAAGGAGTGGGTAAAAAAACAGGATAATGTGTTTTTTGGTGCGAAAGAGAATTTTCTCATCGGGCAATAAATTTTTGTCGATATAACTCATGCAACAATCTCCTCATAATTCAGTTATAATAAACAAAATTTTTAACAAACGTAACCACTATGATGATGCAGCTTAAATTCTTAGATATGCGTTATGCGCAAGGTGTTTGTGCTCTGCTTGCGGCGCTCTGTGTTTTTACTTTTCTGGATACCCTCTGGCAGTGGCATAGCGATTGGGTGCTCGCGCACCAAGTCGTGGTACCGAGCAAAACACTTGCTAGCACGGATCAAATGGCAGCGCTCATTGCAGCGATACCAAATGAACATTTATTTGGCGAGTCGCTTTCGAAAAACAATATGCCCATTACTAATTTGCAATTGTTGGTCACCGGCATCGTTAAAACCACGTCCGATCAGCAAGAAACGACATCGAAGGCCTATATTTCCATGTCGGGTCAACCGAGTCACATTTACCAAGTGGGTGATGTGCTGCCCTCTGGCGTGAAAATTTATGCGATCACGCCCAATGCCGTTATTTTACAAATCGATGGTCATCTGGAAAAATTGCCATTACCGCGAGAAAGATTACAATTCAAACCTAGAAATAAAGAGGAGCATTGGTAAATGTTAAGAGCAGTCTGCATGGTTATGCTTTCGCTAACGTTAATGGCATGTGCTGGTACATCACACCTCACCACACCACGGCCAACCACGGGCGATGTTTCAGAATTACAACAAGGTAAGCGTTATTTTAATGAAGGCTATTACAAACGCGCGATGCACAAACTCCTACCACTCGCCTGCGATGGTTCTCGAGAAGCGCAGTATGCCGTTGGTTATATGTACTACTATGGTTATGGTGTGGCGCAAGATAGCGATGTCGGACATTTCTGGATACAACGCTCGGCGGATGCGCAGTATTTGCCGGCAATCAAAGCATTGGAAATTATTTCGCATGATGAGAATAAAAAAGTACATGCGGGAGAAAAGTATAGGAAGTACCGCTAGGCACGTCATTGCGAGCGCGAGCGAAGCAATGACGCAATCACTCTCACGGCCGCACAACCACATCTGCATTCACAATACCTGGCGCATTCTGTGCGACAAGTGTCAGTTGGGTGATAGCGACAGGCTGTTCTTTGACGAAGGTCGTGAGTAGCGTGATGAATTTATCGAACTCAACTTTTTCAAAATGAATTTCAATATCGGCATTGGACGTTTGCTTGAGTTGCTTTAAGTTTTGCTCAAGATTAGCTTCATGTATGGTTTTTTGCAGGAGACTCAGCAAAGCAACGGGTGAAATTGCGGCATTTGTTTTGCTGCGAGAATTTGCGGTTAATTTTTTAATTTGCTTATCGGCAACTTGCATCCATGCCAGTGTTTGTTGTTCACGCGCGACTTCGTTACGAACATTTGCAACATGCGTCACGAAGGGCGACCATATTCCCGAATAGAAAAAAACAATGGTCAGAAAACCGGCCACAATCGCATAGGCGCGTTGTTCTCGTGGTGCTAAGGATTGCCACTTTGTTTTGAGACGCTGCCATTCAGTGAGCGAGCGTTGCTTGATTGTGTTCATATCAAACGGCATGTTGTTACCTCAACGTCATCGTGGCATTCATACGCGTGCCAACAAAATTCGCGTTTTGTTGTTTGACAGTTATACCGGCTGCCGTTAAATAATCGGAAAAACTCGTGATCGCATCGGATGATGCGGCACTCACATCAAGCGTCAACTGATTATTGCGAAAATCCATGCGTTTTATGTCGACATTGGGTGATAATTTTAAACTTTTACCCACATAACCCAATAACACTAACACACGATTTTCGCCGATTTGACCCGTTAATTTTTGTAATTTTTCATCCATACGTAATTTCGGCGCGACCAACGTGCTTGCATTTGGAAAGTGCACTTTATAAATTTGCCCAATCGCTTCATTCAAATTATTTAAGCGGTGATTCAGCATAAAAAAAGAAATAATCGGCGACAAAAATAACAATGCTATCCAACCAGCGCCAAGATAGGCTGCATACTGCCACCAGATTTTTGTGGCAGAAAAATTTGTTTTTTTGTTGACGTAAGGTCCTGACAATAAATTGAGTATGGGTGTCGTCAGTGTTTGTTCGGCGAGTGCTGCAATGAAGCGATTTTGCGTAATCATGTATTCGTTAACGACGATGCTTTGATTGACGTTTGCTAAGTCCTCGAGAGCCGATTGTCCCGTGGCATTATACAGCTGAATGCGCTTTAGCTCTGGCAGTGTGGTGGCAAGTGCTATCGCCATGGTTTCAGCAAGATTTGTGCGCTCACAAGCAAAACCCTCATCGTAATCGCTGCGCACGATGGCGATATCATCGAGAAAAATAGTAAAGCTGTGCTCGGTCATGGGAAGTGCGAGTGATGCCGGCAACATCACATTGGCTTCAATATGCCAGTTTTGTAATTGTTGCAACCAAGCTTGCATTTTTTCATGCGTGACTATCGCAACCGCTAATTCATCATCACGTCGATTGCTGCTTGGTACAAAATGCAAGGTGTCGACATCGGCCACTAATTTTTCTTCTAACGCAAAGGGAATCGCTGCCATTAAGCGTGCTTCACTCAACTTCGGTAATTTCACTTTTAGCAATGACACATCTTGTGCTGGCACTAACACCACAATTTGTTTTTCTTCAGCAATCGCAGCTAAGCCATCCGCTGCATCGCGATAAGCACTTTGGCGCACTTGTCCATCAGCTGTCACGACAGCCCAGCTCACTTCATTAGCGGCTGCATGTAGATAAATAACGAGTTGTTCTTGCATCACCATACGCCTTTACTCTGCCATAAAATATTCATTTGGGCTTTGCCATCTTTTTGACTGCGATCGAGCAGAGTATAAATCACTAAGTGCTGCTCATCTATCTTCACATCCGTTTGCACTAAAAAAAACTGACTCACGGTGGTGATGAAATCTGGTGTAACAGCGTGATTTTGCATCATGCTGAGTGCTGTAAAGGCTTGCGTTGAGACGATGGGTTTTTGTTTGCGCGCTGCGATAATTGCTTTGGCAGCATCGACTGTTAACGCAGGACTCAGTGCTAGTAGTAGGGGTGCCTCTGCGGTTTGCACATTGATCGGTGTTGTTTTTGGCAAAGCAACCACATACGGTTTTAGTGCTTCATAAATGGCAGGTGTCATGCCTTGCAGCAATTTTAATTCACTCGCACTTTGCATCAATTGATGCGCCGGTCGATAGGGCGATGACAAATTAAGATAATAATCATCAACACTCGCTTTGTTGCCTGGTGTTATCCATGCAGTAATTGCTGTCGCGATTTGTTTTGCTGTTTGCACATTTAACGTCGGCATGACCACATGCAGCAAGCTGACAAAAGGCGATTGCCAGGCAGGCTCAATGAGATTATTCAGATTAAATCGCGCTTGCATATCGTCAATGTTACTGGTGATTTGATAACCATTTTCCTGATTGACCGGTGATTGCAAGGGAATGGCATCAACAGGCATATTGGGTTGTTGCCGGTCCCAATCATTACGTAGTTGATCAATTGCCCAAGCAAGGGAACCTTGCGCGTAAAATTGTGCTTGGGTATTTTGCACTAATAATCGTGTACGCTCTGTGTCACGCGCTAATCTTGCCATCATCACATAAGCCATGGTCGCAACGAGGGCGACAATAAAAAGCGCCACCACGATGACAATACCACGCTGTTTTTTAAGACTTCGGTGGTACATGGGGCGCCTTCTCTTCGTTAGTTTGCACGGGGATGATATAAAGTTGCTGGAGATTTCCTTGCCCACCCATCATCAGTAACACACGCACTGCGCGCGGCAGTGGTTCTTTATCTTTTTCGGGTATTGGCCACGTATCACGAAAATTTCCGTCTCGCGTCAGATACTGAAAATGCACGCCGGTGACGCCATTTAACAACGCACGTTGACTGAATGTTGTCTTTGGTGCTTGATCGAGTGCAGTCCACGTGGTGCGCCACAAAGCGCCATCATGAACATCGTAGCGCGTGCGCAAAAAATTGCTGTAACGTAAGCTTGCATCAGGATTGGCATAACCCGTGTGGGTAAAAGTAAAACTTGTTGCAGAGCCAATAAATGCAGGCATTTCTGCACCACTTGATGAGAGCACCGATCGATTCACTGTTTGCTCAACATCTTGCGAAAAAATTAGCAAAGCGATTTGCATCTCACGCAACACCACTGCTTTTCGCTCAGCACCAAGCGCTGCATCCATGACTGCGCGTAACGCCGTCACCAGTAGCAACGAAACAATCGTGAATATGAAGAGTGCAATCAGCACTTCGAGTAAGGTAAAGCCACGTTTAGTTTGCATGATAAGCATAACTCGTTAACTGAATGATGGCGGCTGCTTCATCACTGTCATTGGTAAAGACTGCGACATCAAGTTGGTAAATATGTGGATTGGGTGATCGCGTTTGGTAAGCTTGCCAATACCAATCGCGATTCAGTAACGTGGTTTTTTCTTTTAATTTATCGGGCGCATCAGGCAATTTGAGGACACCAAGACGTGCTTCATTGAGAACGCGCATGCCTACCCATAAACCCATGGTTTTATCTTGCAAATAAGCGGTAGCACGTATGCTTTGCGAGCTTGCTTTGATGATGGCGGTCATCGCAATGGCAATGATGGCAAGCGCGATTAACACTTCAATGAGTGTTAGCCCTGAATTTTTTTTACGATAACGATTCAGTGGTAATTTTCCCATTCGCCTCGCCTCGAATGACATAGCGCGGTTTTTCGCCGTCTTTGCCGACATAAATTATAAAAGGCGTGAGATCGCCGTTTGTGGATATCACCACTTGCGGTTTTTCATCACTTGACTCATCTTTGCTGCGCTCACGGCCGGCGATGCGGATGACGATGCTTGCGGGAAAATAACGTGGTGTGAGTAATTTATCATTAAGCGGCAACCACTTTTTATTTTCACCCGCTTTCGCTGCAAGATGAAAAAATTGCAACGCGTGCGGCTTCACGACTAAACCGATGACCCAATGTTTTAACAGCGCTTCTTCTTCAGCAAGCGTAATGATTTGGTGCACTTCAGTCGCCACCGTTTCAATTTGTCTATTCTCATTGCGACCCATGCTGATCAAAGCAACGCTCGTCACAATGCTGATGATGAAGAGCACAATGAGAATTTCAATGAGCGTGTAGCCGTTGTCATGGCGCACACTGTCGTCACTGCGCACCATGACAAACGTCATGTCGTCGACCCAGACTCACCATTATTGGTGTTACTGATCTCACTATTTCCTTCTTTACCTTTAGGTCCATAACTAAAAATTTTCAATTTCTCATTATCGTTGAGATATTGATAAGGTTGTCCCCACGGATCAAAAGGTAATTCTTGCAAATAACCATCTGATTTCCAGTTGCGCGGCACAGGTTCTGTGGTTGGTTTCGAAACGAGGGCTTGCAAGCCTTGATCGGTAGTGGGATACGTTCCATTATCCAGCTTGTAAAGATCAAGAGCGCTTTGGATAGCAAGGATGTCTTGTTTCACCTTGACGATTCTTGCCTGCTCTGGACGGCTCATGATTTTTGGGACGATAATCGCTGCCAAAATACCTAAAATGACCACCACAACCATGACTTCGATTAAGGTAAAACCAGCGCATGCACGATAATTGATTGATTGAATCTGCTTTTTCATATTACTATTCCACCCGGTATTTGTTGTTTAACACGGGAAAGAATGTACCAAGAATTGTTTAAAACGTAAACAATTTTAGCTTATTCGTTACATATCTTATATAATTAAATAGCATTGGGAAAAAGCTCAAAACGCCTTGGGGAATGATGTATGGCAAAAACGAAAAGTGAATTCAACGAAATCCTGTTACTCGAGGTGTTAAATATCAACACCTTGGAAAAAGAAATACTCGAAGAAGCAAAAAAATATCTAGATGAAGCATTAAATGCGACCTATCGCAGTGTTAATGCAGATCAACATCAAGAAAAGCGCGTCCAAAAAGAAATACTCAAAGAAGTCATGTTATCGGAGAGTGCGCTTTCTGAGGCGGATATTAGTTTATTAGGAACGATGGCGGAAGGTTTCGATAAACTGCAGCAAAAAATAGCCGAAAAAAATAAAAAAATAAAAAGGCTGCGTGCACAAGCTGTTTTAGTGCGAGACGATGTCCCTATCGATGCACATGCGCAATCACTCGATCGATCGCTTGCTGAATTGCAGGCGCGCAATGTGCAGATTTCGAAAGTGAATGCTAAACTCAAAGACTTGACGTTGCTCATCACGAGTCCACTTGAATCGGCTGTTGCTAGCAACAAAAAAGAATTGAAAGCATTGGGCGCAACACTTGAAGGATTGTATGCCCAAAACCTAACGTTAAAGCATCAGCTCATGCAAACAAGAACAAATTTATTTGGCCAAAAAGATCATGCACAAAAAAGTCGGGCGCAGCAAAAAGAAGCACCCCGTTCTGAAAAACAGACGACCCCTAAGCAGAATAAATAAATTCACAGGAGTTTTTTATGCCCATGTTTGAGCGGTTACAAAAACCCTTTCTGACTGTCGAAACGGGAGAAGCCTATCAACCCATTCGACTCACCTACGAGTTGCATAATCAAGCTGCATTAACGCAGGTGTTAGCTAATTTAAAATGTTGTGAACAAGGAACGAATGCCACGTCATGGAATTGGTATTGGCGCGATGAATGTGATGACTTGCATTTTGAATCACTCGATTCTTACAAAAAACACAGTGAACGTCCGCTGCGTCTTGGCACATTAACGCTGCGCGATGACAAATTATTTCTGAATCTGCCTTCTTTCAAACGCGCGTGTTTAGCCGTTCCTTTCTTTCACCGTTGCATTGAGGCGACGATTGCAAAAGTGACGAGGGCCGATTTCATCAACAAAGTATTTGCTTTGGATGAACGTTTGCCACATGGTTTTGCAGAACTTTTTAATGAAAATGAATTGGGTCTCATCGTCCAAAGACGCATTGCCGATTATGAAAAAGTGCAAGAGCGAGTTGAGCATGCAGCAACAGCAGAAGAAGCCTTCACGATTCTTTCC
This sequence comes from uncultured Gammaproteobacteria bacterium, assembly GCA_963735995.1. GTDB lineage: Bacteria > Pseudomonadota > Gammaproteobacteria > DSM-16500 > DSM-16500 > Aquicella. The sequence continues at coordinate 1,054,096 of CAVTNC010000003.1, read as the reverse complement.
GAATACACCCGAACCGAGGCAGAAAAAGCATTACCGTTTGCCGAGCGTTATTCTTTTGAACATGCAAGCTCGCAAGATTCCGATATTATTTTTTTAGGCTTTTATATTTTTCTTCGCGGTCGTGAACTGGTCGCAATTCGTCGTTGGTTTGGCGAAACCGGTTATACGCTTGCGGATGCCGCTGAAGAAACTGTCGAGCAAGTGTTTGGTGGTATGGATATTGATATTATTGAGTGATACAACCAACTTATCCAGCAAACTGATTCAGTTCAAAAATAGGCAAGAGCACCGCGAGCACGATAAATAACACAATGGCGCCCATGATGAGAATAATCGCAGGCTCAAAGAGTGCGAGTGAGACATCGATGAGTCGGCTGATTTCTTCTTCTTGGTTTAACGCCACACGTTCTAACATCGCTTCCAATTGGCCACTTGCTTCGCCACTCGCCATCATGTGTATGCTCATCGGCGAAAAATAAGTGGTCTGTTTCAGCGCCACATTAATACTCGTGCCTTCGCGAACGCGGTGCACCGCAACTTTTACCGCTTTTTTAATGGGTAAATTGGTGATGAGTTCGCCGGCGATGGTCATGGCATCAAGTACGGGCACACCGGATGCTGACAGAATAGATAATGTGCGGGAAAAGCGCGCAGTATCCGCCGTTTTTATTGCATAACCGATGAGCGGCAGCCGCAACAAGAGTCGGTGCGCTTTTTCGCGCAAGTGCACATTTTTTTTTAAAGCGCGACGCCAACAAAAAATAGCAATGATGCTGAAGATTAAAAGATAAAGGCCATACGCTTTGACAAAAAAACTGACGGCGATTAATACGTTGGTGAGTGTTGGTAGCGCTTGATTAAGATGACCATAAATCGCAACCATTTTCGGTACAACATATTCCAACAAAAAACCCACAATGCCAATCGCAACCAAGACTATCATCGTCGGATATATCAGTGCGGTTTTTAATTTTTGTTGTACCTGCCATTGTTGCTCGGTGTAATCGGCAAGACGCAGTAAAACTTTATCTAAATGACCTGATTTTTCGCCAGCGGCAATCGTTGCGCAATATAATTTGGAAAAAGCATGCGGATATTCACGCAAGGCAGCAGCGAGCGAATGACCTTCCATGACTTTGCTTCTGACGGAAAGGATGAGGCCTTTGATCTGCGCTTTTTCGTTTTGTTCACCGACTGCAAGCAAGGCTTCTTCAATGGGTAAACCTGCTGAGAGTAACGTCGCAAATTGTCTTGTCATCAAGGCTAATTCTTTGCTGGTTAAACCATGTTGGCGTTGAAATAAACTGAGCTTATTTCCCGCAAGCATTTTATGTTTTGTATGTGCTGCTTGTATGCGTAGCGGCACCAGTTCTTTATCGCGCAATAATTGGCGTGCTTGTTTTTCATTTTCGGCATCAATCACGCCTTTTTTTTCTTTGCCATTGCTCGTTATGGCAACGTAATGATAAGCCGGCATGGAAGGTTAATCCTCGCTCGTGACACGCAAAATTTCTTCTAACGACGTATCGCCCAATAACACGCGACGATAACCATCTTGACGTAAACTCGGAAACAGCGGACGTGCATGTTTACGCATCATTTGTTCGGAAGCGCGATCATGTATCATGCTGCGCAGGGTGTCATCGATGGCAATCAGTTCGTAAACACCACTGCGTCCGGCATAACCGGATTGACGGCAATGCACACAGCCGACGGGATGATAGATGATGGGAGAGGCAGCGGGTGACACACCTAATAATTCGCATTCGCTCGGTGTTGCCACCATGGGATTTTTGCAATGACGACACAACAAACGCATTAATCGTTGCGCTAAAACGCCGGTTAAACTGGACGCAAGTAAAAAAGCTTCGACACCCATGTCATCTAATCGGGTAATGGCACCAATGGCACTATTTGTATGCAAAGTGGATAAGACCAAATGCCCGGTTAAGCTTGCTTGTATGGCAATTTGTGCCGTTTCAAGATCACGAATTTCACCGACCATCACAACATCTGGATCTTGACGCAAAATGGCGCGCAATCCTTTGGCGAACGTCATGTTAATTTTTGCATTCACTTGCGTTTGACCAATGCCAGTCAAATCATATTCGATGGGATCTTCTACCGTTAAAATATTTCTTTTTTTGTCATTTAACACAGTGAGTGCAGCATACAGTGTGGTGGTTTTACCAGAACCCGTTGGTCCTGTGACTAAAATAATGCCGTGCGGGCGCGTGATTAAGTTGATCAACAATGCGAGTGGTTTTGCTTCCATACCGAGTTCTGCTAAATCTAGACGCGCGCTTTGTTTGTCGAGTAAACGCAACACCACACGCTCACCGTGATTGGTTGGCATCGTGGATACACGCACATCAACCGCGCGACCACCAATGCGCAATGTGATGCGACCATCTTGTGGCAAACGTTTTTCCGCAATGTCTAAGCGTGCCATCACTTTAATGCGCGAGGTAATTAACGGCGCTAAGATGCGCGGTGGCTGCAATACTTCATGCAAAATGCCATCGACACGCATGCGTATGCTCAGATGATCTTCAAAAATTTCGATGTGCACATCGGATGCTTCTTCTTTAATCGCTTCACTCAATAATGCATTCAATAAACGAATGATGGGCGCATCATCTTGCTTTTCCAACAAATCTTCGGCTTTGGGTAAATCGTGCATTAAATCGGACAGCGTCATCGTATCGCCCAAATCTTCGGCCATTTGCATGGCAGTTGATGTGTTCGTCTCATACGTTTTCACCAATTGTTGATTAAATTCTTCTTGCGTTACTTGTTGCAATTCAAGCGGCAATTGCAAATGCCTGCGAATTTCAGTGAGGACAAAGAGTGGTGGTTTTTGATGATAGAGCACTTTTGCCATCTGATTATCGGAATGAATGACGAGGACACCATAACGTTTGGCAAAAGCAAAACGCACAGGATTCATCGTTCATTCGTCCCAAATGGCGTTGGCAAATCTTTTTGGTTGTCCCAAGGTGGTAATGTTGTTTTAACAGGTTCGCTACCAATGCTCGCGAGATCGTCAACGTAATTTCCTTGTATGCTTCTCACTTCGCGATATCGCGATTGGCTGAGCGTCATGGCATCTTCACCACCATGCATGATGATGGGCTTGATAAAAACCATCAGATTTTTTTTCGACTGATTGGTGGTTTTTTGGATGAATAAATTTCCGATGATAGGAATACTGCTTAAAATAGGCACTTTATTGATATTTTCATTATCGGTATTGCTGATCAAACCACCAAGCACCAACACATCATCACTATTCACCAGCACCGAATTTTGAATTTTGCTGGTGTTAATAATGGGTGTTAATCCCGGATTTTGTGGATTTTGCAGCGTATCATTTTTTAAATTCAGTTTTAATCGTACCGAAGTACCAAGATTAATTTGTGGCGTCACATCGAGTCTTAAGGTGACCGCTTTATAATCGTTGGTGGTAAACGGTGTTGCAGTGCTGACACCGCCATTGCTGGTTGCATAAGAACCCGTTTGCGTTGGCACACTTTGTCCGATTTCTATCGTGGCTTTTTGATTATCTAAGACGACAATTTGTGGTGTGGAAAGAATATTCACGCCAACTTGATTTTGTAACACACTCAAGACGGCTTCAATTTGCACGTTAGGCATGATGCCAACAATGCCTGCGCCTAAATTGGGGAAAGAAGTCGGTGTCACATTGATAGGTTGCGTACCACTCGGTATCCTGCTGCCCCATTGTATGCCAAGACTGGTTAAATCATTTTCATCTACTTCTGCAATGATGGCTTCCACCAAGACTTGCGCAGGACGAACATCCAGTTTGGTCACCACATTTTTAAGCGCAACCATCAAGGCAGGTGGTGCAGTGATAATGATGGAATTTGAGCTTGGTTCTGCTTGGATGAAGGTGGAAAAATTGGTTGTGGATTCTTTGGTCGTGGCATTTGCCGACGGATTTGGTCCATTGCCAGTGGTGACGGAAGTACTCAAATCAAAACGCACCCCACTGTCTTTGCCCACAATATTTTGCGCGATTTTACTGAGCAAGGGCGCAAAGATTTTTGCTTCGAGATAACGCAAATAAACCACTTCGGTATTGCCAGCAGGCGAGGCTGAGGGCTCATCGAGTTGCGCAATCAAAACGCGCATGCGCAAACGCATGGCTTTGGGGCCGCTCAACAGCAAGCTGTTGCTACGTTCATCGACCGCAATCGACAGGAAAGATGCTTCGCCTGTCGCACGTGCAGCGGCTTGCAAATTATTCAGTACGGCTGCCACTTGTATCGCTGAGGCATGACGCAGCGGAATGATTTGTATGCCACTCGTTGATGCTTTATCGACATCTTGAATAATGGTGTAGATTCGCTCGAGATTGCTGGCACGGCCGAGCAAAATTAACACGTTGCCGGGTGTGTAAGCCGACAAGTTGCTCCACTGTGGTAACAACGGACGTAATACCGGAATGAGTTGTGTCGCTGAAACATTTTCCAGCGGAAACACCCGCACCACGACGTCATCGCCTTTAGCGCCATAACCATTTGCAGTCACCGCAGTTGCTTGTTCGCCGCTTTCGAGATTAGGCACAATCTTCACGACACTGCCACTTGGTATGGCGGAATAACCGAGCATGCTCAATACGGAAAGAAAAACTTGATAAACTTCATTGCTGCGTATTGGCTTACTCGATATCAATGTAATCTTGCCACTCACCCGTGGATCGACGATAAAATTCTTGCCGGTTTCCTGTGATACTTCGTTAATCACACTTAAGATGTCAGCATCTTGCAAATTCCATAAACGTTTCGTTGATTTTGGTTGTGCAAACGTCGGTGGCGGGACGGCCATGACACCATCAGGTTTTGCGATGATGGGTGGTGTGCCTGGTTCAGAAAATGAAGCGGATGTGAGCAGAGCACAGCAACAGACGGTGGCTAACAGCGATAAAATGAATTGAGTAAATTTCATAGCGAACTATCTTCCGATCCCATTTTTACAATCGCATAAGATTAGCACAAAAAATGAAGATGACACAGGTTGTCGTGCCATGCTTTTTCCTGTCATTTTTGTGAAGGTATAAGGCCGTTTTTTCGAGAGTATTTACTGAACTGTGTCGTTGTGCCAGCAATTGTCATGCCAGCGAAGGCTGGCATCCAGGGATTCACTAAAAAGACTGGATGCCAGCCTTCGCTGGCATGACAATTGCTGCCCTTCTCTACGCACAACGACACAGTTCAGTAAATACTCTCGTTTTTTCCACATGAATGGCACAACCAGAAGCGTGGGAATGATGGCGTGATGGTGACTCATCCACAGCCCCAGAAAAGCAATGCGCTTTCCTGGGGAGGGCTTAGATGCTAGTTACTTGGTGTGGTAGCAGGTGCGCTGTTATCGGTTGGAGCGGGGGTGCTTGGCATGCTGTTATCGGCTGGCGCAGCGTTGTTGTTTGGCATGCTGTTGTCAGGGGATGAAGGCATGCTGTTGCCATTTGTATCTGTGGAGGATGGCATGTTGGATGGCGTGGGCTGCGTCGTTTGATCGGTAGCACTTGGCATGGCTTGATTGGCATCGCTTGGTGCTTGCGGTGAGGTGTTGTCAGCCACTTGGTTGGCAGCGGGTTGTGCTGCAGCAGGATTGGCATTAGCAGCTGAATTATCAGCGGATTGTCCACTGGCTGTTTGATTATCGACTGGTGCGATGGTTGCTGGTGCTGCTTGGTTTGGATCAGCGGGTGCGCTTTGCTGTTCCGTTGACATCGCAGTTGTCGGTGCATTCGTGTTGGTTGGTTTATTTTCTTCACCTTTGGAACAAGCAGAGAGACCGATGACACAGAGAGAAGCAGCAGCGGCTGCAAGAAGATTTTTACGCATAGTAGATTTTTCCTTTTCAAAAAAGTAACCCATGATAAATGCCATTTAAGGAGACCAGAGACGTATCCATAAAATGGCTATCTTAGCTGAATTTAAGAGTTGCACTCAAGACAAAAAAAACCGTCGCATCACCCAAGTGAGTAAGATACCTAAGGCGGCTAAAACAGTCAGTAATTCGAGTATGGTCAGACGACGTATACGATTTTGCTCACATTCACTTTGCTGATTGTTTTCTTCCATTAAAAATACCTCTGCTCCATGTATTGTTTCACCAAGGCAAGTGTTGCATTGGCGACCGTCGTTGCTCTTATTGTTCCCTCATGCAATAACGATTGCACGTGAGGAATGTCATTTTCAAACTGCAGCCGACGCTCGCGCATGGGTTTGATCAGTTCGATTAAGACGTCTATCAACTTTCGTTTGCATTCCACATCGCCTATCGCTCCTTCTTGATAACGCACCTTGGCGGCTTCTACCCACGCTTTATCAGGATTAAAGGTATCGTGAAATAGCCATAGCGGATTATTGTCTATATGTCCTTTGTCAGTTGCTTTTAATCGTGTCGGGTCGGTGTACATGGCCATCACTTTCTTTTGTATGCTTGTGTCATCATCACTTAAAAAAATAGCATTATTTAGCGATTTTGACATCTTTAATAAATGACCATCCGCATCCGGCGCGCCGATGCCGATGAGACGATTTGTGCGACCCAATTTCGCTTCGACGATGGGAAATAAGCCACCTTGCGCCACGTGATCGTTATCTTTGGTCTGCACATCGACGCCGCAAAACAATTGGTTGAATCGCCGTGCAATCTCACGCGTCAATTCAAGGTGAGGGATTTGATCTTCACCAACAGGCACCACAGTGGGTCTAAATGCTAAAATATCGGCTGCCTGACTAATCGGATAAAACAAAAAGCCGCAAGAGTATTGATCGCCTAATCCTTTATCGCGTATCTCATCTTTAATTGTTGGGTTGCGCATCAAACGCGGATAAGGCACCAGCATACTCAACAAAAGCGTGAGTTCGGCTAGTGCAGGTACTTCGGATTGGATAAAGATCGTGCTCTTTTGCGGATCAATGCCAATGGCAAGGTAATCCAGCATGACTTCCATGACATGTTGGTGGACGAGTGCCGGCTGATCGAGACGCGTGGTCAGCGCTTGGAGATTTGCAATAATAAAATAACACTCGTAGTGATCTTGCATCTTGAGACGATTTTCGAGCGAGCCAACATAATGCCCAAGGTGTAAGCGTCCTGTGGCGGTATCGCCAGTTAATAAACGTGGTTTTGTCGGTGCGACTGTCATTGCTTCAACTCATATTCCGTTTAGCCAAATGATAAAAAACCTGTCCTGCTTGTTTTGACTTGATAATACGCCAAGTAGCGGGTACCTCATTATCCTTGATTGCTTGCGCTGCTTCCAGATAGATGTAGGCATCGGTCGCTAAATATCCTTGGGCTTCGAGATAGGCGCAAGTTGGCAGTAATAAATTGCCTTGATAAGGCGGATCGAGAAAAGCAATGTCGAAAGGCGTGTCGGCACGTTGCAATTGTTGTGGCACGATGGCCTGATAAATGTGTGCATGATCATCGTCAAAGTTGGCTAATGCTGCTTGCAAAATGGCGACGACCTCAGCGGATTGATCCACCATTTCAACAAAAGCGGCTCCTCGTGATAAGGCTTCAAAACCAAACGCACCACTGCCTGCAAATAAATCCAAGCAGCGCGCTCCGGGTAGGTAAGGTTGCAGCCAATTAAATAAAGTTTCCCGCACGCTATCTGGCGTTGGTCGCAAGTTTTTTACCGCAGGAATTTGCAAGCGCCGTCCTCGCCATTTTCCAGCAATGATACGAACAAAACCGGGTTTCATGATGACTCCAAAATTATGCTACTATCAGCCACCTAGTGTAACCGCATTTCGCAAAGGCAAAACATGTTCGATTTTATCAAACGCAAAAAAACAAGTTCCGTCGATGATGAGAGCGAAGATACTACTTTAGGTTTTTTTGCGCGTCTCAAGCAAGGACTCACGAAAACACGTGCGCATTTTAGCAGTGGCTTCGCGAATCTTTTTCTGGGCAAAAAAACCTTGGACCAGAACTTGCTCGATGCCATCGAAATGCATTTAATCACGGCCGATGTGGGTGTCGAAACCACACAACAACTGATACAGACCTTGACCGAAAAATTAGCGCGCAATGAATTGCATGATGCTGCCGCGGCTTTTCGTTGTTTGCAAGATGAAATGAAACAAATATTGCGTGCCGTCGAAAAACCATTGACGTTGCCGCTGCAAATTAAACCGTACGTGATCTTGGTTGTTGGCATCAATGGCTCTGGCAAAACCACAACCATTGGCAAAATAGCCCATCACTTATTGCAGCAAGATAAAACAGTGATGTTAGCGGCGGGTGATACCTTTCGTGCCGCGGCCATTGCGCAATTAGAAGTGTGGGGCGAGCGTAATCACATTCCCGTCATCGCACAACAACCCGGCGCCGATACGGCCGCGGTGATTTACGATGCGATGGAAGCTGCGAAAGCGCGTGGTACGGAAGTGCTGCTCGCCGATACAGCAGGTCGCTTGCATACCCAAACGCATCTCATGGCAGAATTGCAAAAGGTGAAACGTGTCTTAACTAAAATCGACGCCACAGCCCCCCATGAAACGCTCATCGTCTTGGATGCATCTCTCGGGCAAAATGCGCTGAATCAAGTGAAGCAATTCCATGAAGCGATAGGTATCACCGGCATCGTCTTAACAAAGTTAGATGGCACGGCCAAAGGCGGCATTATTTTTGCCCTTGCTAATCAAATGCATATTCCCATTTGTTTCATTGGGGTAGGTGAAGGGATCAACGATTTACGCCCCTTTGAGGCGGATGCGTTTGTTGATGCATTATTCGCAGAATAGGATTAACCGCTGTTATACTTGTAAAATACCACTTAATTTTAGTAGAATAGCGCCGCTATTTCCTCTCAAATAAAATCATGACAACAGGTCCTATGAACAAAAAATTACAAACACTCAATTTAAGTACCATGGACATTGGTCTTCCTATTAGCAGCATAGAAGCTTATCTGCATTACGTGAATCAACTGCCTATGCTGACGCAAGAAGAAGAACATGCGCTCGCAGTCGAGCTGCAAAAAAATAATGATTTGGCCGCCGCTAAGCGTTTAATCTTGGCTCATTTACGTTACGTGGCGCGCGTTGCCAAAGGATACAGCGGTTATGGATTGCCGCTCGCTGATTTGGTGCAAGAAGGTAACATTGGTCTCATGAAAGCCGTTAAGCGTTTTAACCCGGATATGGGTGTGCGCTTGGTGACCTTTGCGATGCACTGGATTAAAGCAGAAATACACGAATACATTTTGCGTAATTGGCGCATTGTGAAAGTTGCGACCACCAAAGCGCAACGCAAACTTTTCTTCAACTTACGTAGTTTAAAAAAACGTTTGGGTTGGATGACCGCGCAAGAAGTGAAGGACGTGGCCAACGATTTAGGCGTCAAACCAGAAACGGTGCGAGAAATGGAAATGCGTCTTTCAACGTCAGATGCTTCATTCGATGGTTATCAAGACGACGATGAAACCAGTTTTACGCCCGCCGCTTTTTTAGAAGACACGCGCTATAATCCTGCACAACAATTAGAAAACGCCGATTGGTCAACACAGTCTGGCGATATGCTCCATCAAGCATTGGCGAAACTCGATGAACGTAGCCAAGATATAATTCGCACTCGCTGGTTAGATGAGGGCAAGCTCACGTTGCAAGATTTAGCCGATAAATACACCATATCCGCAGAACGCGTTCGTCAGTTGGAAAAAAATGCCATGCAAAAACTGCGCAAAGCCATGGAACAATTTGCGGCTTAGGTTTTCTCACTTCTGTTGGGGGCACTTGCTCTTGCAGTCGCACTTAAGTTTTTTTTTACACTGGGTGAGCCTTCTTGGGCTTGTTTAACTTTAAAATTGAACCCAGGTGTTTGAGTGTATTGATTCATCATAAATCGCTGCATTAAGCCACTTGTTGTGAATTAGTGCCGCGTAGTTGGTTGGCTTCGCCGACGAGCGCAAGTCTCACCGCTTCTAGTTTTGGCATTTTAGCTGCGCGGAGCACTTCATAGACTTCAGCTAATTTGGCGAGTAGATCACCCTTTTTTGTTTTGTCACCTTTGTTGGTTTCGGGGAGCTCGCGAATTTGGCGGAGTAAACGTGCAATTTCATCCCAATTGTAAGTTATGGTTAAATCGCGCGGCACAGTTCTTCTTACCACGCCGCTTTCTGCACCCGTTGAACTCGCGCTACCATCGACCACGGTGGTTCTGTATCGTTCGGCTGCTTCCATCAATATTTCCACGCGTTCCTGCAGCGAACCTTTTTGAGTGTCTTCTGAGTGTGGATAAAATGTTAATGTCATAAATTGCTCCTCATTTCTGTGTTGTTCTCTATCTATCATCTTCCTAAGTTGAAATGATACCAGCCATATAATCTGAGTATAGAGGGTAAAAAAAAATTGTAATAGGGAATTGTTCATAATAAGAACATATGATTGATTAAGAAGCAATTCTAATGCGATCTAGACAGCGATATTGTAATGCCTCGCCGAGGTGCTGTGCATTGATCTCACGACTACCGGTCATATCGGCAATGGTTCTGGCGACTTTCATGAGGCGATGATAAACGCGGGCGGAGGCATTGAACTTGAGCATCATGTGGTTTAGTAATTGTTGTGCCTCGGGTTGTATGTTGCTTAACTGATCCAGTTCAGGAACAGTGAGCGCCGTATTACATTTTTGTTGGCGTTGCCACTGATGCTTACGAGCGATTAACACACGCTCACGTACGGTTTCACTTTTTTCGATGGTATTTTTTTCAAGTTGCAATAAAAGGGCAGGCGGTAAACGAGCCACTTCGACATGCATGTCGATGCGATCGAGCAGAGGGCCTGAAATTTTTCCAAGATAATGTTTGATTTGTTGAGCAGAGCATTGACAGTGATCACTGCTACTACCGGCATAACCACAAGGACAAGGATTCATCGCAGCGATGAATTGAAATTGTGCGGGAAAAATAGTCTGAAAAGCGGCACGTGAAATGGTGACGGATCCTGATTCCAGCGGTTCGCGTAAACATTCCAATACATGACGATTAAATTCCGGCAACTCATCAAGAAATAACACGCCATGATGCGCTAATGAAATTTCACCGGGACGTGGCGGGCGACCGCCGCCGACCAACGCCACACTCGAACTACTGTGATGCGGTGAGCGAAAAGGAATACGCTGCCAATGTTCTGGATTAAAACCACTGCTGCTCAAGGACGCAATGGTTGCAACTTGCAATGCCTCTTCTTCACTTATCGTCGGCAAAATACTCGGTAAACGAGAGGCGAGCATGGTTTTCCCCGTTCCGGGCGGACCGACAAAAAGCAAACTGTGACGACCAGCGGCAGCAATTTCTAGCGCACGTTTGGCGAGCGGTTGACCTTTGACATCGGCAAGATCCGCTTGATAAGGCTGAATGACAGTCGGCGTCGGCACACAAGGAGACAGTAATTGCTCACCTTTGAGATGAGCGCAGACATCGAGTAAATGTGGTGCAGCTAACACGGCGGCCTCACGAACTAAAGCAGCTTCATTGGCATTTTGCACCGGAACAATTAAGCAGCGACCCGCTTGATAAGCGCCCAACGCCACTGGCAAGACACCACGCACGGGGCGTAATTCACCAGAAAGTGCAAGTTCCCCCGTGAACTCATACGCTGCCAAAACATCAACTGGAATTTGTCCGGAAGCGGCTAATATGCCAAGCGCAATGGGTAAGTCAAAGCGCCCTCCTTCTTTGGGCAAATCCGCAGGCGCTAAATTGACAGTGATGTGTCGAATGGGAAATTCAAATTGTGTATTGACCAATGCACTGCGCACGCGATCACGACTTTCTTTCACAGCAGCTTCGGGTAGCCCAACAATATTGAAGCCCGCCATGCCGTTAGACAAATGGACTTCAACAGTGACTAAGGGTGAGGTAATGCCGGATGAGGCGCGACTATAAACAATAGCAAGTGCCATGAGGGTAGGTTTCCTTGTGGTTGAGAGGGAAAAACGCATTGAGTTGTGACGATTTGGAACATTATTAGATGATGATCCCCTCTCCCGCTTTGCGGGAGAGGGGATCATCATCAGCCGCTGCTAAATCTTGAGCGGTGCCGATGTTTAGCCACTTACCCTGATAGTGTTCGCCGGTGATTTGACGAGCAGCGATGGCAGGATGAAGTAAGTTTGCTAAGCGAAAGGGTTCGATGTTACAGCCAGCAAATAAATCTGGATGAAATACGCCGAAGTTGGCGTAAGTGAGCGTGGGTTTAGCAGCGTGAGTAAGCCACTCGCGTTGCAAACCAAAATCACCGTGAAGATGATAGGCGGGATTGGTGACCATCACTAAGTGCGCTAAACCGGATAAGTGTTGCGGTAAATTTTTTAGCGGATAATCGGTGATGATGTCACTACTCATGACCACGAAAGGTTGTTCACCGAGCAGTGGTAATGCTTGCACAATGCCACCGCCAGTTTCTAAGCGCTCACTTTCTTCGGAATAAACTAAGTTGACACCGAAACGGCTACCATCACCTAAGGCTGTTTTGATTTGCTGGGCTTCATAAGAAATATTGATGACAATTTCATGTATACCCGCCGTGCGCAAACTCGCGATAGCATACTGAATGAGATACTGCGATGCAACTTTCAGCAAGGGTTTTGGTGTCTGTTGCGTGAGCGCACCCATGCGCTCACCACGACCTGCTGCTAATATCATGCCACGCATAGGCGCCTCAATGTGTGAGTGAGTGCGGGAGCAACAATTTCTTGTAAATGCGCATGCAGTTCTGCGCACTCAGGATAACGGCCGCTCACCGCGCATAAATAATTTAAGAGACGTGGCATAAATTGCAAATAATGTGATTGCTGATCGCGACAATGTTTGCGCGCGAAGGTGAATAATATTTTTAGATGACGTTCTAAGCCCATCCAATCAAACCAACGCATAAAATCGCTGGCATCGATGGTGTAACCTTGCTCGCACAATTGTTGCCAGTAGCCGTGCACGGCTGTTGTTACCCACTCATCTGGCCAAGCAATGTAGGCATCGCGTAACAATGACACCAAGTCATAGGTGATAGGACCGATGAAGGCATCTTGAAAATCAAGTACCGCTAAGGCTTTGTTAGGCAATACCATTAAATTGGCAGCGTGATAATCGCGATGCATAAATACTTGTGGCTGATCTAATGCAGATTGCATGATGCTCTCAAAAATTTGATCAAGTGCTTTTTCGTGAATGATAGTGGTACATCCAAGGAATTGTGTTAAGAACCATTGCTTATACCCGAGCCATTCTTGCCACATGATGTCACGGGTAAAATGCGGTAATGCATGGCCATCGACACGTTGAGTGCGTTGGATGACAGCTAATACCGCGAGTGCATTTGCGTAGAGCGCGGGTGTCTGTTGCTGTTTTAATGTGTGCAACAACGTGGCATCACCAAAATCGGTGAGGAGTAAAAAACCTTGTGTCGTATCGGCAGCAATGATTTCTGGTGCATGCAATCCCATATGGCGTAATGCATGAGCGATGGCGATAAACGGCTGAAGATTTTCTTCAGCGGGTGCGACCATCGCAACGAAGGGTTGTGTGGCGGTGAGCACGCGGTAGTAGCGGCGAAAACTCGCATCGCCCGTCATGGGTTGCAAACGAACGGAAGCAAGCTTACTGGTTGTCTCAAGCCAGGCGGTTAGCGCTATTTCACGCTCAGATTTATTTAGTTGCAGGATGGATTCCATTCAGTATCTCATTTCGTTACACTGGCTCGCTCTGATGAGGATGGAATAAACGGACAAGAATATTAGCGTAGAGACGAAGCAATGTCTGCAAGAAAAAAACAATTATACCTCATTCTGGCACTTGCCCTTATCCCTCACATTGCTTTTTCCAGCGTTTTTTCACTCGCTAAAACGCCCTCTCTTGCACGAACGAGTTTGGCGAAACAATTGGGCTGGATGGTCGATGCGGACTCTCCTTGCGGTGGATATTATTTGGAAGCGCCGTTTGATTATGCGATTGAAAAAGAAAAAGATAACAGCGTACAAGTCACCAGTCAGCAAGGACTCGTGTCGCAGCGTGGTACATCGAATCTTGAAGGCGAAGTCACTATTTCACGTCAAGGCCAGCAAATGACGGCCAACAAAGCTTTTCTTTATCGTAATCCAACTACCGGCAGACTGAGTGTGGTCAACATGATTGGCGATGTGCATTTGCGTGAGCCAAATACCCTCATCGTTGCGAAAGAAGGAAAGTATTATTTTGCGACGGGTAAAAAATCATTATTCAAAATTTTTTATCGCACGTCTATTTATGGCAAACACATTATCGGTCCAAAGGTCACCACCACGGAAATCCAAAAAGCAAGACGCGTCACGGCGGAAACGGCGTGGGGGAAAGCCTATGAATTTTCTCAGAGCGAGCCGCAAGTTTATGAGTTGCAGCAAGCGAGCTACAGCACCTGTCCACCGCTACATCCTGCTTGGCGTATGAAGGCAAGTCACATCGTGCTCAATAAAAAAACCGGTCGTGGTTATGCAACCAATGCGCGTTTGCTCGTTAAAAATGTGCCGGTGATATACATACCCTACATTAATTTTCCGCTGGATAGTCGTCGTAAAACGGGTTTTCTCTGGCCAATGATAGGCGCTTCCAATTCATCGGGACCTTCGTTTTTTACGCCGTTTTACTGGAACATGGCATCGAATTATGACATGACAGTGACGCCTGGATTTTTGATGAAGCGCGGCGTGCAACTCACCGATAATTTTCGTTATTTGAGCGATACCAGCAGAGGCAGTGTTTATCTTAGCGTCCTGCCAAGTGATAATGCTTTTGCACATTTTCAAACAAATGCTAAATCAAATACGCAATTTATTTTTCCCAACAACAACAAATTGCAACCGGCCAATGTGACAAACGCCGAATTAAAACGTTTGTTAAATTCAAGTACGACACGAAAATCATTTGTGCTGCGTGATGAATCACAATTCAATGATCATTGGTCCAGCCACATCGATTTTAATTACGCCGGCGATGATTATTATTTGCGGGATCTTGGCACCAATTTGAATGAATATTCGACAAACCAATTATTGCAAGAAGCGGATCTTTATTACAAAAGTGAAAATTGGAATTTCACCGGTCGTTTGCAAACGTATCAAACCTTGCATCCCATTGATGCACCGTTAGTACAAAATCAGTATCGCCGTTTTCCGCAATTGATTTTAAATGGTGATTATCCCAATCAACTTTTTGGTTTGGAATATTTCGTCAACAGTGAAATTACCCATTTTGATATTCGCAACACACCCGGCACGCTCGCCAATTTACCCATTGGTAATCGTTTGCATTTACAGCCGGGGGTGAGTTTGCCGATATATGCGCCTTCTTATTTCATCAATCCACGCGTGCAATTTGCGTTGACCGATTACAATTTGTATCAAACCACACCGACTGCCACACCGAATGTCCATCACCGCGCACTGCCGATTGTGGATGTGGCTTCAGGACTAGCTTATAGCCGTGACATGAGCTTATTTCGTCATGGCTTTGAGCAAACGCTCGAGCCGCAGGTTTATTACACTTATATTCCATATCGTAATCAATCCAGCATTCCCGTATTTGATACCACGACTAACACGCTCTATTACGATCAATTATTTAATTACAATCGCTTCACCAACATCGATCGCATTGGCGATGCTAACCAAGTGAGTGTGGGTGTCGCGACACGGTTAATTGACAGAGAATCGGGTTTGCAAAAAGTATTTTTTGGCGTGGGTGATATTGTTTATTTTGAAAATCGCAAGGTGACCCTTTGCAATAGCAAAGCGGTTTGCACCGATTATCCCGGTAATCCTGACAATCATCGACGCTTGTCATCGATATCAAGCACCCTGACTTATGCGGTGCATCCTTACTGGACGGCAGGTGCGTATAACCTGTGGAATCCTATTACTAAACAACTAGATAACTCATCACTGTCATTGCATTTTCAACCGGGCGCCAATCGTATCGTGAACTTAGGGTTTAGCTATGCACGTGGGGGAGATATTTTGAGTAGCATAGAGACGCCAAGTCCCAGTGATAATCTCAAAGTCACCGATGTTTCCATCAGCTGGCCGCTGACAGAGACAGTAACGACCTTGATGCGCTACAGCCAAAACTGGAATCGCAGGCACTTGCAGAACCTTCTCATTGGGTTACAATACGACACTTGCTGTTTTGCTATCCGCTTGGTGGGCGCCAAAACGTATCTACCACCCAATCCAACGAACAACAACAAGCTTGCTTACAGAAACGAATTCTACATACAATTTTCACTCAAAGGACTCGGCAATGTTGGCCGTGATCCGACCGATGTATTAGCAAGAAGTATTGCAGGTTACTCCTCACAATTTGGGCAGGAAGTTTAGATGAAAAAAAGAATAGTGATTTTTTTGCTCTGCTGCGTTGCATTTTTTACGGCGGCTAGCTTCGCAAAACAAAATAGCGAATCGCTCGATCAACTGATTGCCGTGGTCAACGATGATGTCATTACCAAATCGGAATTAAATCATGCACTGAGCATGGTGAAAATGCAGATTACCCAAGACCATCTTTCCTTGCCGCCCGTTGCTGTCCTGCAAAAACAAGTATTGGATCAACTCATCAATAAAAAATTACAATTGCAAGTTGCAAAACAAGCTGGCATTGAAGTGGGTGATGCCGACATCGATCAAATGGTTGCGCGCGTTGCCAAACAAAATAACATGACCGTTGCCATGTTGTATCAGCGTCTTGGTAGTGAAGGAATGTCGATGGCCGATTATCGTCATGAATTGCGTACGTCGCTCACCATACAACGTTTGCAGCAACAAGAAGTCGTCAATCGCATTACCATCAGCAAAGAAGAAGTGAGTAATTTTATGCGCTCACAAACTTGGCAATTTAATAGTTCCAAAGAATATCACCTCGAAGATATTTTAATTCCGGTGTCAGATGCACCTTCAGCTGAAGAAATTTCAGCAGCGAAAAAACGGGCAGTGATTGCGATTGCGAAATTGCATCAAGGAAAAAGTTTTCATGAAGTCGCTCAATCCGATTCGGGTGATGCACATGCGTTGCAAGGTGGTGACCTTGGCTGGCGCAAATTGCCGGAAGTGCCCTCCGCTTTTGCTGATCAAGTGGCGCACATGGAAGCGAATGAAATTGTCGGGCCGATACAAACACCCAATGGTTTTCATGTGATTCGTTTGGTTGCTGCACGCCGTGCGGCAACAGAGCAAGCAGCGCCCGATCGCAAACAAATAGAAAATCTCTTATTACAACGTAAATTCGAAGAAGCCGTGCAAAACTGGGTATCGAAATTGCGCCATCAAGCTTTCATTCACATCTCCTCGGCCAATGCTTAAAACCACGGTGAGACGTCTTGTGGTGACACCCGGTGAACCTGCCGGTATTGGTCCTGATATCACCATTCAACTTGCACAACGCGAGTGGCCAGTCGAATGGGTGGTGATTGCAGATCCTGAACTGATGCAAGCGCGTGCCGCACAACTGCAATTACCGTTGCGTTTGCAAACAGCGGATTTTTCTTTGTCACCGCAAGTAACGCCGCCTGGCACATTGAAAATTTTTCCGGTAAAACAAAATGTGGCGACGTTGCCGCAACAATTAAATCCCAATAATGCCGATTATGTATTGCGTACTTTGTCACTCGCTGCAACACTTTGTCTGCAAAAAAAAGCAAGTGCTGTGGTCACAGGACCGGTACACAAAGGCATTATCAACGCAGCAGGATTGCCATTTACTGGGCATACAGAATTTTTTGCAGACATTTGTGGTGTGCCACTTACCGTCATGCTTTTTGTTGTGGATCAATTGCGCGTTGCACTGGTTACCACGCATTTGCCGCTTGCAAACGTCTCTGCGGCCATCACTGCTTCACGCTTAGAAAATACCCTCGTGTTGTTGCAGCAAGCATTGCAACAATATTTTCATATTCAGACACCACGCATACTGGTGTGTGGTTTAAATCCGCATGCAGGTGAGGGTGGTTATTTGGGTCGTGAAGAAATCGACATCATCACACCGGTGTTACAACGTTTGCAGACACAACATTATTTGCTTACGGGTCCACTGCCAGCCGATACGCTGTTCACGCCGAAATATCTTAATGAAGCTGATGCGGTGCTCGCCATGTATCATGACCAGGCATTGCCCTTGGTAAAATATTTAGGTTTCGGCCGCGCGGTGAATGTCACACTCGGTCTGCCTTTTATTCGCACCTCGGTTGATCATGGAACGGCGCTTGATCTCGCAGGATCAGGCAAGGCCGATGCAGAAAGTTTGGCTTCAGCACTGCAATTAGCTATCGGGCTAACACAGCCATCGTGAGTCGATTGATAGACACCATCTCACCTTGTTCATTTTTAATTTCTATGCCCCAGACTTGTGTTGTTTTCCCCAAATGATAGGGGCTTGCTGTGCCTATCACATGGCCAAGACGTGCCATATGCAAGTGATTGGTATTGATATCAAGTCCGACACAATAAAATTTCGTGAGATCAACGCAAATATTGGCAGCTGCGCTGCCGACAGTTTCTGCAAGCGTACAAGATGCGCCGCCATGCATGATGCCAAGGAGTTGCTTGGTGCGCTCACAAACAGGCATGCGGGCGACGAGATAATCATCACCTATTTCAATAAATTCAATGCTTAAGAAAGAAACCATGGTATTTTCACCGCGTGCATTTAACTGGTTTAAATCCGTTTCCGTTTGCCAAATTTTCATGGTAATCTCTCCTGCTCTTTGCGTTATGTTAAATCATTCTGATGGACCTCTTGATTGCCTCCTTACTTAAAGCGCGACATCCCTCGCTTTTAGATTGCATTCTGCAATCAGTCAGGCCAACAGCATGATTTAACGCGTTAAATAGATGCAGCTGTATTAGAACAAAAATAAAGATAAACTACAAAGTCCAGATCGCAGCCCCCATGTTCATTTTAAAGGTCAGGAATATGACGTTCATGAAAATAAAAAACCTATTACTCACTGTTTTTTTTGGTATGAGTTCAGCACATGCTGCGGATTTGCTGGAAGTGTATCAGCAAGCACAAACGTGTGATGCTGTTTTTCACCAACAAATGGCAGAACGTCTCTCCACCAAAGAAGGCGTGCCGATTAGTGTGGCAGCACTGTTGCCAAATATCACATTGCAGGTGAGTCCATCGGTCACCCGTTATTGGTATGCTGGCACGGATTACACGACGATTATTCCACTCTTAGGGACGCAAACCATAGAACCACGCAATGTCACAACGCGTGCTTATACGTTGAATCTTAATTTGAACCAAACGATATTTGATTTTGCAAAATTTTCCACGGTGGCGTCTCAAGTTGCTTTATCGCATGAAGCAGATGCCACACTGAATTTGCAATTACAAAATTTAATGATTCGGGTAGCGAGTGCTTATTTTGCTGTGTTGCAAGATGAAGAAAATTTAAGTGCGAATGAAGCATCAAAAATTTTTAATGCAGAAAATTTGGATCAAGTGAAGCAGCAATATGATGTTGGTTTGAAAACCATTACCGATGTTTATACCGCGCAAGCCGCCTACGATACGGCGCGTGCGCAATACATTGCGGCACAAACGACACTCGCAAACGATAGAGAAAATTTACGCGTCATTACCGGCAAATATTATCCGCATTTATCAGCGCTCAGTAATCATTTTCCCTTGATTAGTCCACGGCCTGCTGATGTGGAAGAATGGGTTAGCACCGCGTTGCGACAAAATTGGTCGATTAAAGCGTCGCAATACCAAGTGAATTCCAATTTGCAATTGATCAGACAACAATTTGCCGGACATTTGCCAACGATCACGATGCAAGGTTCGTATACCAAACAATACGCCAATAACGTGAACTCGTATAATTCACTGCAGCAACGCAATGGCCCAGGCACCACGTCCGATAAATCACTTGCTTTCAACATCGATGTCCCGATTTTTGAAGGGGGTGGTGTGGTGGCGGCAACCAATCAAGCCGTTTACAATTATCAAGCGGCGCAACAACAATTAGAACAAGCCGTGCGCAATACCGTTAATGCCACACGACAAAATTATTTGAATGTGGTTTCAGGTATCAGCAAAGTGCAAGCAGACAGAGAAGCAATCAAATCCAACATCAGTTCGTTGGAAGGTTTGCAAGCGCAATACCGTGTCGGTACGGAAACGTTGGTGGATGTATTGAATCAGCAACGATTATTATTGCAAGCACAACTCGCTTACGCGACGGATCGTTATAGTTTCGTTAATAGCGTACTAGCACTGAAACAAGCGGCAGGCACATTGAGCTTCAATGATTTGCGCGCGATTAATGTTTGGTTAGTGACAGAAAGTCAGTCGGTTGTTATCAGCAAATCGATAGATGGCATTACTTATCATTATCCTAATTTGGTTAGCCGTAAAACGCAGACTGTCGTGGCAATGAAACATAAAGTGGCGAAACATAAAATAATTGCAACGAAAACGCATCGTCAATTACCAAGCAATCTGTCTTCCCGCAACTTGTCCGCGAAATTGCATGGCAGACAGTTAACGAAGCTTAGTATGTCGCACGGACAAGCTGCGGGAAAACGTGCGTTGCTTAAAAAAAATAGTTAGATAATTAAACGAGAGTAGTATTTGTTATGACAACAATTGGTTTATGGTCAGTTAACCAATGGAAAGAAAAAATAAAAGACGGCGATGAGCAGGCAGTCAGCACGGCATTGAGAAATGTTTACCATGCCGCTCTTGTGTCACAGCGTTTTGATGCATTTTGTGGTCTCATTGCTGCGTGTGATGATTTTATTGCAGTGAATGGGCAGCATGCGCCTGCCTCACGGTTGCGACAACAAGCGTTGTCATTTGCGATGACACTTGTTGATGCGCGTGATGAAGAAAATTTCCTCGAAAAAGTAGCGAAGCGAAAAAAATATCGGTTAATCGATGAAACTTACATGCCATGGGTTACGCCTGCAAGCTGCCTCAGTGCAGAGAAAGCAGCGGCGGATAATCGCGAAGAATTTTTGCGGAAGCGCGCGCGGCAGGAAGTGAAAAATAAAAAGCAACGGCGTTATGCCTATGTGCATGTTGAACAGAGGAAATTTGATCATCGACATGGGGTGCTGCAATTAAGTGCGACGGAGCGCGAGTGTTACCGAATCTTTCCGCATCAAGGCAAATTAAAGAATATCCAATTAAAGAAACCACTCACCTGTGAAAGTTGCTCGTCCTTAAACTGTCCGCACGTTGACGATCATTATCTTATCATGCGGTCTTTTAACACCATGCCATATTGTGCGCATGCACGTCGTGGCAGAGCAATTTTTGTTATTTCACCGCTTGGCGATATGTTTGCTGCTAGCACCATTGATGGTTTTTTCCACCATTCTACTTTTCTTGCCAGTAACGCGGTCTTGTTTGCTGGGACTATCAAAACGGTTAAAGGTCGTGTAAAGCGAATCGATGATCATAGCGGACACTATACCGGTACACCGTGGCAGTCCGTACAAGGATTAGCTTTTTTGCGCAAAGCAGAATTATTGCATGAACAATTACGCTATAGAATGTTTGATGATCAAACGGGCTATTTTGAGAAACAGACGATACGCTCACTGCATCGATATGATACTTTTCAATTGTCACAGCCGGTGCGTGATCGCGTTGTTGCTGCGGTGAATAAATACATAAACGCTCGAACCGTTGCCAATAATGAAGAGCGTCTACTGAGTTGGACATCCCGATATTTTCGCAATCCACGATTAACTCAAGCAAAATTAGACAATGCCAAATTATTTTTAACCACCATCGACAATACAGATGATTATGCTGAGCTGTTGCGCGCAGTGAGAAAATTTAAATTTAAAGATAGCCGCATAGAAACCAACTTTGGTAAATCTTATTTCTTCATTACCAGCAGCGGATTTAAGCGGACCATGCAGCAGATAGAAAGGATAGTAGACGAAGAGCGTATGCAGTGGGTTGCATCTAATGCGTCTTTGCATGTTACGTTTCACCGTTAACCCTTCAGTCTTAACATCAGTTGAGGCTAAATCCTACAGTAAAATCACATTCCCACGTTATATTTATAAATCGATAAAAGTTCACACATATGTTAACATATAAATTCTAGGATAGTTGATGAGAGAGATTGATTTTTTTCTTACAAATTCTGGCTATCATCCAGTAGTACGTTTTTTAGATAGCTTGTCGAGTAAACAGGCGCAGAAAGTTGCTTGGGTATTGCAATTGGTGGAAGATCTTGAAATAGTTCCAAAGCAATATTTCAAAAAATTAGTTAACACAGATGATATTTGGGAGATTCGCGTCCAGCTAGGATCAGATATATTTAGAATTCTAGGTTTTTTTGTGAATAAGACTAAATTTTTAGCGACAAATGGATTCCAAAAGAAAACGGTTAAAACACCGCGGCAAGAGATCGAGCTTGCTGAGCAAAGAAAAGTAGAATATTTTAACCGGCGAGGTAGATAAATATGAGTGACTTAAAACGTTATGTAGCAAAGCGAAAAAAAAAGGATGCCGTATTTGAAGCAAATTTCGATGAAGGTTATGCCGAATTTAAAATTGGGATCATAGTTCGCAATCTACGTAAAAAGGCTGGCTTAACACAAGAAGAGTTAGCTAAAAAACTTCATACACAAAAATCAGCTATTTCGCGTATTGAAAATCAGTCAGAAGATATTCGTATATCAACATTGTTTAAAATAGCGGCGGTTTTGGGAAAGCATATTAATATCAATTTTACTTAAATAGCATAGAGAATTAAAGAATACATCCCATGCAATCCAAAACAGCACTAAGAAAAATTTTCCGTCACCGTTTAGCATCGCTTACGCCGGTTGCAAGAGAAGAAGCGGCGCAGGTTGTTGCAATGCTTTTTAGTCAGCAAGCATTTTTTAAAACGAGCAGGCACATTGCTTGTTATCTGTCGTTGCCAAGCGAATTCAATGTTTCCCCACTGATTGAAATGATTTGGCAAGCAAAAAAAAATTGTTATGTGCCAGCATTGGCGGCGGAAGGCAAATTGCATTTTGTGCGTTATGACGATGGTATGGCATTGCATGCTAATCGTTACGGCATTCTTGAGCCGGTGCAAAGCAGCGAAATTTTTCCGGCGAGTGAATTGGATGTGGTGGTGGTACCGCTGCTTGCCTTTGATAAAGCGGGTCATCGTTTGGGGACGGGAGGTGGTTATTACGATAAAACCTTTGCCTTTTTGCAAGCAGACAGTACCGCTCCTCATCGCAAACCACAACTCATCGCAGCCGCTTGTGCCGTGCAGGAAGCGAAAACCTTGCCAGCGGATACGTGGGATATTTTGCTGCAAGCTGCGATCACTGAAAAAGGCGTCTTTATTTTTGGAAAATAAACGCTATTAATCAATCTCCTGATCACTAAGGCTTTTTTAAACCGCAGTTAGTCGGTATGATGCTCCTCAAAATTAAAATGAGGAGAGCGGAAAATGCAGCATAAGATTCCCCCTGAGAATGTCGAGAAAGAAAAAGAAAGTGAAGAAATAATTGATGAGGCATCACCGACATTGCCGCTAGAAATATGGTATCTTGTTTTAAGTTTTTTGCCGCACTCTTCCCTGAAACACGTGTTACCTTTCGTCTGTTTTGATTTCGCTGCATTAGCAGCGAGCGCAAACAAAGCACGATGGCCATGCCGTAAATCGCCTATGCGCACGAAACAAGTCTTGATGGTGGGTGATGGTGCATTTAAAGGAAGCATGCAATGTTTTGCTGCAAGTGCAACGCGTCTATTTGATGGGAAAACAGAAGACGTTGACATTGTTATTAAAGTGCCCGGTATCGATGGCGCTCAGTTACTTATCAAAAATCAAGAAAATCCTAAACAAGTAGCAAGCATTTATCGTGGCGTTGAAATTGTTTTGCTTTTTTATAATGATGCTGACCTACATGATCTCGTTGGGTGGCTTAGTGAGTTGGAAAGATATCTAGACCAGCGAGTAGGCAAAATATTTCTTATTAATATTAAAGGTAAGGGTCTTAGCGATTTTGATCATCCTCAGGAAATTCATGATTTTGTTGTTCATGCCAAAATGACAGTTGATGTTATTAACGATGAAATTGTCAAAGAAATATTTTCTGTTATCTATAAGCATGTCACTTTTCCAAGGACAGTACAGCAAGAAATAAAATTTATTTGCGGTGAATTATATAAAAAACTTAAAGCCTATCGCGATGAAACGCAAAAATTGCTAAACATCAATGACTATGTCTCGCCTTTTGGTAGGGAGACGGAAAGTGATTTGCCAGATGTGGAAAAATTTGTGGAATTGTTTGCATGCGATGCATCCTATGCAGATAATTTGAGTAAACTGGCCCATTTACGAGAATGGGTTAGTAACGAAAGGAAAATGAAGGGAGAGACGAAAACGCTTGTGGCTATCGAGAATATTCTATCGCAAAAAAATGTGACCAAACTACTTTCGCAGAATCAGCGTTATATAAAACAATTCGATCAATTGCATCATAAAATATCGGCTGCATCTGCATCAGCATTTTTTGGTGTGGTACCGGCGGCAGAATACAACAGGGAAAAAGCGATATTCGCTACTGCAGACACAACGATTGCCATTGTTCATATCGATGTACTTGCTCATCAAGTGCTCATCGATGCGTTAATGTTGCGTGGCATAAAAGAAATATATGTGGTGATGGTAGATAGTCCAAAAGACAAGGTGCATGTTAATTCGATAGAGAGATGCGTGGAAAAACTAATGTTGCGTGGTTTTGTGGTGCGAGGAGTAGTGTTAGCAGCAGAACTGACATGGGGTTTGCGTGATGCACTACAAAATATGGATTTTTCGCAAGGAAAGAGAGTGGATAAAGTGCCTCTCGCTTGTTGCATCGAAAACGATTTATTGAATTTATGTGGCAGAGAAAAAGATTATGCCGATATTGTTGAATTTTATGAAACCGGTGTCGTTGCTGCTGATTTGCCACTCGGTGCTGAGTATGAAAGGATTAAAGTACAATTGAGCAAAGAACAAGAAAAGCCAGCAGATGAACAAGAAAAAATGGCGTTAGAAGCGCTCGACATTATCCATGGTTGTCGTGCACGCAAGTTGGCGCGGGAACTCGGTTGTAAAGTTTATTTGTGTTCCAATTTTTCCGACATCGAGATTAAACAATCGCAATTAAATAAAAGTTACGTGTTGTGGCTAGAAGGGGAAATTTTCAAGTTGGGTTATATTGAGCAAGGTCAGTTGTACTCGATACGTGTGCCGGATGACGAAGTGCAGCAGACTGATCAGCTAAAGAGTGATAGTGCTTTGTTGCAATCATGGCTCGCTTCGTGGGGCGGCGCGAAGCTCACAGCAAACAGTCATGAAAGGCCGACCTTATGCTACCTTGATGCTTGGTCATCAAATGCTTTTAACACGATGCTTAAAAAAATGCAGGCGCGAACACCAGCCATTATTGCGCCGCATACCAGAGCCATGATCGCAGAGCGCATTATGCAGCATGCATCATCGCAACAACGTTTTGTCTATATCGGTACCAACAGTTGTACACCGATGGTGAGTGCACTCAGTCAGCGTGAATGTTTTAATGTGACGGCGATTGAAGTGCCAAGAGAAATAGCTTTTAATAGTTATTTCATTGCTGAAAATGTAGAGCAATCTGTTGCATGGACAGCCTATGGTCGTGAGTTGCAGACTATGTTGGCGACCATTCCATCTGGTGAGAATGAAATCCAGATATTCGCTGGTGCTTTGCAAAGAGAAATTCAGCAACAGCAAGAAGCGCTCGCAGCAACGATTGCAAAATTGGAAAATAAATTACGTGCAGCACAAGAACCCCTCTCTTCCTTTTTGACTTACTATCTTTTCTTTGATCCAGAAAAATGCAAACAATTAAAAATCAAATTAGAAAAAGCGCAGATAAACCAGTTCATCCTGAATGCCCATCAGCAAATGCTCGAAGCCTACCTCTTGCCAACCATACATGGAATGGATAAGGCGGAATCACTTTTGGATGATGCTCGTGCTATCGCAGCAAAAAAATTCAGTGAAGAAGCAGTGATCGCATGCGAAAAAAACGGTGACTTTTGTTTTGGCAAGAAGATGCATGAATTACTGCGCCTGGTGACGGCTGTGCCGATAACGGAACTCAAAGGTGAATTTCGATTGGGCTAGGAATTCTGATGCTTGAGTCGACTAATAAATACATTGCAACTATTATTAGTTGCAATGTATTTTCTCCGCAATTATACTTATTACATGACAAAAATAGAAAAATTAATCGATAGGCTTATAACTAAACCAACGGATTTCACGTGGGCAGAACTCACAAAAATTCTGGGTAGTTTTGGCTATAAGCAAATTAGTGCTGGTAAAACCGGTGGCTCAAGAGTTCGTTTTGTGCATGATGATTATCCTCCTGTTATTTTACACAAACCGCATCCTAAGCCAATATTAAAACGTTACCAGCTAGAAGATATCATCGACCTGTTAAAACAGGAGAAATTATTATGAAAGATTTAATGCAATATAAAAATTATTTCGGTTCAGTTCACTTTGACGATGAAGAGCTTGTCTTTCATGGGAAGATCGCATTTATTCGTGCATTAATAAGCTATGAAGCAACGAATGCAAAGTCCCTTCGCAAAGCTTTTGAGGAGGCTGTCGACGACTATCTGGATATGTGTCGCAGTCAAAATATTGAGCCAGAAACGCCATTCAGAGGTAGTTTGAATGTACGTTTGGGAGCTGAATTGCATCGTCGCGTAGCAATTGCTGCTGAACAGGAACATGTGAGTATTAATAAATTTATTGCTCAGACATTAGACCACGCGATTAAATAATATTATGTGCTTGCCTGTTAACTCTTCGCAGTTAACTTCTCATATTTTTTCAGCAGCTGCTCTTCTGTCTCTGAATGTGCATCATCTTTGATGATGCAATTTACCGGACAAACAGCAATGCATTGTGGTTCGTTGAAGTGGCCGATGCATTCGGTGCAGCGATCACGGTGGATTTCGTAAATCAGCTCACCTTGATAAATGGCAGTATTGGGACAGGCCGGTTCGCAGACATCGCAGTTGATGCATTCATCGGTGATAATCAGTGACATCCGTGCATGCCTCTCATCGCGCAAATTTTTTCTTGAAGGCACTCACCACGCAACCTGGTACAAAACCGCTGACATCACCTTTCAATTCGGCAATTTCGCGGACGAGGCTGGATGAGATGTACATGTGATTTTCTGATGGCATTAAAAATATGGTTTCGATGCCAGGATTTAAATGACGATTCATGCTGGCTAATTGGAATTCGTAGTCAAAGTCAGTCACCGTGCGTAAACCGCGCAACATCACATTGGCTTTGTGTTCACGTGCGAAATCCAATAATAGACAATCAAAACCTGCGACCAGCACATTTTGAAAGGCGCCAAGTGTTGTTTTGGTAAGGTCAACGCGTTCATTCAAGGAAAAAAGCGGCGTTTTTTTTGGATTGGCAGCAATAGCAACAATCACTTGTTCGAACGTGTGAGAGGCGCGTTCAACTAAATCAACATGACCAAAAGTGATGGGATCAAAGGTACCAGCATATACAGCGATATTTTTCATGGGTGGCCTATTCTGTTCTCTTCTCGAAATTATCGCATTATACGCTATAATAGCGCCATTTCGATATTGTAAACGGGGTAAAAAAACATGGATGCCCATCACGCTTACGGCCTTGCTCTTGGCTTGCAACGTTATGAACTAAGACAAAAAAAACAGACGGTAGCGCCAATATCCGCTGCATGGGATAAGCTTGCTGCCGCAGTCAGCGTGTGCACAGCTTGCACTTTGCATGCTTCGCGGACGCAAACGGTTTTTGGTGTTGGCAATCGCAATGCAGATCTGATGATCATTGGTGAGGCACCAGGTTTTCACGAAGATCAACAAGGTGAGCCTTTCGTCGGCCGCGCTGGACAATTGCTGAGTGCGATGTTGCAAGCCATCGGTTTAACGCGTGATCAAGTTTATATTGCCAATATTTTGAAATGTCGTCCGCCCAATAATCGCGATCCGCAAGCGATAGAAGTAGCAACCTGCACGCCTTTTTTGGAACAGCAAATTGCGCTAATTCAACCAACCTTATTGTTGGCAGTTGGTCGCATTGCAGCACATTTTTTGTTAAACACCACTTCATCTTTGCAATCGTTACGGAATAAAATGCATGCCTATGGTGCGCGACAAACACCGCTGATAATAACTTATCATCCGGCTTATTTGCTGCGTAATACTAGCGATAAGAAAAAAGCATATAGCGATATGCAATGGATAGAGCGCAGTTTACAAACGTTATCAGGAGAAAAAAAACATGGAAGCGTATCCTCTTTTACCGAGCAAGCATTATAAAGAATGGCGTCATGAATTACGTTCTGGCGATATTTTGCTGTGTTCTGGCAATTCTCTTTTTTCCACGTTGATACAAAAAGCGACCAATAGTATTTGGAGTCACGTCGGTTTTATTTTGCGTATCGATGCGATTGATCGTGTCATGGTATTGGAAAGTGTCGAGACGATTGGTGTGCGCACCATTCCACTCAGCCATTATCTTTGCAATTACAATGGGACAGGTACAGCGTATGCAGGACGCATCATGATTGCGCGGCATGATGAAGTGAAAGCAGAAAAAATCGCACAATTATCGCGTTCAGCCATTGATTTTCTCGGCTATCCTTATCGCACGGAAGAAATTGCGCATATCGCCGCACGGCTTTCGCTGTGCGCATTAGGCTTCAAACATCAGACAGCGGATGCGGAAAAACAACGGGCTTTTATTTGTTCGGAGTATGCCCATGCTTGTTTTAAGTCGATAGGCGTGACTATCGATTTTAATCCGTTAGGCTTCATCGCGCCGGCAGATTTTGCGGGCAATGCGAAGGTGAAACACTTGTGTTATTTGCAACCGCAAACAGATGCAGTGGTTTTGCGCGAGGAGCATGTACAGTGAGAGTTTGTTGTCGTTGCGAACAGCCGTCGTCATATGGACTGTCCGCAACGACGACAGTCCGCAACGACGAGACTTTCTAGGCCAGCAACTGGCTCACTAAATTTAGCTGCCGTGATAAAGCACCGCGATTGTCCATCACCACTTGCAAAGCTCGTTCGCCCATTTGTGCGCAATCGTTGCGATGTTGCATCAAGTAGAGTAATTCTGCGGCTAAACTTTCGGCATCATCCACTTGTTTTAGTGCTTGCGCTGCGATAAATAACGCAGCGATTTCGGCAAAATTAAAGAGATGCGGA
Source organism: uncultured Gammaproteobacteria bacterium (assembly GCA_963735995.1). Taxonomy (GTDB): domain Bacteria; phylum Pseudomonadota; class Gammaproteobacteria; order DSM-16500; family DSM-16500; genus Aquicella. The sequence continues at coordinate 1,024,785 of CAVTNC010000003.1, read as the reverse complement.
CCGGTGATGATAGGTTTTTTCAGTGCACCCGGTTCAAGCAAATTATGGCCGCCACGTGGTATCAAACTACCACCAACGAAGGTTACATCGGCCACACTATAGAGCAATAATAGCTCGCCCATGGTGTCACCTAAATACACGGCAGTGTCAGCAGTCACCGGTGTTTGTTCGCTGCGGCGTATGGTTTTGAAGCTGTTATTGCACAAGGCGGCGATCGCAGCAAAACGATCGGGATGACGCGGCACTAAAATCAACAACGCATCCGGATTTTGTTGGCGCAATAATTGGTGTGCTGCCAATACTTTTTCTTCTTCCCCTTCATGAGTGCTTGCTGCTATCCAAATGAAACGTTGTTCACCAAGTGTGGCACGCAAGGCCATCGTTTTTTCAGCTAAATCAGCAGGTAGTTCCAAATCAAATTTGATATTACCAGTCACCACGACCTTATCTTTTGGTGCGCCAAGTGCGATGAAGCGTTCTGCATCTTGCTGACCGTTCGCTGCAATTATCGTAAGTTGTTGCAACATATTGCGTGTTAGCGGCGCAATGAAGCGATAACCAGCGGCGGATTTTTGCGATAAACGGGCATTCAATAAGCCAACGGGGATAGCCCGTTTGTAACAAGCGGCGAGTAAATTCGGCCACAATTCAGTTTCCATGATGAGGGCAATGCCAGGCTGCATGGCATCAAGGAAGCGCGACATGGCATATGGCGTATCGTAAGGCAGATAGGCATGCAGCACGCTGTCGCCAAAAGCGGCTTTTACGCGGGCGGCACCGGTTGGCGTCATGGTGGTGATGAGGAGTGGCCAGGTTGGGTAATGTGCTTGCAGCGACTTGATGAGTGGTATCGCCGCAATGGTTTCACCGACAGAAACCGCGTGTACCCACAGGCATTTTTCCAATTTTTGTGGATAATAACCGAGCCGCTCGCCCAATCGTTCGCGATAAGCCGGCAAGCGCCGCGAGCGCCACAAGAGACGCAGAAAAAGAAAAGGCAAAGCAAGATAAAACAAAACACTATACAGATAACGCATGCATTACCCTCGAGGAGAGAAGCAGAAAAAGGGTAAATGGTGCGGGATAGTTGCAGGATTTGCAATAGTTGTAGCGAATAACGGGTGGCTGTCTTGGCATGATGGTGATAGAATTTCGCAACTTTCCAAGGTGTAAACAACTTTATGTCACTGGTTAATACAATACCGGATTTCAGTGCCGCATCTATTTTAGTCATAGGCGATGTGATGCTGGATCGCTATTGGTTTGGTGATGCAGCACGTATTTCGCCAGAAGCGCCGGTGCCTATCGTGAAGGTGACGAGCATGGATCACCGTCCAGGTGGTGCCGGAAATGTGGCGCTGAATATTGCAGCGCTGGGCGCCAAAGTGACACTGCTTGGCTTGATAGGTAATGATGAAGCGGCACAACAATTAGAGCTGCAATTAAATGCAGCGGGTGTCAATCATGATCTTTGTAAGCTGGATACGCTTTCGACCATCATCAAGCTGCGTTTGATTAGTCGTCATCAACAATTACTGCGCATGGATTTTGAAGAGACATTAAGTGCTGCTCACAACGATTTATTGCTAGAACACTACAAAAAACAATTGCCCAACGCGAATTTAGTTATTTTGTCCGATTATCACAAAGGAACATTGGTGAATCCCGCGCAACTGATTAAGCTCGCGCGAGAAGCCGGTATACCGGTCTTGGTTGATCCGAAATCCACCGATTATAGTTGTTACCGCGAAGCCAATATCATTACGCCCAACTTTAAAGAATTCGAAGCCGTTGTTGGCAAGTGTGCGACTGACGATGAGATGTTGGTTAAAGGTCGCGCGTTACTTGCAGCTCACCATATGGATGCACTACTGATAACACGTGGCGAGCACGGCATGATGCTGATACAGCAAGATAAGGTCGTGCATTTGTCAGCGTATGCAAGAGAAGTGTTTGATGTGACGGGTGCTGGCGATACCGTGATCGGCGTATTGGGTGCATCGGTTGCAGCAGGTGTCGATATAACCAATGCCATGGCGCTTGCCAATTTGGCGGCCAGTATTTCCGTTGGAAAATTAGGTGCAGCGACTGTCAGTGTTGCGGAATTACAAGTGGCCGTCACTGGTAAAACCAATTTTGCATCAGGCATTTTGAGTGAAACAGAATTATTGAGCGCAGTAAAAGAAGCGCGCATGCAAGGTAAAAAAATTGTTTTTACCAATGGCTGCTTTGATGTATTGCATGCAGGTCACGTTACGTATTTACAACTTGCGAAACAGCTTGGCGATTATCTCATCGTCGCTGTTAACGAAGATGATTCGATACGCAAAGCAAAAGGACAACATCGTCCAGTGAATACACTTGACGATCGCATGACAGTGCTCGCTGCTTTACAAGCCATCGATTGGATAATTTCTTTTCCCGACGACACACCGGAGCGCTTATTAAAACTGATACAACCCGATTTACTAGTGAAAGGCAGTGATTATCAAGCGCAGCAAATTGTCGGCGCTGATATTGTGCGTTCATATGGCGGTGAAGCGCGTATCATCAATCATAATAAAGTGATTTCAAGCACCGACATTTTACAAAAACTACAGCTGCAGGAAAGTGTAACTTATGAGTGAAGCCGGCAATCTTTTTGTAATCGCAGCACCTTCTGGCACAGGCAAAACCAGTTTGGTGAAAGCACTCGTTGATCGCATGCAAAATATCACTGTCTCCATTTCTTACACCACACGCACCAAGCGTCCGGAAGAAATTCAAGAAGTGAATTATCATTTTGTTGACGAAGCCGTATTCAAACGCATGATTGCGCACGGTGATTTTCTCGAATACGCAACCATATTCGATCGTTTATACGGCACATCAAAAAGTTGGGTGGAAGCAACGCTTGCAAAAGGCATCGATGTGATACTCGAAATTGATTGGCAAGGTAATCAACAAATTCATTCGTTGTTTGCAGATGCCATCGGTATTTTTATATTGCCACCATCACTCACGCAGTTGCGCGAGCGTCTCATCAAACGTAATCAAGATCATCCGGACATCATAGAAAAACGCTTAGCAGATGCAAAAAAAACCTTATCGCATATGGGCGAATTTGACTACGTTGTGTTGAATGACCACTTCGATACCGCTTTGCTCGAACTCGAAACCATCGTCAGCGCCAGCCGTTTACTGCGAAAAAGAATGATGGCTAAGTATGCGCAAGTGATTGAAAATATGGTGAATTAAGCTTGGCTTGTCGCTCTGGGAATCGCCTTAAAAATTTATCGTAAACAACAAACTATCGGTAAATATAAGTAAATATAAATTGTTGAATTTGTACCCTTATTAAGGGTAATATGGAAGTGAGGAGAAAAAGCTTTGGATATTTTTAACGTTATCCTGGCGAAGCAGGCAAGACAAGATTTGGAAAGCGTCCCAACACATATTCTGAGAAAGCTTCAGGCATGGATTGATAACATTGAGTTTAATGGATTGAGTCAGGTTAGAAAAATACCGGGGTATCATGATGAGCCATTGAAGGGGAAAAGATCAGGGCAGCGGTCCATTCGATTGAGCAAAGCTTATCGTGCTATTTATGTGATGGATCAAGATGGCAAGATAGAAATTGTTAAAGTATTGGAGGTGAATAAGCATGATTACTAAGAAAAAAACTAGCGAATCATTAAAATTTTTGGAAGCATTAACCGGCAGCAAATTGACCTTGGCTAATTTGTTATTAGCTATTCGTCAGGGTGAGGAAATGTCGCAAGTCGATTTTGCTAAGTTGTTGGGCGTTTCTAGGCAGTATTTATGTGATATAGAGCATGGCAGACGAATGGTTAGTCCCAAGGCAGCAGCAACGTATGCTAAAAAGCTGGGTTATTCCCGACAACAGTTTGTTAGATTGTGTTTGCAGGATTTAGTAGACCGTGATGGTCTGGATTTAAAAATTGATGTTCAGGATGCAGCTTAATTATCATGATATGTAACCGCTAATACTCGCTCTGGCGTATTTTCCATTTTAATCATTGTGTTCTATGTAGTATCAGAACTTGATAATTTAAGGCTTATGCTGGATAATATCGTACAATAATTAGTCAAATAATAAACTATCATACAAACGAGAGTACACCATCATGGTTAGCCATTTTATCATGCTAGATCACATTGCATTTGCAGCGATAGACTACTGCCATGTTTGAACGATTCAAGACAAGACAGGATTGGTATGTTGCGGAGAATAATGCGCTGAGTGCTAGCCAATTTGGCAATGAAGCGAGAGGCGAATTTGTTGTCGAGCGTGCGGTGCATACGGAACGTTGTTGGAAAAAGCCGTCGCCGTTTATACCGGTCAGCGAAAAAGATAAAGAAAAAAATAAAAAAAATCTCATCATCACCGATTACACGGTCTATCGTAATGCAGATGCCATGCTGTTTCTGGAAGCGCTGCTGCAAGATGGTTTTACGCTGTATTTTAGTCGTGACATGCATGAAGATGGTAAGGCGATTGTCAGAGTAACGTCTGTTAGTGAATTGATGTCTGCAGCCCAACGAATTCCCAATTTTTTCCGCGAAGAAATCTTAGCATTAATGTCAGCAAAAGAAATTGCAGCGGATAACGCGCTCATTATCGATTATTTTTACATGAATCAATTGCGTTATGCGCCCTTGCAGCAACCGATGCAAATATTGAATTTGGATGATTTTAAAGATATGCCTACCATAGCAATGCGATATCATTTTTTTGAAAGGATGAGTCAAGTCCGCGTTGGAATTCGTATTAGCAATCGTTATTTTCCGCCGATGAGAATAACGGACATATTCAAGGCTTTTCCCGATATGGTTTGTCTGTGGCTGGAGAGTGATGATCCCGCTCATCTCAAATTTATTCTAGATATACGGCCATCACTGCACGAGACGTTAGAAGTTGTTTACTTGTGTGATACAAGTAATGGTCTGCCTTCTCAAACCGTTATTAAAAATTCGCGTGCAATTAATTTTTTAACTAAATTACAAAAAATAAAACAGCTTGAGTACCATGGCCGTCGCTCGGTACCGAGCTGGTTACATGGTGACTTCACGAGAGTGCATCCTCAGTTGGAATCACTTACGTTAGATGTCATACATTTTGCAATGGTTGCGTACAAGCACAGGCCCGCGTCTCAGCTGCTGCATTTAACGATTATTGATTTAGTGAACACAGAAATTGAGTTTTCAACCTTGCGAAGATTGCTCGCATGCTCTCCGCAATTAAAATCTTTAACAGCAAAAACAAAATTCACTAATGATGCGTCCGATTTGCCACTAGTCTCTCAACCGTTAAGTCAATTGACGCATGTGGCTTTGTCAGGTGATTTCCTGCCGGTTTTCATGCTGGCTGATTTGCTTAATCGAGGTAACAAGGTGCAATCATTAGCATTGCATTATGTGTCCATCTTGGGAAGTATGTTTCCCTTAACAGAAAATTTGCATCACTTACAAACACTCAACCTTTCAGGATCAAAATTTTATGCAAACATGATAAATGTAGTGTTTGCTCATAGCGCACAGATACAAACGTTAATCTTACAAGATTGTCAGGTGATTGATGGGAAGGGCAAAAAAGATTTTCTCTGTTTGGAAAATTTAAGTCGGTTACGGAAGCTTGATTTATCTAATTCAGAAATCAAGCCCGAAGCCATTCATTTTGGCGCAACGCATTTTTACGAATTGACGGAGCTTCATTTAGGTCGGGGCCCTATTATATTAGATGAGTTTGCTGATTTTCTGGCTCATTTTTCTAATGTAATAAATCTTAGCGCACATAAATTTTCTTCTAAACAGGGTTTTTGTTTGCCACCATCAATTAATAAATTAACACACCTGGAATTATGGGCAACGCACGGTTTTGGTTACATTCAACTTATTCTTGAAAAAAATCCCCAGCTAAAATTCATCAAATTTTCTAGCGAAAATTGCACGCTAAATGGTAAATTTTCACCATCACAGGTGCATCAGTTGGAACATCTTCATTTTCATAGCCATAAATTAACAAGAAAGGAGTTAGCTAACTTATTAGCGTATTTTCCTAATTTAAAAACATTGAGTGTTGAGATCGCCAATTTTTCTCTTTTCAATATTGATGCTTATACGCTCTCTCGTCTGCGCAACATGCGTGAACTACATTTTAGTAATGTGCTGCTGTCATATTCCACGTTAAGGCAATTGCTAGAAAAAAATGTCATGTTAACGACATTAAAAATTAGCAATGGGAAAATTGCGCGCGAGGATAGGCGGGTCTTCCAAGAAAATGGTGAGATCGTCGATGAGGAAGAAGATATTATCTTAACGGAGTCACTGCCAGCGTTAGACTTGCTAATGTTTGAGGGTGGTGTGCTTCATTATTTTTTTGTCGGCAGATTAATAAGTTATATGCCCAATTTGCGCGTGCTTGATTTGAGAAAAGTAAAATTTTTAGCATTTACTCAACAATGGAAGGATTATGCAGGTGGTATTAACAGGGCGAATTTATCTAATTTAAGAGAAATCAATGTTGAGGCAAGTAATATTAGCAATGAAATTTTAGAAGCATTTCTTGTGCATTGCATGGATTTAGAAGTGTTGAATATCAAGGAATGTCACCACTTAATACCGTCGCCTGCTTTAAAAAAATTACTTAAAAAAGCAAAAATTATTTATTATCCCACAGCAAATTGGCTTGATACGCAGCGAGAACAAGCGCCATCTGCCTCCATTTCCCGGCCGGTTACTCGACATGATGCTAAACCTCGCAAAATTAGCAATGGCGTTCCTGCCATACCTTCGTTACGTGTTGACAGAAAAGTGAAAAGAGAGACTATAACAGTATTTCATCTCGACAATTTTTTCCGGAAAAAACCATCTCATCTAACACAGCCACCTTCTCCCGATGACTATCGCTTGCGGGTTGAAACAGAAGATAGATTGCAAACATTTGTGTCTATCGCGAGGGAGCAACTATCTGTTGATGCGCTGAGAAAAAAATATGAGGAAGCGTTTGAAGATAAAAAAAATTGTTATTATGGCATTTATCCTTTATCCCTGGTGTCAGGACAACGCTATGCATTGCCTGCTTGCACAACAGAAGATAGTTTGCTAGCTATCGCTGCTGAAATAAATTTGCTTGTTACTTATTGCAAAGAAGAAGATTTGTATTATGTTGAATTAGCAGCTGACTCAGCTGCATCGCATCAGGCGATTAATATTCACTACATTATTCATGCACCCGAGATGACACCTTACACTGATTCGCCAGTCACAGCATGGGTTAAGCATTATCAAGGATTTGGTCAAGGCGAGTTGCGAGGTGTTAGCGCAAATGATTCGGATGATGTATGGCTTGCAGCTAGAGAAAAACAAAAAATTGGTTCGTGCGCAGATCGTACGTTAGCTTTCATGCGACGCTACCGTAAAAATATCAGCCACGTGGATTTTGTGGCGCGTAGCGTTAATAGTAAATCGCATGCTTGGGTAGAAGTGCGGAAAAAAACAGAAACAAAATGGCATCCTTGCGATTTAGGTGGCTATCCTGCAGAGTCGAAAGAGACATCGATGCATATGCCGGTTGATCGTGTTGCTAAAAAAGATAAGGGTAAAGAAAAAATAGTTGAGCCTAATAGCCGCGAAAAAGAAAGTGAGAATGATGATAGAGCTGACTTATTGCAAGCAAGCACACCATCATTGCGAGCGGAGCGAAGCAAACCAGCAACGAGCCTGGATTCTTTCGCTACGCTCGCAATGACGGCAACGTCTAAAGCAAATCCCTTCATCACTTGGAAAAATGTCACGCCACCTAACACATCGTATGACAATTATTGTCAGTGGTTAGAGGATCAAGTCGCGATACAATTTCCCGATCAACGCCATATCAATATTCAGCTGACCGGTTCCTCAGCTGCTTTCACGCCTTTTTTGCAGGCGCTGTTATTGCGAACGCATCATCGTGATCGTCGCCTGTACTACGTGGATAATTTCAACGATGAACCTTGTCATGATATATGCATCACAGAAAAAGATTACACGATCATTCCAAGTAATATGATGGCATTCATGGCAAATGCCAAAGCGGGTGATGTGTTCGTGGTGAATCACCGCGTGGGCTCGTGTGATATCGGCAAGAAAAATGCGCTGATGGATGATGATAGAAAATTAATAAATGTAAGCGTGGCACCGGGTGTGCAAATTATTTTCTTATTTGATGAACATGATAAACAGGCATTGGGCTGTGATGCGAGTTCGCGATTTGGTTTGAAGTTGCCACTGCCAGTGATAGATGATGCGACATCGCAACAGAGGGTGATAGATGAAGTGAGTGCTTCATCCTCTTTACCTTGTGATTTATTCGATGGCGATGACTGGCAGGGAATATTGTTGGGCGGTATACAAATTCATGGTCAGCGATTGCTGGAAAAAAAGGGTGTATTCGCAGCAGCTGCAGAAGAGGGTTGTGACGAATTGATCATCAGAAATGGTTTGGTGGGTGATATTGCATTCGAATTTTTCTTAGCACAAGTTATGCTAACCAGACATTACCGTGTGCATGGCCAACCTTATCAACTACCAGAAAAATTACGATTAAAACGCGATAAAAGTGAGCCTGATTTGCAGCATGGTTATACGTTGGCGGTTTTGGCGCAGCCATGTTCGTATGTGTTAAATGACAATACTTATCCTTATTTTTTTAAAACATATCGTTATGACAACAACGAATTGTATGAAGAAGCCGGTTGGCTTGAAGTGCATCAAGGTGAAACGCTGCGCGTGCGCATGACAACAGCACTGAGCGCGCAAGCATTAGCAAAATTATTGAGAGAAGCAGAAAAATATCACTGCCATCTTGAGATCACGGTTGCGCCAACGGTTGCATTACCAGCGACTATGCGAAAGAGTGAAACGAGCACTGCAATAGTGCCAACCGCATTTGATGCAGCTGATGCCATTGCAGCCTTTGCCACAATCATTATTACCAATGATGCGGATTATACCCAAGATGAAATCCGCAATGATGATTGCATGATAGTGCGTGCTCATCACAACATGGATTATGCCGATTTATTTGGCACGATCACCAAAACGAATCATGCAGACGGTGCTTTTTTATTCCACTATGAAATGAGCGCGATTGTGCAAGCGTTGCAAGCTCGCAAAACAGTGGTGATCACCGGTTCGTTATCAACGGAGGTGATGACACAAATGGCATCACTCTTAGAAGAGCCACCTTATTTACTCTTATTAGGTAAAAAAATAGATGTCAGCAAGGGAAAACTATTTTTAGTGATGGAAGATGAAGCTGCTTTTTCGTTTGCAAATAAACGTTATCGGCAAGAAGTCACGCCATCGCTTTGCCGAAAAAAATTAGAACAAGCATATAGCGATCATCACGAGCAAACTGCGACGTTGTTCGATGAATTAGAAAAATTGCAGCAGAAAAATGTAAGAGACATCCTCACTTGGCAGTATGCGCAACTGAAAACCATGTTGCAGCGGATGCTCGATGGTGAAAAAAATCCATGGCTTCCTTTTTTATTATTAAAAAAAGAAAGTAAAAAATGGTTGCAGTGCGTGCATCAAGATCGCGAAAAAAGTGAGGCAGAAGCTAGCAGCCCTCTTATCCGATCATCACGCAAACCCAATAAAGTGATGGAAAAACTCGAGAAAAATGGTCATGTATTGTTGATAGGGCCACCGGGAGTTGGTAAAACGCATATGTTTAAGCGTTTAAAGGAAGCTTACCGAGCGGATGGCGTAATGCTCAAATTACGGTTTGGCTTGGAATCGTTAGCGATTTGGGCGCAACGGTCATCAAAAAATAATAAAAAAATCGCGCTCTGTATTGATGAAGCAAATTTAAAAATGCCTGGCATGCTGGAATGCTTTGAAGGTTTATACCAAACACCACGTGGTATATTGATCAATGGAAAATTTCATCCTATCGGTGAACATCAGCTGGTGATATTCACCGGCAATTACCAAAACGAGCCAGGACGACAAGCGCAGCCGTTTTTAGAGCGTTATGCCGCAATTGTTCACATGAAAAAATTTCCTGATTATTTGATGCTAGATGACATCATGCGCCCTGTGTTGATGCCGGTGCTTGCAGATGATGCGCAATTTACTTTTGTCAGCAACTTATTTTTAGCAGCTTATCATCATATCAAGAAAACACATTTACTCACACCGCGGCAACTACAAATGCTGTGTTTGCGTTTCCGTTTAGCGATGGAAGAAAAAAAAGATGGCAAGAAAAATTGCGTGGATGCTATGAAGATGAAGTGCATGCGATGGTATGCAAAGCAGTGTATGAAGAAATACGAACCTTAGCGCTTGATCCCCAAGTGTTAGCAATTATGCAGCAAGATTTTGCTGCTTGTGAGGCAATCGACATGCAGCGTTATGTCGAAGCTGCGCCATCGTTTTATTTCACCGCACAGCATCAGATAATATTGCAAACATTGGAATGCCATATTGCCATCCGCGATTTAAAAATAAAATATAGAGAGCAATTAAAAAGTTTTGGATCACGTGGTGTGATCATTGAAGGCGAATCAGGTATAGGTAAGACGATATTGCTAAATGCTTTCTTGAAGGCGCAAGGCTATCAAAATGGTGAGGGAGCATCTCTTGATGAAGAAAAAATTTATTATGATTTATCGAGCGGTGATGAGACGCGCGCTCGAGAGTTGATTGAGAAAGCAAGCAAGAATAGAAGAGTAATATTGTTAATCAATGAATTTAATCGCATATCGTTTGAAGAATTGTTGAATTCGCATGACAATATTTTCATTTTTGCAACGCAAAATCCTATTTATTACGGTGGGCGTAAAGCTTCCTCGACGGCGATGAAAAGTCGATATCAAAAAATACAGTTGCGTGATTATAGTGAAGATGAGTTGCTGAGTATTTTGGAAAGCATGGGTCATGCTGAAGAAAAAGCGAAATGGTTGCTACAACAACATGCAGAAGCTAAGCTTGCTGCAAAAAATGATCAGCAGCCTCAGCCCACACCACGCGATTTATTTCGCTATGCTGAACAATTGCTACAAGAACAAGGATCAAGTTCATCCTATTCCCTGCGCTTTTTTGCTACTGACAAAGGCGCAGGACGATCACCTTGCCTGCCAATCAATAATGAATTGCTCACCATCTTAAAAATTGATAATGCGCAACAACAATCAATTCACGACGCTAAACGTAAGCTACTGGAATCTGCAGAACAATTGCAAAGCGATCTCAAAGAATACATCAAGAACCGTGTGTATCGTAAAACTCTATTCCATCATCCAACGTTTGCCAATGACGATGTACGCCAAGCAATTACATGGGAACAATTACAAAATCCGCTACAACGATTGGATGCGCTAACGCAAGACAAAGTCATAAACGCATTAATATTACTTGGGCATCTCAATCCATTAATTGCCGAGATGAAGTCTGATCATTTAGTACTGAAGGCAGACATTGCTGTTTATGAAAAAGAACTTAAAAAATTATTGAAAACAAGCAAAAAAGAAAACCACCGTTTTGATGCAAGAAAATTCTTGCCGTATCTTTTTGGAATGAAGAGTGGTTATGACAGAATGATGACAACTCACTTAAGTCATTTGCGGAGATGAGTTAACGTAATCTTGGTCGATCAAGAACAAATATGTCGGCATTTAGACTCTGCTATTTCTTTCTTCTCGCTATTGCGGATGAAGTAGATCTTTTGGGTATAGCATGCGCATGTGGAATAAACCTAATTTCTAAATCACAACCAAGTGCTCTGGCGTAGTTGCGTAAAGTATTTAACGTGGGCGAATGTTCATTTTTTCCGCCTCCTGTCTCTAAGCGCCCTACTACGGAGGTTGTAGTCTTCATTACCTTAGCGACTTGGTTTTGAGTTTTGCCGGCCTTTAATCTTGCTTTCAACATCTCATCAAGCAGCTTAAATTCATCGCTTAAGGCGTCGTATTCTTTTTTTACGCCTGTTCGACCTAAAGCAATTTTTTTCAATTGTTCATGTATACGTTTAGTCATTTTTATTTACCTCCTTCATACGTTTCAGAGCTAACATTAGTTCCTTTTTTGGAATTTTATCTGTCTTTTTTATAAAGCTGTGCAGCATATGAATTTTTTTTCCAACTAAAGTGCAATAGAACACTCTAGCAATACCTTCTTTTCCTTTCAATCTTAACTCAAACAAGCCCTTTCCTAGGGATTTTGTGTGAGGCATTCCCAAGTTAGCTCCATACTCTTTCATTAAATCAGTTAATTTAAGATATCGAGCTAATAAAGTATCAGGAAGTCGCAAAATTGCGTCTTGAATCTCTTTATTGTAATAGTTTATTTTCCATTTCATAATCGAATTATAGCATTTATGCTATAAATTACAATCTCTTTAAAAAAAAAGTTAAATCCTGTTTCAGAGCTTATTTATGCTTTAAAAAGATGAAGTTCTAAATTAGGGATGACTTTGTAATGTTTATGATAGGCGGTCGCTAAGGTAGCACCATTTTCAATGGCAGAAGCAGCAATAATGGCATCACCTGCACGCAAGCCATTTTGCATTGAATATTCTTCAATATAAATGGAAGCTCTATGTCCAATATTTTCAGTGAATGGAATGATTTTAAAATCAAAATCCCGTAAATAATCGCGTGTTAATTGTTGTTGTTTTTTAGCATTAGCGCATTGTAATAATTCCATATAGGTTTGTATCGAAATCATGCGATGCGCTGTTTTATCAACTAAATTGGCTGCCTTATTATTTCCTCTTTGTACCCAAATAAGAATATCTGTATCAAATAACATAACGACTACCCCGAAGTTTATTCATTTCTTTTTCAACGGAATTTTTAGTTGAAGCAGTCATGCCAAAATAAGGATGATTTTTGGTACTTATTTTTTGAGCAGTCATATGAGGAATAATTAGCCCTTTTTTCTTGCCATGATATAAAATTTCGACGGATTCATTACGATCAAGCGCCCGTAAAATTTCTTTCATGTGATAGCGTAAATCTAGAATACTTGCTTGCATATCAATGACCTCGCTAAAATGTATATGTGGATATATACATTTTATAACAAAGTGCTCCTGAAATCAAAACCCATCAAGCGCCTTTCGGATTAGCCTAATTTCTTGTATGATGGAGCACTTTCGTTGAATCCCACAAACTAAGGTATACATTCATGGCTAGAGTCACTGTCGAAGATTGTTTGCGTAATGTTAAAAATCGCTTTGAATTGGTTATTGTGGCCGCCAAACGTGCCCGCCAATTAATGCATGGCCAAGCACCACGGGTGGAGTGGGACAATGACAAGCCCACGGTTGTTGCTTTACGGGAAATCGCACTTGGCCACACCAACTGGGAAACCCATACAGCGAATGAAGAAAAGCAGGACGAAGTCGAACCCACGGTGAATGTTGCCATCATTGAGCAAACAGAAACCATTGTTGTGAGCCCTAAGCAGTCTTTGGATGCTGAAGAGTAAATTGGCTGACTGCCATTGCGAGCGATAGTCGTCATTGCGAGCGCGAGCGAAGCAAACCAGGTTTTTTTTGCTGCTAAAATAATGAAGGTCGTCGATGTTTTTAAGGCTTTATCAGTGTTTATACCTTACCGCAAAAAACCTGGTTTGCTTCGCTCGCGCTCGCAATGACGACGACTATCGCTCGCAATGACAAAACGTGACACAGTTCGTGAGCTCTCTCAAAAAATTCCGCTCAACTTTCTCTCCACCTCTGCCGCTTTATTTTCTCCCTCTGCCGTTATCGCAATTACATTAGGCCAAGAGCGCAGCCAAGTCAGTTGGCGTTTTGCAAGTTGGCGAGTGGCAGCGATGGCGGTTTCGCGCATGGCGGTATAAGAAAGTTTGCCGGTGAGGTGTGCATACGCTTGGCGGTAGCCAACGGAGCGCATGGCAGGTAAGGCGGCAGACAAATCGCCTCGGTCAACCAAACGCTGCATTTCCATCATAAATCCTTGTTGCAACATGGCGTCAAAACGCTCGGCAATGCGTTGATGCAATTGTTTGCGATCAGCGGGAATCAGCGCAACATTATAAAACTGATAAGGCAGTGAAGCACTGGCCGTGGTTTTTTGCCAAGCGCTGATGGTGCTACCGGTTAATCCATGCACTTCCAGCGCACGGAGTATGCGTTGTTCATCATTCACATGTATGCGCGCTGCTGCCGCCGCATCCACTGCAGCCAATTCCGCATGCAAAGCAGCAAGACCTTGTGTTTGCAGACGCAGCGTGAGTGCAGCACGCATTGCTGCATCAGCTTTTGGTAGCGTGGCAAGACCATGTTGCAGCACCCGAAAATACAGCATGGTGCCACCGACCAGCAGCGGAATTTTTGGTTGCGCATGAATGGCAGCCATTTCCCGCAACACATCCGAGCGAAAATCGCCGGCAGAATAAGGATCAGTGGGTTCTCTGATATCGATCAAACGATGTGGCGCGCGCTGCAATGTTGCAGCATCTGGTTTTGCAGTGCCTATGTCCATGCCACGATAAACCATGGCGGAATCAACGCTGATAATTTCACAGGGCAAGCGTTGTACCAGTTGAATAGCGAGCGGTGTTTTTCCTGATGCAGTGGGTCCCAGCAAACAAATAACCGGCAGTCGCGCTGCCGTTGCGCCGATTTTTTCAGAGGCAACCGTCATCATCAGCGACCACGCAAAAATAATTTATCAAGTTCATCCAGTGAATATTGCACGCAAGTGGGACGACCATGATTGCACTGCCCACTGTGATTGGTTTTTTCCATCGCGCGTAACAGCGCATTCATTTCCGGTTGGGTTAAAGGATGTCGCGCTCTCACGGCATGGTGACAAGCGAGCGTTCCTAACAAACGATGCACCGCTGTTTCTGCACGCGCACTGACACCGTGTTGTGACAAATCGGTAATGATATCGCGCACCAATTGCGCAATCGGTCCCTGTGCTAGCATGATAGGCACTGCGCGAATCGCGATGCTGGTTTTGCCGAGTCGTTGCACTTCAAAACCAAGTTGCGCAAAAAAATCGGTGCTTTGCTGCACGCAATCCGTTTCACGTTCGCTCAAAGTTAAGGTTAGCGGTACTAACAATTGTTGCATCGCCATGTCTTTTTTAGCATAGGCTGTTTTCATTTTTTCGTAGAGTATGCGCTCATGCGCTGCATGCATATCCACCATTACCAAGCCTTGTTTATTTTCCGCCAAAATATAAATGCCATGTAATTGACCGAGCGCATAACCAAGTGGTGCCTCAGCAAAAGCGGCAGCTTCTTCTTGCGTTGGTGTTTGCAAATCGCGATACACGGCCATGACAGCTTGCGGTGGTTGTGCTTTGCTCGCTGTTGCAAAATGCATGTGTGATTCATTAACGGTGTGTGTTGCAGTCGTTGCAGTTGTAGTGGGTGCATGCGTGTGTTGACAAGATGCATCACCTGGCCGAGTATTTTTTAAGGCATCTTGCACGCTCAGCAACAAAAAATCATGGACCACATGACGTTGCCGAAAACGCACTTCATGTTTTGTCGGATGCACATTCACATCCACATCAGCCGGTGCGATTTCCAAAAAGAGTATGTAAGCAGCATAACGATCACGGTATAACACATCGTGATACGCTGTTTTTAATGCATGCATCACCACTTTGTCGCGCACCATGCGACCGTTGACGTAAAAATATTGCAAGTCGGATTGGCTGCGCGAAAAACTAGGTTCTGCTATCCAACCAGACAGTTGCATGCCAGCACCTTCAGCTTCAATGTGCAAAGCATGTTCGACAAAATTCATACCGCATAGTGCGGCTAAACGTTCATTGGCACGCGTTTTAGCAAGGATAGGAAAATAATCACGAACCAAACGTTGATTATGTTTTAGGGTGATACCCACGTTGAAAGCAGATAATGCAATGCGTTTAATTAATTCATCGATGTGATCAAATTCTGTTTTTTCTGCGCGTAAAAATTTGCGTCGTGCCGGTGTATTAAAAAATAAATCACTAATTTCAACGGTGGTTCCTTGTGGATGCGCAGCAGGCAGTAATTGCGGCGTGGTATCGCCTGCCATGGACACTTGACAACCTGACTGCGCGGCTATCGCTGATTTAAGTGTCAAACGCGATACCGATGCGATACTTGCTAATGCCTCGCCACGAAAACCTAAGGTGTGAATTTGGGTGAGATCATTCGATGAAAATATTTTGCTGGTGGCATGACGACTCAATGCCAATGCAATATCATCAGGATGTATGCCATGACCATTATCACGCACGCGAATTAATCGCGCACCACCTTGCTCGATATCAATATCAATTTGCGTGGCGTTCGCATCTAAACTATTTTCTACTAATTCTTTAACGACGGATGCAGGTCGTTCTATCACTTCACCGGCAGCAATTTGGTTAGCGAGTAAAGGTGTTAAGCGTTGTATGCGTTTCATCGTAATTGTTCCAATATTTTTTCACCGCGAAGTGAACACGCTGTTAAGCAAAGGCGTCGACCCGTTTCTGCAAAGGCAAAATAACAGGCTAAATCTGCTGTGCCTAGTATCGCGTTACCATACTCCGGCCATTCCACCAGACAAATGGCATTAGGCGAAAAATATTCTTCTATGCCAATACTGAGCAAGGCCGTCGGCTCTTCAATACGATAAAAATCAAAATGAAATATTTTTCCTTTCGCCACCTCATACGGTTCAACCAAGGTATAAGTGGGGCTTTTCACTTTGCCATGAAAGCCAAGGCCGCGCAAAAAACCACGAACAAAAGTGGTTTTGCCGACACCCAAAGGCCCTGATAAGGACAAAACATCGCCCAAATTGACACGATGAGCAAGCACCATGCCACAGGCTTCAAGGTCGGTTTCGTTGGCAACTAGCTGGGTTAAGCTGTGCTGGATAGTCATTTTCGCTCAATTTTTGCTTAATTTATGTATAAAATATATACATATTGGTGATTTTACTGTAACATTAACGCCATTATTAAAATACGAAAGAATTATATATGTTTCACACAAACGAGTCAGCTGACAACAGGGTAGACGAACAGGCGTGGCTTACCCAGTGGGCCGAGGCCATGGCTATTTCTTTGCCGCATGAAGGCATATGCGCGGGGTATGCGCAGACAGCCCTTTACTTTGTTGCAATGGCGGAGCAACAAGGGTTAGCGCTTTTTATTGAGCATATTCAGTTAATCAACGATGTTCCGGTTGCTGACTTTCTCTTGCGTCTTGAAAAAATCGCAGAAAAAAATAAGCAAGGTGCAGATTTGACGCGCGAAGATTATCGCTACCAAGGTATCAAACCATTATTGAACCTGATGCTCGCTCTCCATGGCGATGACCTCATGACGTTATTGCAAAATAAAAAAGTGCATGCACTCTTTCTCAGCATGCCGTTGGTTCACGCAGAGATGAAGACAATCACAGCCGATTTAACAAGCGATAGTATCGAGCAAGTCAATTTATTTGTGGGTACTTATCCGGTGGCAACGGGTTTAGGAAAATATTTTGCTGCTTTGCAGCAAACACTGTCGGAACAATGTGTCACTGACAAGATGGCTATGCCGCCCTTTCAAATGCTGCTTGCGACCACGGATCATCTTATATTGGTCATCTACAATCCTAAAAATGCCACGCAGCCATTTCATTTCATCGAGGCGGATTCGCCTGCATTGTTGCAAGAAAAATTTGATGTGGCTGATATCACAAAGCGGGCACAATTTGCCTTGACTGAAAATAAAGTTGCTGTCTTTACCACGCGCATTTTTGCCACTAAACAAGATAAAGAAAAAATCTCAGCGTTGGCAACGCAGTGGTTGCAACAACCAACCATGCAAGTTTTGCATAGACCAACTAAAAGTAAATTGCGCTTAAAAGATAGCGTGGGCGCAACGTTGTTACACCTGAAAGCACAAGATGGTTGTGAACAGGATCTCGCAAGCATCATCAAAATGACCATCAATATTGATGCCATTGATTACAATGGTTATACGCCTTTGCATCATGCTACCTACCAAAATCATGGCGGTATCATGCGACAATTAATCAACCATGGCGCATCGACGAGCCAAAAAGATATGAAGGAAGGTTGCACGGCTTTTCATTTCAGCATGCGGCCGCAATTAGAAGCGATGACTATTTTGATGGAAGAAAATGTCAATCCCAACAAACGAAATTTTCAAGGTGAAACAGCGCTGCATTATGGAATTTTGCAAAATTCTCATCAAGCGGTGCAGGCGCTACTCACTTATCGCAAAACAAAAATTGAAAAGCGATTGCAAAAAAAAGCGACGCCAGCATTCACACCACTGCTTTTTGCCATCCATCATTCTCGTCGTCATCACGTTGTTTCCTTGCTGAATGCTGGTGCAGATATTCATGCTGCTTGCTTTGTTGATAGCAATCTATTAACCGAGCTGCTAATGAAACATAAAAAATGCGGTGATGCATTACTCGCGCTTTTGAAAGAAAAAAATTCTCATCGTGCACCTAACTACTTATCAGAATGCAGCGCGCTTTTTCTGGCGGTGTTAAAAAATCAAAAGACCATTGTGACGGAGTTGCTTAAAGCAGGCGCTGATCCTTCGCGCACCACCATGGGCATCACAGCACGCGAATTAGCAGTTGTGTTGCAATTAAAAGAAATCGTGCGAGTGTTCGATGAGCCTATTTTTCAGCATAAAAAACCAAAAGATCCCAAAAAACATAGTCTTTGTTCGTCTTCTTTATTTCAAGATCAAGTATTTGCGCACGCAGCGTCTCAAGAAGCGACGTCACCTCAAGTGAAGAAACAATGTAGGATTGTCGCTTTTGCTCAGGTGTCATCGCCGTGAAAAAACTTGTCAAGACCGCTTCTTTCGTTGTGCGAGACAAGAATTTTCTTTAGTATGGACCCTCCAAAATCAAACACACGCCGGGCTTTCATGTCTCCTTTAAAGAATGACCGTTTACGCCGCGCGATTTGGCGACAACCGCTCGATAGAACGCCGCTTTGGATTATGCGTCAGGCGGGGCGCTATCTGCCGGAATACCGTGCAACGCGCAAACGAGCAGGCAGTTTCATGACGCTGTGTCAGACGCCGGAATTAGCTTGTGAAGTAACACTGCAACCACTCGCTCGCTATGACTTGGATGCGGCAATTATTTTCTCTGATATTTTAACCATTCCCGATGCCATGGGTTTGGGGCTGCAATTTGTTGAAAATGAAGGTCCAGTCTTTGCGCATCCATTGCGTCGTGCAGAAGAAATAAACCAGTTACGTGTGCCAGATACGCAACAATTAAATTATGTTTATGATGCAATCCGCTTGGTACAAAGCGAGCTTTCAGGGAAAGTTCCCTTGATTGGTTTTTGTGGCAGTCCCTGGACCTTGGCGGCTTACATGGTTGAAGGTCGTTCCGAAAAAGGTTTTCCATTGCTAAAAAAAATGCAGCAAGAAAATCCAGCATTATTGCATAACTTATTGGATAAACTCGCACAAGCAGTGTGTGCTCACTTGAATGCTCAAATTGCAGCCGGTGTTAACGTGGTGATGCTATTTGATACTTGGGGTAGCCTGCTAAGTACTGAAGAATATTCTCTTTTTTCTCTCCCCTATCTCAAACGCATCATGGATGGCCTCACACGACACTATAATGATAATAAGATACCGTTGATTTTATTTACCAAAGGAGGCAAGCGCTTTCTGGCGCAAATGGCGTCTATGGGTTGCGATGTGATAGGCGTCGATCATGAAGTGACACTGCAAGAGGCTAAGCGTCTCGTCGGTGCAGGGGTTGCGTTGCAAGGTAATCTTGATCCTGCATGCTTATTGCAATCACCAGATGACATTCGCGCAGCCGTCAAACAGACTATCACGTCATTTGGTTATGGTTCGGGTCATATTTTTAATCTTGGTCATGGCATTACGCCCGATGTGCCGCCGGAACATGTGCAAGTGGTTGTGGAGGCGGTCCATGAGTTCAGCACACCTTTTCATGCAGCGTCATCAGCGTAGCGAAATGAGGTAATGGGTATGCATACAAAAATCAGACACTGTTTATTAATGATTATTTTTTCTGTCATCGTTGGCGTTACAGGTGTCGGTTATGCTGCGGCAAAACATTCGCCCTTACCTGCGGATCAAGCTTTTTTATTTTCTGCCACAATGGATGGGCATGATAAGGTCATTGTTAATTGGCGCATGGCACAAGGTTATTATCTTTATACCAAGCGTACTCATTTTATTTTTGAACCGACCGCCGCAAGCGCCACGGCCATCACCTTGCCGCAAGGCGAGTTAAAATATGATGCGAATCTCGGTCGATTGGAAATTTACACCGGTGCGGTGAGTGTTCCCATCGCTTTGTCGCAGCATGCATCGTCATTCATACTAAAAGTGCAATACCAAGGTTGCTCTGATGGTGGATTTTGTTACCCACCCATGCAGAAAAATTTGCAAGTCAATGTGAATACACAATCCATTACTGAATTAAATACACCACCTGCAACGTTCACGATGACAGCATTGCTCACGCATCAGCAAAGCGTGCAAGCATTGCTCGGTACGCAATCTATCAGTTCGTTGTTACTGATTTTTGTCGGCATTGGTTTGTTATTGTCGCTGACACCTTGTGTGTTGCCGATGATTCCTATTCTGACTGGCATTATCATTGGCCAAAAAAATTCGGTCACGACACGCAAAGCTTTTTTATTATCACTCACCTATGTTTTCGGTTCAGCGATCGCCTATGCGATGGCAGGTGTTGCAGCAGCTGCGATGGGGAGCTCACTGCAAGTATGGTTGCAAAAACCGCTGATCATTGCGCTTATCAGTGGTCTTTTTGTTTTGTTGGCGCTCTCCTTGTTTGGTTGTTATCAGTTAACGTTACCGAAGCGTTGGCAACGCACGCTGCTCGGTTGGTCTAACCAACAACAGCGTGGTAGTTATGTTGGTGTTTTCTTGATGGGTAGTTTATCGGCACTCATTGTTTCACCCTGTGTCACCGCGCCGCTGGTCGGTGTCTTGCTCTACATCGCACAAACGGGCGATCGCTTCTTGGGCGCAAGTGCTTTGTTTGCGATGGGTGTTGGCATGGGCATTCCTTTGTTACTCATTGGTGTTTCTGCGGGAAAATGGCTGCCAAAAGCGGGTCCATGGATGGAAGGCGTGAAAAAAATTTTTGGTCTCCTCATGCTTGCGATGGCGCTTTGGTTGTTATCACGTATTGTTTCAACGACTGTCATCATCATGCTTGCTCTGTTGATGCTGCTTGGCATACTCATTTATGTTGGCATCGTGTTGTCATTTAATTTTCGCCGCATGAGGTATGTGCCGGTGATGGTACTCAGTTTATTTGGGATAGCCGTTGTCGGTGCGATCCAGTTACCAGCGCCTTTATCTAAGTGGATGCCAAAAAATGAAAGTCGTCTGGTGGCATCGACATTTACCGTGGTGCCAAATGTCTCCGCTTTCCAAAAACAACTGATGTTGGCGCGCGCGCGTGGCAAGCCGGTGATTTTAGATTTTTATGCCGACTGGTGCGAATCGTGTGTCACCATGGATAAACAAGTTTTTAACGCAAAAGAAGTACAAAATGTGTTAAATAATTATGTTTTATTACGTGCTGATCTCAGCGCAAATAATGAAGCAGATCAAGCGATGCTCACTTATTTTCATGTCATTGCACCACCGACTGTTTTATTTTTTGATGCATCGGGCAATGAACAAAATGCAGAACGTATTGTCGGTGAAGTCGATGCAAAAGAATTTCTCGCCCGCCTCGTCAATCGCGGAACAACTACTGATTGATCATTTCAAGCTGAGAGGATAACCATGCAAGTGAATTGCCAACGAACACCTCTTTTAAATACGCCGTTAACGGAGCCGTTGTGTCAGTTGCAGCGCCATTTTCTGCAGCGAAGACAAATCATTGACGCGTGGTTTGAGGCGCAATGGCAGCTGACTTCGCCACCGGTATATGGATCCGTTGATTTACGCAATGCCGGATTCAAATTAGCACCCATCGATATGAATTTATTTCCTGCTGGATTTAATAATCTCAATCCCAATTTTTTATCGTTGTCTGTGCTTGCAGCAAAAAATATTATTAATCGCTTAGCACCGCAAGCAAAAAGCATTGTGGTCATCACCGAAGGTCACACGCGCAATCTTTTTTACTGGGCAAGTGTCAGTATTTTGCAAACCATATTAGAGCAAGCTGGCTTTCAAGTTAAATTAGGCACCTTGGATGAAGAGGTGAGCACAGCACAAGAAATTGTGTTGAACGATGACGGTCGCGTGATCATCCAACCATTGCGCCGCGAAGATAATCAATTGTTGGTGAATGGCACGACGCCAGATTTGATATTGCTGAATAATGATTTGTCGCAAGGCATACCCACTATGTTGCATGATCTCAAGCAACCACTCATTCCACCGGCTGAATTAGGTTGGAGTGCGCGATTGAAATCCGATCATTTTCAATATTACGCCGCGGTGACAACAGAATTTGCTAAGTTAATCGATATTGATCCTTGGTTGATTGCGCCACTGTTTCGTCACTGTGGTCAAATTGATTTTATGCAACAAGAAGGCATGGAATGTTTGACCGACAATGCAGAAAAATTATTCGCAGAAATTCAGCAAAAATATGCGGAATACCATATTCCTCATCAACCTTTTTTAATTGTCAAAGCGGATAGTGGCACCTATGGTATGGCGGTCATGACTGTGCGCAATGTGGATGAGTTGAAATCACTTAATCGCAAACAACGAACGCGCATGGCAACGACCAAAGGTGGACAGCCCGTACACCGCGTCATTATTCAAGAAGGTGTTTACACCTTTGAAACGGTGGGTGAAAGCCAAGCGGTCGCAGAACCAGTAGTTTATTTGTGGGGATGTCGCGTTGTCGGCGGATTTTATCGCGTACACAAAGATCGTGGTGTGGATGAAAATTTAAATGCACCGGGCATGCATTTTGAACCCCTCGCTTTTTCGCAAACGTGTGATGAACCCTGTCTCGATAAGAATCTTGAAGCGGGCGCAAATCGTTTTTATCTTTATGGCATCGTCGCGCAACTCAGCATGCTCGCTGCTGCGCGTGAAATTAAGGATCAAGCAAAAAAATGAAACGACAACTCGGTGTAGTCATGGATGCGATGCCGTCTCTTCATTATGAAAAAGACAGCACGCTTGCCATGTTATGGGAAGCAACACGACGTGGTTATGAATTATTTTATTTCGAAGTGCACGATTTGTATTTGCGTGATGGTGAAGCGTATGGTCATGCGCGTTTACTGCAAGTGTTTCAAGACAAAACAAAGTGGTATGCCTTTCAAGGTGAAAAAGATATTTTGCTGACGGATCTTGCTGTGATCATGATGCGTAAAGATCCGCCGTTTAATATGGCTTATCTTTATGCGCTGCAATTGCTGGCACATGCAGAACGTCGTGGCACGCGTGTCATTAATCGCACGGCAGCATTGCGTGATTACAACGAAAAATTATTTGCAACCTATTTTCCAACTTGCACGCCGCCAACGCTTGTCACCGATTCCATCGCTAAATTACAGGCATTTTTGCATGAGCATGGCGATATTGTTTGTAAACCATTAGATAGCATGGGCGGCGCTTCGGTTTTTCGTGTGCGTGAAGCCGATAAAAACGCACAAGTTATTTTTGAAGTGTTGACGCAGCAACAAACCATTTACATCATGGCGCAATATTACATTCCAGAAATTGTGCACGGCGATAAACGCATCTTGATGATCAACGGCGAGCCCTACCCCCACGCACTTGCTCGTCTCCCCAAAGCAGATGATTGGCGCGGCAATCTTGCCGCCGGTGCCATCGGTAAGGCGCAACCCTTAACCGAGCGCGATCATTTTATTTGTGCAACGGTTGGTCCCATGCTAAAAGAACAAGGCATTTATTTTGCTGGTCTCGATGTGATAGGCGATTACCTCACCGAAATCAACATCACCAGTCCCACCTGCATCCGCGAACTCGATACCGCTTTGCACACCAACATCAGCGCGCTCTTGTTCGATGCGATAGAAAAATAAAACGGAGGAGAAGGCGATGACCAAGACGAAGGTAGTAGTTTCCACTAACAATCAACCTGTAGAACATGACCGCTTAACTCAGGAATGCGCCGAGCTCGATGCTCATGCTGAACAAGATATGGCAGACTTAGGATTGAAAGAAGATTTAGCGGCATGGCCAAACTAGCAAAGACAGCTTGGGTGTGTAGTACTTACGCATCAAGCTAAGCATTCCTCTTTTTGAATTCCACAACAACATCCTTTCCACCATAATTTAAGGACAACTCATGATTTCCAATGCACTACGCTATTGGCTAGCTGCGCTCTATTTAGAAGGTGTTGGCCCACAACTTTTTCTACGCTGGCTGCAAGCTTTCCAGAGCATTGAAGCGTTGTTCCAAGCAACGTCAGCTGATTGGCAAGCAGCTGGCATTCCGCCCAAGTTGCAGCAAGTGTTGCAGCAGCCTGATTGGCAAGCAGTTGAGGCGGATTTAGCTTGGGGTGCAGAACCGGATCATCATCTCCTTTGTTTTAGCGATGACGATTATCCAGAAGCGTTGAAAGCAATTTCCTCACCACCATTGTTGTTATTTATCAAAGGCAATAAACAAGCTTTGCTGCAACCACAAATGGCGATGGTCGGTGCGCGTCATGCGACACCAGAAGGATTGCGCAATGCCGAACAATTTGCGCAAGCGCTCGCGACAGCTGGCTATGCCATTACCAGTGGTCTTGCCGCAGGTGTGGATGCGGCGAGCCATCGTGGCGCACTGTTAGCAAAAGGGGTGACGATTGCCATTTGCGGCACGGGATTGCATCACATCTATCCACGCGCGCACAAAACATTAGCCGAAGAAATTGTCGCTTCAGGTGGCGCGTTGGTTTCCGAATTTCCCTTGGCAACCGATGTGCATCCGCGGCATTTTCCACGGCGTAACCGCATTATTGCGGGTTTAAGTCGCGGTGTGTTGGTGGTGCAAGCTGCGTTAAAAAGTGGCTCACTCATCACCGCACGTTATGCACTCGAGCAAGGTCGCGAAGTCTTTGCGGTGCCGGGTTCCATACACCAACCACTGTCGCGTGGCTGTCATTATCTCATTCGCGAAGGCGCAAAATTAGTGGAGACTGCCACTGACATACTCGAAGAATTAACCTGCGTAATGCCGCAAATAATGCCGCCATTACCCGAAGTGAAACTGCCTTTATCCACAATGGCAGCCGAATTGCTGCAGCAAATTGATTGCGAAGTAACCGCTATGGATGTGATATTGTTGCGCAGCGGATTGACTATGAGTGAAGTTTCCGCCATTCTTTTAACGCTAGAGTTAAGTGGTTATGTCCGCTTTGTTCCCGGTGGCTATATCCGAACCGCTAAAAATCAATAAGGTGGGCCAGCAACAATTATGTTTGAAGTACTCATGTATCTCTTTGAAAATTATATGGATGGCAGTGTGGCGTTGAATGCTGATCAAGATACCATCGTTAGCGAATTAGAGCAGGCAGGCTTTACCCGCTACGAAATCGGTCGAGCACTCGATTGGCTTGATGGCTTAAACCGTGTACAAGAAACGGTGCAAGCGGGCTCTTCTTTCACCCACCATGCGATTCGTCATTACACCATCGAAGAAATCGAGCGGGTCAATGTGGAAGGCAGGGGATTTCTGCTCTATCTCGAACAATTAGGCGTGTTGGACCCGATGACCCGAGAAATTGTCATGGATAGACTCATGGCACTCGATCATCGTGAGGTCGATATGGGGCGAATTAAATGGGTAGTCTTGATTGCTTTATTTAATCAACCTGATAAAAAATCAGCACTTACGCTGTTACAAGACATGATATTATCCGATGTCTTTGATGTGTTGCATTAACCCTTTTCTACAAAGTTACGCTATATTCTTTAAGAGAAACCTTTTTAAGGAAGTTTTATTTCTATGACTAACCTTGTCATTGTTGAATCGCCTGCGAAGGCGAAGACTATTAAAAAATATTTAGGCAACGATTTCGAAATCGTTGCTTCCTATGGCCATGTCCGCGATTTGTTGCCCAAAGAAGGCGCGGTTGATCCCAGTAATCATTTTGCTATGCATTATGAACTGATCGAAAAAAATGAAAAACATGTCGCAGCCATTGTGAGTGCCATGAAAAAAGCAGATGCGCTTTATCTCGCGACTGACCCTGATCGCGAAGGCGAAGCCATTTCTTGGCACATCTACACCATACTCAAAAGCAAAAAAGCATTGGGCAAAAAACCGGTGCATCGCATTGCTTTTAACGAAATCACCAAAATGGCGGTGCAAGCAGCCGTTGCTAAATCCACGGGAAATTTCCATGGATTTAGTCAATGCACAACAAGCAAGACGAGCGCTTGATTATTTAGTCGGTTTTAATTTATCGCCTTTGTTGTGGAAAAAAATTCGTTACGGTTTATCTGCTGGTCGCGTGCAAAGTCCAGCATTACGCATGATCGTTGAACGTGAAGAAGAAATTGAAAAATTTGTTTCTCAAGAATATTGGGATCTTGAAGCCGCACTCTTTGCCAATGAAAAATCCTTTACCGCAAAACTCACTTATTTTGATGCGGCGAAACTCGAACAATTTTCCATTACCAATGAAACGCAAGCGGAAGAAGTGAAGGCAACGGTGCTGAAAGCAGCACAAGGTCAGTTGTTGGTTGCCAAAGTAGAAAAAAAGCAGCGTAAACGCAATCCCGCTTCTCCCTTTATTACCTCCACCTTGCAACAAGAAGCCGCAAGAAAATTAGGATTTACGGTGCAACGCACCATGCGTATTGCTCAGCAACTTTATGAAGGTGTGGAACTTGATGCAGGCTCAAGTGGTCTTATCACTTATATGCGTACCGATTCGTCAATTTGGCACAAGATGCCATCACCGAATTGCGAGCTCATTGCCGAACGTTATGGCAAAGAAAATGTGCCAGATGAAGCGCGTGTTTATAAAACCAAAGCCAAAAATGCGCAAGAAGCACACGAAGCCATACGCCCAACCTCAGCATTATCGCACACCGGAATCAGTTAAATCCTATCTCTCGCCAGAACAATTCAAATTATACGATTTGATTTGGAAGCGTACCGTTGCATCACAAATGATTTCTGCAACCATTGATACCCTGACGATTGATATGAAAGCTGGAGCAAGCATCAATTCCGCGCGACGGGTTCAGCGGTGATTGATCCTGGCTATATGCGCGTTTATCAAGAAGGCTCAGACGAAAAACCAGAAGAATTAGCGAATGAACATTTGCTTCCACAATTGCAAGAAGGCGATAAAGTGAAGTTAAATGAGCTCACTTGTCACCAACATTTTACTGAACCACCACCGCGCTATTCTGAAGCAACACTAATTAAAACCTTGGAAGAATATGGCATTGGTCGTCCTTCCACTTATGCCGCCATTGTTTCTACGTTGCAAACCAGAGAATATGTGGTGCTCGACAATAAACGTTTTCGCCCAACCGATGTTGGTCGTGTCGTCAATCGATTTTTGACGCAATATTTTACGCGTTATGTGGATTATGGATTTACTGCGACAATTAGAAGATGAACTCGATGAAGTCTCGCGCGGTGAAAAAGAATGGGTGCCGTTATTAGAACATTTCTGGGATCCCTTCAAACAGCAAGTCGACACCATATTAGAAACCGTTAAGCGTAAAGATGTGACACAAGAACAAATTGATGAAAAATGTCCGCTTTGCGGCAAACCTCTGTCTATTCGTCTCGGTAAGCGTGACCGATTTATTGGTTGCACCGGTTATCCTGATTGCAGTTACACGCGTGCGATGACCGAACAACCGAATGAAGCATCACAAGATGCTGAATTGGTCGAAGGTAGAAGCTGTCCTGATTGTGGCGGTGAACTCAAAATCAAGCACGGCCGTTTTGGTAAATTCATTGGCTGTGGCAATTATCCGAAATGCAAACACATAGAATCGCTAAATAAGCCAACAACCACCGGCGTCGAATGCCCCGAATGCAAGCAAGGCAACATTGTCAAACGCCAATCACGCAAAGGCCGCGTCTTTTTCTCTTGCTCGCGCTATCCCGATTGCAAATATGCCATATGGAATGAACCAACCGACAAACCCTGCCCAAAATGTGCCTGGCCAATTTTAACTATCAAAAGAACCAAAAAACGCGGCACCGAGCTTGTCTGCCCAAGACAAACCTGCGGCTATGTGGAACAAATAGAAGAGCCAACATAAACAACATGTATTTACAGGCAAAAAAAAGGCGGTACTTGGCAGTACCGCCTATAACATGCTCAACTCAGTATAGCAATCCATGCCAAAAATACCGTCCCTGAACACACAAAACGAGGAGTGGTTGCACAAATCCATTTTCGCGAGAATAGTCAATCCTTGACTACGAAAAGGAGTATACCGAAACAGAACATCGAGTGCTATTTGTGCAACGGTTCGTTTTACTCATTGATCGCGATAGTCATTATTTTATTGTATCCCGTGCTTTTACAATCGTAATTATAATCAAGTAAGTATCCAGACGAGGTCATGATGCTAAACGTTTGCAGGGAAGAGCGGACTGGACAATCTCCCATGAGAATTGTAGTAAAATGCTTACAAATAAAATGGCATATTTCCAAGCTGGTAGCCGTGGTTCCGCGGATTATCCGTGGGATGATGGGTGATGCGAACAGGTAAGCGTTTCAATCCTTGCAACTTCAACGTAAGAGGCGATAATAACAACGTTCATTTATTCAGGAGCTTTGTGGCAACATGAAGCGTCACATTGAAAATCTGCTGCAAGTTGCATTAAAACAGCTACAAGAATCGGGTAAGTTGCCAGCCATTCCAGCTCACATCGAGGTGGATGCCACCAAAAACAAGCAACATGGCGATTTTGCATCGAATATCGCCATGATATTGGCGAGGGTTGCAGAACGTTCAGCAACGGAGGTGGCGGCCCTCATTGTCTCTGCCTTGTCAGTCTCACCTTATATTGAAAAAGTTGAAATCGCAGGCCCAGGCTTTATCAATTTCTTTTTATCGCAACAAGCATTGAATGATGTAGTGGCAACGGTCATTGCAGAAAAAGAAGCATATGGACGTTGCAAAATGGGCAGAGGGAAACGTATTTTATTTGAGTTTCTGTCTTCCGTGCCGAACGGCCCACTGCATGTGGGTCAGGGTCGTCAGGCAGTCATTGGCGTGGTTGTTGCTAATTTACTTGATGCGGTTGGATTTAAAACGTATCGAGAATGTTATTTGAATGATCATTCAGCGCAACTTGCTATTTTTGCTGACATTCATGATGAGCTAAGTGATTTCGGTGTCTGTTTTGACAATAAATGTTCTGGTCGCCAATTGATGGCGGCTGGCAGTATGACAAAAATGTTGGAAAAACTGCAGGCGGGTAATCATCTTTATCCAAAAGATGGCGCGCTTTTTTTTCGCTCGGTTCCGCTTGGGGATGAGAAAGATCGTATCTTGATGCGAGCAAACGGCGAATACACTTATTTTGCTTACGATGTTGCCTATCATCTCAATAAATTTGAACGGGGATTTGATATTGCCATCGATATGATTGCGGCCAATCAGCATAGTTATTTCCTCGGCTTGAAAGCAGCGATGGAAGCCTGTGGTATTAATCCAGAACGCTTAATCCAATTATTAGTGCACGCCGTGACTCTCTCTGCCCACGATAAACATACCAGACAACGTAGTGGCGAATTTGTTAGTTTGCATGAATTACGTAACGAGATTAGTGATGATAGCACGCGATTTTTTTACGCCATGCGAAAGACGGAGCAACAATTAGAGTTGGATGTTGATCTTGCTTTGCGACAGTCCAATGAAAATCCAGCAGTCTATGTGCAATCGGCTTACACGCTGACTTGTCAGGTGATGCAGCAATTAGCAGCGCAATCCATCGCCTTTGATGAAGCGAGTGGCATTGCACATGCGTCACTTTTAATTGCGCCCTTTGAAAGACAAATCTTAAATACATTATCACGTTATCCTGATATGATTATTCAAGCTGCCTTGCAGTATGAGCCGCACTTATTGATAGCTTATTTGCGTGATTTGGCCGCTGATTTTCATGCTTATTACCATCGTTATCATTTTTTAGTCAGTGATAGCGATTTGCAAAATGCCCGTTTAGCGTTGGTTGTTGCGACGCAACAAACATTAATAAATGGCTTTAATTTATTAGGATTAACAGCAGCTGAAAGTATCGAAATAAATGAAAAAGCAAGCCGCTAAAACGAGTTATGTTGCAAAAAAAACGCCGCGCAAAAAAATGGTAGGACAGGCGCGTTCACGATGGATGGTGTGGGCTCTTTTCGTACTACTGCTATTTTTAAGTCTGCCATTTTGGGTGCCGTCTTTCGATAAACAAGCGCTGTCTCGTGTATCCAACTGGTTGACCGAACGTAAATTGCATTTACAAGACAAAATTAAAAACGGTAATTTGCCACGATCAAAACCTGAGCTTGCACAAAAAAATGAGATGATACCAGCCGTTCACTTTGAGTTTTATACAACATTGCCTAATATGCAAATGCAGCCAAGTGCCGTGGTGCCGACAACTCCTCGTGTACCCGTGGGACTCGCTAGCAAAGCATTGCCGCGTGCAACGCTCACCAAATCGCCAGTCATTGCCAATGTTGATGAGCTAGAGCGTGAGATATCAACTTTTATTAAGAAAAGTCACAGGACAAACCTTGCAGAAAAGAAATTACGAAAGGATGGTCACCATCATGAATAAGCGAGTACTATTTTTATGATTTATAGCATGACAGCTTTTGCACGAGCGCAAAACGAGGGTGACGCTTACACCTTGACCTGTGAAATACGGTCTATCAATCATCGTTATCTCGAAATCAGTCTGCATTTGCCAGAAGCACTGCGGGCACTTGAGATGCCTTTACGGGAACGGATACGACAACAGGTTCAGCGTGGCAAAGTCGAATGTGGTATCCGTTATCAAAAAAAACAAACGGAGAATGGCGGTCTCTTTGTCATCAATGCTGAGCTGGTGCAGGCATTGTGCTTAGCAGCAGAAGAAATTAATGGCTTTCTCCATCAACCAGCCGCGATGAATGCCACGGATATTTTACGTTACCCCGGTGTCTTAGAAACCAAAGAAACAGATTCAACAACGTTGCGTGATGAAGTGTTTACCGTTGTCGATAATGCACTACAAGATCTTCTGCAAATGCGTGGTCGCGAAGGCAGCGATTTAGTGCAGCTGTTTGTTGAACGTTTAGATTTAATGCAACAAGAACTCAGTAAAGTGCGTCACCATTTTCCAGCCGTTTTGATTGAGCAGCGTGAACGTTTATTGAAACGTTTTGCCGATGCAAAAATTGAACTCGATGCGCATCGCTTAGAACAAGAAATGGTGATATTTGCTCAGAAAATTGA
This sequence comes from uncultured Gammaproteobacteria bacterium, assembly GCA_963735995.1. Classification (GTDB taxonomy): domain Bacteria; phylum Pseudomonadota; class Gammaproteobacteria; order DSM-16500; family DSM-16500; genus Aquicella. The sequence goes on along the minus strand of CAVTNC010000003.1, from coordinate 993,367 downwards.
TGTGATGGAAGAAATCGAGCGAACCGAAACGCATATCGCCGAAGTGCGTCGCGTGTTGAAACAGGGCGGCATGGCGGGTAGACGCTTGGATTTTCTGCTACAGGAATTAAATCGCGAAGCCAACACGTTGGGATCAAAATCAGTCGATTCCGTGCTCACGCATGCGGCTGTCGAGATCAAAGTGTTGATTGAGCAGATTCGCGAGCAAGTGCAAAATATTGAGTGAGCATTTTAATGCTGCATTCACTTTTAAGATTGATCATGTTCCAAAATTTTTAATACCATTTGAAACCGCTCTGGCGAAAAAACACGGGCGAGTAAACGCAATCGTTCAAAAACAATATTGCGTCGTAAAAATAAAGAAGCCATGGCATTATCCGGTGAATTATTTTCTTCTGCATACATCAGTAATTTTGATGCAGATCCGGGATCTATCGTGTCTATCGTTTGCAATAAGCGCAAAATGCGCGATGTTTTTAAGTGTGAACATAAGGTAACGAATTCATCTTCTTTGCCGAGCTCAAAACTAGAGAGCGCATCCAATGCTTGTCCTAATTTATCGATGGATTTTTCAAGATCAGGATCGCCATCCAAGGTGAAGTCTTCAGCTGTTTCCATGAAGGCGATCACGCGATAAATCATGGGATCATCGTAATTTTTCCAAAATTCATGTGAACTTTTTAAATCTAATTTTGGCATGAGCTACTCTTTTTTAAGGTTGCGGTTTGACGCCTTGCGCTTTAGAGACGAGTAACACTTCAGTATTTTGATTGCCCAAGATGAGTAAGGCATTCGTCATGGCTTGAGCGCTGAGCGCGAGTCGCTGTGTTTGCACTAACTGCGTTAACAAAACATAATTTTGTGAGTTATACATTAAGATTTGTCGTAACACCTTGCCCAACTCTTCTGTGGCAATTTGCGCAATCCAGGAAGAATCACTGGCTTGTGCCGTCAATGTCGCTTGCAACGTCGTCACCGCATTACCATTTTGGGAATCGGCGAGTTGATTGCTGAGGACATAACCATTAAACGATTCAGCCGCCATAACGGTGTTGTAATAACTTTGATATTTTGTTTGATCTTTTTGCGCGCCTTGCCAGTTGAGACCAGGAATTATATGACTAAGCGTGATGCCACCGGCATTTTTTATGTAATTGTAAGCGCTAGAGGAGGCCATGACTTTTGGTGCAGGCGGTGCGCCAACCAACGTGGAATAGCTGAGTTCATTGAGATTTGGTACCTGCGCAATAATTTGAGCGATGGCCTGCGTTTGCGATTTGGGAGCGGGATTGGGATTCATGGATGATTGATTGATGAGATCAATGATCAATTGTGTTTGTCCGCTATTTTGCGTATTAGTGTCATTGACAAAAGCGCTGCCAAGTGAAGCAAAGCTTGATTGGATTTGACTCGTTGTTGTCGAGTCATCCGTTTTCATCCAGCTCTGAATGAATTGTCCGAAGTTAGTAAAATAATTCGGTAAGTTATTAATGGCTTGCAGGGTACCGTAAGTGTTGATCATGATGTTATACAAATAGCCGGTGGTTGCGCCCCCTTGTGATTGTGCATTCGCGCTAGAAAAACTTAACAGGCTGATCATCAAAGCAGCACTTGGCCTAACCAGCAATTTTTTAATTGAATTGAGAAATGACATGCGAAGCTCCTTCACGATCAGGCTTGTTAGTATTTGATATTAAATCCACCCGTGTTACCAGAGGATGGTGCCGTGTTTTGTGTTCCGCCGCGAGTGGTGGTTCCTGTGCCAAATCCTGAATAAGGTTGTCCTTGCGACGGTTGCGTTGATGCAGGCGGTGGTGGTGCGGGTGCTGCCAAAACGGGAGCACCTGTGCTGACATTCGTACCAAATTGATTATTAGCAGGTGGATAGGTAGGCGCACTTGGTTGAGTCGTCGGAGCCACTTCGTTACTTGAGCTACTAGTATTGGTATTCGTTGTTGGGTTATTGCCTTGGTTGTTATCACTGGGTGGTGGTGGCGGATTATTGTTGGGGCCGCCGGCACCTTGTATCGGTGGTGAGAGTTTTGCTTGCTTTGCCACATCGTTGTTCAACTGTTGCGTTAAATTATTATTGGTTTGCTGCGTGAGTGTGCCCACGGTACCTTTAAATTCATCCGGTGACATGACGTGATTCGCGGTTTGTCCCGGTTGTGACGACGTTTGCGTTTGGTTTTTATTGGCATTGAAGCCAAAAATGGATTGTGCAGCAGTTGATCCTGTGAAAAGGCAAGTAACAGCCGTTGTCACCATAACAATTTTTAGCAACGATTTATGCATGTCTTTGCTCCCATGCTCAAGGCTTTTGCATCTTAATTCCGCATCGTAGTCATTAAAAATAAAAATGTGCTACAAATGAAGGTATTATTCAAGAGTATACTCACATTTTCGCTAGTTGTAATTCATCATCATCTCAGCTAATAATACTTGTTATAACTTAATGTATGAGTATGTTCCATATGTCCCTTCGTGATGCTTTTAAGTTCTCGCGCAAAACGTTTTTTAATCCCGTTGGTTGGCTTGATTATGAGAATCTCAAACATTTTAACCTGACAATTAAAAGTATTTTGCGGGCGTTGTTCTCCACGGCAAAACCGTTGCGAGATGAAACGTTTGAACAAGCGATGCAGCGTTTGCAACTGACCAAGGAAGATGTCAAAGAAGGTGCAAAAACCTACCGTTGCTATGCCGTCTTATTTCTTTTGTTGGCGATAGCGGTCTTTGCTTATTCGATTTATCTTTTATTTACGCATGGAACACTGACAGGTCTTTTGATCGGTATTGGTACGACAGGTTTGTTCTTGAGCCAAGCCTACAAATATGATTTTTGGGCTTTTCAAATGCGACGTCGTAAACTCGGCGCCACCTATAAGGAATGGAAGCGTAGTCTGTTTGGGGGCAGGGGAGCTTCTTCATGATCAACCTTTTCAACTTCTCTTCCGGCGATTTATCAATTGGTTATTTGAACCAAATCTTTGGCTCAATGAATGGCATCATTCCAGGTAATGCAGGCTCCGTTAATATACTGAGCACGATGTTTAAAACATTTAACTCGGTGATACTCGCAGTTGGTGCACTGGTTGTGCTCTATGTGACCATCGTCGGCGTAATGAAAACGGCTCATGAAGGCGAATTCATGGGTAAAAATTGGAATAACTTATGGATACCGATACGCACCGTGATTGGTATTGCGGCATTGGTCCCAACAGGTTCTGGCTATTCGGCAATTCAGCTGGTGATGATGTGGGTGATTATTCAAGGCATCGGCGCTGCCGATACACTGTGGAACACGGTGCTCAGTTACGTCAATATCGTTGGTTCGCCTTATGGTACCGTGACAGTACCGACGGTTGGGGTGCAAAGTACCTTATCGAGTTTATTTCAATCCATCACCTGTGATGTGACAGCAAGAGAATCGCGCCCGGATTTTTCTCAGACAACCAATGGTAGTTATTATTGTGCGACAACCAAAGATAGTTGGTGTTCATTGGGTGCATTCACACCGTTTAATCCGAATGCGGATGTCCATAGTTATTCCATGGGGCCGCAGGGTGGGCAATGCGGCATTCTGACTTATTGCGATTCCAGTACGACGACAGGACTTTGTGCACCCGGTGGCAATGCGATGCAATGCGCAACTTGCCAGGGCCAAGTACAGGCGCTGGCACAAATCATCCCGTTGATGGCCAACATCGCTGTGATGTTTGAACAAGTTGACTATTCTTACCGTGCCTTTTATTACACCTCCGCTACGCAGCCGAAGAATTCATCGTGGAGCTGGATGAATAGTTATTGCAATGCGCAAACACCGCCTATTTCGCCGAATCAATGCTGTAATCCACAATCCAAAAATCCAAACAATATTTGTAAGGCACCGGTATCAACTTCTGGAGTATCGCCTTGGTTGTCGCCAAACGATGATAATAACAATCCACAATCGTCAAGCACGAATGCCGTGAACAACCTTTATTGGCCTTATGCCATCAGCCCGCAATTAGGCGGCGCGAACTTTATTAGCACCAGCGTGACCGAATACACGAATGACATTACTGCTGCATTAACAACCTATATTCAATCACAAGGTCAATCAGGAAATGTCGGCGGCACATTGAGCAGCGCACAGTCACAAGGATGGATGTCAGCAGGTGCCTATTACTATGCTATTTCTGAGTCGAATAACAAAATGGAGCAGAGTACGCTGCCTTCGATGACTATCAGTTCTAATGTTTCTCAATCGCAGACGATGAATAACTTTCGCAATAATTATACGGCAGCAGGTGCCTTGGTTAATGTGGCGACAGGCGCGAGTTCTTCCGCTATTGCCGGTGCTAATCCGCAATTGTCGGGTGTCAGTAGTGCGCTTGGTGCGACTAACTCAACGGTGAGTACTGCATTTGGTAACTCTCTCTCGAGTTCAGGTGGACCAAATGGACCGAATCCACTTGCGCAGTTAGCGATTACTGGAACCGTCTTTTTGTTGACAGTTGAAATTACCTTTATCATTTTATTGGCGGTGACATTTTTACTCGGTATTTTGGGCAATATTAGCTTTTTTGTCGTCGGTACCGGTGAAGAAAATCCTGTTGGTCCAGCGATGATCTTGGTCTACATTGTCCTCATTCCCATGACTTTTGGACTCCTCGGGATATTGTCATCACTGGGCGCAACCCTTGGTGTTTATGTGCCCCTAATTCCTTATGTGGTATTTACTTTCGGCGCCATTGGTTGGCTCATCCAAGTCATGGAAGCCATGGTGGCGGGACCCTTGGTTGCATTGGGTATTTTAAGCCCGAGTGGCCAGCACGAATTATTAGGCAAAGCAGAGCCTGCCCTGATGCTGTTGTTTGATGTTTTCTTACGACCGAGTTTGATGATTTTTGGTTTGGTCGCGGCGATGTTGTTGGCCATCGTTGTCGTCTCCTTTATTAACGGTGCGTTCTGGACCGTCGTCATCATGGGGATAGGTAACAGCATGGGCAATGGTGGTTATGTGCTGATATATGCAAATCCACTGGAGCTTATTATCTTCCTCTCCGCTTACATCAGCCTCATTGTCGCCGCTTTAAATAAGTGTTTTGCTGCTATCTACATCATTCCTCAAGGTGTGATGAAGTGGATAAGTTCACCTGGCGGAGCCGCTTACGGTGGCGAAGCAGAAGCCTTGGGTGGCGTCGAGAAAGGTGTCAGTGGCGCGGCCGCTGGTGTTAAAGGGGGTGTTGAAGCCGGCGCGGGTGCAAAAGGGATGGGTTCAACGGGTGGTATGTTGGTGAAGAAGCACAGAGAACATAAGAAAGGACCTACGACGTCGGGTAGCTAAGAGGCTGCCATGGGCACTGCTAATAAGCAATGTAGCAACGTGTAGACCCTTCACCCCTGCCCCTCTCCCGTAAGCGGGAGAGGGGATATCATAGAGAGGATCATGTTGGATCATACTGCGCCGCTGTCTTTTTCTTCGCGTTTGGCTTGTTCTGCTATCAAATGATATTGACGTTCGGTGATGACGCCCACTTTTAATTTTTCGTTTGCATCTGCTTCCATGGTTTGACCGTGTTCTCTGACTAATTTGCGCACGACTTGAGTGATATTCAAGATATCGGTTTCGAGCAAAATATCGCGGACTTCTTCATTAAAAATAAGGTATTCCCGCAGCGCAACGCGTTTGCCATCAACAGTTGGTACCAGGCGTTGCGAAATAACTAAGCGGACAGTTTCAATGATGTCGATGGTGCGACCTTGTCTTTCTTCGGGCGGGAAAGTGATGACTAAACGGCGTATGGTTTCGGCGACACTATTGCTATGCAACGTGGTATAAACCGGATGACCCGTCATGGCAGCTTCCATCACTGCACCAATGGTTTCCGGATCACGCGCTTCGCCCACTAAAATCAATCGTGGTTTACGTCGCAACGCATTGCGCACGCCTGCTGCAAAACTCGGTAAGTGACGTGGAATTTCTGATTGACTGACGATGCTCGAAATTTTTTCGACGTTATCAAAAACAAATTCAATGGGTGCCTCATACGTTAAAATTTTGCGATTACTTTCGGCATCTTCAGCAATGCTACGAATGATGGCAGCGAGCAGCGTACTTTTACCTGAACCTGTGGCACCGGTCACATAAACAACGCCTTGTTCCGGTGTCACTGCGTCAAGAATATTGCTCGGCAAATTCATGCTGTCTAAGGTCGGTGGATCGGTGGGTATGGTTCGCGCGGTGATTTGTATGCCATCATGACCTTCCACTTGGCAGCCGGTGCCGTTGATACGAAAACGATAGCGGTCGGTGCGGTTCGGTCTAATTTCGTAGTGCGTGTCAATATCTTTACCCGACATAATGAGGGCTGTGGCATTCGGTCCATACATGGCATTTAGCACATCACTGACTTCGGTATTTGATAAACGACGACGACTCACTTTTTTCAAGCGACCAAATACTTCAGCGATAATGGCCTCATTGGTTTGCAGCGTGATATCCGATGCGCCGAGTTTCACGCAATGAATAAGCATCTCATTTAAAATGTCGATGTTTAAGCGTATCGGTTCTTGCGGATAGAGAAATTCATTCATACCGTTTCACCACAATGGCATTCCAGTTTCGACTATTGGTTTGCAGTTTTGGTAATTCCACAATGCGTAATACTTGATCGTTGATACGCATATCATTGCCATCGCCGGTGATGCCGAGTTCAGTGCGCGCAACAAAAGGTGGAGAAATCATTTTTTCTTGCAGTAATTTGCGATAAATAACCATGCCGTGATAATCCCGCTTCAATCGAGCCAAATTTTGTTGAAAAATACTGAAGGATTGTTCTATTCCTTTCTGCCAACCATTTTGAATGCCACGTCGCCAAATGGCTTGTTCTTCTTGCGTTCTTGGTAGCAAGGTTTTGTCGGGCAAACTTGGTTTTGAATAAGCGAGCCACAAATATTCGCGCCAGTTAGGCGGCGTGGTGGCAAAGCGTGCTTGCTGAATAATTTTGTAGGATCTATCGGCGACACGTATGGTATTTGGATCCGCTAAATTTAAGCTGTTATCGCCTTCTTCTAAAACGGGTGGCATAACGCCATGACTTAACACCATGGCATTAAAATTAAAAACGGAATCTAAATATTTTTTATCTTGGCTTAGCTGAGCATTCATGCGTTCCGATGCCCAAGCAAGACCGCCTTGGGCGCCGATGGAGAGTGCTGAGTCTTCAAGCGATTTGACGCGTAATTGGCTGATACTATTTTCCGTTCCAGATGGGGATAACGGATAAACACGGACATTTTCAAGTTGTCGACGATTGGTGGTATCAATGGAGTCAAGATTTTGCTGATGTTGGCCGCAACCAATAAGCAAGTGGCTGATGACGAGGCTAAGAAGGAGGTGCTTCTTTTTCATCATAGGAAATTCTGAGCCCTAGTTAGTTTTTTGCATAACGGATTTCAATGACACGCGTTCCTGGAAAAACAATGACGGAGGCACGTCTTCCACATTGATACCCGACATCACGTAAAATGTCACCTAACATTGCATTTTTTTGGTAGACCGTCACGATGACAGGAATCGCAGGCGAGGTGCCAAGAATACGGACACGATAATTGGAAGCACTCGCAATTTGTCGTACCAATGGCTCAACCGGTCCTGACCAATCAACGGAGGTGAGACCGCCCATGCCATAAGTAGCAGGGCTAGGTGGTGGTGATAAATTCGGTAACGGGTGTGCTGCTTCTGCCGTCTCAGCGAGATCCACGACGGAGCGACTCACGGCATAAGAGGCTTCAGCTAATGAAGCTTGGCTTTTACTAAGATCATATCCGGCGGGTTGCTTCGGCGCTGCGCATGCGCAAAGTGTAAAAACGAATAAGACAATCAGGCCAATTTTATAATTCATGCGAGACGATATCCCTATATTTTGCATACAACTCATGAAAATGGTTGCTGACAAACAGGGTATAACGGACAAAATAACAATGCAATACATCCTGCAATTCGTTAATATTTCTATATTGTTGACGATATAATTTATAAAGGAAAAGATCATGGCGCATTGGCGGGATTCAGCAAGAAATGTCCGCTTCTTTATTATTGATTACCGAGCAACCTTTCCGTTGCTCATTTTGTTGTTTCATATTCGGCTATGGACCTTTGTCTTTGCTGTCTTTGCCACGATTTTTTTTGCTTTGCTGGAGCGATGGGGATTTACTGTCGCGGTATTTTTACGTTGGTTACGTGCCTACATTGCAGGCCCGCGTAAGATTGCACAACCTTGGTGGAAATGTTAACAATGGCGACTCTCGATATTTCTCAGCAAATGATTAAAGTTGCAAGAATGATGAATGCACAATTCAGTTTGAATGGTCGACCGCTGACCATGGACGAAGTGTTTGCGCTTAATGGTTTGCTTCCTGGCATGGCACGACGTGCCGATCAACTGAGTTCATTGTGTCTTGGTTATGGAATCGGTGTGACCTTCGAAGAAGAAGAGGGTTCAGCATTGGGCATCAGAGTAATTTTTGATGACATTACGCCGAATGTGTTGCGATTATTTTGTCTCATCGATGTCATGAATGAATTAATGAAAGGCACGCCACGCGGTGAAGTGACCGCTCTCGATCAGCTGATGTATGACTAAACTCTTTTGGCCATTGCGCGCGCAATCCGCCGTTTTTCACACCCTCGTTTTGTGGTTCAGTGTGTTCAATAAAAATTAATATACAGGATGAGTCTTAACATTCTCTTAAAAAGAAAAAAATTATTCGCCTGATATTAATCGCGGTATTGCATCTTTCGCCAGTAATTTAGTTTGCAAAATTTGCCACACGGTTTCACAAACGGGCATGGTGATGTGATTGCGTTTGGCGAGATCGCAGACGATTTCAGCATTGCGTTTGCCTTCGATGGCTTGACCGATGTTACGTTGTGCAGTTGCCATGTCGTCGCCTTTGCCAAGTGCTAAACCTAAACGGCGATTGCGTGATTGATTGTCGGAGCAAGTTAAGATGAGATCACCAAGGCCTGCGAGTCCGATGAAAGTATTTTGTTTGCCGCCCAATGCAACGCCTAAGCGTATTATTTCGGCAAGACCACGAGTGATGATGGCGCTTCTTGCATTGGCGCCAAGATTTAAGCCATCGGCAAGACCTGTGGCAATCGCAATGACATTTTTTACGACGCCACCTATTTCAACACCAATGACATCATCGCTCACATCGATGTGGAAAATAGCGCTGTTAAAACGCGCCACTAAATCAGCAAGAAATTCGCCATGTTGTGATGCAATGACCACGGCTGCTGGCAAACCCGCTGCGACTTCGCCAGCAAAAGACGGTCCCGATAAAATGGCGAAGGGATAGTGTTTGCCAAAAATATCTTCCGTGACAGTGCTAAAGAGTGCACCGGTTTTTGCATCCAAGCCTTTGGACGCACAGAGTAAGCGTAAACGTCGTGTGGTGCTTGCTTGCAATTGAAGTAGCGTTGCGCGGAAACCCACAGAAGGAACGACGACAATGACATCGTCGCTCTCAGCAACGGCTTCACTAAGATCAGCCGTGGGCTCTATCAAATTTGGCAGAGCAAAGCCTGGCAAATAACGCTGATTTGCTTTATCAGCAAGCATGGCGGTGATTTCAGCTGGCTCCACACTCCACAATTTGACGCGCTGACCACGTCTCGCAAGATAAAGTGCAATGGCAGTGCCCCACGAACCAGCGCCCAACAAGGTAATTGCTTTTTGCTCAACCATGCAAGTCAGTGTCCTTTTGTGATGTTAGTTTGCTTTTGCAGTCCCTTCTTTATCTTGCTTATCCATGTGTTGCGCATAGAGTGCATCAAAGTTAACCGGAGCGAGTATCAATTGTGGAAAACCACCACGCACGACAATGTCAGACACGACTTCACGCGCATAAGGAAATAAAATGTTGGGACAGAAGCTACCTAACATTTGATGCAGCTGATCATGAGGAAAACCATTGACCAAGAAAACACCGGCTTGATGCACTTCAATCAAGAAAGCATTTTTTTTCGATGAGGTGACGGTCGCAGTGATGGATAACACGACTTCATGAAGATGATCTTGGATGCGATTACTTTTTGTTTCGAGATTTAACGCTACTTCTGGCTTCCATTCTTCGGTAAAGGTATGCGGTGTATTGGGTGCTTCAAAGGAAATATCTTTGACAAAAATACGTTGTATTTCAAATTGGGGTGCTTCGGTATGTGTTGGTTCTTGCATGATTGCTAAGGTCCTCTTTAAGGTTAGGATTTGAGTAAGCCATCGAGTTTACCTGACTTCACTAGCGCTGCAAGGTCATCGTAACCACCAATGGAAACATCGTTAATAAAAATTTGTGGCACCGTGCGCCGGTTGCTAAGACGCAACATTTCATCGAGTTGATGTTGATCAATATCGATGCGAATTTCTTCAAAAGGAATGTGGCGAGCAGTCAATAATTCTTTTGCCAGCCGGCAGTAAGAACAATCTGCTTTGGTATAGACAACTACTTTGCTCATGTTTACTCCTTCACAACAGGCATTTGTGCATCAACCCAACGTCGCATGCCACCACTTAATGCGTAAGCATTATAGCCATGTTTTAGCAATAACGCGGCGATTTTTTGTGAATCCATACCGGCTGCACACACTATCAGCAACGGTTTATTTTTCATTTTTTCGATTTTCTTAGACGGTGATTTTATGTCGTTCACATTCATGGAGAGTGCATTGATGATGTGGCCACTTTGAAAGGCACTCGTTGGTCTGATATCGATGACGACGGCATTGTCATGATTGATGAGTTGAGTTGCTTGCACGGGATTGATGCAGTAGCGTCGTTGCTTGGAGCGTAACATTTCAATGATGAGTAGCAAAATCAAAACAATAATGGCTGCGATACTGAGCGCGACGTGATGGGAAAGAAAATCGATGACTTCTTGCATGGGAACACCTATGAGTGTGAATTTGTCGCTAATTTAGCGGGTATTGGGCATAAGGGCAATATCGCAACGTGCAGAGCACCAGAGAACGATGTGTTTGGCGCCATGTTGTTTGAGGACGCGGGAAATTTCGCTGACGGTGTGTCCTGTCGTGATCACATCATCAAGGAGTGCAATGGATAAGCCGCTGTAATCGACCGTTGTCGCAAAAGCGCCATTGACATTGCTGCGACGTTCTTTTGCGCTCAGTGTGCTTTGTGCAAGCGTTGCTTTGATGCGCTTCATGCCGTCTCTATCGAGCGGCAATTGTAATGCGCTGGCTATGGGTTTCGCTATTTCCACCGCTTGATTAAAGCCGCGTTCACGCAAACGCGTGGGATGTAAGGGCAAAGGCAGGATGATGTCAGGCAACGGTTTGTCGACATACCAGGTGTCGCGAATGGCTGTGATAAATAAGTCAGCAAAGGCGCGAGCATGAGCGAGTTGTTGCTGAAATTTTAGCTGAATGATGAGTTGTATGATGGGGCCTTGATAAGGAAATAAGGCATGGATGTGATCGAAGGGGGGTGGTTGACTAAGGCAGGCGCCGCAGACTTTGCCGGCAGGCAGTGCTCTCAGGCAACGCTGACAGTGGGGTGGCAGTTTGGGCAGGTCAGCGTAACAAGCACTACAAAAATGACTCGATTGCTGGGTAAAATGGCCGCACAAAAGACAGGTGCTTGGCAGCGCCTGGTGAAACAAGCGGCGTAACGTTTTTGTGAGTATGGGTATGCGTGATTTTAAAAACATCGTATGGACTCCTGATAAATATGTCGAGGCTGCAGCACTTGCTAATGATGTCGGTGCGGAAATGCTCTCGCGTTTGGATTGGATGACCGTGCAACCACAAATTATTTTAGAGGTCGGTTGTGGGCCGGCCACTTGTGCCGCTGCGTTAAAAACACGTTATCCGCAAGCGTTAGTGCTCGCGATGGATACCTCATGGCCCATGCTGCAATTTGCCAATGCTACGCATCCTGCGTTAAGTATCTGTGCTGCGGATGTGGCTTTGTTACCATTGCGCGATCACAGCGTCGATCTCATTTTTGCGCATTTCCTGCTCCCTTGGCATGACGATAGCGCCGCGCTTTTTGCAGAATGGGCTCGCGTGTTACGTCCCAATGGTTTACTGATGGTGACGGCACTTGGTCCAGATACGTTGCGGGAATGGCGTGATGTGCTGCATGATAGCGACCTTCCACTCTGTGTTGATATGCACGATGTGGGTGATGTGTTGTTGGCTAAGGGGTTTTCCGATCCAGTGCTGGAGGTGAATTACTATACCATGGCGTATCGCGAACATAAGCAGTTTAGCGCTGAATTGCAAGCATCTGGCTTCTGGTTTCCATCATTCACAACAACATTGCCTATGAGCAACACGAAGTTGGAAGCAACATTCGAAGTCATATTCGCCCACGCTTTTGCGCCTGAAGCTTGCGATGAAGTCGGCGCATCCCGTGATGGCGTGGTTCGCATTCCCTTGACACAGCTACGCCGTTCTCGGTAGTTTGTTGCCCGATGGGGTAGTTTGGATAATGATATTTTAAGAACAGCATAAACATTAGAAAGAAGGAGTGAAGTGGTATGCAAAGACCAAAACCTAGAAATGATGAAGAAGCAGGTAGCTCAACGGGAAATAGTCCTGTGGATGTGGTTCAGAAACAGTTGGCGCTAATTGATGGCTATCGCAAGGATATTCACGAGGCGTTTCTTCATGCTTTTGAGATAGATCAGGATTCAGTCGCTTGCGAGTGCTATAAGCAAGTATATAAAGACGAAACAATTAAAAAAATTGAAGAACTAATTGATATTGAAGATATCCGACGTTTTTTTCAAGCAATGAAAGAAGTAGTAAAGATCGAGAAAATTTCTGAAAAATTTTCGCAAAATGAAAAGGAAGTCATTCTTGCACTGATGGATATTTATGAGAGTCTTGCTGTGCAAAAGGCTTTAGTCAGAAAAGTTGATTTTTCAGAATTATGCCAAAAAACACCGCGCATAACAAATAGTGACCCGGTTCAATTGTATAAACTTCTCAATGATGCAAAAGAGATAATTGGTAAATATACAGGTCAAAAAAAAGCAGTAACTTTTAATAGTAAGTTTAATGAAATTTCTATTGCGCTGGCAGCTCTTGAGCAAAGACACGCAATGATTTCTCTTGAAAACTTTAACCAATCACTCAACAAACAGAAAAGGAATATTATAGAGGAATACAAAGCTCGCTGTGACAAGATAATAAATCGGGTCAACGCGTTGGAACTAGCGATAGAGAAATATGAAGCAATGAACGTTGATGAGCAAAATAGAGAATTTGGAGACGTTCACGAGAAATGTGAAAAAGAAAAAAGTCTTCCTGATGAGATACAAGCCTTAAGCGAAGAGATAGGTGGTAGTATAACTATGGAGATGTTTGCGGATCCCACTGCGCATCTCGAAAGAGAAATCAAGAATGGTACGCAGTTAGGTAATATTAGTGCGGTGCAAACAGCTGAATTTAAAGCTGCAATAGAGGAATTAGAAAAAGCTAAAGGGTACCTCAGACAAGTTTCTGAGACGAATACGGAAGTTATTAGCTCGCATAAACAGATAAGAAATAAAACAGAAAGAAGTACGGCTGCTGCTATTGATATAATCAACGGTCACACTAATTCTATTCAAGGATGTGTTGGGGTAACTTCAACAGTACAACTAGCATGCGAGCCAATTATTGCAGCAAAAGCCGCACCACTTAGCAAAATGGCTGTACGCGCTACACAGCCTTCAAGTAGAAATGAAACTGGGCTGACTAGGTTAGCCAACCTGTTTCGCAACACAATGGAAGAAAAAAAACCAGACACCGTAGAAACAGCTGATGTAGCCTGGGCCAATGCAAAAAAGATCGTTGATACAGTATTAAAGAAACGGAGAGAAACGGCTAATCAATTTAATGAGCAGATAGACGCGATAGTTATTGGTGAACAAAAGAGAATTCAAAGTAAACTTATAGCAATGGAACAAGATGACGAAAATGTGAGAAAAGATCTTGCTTCAGCCGAACAAAGATTGGGTGATGTTGAGCGCACATTTAGGAAAAGAGAGGAGGCGATTACTGAGAATGTTAAGGGTGAAATGTTAAAACAGTTAGAGGCCAGTAGGGAGTTGTTGAATGGAGACTCAGCTAGAGAGATGCAGCATTCCTTGTCTTTATTGCAAGAGCAGCTTCCTACTCATGAATTATTACTTCAAGTTAATCCGCCAAAAATGCCGAGGGAACATTACATGTTCAACATATTATCGCCATCAAATAATCATCCGACTAGCATGAAGGGCAGGTTCTTGGGTGCTTTATTTGGTTTTTTGAGTGGTGCAACGACCGGTGCTCTCATTGGAATTTCAGGCGGACCACTTGGTGTAATGATTGGCTTTTGCATAGGTGGTGCGATTGGTCTTTTGACGGGTGCGGTTTTTGGACATCTCTATGATGTTTGCTGTGTATCTAGAAGAGATGATGCAGGTAAGGAAAAAGAAATTGAGATGAAGCATTTCGATGAGAGTACAACTGTAGTAATGCGGAACTTGCCCGCACCGGCTCCAACTGAAGGAAGAGAAAAAGAAGTTGAAAATAACAAGCAAGGGGTTGATGAATCAATGCGTTCAACGGATCGTGTTAGTGTTTTTAATCCACAATCTGTATTAAAACGACAATCATCAGCACCAGGAGGTTTCTCCTCATCACTAACACAACGACGACCATCAATAACAGGAGGCAGCTCCTTACAACAACCATCAGCAACGGGAGGCAGCTCACGTCAGTATTCAAAACACCAATGAGCCTGCACCATCGTTCAATGGATAAAAGGAAACAACCATTACTCAGCAATCCAACACGGAGTCCACCATGCCCTCTCTCTACATCGGCGTAGACGGTGGTGCAACCAAAACAAAGTTGCGCATCGAAGATGACAATGGCCGGTTGCTGGGTCAGGCAGTGGGAGGTCCTGCGAGTATTCGGTATTCGGTCGATCAGGCGTGGGCATCGATACAAGCAACATTGTTGTGTGCGCTGCAGCCACTGGGGATTTCGCTTTATGATGTGCAGCATCGTTTTCATGTTGGCATGGGGTTGGCGGGTTGTGAATTAGCAGAAGCCTGCGCTGCTTTCCGGCAACGGGAGCATCCGTTTGAAACCTTAGTGTTGGCATCGGATGCGCACACGGCTTGCTTGGGTGCGCATGGTGGTCAAGATGGTGCAATCATCATTATCGGAACAGGTGCTGTGGGTTATCAGTTGCAAGCGGGACGTTGTACCAAGGTGGGTGGTTTTGGTTTTCCGCAGGATGATGAAGGCAGTGGTGCGTGGCTTGGATTGCAAGCCGTGAGCATGACATTTAAGTCGTTGGATGGTAGACAAACGACATCAGATTTAACGCGAACAGTGTATGCACGATTTAACACCAATTTGCCGAGTTTGACAGCGTGGGCGAATGCTGCAACGGCTGCAGATTTTGCAACGCTTGCACCACTTGTTATCGCTGCTGCCGAGAATGGTGATGCTGTCGCCATTCGACTTTTGCAGCAAGCAGCGGCAGCGATAGATGAAATTGGCGCAGCACTTTCCGCTGCCAGTGATAGCGCAGTCGCACTACCCTGCTCACTTATCGGTAGTATTTCGCCTTTTCTAATGCCTTATTTGAGTGCGTCGTTGCGTTTACGTTTGGGTCCTTGCCAACTGTCCCCGGATGCAGGTGCCATATTGCTCGTAAAACAAAGGATGAGAGCATGAAACGAATTATTTTTTCCGGCATGCAAGTGCTCCAAGAAAAAAAATGGACTGAGAATTATGCGGTCGTGGTGGAAGATCAGCTGATCAAAGCCATCATTCCGACGGATATGATCAAGCATCACTTGCCGGCAACGCAGTATGAATTTTCCGCACAGCATTATCTTGCGCCGGGTTTAATTGATATGCATATCCATGGCATACAAGGCCATGATGTGATGGATGGCACCCCTGAGGCACTGCTTGCGATCAGCAAAGTGTTAGCAAAAGAAGGTGTCACAGGCTTTCTTGCGACGACCATGAGTGCGTCGGTTGAAATACTTGAAACGGTGTTGCAAGCAGCAAAAAATGCGATGTCTGAGTCAGAAGGGACTGCTTTGTTAGGCGTGCATCTTGAAGGTCCTTTCATTGCGCTGGCTAGTAAAGGCGCGCAATGTGCGGATGCTTTCAGTCTCCCTGATATTGCTGTGATGCAGCGCTTGCAAAAAGCAGCAGAGGGAACGATTAAATTAGTAACGCTTGCGCCCGAGTTAGCAGGTGCGCTTGATCTCATTGCTTATTTGCACAAGTCACAAGTGATCGCTTCCATTGGCCACACCAAAGCAACTTATGCAGAAACGGCAGCGGCGATCAAAGCGGGTTGTTCGCATGCCACGCATCTTTTCAATGCCATGGGAAGTTTGCAACAACGTGAACCGGGTGCATTGGGTGCTTTGTTGCTATCAGATGAAGTCACTGCAGAATTAATTGTCGATGGTGTCCATTTACATCCAGCGATAGTAGAGCTCGCGTTATGTCTCAAAGGTAAAGATCGCTTGGTCCTCATCACCGATGCCATGCGTGCCACTTGTCTTGGCGATGGACAATATGATTTAGGCGGATTAACCGTCAATGTACAAGCTGGCTGTGCCAGATTGCCCGATGGTACGTTGGCTGGCAGCACGCTGCGCATGCCGCAAGCCTTACGCAACATGATGCAATTTTCCCACTGTCAATTAGCGGATGCCATCACCATGGCGGCGGAAACGCCAGCACGCATTTTAGGTTTAGGTGAGCGCAAAGGATCGATAGTCGTTGGCAAAGATGCAGACCTCATCATCATGACGGATGCTCTTGATGTTGTCTTGACCCTGCGGCAGGGAGTGGTAGTATTTGAGGCATCATCCAATCAATAAATAAGAGCAAAATGCGACCATGTCATTTACCAAATTAAATTTCATTGCTTTCCTCGTTTGTTTTTTAGCAGCCATGTTTTACATGTATGAATTTGCGCTGCAAGTTTCCCTCGGTGTGCTGACTAACGAATTAATGCATGATCTTAATTTAAATGCAGTGGGTCTCGGCGTGGTATCCGCTTTCTTTTTCTACGCCTACATGCCGATGCAAGTGCCAGCGGGTCTATTGCATGATCGTTTTGGACCACGCTTAATCTTGACGCTTGCCATTCTCGTTTGTTCTTTCGGCGCGCTCTTTTTCAGCTACAGCACCACCATTTGGCAAGCATCGCTTGGTCGTTTCATGATGGGGATAGGGGGTGCGTTTTCATTTAGCGGTGCATTGATGCTGATTTCTCGCTGGTTCAAGCCACAATATTTTGCGATTTTATCGGGCCTGGTTCAGTTGATGAGTTCTGTTGGTGCGATCAGTGGCGAATTACTCCTTGCCATTGCGATCAAGCAGTGGGATTGGCGGCCGACATTATTTTATCTTTTTATCATTGGTCTTGTGCTTGCAGGCTTAGTGGCGCTCATCGTGCATAATTTTCCAAAGGGCGTGGCTTATCTGCACACGGCAGAATCACATGCTGCCGCTAACACACATCCGCCACTCAGAGAAGTATTTGCTCGATCACAACCTTGGTGGATTGCGATTTTTTCTTTTTTAATCTGGGCGCCCATTGCCGCCTTTGCCGGTCTTTGGGGTATTCCTTTTCTGGTAGCGGCTTATCATCTCACCACCGCCAGTGCATCACTTGCTTGCGCTGCGATATGGATAGGCATAGGTGTTGGCTCACCCCTGTTAGGTTGGATATCAGAACATTTGCAACGTCGCTGTGTGGTGATTAGTTTTTGTGGTGCAATTGGCATGATTAGCTCAGCATTAGTTATTTATTGCATACTGCCAATGCCACTACTTTATCTTGCGCTGTTCTTGTTAGGATTTGCCGGTGGCGCCCAATCACTTGCCTTCAGTATTGTGCGTGATGTCAATCATCCACGCGTTTTAGGTGCGGCGATTGGTCTTAACAATATGGCAACAGTTGCAGGCGGTGCGATATTGCAACCGATCATTGGTTATTTGCTACATGTTAATTGGAACGGCATGACCACAGGTAGCATACCGGTATATGAGGCGAGCGCTTATCATATTGCCCTCATTATGCTGCCGTTTTTTTATTTGTTTGCCATGCTCATCAGCTTAAAATGCATACGCGAAACTTACTGCAAACCGGTTTTTTCTCTGCTGCGAAATTAAAAAAATTATTCCCCGTGTGGCTTATGTCGTAACACGCGGATGACATCTTTGCGCTTATGAATTTTATGCAAGACTCGCGCAAGATGTGAGCGGTCGTGCACGGAGAGCGTGATGTCCACATGGAAATGATGCTTATCACTTTCCTGAGCGCGAATATTTTGAATATTGGATTCAGCTTCAGAAATAGCGAGTGTCAATGCTGCAAGGCTGCCGCGTCTATTCACTAGATCAACTTTCAAATCAACAGAAAAATCTCGATCAATTTTTTCTTCCCACTCAAGCGCAACACACTTATCCATTTGATGGTGATAGTGTGCCAAGTTAGGGCAATGCAGCATGTGTACTTCCACGCCCTGACCGATTTTGATGATGCCGGCAATGGGGTCGCCCGGTATGGGTCGGCAGCATTTGGCATACATCACCGCCAGTCCTTCCGTGCCTTTGATAATCAGTGGATGTTTGCCATGACCTTCTCGCATTTCCTCACTTGTCGCAGATTCGCCCAACGATTTTGCAATTTGTTTCGCCACTAACAAGGCGGGACGATTGCCAATGCCCACTTCTTCAAAGAGATGACTTACCGATTCGAGATGAGAATGTTGCACCACGTTTTCCAATATGGCTTCCGCCATTTCCATTTCGTCGAGCGACATACCATAGGCACGTAATGCTTTTTCGATAAGACGTTTGCCAAGTTCTATCGATTCTTCGCGTTGTTGTTTTTTCAAATAGTGTTTGATTCTACTGCGCGCATGACCGGTGACGACAAAACTAAGCCACGCTGAATTCGGGCGTGCACCGACTGCTGTAATGATTTCAACTTGCTGTCCACTCATAAGCGGTGTGCTAAGTGGCGTTAGGCGTTTATCCAAGCGCGCAGCAACACAAGTGCCACCAATGTCTGAGTGAATTGCATAAGCAAAATCAACGGGTGTTGCGCCTGCCGGGAGTTCAATGATTTGTCCTTTGGGGGTGAAGACGTAGACTTCATCCGGGAAGAGATCTATTTTCACATTCTCAATAAATTCAAGCGAATTTTTCGAGCTTTTATCCATTTCAAGTATGCTCTTCAACCATTCGCGAGCGCGTATCTGCGCATCATTTGAGACTCTCTTTTCTGTTTTATAAAGCCAGTGAGCAGCAATGCCATTTTCAGCCATTTTATGCATTTCTTCGGTACGTATCTGTACTTCGATGGGTACACCATAAGGTCCAAACAAAGTGGTGTGCAATGATTGGTAACCGTTAGCTTTAGGAATGGCGATGTAATCTTTGAAGCGTTGCGTGATTGGTTTGTAAAGCGTGTGCAATACGCCTAGCACCCGATAACAAGTGTCGACTTTATCAACGATGATGCGAAAACCATAGACATCCATGATTTCAGAAAAAGACAAATGTTTTTCATGCATTTTTTTATAAATGCTATAAAGATGTTTGCCGCGACCTGCCAGTGTGGGTGAGGGAATATTATTTTTTTTCAAGGCAACTTGTATTTCGTTATGTATCATTTCCATAATTTCTTGACGATTGCCGCGCGCTTTCGCAACCGCTTCTTTGATGACCTGATGACGCATGGGATAGAGCGATGCGAAACCTAAATCTTCCAATTCAACGCGAAATGCGTGCATGCCTAAGCGGTTGGCAATGGGCGCAAATATCTCCAGCGTTTCAAGCGCTTTGCGTCGTCGTTTTTGTGGCGGCAGACCAAGCAAGGTACGCATATTGTGTAATCGATCACAGAGTTTAACCAAAATAACGCGGATGTCACTGGCCATCGCCATCACCATTTTGCGAAAATTTTCTGCTTGCGCTTGGGCATAATTTTCAAAATGGATTTGGGTTAATTTAGTCACGCCGTCGACGAGATCAGCAATTTCTTTGCCAAATTTTTCTTCAATATCTGTCTGCTTGACCGGCGTATCTTCAACAACATCATGTAAAATGGCGGCCATCAGTGTTTGTGGATCCATGCGCATTTGCGCGAGTATGACGGCAACTGCAATGGGATGGGTGATGTAAGATTCGCCGGTGTAGCGTATCTGATTTTTATGGGCTTCTTTGGCAAAGCAATAAGCCTGCTCAATCGCCGTGATTTGCGGAGGAGTAAGATATTGATTTATTTCATGACGCAAAGGCTCAAATTCAGTCACAACAACCTCAATTTAGGATTCTATTCTTTGATTATGAATCAAATAAGCGCGTTAATCGATGTGGCTTTTAAGATATATCCAAGAGAAATAGTTTATAATTATAAATGACATAAAATAAATGGAGGTGGCTATGTCTTGTGGAAAATCTGGTGGGAAAAAAAAGGCAGTCCTTTGTCCTTTCTCGTTTGGTATCGCCTTGGCGATTACTTATAGCTTAGCACTTCTCGTCGTCGCAACGTTTGTCATGTTTGATTTAGTACCCGCTGAGATGGCAATGATGAAACCGCATCTTACGTGGCCAATCATCTTCATGCATTCGCTGTGGGCACTGATACCGGGATTTTTATTCGGCTTTGTGCTGGCACTTATTTACGACTGCATCCTTCGCTGCTGTCACAAGAGCAAATGCTGCGATAAGTGTGGACAGAAATGCGAAAAATGTCAGTGTGAGCTACCACCCCAAAAGAAAGCTTAAAGGTGTACTGACCTAATAAAGACATCATTAAACGATGTCATTGCGAACAAAACAATCCTACAACAAAGTGGATTGTTTTGCTTCGCTCGCAATGACATGCTTTTTTTTAAAAAAAGCGTACGATAAGGCGCAATAAAAGTTAAAGACGGAAAAAGCCATGACCAAAAATAAAATCGAAACCACCCTTGCTCCTCAAGCCATCGGTCCTTATTCCCAAGCAATCAAAGTCGGCAATACTGTTTATCTCTCCGGACAAATTCCCCTCGACCCAAAAACCATGACACTGATCTCAGATGATTTCGCGGCACAAGCAACACAAGTGATAAAAAATCTCCGCGAAGTTTGTCTTGCTGCTGGTAGCGACTTAAACAACATTGTCAAACTCACCATCTATCTCACTGACCTCAATAACTTCCAAACCGTCAACGAAGTGATGATGCAATTCTTCGCGCCTCCTTATCCCGCCCGCGCCACGATACAAATTTCTGCGTTGCCAAAAGGCGCTAAAGTGGAGATTGATGCGGTGTTGGTGGTGGAATAAAATCACCAATCAAAAAATAATATTAAGTGGAATGAAGGTCGCTGGAAAATAAAGCGACCTCGAGTCTGCGGCAGAACTTACACGGCTATGTCATCTGATATTTCTTAGCAATTATCGGTATTTCAAAATCTGTTGGTTTTTTATTCTTGCTAAACGCTTCCATTGTTCTGTCAATGACGTCCAGAACGGCTGCGATTTGCTGCTTGTTAGTCACCATATTATCGATTAATTTTTCAATGACTTTTTTTAGCATGTCAGTGGTCACTTCCGGTGGGTGAATTTCGGTGAATTCAATCAAGATGCTTTTTATTAATTCGCCATTGTGTTCGCTTTTCAATAAAGCAGCGATAATAATGAGTAAGTTGATCGGATTACTTTGATTCTCATCAATGGAAGCTTGATAGAGGCGGGTTTTTGTTTTGTCAGCCACTAATTTTTTTTCAAAAATATTTTCTTTGTTATCGGTGCGATTGACGGGGGAAAGTTTTTTCAAATGTATGTCAATGCCAAAGCCCACAATGTCCACAATGGCCGTTATGTCTTTCCTCATCACTTCCTCATTTTCTACATATTCCGCAGAAACAAAAATTTTTGCCAAGATGGCTTTAAGATTTTCTCGCCCTTTTTTTGCTTTTTTCTGATCCGAATCTTTTCCGACATGACGTTTTTGTGGTGTGCCAGGCGTTTTCAATTCATCTGTTGCTGAAAAAAATAACTGAGCACCGCGAATGGGCGTTGCAGGTGCTGTTGCTGGCGTGACTGCTTCAGGTTCTTCATCAGAATTTAATAATCGAAGTTGTGTGATAACAGGTTTATATCGTTTTTTCAAATCATCACCAGGTGTAGTTTTATCATGCTGAGTCTTTTCATGTCTGCTAATAACAATTTGTTGAATCTCTGTGATGCTACTTTTATCGCCTAGTTTATATCCTAGCTTAATTAAACTCGTCCTAAAATATTCGTATTGATTAAAAAGCTCAGTGTAGTTGTCACTGCGACGTTTATTCTCTGATTCTTTTTCTTTTTGCTCTTTTGCCGACTTGCTATCAGGAATGCCAAAGATAAAAAGGCTAGAAAATGCAGTTGTTAATCGATCAAAAGCGAGTTTTATTTCGCTGGTAGCAATTTCTGGTTTGGTCAAAATGACGAAGAATGCCGCAATTGCTTGTTCAAGTATGCTCGCGATGTGACTATGGACAGTTTTGGGCGCACGGGTTTTTTGTAGGCCATTTTTTTTTATTGGCGAATTAACATCACTTCTTAAATCATCGTATGCGTGTGCAAACGATGTTTTCATTTTTAACGCTTCGTGTCGCGCAGGCGAATGAATCTTAGAAATCATGGAGGATACAACATTTGTTGTTCGACAAATTTTGGAAAATTTATTGTGGAGAGAGATAACATATAGCTCAACTTCATTGACTTTAGATTGGTCAATGTCGTCTTGTGATGGTCGTTTATCTTGATGAACATCATGGAAATATCGTTGGACAATGCCAAACAATCTCGTTGGGCGTTGCATGAGGATAGAAGGATTCGTATCTAATATTTGTTTTTGATGCTGATTAATGCCAAGACACATGCTTCCTGATAATTTTTGCATGAGTGTTGAAATTTTTTCATAGTTAAGCCAGGTCCATTTAAAGGATGCAACGTGTAACGTCGCACCTTCTGACATGGTAGTCGTGTCCGCGTTTCTGAAATAATCACGGATGACACCCAAGATACGTCCTATATCTTTTTCATTTAATTCATATGACGGTTTAACCACACCATTATCATCAACTTTATAATAGACAGGATTTTCCTGACTCACTAGTAACATTGATTTTGGTGCAGTACTTGGATTTTCTAAAATGATTTTAAGGTCAGGCGGAATTTCGCAGGTAAGCTGTACAGGGAGAGCAAATAAGCCCAAGAGCATCGCATCTTCAAGTGCAAAGGGTTGAGTGGCATCGGGATTGTCTCGTAACCATTTTTCTAATAAGGGCGTTACGTCAGCAATAACTTTTGCGAGCGCATCTTGTCTTTCGCAAACATCTAATGTGGTTGTCGTATACTCATTTATCAAATGTACTAGCGCTTTAATTTGTTGCTCTGAGAGTGGTGTTGCAGCAGAAGGCTGAGATGCGCGCATTTATATTCCCTTTTATTTAATTATTAAATTATGATTTGGGTAATTATTTTTAGTTAATGTTGCATGGAATCGTATCGACGATTCAAAGTCGCATAAGATACTCGTATTAGCGGAAAAGATAAACCCTGGTGACAGAGAGAAATAATAATCGCCAGGGTTTTAAGGGACGTTAACTTTTAGTGCCTGGAAGTGCCGTCGCAGCATTTATCGTATAAATGGTGCGCAGAATTTTCAGTGCTTCAAAGAGTTGGAAGTCTTCAGTGGCAATACCAAGGTCGTTACGATCGATGCTGGTTGCGTTACTGCCTTTTGCAGGTGTTCCGGCAAGATGATTTTTTAGTTGAAATTCTTTGATAGGTTCTATCATAGCAATATCTTCATCGGTTTTGTTTTTCACCACTTGCAAATCTTCAATTTGGACATCCGGAATGATGCCTACGTTTTGTATCACTCGGCCTGAGGGCGTGTGATAAAGCGCTGTCGTTAACTTCAATGCGTGTGTTTTATCGAGTGGAATCACCGTCTGTACAGAACCTTTACCAAAACTTGTCGCGCCCACAATGAGAGCGCGGTGATAATCTTGCAATGCACCTGCGACAATTTCAGAAGCGGAAGCAGAGCCGCCATTGATGAGAACGACGATAGGGGCGCCATTTAAAATGTCAGTGCCGCTTGCCTTTGCACTATATTGTGCTTCAGGCAGCCTGCCTTCGGTGTAGACGATGACATCTTTGTATTTGTCATGCAATTTTTTGCTATCAAGAAAATTATTAACGACTTGCACGGCTGTTTCCAGCAAGCCACCTGGATTGTTACGGAGATCGAGAACGATGCCATTTAAGTGGCCGAGATTTTTGTTTTTTAACTCAAGGATGGCATCATGCATGAGCTTAGCCGTTGGTTCTTGGAACTGACTGATGCGGATATAACCAAAATCATTATCCAACATTCTACTTTTAACGCTCGCAATGTGTATTACTTGACGCGTTAATTTAAAGGTTAGCGGAATTTTTTCGCCTTTACGCAAAATAGTGAGTATGACTTGAGATCCCGCTTTGCCGCGCATTTTGTCAACGGCATCTTGCAAAGACATTTCACTGACCAAGCGACCATCAATGGCAACAATGTAATCGCCTGCTTTGATGCCAATTTTAGCGGCGGGCGTATCGTCCATGGGTGAGACAATTTTAAGAATGCCATATTCCGGTGTGACTTCAATACCAACACCACCAAACTCACCGCTGGTGGTCATTAACAATGTTTTATATGCTTCACCATCTAAATATTCAGAATGTGGATCAAGTCCACTGACCATGCCACGTATCGCATCGTCTAATAAATTTTTATCACCAACCGGTTGTACATAAAAATCTTTGATCAAAACAATGGTATTAGTAAAACGATTAATATCTTCATCACTAACAGGTTGGGATTTCGCTTCGGTCGGTTTCGGTGGTTCATGAGCAGTGATCGCAGGTGTGGCATCGGGTGGTGTGGGTTTAGTGGCAGTAGTGGCTGTATCGGCAAAGGTGGGAGCAGTCAGTATGAGCATTATTACTAAAAAGAGAGCTGAGGCAACGGCGCGTGCGTTCATCGAGAATTCCCTTCTTACTAGTTACCTTTAAGTATAACACCGTCGATTTTTTTTATACTAATTTCACTAAGCTTGTTCCGGTCATCTCGCTTGGTTTTTGTAATCCAAGCAAATAAAGTAAGGTCGGCGCGATATCCGATAACTTGCCTTGTTGCAAGGCGATTTGCGCTCGACGGCCGATATAAACAAAGGGCACAGGATCACTGGTATGTGCGGTATGTATTTGATTTGTTTGTGGATCAAACATGAGCTCGGCATTGCCATGGTCGGCTGTGATGATGGCTTCACCACCCACTTGCAGCAAGGCTTTAATAATGTTGCCAAGGCATGCATCGACTACCTCAATCGCTTTAACCGTTGCCGCGAAGTCGCCAGTGTGACCCACCATGTCAGGATTGGCAAAGTTACAAATGATGACATCGTAACGCTTACTGACAATTTCTGCGATGAGGCGTTCAGTCATTTCAGGGGCGCTCATCTCGGGCTGCAAATCGTAGGTGGCAATGTTAGGCGAGGGGATGAGGATGCGCTCTTCACCTGGATAGGGCTCTTCAACGCCGCCATTGAAGAAAAAGGTCACATGAGCATATTTTTCGGTTTCAGCAATGCGCAATTGCCGGAGATTTAAGCGACTGACATATTGCGAGAAAATATTATCCATGGGCTGAGCGGGAAAGGCAATGGATGCTGTAAAGCGCTTATCATATTGCGATAAACAAACGAATTCACCAAGGGTTGGCCATTGTTCCCGCACAAAGCCAGAAAAGGAAGGTTCAATGAAAGCGCGCGTTAACTCGCGTGCTCTATCCGCACGAAAGTTCATAAAAATCATGACGTCACCGGGCGCTATGCCGATAGGCGCGCTGCCCTCGGCATGGATGGCGGTGGCTTTGACAAACTCATCATTTTCATCACGGGCATAAGCGAGCATTAAACCCAGTTCAGCCGTGCTCGCGTGATACTCGGCTTTGCCTTGTACCAACAAATCATACGCTTTCTGGATACGTTCATAACGTCTATCTCTATCCATCGCATAATAACGCCCGATGAGAGAAGCAATTTGCCCGCAGTGCACTTGCTGGCATAGCTGATCGAGTTGTTGCAATGAGGCGAGGGCGCTTCGTGGTGGTGTGTCTCGTCCATCGAGGAAGGGATGCAAGTAGAGTGCATTAACCTTGAGGTTGGCGGCAAGTTTGACCAAAGCAAAGAGATGTTGTTCATGGCTGTGTACACCACCGGGTGATAATAATCCCATCACATGGACGGCTTTCTTAGTCTGATTTGCTCGTTGCAATGCTTTCACCAACACTTCATTTGTAAAAAACTCACCGTTTTCTATGGCCAGATTAATACGTGTCAGCTCTTGATACACAATACGACCAGCACCCATGTTGAGGTGACCCACTTCCGAATTGCCCATTTGATCTTTGGGTAGACCAACAGCGCAACCAGAACCTGCAATCAAAGTGTGTGGATAAGTTTGGCAAAAACCATCCCAGTTAGGCATTTTTGCCGCAGCAACGGCATTCGCTGCTGTATCTTCGCGGTAGCCAAAGCCATCAAGAATGATGAGCGTAATGGGGCGAGGTTGATGGGCATTGATCATGAGTCACTTCTTTAGACAAGTATTTAAGTCGGGACATTATTTAACAAAGTGAGTCATTTGCAAACCTCTGTTTTACGACAGCATACGTTTAAGTTGTTAGTCTTGCGCACAATAGGGATTCGGGATAACGTTAAGCTAATCTTTTCAACCCAATTAGGATGCAACATGTACAAGGAACAGCAACAAGTAAACATCATTACCGCGATTCGCAATCTCCTTTTCGTCATCTCAAGTCTTAGTTGTGCTGCTAGTTTTGCAGTGACACAGGTGGCGCCGATTGCAGCAACGCAAGTAGCATCGACGACTACCAGTGCGGCGGCATCAAATGCCAGTGCACCTAACAGTGCGGCGAGCAGTACAGCATCAGCTGGCACACCCGTAGCGGCTGTGCAACCGGATCAAGATCCATTCCAGCGTTTCAACCGCGGCATGTTTGCTTTCAACGAAAAAATAGATACCTACTTATTGAAACCCGTCGCTACTGTCTATAACAAAATCATGCCCAAACCACTTAACCAAGGCATACACAATGCCTTCAATAATATTGGTGAACTACCCACCCTTGTGAATGATGTTTTGCAATTTCAGTCTTATCAAACTGTCAATGATATTTGGCGTGTGGTGATCAATACGACGATTGGCATCGGTGGTTTATTCGATGTCGCTTCTCGCATCGGTCTTGATTATTACGTGAATGATTTTGGTTTGACTCTCACCAATTGGGGTTGGGAGCAATCAAATTATGTGGTGCTGCCTTTTTTTGGACCGCGGACGATACGAGATTCCTTCGAGGTACCGACTGACTACTATTACTTTTCTATTTACCCTTATGTTCAGCCAACCTCATTAAGTTATCAGATTTACAGCTTGAGCATTATTGATAGAAGAGCACAATTATTGCAGTACGAGCCGTTGCTCGAAGAGACTGCGATCGATAAATATACCTTTGCTCGCAATGCTTACATGCAACATCGCGCTTATGAAATCGAGCTTAACAAACATCGTGAGTACGGCGATGTGGTCACGCGCCATTGTGCGATGAGTGGGGAGATGATCGCGAAATAAAGTTGAAATTCTTGGCCAAGATCGTATGCTATGCGGACAAATGAGATAGTACATGATGAAATGAGGGTGTGAGCATTATGAGTGATATTGCAATCATTGCAGGATTTGCGAGAACGACCCTGCTTGAGGTAGCAAAGCAAGCCTCCGCTCTTGGAGTGGGATTGCAAAATGCAGCACCTGGTGATAAGGGACATGCACCTAATAAATCTGTCCAATATTTGCTGGAAATTCACGATTATCTCACGGAAAAAGCGGTGGAACTCGAAGCATTTTTAGTGCCTACACCACCTACCTAAGCAATCAAGTTCTAGGCCATCATTGGAAGTTATGTTAAACGAAAATAATGAGCAACGAGAAAAACTGCTGCACTTGATACGTGAAATTGTTCAGCAAGATAAACTGTTGCGTGAAAAATATTTTATCGGTGATAAATTTCGTTTTATCCGTGATCGCTTACATAAATTATTGCATCACACAGAAGAAAGCCTAACGCTACTTGCAAAGCAAACCGAAAAAAAATCTAACGAATTATTGGAAGATGAAGCATTAATTTATATTTATCTTTTCAATGCGCATGGCCAGGTGTTCCATACTTGGCAGAAGATGCTCAACCCTTCTGTTTTTTATGAGCACAGTGTGAATCGTCCCATTTACACCGAAAAATCCCATGTCGAAGCTTTTATTCGATCAAAATTAACACCGATACAGCATGGCTATATCACTATCGCCATTAAAAAAAGCGATATTTTGGCTAGCAAAGGTGAGCCGGTCAAAGATACCAATGGCAATCCCGTTATCAAAGTGCGCGAAGGTTCTTTGCTCTTTAACCGACTGGTTTCTTTTACGCACAATGGCCAGAATTATGTGATGAATACGGCGGGTGTATTGCTGAAAGAGTGAGCGATATTATTTTTTCGGACGCGGTCCCCAGGTTTTGTTAGCAAAATCTTCCGCTGGGTTTTCCACGGCAGATGCATTTGATTCTTTCTCAACGAAGGATTTTAGCTCTTTGAATAGTGAGCTGCGTTTTTCTTTCTTCTCATCAGCGCTACTCGTTTGTTTTTCGCCAGGCTGTCCGGTTTTTGCCGCGGCAGTTGTTTTGTGTTTTGTCGACGCCATGGTGGCGGCAATGGGTGCACTTAAACCAAGTTTTGCCATGAATTGTAGAAAGGTTGCAGTCTTGTGTTCGGCTTTTAAGCCTTGACTGAAGCCTTGAAATGTTTTGGTAAGATCGGTGGTGGTTTTTTCTCTGATGGTATTGCTGCTGTCAGTTGCATGCGTTGTACTCGTAAGCTTTGCTATGTTGGTGCTATCAAGAAAGGAAGTTCTGCCGGATTGGACACGTTGCTTTTTTTCGCCGCTCTCAATTTTTTGCGTAAGTTCTGTTTTGATGGAACGCTTAGCTTCTTCTTTTTGTTTTGCTGTGGCATCTAAGGTTTTTTGATCTTGACGCTGTTTGCGTTTATCAACTTCGCTTTGCACTTTGGCTTTGGCATCAATGGCGGCGCGCGTATCACTACGTGTTCGTTCATCATCCTTTGCTCCAGCTTTATCTCCCATTAATATGCTGCGGCAAGAAGAGCAAATATTTCCATAGATTGCACCTTGAGCATCTGCCATGTGCAAAAAAGCAGAAATTGGCTTTTGCTCCCCACAATGGCTGCAGGTTTTAGTCAAGGTATGGCGGTTGCTCATCGTTATCTCGCAAGGGAACAAATTCTATTAGGTTAAAAGCAGTTAACGCAGTCTAATGATAGCATATGCATTTGAGAGGTTAGCGAATAATCTAGTCTTTTCAATAGAATTGATACCTACATTGTCTTAAATCAATGTAGGAAAATGCATATCAGCTATCCCTATCCTGCTGCCACGCTATCTTGCTTGACAATACTAGTATATTCGCTATCCTCTGATGTTTTCATAACTCATACATTAATCAATGACATATTGCTTTAATGCAACGAGATAAAATGAAAGGAATGGTTGTGACCTCTGTATCAAGAGGATAGGAATGACAATTAAAATTGGAGATAAAAAATGACAAAAGGACCATCTTTACAAGATCCTTTCTTGAATTCATTACGTAAAGAAAAGATTCCGGTATCGATTTATTTGGTGAACGGAATTAAATTGCAAGGCGTGATTGAATCATTTGATCAATTTGTCGTGTTGCTTAAAAATACGGTGAGTCAAATGGTGTATAAACATGCCATTTCAACCATTGTTCCAGCGCGCAATGTCACATCAGCATTTGAATATAGCACCAATGGACTTCAAAGCACGGTCAATGGTAATAAAAATAATGGTAAACCTGTTTTGCATCATGATGAATAAGATGCAGCCATTGCATTAATAACCGGGAGGTTATCCTTGAGCGACGCCAGCAGCGGTGAACGCGTTGTGTTGGTTCATGTTAATTTTCCTGCTGGCAGGATGGAAGAAGACCTTGAAGAATTAAAGGAACTCGCTCTGTCTGCTGGTGCGCGCATTGTCGATGTTGTTACCACAACACGACGTGAACCTGAGTCAAAATATTTTGTAGGGTCAGGTAAGGCGGAAGAAATTCGTGATGTGGTGCAGGCTCATCGTGCTGAATTGGTGATATTCAATCATGTGTTAACCGGTGCTCAAGAACGCAATATGGAACGCTTAGTGAGTTGTCGGGTGTTGGATAGAACCGGTTTGATACTCGATATTTTTGCACAGCGCGCGCGAAGTTTTGAGGGAAAATTACAAGTCGAGCTCGCACAACTGAAGCATCACTCTACGCGCTTAGTGCGTGGCTGGACGCACTTAGAAAGACAACGTGGCGGTATTGGTTTGCGCGGTGGACCTGGTGAAACACAGCTCGAAGTAGATAGGCGCCTCATCCGAGATCGCATCAAAGTGATCATGGCGCGCCTCGATAAAATTCGGCAACAGCGTGAACAAGGCCGACGGTCGCGGCAGAAAGCCATCGTTCCAACGGTTGCCTTGGTGGGTTATACCAATGCTGGTAAGTCGACGCTTTTTAATCACCTGACAGGTGCTGATGTCTACGTTGCGGATCAATTATTTGCAACGCTTGATCCCACTTTGCGTCGCATTGATTTTCCAGAAATGGGTCCAATTATTCTTGCAGATACCGTTGGTTTTATTCGTCACCTGCCTCATGATTTGGTGGAAGCGTTTCATGGCACGCTCGAAGAAGTGAGTAAAGCGGATTTGTTATTGCACGTGGTGGATGTGCATGATGAAAATAAAAGAACACACATCGAGCAAGTTGAGCTGGTACTTGAAACGATAAAGGCAAGCGCGGTGCCACGTATTTTGGTGTATAACAAAATTGATCTCGATACTAGCCTTGCTGTTAAAACCGATCGCGATGAGCTCGGGCATATCACACGTGTGTTTATTTCGGCTGCTAAAAATCAAGGGATGGATCAATTAG
Source organism: uncultured Gammaproteobacteria bacterium (assembly GCA_963735995.1). GTDB lineage: Bacteria > Pseudomonadota > Gammaproteobacteria > DSM-16500 > DSM-16500 > Aquicella. The sequence goes on along the minus strand of CAVTNC010000003.1, from coordinate 962,161 downwards.
CGGCGGCCATTGGCGAACGCTTAGGTAAAGAAATGATGCAGTCGAACATTACCTTGACACCGCATCAAGCCAAACTCAGAGCTAGTTTATACGCGAGAGGTGCAGTGCTATCTGAAACGGTTGATGAGCAAGGTAACTGCCATTTGGTTATACGCTTGCCGCGGGGTGAATGGGAACAGCTACAAGCTTAAAGCATGGAATAACACCCGCTTTTTCGTTAGTATACTGCCAAATGACAACGACAGAAGGGGAGGTTGCATGTGGTCCATCTTTATAACAGCATTGGGTTTATTATTTGTTTTTGAAGGAATACTACCTTTTTTATCTCCGCGTATTTGGCGTCGGGTCATGCAGCAAATGTTTACTCAAAGCGATCGTGGAATGCACATCATGGGATTGATGAGCATGTTAATTGGACTGGCACTGGTGTGCATCGCCCGCGATTTTTACTAAAATTTTAGAGAGCCATTATGGAAAAATGCATAGTTATTTTAGGTAGCCAATGGGGCGATGAAGGTAAAGGCAAGATAGTCGACATGCTGATGGAAAAAGCTCAGGTCGCTGTGCGTTTCCAAGGTGGTCATAATGCGGGACATACGCTGGTCATTGATGGGGAAAAAACCATTTTACGTCTTATTCCTTCCGGCATTTTGCATGCGCATGTCGATTGTTTGATTGGTAACGGTGTGGTGCTTTCACCCACTGCATTGTTAGAAGAAATAGAAGAACTCGAACGTCGTGGCATTCCGGTGACCAAACGATTGCGTATCAGTGAAGCCTGCGTGCTGATTCTGCCCTATCACGTGGCCTTAGACAGAGCGCGAGAAGAAGCGCGTGGCAAAGCCGCGATTGGTACCACGGGTCGTGGCATTGGTCCTGCATACGAAGATAAAATGGCGCGACGTGCTTTGCGTTTTGGCGATTTATTCGATGAAAAAAGGTTGCGCGCAAAATTAGAAGAAGTACTCCATTATCATAATTTTGTGTTGCAACACTATCATGGTCATGAACCTATTGATTACCAATTATTGTTGCAGCAATTGTTATCCTTGGTGCCGCGTTTAAAAATGATGCGTGCTGATATTACAGCGTTGATTGCGCAATACCGTGCTGAAGGTAAAAATATTTTATTCGAAGGCGCGCAAGGCACCATGCTCGATGTGGATCATGGCAGCTATCCATATGTGACTTCCTCAAACACAGTGGCCGGTGCTGCTTGCGTTGGCAGTGGCTTTGGTCCACAACAGATACAATATATTCTTGGCATCACCAAAGCCTATACCACGCGCGTTGGCGCAGGTCCTTTCCCGACAGAGTTGAGTGATGAGACGGGTCAGTATTTATCAAAACGTGGCAACGAATTTGGTTCAGTGACAGGTCGACCGCGACGTTGTGGTTGGCTAGATATGGTTCTGTTGCGTCGTTCTATTCAATTAAATGGCTACTCGGGATTGTGTATCACTAAGTTGGATGTGCTTGATGGTTTGCCAACCATTAATGTCTGCACAAGTTACCGTTTGCACGGCGAACCTTGTGCTTATCCACCGCTTGATAGCGCTGATTTTGCTGCTTGCGAACCGGTATACGAGACCTTGCCAGGCTGGAGCGAATCCACAGCACGCATCCGACATTTTCAAGATTTGCCAGCCAATGCACAGCAGTATTTGTTGTATATCGAAAAGATGGCGGGCGTGCCAATTGATATGATTTCTACAGGCCCAGATAGAAAAGACACGATCGTGTTGCGTAATCCGTATGATGAAAACGGCGATAAATGTGATGAATCGTTTGCCGAGGAGAGGACTTGAACCTCCACGGGGTTGCCCCCACAGGCACCTGAAACCTGCGTGTCTACCAATTCCACCACCCCGGCAAGTAGGGTTAAGCAAGACGAGAGGCACTTTATACTTGTCATCGAATTTTTGTCAATAAAAGGAAGCAATTTTTGGGGACGACGAAAAAAAGCACATCCAGTGCAAGCTTGATCAGCAGTTTGCGCGGTGTTGGCAAGCAAATTGCCAAACAACTTGCTCGATTAAACATATACTCTGTCGCTGATCTCTTGTTTCATCTTCCACTCCGCTACCAAGATCGCACACACGTGCAGCCATTACGACAAGTGATACCGGGCGAAGAAGCAGTGATTGAAGGCCTCATCACGCAAGTGTCACAACCAACGCGTGGTCGGACAAAACTACTCTGCGAATTAAAAGATGCGACTGGCAAACTGCATATCCGTTTTTTCCATGCGCAATCTTTTCTGCTTGATAAATTAAAAAGTGGTGTGCGTTTGCGTTGTTACAGCGATGTGCGCTTAGGGCCGCTTGGTCTTGAAATGGTGCATCCTGAATTCCAAGTGATGACAAATGATGCACTGCCCTTGGAGCAACATCTCACGCCGATTTATCCTGCGACTGAAGGTTTGAGTCAGTACATGTTGCGTAAATTGACAGCGAATGCATTGACGTTGTTGCAAACGGACGATGTATTTGTGGAATTATTTCCGGCGTCACTGCTGCAATCACTTGCATTGCCAACCTTAACGGAAGCATTGCAATTTATACATAGACCACCACGAGACACTGATATTGCTCAATTACTCGATTATAAAACCCGCGCGCAACAACGATTAATTTTTGAAGAATTAGTCGCGCATCGCATCAGTCTTTTGCATGTCAAACAAGCTTTTCAGTCACAGAGGAGCGTTGCATTAAGTGAGTGTGGCAATTTATCGCAACAATTTTTGCAGCAATTACCTTTTCAGTTGACAGCAGCACAACAACGTACAATCGATGAAATTCGTGCAGATTTGCGCATGGCGCATCCCATGTTGCGTTTGGTGCAAGGCGATGTCGGCTCTGGTAAAACGGTGGTTGCTGCACTTGGGATGTTGCAAGCAGTGGAGAATGGTTATCAAGCAGCGCTAATGGCGCCCACAGAATTATTGGCGGAGCAACACTATCGCGTCTTTCAAAAATGGTTGGAGCCACTCGGTGTGGCTGTTGTTTTGCTCACTGGGAATGTGAAAGCGCGTGCTCGTACTGAAGTGTTACAGCGCATAGCTAATGGCAGTGCACAACTTATTTTAGGCACGCATGCTTTGTTTCAAGCGCAAGTCGTCTTTGCCAAACTCGCGCTTCTCATCGTCGATGAACAGCATCGTTTCGGTGTGCACCAGCGTGCTTTATTTCGTGAAAAAGGCATGGCGATGGCGGCTTATCCGCATCAATTGGTGATGACGGCCACACCGATTCCACGCACACTCGCCATGAGTTTTTATGCAGATCTTGATTGTTCGACCATCGATACGCTGCCACCCGGCAGAACAAAAATAACGACCAGTGTTATCGCCAATGTGCGACGCGACGAAGTCATCGCGCGTATTCGCGAAGCATGTAAATTAGGCAGACAAGCTTATTGGGTGTGTCCACTGATTGATGAATCGGAAGCCATTGCTTGTCAGGCCGCAACCAAAACGGCTGAAGAATTGCGTGACGCGTTGCCAGCATTGCGCATCGGCTTGATACATGGCCGCATGCCTGCAGAAGAAAAAGAAGCGGCTATGGCTGCTTTTCAGCAAGGAGTGATACATCTTTTGGTTGCAACAACGGTGATAGAAGTCGGTGTCGATGTAGCGAATGCCAGTGTCATGGTAATTGAAAATGCAGAGCGTCTGGGCTTATCTCAACTGCATCAGCTGCGTGGTCGTGTGGGTCGTGGTGCGGTTGCAAGTCATTGCTTGTTACTCTATCAACAACCACTTTCCGCAGTGGCAAAAGAACGTCTCACTGTGATACGCGACATAAGCGATGGTTTCAAAATCGCCGAACGCGATTTACATTTGCGTGGTCCCGGTGAAGTGTTGGGCACCAAACAAACCGGCGAGCTTTCCCTGCACGTTGCCGATTTACTACGTGATAGTCATCTCTTACCTGAGATACAAAAAGCCGCTGCTCACATCATGCAAGAACATCCTGATCGCATTCAGCCATTGGTGAAACGCTGGCTGGGTAAAGGTGAGCAATATGCGAAAGTGTGAAATGATGACATCAGGCATTATTTATTATTCTTCACTTCGCGCTGTTCAATGATGTTATTTAATGCTTGCTCGACAGGCGTTTGCAGCAAACGGGGGAAAAGACATTTCAACCAATTCAATCCAGTCCATGTTTGTTTAAGTGAGGGATAGTTTGCTTTGGCATCTTTAACCAAAACGAGATAGTCATCTTTGTGGCGTTTCATATTCAGGCGCAATGCATGCAAATCTCTTTGCCGAGCTTCTTCGGCAGCGGTGTTGGTTTTGTAAAAAAAACCGTAACAGCTTGCTTGTAACTTTTTTTTCCGCTGGATTTCTTCATGAAGCGTATCAATTTCTCGTTTGATGATGCTCTTATCTTCTTTGAAGGGTTGTGGTTCTCTGTTCTTCTGTTCTTCTTCGAAATGATCGTCATCAAAAAGTTTTTCTTTATTTTTTGCTTTTTCTTTTTGTAATGGGTTGCAATGGATAACATCATTTAAAGCAGTAATCAGTTTGTCTACGATAGCTTTGCTTTCAGGATCGCGCTCATGTATTTGTTGGGCGTTGAGAGCGGCACAACATTCTATGAGTAACTTCTTCCATTCATTTTTATTGGTTAATTCTTTGAGTTTTTTACTCAAGTCGTTTAATAAGATAGAAGCAGGTGGGTATTGCAACAACTGATGTTGTTTATCAACAGCAATTATGGCTTCTTGATGTAAATATAAGTTGTTTAAAAAATTTTGTGTCGGATTCGGTGTTTGGTTTAAATCCTGGCCAGGAATACGTACCGACTCCATTGTTGCCAACATTTCGCGATGCCATTTATTTGATTTTGATTCGCGGATTCTGCTGTGAAGTAGGTGAAGTGCCTGTGCTTCTGCTCCGCGGCCTAATTCGCGCTGCTTTCCTGCGAGGGTGAGTAGAGTGGTTTTTCTTTGCTGAGGGTAATCTTCATGGTCTAAATCATAAAGCTTATCTTTTGCTTCAACAATTGAAACTAATTCAATTTCTTGTGGAGGAATTGTTTCTTTTTCCTTGCCTTTATCCAGCCGAGTAGTTGATGCTCGTTCTATGCGTTTAAGTGCAGTAACGCGTGCTTTTCGTATGGCTTCATTTTCTTTGTTCGTGTAAGTATATTTACTCATGTGAATGTCCTTTTCAGTATCTAGTAACATTACTTCTATATTACAAGCCAAATCTTAGGGTTATATTAAAGAGACCTCACATTTAGTCAATCGTTGTGCCATAATTCCTGCCTTCTTAAATGTAAACAGCAGGCGTTTTATGGCAACCATTGACCAAGCCCTATCCATCATTCGTCGTGGATCAGAAGAAATTTTGCTTGAAGCAGAATTAATAGCGAAACTACAAACAGGTCGCCCGCTTTGCGTTAAAGCAGGTTTTGATCCTACTGCACCGGATTTGCATCTCGGTCATACTGTGCTTTTAAACAAGATGCGACAACTGCAAGAACTTGGCCATGATGTCCAATTTTTAATTGGCGATTTCACCGGCATGATAGGTGATCCTTCCGGTAAAAATGAAACGCGGCCACCGCTGACGCGTGAACAAGTGGAGCAAAATGCGCTCACTTATCAACAACAAGTGTTTAAAGTTTTAGATGCAAAAAAAACCCGCATTTTATTTAATTCGCAGTGGATGAATAAATTAACGTCCGTTGATTTAATCAAACTCGCCGCAACGCATACCGTCGCGCGAATGCTCGAGCGCGATGATTTCCATAAACGTTACCTGGGAGGCCATGCGATTGCGATACATGAATTTTTATATCCATTGCTGCAAGGCTATGACTCCGTTGCGATGAAAGCAGATATTGAGCTCGGTGGCACCGATCAGAAATTTAATTTGCTCATGGGTCGTGAGCTGCAAAAACATTTTGGCCAAGCACCACAAATCGTGATCACGCTTCCTCTATTACCTGGATTAGATGGCGTGAAAAAAATGTCTAAATCCTTGGGTAATTATATTGGTATTGATGAGCCGGCAGAACAAATCTTTGGCAAAGTGATGTCCATTTCCGATGAAACCATGTGGATTTGGTATGATCTCATTAGTTTTCGCGCGTTAGATGACATTAAAAAATTACGCGAGTCAGTCAACGACGGAATGAATCCGCGTGATGTCAAATTTTTACTGGCTGAAGAAATCACCGCCCGCTTTCATGGAGCAAGTGCAGCAAAACAGGCACATGAAAATTTCATTGCCCAATTTCAAAAAGGCAAATTGCCGGAAGATTTGCCCGAAATTAGTGTTACCGTTGGCCAACAAGGGATGCCGATTGCGAATATTATTAAAGCAGCTGGATTGGCCGAGAGTACATCAGAAGCCATACGTCTTATTCAGCAAGGTGCAGTGCGCATCGATGGCGAGCGAGTAGGATAGAAATCTGTTATTAACAGCTGAAAAAACGATTATTTTGCAAGTTGGCAAACGACGTTTTGCCAAAGTGAATCTCAATTAAAAAACGATTATTTTTATTGACAGAATAAGTTAAGCGAGTAGAATGCCGGATCTTGTTGGAAATGATCTTTAAAAATTAGAAGAGTGATATATGTGCGCGCTTGCCTGAGAGCTATTTGGGTAAGAGTTAAATTGAAAGAAGTGGAGAGTTTGATCATGGCTCAGATTGAACGCTGGCGGCACGCCTAACACATGCAAGTCGAGCGGTAACATGATTAGTAGCAATACTAATTGATGACGAGCGGCGGACGGGTGAGGAACACGTAGGAACCTGCCCTCAAGCGGGGGACAACCAAGGGAAACTTTGGCTAATACCGCATAAACTCGAAAGAGGAAAGCTGCCCGCAAGGGTGGCACTTGAGGAGGGGCCTGCGTCCGATTAGCTAGTTGGTGAGGTAAAAGCCCACCAAGGCGATGATCGGTAACTGGTCTGAGAGGACGACCAGTCACACTGGGACTGAGACACGGCCCAGACTCCTACGGGAGGCAGCAGTGGGGAATATTGGACAATGGGGGCAACCCTGATCCAGCGATGCCGCGTGAGTGAAGAAGGCCTTCGGGTCGTAAAGCTCTTTAGGTTGGGAAGAAGTTTATGAGCTGAATAAGCTTATAGATTGACGGTACCGACAGAATAAGCACCGGCAAACTCTGTGCCAGCAGCCGCGGTAATACAGAGGGTGCGAGCGTTAATCGGAATTACTGGGCGTAAAGGGCGCGTAGGCGGTTAAGTGAGTGTGATGTGAAAGCCCCGGGCTTAACCTGGGAAGTGCATCGCAAACTGTTTGACTAGAGTATATGAGAGGGTGGCGGAATTTCCGGTGTAGCGGTGAAATGCGTAGAGATCGGAAGGAACGTCAATGGCGAAGGCAGCCACCTGGCATAATACTGACGCTGAGGCGCGAAAGCGTGGGGAGCGAACAGGATTAGATACCCTGGTAGTCCACGCTGTAAACGATGAGGACTAGATGTTGGTAGGGGAACCTATCAGTATCGAAGCTAACGCGATAAGTCTTCCGCCTGGGAAGTACGGCCGCAAGGTTGAAACTCAAATGAATTGACGGGGGCCCGCACAAGCGGTGGAGCATGTGGTTTAATTCGATGCAACGCGAAGAACCTTACCTACCCTTGACATCCTGCGAATCCAGATGAGAGTTGGGAGTGCCGAAAGGAGCGCAGAGACAGGTGCTGCATGGCTGTCGTCAGCTCGTGTTGTGAGATGTTGGGTTAAGTCCCGTAACGAGCGCAACCCTTGTCCTTAGTTGCCAGCGAGTAAAGTTGGGGACTCTAAGGAGACTGCCGGTGATGAACCGGAGGAAGGCGGGGACGACGTCAAGTCATCATGGCCTTTATGGGTAGGGCTACACACGTGCTACAATGGGGCGTACAGAGGGTAGCCAACCAGCGATGGGGAGCCAATCTCAAAAAGCGTCTCGTAGTCCGGATTGGAGTCTGCAACTCGACTCCATGAAGTCGGAATCGCTAGTAATCGCGAATCAGCCATGTCGCGGTGAATACGTTCCCGGGCCTTGTACACACCGCCCGTCACGTCATGGGAGTGGATGGTACCAGAAGCGGGTAGTTTAACCGAAAGGGAGACGCCTGCCACGGTATGATTCATGACTGGGACGAAGTCGTAACAAGGTAGCCGTAGGGGAACCTGTGGCTGGATCACCTCCTTACTATGATAAGTAGAAGATATAGATGGAAGCAGTGCTCAAGTATCGCTCTTAAGAAGAAGTAGTGAAAGCATAGAAGCCAGTGCAGATAAAGTGACGAGAACTAAAGTCGATTGAAAAGCAGATAGAGGGCCTGTAGCTCAGTTGGTTAGAGCACACGCTTGATAAGCGTGGGGTCGGTGGTTCAAGTCCACCCAGGCCCACCAACGAGAGAAGGTAAGCAAGGGTTGAGTAAAGATGAGAGAGATGAGAGAGATAAGTTAGATGAAGAGTTAGGTGATGAAAGAGAAAGGAAAGACGGGGCCATAGCTCAGCTGGGAGAGCATCTGCTTTGCAAGCAGGGGGTCGTCGGTTCGATCCCGACTGGCTCCAGAGAAAAGGAAGAGAGTAGAAAAGACAGATCAGAGAAAGCAGGATAAAGATCTGTGTTTTGTACTCTTGAGAAGAGAGGGTGATGAAGAGTCATCGTTGAAGATAAAGAGTGCAGAGCAAGTAGCAAGACGGTTCTTTAAAAATTAGGTAGTAAGAAAAGCGAAGTACACTGAGTGTTACTCAATTGAACTTTAGTATGTAAAGAAAGAAATTGAAGATGTAACGCTCAAGAAGAAACTGTATTGGAGCTTGAGTTGGAAAGCGAGTTGCGAAGAGAAGCTGATCTTTCTGTAGAGGAAGAAGCGTGTTCGATGCGAATTGCAACCTGACAGAAAGCGAAGATGTAGAGACGACTTGGGGTTATATGGTCAAGGAAATAAGCGCACAGGGTGGATGCCTTGGCAGTAAGAGGCGACGAAAGACGTGGCAGCCTGCGAAAAGCCCCGGGGAGCTGGCAACAAGCGATGATCCGAGGATATCTGAATGGGGAAACCCGATAGGAGAGATCCTATCATCCTGCACTGAATACATAGGTGCAGAGAAGCGAACCCAGGGAACTGAAACATCTAAGTACCTGGAGGAAAAGAAATCAACCGAGATTTCCCGAGTAGTGGCGAGCGAAAGGGAAAGAGCCTGTATGTGTGAAGCATCATCGACTTAGCAGAATGGTTTGGGAAAGCCAGTCAAAGAGGGTGAAAGCCCCGTAAGCGAAAAGTTGAAGATGTGTAAGCATACGAGAAGTAGGTCGGGACACGAGAAATCCTGATTGAATATGGGGGGACCATCCTCCAAGGCTAAATACTCCTTACTGACCGATAGTGAACAAGTACCGTGAGGGAAAGGCGAAAAGAACCCCGGAGAGGGGAGTGAAATAGAACCTGAAACCATGTGCGTACAAGCAGTGGAAGCAAGAGCGATCTTGTGACTGCGTACCTTTTGTATAATGGGTCAGCGAGTTAATAGTATTGGCGAGCTTAACCGGATAGGGGAGGCGAAGGGAAACCGAGTCTGAATAGGGCGTTAAGTCGATATTATTAGACCCGAAGCCGGGCGATCTATCCATGTCCAGGGTGAAGGGACGGTAACACGTTCTGGAGGCCCGCACTCACTACTGTTGAAAAAGTAGGAGATGAGGTGTGGATAGGAGTGAAAGGCTAAACAAGCCCGGAGATAGCTGGTTCTCCTCGAAAGCTATTTAGGTAGTGCCTTGTGAAGTAGTCTGCTGGGGTAGAGCACTGTGCCGGCTAGGGGGACGTGATAGTCCTACCAAACCGATGCAAACTCCGAATACGGCAGGTGTAATCACAGGAGACACACGGCGGGTGATAAGGTCCGTCGTGAAGAGGGAAAAAGCCCAGACCGTCAGCTAAGGTCCCGAAGAGATAGTTAAGTGGAAAACGATGTGAGAAGGCAGAGACAGCCAGGAAGTTGGCTTAGAAGCAGCCATCTTTTAAAGAAAGCGTAATAGCTCACTGGTCGAGTCGGCTTGCGCGGAAGATGTACCGGGGCTCAAACTATCCACCGAAGCTACGGATTCATACTGAATAAGTATGAGTGGTAGAGGAGCGTTCTGTAAGCCGATGAAGGTTGCTTGAGAAGGCAGCTGGAGGTATCAGAAGCGCGAATGCTGACATGAGTAACGATAATGCGGGAGAAAAACCCGCACGCCGAAAGTCTAAGGTTTCCTGCGCGACGTTAATCGACGCAGGGTTAGTCGGCTCCTAAGGCGAGGCTGAGAAGCGTAGTCGATGGGAAACAGGTTAAAATTCCTGTACTGAGAGACTGGAGTGAAGTGGGGACGGAGAAAGCTATGCAATCCTGGTGTTGGAAATCCAGGTTTAAGCGAGTAGGAAGAATAGTTAGGCAAATCCGATTATTCAATTCTGAGACGTGATGACGAGTTTATACTACGGTATAGACGAAGTAGCAGATGCTAAGCTTCCAGGAAAAGCCACTAAGCGATGAAGGTCTTTGAACCGTACCGCAAACCGACACAGGTAGACAGGTAGAAAATACTAAGGCGCTTGAGAGAACTCGGGTGAAGGAACTAGGCAAATTGACACCGTAACTTCGGGAGAAGGTGTGCCTCTGTTAGGTGAAGGCCTTTACGGCTGGAGCTGAGAGAGGTTGCAAAGAATCGGTGGCTGCGACTGTTTACTAAAAACACAGCACTCTGCGAACTCGAAAGAGGAAGTATAGGGTGTGACGCCTGCCCGGTGCCGGAAGGTTAATTGAAGGGGTAAGCCGCAAGGCGAAGCTCTTGATCGAAGCCCCGGTAAACGGCGGCCGTAACTATAACGGTCCTAAGGTAGCGAAATTCCTTGTCGGGTAAGTTCCGACCTGCACGAAAGGCGTAACGATAGCCACACTGTCTCCACCCGAGACTCAGTGAAGTTGAAATTGCTGTGAAGATGCAGTGTACCCGCGGCAAGACGGAAAGACCCCGTGCACCTTTACTATAGCTTTGCACTGGACTTTGAGCGTGTTTGTGTAGGATAGGTGGGAGGCGATGAGACGTAGGCGCTAGCTTACGAGGAGCCGACCTTGAAATACCACCCTGACAAGCTTGGGGCTCTAACCTAACCTCGTAATCCGGGGTGGGGACAGTGCATGGTGGGTAGTTTGACTGGGGCGGTCTCCTCCTAAAGAGTAACGGAGGAGCACGAAGGTACCCTCAGCGCGGTCGGACATCGCGCGTAGAGTGCAAGAGCAAAAGGGTGCTTGACTGCGAGACTGACAGGTCGAGCAGGTACGAAAGTAGGTTCTAGTGATCCGGTGGTTCTGAATGGAAGGGCCATCGCTCAACGGATAAAAGGTACGCCGGGGATAACAGGCTGATACCGCCCAAGAGTTCATATCGACGGCGGTGTTTGGCACCTCGATGTCGGCTCATCACATCCTGGGGCTGAAGCCGGTCCCAAGGGTATGGCTGTTCGCCATTTAAAGTGGTACGCGAGCTGGGTTTAGAACGTCGTGAGACAGTTCGGTTCCTATCTGCCGTGGGCGTTTGAGATTTGAGGGGAGTTGTTCCTAGTACGAGAGGACCGGAATGAACGTACCTCTGGTGTACCGGTTGTCACGCCAGTGGCATAGCCGGGTAGCTAAGTACGGAAAAGATAACCGCTGAAAGCATCTAAGCGGGAAGCTTGCCCCGAGATGAGATCTCACGAGTCTTAGGACTCCAGAAGGTCCGTTGGAGACTACAACGTTGATAGGCTGGGTGTGAAAGCGCAGTAATGCGTGAAGCTAACCAGTACTAATTGACCGAGCGACTTGACCATATAACACCCAAGTGGTTTTGCGAATCTTACTACCGAAAAAAGCCTGGTGACTAGAGCAAGTGGGTCCCACCTGATCCCATATCGAACTCAGAAGTGAAACCATTTAGCGCCTATGATAGTGTGGATCAATCCATGCCAAAGTCGGTCATCGCCAGGCGCTTACATGAAACCCCGCTGTGTTTAGCAGCGGGGTTTTTTATTGATAATTTATTTATAAAATGTAGCCTGGCTGTAACGCAAAAGTATTGTGCCAGTATGTCAATGCCAACGTGTGTAGAATAAACATTCTTCTCTTCTCGAGTTACGCACTTGCGTTATGTCCTACAATTAGGTAGCTACATATCATTCGCACAAGTTAACGAATGCGAGATATCATTCATCACAATACAATGCCAATGATTTTTTGGCGTGATAAAAACAAAAGTAAACGCGGAATGGGTGGAATCCGCGTTGCCATAATAGGCGGTGATGCTGCTGTAAATTGCTACTCCATGATGGTCGCGATACGTTTCAATGTCATAGCGTTGAAAAACAAAATCAGTGGCTAAATCAAGGCAGGCTCCATCGCTGTTACTTGTCCAATTCCAAGTGGGTGGGCAGTAAGTTAAGCAGCGCGAAGAATAAATATTAATGTTTATTTGTGTCTGTAGTTTGCCTTTCCCTTGGGGACAGTTTGTTGTATCGATGTCATGATGTTCCAATAAAAAATGGATATCCGGTGGCAAAAATACCGGCCACTCTGCTGCCCTTAATGCGACAGGCATAGTTAGTAAAATAAACGCAAATAAAAAAATGGGTGCACGAGCGATGCTCATGAGTGCTTCCTTAATAAATTTGTTGAATGCTAAAGGAGATGGATAGAGGCTCTTCGAAATACAGTGTGCAGCAGAGTGGAAAAGATATAATGAATAAAAAAATATTACTACAAAATAATAAGTTATTAGCAAAGAAAACGGCTATTCCAAAATTTAATTTTTCTTAATAATTTCTGACTGTTCATCATGTATAGTCACAATCCGCTAATTCTATAAAAATGAATAAGGACTATTTTATGCAGCGCAACAACATAACTGTTAAACAATACAACATGCGTGGGGAGCGTTATAGAGCTCAAGGGAAACATGTAGTGGCTATTTCTAATTACAACGAAGCTATTAAACGTGACCCGACGTATGCGGTGGCTTATAGCAACCGCGGGGCTAGTTATAATGCACAAGAGATGTATACAGAAGCCCTTTCTGATCAGAGTAAAGCTATCGAGCTCGATGCTAAATATGCATTGGCCTACTATCGGCGAGGGATGATATATAGTGTTCAAAGGCAGTATGCTGAGGCCCTTTCTGATTATAGTGAAGCCATCAAGCTCAATCCCGAGGATGCCGCGATCTACAATTGCCGTGCAAATGTTTATCACGCTCAAGGTGACTTTGAAAAAGCGCTTGTTGATTACGATAAAGCTATCGAGCTTAATCCTGAGGACTCTCGGGTACGCAGCAATCGTGGGACTACCTATAAGATGCAAAAGAAGTTCCAACAGGCTTTTGATGATTACAATAAAGCTATTGAGCTTAATCCTAAAGACGCAGGAGCTCACAACAACCGTGGGACTATACACAAACAGTGGGGAGACCATGACAAAGCGCTTGCAGATTACAGTAAAGCCATAGAGCTCGATCCTAAGTGTGCGTATGCCTACGACAACCGTGGCAAAGTTTATCACCAGGAAAGAAAGTTTAATGAGGCTATTTTTGATTATGTTATGGCTATAGAGTTAGATCCCACAGGTAAAAGTTATCGTGATCACTTGAACATCCTATTTGAAAAACAATCGAAGGAAGAAATTTTTGACGCCATCAAACAACTTCCGAAAGAGCTAGCAATTAAATTGCTAGAACAAGCTTTGAATGAAAAAACTCCACTAAGTAAAAAATTTAGTACGAGAGGGCGGTTACAGTTTTTTAGAAGAGATATCTTGGGAGAAGCTGATAAGCTACACAAGTCATTAACTTTAATTAATGAGAAAGTTGAGGTAAGAAGAGTCGCTAGTTGGCTTGCGCGAGGAACAACAGATGAAAAGTGTTCCTTCTTTAACTTTCCAGCTGAAATATGTGTCGTGATTGCTGCCCAAGCCGCAAGTAAATTACCCTCAGCAACTGCGTCAAAAATTGCTGGAGAAATTTACGGTAGCGCCATCCAGGTTTTTTCTAAAAAATAGAAATCATGCATTATCAACCGGAAGGCATTGCTATCTTTAGCCTTCCCTAGATAGAATTGCTCCCTCAGTAATGTGAGTGCGCTGGCGTAGCTCAGTTGGTAGAGCAGCTGATTTGTAATCAGCAGGTCGCGGGTTCGAGTCCCATCGCCAGCTATTTGTGAATCATAAAAAAGAGACGACAGGAGTCAGCAGTTTTTCTACAAGGCAGTTTGATCAACGCCTAGTCAATCGGAGTGACTACTTCCAGGTGAAACGGAAATACGTTTTGCTGTGGTATTCACTGACGCAAAACAATAATAACAATGTTGTACTTAGGAGTTCGATTGATGTTTAAAAAAATATTATTAGTAAGTTCTATCATTGCAGTAAGTTCTAGCGCAGTTTTCGCAGCGACGCCCTATGTGGGTGTTGGTCTTGGTGTGGGTGGTTATAAGTCCCAACCAGGTATTGTCGCGAATCTTTTTGGTGGTGATGGCTTGCTAGTCGGTCAAAATCAAAATATTTATTTAGGCGGTGAGTTAAATGCAAGTGTTGCGAATTACTCAAACTATAGTACGGGCTATGGCTTAGGCGCGAGTTTTATTCCAGGTGTGATGCTTTCAAAGAAAGCCATGCTTTATGGTCGCCTTGGTTTAGATTCGGTTTATGTTCCTCATAAAACCGATACATTGACCTACGGCGCACAATATGGCTTAGGTTTACAAGCCAATCTAACCACTAGCTGGGACGTTCGTGGCGAATACGTTTATTCTGGCGCAAGAAGTAATGGCCAATATAATGTTGGTTTGTTGTATAAATTCGATTAAATTTTTTGAGATTATCTTATGCTGCGCAAAAGGCTCGTTAACGTAGCGAGCCTTTTGATTGCAGTCACAGTATGGCAGTCGCAATATTCCAAGAAGATTTGTTTATCGTCATTGACATAACTATCTGTATAAAGCAAAATTCACGCTCGATTTTAGGAGGGGTTCCCGAGCGGCCAAAGGGATCAGACTGTAAATCTGACGGCTTACGCCTTCGAAGGTTCGAATCCTTCCCCCTCCATTCCGGATACCAGAAACTGGATTTTTGGCGAATGCTACAAATTCTAGTTTCTGGTAACTAGAAAACGCGGGCGTAGTTCAATGGTAGAACTTCAGCCTTCCAAGCTGATAGCGTGGGTTCGATTCCCATCGCCCGCTCCATTCTGGCTGGCGCGCCCACATAGCTCAGTCGGTAGAGCACTTCCTTGGTAAGGAAGAGGTCACCGGTTCGATTCCGGTTGTGGGCTTTGATCAGAAATCTATTTTTGTAGAGGAGCATAACGCATGAGTAAGCAAGTATTTGAGCGCACGAAGCCGCATGTGAATGTTGGGACGATAGGACACGTAGACCATGGTAAGACGACATTAACAGCGGCGCTGACGAAGTATATTGGCGAAGGCATACGGAGGAGAAGCAAGAGCGTATGACCAGATAGATAATGCGCCGGAAGAAAAAGCGAGAGGCATCACGATAGCGACATCGCATGTTGAATATCAATCAGCGAAGAGACATTACGCGCATGTTGATTGCCCGGGACACGCGGATTATGTGAAGAACATGATCACGGGAGCAGCGCAGATGGATGGAGCGATATTGGTGGTATCCGCAGCAGATGGCCCGATGCCGCAGACACGAGAACATATCTTGTTGGCAAGACAGGTAGGCGTACCGTACATAGTGGTTTATTTGAATAAAGCGGACATGGTAGATGATAAAGAGTTGTTGGAATTAGTAGAGATGGAAGTGAGAGATTTGTTAACGCAATACCAATTTCCAGGAGACAAGACGCCGATGGTAATAGGTAGTGCATTGAAGGCGTTGGAAGGCGATCAGAGCGAGATAGGTGTGCCGTCGATTATGAAGTTAGTTGATGTGATGGATGAATACATACCGATACCGGAGAGACCGATAGATCAGCCATTTTTGTTGCCGATAGAAGATGTATTTTCGATTTCGGGGCGAGGGACGGTTGTCACGGGTCGAATCGAGAGAGGGATAGTGAAGGTTGGAGAAGAATTAGAGATAGTAGGCATTAAGCCGACGTTGAAGACGATATGCACGGGCGTAGAGATGTTCCGGAAGTTGCTGGACGAAGGCCGAGCGGGCGATAACGTAGGAGTATTGTTGAGAGGGACGAAGCGAGAAGAAGTGGAACGTGGACAAGTGTTGGCGAAGCCAGGTACGTATAACGCCGCACACGAAATTTGAAGCAGAAGTTTATGTGTTGTCGAAAGAAGAAGGTGGACGACACACACCATTTTTCAAGGGATATCGACCCCAGTTTTATTTTAGGACGACGGATGTGACAGGCGAAGTCGTGTTACCGGAAGGAGTAGAGATGGTGATGCCAGGAGATAATATCAAGATGGTCGTCTCGCTGATTGCACCGGTAGCGATGGAAGAAGGATTGCGATTTGCAATTCGCGAAGGTGGCCGTACGGTCGGTGCTGGTGTTGTCGCTAAAGTAGTTGAGTAAATACAAGATAGGCCAGTAGCTCAATTGGCAGAGCGGCGGTCTCCAAAACCGCAGGTTGGGGGTTCGAGACCCTCCTGGCCTGATCTATTTTGATAAGTGATGAAATAGTAGCGTGAAATCAAAGGCAAATGTAATGGCTTTAAAAGCTGAGAATCAGGAAGAAACACGACTAGATTGGCTTAAATGGTTGGTTGTGCTTGCTTTATTGCTTGCTGGATTGGTCGGCAATCATTATTATAGCGACGTCTCTATGGCGTTACGATTGCTGGTTTGGCTGGGCAGTGCTTGCTGTATCCGGTTTAGTTGCATCGAGAACCCAAAAAGGTAAGTGGGTGATTGAATTTTTTCGTGACTCACGTATGGAATTACGCAAAGTTGTTTGGCCAACACGCGAAGAAACGATGCAAACCACCTTGGTGGTAGCCGCCATGGTGATTGTCCTTGCTCTGATATTGTGGGGAATGGATGGTGTTTTAGTTTGGCTAATTGGTTGGTTAACTGGGCAAAGAAGTTAATTAAGCAAGGTGAGTAAGAGCTATGCGAGGAATTCCTTTATGACAGCAGATCAGACAATGCCTAAAAAGCGCTGGTATGTTGTGCATGCCTACTCTGGCTTTGAAAAGTTTGTCATGCAAGCATTGTAGGAACGTATACGTCTGGAGCGTTTGGAAGATAAATTTGGTGACATTTTAGTGCCAACAGAAGAAGTTGTTGAGTTGCGTGGTGGTCAAAAACGAAAAAGTGAACGCAAATTTTTTCCTGGCTATGTGTTGGTTGAAATGGAAATGGATGAGCAAACTTGGCATTTAGTGCGGTCCACGCCTAAAGTGTTGGGTTTTATTGGTGGAACTAGCGATAAACCAGCGCCGATCACGCAAAAGAAGCCGAAACTATATTGCAGCGCATGCAAGATAGTAGTGAGAAACCAAAACCCAAAGTATTATTTGAAGTGGGTGAGGTTGTGCGTGTTATTGATGGGCCTTTTGCTGATTTTAATGGCGTGGTTGAAGAAGTGAATTATGAAAAAAGCGTTTGCGTGTGGCGGTTTTAATTTTTGGTCGCTCAACTCCAGTGGAATTGCAATTCGATCAAGTTGAAAAAGCGTGAGCTTGTCGTTTTAGTTTGTAATAGCGGGGAGCCGAAAGGCGCTTGTACCCAAAAAGAGGTGAGACATGGCGGGATCAGATCAAAAAGAAAGTAAAAGCCTATATAAAATTGCAAGTGACGGGTGGCGCCGCGAATCCAAGCCCACCAGTTGGTCCAGCATTAGGTCAGCAAGGTGTTAACATTATGGAGTTTTGTAAAGCGTTTAATGCGCAAACTCAAACCCCTGATAAACAAGGCAAGCCATTGCCGGTTGTGATTACGGTTTATGAAGACAGATCAGTTTACTTTTATTATCAAAACACCGCCTGCTTCCTATCTCATTAAAGAAGCCGCTAAAGTGCAAAAAGGCAGTAGTAATCCAAAAGCTAATAAAGTGGGTAAAGTAACGCGCAAGCAGCTTGAAGAAATTGCAAAAATTAAAATGGCTGACCTCACCGCTGCGGATCTTAGATGCGGCGGTGCGCTGTATTGCAGGTAGTGCTCGCAGTATGGGCATTGAAGTTGAGAGGGATGTCGTAACATGGCTAAAATAATCAAAACGATGAACGTGCAATCAAAGACATAGTGATTCCCGGCAAAACGTATACCGCTAAAGATGCGTTTGAATTACTGAAGAAATTACCCAAGCGAAAATTTAATGAAAGTGTTGATCTTGCTGTTAATTTGGGCGTCGATCCGCGCAAATCTGACCAGGCAGTTCGTGGTGCCGTGGTGTTGCCAAAAGGGACGGGCCGTAAGATTCGTATTGCTGTTTTCACATCACCTGCAAATATGGAAGCTGCAACGAAAGCAGGCGCTGATTTAGTGGGTCTTGAGGATATCGCAGAGCAAGTAAAAGCGGGTCAAATTGATTTTGATATTTTGCTCGCGACGCCGGATGCCATGAGAGTGGTGGGTCAATTGGGTCAAATTTTAGGACCACGTGGCTTAATGCCTAATCCAAAAGATGGAACAGTGACGACAGATATTGCTAATGCTGTTAAAAACGCTAAAATGGGCCAAGTTCGATATCGTACAGACAAAGCAGGTGTTATTCATTGTACGATTGGTAAGATTGATTTTGACACTGCAGACCTTGTTGAAAATCTCAATGCTGTTTTGGGTGCACTCAAGAAGGCCAAACCCAGTACTGCCAAAGGCATTTATGTTAAAAAAGTGACATTAACGTTAACAATGGGTCCTGGCTTGCCATTGGATGTTTCAAGTCTCTTGTAATGAATGTGATGAAATCCACGCATTGTATGCGTGGATGGCTTTGACTGTGTAAATGTTAGAGCGAAAGTTTTGACGTGGTTTTGCTTTAGAGGCTATGCCCGTCAGAGACCGTAGGTGCTCTGCTTTAATAGAGAGCTTAATCAAGATGTTAAGTATCAAATGTGTTTAACATTGTCCTACGCAGATGGTGATGCCAATTGATCGGTGTTGCTGTTTTATAAAAGTGTAACTCAATTGGCACGTTCCAAGTGGAGGTAAGAAGTGGTCTTAAAGCTCGAAGATAAAAAAACCATTGTGAATGAGGTAGCCGGCGTTGCAAAGCAAGCAATCTCTCTTATTGCTGCTGAATATAGTGGATTGACGGTTGCGCAATTAACGCGACTCCGAAAATCAGCTAGAGAATCCGGTGTTTATATGCGCGTGGTGCGCAATACATTGGCTAGGCGAGCACTGGAAGGCACGGCATTTGCTTGTATTCAGCAAGCATTAGTGGGGCCGTTACTCCTGGCATTTTCGAATGATGATCCAGGTGCTGCTGCGCGTTTAATCAAAGAGTTTGTCAAAGAAAATGAAAAGCTCAAGGTGAAAGCATTGGCAATTGACAGTCAATTGTTGCCGCCAGAGAGTTTGAATGCATTGGCAAGCCTACCAACGCGTGATGAAGCAATTGCTCAGCTGATGTCTGTCATGTTAGCGCCTATCACTAAGTTGGTGCGTACATTGGTTGAACCTCATGCCAAATTGGTTAGAACGGTTGCAGCAGTTCGTGATGCTAAGCAATCGGCTGCGTAAATTTTTATAAATTGTGTAAAGTAACTTAAATTTTAAGTGTGGAGTAATGAAAATGGCAGTAAGCAAAAACGATATTTTAGAAGCAATTTCAAACATGAGTGTCATGGATGTGGTTGAGTTAATCAAATCCATGGAAGAAAAATTTGGTGTATCAGCAGCGGCTGTTGCTGTTGCAGCGCCTGCCGCTCAAGGTGCTGGTGCCGCCGTTCAAGAAGAGAAAACGGAATTCAATGTCATTTTAACCAAAGCAGGCGAAAACAAGATCAACGTTATTAAAGTTGTTCGTGAAATTACCGCGCTTGGATTGAAAGAAGCAAAAGATCTTGTGGAAGGTGCGCCGAAAGCAGTTAAAGAAGGCATTCCAAAAGCTCAAGCGGACGAAATTAAGAAGAAATTGGAAGATGCAGGAGCAACAGTTGAGATTAAGTAGTTCTCTCACTGTCATGTTTGTTATGCGTTTATTCCGACCAGCGAATACACGTTTTTCGCTGGTTTTTCCCTTTATTTTGTTTTGAAGTTGATTAACTGGTGCCCCACGACTTGCCGCGGGAACACCAGCAATGGGGGATTCCCAAAGGAGAGAAGCACTAGCTCTCTCCTTTGGGTCGTCGGCGCGGTTGTACTGCGCAGACGATAAAAACATTAATCACAGAGACGCAGAGGTATCACACATGGGTTCAGTCTACTCCTATACTGAGAAAAAGCGGATTCGTAAAGATTTCGGTAAACTTCTTAGTGCAATAGAAGTGCCTTCATTGCTTGCGATCCAAATGGATTCTTATCGTAAGTTTTTAGAAGCCAATGGCGAGTCAGATAAGCTTGGTTCAAGCGGCTTGAACGGCGTTTTTTCATCGGTTTTTCCAATAACCAGCCTGTCTGGTTATGCTGCGCTTGAATATGCGGATTATCGGTTGGGCGAGTCTATTTTTGATGTGAAAGAATGTAAAATGCGTGGTTTAACTTATGCGGCTCCGTTACGCGTTAAGCTCCGCCTCGTTCACTATGATCGAGAAGCAGATGCGGGTTCGCGCGTCGTTAAAGATGTTAAAGAGCAAGAAGTGTATATGGGTGAAGTACCCCTCATGACAGAGCATGGTACCTTTGTCATTAATGGAACAGAGCGCGTGGTGGTTTCTCAGTTGCATCGTTCGCCAGGTGTGTTTTATGAGCATGACAAAGGCAAAACGCATTCATCGGGTAAACTATTATTTTCCGCACGTATTATTCCTTATCGTGGCTCTTGGCTCGATTTTGAATATGATCCTAAAGATGCTATTCATGCGCGTATTGATCGTCGTCGCAAATTACCAGCGACCATATTGTTGCGTGCGCTTGGTATGTCGGTGGAAGAAATATTAGCTACTTTCTTCGAAAACAATGTATTTAGTATTCAAGATGGGAAATTTATTCTTCACGTGATTTCTGAACGGTTGCGTGGTGAAATTGCTTCATTTGAAGTTAAAAAAGCCGGCAAAATTATTATTGAGAAAGGTCGACGTATTACGGCACGTCATATTGCTCAGTTAGAAAAATCGGCAATCAAGCAGCTAGAAGTGCCTGCGGATTATGTCCTTGGCAAAGTGTTGGCAAAAGCAGTAGTCAATGCAGATACGGGTGAGGTAATTGGCAAATGCTAACGATATCATCACTGGTGAAGTCGTTAAGGCATTACTCGCTGCAGGGATTAAGCGTTTCGAAGTACTTTACATCAACGATATCGATCGTGGTCCTTATATTTCAGATACCATACGCATTGATTCCACCACGAATGCGCAAGAAGCATTAGTTGAAATTTATCGAATGATGCGTCCTGGCGAACCACCGACCAAAGAAGCAGCGGAAGCGTTATTTAAAAATTTATTTTTCGCACCGGAACGTTATGATTTATCCGATGTCGGACGCATGAAATTAAATCGCCGTGTCGGCAGAGAAGAAATCACTGGCCCCGGTGTGTTATCGAAAGCAGATATTATCGATGTGTTGAAAGTGCTGATCAAAATCCGTAACGGTGGTGAAGCGGTGGATGACATCGATCACTTGGGTAATCGTCGTGTACGTTGTGTTGGCGAGATGACTGAAAATCAATTCCGCATTGGTTTGGTGCGTGTTGAGCGTGCGGTGAAGGAACGATTAAGTCTTCCTGACATCGAAAATATTATGCCGCAAGACATTATTAACGCGAAGCCAATCTCTGCAGCAATTAAAGAATTTTTTGGTTCAAGTCAGTTATCACAATTTATGGATCAAAATAATCCACTTTCAGAAATTACGCATAAGCGTCGTGTGTCTGCACTCGGGCCAGGTGGACTTTCGCGAGAGCGCGCTGGATTTGAAGTGCGTGACGTGCATCCGACACACTATGGTCGTGTTTGTCCTATCGAAACGCCGGAAGGTCCGAATATTGGTTTAATCAACTCACTCGCTGTTTATGCAAGAACAAACGAATATGGTTTCTTAGAAACACCTTATCGTAAAGTGCATAACAGCAAAGTGACCGATGAAGTTGTTTATCTTTCTGCAATCGAAGAAGGTGACTATGTTATCGCGCAAGCGAATGCAACGGTGGATGAGAAGCGAAAATTAGTTGATACCTTAGTGCCAGTGCGTCATCACAATGAATTTACTTTCTCGACAGCAGATCGCGTGCAATTTATGGATGTCTCGCCGAAGCAAATTGTTTCTGTTGCGGCAGCACTCATTCCCTTCTTAGAACATGATGATGCTAACCGTGCATTGATGGGATCTAACATGCAACGTCAAGCAGTGCCGACACTTAAAACCGAGAAACCATTGGTGGGTACGGGTATTGAACACCTTGTCGCTAAAGATTCCGGCGTGACAGTTGTCGCAAGACGCGGTGGTATTGTGGATTATGTCGATGCTTCTCGTATTGTGGTACGTGCAAATGATAAAGAAACAGGCAGCGGCAGTACCGGTGTTGATATCTACGGGTTGACCAAATACACCCGCACTAACCAAGATACCTGTATCAATCAGCGTCCTCTGGTAGCAAAAGGTGATGTGATTGAAAAACACGATGTGCTTGCTGATGGTCAATCAACGGATACTGGTGAGTTAGCATTAGGACAAAATTTATTGGTCGCGTTCATGCCATGGAATGGATACAACTTTGAAGATTCCATTCTTATTTCAGAACGTGTGGTGCAGGAAGATCGCTTCACCAGTATTCATATTGAAGAATTAACATGTATTGCTCGTGACACTAAACTTGGTCCTGAGGAAGTCACCGGTGATATTCCCAATGTGAGCGAAAGTGCCCTTTCAAAGCTAGATGAATGCGGTATCGTTTATATCGGTGCAGAAGTGGATTCAGGTGATATTCTGGTTGGTAAGGTGACACCTAAAGGTGAAACGCAACTCACGCCAGAAGAAAAATTACTGCGCGCAATTTTTGGTGAGAAAGCATCCGATGTTAAAGATACGTCGTTGCGTGTCCCAACGGGCATGGAAGGAACGGTCATCGATGTCCAAGTCTTTACGCGCGAAGGTGTTAAAAAAGATACGCGCGTGCTCGAAATTGAAAAAAATGAGTTAGCGAAAGTGAAACAAGATTTGAGCGATGAAATGCGTATCAGAGAAAATGATGTTTTCTCGCGTATTGAAAAATTACTCTTGAATCGTACAGCAGAAGGTGGTCCCAATAAAATTAAGAAAGGTACCAAGATTACCAAATCTTATTTGGTTGAATTGGCGCGCGAGAAATGGTTTGAAATTAATTTAAAAGATGCAACGGCAAGTAAGCAATTAGAGTCAGCCGCAAAGCAACTGAAGAAAATTCGTCTCGATTTTGAAAAAGCTTTTGAAGCCAAGCGTCAGAAGATTACGCAGAGCGATGATTTAGCGCCCGGTGTGCTGAAAATTGTGAAAGTGTATCTTGCTGTTAAACGTCGCGTACAACCCGGCGATAAAATGGCAGGACGTCATGGTAATAAAGGCGTGATCTCGATGATCGTTCCTGTTGAAGACATGCCCTATCTTGCTGATGGTACGCCAGTTGATATTGTGCTGAATCCATTAGGTGTGCCATCACGTATGAATGTCGGTCAAGTACTAGAAACACATTTGGGTTGGGCGTCGAAAGAATTGGGTCGTAAAGTAGGGAAAATGATAGATGCGCAACAATCGGCGCGTAACATCCGACAATTCCTTAATTCCATTTATAGCGTTGGTAAGCACAAAGAAAGTCTTACCAGTTTGAATGATGAGGAATTATTAACGCTGGCTAACAACTTGCGTGAAGGTGTGCCATTTGCGACACCGGTGTTTGATGGCGCAACCGAAGAAGAAATCAAAATCATGCTGAAATTAGCGGATTTGCCTGAAGCGGGACAAGCGCTGTTACATGATGGTCGCTACCGGTGTGCAATTTGATCGTCCTGTCACTGTCGGTTACATGTACATGATGAAGCTCAATCATCTCGTCGATGACAAGATGCATGCTCGATCAACAGGATCTTACAGTTTGGTAACACAACAGCCCTTGGGTGGTAAGGCACAGTTTGGTGGACAACGGTTCGGTGAAATGGAAGTGTGGGCGCTGGAAGCTTATGGTGCTGCTTATACATTACAAGAAATGCTGACGGTAAAATCAGATGATGTCGCTGGTCGTACCAAAATGTATAAAAACATTGTTGATAGCGAACACTACATGGAATCTAACATGCCTGAAGCCTTTAACGTGCTTATCAAAGAAATTCGTTCATTGGCAATTAACATTGAATTTGATTAATTTTTTTATGGTTTAAACAAGTTATTTGCGTGTTCTCCTCACTGTTTTTTGTGAGGAGATAAAAATTTATTTATGGGGGGATTCGCTTTGAGAGACGTATTGAGTCTAGTTAAGCCGCAAAATCAACCACAAGATTTTGATCTTATTCGTATTGGTCTTGCTTCTCCTGAGATGATACGCTCTTGGTCATTTGGTGAAGTGAAAAAACCTGAAACCATCAATTACCGCACGTTTAAACCGGAGCGAGATGGTTTGTTTTGCGCAAAAATTTTTGGTCCCATCAAAGATTATGAATGCTTGTGCGGCAAATATAAGCGACTAAAACACCGTGGTGTGGTATGTGAAAAATGCGGTGTTGAAGTTACCGTTTCGCGCGTTCGTCGTGAACGCATGGGTCATATTGAACTAGCCTGCCCAGTTGCGCATATTTGGTTTTTGCGCTCACTGCCTTCACGTATAGGTCTTATGCTTGATATGACGTTACGTGATCTGGAGCGTGTTCTTTATTTTGAAGCTTACGTCGTCATTGATCCTGGCATGACGCAATTAGAAAAAGGCCAACTCTTATCTGAAGAAGCTTACTATGATGCCATTGAAGAATATGGTGATGAATTTGAAGCAAGAATGGGTGCCGATGCCATTCAAACATTATTGCGTGGCATTAGTCTTGAAGTTGAAATACCGCGCATTCATGAAGAATTATTAAAAACCACCTCGGATGCTAAACACAAAAAATTATCGAAGCGCGTCAAATTGATGGAAGCTTTTTTGGAATCTGGCAATAAACCGGAATGGATGGTGTTAACGGTATTGCCAGTGTTGCCACCGGATTTACGTCCACTCGTTCCCTTGGATGGTGGCCGTTTTGCAACATCAGATTTAAACGATTTATATCGTCGTGTCATTAATCGCAACAACCGATTGAAGCGATTGTTAGATTTGAATGCGCCAGACATTATCGTGCGCAATGAAAAACGCATGCTACAAGAATCAGTAGATGCCTTGTTGGATAATGGCCGCCGTGGTCGTGCTATCACTGGTTCCAATAAGCGACCATTAAAATCGCTGGCAGACATGATCAAAGGTAAGCAAGGTCGTTTCCGTCAAAATTTGTTGGGTAAACGTGTTGATTACTCAGGTCGTTCAGTGATTGTAGTTGGTCCAACGTTGCGATTACATCAGTGTGGTTTGCCAAAGAAAATGGCGCTTGAATTGTTTAAACCCTTTATTTATAGCCGTTTGCAAATGCTTGGCTCAGCCTCCACCATCAAAGCTGCGAAGAAGATGGTTGAGCGTGAAGAACCTGAAGTGTGGGATGTGTTAGAAGAAGTGATACGTGAACATCCCGTGATGTTGAATCGTGCACCAACATTGCATCGCTTAGGTATTCAAGCATTCGAGCCGGTGCTAATTGAAGGTAAAGCAATACAGCTACACCCGCTGGTTTGTACTGCTTACAATGCGGACTTCGACGGTGACCAAATGGCGGTTCACGTTCCATTGTCATTAGAGTCGCAGTTAGAAGCGCGTTCATTGATGATGTCTACCAATAACGTATTATCACCTGCGAATGGCGAACCTATCATTGTGCCAACGCAAGATGTGGTGCTCGGTCTTTATTATTTGACTCGTTCACGCATCAATGCGCGTGGCGAAGGTATGTTTTTTGCTGATGTGGAAGAAGTGCATCGTGCTTATGAAAATGATGTGCTTGATTTGCATGCGAAGATTCGTGCGCGCATTAAAGAGTATTTACCCAGCGATAAACTAGGCGAATTTACAGAAAATATTCGTTTAGTCGAAACGACAGTTGGTCGCGCAATTCTGTCAGAATTATTGCCGAAAGGACTTTCTTTTGATCTCGTCAATTGCACGATGAACAAAAAAACCATCTCCAGTCTTATCGATGCTTCTTATCGTCAAGTCGGTTTAAAAGCGACCGTTATTTTTGCTGATCACTTGATGTATTCCGGTTTTCATTATGCTACTCGCTCGGGTCTTTCCATCGGGGTGAATGATTTAGTCGTGCCAAAGAAAAAATCCGGCATCATTGATCAAGCAGAAGATGAAGTCAGTAAGATACAAGCACAATTTTCTTCAGGCTTGGTGACCCAAGGTGAGCGTTACAATAAAGTGGTTGATATCTGGTCGCGCACTAACGACTTGGTGGCTCAGGCGATGATGGAAGAATTATCTGCGGAGTCAGTCAAAGACAAAGAAGGTCACAAAGTTAAACAAGAATCATTTAACTCGATATACATGATGGCAGATTCCGGTGCGCGTGGATCAGCAGCACAGATTCGTCAGCTCGCTGGTATGCGAGGTTTGATGACTAAGCCTGATGGCACCATCATCGAAACACCGATTACGGCTAATTTCCGCGAAGGTTTGAACGTGTTGCAATACTTCATTTCAACACACGGTGCGCGTAAAGGTCTTGCTGATACCGCACTAAAAACAGCGAATTCAGGCTACTTAACACGCCGTTTGGTAGACGTTGCCCAAGATCTTGTTATTACGGAAGAAGATTGTGGTACGACGCAAGGCATTATCGTGACACCATTGATTGAAGGTGGTGATGTGGTAGAGCCATTGCATGAACGTGTACTGGGTCGTGTGACGGTGCAAGATATTTACGATCCAAAATCTAACGTTGTTATTATTCCGCAAGGGACCTTGTTGGATGAAGGACTGATTAAAAAATTCGAAGATGTCACCATCGATCAAGTTTTTGTACGCACACCTATCGCATGCGAATCACGTTATGGAATTTGTGCGGCTTGCTATGGTCGTGATTTAGCGCGTGGTCATCGCGTGAATATTGGTGAGGCGGTTGGTGTGATTGCAGCGCAATCCATTGGCGAACCTGGCACGCAGTTAACGATGAGAACATTTCACATCGGTGGTGCGGCATCGCGTACAACAGCGGTTAACAATGTCCAAGTAAAATTTCCCGGCAGACTGAAATTACAAAATGTGAAATTAATTGAGCGTCAAGGTGGAAAATTTATCGTGGTATCTCGCTCTGGCATGTTAGCTGTGTTAGATGATCATGGTCGTGAGCGTGAACGTTACAAAATTCCTTATGGTGCTGAATTAACCGGTAAGGATGGATCAAAAGTTGATGCAGGACAAATTGTCGCGAACTGGGATCCTCATAGTCATCCAGTTGTTACTGAAGTTGCTGGACGCATTAAATTTGTCGACTTGATTGATGGCATTACCATGCACCGACAAACGGATGAGCTGACTGGTTTAGCAAGCATTGTGGTCACTGATCAGAAACAACGTGGCGCAAGCGGTAAAGAATTAAAGCCGATGATGAAATTAGTTAGCGATAAAGGCGAAGATTTATATCTGCCAAATACTCAACTCATTGCACAATACTTTTTACCCGCTGATGCCATCGTTAATTTTGAAGATGGTGCTAAGGTGAAAGTGGGTGATGTGTTAGCGCGTATTCCGCAAGAAACATCGAAGACCAGAGATATCACCGGTGGTTTACCGCGGGTTGCTGATTTATTTGAAGCGCGTCGTCCTAAAGATTCTGCTGTGCTGGCAGAAATTTCCGGTGTTGTTAGCTTTGGTAAAGAAACGAAAGGCAAGCGTCGTCTCATGATTACCACTTCGACAGGTGATGTTCACGAAGAACTGATTCCGAAATGGCGACATATCAATGTGTTTGAAGGTGAGCATGTGGAGCGCGGTGAGGTGTTGGTAGAAGGCGCGCTCAATCCGCATGATGTGCTTCGTTTATTAGGCGTCAATGCATTAGCGAATTATCTGGTCAATGAGATACAAGACGTGTATCGTCTGCAAGGCGTTAGAATCAATGACAAACACATAGAAGTGATCATTCGGCAGATGTTGCGCAAGATCACGATTGCCGACCCTGGTGATACCAGCTTTATCAAGGGTGAGCAGGTAGAATTCAGCGTGCTGCGTCAGGAAAGTCTCCGTCTCAAAAAGGATGGCAAGATACCACCACGATTCGAGCATATTTTGCTTGGCATCACTAAAGCATCGTTGTCTACGGAATCTTTCATCTCGGCAGCATCGTTCCAAGAAACGACGCGTGTCTTAACGGAAGCGGCCGTGAGTGGGAAATTTGATGAGCTAAGAGGATTGAAAGAAAACGTGATTGTTGGTCGCTTAATTCCAGCAGGCACAGGACTTTCTTATCATGCGGATCGTGCCGAGCGTCGTTTGCCCATGTCTACTCGGGGTCAAACGAGTGAGCGAAGTGAAAAAGTGAAATAAAAATCAATAAGCTCTTGACACAAAAGGTTGTGCTTTCTTAGAATCGCGCCTCTCCTATGTGTAAATAGGTCTCAGCAAATAACGCGAGTTGAGACGAAATGGGAGGAAAAGTGCGCGATTTTTTATTTTAAATAAAAGCACTTATCAACATGTAGCATTTTTTATGGTTGCAGAGAGAAAAGTAAATGCCAACGACGAATCAGTTAGTACGAAGTGGTAGAAGCGTACCAAAATTTAAATCAAAGGTGCCTGCGCTTGAGCGATGCCCACAAAAACGTGGCGTCTGCACGCGTGTTTATACAACCACACCTAAAAAGCCTAACTCCGCTTTACGTAAAGTTGCGCGTGTGCGCTTAACGAATGGATATGAAGTAACAGCTTATATTCCAGGTGTTGGACATAATTTGCAGGAACACTCTGCTGTGATTATTCGTGGTGGTCGTGTGAAAGATTTGCCAGGCGTACGTTACCATATTGTTCGTGGCAACTTGGATACGGCAGGTGTCAATAATCGACGTCAAAGTCGTTCTAAATACGGTGCAAAAAAACCGAAGCAATAAAATTAATTTTTTGGAAAGGTTGAGGGTTACGTCATGCCAAGAAGAAAAGCTGCTATTAAGCGAGAAATTTTACCGGATCCGCTTTACATTAGCGACGAGGTTGCCAAATTTATTAATGTCGTGATGCGCGCAGGTAAAAAGTCGATTGCTGAAAACATCGTCTATAATTCCCTCAGTATGCTGACCGATAAGCTCAAAAAAGAAAAAGATCGCGATGATGCTGATGGTGGCGATGGCGATGGAAAAGGTGGCAAACGTAGCGGTGCTGTTGGCGCAAAAGGCAGAGGTCGTGCACATAGTCATGATGAAGTATTGGATGCGTTACACAAAGCATTGGGAAATGTAGCGCCAACGGTCGAAGTAAAATCGCGACGCGTCGGTGGCGCAACTTATCAAGTGCCTGTTGAAGTGGCAGGTGATCGCGGAATTGCGCTGGCAATGCGTTGGGTAGTGCAAGCAGCAAAAACGCGTTCAGAAAAAACCATGGCGCTGCGATTAGCAGCAGAATTATATGATGCTTATATGGGTCGTGGCGCATCCGTGAAAACACGTGATGACGTACACCGTATGGCGAAAGCAAACCAAGCGTTTGCCCATTATCGTTGGTAAAACAGAGGTGACTTGTGGCACGTGTAACACCCATTGAACGGTATCGAAACATAGGCATTATGGCGCATATTGATGCCGGCAAGACGACGACGACTGAGCGTATTCTTTACTATACGGGCGTTTCTCATAAAATTGGTGAGGTCCATGAAGGTACGGCGACCATGGACTGGATGGAGCAAGAACAAGAGCGTGGTATTACTATTACTTCTGCCGCAACCACCTGCCACTGGTATGGTATGGCTAAACAATTTCCGCAACACCGAATCAATATTATTGATACGCCTGGCCATGTTGACTTTACGATTGAAGTGGAGCGCTCATTGCGTGTTCTCGACGGTGCATGTGGTGTGTTATGTGCTGTTGGTGGTGTTGAGCCACAAACAGAAACGGTGTGGCGTCAGGCAACGCGCTATGGTGTGCCGCGGCTTGGTTTCGTTAACAAGATGGATCGCATCGGTGCTAATTTTCTCCGTGTTGTTGAGCAGGTGCGTACAAAACTTGGCTCTAATCCTGTTCCCATTCAACTGCCTATTGGTGCTGAAGAAAATTTCGAAGGAGTGGTGGATCTTGTCAAAATGAAATCCATCTATTGGGATGATTCAACGCAAGGTAACACCTTCGAAGAGCGTGAGATTCCCCCTGAGCTGTTGAGTGAAGCTAAAAACTGGCGTGAAAAGATGGTTGAAGCGGCGGCTGAAGCATCGGAAGAGTTAATGCATAAATATCTAGAAGGCGGTGATTTAAGCATAGAAGAAATTAAAAAAGGTTTGCGTCAACGTACGTTAAAAAATGAAATTATTCCTATGCTTTGTGGCTCAGCATTTAAAAACAAAGGCGTGCAAGCATTGCTTGATGCGGTTGTCGAATACCTGCCTTCACCGCTGATGTGCCTGCGGTGCGAGGTCACTTAAATGATGCAGCAGAGACACCAGCAGAAAGGCATCCTTCTGATACCGATCCTTTTTCTGCACTCGCATTTAAAATTGCGACCGATCCTTATGTGGGCACGCTTACTTATTTTCGTGTTTATTCCGGCGTGTTGCGTTCAGGTGATACCGTTTATAATCCGATTAAAGATCGCGAAGAGCGCATTGGTCGCTTACTCCAAATGCATGCCAATGATCGTACCGAAATCAAAGAAGTTTTTGCTGGCGATATTGCTGCTGCTGTTGGTCTAAAGAAAGTGACGACAGGTGATACGCTGACTGATCCTGACAAGGTTATTATTCTAGAAAAAATGACTTTCCCCGAACCTGTTATTTCGGTTGCTGTGGAGCCAAAAACAAAAGCAGATCAAGAAAAAATGGGCATTGCTTTAGGTAAGCTTGCGCAAGAAGATCCTTCATTCCGTGTGCATACCGATGAAGAATCTGGGCAAACTATTATTGCGGGCATGGGCGAATTGCATCTTGAAATCATTGTTGATCGTATGAAGCGTGAATTTAGTGTTGAAGCAAATGTTGGTAAGCCGCAAGTGGCTTATCGTGAAACGATTCGCAGCTCAGTTGAACAAGAAGGCAAATATGTTCGCCAGTCTGGTGGTCGTGGTCAGTATGGTCATGTTTGGATTAAGATTGAGCCGCAAGAAGCGGGTAAAGGTTATGAATTTGAAAATGCAATTGTTGGTGGGGTGATTCCACGTGAATATATTCCTGCTGTTGATAAAGGCATTCAGGAACAAATGCAGAATGGTGTGATTGCAGGTTATCCCGTCGTTGATGTCAAAGTAACGCTGTTTGATGGTTCTTACCATGATGTTGATTCCAGTGAAATGGCGTTTAAAATTGCAGGTTCCATGGCATTTAAAGAAGGTGCGAAGCGCGCAAAACCAGTTATTTTAGAGCCCGTCATGAAAGTTGAAGCTGTCACGCCTGAAGAATTTATGGGCGATGTCATGGGTGATCTCAATAGACGACGTGGTATTTTGCAAGGTATTGACGAATCACCATCTGGCAAATTGATTCATGCAGAAGTGCCCTTGTCTGAAATGTTTGGTTATGCGACTGACCTAAGATCAATGTCACAAGGTCGAGCAACGTATTCGATGGAATTTGCTAAGTACAGTGAAGTTCCAGCTAATGTCGCTGAGCAAATTATTGATAAAAGCACAAAGTAATTTTGCAGATTTGTTAAAAGAGGAATCATTAAATGAGTAAGCAAGTATTTGAGCGAACGAAGCCGCATGTGAATGTGGGACGATAGGACACGTAGACCATGGTAAGACGACATTAACAGCGGCGCTGACGAGTATATTGGCGAAGAAATATGGAGGAGAAGCAAGAGCGTATGACCAAATTGATAATGCGCCGGAAGAAAAAGCGAGAGGAATCACGATAGCGACATCGCATGTTGAATATCAATCAGCGAAGAGACATTATGCGCATGTGGATTGCCCGGGACACGCGGATTATGTGAAGAACATGATCACGGGAGCAGCGCAGATGGATGGAGCGATATTGGTGGTATCCGCAGCAGATGGCCCGATGCCGCAAACACGAGAACATATCTTGTTGGCAAGACAAGTAGGCGTACCGTACATTGTGGTGTATTTGAATAAAGCGGACATGGTAGATGATAAAGAATTATTAGAATTGGTAGAGATGGAAGTGAGAGATTTGTTAACGCAATATCAATTTCCAGGAGACAAGACGCCGTTGTGATAGGTAGTGCATTGAAGGCGTTGGAAGGCGATCAAAGCGAGATAGGTGTGCCGTCGATTTTGAAGTTAGTAGAAGTGATGGATGAATACATTCCGATACCGGAGAGACCGATAGATCAACCATTTTTGTTGCCGATTGAAGATGTATTTTCGATATCGGGGCGAGGGACGGTGGTCACGGGTCGAATCGAGAGAGGGATAGTGAAGGTTGGAGAAGAATTAGAGATAGTAGGCATCAAGCCGACGTTGAAGACGATATGCACGGGCGTAGAGATGTTCCGGAAGTTGCTGGATGAAGGCCGAGCAGGAGATAACGTAGGAGTATTGTTGAGAGGGACGAAGCGAGAAGAAGTGGAACGTGGACAAGTGTTAGCGAAGCCAGGTAGTATAACGCCGCACACGAAATTTGAAGCAGAAGTTTATGTGTTGTCGAAAGAAGAAGGTGGAAGACATACGCCATTTTTCAAGGGATATCGACCCCAGTTTTATTTTAGGACGACGGATGTGACAGGCGAAGTCGTGTTACCGGAAGGAGTAGAGATGGTGATGCCAGGCGATAATATCAAGATGGTCGTCACGCTGATTGCACCGGTAGCGATGGAAGAAGGAGTGCGATTTGCAATTCGCGAAGGTGGCCGTACGGTCGGTGCTGGTGTTGTCGCTAAAGTAGTTGAGTAACTGATATGGCCATGGGAAGAAAGAGTCAAAGAATTCGTATTCGGTTAAAGTCGTTTGACCATCGATTAATAGATAAATCAACAAAAGAAATTGTTGATACGGCAAAGCGAACTGGCGCGCAAGTGCGTGGTCCTATTCCGCTGCCGACTCGCATTGAGCGTTACACAGTTTGTATCTCACCAAATGCAGATAAAGATGCGCGTGATCAATATGAGCTGCGAACGCATAAACGCGTTGTTGATATTAATCGTCCAACGGATAAAACGATTGATGCATTGATGAAGCTTGATTTGGCAGCGGGTGTTGATGTCCAAATCAGTGTGGATGCAGAAGATTAATCAAAAAACGCTATGCCGGATTGAGATGAGGCGATAAAAAATGACAATAGGTTTAGTTGGGAAAAAATGCGGGATGACGCGAATATACCAAGAAGACGGTGTTGCTATTCCAGTTACCGTTATCGAAGTTTTGCCAAATCGTGTTACTCAAATTAAAACGCAAGACAATGATGGTTACTCGGCTATTCAAGTTAGCATGGGTAAATGCAAGCGATCACGTTTAACCAAACCGCTAGCAGGACATTATGCTAAAGCAAGTGTTGAGCCAGGCGAAGTGCTGCATGAATTCCGCGTGGCAGATAGCAAAGCGTTAGCGGATATCACAGTCGGCGCATCATTGACCGTTGAGCGTTTTACTGAGGGTCAGTATGTCGATGTGACTGGTGTAACCAAAGGTAAAGGTTTTGCGGGTGCTGTCAAACGTCATCATTTTCGCACGCAAGATGCTTCTCATGGTAATTCATTGTCGCATCGAGCGCCTGGCTCTATTGGTCAGAGACAATCACCAGGCAAGGTATTTAAAGGTAAAAAAATGTCTGGGCACATGGGTGATGTTGTGAGGACAATATTGTCTCAACCTATCGCTCGTATCGATTTAGCGCGCAATCTTGTCATGGTGAGAGGCGCTGTGCCAGGTGCTCCAAGCGGCTTTGTTATTATTCGCCAAGCTATCAAAGAAGAGTGCATGAGGAGAAGGTGATGGAATTAAGCGTAGTTAATTCGAAAAAGAAACTTGAGCTAGCTGATGAGATATTTGCTTGTCAGTTCAATGAACCACTCATACATCAAGTTGTTGCCGCTTACATGGCAGCAGGACGTGCTGGAACCAAAGCGCAAAAAACACGCGCAGAAGTCAGCGGTGGTGGTGCGAAACCTTTTCGACAAAAAGGTACAGGTAGAGCACGTGCCGGTACGATCAGAAGTCCATTGTGGCGGAAGGGCGGTATAATATTTGCAGCGAAACCACGAAGCTATAAACAAAAAGTAAATAAGAAAATGCATAAAGGTGCTTTGCGTTCAATTTTTTCTGAACTGATACGCCAAGATCGCGTCATGATAGTCGAAGCTTTTAGCGTCGAGACACCAAAAACAAAAATCTTGTTGCAAAAATTAAATGAGATGCAAGTGACGGGCAATATCTTAATTGTGTCCGATACCGTTGATGAAAATCTTTATTTGGCTGCGCGTAATCTTCCTCATGTTGAGGTTGGTGATGCCTCGTTGTCGGCAACTGATCCAGTTGCTCTGGTGAGAGCAGATAAAGTCATTATTACTGCAGCAGCAATCAAAGAGATCGAGGGTTTGCTAACATGAATCAGGAACGTTTATTGAAAGTTATTTTATCGCAGCATGTTTCAGAAAAAGCGACCATTGCAGCAGAAAAAAATAATGAATATATGTTTAAGGTGAGCTCCAGTGCAACGAAGCCGGAAGTTAAAGAAGCCATTGAAACGTTATTTAGTACCAAAGTGAAATCAGTGCGCATTGCAAATGTTAGGGCAAAAAAGAAATTATTCCGTGGTCTTTCAGGTCAGCGCAAAGCCTGGAAAAAAGCCTATGTGACGCTTCAGGCAGATCAAAAGCTCAATATGGTGGGTGCAGAGTAAAATTAATGATAGAAAATAGCACGCATCAGTTGCTCTCAGCTGTTTTCGTATTATAATAGCGCGATTTTTAGCAACGACTTAGCATCGTGAATTGCATGATGGCTTGATTATTTAGTGTTTTTCTAACGTATTTTTTGAGTTTATAGTGAGGATGAGATGGCCATTGTAAAGCTTTCACCCACATCGCCAGGACAACGATTTACCGTCAAGATTGTCAACAAAGACTTGCATAAGGGTAAGCCGCATGCAGCACTTGTTGTTAAAAAGTCAAAAACAGGTGGCCGAAATAATCAAGGCAGAATTACTTGTCGCCATATTGGTGGTGGTCATAAGCAAAAATATCGCATCGTCGATTTCAAGCGTGATAAGGATGGGATGCAAGCTAAAGTTGAGCGGCTTGAATATGATCCTAACCGCAGTGCTAATTTAGCGCTATTACTCTATGCCGATGGCGAAAGACGTTATATTATTGCTCCGCAAGGCGTAAAGGCAGGCGATGAGGTAAGCTCAGGAACAGCTGTTTCCATCAAAACAGGAAATTGTTTGCCATTAGCAAATATTCCTGTCGGATCAACGGTGCATTGTGTTGAGATGCAACCCAAAGGTGGCGCAAAAATTGCGAGAAGTGCTGGTGCATCAGTACAGTTAATTGCTCGCGAAGGAATTTATGCCACATTGCGTTTACGTTCCGGTGAGATGCGCCAAATTTTGGCAGAGTGCCGCGCTGTTATTGGTGAAGTGGGTAACTCAGAACACAATATACGTACTCTCGGCAAGGCAGGCGCAAAGCGTCATCGTGGAATTCGTCCGACAGTCCGAGGAACGGCAATGAACCCTATCGACCATCCGCATGGTGGTGGTGAAGGCAGAACAAAAGGTGGTCGTCATCCTGTTAGTCCATGGGGTGTGCCAACTAAAGGTTACAAGACGCGTCGCAATAAGCGTACAGCGAAATTTATCGAGCGAGAAAAAAGTAAGTAATTGTTTTTACTAATTATAGTATGAGGTGTCAGCGTGCCACGTTCAATTAAAAAAGGACCATTTGTAGATCAACACCTGGTAAAAAAGGTGGAGAAGGCTGTTGCTAGCGAGTGATAAGCGACCAATTAAAACGTGGTCACGACGTTCTATGGTCGTGCCGGAAATGGTTGGCTTGACCATTGCCGTCCATAATGGCAGATTGCATGTCCCTATTTATGTTACCGAAAACATGGTGGGCTATAAGTTGGGTGAGTTTGCTGTGACGCGAACATTTCGTGGCCATTCAGGCGACAGAAAAGTAAAAGGCAAAGAAGAAGAAAAAGCATCTGAGTAAACATTAGTTGAGTGATAGAGGGTTAGAAGAATGGAAGTTGCAGCGAAATTAAAATTTGTACGACTGTCAGCACAAAAATGCCGACTGGTGTGTGATCAAATACGTGGATTACCAATTGATCGTGCAGTTGATATTTTAAAATTCAGTCAAAAAAAATCAGCTGTCATTCTAAAAAAAGTTTTAGACTCAGCGATTGCCAATGCTGAACATAATAATGGGGCAGATATTGACGATTTAAGAATCGCTAAAATCTATGCTGATCAGGGACCTACATTAAAACGAATGCATGCCCAGAGCAAAAGGAAGGGGCGCTCGCATACTGAAACCAACCTGTCATATTACAGTGATTTTATCGGATGAGGAGAGGGGTAATGGGTCAAAAAGTTAATCCAGTCGGTATACGCTTAGGCATAGTCAAAGACTGGGCGTCGCGATGGTATGCGTCATCAAAAGATTTTTCTGACACCTTATATAAAGATTTGCAAGTGAGAGAATATTTACATGCAAAACTTTCTCAAGCTGGTATCAGCCGCATCCAGATCGATAGGCCAGCGCGTAATGCAAGAGTGACCATACATGCCGCGCGCCCGGGTGTCATTATAGGAAAAAGTGGTAAAGAAGTTGAACTATTGCGTGATGAAATCAGCAAAATTGTCAATGTACCAGTGCATGTGAGTATTGAAGAAGTTCGTAAACCAGAATTAGATGCAAGATTGTTGGCGGAATCAGTGGCGCAACAATTAGAAAGACGCATCATGTTTAGACGTGCCATGAAACGAGCAGTGACAACAGCAATGCGCTCGGGTGCTTTAGGTATCAAAATTAGTGTCAGTGGCAGACTGGGCGGTTCTGAAATTGCACGTACCGAATGGTATCGCGAAGGTCGTGTTCCATTGCAAACCTTCCGTGCCGATATCGATTATGCGCTTGCTGAAGCCTTCACTACTTATGGTGTGATTGGTGTCAAAGTGTGGATATTCAAAGGTGAAGATATTGGGTGATAAAGCCGCTCAAGGTGAAACAAGCGACAAGAACACGAAGCAGGAGAAGTAATCCATGTTGCAGCCAAAGCGTACAAAATATCGCAAACGATTTAAAGGCCGCAATCGTGGAATTGCTACTCGCGGCACAAAAGTGAGTTATGGTGAGTATGGGCTGAAAGCTTTAGAGCACGGCCGTATCACGGCACGGCAACTGGAAGCGGCGCGTCGCGCCATGTCAAGACACATGAAGCGTGGCGGTAAAGTTTGGATTCGCGTCTTTCCAGATCAACCCGGTTAGCAAAAAACCGTTAGAAGTTAGGCAAGGTTCAGGTAAAGGTAATGTTGAATTTTGGGTTGCGCTCGTTCAACCAGGACGCATGATGTTTGAGATTGAAGGTGTCACTGAAGATTTAGCAAGAGAAGCCTTAACGTTAGCAGCGGCAAAATTACCAGTAAAAACAGTTTTTGTTGAACGGACGATAATGTGATGAAAGTAACTGAATTACGCAGTAAAAGTGTTGAAGAGTTATTGAAAGAAAAGCTTGCTTTGCTAAAAGAACTTTTCAATTTACGTATGCAAAAAAGTGTTGGCCAGCCTCCTAAGCCACACTTATTTAGGAAGGTGAAATTAATGATTGCGCGTATTAAAACCATATTACATGAGAAAGGTTCATCGAGTATGACGGAGCAAACTAGCGTTACCGAAAATAATCCGCCACGCACTTTGGTTGCTAATGTGGTGAGTAACAAAATGAACAAAACCATTCGTTGTTCAGATTGAGCGAAAAGTTAAGCATCCATTATATGGAAAATATGTACGACGCTTTTCTAAAATGTATGCCCATGATGAGGAGAATCAATGTCGTAATGGCGACCTCATTCGGATACGTTCATAGTCGTCCATTATCAAAGACTAAGCGATGGATATTGGTAGAGGTATTAAAGAGAGAAGAACAACAATAATTCTGCGTAACTACTTGCGAATTAGCCAAGCAAAATAGTGAAAAGTGTTGTATTTAGCTTTTATTTTTAATTAAACATGATAATATTGGCGAGCTCAAAAAAGCTCGTTAACAGTGAAGTTGGAGTAAAGCATGATTCAGATGCGAACAATGCTCGATGTGGCCGACAATAGCGGTGCACGTCGTGTCATGTGTATAAAAGTTCTAGGTGGTACTAGACGTCGCTATGCGGGTATTGGTGATGTCATTAAAGTATCTGTAAAGGAAGCGATTCCTCGAGGCAAAGTAAAAAAGGGTGAAGTTCTTAATGCTGTGATTGTGAGAACCAAAAAAGGCGTCAGAAGACCCGATGGTTCGGCTATTCGTTTTGACGAAAATGCCGTTGTTTTGTTGAATGCGCAATTGCAGCCAATTGGAACGCGTGTTTTCGGTCCTATTACCAGAGAGCTGCGAGGCGATAGCTTTATGAAAATTATTTCGTTAGCGCCTGAGGTTCTCTAGTTAGTTGATTAAAGAGAAGCGATTATGCAAAAAATAAAGAAAGGCGATGAAATCATTGTCATCGCGGGCAAAGATAAAGGTAAGAGAGGCGTTGTTCTCACTGTTCTTGATAAGGGCGTAAAGCTACTGATTGAGGGCATTAATTTAGTGAAGAAACATGTGAAAGCAAATCCGAATGCGGGAGAGCGTGGCGGCATTGTTTCAAAAGCCATGCCTATTGATGCGTCGAATGTCATGTTGTATGACCCTAGCACACAAAAAGGCAGTCGCGTTGGAATTCGTGTATTAAATGATGGTCAGCGTGTCAGGTATTTCAAAGGCAGCGATCAGCTTGTTGATGTTAAAGAGTAAAGGTGTTTTTATGACAAGGTTGCAGGATTTTTATCGAAAAGAAATAGTGCCCAAGCTGAAAAAAAATTTGGGTTATGCATCGGTTATGCAAGTTCCTCATATTGAGAAAATTACTATCAACATGGGTGTTGGCGAAGCGGCAGCAGATAAAAAAGTTTTAATGAATGCCGTTGCTGATCTTGAAAAAATTGCAGGGCAAAAAGTTGTGACGACATTAGCGCGTAAGTCTATCGCCGGATTTAAAATTCGCGAAGGCTGGCCCATAGGCTGCAAAGTGACATTGCGTCGCGCAAAAATGTATGAATTTCTTGATAGGCTTATCACTATTGCATTGCCTCGCGTGCGTGACTTCCGTGGTATCAGCGCAAAATCGTTTGATGGTCGTGGCAATTATAGTTTAGGCATAAAAGAGCAAATCGTATTCCCTGAAATTGAATATGACAAAATTGATGCGATTCGTGGGATGGATATTACCATCACAACGTCTGCACAAACCAACAAAGAGGCTTTTGCATTATTGCAGGCATTTAATTTTCCTTTCAAAGAGAAAGAAGTGAGTTAAGGCATGGCGAAAAAATCAGTAAGAAATCGTAATCAAAAACGAACGTTGCTTGTGAATAGCTATAGAGCGGAGCGTTCAGAGTTAAGAGAAGCCATTAGCAATCCTAATCTGAGTGATGAAAAGCGATGGGATGCTAGGATAAAAATGCAAAAGTTGCCGCGTGATTCCAGTCCATCGCGAAGACGCAATCGATGTAAGTTATGCGGTAGGCCTCGCGGTTACAATCGCTTAACCGGTTTATGCAGATTACACATGAGGCTCGCAACCATTAACGGTATGGTTCCTGGAATGCGAAAATCAAGTTGGTAAAAAATTAAAGAGGCAGAGGTAATTCAGATGTCAATGCAAGATCCAGTTTCCGATATGCTAACATGCATACGCAATGCGCAGGCGATGGGGATTCGAGTCATTCGAGTGCCTCATTCAAAATTTAAAAAAGAAATTCTTACTGTATTGATGAGTGAGGGTTTTATTGAACGTTTTGAAGCAATTTCTTTAGAGAACAAGCAGTACTTAGAAGTGGGACTTAAATATTTCCAAGGGCGCCCTGTTATCGAGAAAATCAAACGGGTTAGTCGCCCATCATTGCGAATATATAAAGGCTATGATGCTATGCCGACAGTTCGTGGTGGTTTTGGCATTGCTATTGTATCAACGCCTAAAGGCGTGATGACGGATAAGGCTGCGCGCACTCAACAAGTGGGTGGTGAAGTCTTGTGTACAGTTGAGTAGGGGAGCGATATGTCAACGGCAACAACAACTGCAAAAGCATCGAGAACATCCCGGATAGGAAGAAAGCCTGTAGTGGTGCTTACAGGTGTGGAAGTGAAGATACAAGATCAAACCTTATCGGCGAAAGGACCAAAAGGGAACCTTTCAGTTAATGTTCATCCGTTTGTGAAGGTGACGCTTGAAAATAACCAAATCAATGTCCGTCCAAACGAAGAAAGTAAACAGCTCATTACCGGTTCTGGTAAGCGTTTATATCGCTCTATCGCAGGTACAGTGCGAGCTAATATTAATAACCTTATTCAAGGGGTGACCCAAGGATTTGAGTTAAAATTATTGTTAGTTGGCGTTGGTTACCGTGCTCAATCGAAGGGCAAAATAATTTCGCTTAGTCTTGGATATTCACATCCAACTGACTACGCTGTTCCGGAAGGCATCACGATAGAGACACCGGTGCAAACTGAAATTGTCATTAAAGGAACAGACAAAGAATTAGTTGGTCAAGTTGCAGCAGAAATTCGTGCGATGCGACCGCCAGAGCCATATAAAGGCAAGGGCATTCGATATGCCAATGAAAAAATAGAGCTTAAAGAAACCAAGAAAAAGTAAATTTAGGGTGAACAAGTAATGAATAAACAATTAGCAAGGCTGCGCAGAGCAAAGCGCTCACGTATGAAAATACGTCAATTAGAAATGAAGAGACTTTGTGTCTTCAGAACACCACGACACATGTATGCTCAAATCATTTCGGCTGACGGGGCGGTCACGCTTGCTTGTGCATCAACGCTAGATAAAGAGTTGCGCACAACGCTTAAATCGACAGGTAATGCAGCGGCTGCAAAAGAAGTCGGTAAATTACTTGCGAAACGTGCTTTAGAAGCCGGTGTTGATGAAGTGGCATTTGATCGCGGCGGTTTTTTATTCCACGGTCGAATCAAAGCGCTGGCGGATGCTGCAAGAGAAGGTGGTTTGAAATTTTAGGGCTAAATTGAAGGTTAAATCGTATGGTAAGTTATGATCAAAGCACAAAGAGTGACGGCTATATAGAAAAATTAGTTGCTGTAGCACGTAACGCAAAAGTGGTTAAGGGCGGAAAAATATTTAGTTTTTCTGCTGTCACTGTTGTTGGCGATGGTCGTGGCCGCATTGGTATAGGCAGAGGCAAGGCGCGCGAAGTTCCTGTCGCCATAAAGAAGGCATTGGAAAATGCTCGTAAAAATATGCAGCATGTTGTTCTCAATAACGGAACATTGCATCACGAAGTGACTGCTAAGCATGGTGCAACACGCGTATTTATGAAACCCGCTTCCGATGGTACCGGTATTATTGCCGGTGGCGCGATGCGAGCTGTTTTTGAAGTACTTGGTTTAAAGAATGTGCTAGCAAAGATTGGTGGCTCAACGAATCCAGTTAATGTTGTGCGTGCAACGTTACGCGCATTAGCCAGTATTACTCCACCGGAATTTTTAGCGGCGAAACGTGGAAAAACGGTAAATGAGCTATTTAATCGCGATGAAGCGATAAGATAAGCACACATTACTAATTAAACATTTAATTTGAGAGGGGAAATGTAAAGATGCAACTCAATACTTTACATCCAGCAGCGGGATCAAAAAAGAAATTCAAACGACTAGGTCGTGGCATTGGTTCTGGCAAAGGTAAAACGTGTGGTCGTGGTCATAAAGGTCAAAAGGCACGCGCAGGTGGTTATCACAAAGTGGGTTTTGAAGGTGGCCAAATGCCTTTGCAACGCCGCATACCTAAGTCCGGTTTTCGTTCACGACAAGCATTGTATCGCGAAGAAATTTATCTTTCTGATCTAAACCATGTGGAGGCCGATGTCATTGACTTGGCCGTGCTGATACAAGCAGATGTTGTGAGATCTAACACCAAGGATGTGAAAATTATTGCCTCGGGTGAGCTAACGCGCGCTGTTACTATTCGCGGTCTTTCTGTGACTGCGGGTGCTCGTAAAGCAATCGAAGATGCAAAGGGAAAAATTGAGGCGTAATTCAATGACAACAGCAAGACGAAGTGGCGGTGCGAATGCAAGTGGGCTTGCTGATCTTAAATATCGGCTACTATTTGTTTTGTTTGCGATAGTCATATTTCGCGTTGGTTCTTATATTCCTGTTCCTGGACTGAATCCGCTGCGTTTACAAGAACTATTCAGTGGATCACAAAATAATATTGTTGGTCTGTTTAATATGTTTTCCGGTGGTGCGCTGCAACGATTTAGTATTTTTGCACTCGGCATTATGCCCTATATTTCAGCGTCGATTATTGTGCAATTGTTAACGGTGATTTCACCTAATTTGTCTGAGCTAAGAAAAGAAGGTGAAGCGGGGCAGCGAAAAATAAATAAATACACGCGCTATGGCACAGTTGTCTTGTCAGCTTTTCAAGCAATTGGTGTTTCTAAAATGCTTGTGGCCCATGGTGTTGCTATCGCGCCAGGAATGTCATTTTATTTTACGACCGCCTTGACCTTGATCACGGGCACGATGTTTTTGATGTGGCTTGGTGAACAAGTAACGGAGCGTGGTATTGGCAATGGCATATCAATGATTATCTTTGCTGGTATTGTGGCGGGATTACCCGCTGCGTTAGGTCGTATATTAGAGCAAGTGCGCGAAGGGCAATTACAAGTTATCGTCTTGTTATTGATTGTGGCTGCCGTTGCTGCGGTGGTTGCATTTGTTGTCTTTGTGGAGCGTGCTCAACGCCGCATCACAATCAACTATGCGAGACGGATGCAAGGTGGTAAAGTGTACTCCGCACAAAGCACGCATTTGCCTTTAAAGATCAATATGGCAGGTGTTATTCCACCGATTTTTGCATCCAGTCTTATCTTGTTTCCTGCGACGATTGCCCAATGGTTTGGCAATAGCAAAGGGATGGAATGGCTGAGCAC
The DNA here is from genome assembly GCA_963735995.1 of uncultured Gammaproteobacteria bacterium. Taxonomy (GTDB): domain Bacteria; phylum Pseudomonadota; class Gammaproteobacteria; order DSM-16500; family DSM-16500; genus Aquicella. Next base: position 918,723 of record CAVTNC010000003.1, on the reverse strand, counting down.
TTTAGGTGTTGCTTTGCAACAAGGGCAACCCTTACACATGCTTTTGTTTAGCGCGGGGATAATTTTCTTTTGTTTCTTTTACACGGCACTGGTCTTTAATCCCAAAGAAACAGCTGATAATTTAAAAAAATCGGGTGCATTTATTCCAGGCATTCGACCGGGTGAGCAAACAGCACGTTATATCGATAACGTCATGACACGATTAACCTTGGCGGGTGCGATTTATGTCACCTTAGTTTGCTTGTTACCGGAATTTTTGATTTTAGCGTGGAATGTACCTTTTTATTTTGGTGGTACGTCTTTGCTGATTATTGTGGTTGTCGTCATGGATTTTATGGCGCAAGTACAGGCTCATATCATGTCATATCAATATGAGTCATTGTTAAAAAAAGCGAATTTACGAGGTGGCAGTTCAAGTGTTACTCGTTAAAGCAGCAAAAGAGAGTGGTTTGCAAGCTTGGTTTTTTAAGAGGGTGTTAACATGAAAGTAAATGCATCGGTTAAAAAGATTTGTCGTAATTGCAAGATCATTAAAAGAAATCGCGTTGTTAGAGTGATTTGTAAAGAAAAGCGACATAAGCAAAGACAAGGTTGATTTTTTTGCAATTGAATATTAAACTCATGCGCTTTTTGTATGATTGTTAAGTTAGTGAAAAGTTAGGAGTGATTGAATGGCGGCCCGTATTGCAGGCGTAATAATACCAATGCAGAAGCACATTGTAATAGGTCTTACTGCTATTTATGGTGTGGGAAGAAATCGTGCTCGCACGATATGCGAATCAGCAAATATTGACACGACTAAAAAAGTTAAAGATTTAACTGAGGCTGAACTCGATCTTTTACGAAATGAAATAGGCCGATTTCGTGTTGAGGGTGATTTGACGACGTGAAGTCGCAATGAATATTAAGCGCCTTGGTGAGCTTAATACCTATCGTGGTTTGCGACATAAACGTGGGTTGCCTGTTCGTGGACAACGTACCAAAACCAATGCTCGCACACGTAAAGGCAAACGAAAAAGTAAATAATTAAGGTAGATAAACACAATGTCAAAAACACCGGTCACACAAGTTGCTAGCGCAGAAAAAGCTGCCGTGAAAGCAACTATCGTAGATGATAGCGGCGCGATCAAAGAAGCGCCTACGCAAGGTAAAGCAACAAAGGCTACTGCAACAGCAGGAAAAGCGAGTGCTACCAAAGCACGGAAGAAAGTGAAACGTCAAATTAGCGATGGTATTGCGCATGTTTATTCGTCTTTCAATAACACCATCGTGACGATCACAGATGTTCAAGGTAACAGCATTGTTTGGACCAGTGCAGCGAGTTGTGGATTTAGAGGTTCACGCAAATCAACACCTTATGCAGCTGGTGAAGCGGCACAAAAGGCAGCATTAATTGCAGTTGAAAATTATGGTATGAAAAGCGTTCAAGTGCGAGTAAAAGGACCCGGTCCTGGCAGAGAATCTGCTGTTCGCGCGCTTCATGCGGTGGGTTTAAAAATTGTTTCGATTACCGATGTCACAGGCATTCCATTTAATGGCTGCCGTCCGCCGAAAAAACGTCGTGTGTAACAGGAGATAATGAATGGCACGGTATTTAGGTCCTCGATGTAAGCTTTCCCGACGGGAAAAAATGGATCTCTCACTTACAAGTGGCGTAAGACCATTAGATATCAAAATGTAAACTAGATACAGCGCCTGGACAGCACGGTGCACGGCGTGGACGTGAAACTGAACATGGTGTACAGTTGCGCGAGAAACAAAAAGTAAGACGAATTTATGGTATTTTAGAACGACAATTTGAAAACTACTTTAAAAAAGCAACACGTCTTAAAGGTTCCACCGGTGAAAATCTTTTAAAGTTGCTTGAACGCCGATTAGATAACGTGGTTTATCGTATGGGTTTTGGTTCAACCAGAGCAGAATCAAGACAGTTGGTTAGTCACTGCGGCATATTGGTAAATGGTAAAGTGGTAAATATTCCATCGTATTTGGTAGCGCCTGGTGATGTCGTCAGTGTTCGTGAAGATGCAAGAAACGCAACTGCGCATTCAATCAGCATTGACCCTTGCACAAGCAAGACCAACCTGTGATTGGCTAGAAGTCGATCCCACTGAATTTTTCTGGCACTTTTAAAAGTGCACCAGATAGGGATAGGCTTGCCACCGGATATCAATGAACAGTTAATTGTTGAGCTTTATTCTAAATAACTCATTTCTGGGATAGAGAGGTTGTTACATGCAAAATAATCCATTTGATTTTTTAACGCCTCGTGAAATTGCTGTTGAAACGATTTCGCCGTTTCATGCCAAAATTACGCTGGAACCTTTAGAGCGCGGTTTTGGACATACATTAGGCAATACCTTGCGCCGGATTTTATTATCGTCAATGCCCGGTGCTGCTATTGTTGAAGTTAAAATTGAGGGCGTACTACATGAATATAGTGCGATTGCGGGTGTTGAAGAAGATGTTGTAGAGATACTTCTCAACCTAAAAGGTGTTGCCATACGCTTACTTGGTCGTCAAGAAGTGATGTTGAAAATTAATAAGAAGGGTCCTGGCCCTGTGTTGGCGGGTGATATTGAACCTGAGCATGATGTGGAAGTTGTTAATCCAAATCATGTCATTGCACATCTCAATGAAAGTGGTGCACTCAGCATTACGCTTAAAGTGATGGTCGGCAGAGGATATCAACCTGCAACAGCGCGTGCTCGTAAAACAGATGCGAAAACCACTATCGGTGCATTGCAGTTGGATGCTAGTTTTAGTCCGGTGCGTCGTGTTGCTTACACGGTAGAAAATGCACGTGTTGAGCAGCGTACCGATTTAGATAAATTAGTCATTGATCTTGAAACCAATGGCACACTGGATCCAGAAGAAGCGATTAGGCGTTCTGCAACCATATTGCAACAACAGCTGGCAGCTTTCGTTGATCTGCAGTCTGCTCCGTTGGTACAAGAAAAATCATCACGAGAAGATGCGGTTAATCCCATTTATCATCGTCCCGTTGATGATCTTGAGCTGACCGTTCGATCTGCAAATTGCTTGAAAGCAGAAAACATATTTCTTTATTGGTGATTTAGTGCAGCGTACTGAAGCTGACTTATTAAAAACACCCAATCTCGGCAAGAAGTCCTTAACCGAAATTAAAAATGTGCTAGCAGCGCATGGACTTGGTTTGGGAACCAAAATTGAAGGCTGGCGTGCACCAACGTCTGCTCATGAAAAAACAGATGCTAATTTATAGTCATTGAAAAGGGTTTTTTATCATGCGTCATCATAATAGTGGTAGGGGTTTAAGTCGTAACAGTAGTCATCGTAAAGCCATGTTCAAAAACATGATGGTTTCATTGATTCGTCATGAATTGATCAAAACAACGTTGCCTAAAGCGAAAGAATTACGCCGCTTTTTTGAGCCACTTATCACGCTTGCAAAAGAAGATACATTGCATAGACGTCGTATTGCTTACTCGCGGTTACGTGATAAAGATATGGTACAAAAACTTTTTGCAGAAATTGGGCCTTTTTACAAAGACCGTCCCGGTGGTTATTTGCGAATTTTAAAATGTGATTTTCGTAAGTGGCGATAATGCACCGATGGCGATTGTGGAGATGGTTGAACGTCGTGATGAAATTGCAGCTGCCTAAAACTGATTGAGTTAAATAAGTTGAGGCATGAATTTTAATTAAATGTAAGCGTTGGAGTTTTGTATTATGTATGCAGTCATTGTAAGTGGTGGTAAACAATACCGAGTTCAAGAAGGGGATACCCTTAAGCTTGAATCATTGCCAGAAGAAATTGGTGCGACAGTTAATTTTGAAAATGTTTTAATGGTGGGTGAAGGCAGTGAGATTAAAGTGGGGCGTCCTTACATTAAAGATTGTAAGGTTTCTGCGACTGTTCTTTCACAAGGTCGTCATAGCAAAATTAGAATTATTAAGTTCCGTCGCCGTAAGCACCATGAAAAATGGCAAGGACACAGACAAAATTACACAGAAGTTAAAATTACGCAGATTCAAGCTTAATCGTTTGAGAAGAGGTTTTCGAGATGGCACATAAAAAAGCAGGTGGTAGTACACGTAATGGCAGAGATTCCAAGCCAAAGTATTTGGGTGTGAAACGTTTTGGCGGTCAAGTTGTCAAAGCGGGTGAAATCATCATCAGACAGCGCGGAACGCGTTATCATCCAGGAAAGTATGTTGGCATTGGTAAAGATCATACTTTGTATGCATTAAAAGCAGGTCGTGTGGCGTTTCAGCATAAAGGTGGATTAGGCAAGCACTGTGTGAGTATTGAGTTGCTTGGTGAAACCGACGAAGTTGCTGCATAAGGTCAATATCGTCCTTTAAATTAAGACAAGACAGTAGAATAAACATTCTCGTTAACACAGAAAGCCTCGCAAAATATGCGAGGTTTTTTTTTGAGAATGCTCACTCAGGCTACGTATTTACAATGACAAGATGCCAACTGAGAAATAACAATGAAGTTTGTTGATGAAGCAAAAGTGTATGTAGAAGCGGGCAAAGGTGGTAACGGTGCTTGCAGTTTTTTGCGTTTAAAATTTATGCCTAATGGCGGACCAGATGGTGGAGATGGCGGTGATGGCGGCAGTGTTTATTTTCGTGCCGATGAGAGCATCAATACCTTAGTCGATTACCGTTATATTCGCTCTTATCGCGCTGAAAGTGGTGGTAAAGGACATGGGCAAAATTGTACGGGCAAAAGTGGTCAAGATTTATATCTGCGTGTGCCTGTTGGTACAGTTATTTATGACAGTGACACGGAAGAAGTGATTGCTGATTTAAATCATCCGGAACAAGTTGCTTGTGTCGCGCAAGGCGGTCGTCATGGCGTTGGTAATGCGCGTTTCAAAAGCAGTGTCAATCGTTCACCGCGGCGCACGATTCCCGGCCAAGAAGGTGAGAAGCGCAATCTCCGCTTAGAATTGAAAGTTCTTGCTGACGTCGGTTTGGTTGGCTTGCCAAATGCGGGTAAATCCACGCTGATTACAGCACTTTCGGCTGCCCGTCCTAAAATTGCCGATTACCCTTTTACCACGCTTTATCCTTCATTGGGTGTGGTCAGCGTGTCACGCTTCAGAAGCTTTGTGATTGCTGATTTACCGGGTTTAATTGAAGGTGCAGCAGAAGGTGCGGGACTCGGTATTCGTTTCTTGAAACACGTGGCAAGAACGCGACTGCTCTTTCATGTGGTGGATGTGATGCCTATCGATGGCAGTGATCCTGTTGATGCCGTACATGCCATTAGCAATGAATTAACAAAATACAGCGAGGATTTACAATATAAAGAGCGCTGGCTCATTTTAAATAAAGTGGACCTACTGCCACCGGAGAGCCGGGATGCTATTTGTGCTGCCATTGTAAAACGTCTTGGTTGGACTAACCGCTTTTTCATTATTTCAGGCATTACCAAGCAAGGATTGGATGAATTAGCTCAGGAAGCGATGCGTTATTTGGAAGAGCAGACTACAGTTCTTTAGAGCGCTAATACTTGGCGTAACCCAGCATCAATTAAATCCATTTCATGGGAAGACAACACGCCATCGCAATGGCGAAATCGTCCTTTATCGAGGGCGCGAATTTGATCTAGCAAAGCACATAGTTTCGAGTTATTAACATACACTTCTATGCTTAATGGTGGTTTTACCGCTGCATTGGTAGAAAGTGGAATGGCGATGGCAGTGCCACGTGCAGCATTAACCGGATTTGCGCCGACCAACACCCACCAGCGTGTTTTCTTTTGTTCATGGCCATGCACGGCGTGTTCTTCGACGAGATAAATTTCACCTCTTTGATAGTTAAAACGCGATTTAGACATCTTCTAATCCATCCTGACCAAATTCTTTATCCCAGACAGCCATTTCTTCTTTTAAACCCTTGTTGTCTTCTAGCACTTTGGCACAAAGGAAAAGGTTGTTCTCACGTTTACTGATTTCGATTTCCAAAAGACCAGCAAGAACCTTGCTGCGCTCTCTTGCTGGAATGGCGGTTTTCATTCGAATGACTAATTGCTGGGGAAAGGAAAACATTACTTTAGACATATGTCATACCTCTTATCTATAATCTATATTATATAATATAGATTGCATAAAGATAAAGTCATTGTGACTAAAAAATCCTATGGACTTGTGAGAAAAAATCCCACAAAAACAAGTAGTTAGTGTGGGATTTTTAGAAAAATCAGTGAATTTATGCCGTGGTAGCCGCTTGTGTGGCCATTTTTTTGATATGGTTGGTTAACCGGCTTTTATGGCGGGCAGCTTTATTTTTGTGAATGATGCGCTTATTGACCATGCGATCTATCACAGGTGTTGCTTCTTGCAGGGAAGCTTGAGCGGCTTTTTGGTTGCCAGTCGCGATAGCTGCAATGACTTTCTTGATATAAGTGCGCAACATAGAACGCAGGCTGGTGTTATGCTGGCGGTGTTTTTCTGACTGACGAACACGCTTTTTTGCTTGCTTTGTATTAGCCAAGGGTTATCTCCAAAAATGCTATTAATGCTATGGTTATGTTCAAAGACTGGGTAATATGCCCGCTTTTTTAGGCATTGTCAATTTCACTTTTTGCTGATTGCCGCGAGCTAATTTTAAGGTGGGTTGTTAATAATCGCTTAATAAAAAATCATTATAATGCTCCATCAATAAAATAATGTTTAGAGTATGACTTAGAGGAAAAAATGGAAAGCAGACGCATCAAGACAGATGACCCAAGACTCGAAAATTCAGCCAATGCTGCTCTCAAAGAAAGAAGAGGCGCTTTGTGGGAGCTTCCTGGCAATGGTAACAATTTTGTCGATGAAGAATTCAACTTGCTATGCAAAAAAGTATTTGTAAATTGGGGCCAGGAGATTGTTGGGGATTTCACAACAGTGATCAACAACACAGAAAAAGCAGAAAGGATCACCATCATTAAAAAAAGGTAAGGAAAAAGAAGATTAAAACTCATTACTAAAAAATCACACCAAACAGAGGAGAGACAACATGCGTGCTAGACGAAAAACCGCAGCCGAATATCAGGCGGAAAATAAAAAATTAACAAATGAAAATCAGCAATTAAAAAAACAGATAGAAAAAAAAAGTAAAGAAGAGAGAGCCACCGCCATGCGGCATAAGACTTTGCAAGCAGAAGTGCAGCGTTTAACTGAAAACGAAACAAGACTAAAGAGAGTGATTGCCTATGCAGTGCAACGTAGACAAGAAGCGCAATTTCAGCAAGATGTCGTAACGCTCGCTACAAATCTTGATTTAACTGATGATGTGGGTGCGGATTTCTTGCAAACGTTTGGTCATCCTGCTGTGCCAGTGACGCCGCAACAATCGTTAACGATCACCACAGCAACAGGTGCTGAGGGAACTTGTCCTTATTCCCCGTTCGGATTTTTTGGGAAAGAATCAACGGTTAGGTCAACTGGCAGACTTGATGACTTGCCTGGTTTTGATATCCTTTCCTTACCGACATTTAATGATAGAAGTTAATTTTTTACCTGCTGATGAGAAGTCGGTATACTTGGCTCTATTCTGGTTATCTTGATGTTGAAATCTGATGAGTAAATCACTGGTTAAATCCACATCGGTTGTGATAGCGCTCACCATGGTGTCGCGCATTTTTGGTTTTGTGCGCGACATGGTGACGGCGAATTTTTTTGGCGCAGGCGCTGCCTTTGATGCTTTTTCTGTGGCCTTCAAAATTCCAAATTTTATGCGTCGTCTTTTTGCCGAAGGTTCTTTTTCGCAAGCTTTTGTACCCGTGTTATCGGAATATCAAAAAAAACAATCTGCGGCAGAAGTGCAGCGTTTTATTAATGCCATGGCTGGAACATTGGGTGCCTCACTGTTAGTGGTGACAGTGCTTGGCGTGTTGATGGCACCTTTGATTATTAGAATCTTTGCGCCGGGTTTTGCAACGTCGGGCGAACGTTTTGATCTCGCTGTGACAATGTTGCGCATCACTTTTCCTTATCTCACGTTGATTTCACTCACGGCTTTTTCTGGCGCAATTTTAAATACCTACAGCCGTTTTTGGGTGGCGGCGCTGACACCAATACTCTTAAATATTTGCATGATTTCAGCTGCAATTTGGCTATCACCGCGTTTTGCAACACCCATCATTGCACTCGCTTGGGGTGTTTTTATTGCGGGCATCGTGCAATTACTTTTTCAATGGCCGTTTCTCAAACATTTGCGTTTACTGCCACGCCCGACATTCCATTTTGGCGACATGGGTGTGTTACGTGTGTTGAAACTCATGGTGCCGGCTTTATTTGGTGTGTCTGTTGGTCAAATCAATTTACTGATTGATACGTTGTTTGCTTCTCTTTTGATGGTGGGCAGTGTTTCTTGGCTTTATTATTCCGATAGACTGATGGAATTTCCACTCGGTGTGTTTGGTGTTGCCATCTCGACAGTTATTTTGCCGCATTTATCACGTCATCATGCATCGCAATCCGAAGAAGCATATTCATCAACCATCGATTGGGCATTGCGTGCTGTGCTGCTCGTTGGACTGCCTGCTGCGGTGGTGTTGGCTGTGATATCGGGACCGCTGCTGTCCACACTTTTTCAATATGGCAAATTTAACGGTTACAGCGTGCTCATGGCACGCAAAAGTTTAACAGCTTTTGCCATCGGCATTGCGCCTTTTATGCTGGTTAAAATATTGGCCGCGGGTTTTTATGCGAAGCAAGATATGCGTACGCCGGTGCGTATTGCAGTCATCGCCATGGTGACGAATGCACTATTAAACATCATGCTCATTTGGCCGCTTGCACATGCCGGTATTGCTTTGTCGACATCACTTGCGGCCCTCGTTAACTCAGGATTACTTTTTTATTTTTTACGGCAACGTGGTCTGTATCGTCCCCGCAGTGGTTTTCAATTATTTCTGCTGCGCTTACTCGCAGCCAATGTGGTAGTTGCCCTGTGGTTGTGGTTTGGTGCAGGCGATATTCAAGATTGGATAACGCATCATGCAATGTGGCGATTAACACATCTTGCACTCTTGCTGACCAGCGCCATTCTGCTTTATTTCGCTGTCCTCTGGCTCACGGGCTTGCGTCTTTCTCATTTACTGATGTCGACCAGTGCTGCAGTATCTCCGCGAACTGACATCGGCTAATCGCTATTATTTTTGGGTCTTGACGACGTACAAGATGCGGATTTGCTTTCTGTTGCCAAATGGACTAAGCTTAGTCTAGTCTATAAAGGAGGTGCTTCATGACCATGGTCAATATACATCAAGCGAAAACCAATTTTTCAAAGCTGGTTGATGCCGTTATGCAGGGTGAGGAAATTATTATCGCAAAAGCTGGAAAACCTGCTGCAAAATTAGTACCAATTATTTCGACCAAAACAAAACGCAAACCAGGTGCGCTCAAAGGTAAAATTCGCATTGCTGCTGACTTTGATGAAACATTACCAGACGATATGCTTGATCAATTTGAAGGTAAATAATGCACCTATTGCTCGATACACATATTTATATTTGGTGGCTTAAAGATGATAGACATCTATCCAAAAAAGCGCGCGCAATGATACGCGCTGCTGATGAAGTCTATATCAGCAGTGTCTCCATTTGGGAAGCGGCTATCAAAATCCAAATTGGGAAGCTGGATGTGGTGATAGATGACCTTGTGGCTTCCATCGAAAATGAGGGATTTATTGAATTGCCGCTCATGGCTAAGCACGCTGCAATGGTAACGAAACTTCCGCATTATCATCGCGATCCCTTTGATAGAATGCTTGTCGCTCAGGCAATGGATGAGCCACTGCGATTAGTGACAGCAGATGAAAAATTAAAACCGTATTCTGAGTTGGTTGATATTGTATAAAATGACTTTATCGTGGCAGTGACTTATTCCGGACGACTGATGGGTTTTTCTTCAGTGGTGGTGGGTTTTGCTGCAGCTGGGCTGATGTCGCCAATTTCTTTTCGTAAATGTTCCAACTTAATTTGAACAGATTCGCTATTTGCGGCTTGTTTGATGGTGGCTTTGCTTAGGTCATTTTGTTCTTTTGCCATGCGAGTCACTTTCTCGGCGACTTCTTCAGGGGTTTTTCCTGCTTCTAGCTCTCGCACGACATCTGTCATTAGATGATGTTGGCCACTGATGATGCTTTTGCTGCGTTCTTTGAGTTTGGCGAGTTCGTCATCGCGTTGTGGCGCTTCTGCTTTTACCGGTGCTGCTTTTACTTCGATGGCATGACCTAATTCAGCAAGGCGTCGATTTTCTTTTAATGCACTGGTGCCTTGTGATACGTCGTTTGCAAGTGGCATGACAGGATTGATGGTTTCGATTTCTCTCGCCGTATGCGCGAGCAAAATGTTATTTGCTGTCATTTCGCGTAAAGCAGGATTTTCTTCAGTGACGCTATTTGCTGCATTGGTGAGTTTACCGACGAGCCAGACACAGATTTTAGTGGTACTGCCACCACGAACAGAAGCAGCAACGTCGTAATCGCCGCCCTTGGTCGTGGCTGCGGTTTTCATTTTATCAACGACTTCGCTAAGTGATTTTCTACGCATAAATAAATTCTAGCATAATTAAGCTGAAAGTAATCTTAAGCCTTGGATTTAAGATAAATGGGCGCAAAGGGAGTGGCTTGGACGAAATCAATTAAGCATTGTTTTAGCAGTTCGAGCAGTGCAAGGAAGGTCACCACGACGCCTAAACGGCCTTCTTTTAAGTTGAAAAGATCGGTAAAGGCAAAGTGTTCTTTGTTTTGCAGTGAGGCTAAGATGTGCGACATTTTTTCGCGTACCGAGATGGCATCGAGTTGTACTTGGTGTTTGGCGTGGTGTTCAACGCGTTTCATCACTTCAAATAAAGCTTGCAGCAAATCTGGCAGGGAAACAGCTGGATGAATTTTCGGTTGGTTGATTTGGCTGCTATCGGCATGGGCGACGAAGGTATCCCGTTCTTCGCGAGGGAGTTTATCTAAGTCTTCGGCGGCTTGTTTATAACGTTCATATTCTTGCAGACGACGCACTAATTCTGCGCGAGGATCTTCTTCGATATTTTCTGCATCGATGACGCGCGGAAGTAACATGCGGGATTTGATTTCAGCTAAAATGGCTGCCATGACCAGGTATTCCGCCGCTAATTCCAGCGACAATTCTTGCATGAGATCGATGTATTCCATGTATTGTCGCGTGACCGCAGCGATGGGAATATCGAGTACATCAATGTTTTGTTTGCGGATGAGATAGAGTAAAAAGTCGAGTGGACCTTCAAAGGCTTCCAAAAAGACTTTCATCGCATCCGGTGGGATGTAGAGATCTTTGGGCAAATCGATAATGGCCTCGCCGTTGACGGTGGCAAGGATAGTTGGGTCGATGGTGGTTACTGCAAGTTCTGTCATAGGACTTTATGTTATCGATCCTTGATGCAAAATGCTATATTTTACGGTGGCGATGAGGGTGCAGACACCCATACCGTCATTGCGAGCGAAGCAATCCAGTAACTGAGTGAGGGTGTTTCTGGATTGCTTCGCTCGCAATGACAGAACGTGAATATTCAGAGTGAAGCAGGCATGTCGCGAGAGCAAATTGATACTAAGTTAGCGAAAGATATTGCAAAAGCAGCTGCTTTATTGCGAGCGGGGGAGCTCGTTGCTTTTCCCACGGAGACGGTTTATGGACTGGGCGCGGATGCGAGCAATGCGGCGGCTGTTAGCAATATTTTCCGGGTGAAGGGGAGACCGACTTCACATCCGTTGATTGTGCACCTTGCATCGATGGCAGCATTGGATGAGTGGGCAACCGATATTTCGCCAGCTGCCAGGCGATTGGCCGAACATTTTTGGCCAGGACCGCTCAGCCTTATTTTGAAAAAGCAGCCGCAAGTATTATTGGAAGTGACGGGTGGTCAAGAAACCGTTGGTTTGCGTGTGCCACAGCATGCCGTTGCTGCCGCATTGTTGCAGGCTTTTGGCGGTGGGATTGCTGCGCCTTCGGCCAATCACTATACCTATTTAAGTCCGACGAGTGCGGCGGATGTGCGTCTGGAATTAGGTGCAGCGGTTGAGATGGTATTAGATGGCGGTGCGTGTGCGCTTGGGCTTGAGTCAACCATTGTTGATATGAGTGTGGGGGAGCCTGTGATTTTGCGTAAAGGCATGATCAGTGTGGATGCGATTTCGGAAGTGTTAGGTCAGCGTGTTCTGCAAAAAATAGTATCGACGACACGTACATCGGGCATGCACGCGCTGCATTATGCGCCTCGAACGCAAACGGAATTGATCAGTAGTGAAAAATTGCCAGCTTTTTTAGATGTTTTAACGCCTGCAGATTTACCCATGGCGTTCGTGTTACTGAGCAGCACATTGCCAGTTGTGCCAGGTTTGCATGTGGTGAAAATGTCAGCGAATCCGCAAGTGTATGCGCACGATCTTTATCACTGCTTGCGTGTTTTAGATCAACAATCTTTTAAATGTATCGTGATTGAAGCAGTGCCGGCAACAGCTGCTTGGGAGACGATACAAGATAGATTAATGAAAGCGAGTGCAAGGAGATAAGCACATGATGACAACATTAGCGCCCAGCGAAACCACCGAGCTGATTGCCGGTAAAGTCGGCAAACTCGAAACCATTGTGACAACACCGACGACAGACGAGCGCAACGCCTGGGGCATTGTTTGTCATCCGCATCCACTTTATGGTGGCAATATGCATAACAAAGTGGTGACGACCTTGGTCAGGGCTTTTCAAGGATTGGGTGTGACCACGGTGCGTTTTAATTTTCGTGGTGTCGGACAAAGTGATGGTGAGTTTGATAACGGTTGTGGTGAGCAAGAAGATTTGCTCGCCGTCATGGCGTGGGCGCAGCAACAATTTAACAAAAAAGAAATTTGGTTAGCGGGATTTTCTTTCGGCGCCTACATTGCAGCAAGTGTTGCAAGTCAGGTACCAGTAAACCAATTAGTGCTAGTCGCACCCCCCGTGCAACATTTTGCAATGCAAACACTCACACCACTCATCAATGCTTGGATACTCGCGCAAGGCGAAGCAGATGATGTCGTCCCTGCAAATGACGTATTTGCATGGGCTGAAAGCAGAAATCCGAAACCAACTATTTTGCGCTTCCCAAACGTAGGTCATTTCTTCCATGGCGAGCTCAGCACATTACGCAGCCGCGTGCAGGAGGCGTTGGTTGCGAATGGGGGTTATATTGTTGGCTAGGGGGGTTTTGGGATCGTGCGCTCTTCGAGTGCTTCGATGGCGGCTGGTGATTTAGCCAGCGTATTTTGTTCTCCTAAAGCCGCAAAATTATTTTTTATTAATTCTTTTTTCAACGAATCAATATCGTGTTGAAATTGAGTCGAGGTTGTCTTTATTTTAGAACCTCTTCTTTGCTCAAAGTTATAGTCCATATGCGCACAATAAGCTAAGAGTTTCCTCGCAAAGCTTTCAGGAAGACCCTCGGTGTCTATGAATATTTTACGGTTAGGACCTTCTTTTTCACGATGCGTCTCTACTATATCGATGACCATTTCTAGTTCTGTTTCAGCGGAGCGTATTTCATTCGTTGGTAGGAAGATTTCTGTGGTGTGATCATGTTGATACATCGCCATGTGAGCAACTTCTTTTACTTTCCCATGTTCGTCATATTTTATGGATTCAAAAGGAATGACCCGTCCTCGCGCGTCCGTGGGATTGAGGTGTTGCGTGTCTCCCGAAACAATTGACGATGGCGTACTACTTAGACTTGGACGTGTCTTAGTAAGGGTTGGTGCTTGAACAAAGAGTTGGTCGATTATAGTCTTAGCGTCATCATTGTTGTTAACAATGGATGCTGGCACATCACCACGGGTGTAATAGCGCAGCTTGTCAGTGTCTACTCTTCCGGTTGCAATATTCTCATTAGCTTGTTTTATTTTTGGGAGATAATCGTCTTTTATGGTAAGTATCCGTTGTTCACAGAGTGCTTGTCCTTTTGTGTCCTTATCTAACATAGCTATTTCTCTCAAACGAGCTAACTCTAAAGCATAGGCTAGCAACTCTCTTTCAAGTAAAGGAAGATTTTCTTTAATTTTGTCTTGTTCTTTATCGGATAGGAGACCTCTTTCAGTTGCAGTCGCATAATGCGTTAAGATGGCGGAGTAATCGCGTTTAAATTTATCGCCGGCCACTTCGTGCTGTTTTCTTGAGAGGCTTGCGATGTCGTCAACGTCATCATTTGGTAAAAATAATCCTTCTCCATTACGCAGCCAGGTAACAAACTCAGCACGACTCGTTATTAATTCTAAGCGATATCTTTTTTGTTTCCGGAGGGTTTCATCAGGCTCATCGCTCCAATAATGTTGTTCATCCTCTACAGCATCGTTTCCCTTACGACCGTGTCTATTTCGGAATTCGGCGATTTCATCTATATCGCTTTGCAAAATGTGACTGACATCCGACATGATGAAATGTTTTTTCTCGGCTGGGCCATCTTCACCGTCATCAAGAATACCGTCAAAACAGCTGGGGATGTCAGTGACGGTAGTTGTTTTGACTGGCTCTCGCGTTATTGGAGGTGTCAGTGTTGGAGGGGATGGTACTATGGGTTTGTTGCTCAGTTGTGAGAGTGCTTCATTCAATGCAATTAAGCAGGCTTGAGTTGTTTCTCTATATGTAATTATTTCTTTATGTAAATTATTTATGTCATCATTGTCTTCTGTAGATATTAGATGGTAGGTTACATCGTCCGATAGTTTATAACACCGCTCTACAATTTCTTGTGTAATTTCACCGTATTTTTTCATTGCTAGTATGAGTTCTTCAGTATCCTTGCTTGGATCTGTTCTAGCGTTTGTCAGATGACTCCGTATTTGTTCTCCAAGCAACTTTAGGCGGTTGTCATTCAAGATTTCTTGAAGAGCTCTGTCTGGTTCAAAAAATCCAGAGGGAACATTTTTTAATTTCTGATTAAGGCTAATTTTCGCATCTTTTAAAATAGACTTTATGTCTAGCGCGATTGTTTGTGCATCAGCAGCAATACCGCTTAGCTCCTTCACAATGTCTCTTGCAGTATTAATCTTTTGTACTCTCTCTTTTTTCTTTTTCTCTGCTGGGGTAAGTGCACGTCGTGGTATGACTAAGTCGAGTTTAGTTTTTTGTGCCTTTAATGTGATCGTATCCGTTTTTATTTTTTCATGGATGGTTTGTATCGTTTGGCTGCTACTGTGCATGGGTTCTAAGCTTGCTAATTCAGAGGCTTTATCTGCAAATTCAACAGCCTGTTCTGCTACTTGCTTTATTCCTTCTTCCATCTGCTTAAGTAAGTCAGCGATGGGTTTTGGATTAAAGTCGCCATCAATGTCTAGAAGGCGTTGAAGTTCCGGTACTTGTTTATTTATCTGCTTGCTAGCTTTCTCTATAGATTTATGCACTTTTTTAAGTGCGATGATACGACGTTGAGCTTCATCATGGTTTTCTGGAATTTCTGTCTGCAACTTCTTAATTTCAACAATGATAAGACCGTAGGTGAGAAGAATGTTGTGATTTAACGCTGTTACATCCTCACTTCGTTTAATAAGCGCCATCCTCTCTTCATTCATCTTTGTTACTTTGGAGAGAGCAACTTTTAGCTCCGCAAAAGCTGCATTAAGTTTCAAAACTTGGCCTTTAGAAAGGTATAAAATGTGTGGGGCAACATCTGATTGATTTCTATAATTATTTAGCTTTTCTGTAAACTGATATATTTCAGTTATTAGTCCATTAATCACATCAAGATCGTCCCCATCGGCAGCTTTTAATTCTTCTATTTGTCCTGCTATGCGAACATATTCTTGGTTAACCCAATGTTCAGCTTCGTTAGCCTCAGGTGCGGCTGATGTGATGCTGGGTATTGCTATATCAATAAATTTTGCTGCAGCTGCAATAAAACCTTGAATGTCTTCTTTCTTCATCTCGTCACCACTCCCCGTTTCTTATCCGCAAAATATAATCTTCATCCCCAAATTATAACCCACTACATCTTAAGCCAAACTTAAATGCACACATTCCCGCAATAATAAACCAGCACTTTAGCCCAAATGAGAATGATTCTCAATTGTATTGACAATATTCTGGGCCGGCGTAATACTGAGGTTACAGGATGATAGGGATGGATAATGTATGCAAGTTAGTGATTTAAAAGTAGGTCAGCGGGCGCGGGTGAGGGCGTTTGGCGGGGGTGATAAGGGCTATCGACAGCAGTTGTTGGCGATGGGTTTGGTGCCGGGTGTGGCGTTTACGCTGGCGCGGGTGGCGCCGTTTGGGGATACGATTGAGATTTTGCTTCGCGGTTTTGCGTTGAGTCTTAGGAAGGGTGAGGCGAATATGCTTGAGATTGAGGCTTGTTAAATGACGTCATCTTTATCTGTTGCCCTCGTTGGTAATCCAAATTGCGGTAAAACAACCTTGTTTAACGCGCTGACTGGCGCAAGACAACATGTTGGTAATTGGCCAGGGGTGACAGTTGAGCGCAAGACTGGCGAATTTGTCACGGCAGGATGTCGTGTGGTCGTTGTTGATTTGCCAGGCGTGTATGCGTTGACGCTTTCTTCTGCAACGGCAGCACTTGATGCGCGCATTGCAAGCGATGTCATTTTGGCACGAGAAGCAGATGTCATCGTTAACATTATTGATGCGAGTAATCTTGAGCGTCATCTTTATCTTACTTTGCAATTACTAGAAATGGGTCTGCCGGTTTTAGTTGCGCTCAACATGATGGATGTCGCAAAAGCACGACAATGGCATATCGCAGTGGAAAAATTATCGACTGCACTCGGTTGTCCGGTGATTGCACTCACAGCAAATAAAAAACAAGGCATCGCAGCACTGCAACAAGCCATTATTACTTACCGCTATCACGCAACGACGCTCGTTTTGCCTTATCATGATGTCATCAAACAAGCGATACACTGTGTTCGTGACGTGTTACCAGCAGAGCAAATATTTCGCGCAGTGCGTTTGTTGGAAGAAGACGTGCCTCATGAAATGGCAGCGCAGCCTGTGTATCAAACGGTAACAGCGCAGCAAAAAAAAATTCGTCACGCACTCGGTGAAGATGCCGATATTTTGCTAGCGGATACACGTTATCGCGCCATACAACAACTCATGCAACAGTGCACGACACAAACACAGTCAAACAAAAAGAGTTGGACAAGTCGCATCGACAATATTGTTTTGCATCGCGTCTTAGGTGTGCCGATTTTTCTTGGCATCATGTATTTATTATTTATATTTGCAATTAATGTTGGCGGTGCGTTTCAAGATTTTTTTGATATGACCAGTCAAACATTATTTGTCGATGGCTTTGCTTTTGCACTGACAGAAATCGGTGCACCAACTTGGTTGACGGCGTTGCTTGCAAATGGTGTTGGCAAAGGAATGAATACCGTCGTGACATTTATTCCCGTCCTAGGCGCACTTTTTTTCTTTCTTGCACTACTCGAAGATTCCGGTTACATGGCGCGCGCTGCATTTGTAATCGATAGATGCATGCGCTTTTTAGGATTGCCGGGTAAAGCATTTGTGCCGATGATAGTCGGCTTTGGTTGCAATGTGCCAGCTGTCATGGCGGCGCGAACCTTGGAAAATAAGCGCGATCGTATTTTGACTATCGTCATGAGTCCTTTTATGTCTTGTGGTGCGCGTCTTGCAATTTATGCGGTATTTACCGCGGCTTTTTTTCCGCACGGCGGACAAAATATTGTGTTTGCGCTTTATCTCATTGGCATTGCGATGGCAATGCTGACGGGATTTTTGTTGCGACAAACGGTGTTACGCGGTCAGCCATCACCACTCGTGATGGAGTTGCCGCTCTATCATGTGCCGCATTTCACCACGGTTTTGTTGCATGCTTGGCAGCGTTTGCGCGGCTTTGTGTTTCGTGCAGGAAAACTCATCGTGCCGATATGCGTGTTGATTGGTGCACTAAATGCCATCAACATCGATGGCAGTTTGAATAGCGCAGAAGCCGGTGCGCAGTCACTGCTTTCATCCATTGGTCGAGGGTTAACGCCGCTTTTTGCACCCATGGGAATACAAACTAATAATTGGCCGGCAACCGTTGGTTTAGTGACGGGGGTGTTGGCAAAAGAAGTGGTGATTGGCACACTGAATACGCTGTACACGCAAATGGGTCATCTAACTGCAAACGGTGTCACGGAATTTCATTTGTGGTCGAGCTTAGCTGCCGCATGGCAATCCATTCCAGAGAATTTAGCGCAGTTGAGTCATGCATTTCGCAATCCATTGTTGGCACAAGCACCGTTACACGATGTCAATCAAGCAGTGTATGGTGTGATGACCAAACAATTTGATGGAGCAAAAGGTGCTTTCGCTTACCTTTTATTTGTTCTTTTATATTTTCCCTGCATTTCTACTTTGGCGGTGATGTTGCGCGAATTACATCGTGGTTGGTCGATTTTTTCGGCGTGTTGGATGGGTGGTGTTGCTTATGGTGTTGCGGTTTTCTTTTATCAAGCGGCAACTTTTTCGCGGCATCCCGTCACGTCCAGTGCTTGGTTATTTGCTATCAGCAGTCTTTTTTGCAGTACACTCTTTTTGCTGCGGTGGTATGCAGCAAACCAGGGAAATAATCGGTTGCAATCCATAACGGTGACACAAGGAGAATCGCCATGAGTTTACTGGATATTAAACAACACATGATGAAAGTGCGCATCGCAACACTTGGCGCACTCTGTTTGTTATTCAACAAAGATGCAGACACCGTGCGCTGCCTGTTGTCACACTGGATACGAAAAGGAAATATTCGGCAGTGCCAGAAAACACCTGCATGCGGCACGTGTTGTGCAAAATGCCCAACGGCGGTGACAGAGATGTATGAATGGGTGGATGGTGTGGTAGTGAGATGAATGGATTACTTAACCTTTACAGCAATGACGAGCATTGACGACAGACTCACGATATCGTTAAATCATAAAACCAAGCAGAGAAAATTCCCATGCCAGCACCCGTAGTCATAAAACCAATACCACCGCAAATCATTAATGAATTTGCTGTCTTTAAACCCATGGACATGACGGACTTCATCGAGTCACCTGAAAAGACGCCAAATTTTCGTTTCATGGCGGAGTTGAAAAGCGGTGAGGCGTTACCGCGAGGACTCATTTGTACCTTGGATGGTATTTTAACGGGAATACCGGCGAAAGGAACCTCAGGTCAGTATGATGTTATTTTGCATGCTGCCAATGATGCAGGCGAAGTTGAGACAACTTTTCCGTTGACGATTAAAACCGCGTTGGTGGTGAGTGCAACAGATCACATCGATAAATTGAAAGCACAAGTTTGGCAGGCACTCGAGCAGCACTTGCCGTTGCCGGAATTAGCGGAACTCTACGACAGACCCATCACGGCACAAGATATTTATTATCTGCTGGAACGCTGGGCATCGCTCACGGTGTATGATGCTTACAATTTAACAGCACCCGGTGAAAAACAGTTGTTGACGCTCGATGGTGCGAGTGAGCATTACCATGTTTACGATAGAGGAAGTTGTTTGGTGGGCTGCCCTATCGATTTATTTTCCGCACAGCGTACGTTGGAAGATAGCTTAAAAACAGCGCGCGCTATGGCGAGAGAAGTATACAAACGCGGCTGGACCATCGAGCTGATTGGCTTTGGCAAAATGTCGCGAGCGGCATGGGTCGAGTTGCAGCATTTGGGTGATTTGCATGGCAAACGTTTGGAAGTTATTAATTTTAGTCCCAATTCTGCAGAAGTGAAACTTTATACTAATCAAGCCATACAAGCGAAATTGCGCAGTGGCATCGAGTGACGTTAGCGCTCACATGACTTGCTCTCTTAAGCAAGCGATAAGCATTGTAGGCTATAATTTACTTAATTACTGAAAAAATAACGAGGCTAATCATGGGTCCAGGAACTACTGCTACGCCTGCTCAGCTGACACCGGCACAAGAAGCGGAAGAAGATAGACGGAAGAAAGAAGAAGCGCGAATTAAAAATGCAGAAGCATTAGATTTGGCCAATGCCAAAATGCATATGGGCATGGCGCTCTACATTCGAGTCGGTGATAGCAAAAAAAATCCTAACGCAGCGGGAACGTTGACGAGTTCGGCCGATGAATATTCCGAGTATTGGGAGCCAGGTTATTGGCAGAAACAACCAGTCGCTAAGGGTGATCCTTTGCTGTATGTCGATGACAAGGGAACCATGACGGCGATGACCGACCCCAAAATATCATTATGGGCGTATACCTCTGGTTTTGGCGCGGTAGCCGAAAAATTTGAGGCGAATCGTTATAATCAATATTCAAAAAATCTTGGGTTGCAACTGGATGGGTGGATGGCAAGAGGATCAAGACGGATTACCGTTGATTATCCGGGTGGCATAGACATGAAGATGCTGCAAGATGCAGTCGAAGAAGCTAATAAGAAAGAGATTACAATTAAATTTGGACCAAAGACACACGAATGGTTAGTCAAGGAAGGCGCAAAAAGCAGTGCTAAATCCGAAGCAGTCAAAGCGTTGCTTCTAAAGGTAGCAGCGACTGAAAACTATTACACACAAGGCGAGACGCTTGCAAAAGCATCGGCAAATATTGCATTGGAGCGTCATATCAATGCATTGAGAAATGTGAAGACACTAGAACAAAAATTTCCTGTTGCAGCGACATTAACAGATCCTGCTGCCATCAAAAAAGAACGAACAAAACAAATGAAAGAGGAGTTGTTTGGTAAGGATGCTGCCAAAAAATCACCGGAAGATAACTTGGCTGCCATTGCAAAAAAATTAGCGGAACTTGAAAAAGAAGCAGAAACAGTGCAGGCGGCAGCTGATGCTTCACATAGTCGTGCAGCTGCGATGGAGGATTATGTCACGACGAATAAACAAGCAATGCTCGATGGTGACATAGACAAAGCACTAGGTTGTAAAGCCATGATGGAGTCGTGTAAGAGCAATAAAGACGCATTATATGATGAGATTGGGAAAAAATGTGATGACATTGACCAGACTCGCGAGATATTGGCACAGATATTGGAAGATGAAAAAACAACTAAATTAGCGGGTGAAAAGGCTGGTCTCACGGCGGATAAGGATGAGCTCACTTCTGTAAAAGGCAAGATCGAAAGTTTAGATTCAACAATTGATGACAAAAGTGATGAGAAAGATCGTGAGATGCGTGAGACACTTAAGAAAGAGAAGGAGACTTGGAAGGAGAAACAAACAGCTACTGAAGAAAAAATAAGGATGAGAGAAGAAAAAATTAAAAGCATGGAGGAAGAAGGTGACTTAGGCAAGCGTTATAAAGATCTTGCAGAAAAAGTTGGCAAAGATGGAGTGTTAATGCAGGGTAATAAAAAAACAAAGAAGGGTAATGAAAAATTAATAAGGGGTTTGAGTGAGATAAAAGATGAAAAAGACAAAGATGAGAAGGGCAAAGATAAGGAGGTGCTCAGCGGGATTGATCAATTTATAAAAAATGCACCTGCCAATGCTATTAAGAAAAAAAATAAGTGATTCCGGGAAAGCGCATACTAACCTTGAGAAGTGTAACACTTGTGTTACACTTTATGGCTCATCTAAATGAGATAAAAAAATAGGAGAGATTGTATGCCGACTAAAAATCCACGAATTAATATTACCTTAGAAGAATCCACAGCTGGTTTCTTAGCACGATTAGCGCATCAAGAGCATAAATCTATTTCTAGTATTGCTAAAGAGCTTGTTTTAGAAGCCTTAGAGCGTCGTGAAGACATCGCACTCTCTGCCATTGCGAAAGCACGTGATGGGGTAAAAGCCAAAAGGATTAAGCATAGTGCTGCCTGGAAGTAAACCATATCATATCGAGTACCTTGTTTCGGTTATTAAAGAAGATATCCCGCTCCTTCCTAAAACAATCAGCAAGACAATCAAAAAAGCAATTGAAGAAAGGCTGATGCTTGATCCTATTGGTTTTGGCAAACCGTTGCGCTATAGCTTAAAAGGTCACCGCCTTATACGCGTAGGTGATTATCGCATTGTGTATCGTATCAATATGGAAAGTAACATGGTCATTATTATTGCCATTAAACATCGCAAAGATGTCTATGAAGAAATTTAGCGTTTGGCGCTAAACATTGCGTCATTTTCATTTAATCAGATAGAATCACCGCCACTTTAACTATTCCATGGGGCGGTTTTTTTGTGCGTAAACCATTAATTGCAGGGAATTGGAAAATGCATGGCGCGCAGCAAGTGGTGCGTCAGCTGGTGTGTGATATCAAGCAGGAAGTGGCGGCGCTTCTTGACGTTGAGATTTTGTTGTTGCCACCTTTTATTTATTTGGCAGATGTGGCGCAAGCGGTTGCAGGAACGGCAATACAATTGGGTGCGCAAAATCTTTATCCGGGCACGCAAGGTGCTTTTACGGGGGAGGTGTCGGCGACCATGTTGCAAGATGTGGGCTGTCGTTATGTGTTGGTCGGTCATTCGGAACGACGTGCAATTTTTCTTGAAGATTTAACACTCGTTGCAGCGAAATTTTCGGCGGCGATTGCGGCAAAACTCATTCCTATTTTATGTGTCGGTGAAACCAAGAAAGAGCGTGAAAACGGCGAAACTGAGCAAGTGATACGAAAGCAGCTTGATGCAGTGCTAATGAGTGCTGGCATCGATGCGTTTCGTCAGGCCGTCATTGCCTATGAACCGGTTTGGGCCATCGGCACAGGTTTAACGGCAACACCTGAGCAGGCACAAAGTGTTCATCGCAGCATTCGACAACAGTTGGCGAAAAATAATGTTGATATAGCAGAAACAATTCGTATACTGTACGGCGGTAGCATGAATGCGGACAATGCCGCATCGCTACTCGCGATGCCCGATATTGATGGTGGTTTGATTGGCGGGGCATCGTTAGACGCCAAACGTTTTTCAGCTATTTGCGCGCTGGCAGTGAAAAAATTTAAGTTCGCTTGATTGTCGAGGTCCTTGAGGCATGTACCAATTTATATTACTGATCCATGTTTTTGTGGCGGTTTGCATCGTGGCATTAGTGCTGGTGCAGCAAGGAAAAGGCGCAACAATGGGAGCGGCTTTTGGCAGTGGTGCATCGCAAACGGTTTTCGGTAGTCGCGGTTCCGGTTCCTTTCTTTTTCGTATCACCCTCAGTTTAGCGGCCACCTTTTTCATCACCAGTATTTGTTTGAATTACATGGCTATTCATGCGTACAAGCAAGAAAAAGTCATCATGTTGCCTGTTTTACCGGCTAAAAATACGCAGGCGGAACTTCCCACCTCGAAGTCTTTGTCGGGGGAAATTCCAGTAAGAAAATAATGCCGACGTGGTGGAATTGGTAGACACGCTACTTTGAGGTGGTAGTGGCGCAAGCTGTGACGGTTCGAGTCCGTCCGTCGGCAATTTTTATTCTTAGCGTCTCATCGGTAGAGGAGGAGACATGGGGTTGCTAGAAAATTACTTACCTATTTTGATGTTCATGGTGGTTGGCTTGTGTGTGGGGTTGATTGCACCAATACTTGGTTATTTGTTGAGTACGAAACGTCCTGATCCTGAAAAATTATCCTCATACGAGTGCGGCTTTAATGCGTTTAATGATGCACGCGCTCCCTTTGATGTTCGTTATTATCTGGTTGCAATTCTCTTTGTCATCTTCGATTTAGAAACGGCTTTTTTAGTGCCGTGGGCCGTGGTTTTTCGTGATTTGGGCTGGTTTGGTATGGCGGCCATGGGCATATTTTTGGCGTTGCTGACCGTTGGTTTCCTTTATGAGTGGAAAAAAGGGGCGCTCGAATGGGAATAAGTGATGTCATGAAACCTGGCTTTTATGTCACTTCCTTAGAAAATGTTTTCAACTGGGCGCGGTCTGGCTCATTGTGGCCCATGAGTTTTGGCTTGGCTTGTTGTGCGGTGGAGATGATGCATTCGGCGGCATCGCGTTATGACCTGGATAGATTTGGGGTGATCTTTCGCCCGAGTCCGCGACAATCTGATTTGATGATAGTGGCAGGAACACTTTGCAATAAAATGGCGCCCGCTTTTCGTAAAGTCTACGATCAAATGGCAGAACCACGCTGGGTGATATCCATGGGATCTTGTGCCAATGGAGGTGGTTATTATCACTACTCTTACTCGGTGGTGCGTGGTTGTGATCGCATCGTGCCGGTGGATTTATATGTGCCTGGTTGCCCACCGACAGCGGAAGCGCTGATGTATGGCGTGATACAACTACAAAATAAAATTCGCCGGAACAAACGCATTGAGCGCTAAAAAAACGAGGGGTTATGACTAAAATCGATGTGCTTAATACGGAACTCAAGGAGCGCTATTCAGCATGGATAGTGACGACCGCTATCGCATTCGGCGAATTAACGGTAGAAGTGAAACGTGAACATATTTTAGATTTGTGTCGCGCACTGCGAGATGAAGCGGCATTTGATTTTAAAGCCTTGATGGATGTTTGTGGTGTTGATTATTTGCATTATGGTTTGGATGAATGGCAAACCCAAGCGACCACAACCACCGGTTTTGGTCGTGGCGTGACAGCAGAACCACTGCGCGATGCAGCAGCACCGAGAGCGCGTTTTGCCGTTGTTTATCATTTGCTATCGCACAATAAAAATCAGCGCATTCGCTTGCGCGTCATGCTTGCCAATGAACATGAACTCATCGTTGATTCCGTCATGTCAATTTGGCCGGCAGCCAATTGGTATGAGCGCGAAGCCTTCGATTTATTTGGCATCTTGTTTCGTGGTCATCCGGATTTACGTCGTCTACTCACGGATTATGGTTTCATCGGTCATCCTTTTCGCAAAGATTTTCCACTGATAGGCAAGGTGGAAGTGCGTTACGATGCGAAATTAAAAAGCGTGGTGTATGAACCGGTGAGCATAGAAGCGCGCGTGTTGGAGCCGAAAGTGATACGGCATGATCATCGCTATTTGGTGGGAGAAGAGTGATGACCATCCTAACGCCTGAAATTCGTAATTATGTTTTTAATTTCGGTCCGCAACATCCTGCGGCGCATGGTGTGCTGCGTTTAATTTTAGAAGTCGATGGTGAGACCGTTGTGCGTGCGGATCCGCATGTGGGTTTGTTGCATCGCGCGACTGAAAAATTAGCGGAGAGTAAACCGTTTAATCACACCATCGGTTACATGGATAGATTAGATTACGTGTCGATGATGTGTAACGAACATGGCTATGTGCTCGCGATAGAAAAATTATTGGGCATTACACCGCCTGAACGTGCACGTTACATCCGCACGATGTTTGATGAAATCACCCGTCTCTTGAATCATTTGTTGTGGCTTGCAGCACACAGTTTGGATAATGGTGGCATGGGTGTTTTCCTTTATTGTTTTCGTGAACGCGAAGATTTATTGGATTGTTATGAAGCGGTATCCGGTGCGCGCATGCACGCTACTTATTATCGTCCCGGTGGCGTTTACCGCGATTTGCCAGCGCAAATGCCGCAATATAAAACATCGAAGTGGCATGATGCAAAAGAAGTCGCAGCACTCAATGAAAATCGCCAAGGATCATTGCTCGATTTTATTTGGGATTTTACCGAGCGTTTTCCAAGTCGTGTTGATGAATATGAAGATTTACTAACAAATAATCGCATTTGGAAACAACGCACCGTCGACATCGGCGTGATTGGTCCTGAACGCGCCATTGCACTTGGTTTTTCAGGACCGATGTTGCGAGGATCGGGTGTTGCTTGGGATATACGCAAAAAACAGCCTTATGCCGCTTACGATCAAGTGGATTTTGATATACCGGTTGGCGCCAATGGCGATTGTTATTCGCGGTATTTAGTGCGAGTGAATGAAATGCGTCAATCCAATCATATCATTCGTCAATGTGTGCAATGGTTACGAGCGCATCCGGGGCCGGTGATGATAGCAGATTATAAAATTGCGACACCACCGCGCGACACCATGAAAATCAGCATGGAAGCCATGATACATCACTTTAAAAATATGACAGAAGGTTATCAGGTGCCAGAAGGTGAAGTGTATGCTGCAATTGAACAACCCAAAGGTGAATTTGGTGTCTATCTCATTTCAGATGGCGCGAATAAACCGTATCGCATGAAAATTCGCGCGGCGGGTTTTCCGCATTTGGCAGGCTTGGACGAATTAGTGCGCGGTCACATGATTGCGGATGTGGTGTCGATATTATCCAGTTTAGACATTGTCTTTGGTGAGATTGATCGATGAGTGATTCTATTTTAAGTGCTGATATTCGCGCCCACATTGATCAGTGGAATTTGCGCTATCCGCCAGATAAAAAATGTTCCGGCGTGTTTGAAGCTTTACGCGTCGTGCAAGAAAAAAATAGCGGTTTTTTAACAACGGAACTCATGGATGCAGTCGCAGATTATTTGGGGATGACGAAAATTGCCGTGTATGAAGTTGTCAATTTTTATAGTTTTTACCGCTTAAATCCCGTGGGATTGCACATCATGGAATTATGTACCAATGTATCTTGTGAATTAAATGGCGCAGCTGACATTTTACAACATTTGAAAAAACGGTTAGGTATCGCTGTCAATGAAACCACAGCAGATGGTAAATGGACATTGCAAGAAGCCGAGTGTCTCGGTGCTTGTGTCGCAGCACCCGTGTGTCAAGTAGGTAAACGTTATCATGAAAATCTCACGCCAGAAAAAATCGATGCCATCTTGGATGGAGTGGACTAATGGCTAACGAAATTTGTTTTCGCACGCTGCATTTAGATAAGCCATGGACCATGGCAACCTATGTCAGTGCTGGCGGTTATGTGCAATGGCGAAAAATTTTAACTGAAAAAATGCCACCGGAAAAAGTTGTTGAAGAAGTGAAACTGGCAGCACTTCGTGGTCGCGGTGGTGCGGGTTTTGCAACAGGATTGAAGTGGAGTTTTATTCGTCGCGATACGCCCGGACAAAAATATCTTTTGTGTAACTCTGATGAAGGTGAACCTGGTACTTGTAAGGACAGAGACATCCTGCGTTTTAATCCACATCAACTCATTGAAGGCATGGCGATTGCAGCTTATGCGATGGGCACGACCGTTGGTTATAATTATATTCGTGGTGAATATTGGGAACCCTTCGAGCGTTTTGAAGCGGCATTGAAAGAAGCCCGCGCAGCAGGTTTTATCGGAAAAAATATTTTAGGTTCGGGTTTTGATTTTGAACTTTATTCACATTTGGGTGCCGGCGCCTATATTTGTGGCGAAGAAACGGCAATGATGAATTCACTCGAAGGCAAACAAGGTTGGCCGCGATTTAAACCACCGTTTCCCGCAGCACGTGGTTTGTATGGACAACCAACAACGATTAATAATACCGAAACCTTTGCATCCATTCCTGTCATTGTGGAGAAAGGCGCGGATTGGTTTTTGAATTTGGGGAAACCAAATAACGGCGGCTGCAAAATTTTTTCGGTGACAGGTCATGTGATGAAACCAGGTAATTTTGAAGTGCCACTCGGTATACCATTCAACGACCTTGTTGGAAATGGCGGGTGGTGTGCGTCACGGACATCGTTTAAAAGCGGTGATACCCGGTGGTTCTTCTATGCCAATTTTACCAGCATCGGTGATGTCATCGCTTGATATGGATTTTGATTCATTGCAGAAAGCAGGTTCCGGTCTTGGATCAGGTGCGGTGATTGTGCTCGATGAAACGGTTTGCATCGTGAAATTATTGCAACGCATTGCAAAATTTTACATGGATGAATCGTGTGGTCAGTGCTCACCTTGTCGTGAAGGCACGGGTTGGTTGTATCGATTAACGCAGCAAATTGAGCAAGGTCAAGGCACGATGAAAGATTTGGAAACCTTAAAACGCGCAGCAAAAAATATTGAAGGGCGCACCATTTGTGCGTTTGGCGAAGCGGCGGCGTGGCCAGTCGGTGGTTGTTTAAAACATTTTTATGATGAGTTTGTTTACCATATTGAACATGGGCAGTGCCTGCCAGAGACGAGTGTGTAATCATGGCTGATATCGAAATCGAAATAGATGGACGCACCCTGACTGCGAAAGCGAATGAGACCATCATTCAAGTTGCAGATCGAGCAGGTATTTATATTCCACGTTTTTGTTATCACCAAGCGCTATCCGTTGCAGCGAATTGTCGCATGTGTTTGGTCGACGTGGAGAAATCACCGAAGACGTTGCCAGCGTGTGCGACACCGATTATGCCAGGCATGAAAGTATTTACCAAATCAGCAAAAACGATAGCAGCACAACGCGCAGTCATGGAATTTTTACTCATCAATCATCCCCTCGATTGCCCGATATGCGATCAAGGTGGTGAATGTGAATTGCAAGATTTAGCGTTTGGCTATGGCGATGCCACCTCGCATTACGATGAATGTAAACGTGCTGTTTCTGATGAAGATATCGGACCACTGATCGCAACCGAAATGACACGCTGCATCCTTTGCACGCGTTGTGTGCGCTTTGGTGATGAGGTTGCCGGCTTGCGCGAACTCGGTGTGATTGGTCGCGGTGAAGATGCAGCCATTCGCACTTACATCCGTTACACGGTGCATTCAGAATTGTCAGGCAACATCATCGATCTTTGTCCAGTGGGTGCGTTGACCAATAAACCTTATCGTTACACCGCGCGTCCATGGGAATTGCAGCAAGCGCCAAGCATTGCACCGCATGATTGTGTCGGTTCAAATCTAAATATCCACACGCGCAATGGCAACGTCATGCGCGTGGTTGCACGTGAAAATGAAGAGCTTAATGAAACATGGTTGGCAGACCGAGATAGATACAGTTACACCGGTCTTTATCATGGCCATCGTTTAGCTGAACCCATGGCGCGCGTGGATGGACAATTACAAGTGGTGTCGTGGGAGCAAGCATTTGCTATTGCAGCACGCGGTTTGCAAGAAACGATTGCGAAACACGGCGCTGATCAGTTGGGCGCGCTCGCATCGCCTAATGCGACGCTCGAAGAATTTTATTTGTTGCAAAAAATAATGCGCGGTTTAGGCAGTCCGCACCTGGATCACCGTTTACGTGAAATGGATACGAGCGATCAAGAACACTTGGGCGATTATCCCGGTTTGCCATTGTCGTTGGCGGCGTTGCAAGCCTGTGATGCTGTGTTATTGATTGGTTCTAATATTCGCAAAGAACAGCCGTTGCTTGGCTCACGTTTGCGTAAAGCGGCGCTGCAGGGGGCTGCCATTGTTGCGCTAAATGCAGTGGATTATGTGTTTAATTTTCCACTGGCAACAAAAAAAATAATTACGCCAACGCAATGGGTACAAGTTTTGTCAGCGCTATTGCAGGCTTTAACGCAACCACAAACAGTGACCGATACGACAGTCATCGCAATGGCAGCCGCGTTAAAAGCCAAACAAAAAATTTGTATTTTATTGGGCGCGAGTGCTTGGCAACACCCCGAAGCTTCACAGTTGCGATATTTAGCGCAGCAAATTGCAACGCACACAGGTGCGACACTTGGTTTTTTAACGCCCGGTGCAAACACGGCGGGCGCTTGGCTTGCCGGTTTAGTTCCGCATCGACATCCTGGTGCTATCGCCATCGCAACACCTGGTTTATCAGCGTATGACATGCTAAAAAACCCGAGAAAAGCCTATGTTTTGCTGAATGTCGAACCCGATTACGATATGGCAAATGCGGCGCTGGCACAGCATGCATTACAACAAGCGACATTTGTACTCGCGTTATCGCTGTACCGAAATCCGGTGTTAGAAGCAACAGCCAATGTGATATTACCGATAGTTCCCTACACGGAAACATCGGGTACTTTCATCAACGCCATGAATATGTGGCAATCGTTTAATGGTGTGGCAACACCATATGGTGCTTCACGTCCGGCGTGGAAAGTGTTGCGCGTACTGGGAAATTTTCTTGAGCTTGATGATTTTGCTTATGCCAGTTCAGAAGCGGTGAAGGACGAAGTCAAAGCCATCATCGCCAACATGACGACACGCAGCGTCACGTTGAGGGCGCCGCAAATGACACCAGTCAAAACAGGGTTGAGTCGTCTTGGTGACATTCCGATTTATGCGACCGATAGCTTAGTGCGTCGTGCCAAACCGCTGCAAGCCGCGCAATTGTTGATGGAAGGCGAGCAAGCTGTGATTCGTTTGCATCCCGAAACAGCAAAGCAATGGCAGCTTGCAGAAAATGAGGTGGTGTTGGTGCGACAACGTGACGGTCAAGCGACATTACCAGTACTGTTAGACGCGCGCGTTGCGCTCGATGTTGCCTTCATTGCCGGTGGAATTGCTGCGACCAGCCAGCTCGGCGATTTAATGGGGGATGTGATTATCGAGAGGATGCCCTCATGTTAGCAACGCTTTATTTTCTGTTCATCATGTTACTCAAAATTGTTGGCATCATTGTTGGTTTGGTGGTTGTTGTGCTCTATCTCACTTATTTTGAGCGCAAAGTCATTGGTTATATGCATGTGCGCATCGGTCCTAATCGTGTTGGGCCGTGGGGATTGTGGCAACCGTTTGCAGACACCATCAAATTGTTGACCAAAGAAATTATTGTGCCAACTGCTTCCAACCGTTTTTTATTTATCGTGGCGCCCATCATTAGTTTTAGCACAGCCTTAATTGGTTGGGCGGCGATTCCATTTGATCAAGGCGTGGTGTTAGCGAATCTCAATGCGGGCGTGTTGTATACGTTTGCAATTTCATCACTCGGTGTGTATGGCATCATGATTGCCGGTTGGGCATCGAATTCGAAATACGCTATGTTTGGTGCGATGCGTGCAGCAGCACAATCCATTTCGTATGAAATTGCCATGGGTTTTTCGCTGATTGGCGTGATGATGGCTGCGGGTTCGTTGAATTTTCAACAAATCGTCATGGCGCAAACGGGTGGATTCTGGCATTGGTATTTTCTGCCGTTATTTCCCTTATTTTTAGTGTTTTGGATAGCGGGCATTGCAGAAACCAATCGTTTGCCCTTTGATGTCGCCGAAGGTGAATCGGAAATTGTGGCGGGATTTCATGTGGAATATTCGGGCGTCACCTTTGCGCTTTTTTTCTTTGCTGAATACGTCAACATGACAATGATATCGACGTTAGTCTCGCTACTTTTTCTCGGCGGTTGGTTGTCACCGTTGCAAGGCATTCCCTATCTCGAAACATGGAGTGCATGGGTGCCAGGACCGATATGGTTGCTGTTGAAAGTCAGTTTCTTTTTGTATTGTTATTTGTGGTTTAGGGCGACCTTTCCTCGTTTTCGTTACGATCAAATTATGCGTCTTGGTTGGAAAGTCTTTATTCCGCTGACTTTAGTTTGGGTGGTCTTGATTGCTTTTGCCGTGCAATGGCATTTACAACCGTGGTTTGCTTGAGGTGGAAAAAATGTTGCGACGTTTAAAACACGCTATCACGAGTTTTTCCCTCTGGGATTTGTTGACCGGCATGCGCGTCACCGGTAAATATTTTTGGAAGAAAAAAATTACCATTCAATACCCAGAAGAAAAAACGCCGGTGTCACCACGCTTTCGTGGGGTGCATGCTCTTCGTCGTTATCCTAACGGCGAAGAGCGTTGCATTGCGTGTAAATTGTGTGAAGCCGTTTGCCCAGCCCTTGCCATTACGATTGATGCAGAACCGCGTGACGATGGTTCAAGACGCACCACCAAATATGAAATTGATATGTTCAAATGTGTTTACTGCGGTTTTTGTGAAGAATCTTGTCCGGTGGATGCCATTGTGTTGACCGACATGAGTGATTTTCATATTGCAGAACGCGGCGAACATATCTTTACCAAAGAAAAATTATTGGCGATTGGCGATCGTTATGAACCAGCAATTGCGAAAGCGCGCGCAGCGGATGAGGAGTATCGCTAATGTTCAGTATTGAGCATGTCATCTTCTATGTTTTCGCAGCGATTGCTGTTGCTTCCGGTGTCACGGTTATAACGGCGCGCAATCCCGTGCGTAGTGTGTTGGCGCTGGTCGTCACTTTTTTTGCGATGTCTGGTGTGTGGATGTTACTGCGTGCAGAATTTTTATCGCTGATTTTAGTATTGGTTTATGTCGGTGCGGTGATGACACTTTTCTTGTTTGTGGTGATGATGTTAAACATTGACACCGAAAATAAGCGCAGTGGTTTTGTGCGCTATTTACCATTTGGAATTTTACTGATTTTGTTGACCATGGGTCTCATGATGGCAACGCTTGGTCCGCAATATTTTGGTATCGCGGCAATGCCTGCACCACCAGCAGAATCAGCGCAATACAGTAATTTGCAGCACGTCGGTGCATTGCTTTACACCGATTTTGTTTATCCATTCGAAATCGCAGGCGTTCTTTTACTCACCGCCATCATTGCTGCGATTACACTTGCGCATCATGCGCCTAAGCGTCGCAAATCACAGCGTATTAGTCAGCAAATTGCAGCGAATGCAGAAACGTGTGTGCGTTTAGTGAAGATGTCGCCTGAACCCAAAGAAGAGGGTGGTTAACCATGCCAGCATTGACCGAATTTTTAATGTTAGCGGCTTTTTTATTTGGCTTAGGACTCGCAGGCATTATTTTAAATCGCAAAAATTTAATTGTGTTACTGATGTCGATTGAATTGATTTTATTAGCGGTGAATACCAACTTCATCGCGTTTTCTTATTTTTTGAGTGATTACATTGGTCAGGTGTTTGTCTTTTTTGTCTTGACGGTCGCAGCATCTGAAGCGGCCATTGGACTTGCGATTTTAGTGGTGTGGTATCGCAAGCAAGAGACTATCGAAGTGCAAAATCTGGATGCTTTAAAAGGATAATCAACGTGGCTTCTTCACTAACTTACATTGCCTTACTCATCGTGTTGCTGCCATTGGCCGCTGCAATACTCGCAGGATTAGTTGGCAACATCGTGGGTCGACGTGTGGTCCATACAGTTGCGATAGCAGCAGTCGGTCTTGCTTTTTTTCTCGCGTGTTATCTTTTCAGTGTCATGGTGACGCATGCGCATCCGCCGGTGCACGATACGTTTTACACGTGGGCAACAGCTGGGATGTTACGTTTTGATATTGCATTTTTGTTGGATAGATTAAGTGTGGTCATGAGTGTCATTGTCTTATTTATTTCATTGGTGGTGCACATCTACACCGTTGGTTACATGGCAGATGATCCTGGTTACACGCGCTTTTTTAGTTATGTCTCACTCTTTACTTTTTCCATGTTGGTGTTGGTTTTTGCCGATAATTTCTTGTTACTTTTTTTCGGTTGGGAAGCAGTTGGTTTGGTGTCATATCTGCTCATTGGTTTTTGGTTTAAACGGGAAGCGGCTATTTTTGGCGGTCTCAAAGCATTTATTGTCAATCGCATTGGTGATGTCGGTTTTATTTTAGCAACGGCTGCCGTGCTTGCTTATTTTGGTACGCTGTCTTATCAGGAAGTGTTTCAACAAGTGCCTAGTATGGTTGATAAAGTGATACCGATATTTTCACACGTCAGTGCAAATGCCATCACCGTGATTTGTTTGCTGCTTTTTATTGGTGCTATGGGAAAATCCGCGCAAGTGCCATTGCATGTGTGGCTGCCGGAATCCATGGAAGGTCCGACACCGATATCAGCACTCATCCATGCAGCGACCATGGTGACGGCGGGCATTTATATGGTCGCGCGCATGTCACCGTTATTTGAATATTCAGAAGTTGCATTGTCGACAATTTTAGTTATCGGTGGTACGACAGCTATTTTCATGGGATTTGTTGCAATCACACAATTTGATATCAAACGTGTCATTGCCTATTCAACACTTTCTCAACTGGGTTACATGACGGTTGCATTAGGTGCATCTGCTTATGATGCCGCCATTTTTCATCTCATCACGCATGCATTTTTTAAAGCCTTATTATTTTTGGCGGCAGGATCGGTAATCATTGCGCTCAATCACGAACAAGACATGCGAAAAATGGGCGGCCTTGCGAAGTCGTTGCCGGTAACGTATTTCACTTTTTTGATAGGCGCGCTCGCACTTTCTGCCATGCCGCCTTTTTCGGGTTTTTATTCGAAAGATGCCATCATTGAAGCGGTGAAATTAAGTACGGTGCCCGGTGCGCGATATGCTTATTATTGTGTGTTAGCCGGTGCATTCATCACGCCGCTTTATATTTTCCGCGCCTTGTTCATGACCTTTCATACCGATGATCGTACCGATCAAAAACTGCGTGGTCGCATCGTGGAATCACCATTGGTCATGTTAATTCCCTTGGTATTGTTAGCGCTCCCCAGTTTATTCGCCGGACAACTTTTGGTGGATAGTTTATTGTTTTCCAACACCACGCTACTGGGTGCAACTATTTTTGTCTTGCCAGAACACAATGTCTTAAACCAACTTGCAACGGATTATCACGGTGCATTTCTCATGGCACTTGAAGCTGGCAAAACAGTAAATTTTTGGTTGGCACTCGCAGGCATTGTGGTTGCGTGGCTTTTTGTTGCGTGTTTTCCGCAATGGTCATTGTCACTGAAAGCGCGTTTTGTTTGGGTATATGAAATATTGGTACACAAATATGGCTTTGATGATTTCAATCAAATTGTACTGGTGCATGGCACGCAAGATATCGGTGAAGTGTTATATCAAGGCGATGTGAAAGTGATAGATGGCATCGCAGTCGATGGTTCAGGACGCGTTATTCAGTGGATAGCCCGCATGGGTCGTCGTTTACAAACCGGATACATTTACCACTATGCATTAGCCATGGTGCTTGGCATCACGGCGGGTCTTTTGTGGTTTGTAGGAGGATATTAGCGAATGTTAGCTCAAATTCCTTTGTTAACGATATTGATATGGCTGCCATTACTCGGTGCCGTTCTTTCGCTATGCACAGGCGATGATAAAAAAGCCAATGTGGCGCGCAGCATTGCAGTGGTAGTTGGTATTGCGAATTTTTTATTATCCATCGTGTTGTATCTCGGTTTTGATACGGGCCGTTACGACATGCAATTTGCTGAAGATCATTTGTGGATACATGCTTATCAAATTCATTATGCCTTAGGCATTGATGGCATCTCACTTGTCATGGTGTTGCTCACCAATTTTACGGGCTTACTGGTGGTCATTGCCGGTTGCACCGCCATTAAAAAGCGCGTGTCGCAATACATGGCAGCATTTCTCACCCTGCAAGGCATGATAGTTGGTGTTTTTTGTGCGATGGATGCGATTTTATTTTATGTGTTTTGGGAAGGCATGTTGATACCCATGTATCTTTCCATCGGCATGTGGGGTTCTGCGAATCGATCTTATGCCTCCATCAAATTTTTCTTGTTCACTTTTTTGGGTTCTATCTTGATGTTGGTGGCGTTGATTTATCTTTACAACCAAACCGGCACCTTCATGATACAAAATTTTTATGGCTTGCCTTTTAATTTGACCACACAAAAATGGCTGTTTTTAGCTTTCCTTTTAGCTTTTGCAGTGAAAGTGCCGATGTGGCCTGTGCATACCTGGCTGCCAGATGCGCACACTGAAGCGCCAGCCGGTGGCTCAGTGGTTTTGGCCGCGTTGATGTTGAAATTAGGCATTTATGGTTTTCTCCGTTTCAGCATGCCGATTACGCCACTTGCGTCAGAAAAATTGGCGTGGCTCATGATATTGTTATCGCTGATTGCAATTGTTTACATCGGTCTTGTTGCCATCATGCAAACGGATATGAAAAAACTCATTGCCTATTCTTCGATTGCGCACATGGGTTTTGCCACGCTCGGTTGTTTTATGGTGTATGACATTGTTCATCACATGCATACTTTGCAAGATGCTTACATGAGTTTGCAAGGCGCCATCATTCAAATGGTGGCGCATGCTTTTGGTTCTGGTGCGATGTTTTTGGGTGTCGGTATATTGGCGGATCGTTTATACAATCATTCTCGCTTGATCAAAGATTACGGCGGTGTTGCACTCAGCATGCCGGTTTTTGCGTCTTTTTTCATGCTTTTTGCCATGTCTAATGTTGGTCTGCCAGGCACCGCTGGTTTTGTCGGCGAATTCATGGTGATCATGAGTGCTTTCCAAGCACATTTCTGGATTGCTATTTTTGCGGCGATGACACTGATTTTAAGTGCATCGTATACGTTGTGGATGGTGAAGCGTGTTTTCTTTGGGCCTATCAGTAATGCAGAAGTCGCACAATTTAAAGATATCACCTGGTCTGAAAAAATTAATTATGTATTGTTGGCAGCCGGTGTTTTTTTCATTGGTCTTTATCCGCAACCGGTCATCAATGTGTTGCGTGTGACGGTCGGTCATTTGTTGTTGCAAGCCATGCCGGCTGATGTGGCTTTCAATATGCCATCGAATATTTATTTTAGCTGAGGTTAGCGCAGAGGTTAAAAATGTATTTTTCATTGTCCACTTTTTCTGTTGCATTGCCAGAAATTGTCATGCTCATCATGGCTTGCTTTATCTTAACGATAGATGTTTTTTTAGCGAAACGTTATCGCACTATCACTTATTTGTTGGTGCAACTGACGTTGGTCGTGACATTCATCATCACCCTGCCGCAATTTGGTGAATACCCGCAACCGGTGCTCGCATTCAGTGATCATTATGTGGTGGATAAGCTCGCGGTTTTATCAAAATTATTTATTTATCTTTTTTCTTTTTTTGCTTTTGCTTATGCCCGCGAATATGTCTATGTGCGCAACATGGCGAGTAGCGAATATTATTTGCTGGGTTTATTTTCGGTGTTAGGCATGTCGATTGTGGTGTCGGCTTACAGTTTTTTGACGATATACCTTGGCCTTGAGCTTTTTTCATTGGCGCTCTACGCCATGATTGCCATGTATAAACAATCGAAGTTGGCGACGGAGGCGGCGATGAAATATTTTGTTTTGGGTTCGGCTGCTTCTGGCATTTTATTGTATGGTATCTCGATATTGTATGGCGCGACTGGCTCGATTGCGCTAGATGGTGTCGCCAAAATTTTGCAAACACAACATAACACTGCACTTTTGATGGCACTTATTTTTGTGCTTGCTGGACTCTTATTTAAATTTGGTGCCGTGCCATTTCACATGTGGGTACCGGATGTGTATCAAGGTGCAGCAACACCAACCACATTGTTTGTCGCAAGCGCGCCGAAAATTGCAGCATTCGTGATGACGGTGCGCATATTAGTGCAAGCGATGCCAAGCTTACAAGTTCCCTGGGAACAAATATTAATTGTCGCCTCCATCCTCTCCATGTTTTTTGGCAATGTGCTTGCGATTGCGCAATCCAATTTAAAACGCATGTTTGCTTATTCTTCCATTGCGCATATTGGTTACACCTTGCTCGGTGTGATTGCAGGTCCGGATTCTACCAATGGTTATTCTGCTGCCATGTTTTATATTGCAACGTATGTTCTCGTGGTAACGGGTGGTTTTGCCATCATTGCACTCTTGAGTCGTCATGGCATGGAATTCGACAAACTCAGCGATTATCGTGGCTTAAATGCCAGAAGTCCCTGGCTTGCCTTCATGATGTTGCTGCTGTTATTTTCCATGGCAGGTGTTCCACCGACTGTTGGCTTCTTCGCCAAATTAGGTTTGCTCGAAGCACTGGTACAAGCGCATCTCGTTTGGCTTGCCGTTCTCGCGCTCATTTTTGCCTTGATCGGCGCTTATTATTATTTACGTGTCGTCATGCTCATGTACTTCGAAGAACCCGCTGAAGACTCACATCAAGTCCCCATCACCCTCTCCACCGACATGCTAGCCGCCATCAGTTTAAACGGCGGCGCCGCATTAATTTTAGGCTTGTTGCCGAGCTTTTTTATTGATATTTGCCGGATATCGGTTGGTTGAAGGCATTACAGGTATTTGGAAAACCGTGTATTCGCATAGGAGTTTCATACATGAATAGTATGAAACAGGTCAAATGATTATTCTACGGAGCGATGTAATAGTTATGGAAACATACGTAGAAATTTTATTATCCTTCTGAGTATTGCATTATGCCTATCAGGAAGCCATTTTGAATCGCCTCAAAAGAAAAGAAGAACTCATGTTAAACCAAAACATTTTGATAATGAACTATTGTTATTAATTGTCCCCGCGGCGTTATGGTAAAACCAGCTTGATCCTTCAAGCCATTCGTGAAAATTTTTTCCTCATTGATGCTTTCGATTTTTCTACGGAGAAACAGCTAAGCAAATCAGCTAATGATATTAAGAACGCTATCCTAGATTGGCTTCGGTAATCGTGTCATGTAGATGACTGGAGCTCTTTTGTTACTGCAAAACATGTAAGGTAAAACAAAAATTGCTGGGTTTTTTTGAAAGCATGCATCCTAAAGTCATTCTATCTGCTCTTGGTCAACGCATTGAATTGATATCGCAGCAAGTACCGTCGAAAAGTATCATTGAATCTTTATTGAATTTAGACAAGGTAGCAGGTGATGTTAAGAAGCGTGTCGTTTTTTTAATGGATGAATTTCAGCAAATTGGATCTATTCATGGAAGCCATGAAATTGAAGCTAGTATTCGGCATGCTGTCGAGCGTAGTAAGCATATAACCTATCTGTTCTCAGGGAGTAACCGTCATATTCTTGAACAAATGTTTAATAACAACAAAAGGCCGCTGTATCATCTTTGCAGCTTGGTAAAAATAGGTCGCATTCATCGTACAGATTACAAGGTTTTTATTGGTAAAATAGCAAAGAAAAAGTGGGATGAAACTTTATCGCAAGAGGTCATTGATGAGATTTTGAATGTGACGGAATGCCACACTTATTACGTAAATTACTTATGCAGACAATTATGGAAATTGACACAACCGCCGTCTTCTGCGCAAGTTCAAAAAACTTGGAAAACGTATGTGAATGATCAACTAGCATGGATTACCGATGATGTTAGTGGATTGAGTGCAAACCAGCGATCTGTATTGGCAGCGATTGCATTGGAACCTGAAAGAGAGCCACAAGGCCAATCATTTACGCATAAGGTTGGATTAATACCTGCAAGTGTTAAGCGAGCGTTGGATACACTTTCAAAGGGAAATTTTATTCACCAAGATGAGTCTGGTTATTACCATGTATTAGATCCTGCGGTGGCGACTTATTTGAGAAGCATCACTTATTTTGGTTTCAATGGCTGAGGTTAAGTACCCGATTGTTGCAACGGTCCTTTGTCGCGTAGGCGATCAATGAGTAGTTCGATGGCCGCTTCGAGTTCTTCGCTGACGGGTGGGTTTTGCTGATCTTTTGTTGGATCGCCCGGTATGCGATAAGTGGCGAGATTGATGACATTTCGTTTTTGCATTTTTAGTCCTTCCTTTAGACTAGCCCGCTTCCTAAAATCTATATAAAATCCCGCTCCACTGGTATCAGTGAATGCCAATGCCGTGATTAAGAGATTACTTACAATGCAACGCAACGATTTTTATTTTCCGTTACCAGTCAACCAGATAGCGCGCTACCCATTAAAAAAGCGCAGCGCCAGTCGTTTGTTGTCGTTAAATCGTGAGACCGGACTAATCAAACATCAGTTATTTATCAACATATTAGATGGGGTAGTCCATGGCGATTTGTTGGTTTTTAACGATACGCGTGTTATTCCAGCCCGATTATTGGGCAAGAAAAAAACCGGCGGTGCCATCGAAGTATTGGTTGAGCGCGTGCTGGATGCAAAGCGCATGCTGGCTCAAGTGCGTGTGAGTAAACCACCTAAAGTGGGTGATGCACTCTTCTTTGCGGGTGGCGTAGTGTTGCAAGTCGTCCGTCGTGAAGCACAATTTTATGAGCTCAACTATGACCAAGATAAGCGCCACTTGTTGGAAGTCATTGAGTCCATCGGTCAAATTCCACTGCCACCGTATCTTGCGCGTCAGGCAGAAGCATCGGATAAAGAACGCTATCAAACGGTGTATGCCAAGCATAAGGGTTCAGTGGCAGCGCCCACGGCGGGTTTTCATTTTGATGAGGAATTATTGCAACAATTGCGCGATAAAGGCATAGACATGGGTTACCTGACCTTGCACATTGGTGCTGGCACGTTTGCGCCAGTGCGGGTCGATGATATTAGTGAACACCAAATGCATGCGGAATATTTTGTGGTGACAGAGGCACTCCGTGAACAAATCGCTCGCACCAAAGCGCGTGGCAAACGGGTGATTGCAGTTGGCACCACGACATTGCGTGCGTTGGAAAGTGCAGCTTCGAGTGGCGAAATCAAAGCGTTTCGCGGCGAGACGCGCATTTTTATTTATCCGGGCTATACCTTTCGCTGTGTCGATGCGCTCATCACGAATCTTCATCTGCCGAGTTCAACATTGCTGATGTTAGTCGCCGCCTTTGGCGGACATGCGTACATCATGCAGGCTTATCGTGAGGCAGTGAGCGAAGGTTATCGCTTTTATAGCTATGGCGATGCGATGTGGGTGGGTTAAGTAAGTCTTTGACGCAGCGGAGAAAGGCTTTATAATCGTGGCATTTTTACGGCCTTAAAGAGGATGACCTTATGATGGAACAAGTGCTGAACTTTCTCATTCAACCTGCTGCTGCGCAATCGCCGTTATCGGGTGCAAGTGGTGCGCAGGGAGGTGGTTTCTCTTTTGTGATCATGTTTGTGATTTTTTTCGCCTTCATTTATTTTGCCATTTGGCGACCACAAAATAAGCGGGCGCGTGAGCAGCAAGCAATGTTAAACGCGTTGGCAAAAGGTGATGAAGTCATTACTGCCGGTGGTTTTCTCGGTCGTATCAACACGCTTTCCGATCAATACGTCCACTTAGCGCTCACCGATGCGGTGGAAGTGGTGATGCAAAAATCAGCTATTTCATCGGTATTACCGAAGGGAACCATGAAGGCTATCGAATAAATAACAAGGATAAGATGCACTCATGGCAGCTTTAATCAATCGCTACCCACTGTGGAAATATTTACTGATTATTTTCATTATCGTTGCCGCATTTATTTATGCGGCACCGAATTTGTATCCGGAATATCCAGCGGTGCAAATTCTTGGTGCGAATACCACCATCGTTGATGAGAATACGCTGCAAACAGTCAACGCCGCTTTGCAAGCCGCGCATATTTCGCCGCAAAACACGCAATTTCAAAATCAAACACTGCTCTTGCGTTTTGATTCAACCGATGTGCAATTGAAAGCGAAAGAAATTATTCAAGAAACCTTGGGCGATAATTATTTAGTTGCGCTTAATCTTGCGAATACCACGCCGCACTGGTTGCAAAATTTTGGTGCGTTGCCCATTAAATTAGGCTTGGATTTGCGAGGTGGCGTGTACTTTTTAATGCAAGTGGATGTGACTTCGGTGTTGCAACAGCGTGTAGAAGGCGATATGCGCGGCATTGGTCAGGCATTACGCGAAGAGCATATTCGTTATGCGGGCTTGAGCCGACGCGCGGATAATCAACTGGTGTTGCAATTCCGTTCGCAAGACGCTTTCGATGCGGCTTACAACTTTGTTACGCGGCGTTACAACGAATTTACTTGGG
Organism: uncultured Gammaproteobacteria bacterium; assembly: GCA_963735995.1. GTDB lineage: Bacteria > Pseudomonadota > Gammaproteobacteria > DSM-16500 > DSM-16500 > Aquicella. The sequence goes on along the minus strand of CAVTNC010000003.1, from coordinate 877,325 downwards.
AAAAACAAACGCCGACGGCTGATCAGTGGATATTACAAGGCACTTTATCGCAACCCGCTCTTTATGCAGCGCGCCAAGAAACACTCGAACAAGAAATGAATACACTGCGTAATCGTGTGAATGAATTGGGTGTGTCTGAAGCCATTGTGCAACAGCAAGGACAAGATAGAATTTCCATTGAATTGCCGGGTATTCAAGATACGGCGGAAGCAAAAAATATTTTGGGCAAGACGGCGACGCTGGAATTTCGTCTAGTTGATATGGAAAATGATGCTGCGATGGCAGCTAGCCAAGGCATCAGTCCACCCGATTCACGTATTTATACTTATCACGATCACCCCATATTACTTAAAAACCAAATCATCTTGCGTGGTTCTTCTATCGTGACTGCAACTTCTGGTTTTGGTGAAGATGGTCGTCCTAATGTGTCGGTGCGTTTAAATGGCGCGGGAGAAAGTTTGTTTACCAAAACAACGGCAGAAAATATTGGTAAATCCATGGCAGTTGTTTATGTGGAAGTGAAATCTGCACCGAAAATGGAAAATGGTAAACAAGTGATTAACTACCAAACGCAGCGCAACATCATCAGTGTGGCGACCATACAAAGTGCCTTGGGCAGTAATTTTCAAATTACGGGACTGACCAATCAAAATGAAGCACGTAATCTTGCACTGTTGCTGCGTGCAGGTGCATTGCCGGCTGCGGTGACCATCATCGAAGAACGCACGGTTGGTCCATCATTAGGCAAACAAAATATACACATGGGTTTGTTATCCATTGAAGTTGGCATGAGTTTGGTCGTGATATTCATGGCACTGTATTACGGTGTCCTGGGTTTGATAGCCGATGTCGCTTTGGTGATGAATTTGGTGCTCATTGTTGCTGTGCTCTCGCTGCTTGGTGCGACACTGACCTTACCTGGCATTGCAGGTCTCATTTTAACGGTGGCGATGGCGGCGGATGCAAACGTGCTGATATTTGAGCGTATACGCGAAGAAATGCGTCGTGGCATGGGAGTGCAATCCAGTATTCATGCCGGATATGAGCGCGCCTTTGTGACTATACTCGATGCCAATATCACTACGTTAATTGTGATGATGATATTGTTTAGCATGGGTTCAGGGGTGATTAAAGGCATCGCAATTACGGTGACCATCGGGCTTCTCACCTCCATGTTTACGGCCATCACGGGCACGCGCGCGTTGGTGAATTTAATTTATGGCGGTCGTCCAATCAAACGCATTTCAATCGGGATCTGATGTCATGGAATTTTTCAAACACAATACTAGCATCGATTTCATGGCGCAACGCAAATGGGCTGCCGTGCTCTCTGTTATTTTATTTACCTTTTCATTGTTGTCACTTGCGTTTCATGGATTGAATTGGGGCCTTGATTTCACTGGTGGCACGCAAATTCAATTGCGCTATACGCAACCGGCTAATTTGGTGGCGATACACGATAATTTAGAAAAGGCTGGTTTTCCAGATGCAGTGGTTATCAATTACGGTACATCGAAAGATGTGTTGGTAACACTTGTGCCGCAAGAAAAAAATGCAGAAACCATGAGTGAAAAAGCACAAGCGACGATGGTGAATGCGATATTGACGGCGCTGCCAGGTAGCAAGATGGCGCAAGTAAATTACATTGGTCCGCAAGTGGGAAAAGAAATGTCGAGTAAAGGATTGCTCGCGATTATTGTCGCATTACTCGGCACCATGGTTTACATTGCTTTCCGTTTTGATATGCGTTTTGCGCTCGGCTCGACACTTGCGTTGGTGCATGATCCCATCATCATTCTCGGTTTATTTTCTTTCTTCCACATCGAATTTAATTTGGTGGCGCTCGCTGCGGTGTTAACGGTGATTGGTTATTCGTTGAATGACACCATCGTTATTTTTGATAGAGTGCGAGAAAATTTTCGCAAATTCCGTAAAGCAAATGCGGTTGAAGTGATGAATCAATCCATCAACCAAACTTTATCTCGAACCATCATGACGTCTGCGCTAACACTGACAGTTGTCCTCGCGCTCTTTTTTCTGGGTGGTAGTTTGTTGCACGGTTTTGCTTTGGCGCTCATCATCGGCATCATTGTCGGGACTTATTCTTCCATTTACGTCGCAGGCTCCCTCTGCATTGCGCTTGGTCTGACGCGACACCATCTTATTCCCCTACCGAAAGAGGCGGATGCTCGGCCTTAACTTCCAGTTAAATTTTAAGTCTATTTTAAGAAATAAGCTCGTAAGCGTCAAATCATTAACCCCATTTCTCCAATTAAATTTATTTGCTAATTTTTAATCTCTCATCGCAAACAGCAAACGGTAATAGTGCTTCATAATCAGCGACCGTCTTGCAGTTCGGCAGTTCTTTAAAAACATGGGTAAGATATTTCACAGGATCAAGGCCGCATAACTTCGCGCTTTCGATCAAGCTAAAAAGATTAGCGCTCGCATGTGCGCCTTCTACGCTGCTAGAAAATAGCCAATTTTTACGACCACAAACAAACGGTTTGATAGCGCGCTCACTGCGGTTATTATCGATTTCATAGCGACCATCTTCCAAGTAAGCTAATAAATATGGCCACCGCTTTAATGTATATTCGATGGCCTTTCCTAATTTACTGGAAGGCAATACGGATTGAGATTTTTCATCGAGATATTTTTTTAAGCTATCTAAAATAGGTTTAGATTGTTGCTGCCTAATTTCTTTGATTTTTTCATGACTGGCGTGCGCTGCTCTTAATGTCTCTTCTATTTTGTATAGTGCGCGAATCATCCGCACAACCTGTCCAGAGACACCCTTTTCTTTTCCTTGTGGGAGTGCTTCCACAAATTTACGGCGCACATGTGCCCAACAATTGATGCCAACAATGCCTGCTGTTTTAAATAAAGGACTATATCCACTGTAGCCATCGCAATGGAGAGCACCCTGATAGCCAGCAAAGAATTGGTTAGCAACATCAGCTTCACGGGTTTGATGATATTGATAAATGACAACACATTTATCAGGTGGCCCACCTATAAAGCACCACATATAGGATTTGGATTGCGCTTTTCTGCCAGGCTCATTCAGCACTTGAACCGTTGTCTCATCAGCAAAGGAAACATCGTAACTCAAGATAATATCCTGCATGAGATTGATGATTGGCGTAATGGCTATGCCAGCTTTCACCATCCATACACTCATTGTTTGACGGCTGAGATCGACTGATAAACGCTTGAAAATAGCTTCCTGACGATACAGCGGCAAGTGATCGCAGAATTTGGATACGGCAATATTGGCTAACAAGGTTGGACTCGCAATGCTTTTTTCAATCAATTGAGCTGGCTTTTTAGCTGCTCTTGAAGTGACCTGCACAGTTTCATCTTTTTCTTTTTTCTTTGCGCAGCATTCGCAGATATATTTCAAACATCGATGCTGTGTTACTTCAATCTTGGCCGGTATGTATTCAAGCTCTTCACTGACTTGCGCCCCGATACATTCCATTTCGCTGCCACAGGAACAAAGCTTTTCTTCAGGGATTAAATCATGGCAAATAATGTTACGAGGAAGATGCGCTGGCAGAGGTTTGCGGCCTGATTTTCTCTTGGTGACGGGTGGATTAATCAGTATGTCAATTGGTTCAACTTCTTCCAAATCCACTTGTTGAGCAATTAATTCAAATTCATTAAATAAATATAATTCATCTTGTGTTGTTGGTTCTTCCATATTCAATTTTTCAGATGAACTGCCGAATATTTTTTTTCTTAACAAGAGATTGTCATGAGAAATATAATCGATTTTTTGTTTGAGTATATTATTTTCTTTGATGGCAGCAGCGAATGAATGAACAAATTCTTCCAGTACTTTTCTGGTTTCCGGCTCTGCGTTTGTGACAATTTGTTCTAATTTATTCATGCTGCGATCTTATCAAATAACAGCATAAATATCGATGTTTTTTAAATATTTAAAAGAAATCATGAGATATTTCGCACGGAAATTGACCGATCAAATAAAAGTCTATCCCCATTAACAATGCTTGTAATTGTTTTGTTGTTATCATGATAGTTTGATCTTGTATGTATCGCGAATAATTAAATCTTCCACGTTCCAATTTTTTATAATAAAGAACAAAACCATTTCTATCCCAGAACAAAAGTTTAATTTTATTTTTTGATTTATTTGTAAAAATAAATAGGTCACCTGTCTGCGGGTTCAATTTATAGGTATCTGCTAGCATCACAACGAGACCGTCGATTGAGCGTCGCATATCAATATGCTCAGTGTAAACGTATATTTTAGCTTCAGCAGGAACAATTAACATGATCAAACCTCTATACAATTGAGCAGTGCTTTAATCGCGTCTGGGTGTGCATTAATAGGTATTTGTAGCTTTAAACCGCTCGGATAATACAGAATAAAATTATTTTGCACGGGTGCTACATGGTCAGGCTGTGTTATTTTTATTGGGAGCAACTTTGAGTTGGATTGGGTGCGCGCTGATAGCTTCGCACTCTGATAAACAAATTGATTGTAGTTAATATTGTTAGCTTCACAATAAGCAGATTGAGACATGCCGCTTGCTTTCCATTGCTTTATTATATTAACCCAATCAGTTTGACTTGTTGTTAATATGGATTCAGATTGAATTTCTTGCGATCGACCTGCTGTAGCCATTGATTAGTATCCTTATCAGTAATGTTAATAATTTGGATACTTTATTGGATGATATGAATGAATTAAATGGTGGGGATATTTTGACGCTTACATAAGCTCTATAATGGTCCTATAATAAAACTATAAATAGAAATAACTAACATTAACGAGTGGTGGTTACGAGGTGTCATTATGTTTCATAAAAAACCAGGTGCATTGGATGATACAGCAGTGGAAGTTGTTCATCATGAATTGTTCAAGTCTGCGGTTGCTATTCTTGAGGGCATGCAAAATCGAAAAGAAAATCTGCCGCCTCAGGGAAATTTAAATCTTTTTTCAAAAGCATCAGTGGAACAACATCCCCTTGAAAAATACATAGAAGAAGATGAGACATTAGGTTGGCGCAATTATGGCAATCTCATGCAAGCTGCAAGAGCGCTTCACAGCAGGGTGAGTGCGATGGATGAGCATGCATTTATCGCTTTTGTTAATGCGGTCACGGGAACACCCTTTGAACGCGATCAAATAATCGCATTTCAACAGCGACCGATTATGCATCTCATTGCCTTTCTTGCTTTATCTCAGCAAATAAAAGAACCAGCAAGCCAAGTAGACATCGCGAAACGATTGTTGCAAGTGGGTAGTGAGACCAATGATGACAATCGAAAACCGACCATTTACCAAGAATATGCTGACATCCAAAAAGAGTACACCGATGCAGCGCCAACGATGCGGCGCTCAACTGATTGGTAAATCAGCAAATAATTAGAGTAAATTATAACCAATACGCAAATAATGAATATTATTTGACTCTGGTTGAATATTAAATATAATTCCACTCTGTTTTATATCAAAACATAACCAGACTCATGAGGAGTATGTCACAATGAAAAAAACCGCAACTATTTGCGTCGCAATTCTTTCTCTATCCGCTCTCACGCCCATCGCCTTTGCAGCCACGACTGGTGCTTATACTGGTTTTGGATTGGGTGCGAGCAAACAAGATACCCCAAACCGATTTATCGATGGTCCCAATAATGCAATGCTCAATCAATCACGCGACATTGGTGGTTTAGGTGGCAGATTATTTGCTGGATACCGTTTCAATCCGTATTTCGGTGTTGAAGGTGGTTTAGCCGGTTATGCACAGTCCAAATATAATGTGCATTTAAATTATGCTGGTATGAATCTTGCTAACGCCAGTATGAAATATTCCATGGCAACCTTGGATGTGGTTGGTAAAGCGTATTTGCCGATTGCAGACAGTGGTGTCAGTTTGTATGGCTTAGGTGGTGCAGCGTTGGTTCACAGCAAAATGGAAGGCAAATTTAATTCTGTCATCCCAACTGAAGACAACATCAGCAGCATGTCAAAGACACAAAATAAAATTCGTCCCATCGCAGGTGTCGGTGTGAGCTATGATATTCCACAAACACAATTAACCACGAGTTTGGAATATAGTCACCTCTTTGGTAAAGGTGATGTCAAGCGTAGCGACAGCGCCATTCCTTCTGCTGAAATGCTGACGTTGAATCTCGCTTACAACTTCGGTTAATCATCCGTACAGAATTCATCCCTGCTTTGTTTTTTGCAGGGATGAATTATTTTTTTCATCTGCAATAAAAAATCGTCTTGCACTTCTGCACTGAATTTTACAACTTACTTTCCTGTTAGTGAAATATACTTAGGATTATGTATGCTCAGGAGGAACCAGAAGAACAACCTTCTCTGCGAGCTTTACCAAGTACTGATCAGGCAACAGCATCATCTCTCCAAGGTGCTAGTTCTTTTTTCCCTCCGCGTCGTAATGAATTTGTAAGCGTGCCGCGCACTATGCTAGAAGAAATGCAAAGACAATTATCTTTTTTAACAGCAGAAGTTAACGCGTTGAGAAGAAAGGTAGACGGAAATCATCAGTCAACGCCAGGGCTATCTTTTGTGCCAAGGATAGATGGAGTTGAGTAATGATGGCGTTAAATACTTTGCAAGTATGATAGTCCATGTGCTGGATTATCTTGTTCCATCCTCGTAACGCTCAAGAAATTATTTTTTTTACTTGTAGCAGCAAGGATTTATTTTCATTGATAAGAAAATCAATGAATTTTTCTTTTTTCAAGGTTCGCTCAATAATGTCAGCTGGGATGAAACGGGATATTTCATCTTTAAAATCTTTACTTCTAACAATCGCATCTAAGTGATTAATTCTATGATCCAATTTTTTTGGATAGTCTATTTCTTGGTAGTCGTTAATTTTTGCAAGAATATAATCAGTGTTGATTTGTGCGCCCTGTTGTTTAAGCCAGCGTAAATCCCAAATGTCACGATATCTGATATATCGCTGACAACTGACTAATGAGATTAATTTATCAGCCATTATTTCATCTAATGTTTCAGTCATGATCAATGTGTCAGTATAGCCATCAGGTAAAAATTCATAATTTTGTTGTAACGACAAGGGTATTCGTGAATAGGCAGCAATGTTCGCAACTTCAATTTTTATTTTTTGTTTTGGCAAGTCTTTTCTTTCTGGGAAGGTGGTGATAGCAATTTGCCATTTATCAACTTTGATATCTTGATACTTTGGGGTAAGTGCCATTTCCTTAGGTTCTTTAACAGAAATTTCAAGACCGTATCGTTCGCCAATATATTTTTTAAGGCAATTTTTCATTTCAATCAAATTGGCGGTAGCAAATTCTTTTCCACCAACAAAATCTAAATCTTCACTAAATCTTGGCGCGCCATAACATAAACGTAGTGATGTTCCGCCCTGAAAAGTTAATTTATCAAGCAAGCCGTTTTCATCTAAACAAAATAAAATATCGTAATGTAACAATTCTTTTGCAATGGCGGGACGCATATGTGTACGTCCAGATGTGCTCATTGCTCGTTCTATTAGTTGATTGAAATTTTTTATTTTACTCATCGTCACTATTCTCTGTTTGTAATAAATGAAGATTACGTCCGACGCGTTTTAAATCGCGCAACGCAGTTTTTTTGGTAGCGATACGAAGTGGTCGCCCTTTTACTGTTAGGACATGATCTAAAATATTCATGATGTCTCGTTTGGTATGTGTAAACTCGATGACGCCATAGAAGGTTTTGTATATTCCTTTTCTGCCGGTTGTCATGACGGTAAGACAATCGAGAGGGATTTGTGAAATAACGCCATATTCAGATAGCATTGATTCTAGACTGACGTAACTATATTCATTTCTGCGTAATGCCTTAGCAATATGTTCTATGGTGTAACTATCGAAACTTTGCGCATGATCGTTCACGTAGATGCCGCGGCAGGCACGTTTGATTAACTTTGCTTTAACCAATCGGTTTAGGCCTTCATCGAATGCTTTGGGATTGTCATCGGGGAATAATTTAGCCATGTCGTGTTTGGTAAACACAAATCTGCCTTTTTTATCAAATTCCCGCAGCGCTTGAATTGCCGCTAATTTTTTCATGAGCAATACTCATTAAGTATACATACATACTATATTATTATAGTATAAATGTATACTTAATTTAAATTGAGCCTATTAAGTATACATTTATACTATAAAAAAATAGTATTTCTGCACACATAAAAGAAATTAAAAACCAAGTATGTTAAGTTATTCCTTATCAACTCCTTTGCAATGGATGTGAGGTTAAGCATGTGGGTGAGGTGGATATTACCGTTAGCGTTTTTTCTTTTTGCCACGTTGTTTGCGAGCAGTTGTTCGCAGTCGCCGCAGGCGGCGCAAGGTTATATTGAAGGGCGTTACACCTATATTGCGACACCGGTTTCTGGCGTATTGAAGCAATTGTTGGTGAACCGTGGTGACAATGTTGCCGAAGGGCAGCAATTATTTCTTTTGGAAGCACAGCCAGAAAGTGATAGTTTCGCTGCGGCAGAACAAAATCTCAAGCAGTCGGTGGCGGCGCGTGATGCAACGATTGCTAATTTAGCGTATGCCAAAATCACCTATCAACGTTATAAAATTCTCGTGCCAAAAAATGCAATACAACAATCACTGTTAGATAGTGCTAAATCAACTTACGATGCAACCATTGCCCAATTGGCACAAGCAAATGCAACGATTGCTGCGAGTACAGCAACGCTTGCAGAAGCACAATGGACACTCAATCAAAAAATTCTTTATGCACCGCTCAAATCACAAGTGTTTGATATTTATTTTCGGCTGGGTGAATACACCATTGCGAATCAAGCGATTTTATCGTTGCTGGCACCCGCCGATATCAAAGTTGTTTTTTATGTCGGTGAAGAAAATCTTGCGGCAATACATTTGCACCATGTGGTGACTGTGCGTTGCGATCATTGCCAACAACATTATTCTGCAACGATTAGTTTTATTTCGCCTTCGGCAGAATATACACCGCCGGTAATTTACAGCGAAAAAACCAGTGAAAAATTAGTGTATCGTATTGAAGCAGTTTTTACTGCGCACGATGCAATGTTGCTGCATCCTGGACAACCTGTGTTAGTGAATTACACAAATCATGACTGACGACTACATCATCGATGTCCATCACTTAAGTAAACGTTTTGCTGGAAAACCAGCAGTGATCGATGTGTCGCTGCAAGTTAAGCGCGGTGAAATTTTTGGTTTCTTAGGACCAAATGGCAGTGGAAAAACCACAACAATACGCATGTTGTGCGGCTTGATGACGCCGGATTCAGGCAGCGGCGTTTGTCTTGGTTATGATATTTTGCGTGATGCTAACAAAATAAAACGTCTCGTAGGTTATGTGCCGCAAACATTTAGTTTGTATCAAGATTTAACGGTACAAGAAAATCTTTGCTTCATCGCACGGGCTTATGATGAAAAAAATTATCAAGAACGCGCGATGCACATCATGGAAGAATTAAAGCTCACGCCATATCGCACGATTTTGTCAGGGCGCTTATCCGGTGGTTGGAAGCAACGATTGTCACTCGCGGCAGCGCTAATACACGAACCAAAATTATTATTGTTGGATGAACCAACGGCAGGCATCGATCCTAAAGCACGACGTGATTTTTGGGATGATATTTCTCATTTGGCAACGCAAGGTATTTCCTCTTTAGTGAGCACGCACTACATGGATGAAGCTGAGCGTTGCAATCGTCTGGCTTACATTGTTTATGGCCAATTAATGGCAGAAGGCAGTATTGCAGATATCATCAACAAAGTGCAGCTGATTACGTGGTCTGCGAGTGGAGAAAAATTATCGTCATTGGTAACGACCATGCGTGAACAACCGGGTGTTGAACAAGTCGTGATGTTTGGTGATACCATGCGTGTGATAGGAACCGATGATGCGCTTTTGCAAGCGAGTATTGCACGTTTTCCGGATGCTAGTTGGCGGCGCGTCGCGAGTAGTTTAGAAGAAGTTTTTATTCACCTCGTGCAAGAAAAAACGGCGGAGCAAAAAACATGAATGAAGGATTTTCATTTTTTCGCTTGAAGGGTTTGATCGTCAAAGAATTCACCCAATTTAGACGAGATCGCAGCACTTTTTTCATGGTGATTTCCTTGCCCATCGTGCAACTTTTATTATTTGGTCTTGCTATCAACACCAATCCAAAATTTTTACCGAGTTCACTCATTAATTTTGATGATGGACCATTTGCCATCACCTTGGTGCATCAATTAGAAAATACTAATTATTTTAAATTTGATCATTATCCTGAAACGGAAGCGGCTGCAAAAAAATTAATGGAGACGCATCAAGTGTTATTCACTTTGACGATTCCATCGGATTTTTCTCGCAAACTAATACGTGGCGAATATCCTGCTGCTTTACTTGAAGTGGATGGCACCGATCCTGTTTCCGTTGCTTATGCGGTTTCTGCTGCGACGGGATTATTTGCAAGTGGTCCTGCACCAAGTGCGGCACCGGTCAGCGATGCGGGTGCTTATCCGTTGACCACCAGTTTATTTCAGTATGATTTGGTCGGCCCACTGCAAGTGCTCAATCCGAAAAAAGGGCCGGCAGAATTGCGTGTGCATACAAAATATAATCCGAGTGCCATCACCCAATACAATATTGTTCCTGGATTATTAGGCACGGTATTGACCATGACGTTTGTGATGGTGGCATCCATGGCGCTCACGCGAGAACGCGAACGTGGCACCATGGAAACATTGCTTGCGACGCCAATATTGCCTGTGGAAGTCATCATTGGTAAAGCGATGCCTTTTTTGATTGTTGGTTACCTGCAAGTGTTGATCGTGATATTGCTTGCCGTCTTTTTTTTCCAGGTGCCGTTGTTGGGCAATCCTTTATTATTATTCACACTCGCCTTGCCTTTTATTCTGGCAAATCTTGCAGTCGGCATCACCATTTCAACTTTCGCCAAAACGCAATTGGAAGCGAGTCAATACAGCATCTTTTTCTTTTTGCCATCAATGCTATTATCCGGCTTTGCCTTTCCCTTCAAAGGCATGCCCGCATGGGCACAGTGGATAGGCAATGTGTTACCACTGACGCATTTCATCAACATCGTCCGCGGCATCATGCTAAAAGGCATCAGCTTCGCACAAGCGTGGGTAGATATATGGCCGATGTGCTTATTCATGCTGCTGATGTTGGTAATTGCACTGAAACGCTATCGGCAGACGTTGGATTGAGATGAGCTTGTACGTTAACATCCACTACGAGACTTGATTCCTCATCTTTTCAGGAGCACGTGATGTTTCAGGTTCCTCGCAAGAAGAAGACGACGCCGGCGCAAAAAGATCTTGAAAGAGTGCGCGGGCGCGAAGCTTATCTGCGCCAACATACACTTTTGTTTTAATTTCGAGTTGAGATCCTTCAAATTTGCCAAATGTCTGTCCGCTAATGACAACATCTCGTGGCGTGCCTACCCACAAGCTACTCACGGCACAAATACGCTGAAAACTTTCCATGTCATGTGGAATAGTTGTCGCTGGTTTTACAAAGCTGATCGTAAAATCTTTTACTTTTTCACCTATCATCACTTCTGAGTTGACGGTTGTTCTGTTAATTACAAAATTTGTATTAAGCACATCGGCAAAAAATTCTTTCATGTCGAGTCGATTGCCAGCATTGCCTAATGGAGAGGCATCATAATGATGTACCAAGCCAGACACAATTGAGCGGAAATTTCCGCCGGGTGCTAATGCAAACCAGTCAACGAGCAAGGATGTCAATGGGTAGTTGATTTTGATGAGCATAGTACATCTTTAAGAGATCATATTGCCTATCTTCATATTGAGACGGGATAACGTGGATGATGGCCATTTTTGTCGCATCAGTTGCATCGAAGCGTACCTGCAGCAAACTGCCATCGGGTGGCACCAAATAGGATTCATACTGAAGAACAAGGTCAAGTCCTGGGAGGTTAAAATAACGTGATAATGGTACTAAAACAAATCGCCAATAAGCAAGGCTAAGTGCTATTTTTTCAGGCGTTTTCCAAGCATGAAGAATATCAGGTATAGGCTTAACATTTTGCAGATCATCATAGCAAGCAGAAACGCTTAGACGGTCAGAAGCATCCGCCGAATTTTCCCTGTATATAAACATAGGAGCAGGCCCCTTTTTTGGGTAACGTAATCGTGGGTCATTTAACTGCTGCATGTTCTCAATTTTGTTACCACTTGCATAATGACTGCATACGACCACAAAAGAATTTCCTCGCCTTTGGGGTTCTGTTGCAGAAAAATTAATGTTGCCATATTTAGCTTGCAGTTCTTCCGAGCTAAATTCTTCACAAAATTGCTGATGAAAAATCCTGGCACTTCTTTCGTCGTTAAAGTAAAAACTAATTTCCGGACGCGTTTTTCTAAGTAATGAAAATTGCAATTGATAACCAGTGAGATGAGGTATTTGTATTTTTCTCGAATCAGCTTGTGATTGAGTAGCAGTGTCAGCAAGCTGATGATAGGTCGTTGCATCACAACGTATCACGTCAATATCGCCTTGCTTGTTACGCCATTTAAATCCATTTAAAGCCATCGAAATTTGCAAAATTTTGTACAAACCTTCCAGGTTTTTATTGCTCTCAATATAAATGTCATGTTTTTTTCGAGTGCCATATTCACCTTGTTGCCAAACAGATCTTAAGACACTAACAAAAAGTTGTGAAAGAGTAGGAATTAATTCCGCTTGAAATTCTCCCGCTTCAGCCGCTGTTAAAAGGACTTTACAATTTTGCAATTGGTCATTTTCTGCAGAAGAAAATGTATGTACCCCTCGTTCTATTACCACATCGAATGTTGGCAAAACAACTTCATTAAAAAAACCTATGTAGTAAGGCCGATTATCTGCATAAAGTTGTTGCTCACTTTGTTGCATTGCTCGGCTAATATAATCCTGGCATATAAATTTAATTCTGCGACCTTTACTGAGATCACCTACCACAAAATTTTGTGTGGGTGGCTGTGGGTTTAGTAAAGAGATAGTGGCTAACCAGCCAGTTGTAAGAAGCGCTTGGCTCGCAGTCAAAATTGCGCATTGCCATATGCGGTCACGATTACCGTCGATTTTTAGGTAAGCTTGCGCTGCAACTATCTTATCTGCTTCTGATAGTTCGCCGGTAAAAATATCAAATAATGTTTTATCCCAATAATAAAATCTTACGTCGATTTTTTTTGACTCAGTGTTTTCTACAGACATGTGCCAGGTTCCTGGCTTATCTTTTTCATCCAAGGATAAAATGGCGAGTTGTAACGTTTTTTGTGAAGGGGCGATTTTATTACAATGAGATGGAAAATGACAAATTAAATTTACTTAACAGCGATAGCGGATATCTTAAGCGTCATCAAAAACTGGTTTAATCGTCTTTAAAAATTGCCGCATAATGATGGGGTTAGCCGCAACAATATTGCCTGTCTTCAGATAATCTTCACCACCTGTTGGGTCGCATATCATGCCGCCCGCTTCTTTGACCAGCAAAATGCCAGCAGCGATGTCCCAAATGTGTAAGCCCATTTCCCAAAAAGCATCGAGACGACCACTTGCGACATAAGCCAAATCTAACGTGGCCGCACCAGCGCGACGAATATCGCCCGATAGCGGCAGTATGGCTTGCAAAATTTTTGTCGGGACAGTGTCCGTGGGATGAAGATGACGGTAAGCAAAGCCGGTGCCGAAGAGACATTCTGTCAAGTGCTTGCGCTCGCTGACACGAATTCGTCTGTCATTCAGTTGAGCGCCTTTGCCACGACTGGCGGTGAATAATTCTTGGCGCAGCGGGTCATAAATGACGCCATGCTCAATTTTATTTTTGTGCATCACGGCAATGGAGATAGCGAAATGGGGAAAGCCGTGAATAAAATTACGTGTGCCATCAATGGGATCGATGATCCAGAGGTAGTCATCACCCGCTGTTTCACCGCTTTCTTCGCCTAAGGTGCCGTGTGATGGATAGGCTTTCTTGATGATACTGATGATTGCTTCTTCTGCTCGCTTATCGACTTCGGTGACAAAATTATTGGGACTTTTTTCAGCAATTGTGACCGTGTCCATTCGTTTCATGGCGCGCATGATAATGGTTGCTGCAGCGCGTGCGGCGTCAACTGCAATATTTAGAATGGGTTGTCGCATGACAGTGATAACGTTAGTTGATTGAGAGGCGCAATCATAAAACGAATGTGTGCTGAATGCTAGGGCGTTGTTATGTCATTCACATGATCGCCTCTCCCGCTTGCGGGAGAGGCGATCACAATGGACGTCAGTCCTGACAAGATGACAGCAAAGAACCCTTGTGCTACTGTTTTGCCATCGCATTTTATGTCAGGTCGCTTAAAATATATGCAACACAAAACAAAGGAGTTTAGACAATGAAACACGTATGGCTCAGTTTATCGCTACTTTTATTAAACAGCATCACCTCTTCCCTCCATGCAGCAACCGTGACGCAACCGCCCCAAGCTTCTGCTGTGCACTGGATTGCGGTGGCAGGTGATAGACGAAGTATTCCAAATAATGTTTTTTTTGGTTCAACCGATGGGAAACTATGGGCGCCGCTAAATGTGGTCGGTCTCGCGAATGCCAGAGGCAAGGTAGAAGATTATGCCAATATTCAATACGGCGCAGGTCAGTGGTTAGTGGTGCCGGGTTTGAAATATTTTGAACCACCCAAGATGGCTTATTCAACGGATGGTTTGCAGTGGACAAAAACAGCGCTTAGCAATGATGATTTTGCTTCTAAAAATAGCCGTGATGCAGCGCTCACTCAAACCTGGGATTATTCCTCAACAGCAAAGCTGCCAATCAGTAGCGTGCACGCTGCTTTTGGTGGCGGTAAATGGATAGTGGGCAAAGAATTTGCCTTATATGCTTCAGCAGACGCAAGTCATTGGTCGCGGGCTTATTATCGTGGCATGAATAATTTGCGCATTGCGAATGTGTCTTATTCTGCTAATAAATGGTTAGCGTTAGGCGAAATTGAGTTGTTCGACAAATCACCCTATCAGGCGACAGCTTTATATTTATCGGATGATGGCAATAATTGGCGCGAATCACAGGCTTTTAACAGCACTTTTAACAACCAGCATATTATTTACAATTTACGCAAAGCGATTTATGGACCAGATGGCATGATGGTGGTGGTCGGCAGGGAACAACCATCGGCTGATGTAAGCCGTGCGGTGATTTATGCAAGCGCAGATGGAAAAAGTTGGACGAAAACCTATGCAGAGAAGTTTGATGAACCAAGCGATATCTTCGATGTGGATTATGGTAATGGCATATATGTGGCCGTCGGTTATCGTAAAGATTATGGCGCGATGTATACGTCCACCGATGGCAAGCACTGGATACGGCGTACTTTTCTCACCAATGTCACCTTGCGCGCAGTTGCGCACAACAATGGTTTATGGACCGTCGTTGGCAATAATGACAAAGGGGTTGGTGTCATTTACACCTCAACCGATGGAAAAACCTGGGTGACAGCACGCATTGAAGGTCATCCCACTACTTTTTGGAGCGTTGCTACCGATAGCAGCAATTAATTTTTGATGTTAGATCACATACGCATTGTTTTAGTGAATCCCTCGCATCCAGGCAATATTGGCGCTGCAGCGCGTGCCATGAAAACCATGGGACTCGCCCAACTTTTTTTAGTTGCGCCAGAAAAATTTCCACATCCTAAAGCCAATGAAATGGCGGTGAATGCTGCAGATATTGTGACGAATGCCAAAGTTGTCACGCTGCAAGAAGCCATCAGCGATTGTACGTTAGTGATTGGAACCAGTGCCAGAATGCGCACTATTCCCTGGCCATTACTGACGCCACGACAAGTAGCAGAAAAAATTCATCGCGAAAAACCGACGAGTCAAATAGCAATTTTGTTTGGCCGCGAGCATTCAGGTTTGACCAACGAAGAATTACAACTTTGTCATTTGCACCTGACCATTCCAGCCAATCCCGCTTGCTCTTCGTTAAATATTGCAGCGGCGGTGCAAGTGGTGTGTTATGAATTATACGCCGCGAGTTTGGAACAGAGCTTAGCAACCGGTGGTTGGGATAGGCGTTTGGCAACGGTTGCTGAGATGGAAGGATTTTTTCTGCATTTAGAAAATGTTTTAGTTGCTGTTGATTTTTTGAAACCAAATGCGCCGCGTAAATTAATGGCGCGCTTGCGACGCTTGTTTAATCGAACGCGTCCTGATGTGATGGAGGTTAATATTTTGCGAGGCATGTTAACAGCCGTGCTTAATGCAATGAAAAAAAGGGAAGTAAGTAATGACGATTTGTGAAGTAACCATTTTAATGCCTTGTCTCAATGAAGCAGAAACCATAGCCACCTGCATTCATCAAGCAAATGATTTTTTGACGACGGAAAATTTGCACGGTGAAATTTTAATTGCGGATAATGGTAGCAACGATGATTCGGCAAATATTGCCACATCACTCGGCGCTCGCGTCATTTCGGTTGCCAAGCGTGGTTATGGTGCCGCATTGCTTGCGGGGATTGCAGCAGCACAAGGTCGTTTCATCATCATGGGTGATGCGGACGCCAGTTACGATTTTAAAAATTTAAGCGCTTTTCTGCAGAAATTACGTGACGGTTACGATCTTGTCATGGGCAATCGTTTTCAAGGTGGCATCGCAGCGGGTGCCATGCCGTTTTTGAATCGCTACCTCGGCAACCCCGTGTTATCCAGTTTGGGTCGACTTTTTTTTCGCAATCACATTGGTGATTTTCATTGCGGCTTACGCGGTTTTCGTCGTGATGCCATTTTGCAACTTAATCTTCAAGGTGATGGCATGGAATTTGCGAGCGAAATGATTATCAAAGCGACGCTGCATGAACTGAATATCACCGAAGTGCCGACGCGTTTATTTCAAGATGGTCGCAGTAGACCACCGCATTTGCGACCATGGCGTGATGGCTGGCGACATCTGCGTTTATTATTATTGTTTAGTCCACGTTGGCTTTTTTTGTATCCTGGTGCTTTGTTATTAATGGTTGGTTTGCTATTGATGTCATTGTTAGTGTGGACGCCGCTGCAAGTTGGTCATGTTCGTCTCGACATACACACATTATTATTTTCCGGTTTTTTTGTGATACTCGGCGTGCAAGCTGTTTCCTTCGGCATCACGATAAAATGGTGGCACAAACTAACGCATTTCACCCTGGAACGCGGTTTGCTGTTGGGCCTTTGTTTGATTTTTTTATCTAGCATAGGTGTTGGCTATGGTTTTTGGTATTGGCAGCATCTCTCGTTTGGTTCACTCGCTCCCACACAAATGATGCGCATACTAATTCCAGCAATTACTTTTTTTATTGTGGGCGTGCAAATTATTTTCTCGAGTTTTTTCTTGAGCTTTTTGAATTTGCACGTTCGAGACGCGAAATCGCATTATGATTAGTAAGTGATTTTAACTGCGTAATTGCTATTCCATTTAAATTCTTTAACCGCTCAGATTGCGGCAGCTCCATCCGGATAAATTCAGCATTCATCGCTTCGATATTAGCCAATACTAATAATTGCTCGATGGTGGCATATTCATGCATGTTACCTTCTAGGTTTGGGTTACCATCTCGCCATTCTTTTGCTGTTTGCCCAAACAAAGCAACATTCAACATATCAGCTTCATTGGCATAGACAAAGTTAGCTTGTTCTAAATTGACCAGAGCCGGAATAATATGTCCTTAATGGCATCGGTATGGATGCGATAATTGAGCTTGGACAAAGTGCGGTTAAGATTCCAACCTAATGATGAACGCCGATTTTCTTCTTCTTTAAGTCGTTGAAATTCTTTGATTAAATAAAGTTTAAACTCAGGACTTAACCAAGAGCCAAACTCAAAGGCAATGTCTTTATGGGCATAAGTACCGCCACCATATCGGCCTGCACGAGATTGAACACCAATGGCATGCGTAGCGTTTGTCCATTTTTTAGGCGTCATGCGAAAACTGTTTAAACCAGCCTCAAGTTTAAAGGTGTCGAATTCGACACCTTTAAAATCTGAGTTATGCATTTGTTCCCATATACCTAAAAACTCCAAGGTGTTGCGATTGCGCATCCAATTATGGATTAAATCTTCGCCCCCAAATTTTTTGGCCATATCAGTTAAGCAAATAAAATCTTCCTCACGTTTTGAAAGGATACTAATGGCTGCGCCTTGCACGTTGATAATTTTTTTTATTTCTTTTTTTATATTAAACCTTTAATTGTTGGTTAATTCTCTCGAATCCGTTAGATGTTTTGCTAGATTACTTTTGAGATTATCTTTTCCCAGAATTTTATGCAGGTTGAGTAGGCTTACATGGTGGAGTTGATTTGGGCGATTAACGGGCATAATTATTTCCCGTTGTTCCGAGTGCTTATAATAAATAACTCTGTTGACAAATGCAATTTAGCTGTCAGCAAACTCTAAGTTAAGGCGACCGACACTGGGCACAATAATGCTTGCTGATTCGCAAGTGTTTGTCTATCACTCTTGATGACAACGCAGTTGCCGGATGGGTGTAAGCCAAAGCGCATGGCAGTGCGATACAACGTCGTCATATTATCAGCAGCTGTTAAAAGATAAATAGGCTGCGGTGTGTGCTGAATTAGCTGATTAATGACATGATGCGTTTTTTCATCCGCTGCATATTTTTCTTTTGCAAAAGGAATGCCAATAAAATGCCAGTTGGTAGGAAAGAAAGGAATGAGATAAGAAAGTGGGCGTGGGTTTAAGTCGAAAGCAAATGGCGAGTAGGTGATGAGAACGCTCGCTTCTCGTATGGCAATTATTTTTTGCGGCAATTGCACGGCAAAAAAAGAAGAACCAAACCAGGGCAAACGGATGATGGGAACATTCACCATGAAAAAAAACAACGTGTAAAATAGCATGGTCAGTAAAATGGCGCGACAATAGCCTTGATGAATCAGTGCTGTCACCAAAATATAAATCACAATTGGTGCACACATTTCAAGTGCGATTAAATAACGTGCATTGGAAAAATAATATTGCCAGATGATGTAGCTGCAGATAAAAAATGTTAGTAGAAAACGTTGTGGTAAATTAAATAATGGACGTTTGTGCCACAGCGAATATAAAAAAGTAATGATGAATAAGGCATACACCATCATGAAGCGAAAATCCCGGAAGGGTAGATCGATGGTGCGGCCATCCCAGGAAAAATAAAAAGGATAAAAAAGTGTTTGCAGTAATCCGTGTGGCATAAAACGCGGATCACGCCAGTTGCTGAAGGTGATTTCAGGTGAATGAAAAATATTATTTAAAAAGGGAAAAAATGGATTGTGATGTTGCTGCCACAAATGCCACATCCAAAAACCAGCAGACAGGCTCATGCCAATGACAAGTGCGATACTAATCAGTAATGTTGCTTTAATTTTTATTTTCAATGGTAATGGCAGTAATAGCGTTGTCAGTATCAGTCCGACAAAAAAAGGTCCAGCTGTTAGCTTAAGACCGGTGCACATACCAAGCAATAATGCAGAGAAAAAAAGCATTTTTTGCGGGAGTACATGCTTGTCACGATAGCGCTGCCAAGCGAAAATTTGTAAGAGTAAGCAGCTTAAAATAAAAAGACTGATGGTATTGTCATTTTGAAACGAGCCAATGCCTGGGATGACCGTTGGTCCATACATGCCAAGCAATGCGAGTAGTAATCCAAGGCTAATCGTGGTTGGTGTTAATCGTTCGCTGTTGTTGCCGCGGATAAAAAAACAAGCCATGAGAAAAAGTAACCAATAATTTATGCCATGGATGGCGCCTAAAATAAATTCTGTCGTGCGTGGTGAAAAATCATTAATCAAAAAATAAGTGAGAAAATCAATGAGTGGATTTAGATATTGATGAATGAAAGTCGTTGGCCAAAAATCGAGGTGACTGCGATCATGAAAAAAAGCATATGGGTTGTAGTAGTGGTAATTGGCAAGATCCCAGCATAATTCTTTGCCGAGCCACAGAGAAAAAAAACCGCAACACAGTAACGAAAAAAGCAAAACAGCAGAATAAACCAACGAATTTTTCTTGAACATGCATCACCATTAAAATTTTTGCGATTGATAATATGCTCGCATTTTCAAAAAAGCATCTGCGAGCAATCGCGGATCAAGTTTGGCATCGTGTAATTCTTCTGCCTCATTGTCATTCATGCGGATTTCGCCTGATGTCAGTAAAGTTGCATTCCGCGTTTTTTCCACAATGGCCATGTTGATATAACTACCCACTAAAACATAGGCAGGGTCATGCTTATCAAACAAATCTTTGCCAATGCTATAGTCTTTTGTGTCATTTTGACAGCGCAACAAACGTCGCATTAAGGTGGGTACGATATCATAATGTGACGTTTGATGGCTAAAAATAGCGGGTTTATGACCGGGAAAATAAACGATAAATGGAGCCTTGATTTGATAACGCGTGTAATTCGTGCCATGTCCCCAGTCATTGTGCAAGGTGTCATTAAATTCTTCGCCGTGATCACTGGTGATGATGACTATGGTATTTGCTAATAACCCTTTATTTTTTAACGCGGTGAATACTTGTGCCATTTCATTATCGACATAATGCACCGCATTTTTGTATCGATTATAAACATCTATCCCAGTTGCTTTATCGGCTTTAGTAAGACGCATGCAATCAAGATTAGCAGTGGGATAAAGCATGGGGACATTTTGTTTGCTGCAATAATCATGCACGGTATCATAAAAAATAAAAGCAAAAAAAGGGTGATGTTGATCACGTGTTTGCAGAAATTCGTTGAATGCAGTCGTTACAAAATGGTCTTTGTCAGGAACCGTCTCGCCTGGCGCTGAGCCTTTGCGTAAATGTTTGATTGAGCGGAATATGGTTTCGTCAAAAGGCGGAATCATGTAACTGCTAAATAAAATGTTAAGCTGATAACCTTGTCGTATTAGCGTATCGATAAATAATGCGCCTTGTTTTTGTTGTAACATCGACGTCCAGTAATTACTGGGCAAGCTATAAAACAATGAAAATAATCCCGCTTGCGTAGAATTGCCGCCACTTAAATGCTGCTGAAATTGTAATGCGTGCTTGGCAAAAGCATGGAGATGCGGTGTGAGTGTCGGATTGATCACATCATAACGCAGCGTGTCTACCGTGATGATGAGGATATTATAAGGTTTTTGCCGTGGCTGACACACTAAAGGATGCAAAGGATAATGCAATGGCGCATTGGGGAATAAGGGTTGGGAAAAACGCGTGTTACTTAATTTTTCGATGTATTGCAGTGTATTTGGATAAGGCGAGATGGCAGCGAGTAGGTGATTGTACAAGGGAAAATTCGGTGTTTGCTGTGAAAAAATAAAATCTTCTTTCGCCATGGAGAAAAAAAGTACGGTGTACGAAAAATATAAGCAAGCAAAAAGTAATGCAAATATTTTTTTGCAAAGCTTCATGGCGCTTAACGTCATCGCCCATTTTGTGATGAGAAAAGCGAGTGTGATTTCAAAGATTAAAATAGCTAAACTGCCGCCTAAAACAAAAAATAATTCTTTCCGTGAGATACCAAAAAAATCCACTGAGCCATATTCGTAAATCAGTTTTAGCAGCGCGAGATTAATATGAAAATGATAATTTGCGTAAATAAAACTATCTGCGCATAAAAAAATGGCAAGCAAGGTGCCTGAGATGATGGTAAAAAAGACGATCAGTCTTTGATTATTGAAGCAAAGAATGAGGGGCGTTATCAACAAAAAAAGCGGCAAAAAAGCGAGAAGCGTGAAATGACCAAGAAAGGCCGTTGCGGTAAAGGATAAAACAAAGACTTTGCCAAAGAAGGCAGAGTGATCGACATAACTGATGAATAGCCGGTCGGAGGAGAGCAGAATAAAAAGATAGCGCAGCGCAATCAAGCAAAATAAAAAAGCCGTACCGAGGATGAACCAGCTGAGAAAACAAAACAAAGGTTTCCTGGCAGTGAAATAATCTTTGATTCGTTGTGAAATCAGATGCATCGTTGCTTTAATCATCCTTTTCTTAAAGCATATATCTTTCTATACCCTTGCGGCTGAAATCAGTCAATAGAATATAGATTGCATTTGCTGATTAAATCATGGGCAAGGTATAATCCGCCATCATTTAGTGATGAGTGGCTTGCAAGGTAGTTAGCTGTAAGAGATGGAGTAGATGATGAGTTTGGACAGAGTGCTTAGCAAGGAAGAAGCAAGAAGACGGTATGATGCAGCGCTTGCTGACATAAAACCTTATTTTGAGAATCCGCAAAACGAAAAGCCGCCATTAACGTTTTTAAAAACGTTTGGCAGCGGCTTTAAAACGTATGGCCTTCTTTTACCCAGGGATGATGAAGATGATATAAAGATATGGGTAGCAAGCGGATATGAACGAAATTTTTTACCGCTCCCACTCTATCGTCGGTTTGACTATGAAGCATGTCATTGGCGATCAGTGACGCTTAATCGTGGTGAGGGTTTTTTACATCATATTGTCATGAATTCCCCCATTTGTAAGAGTCAGGAATATAAAGTGATTTATGATAAGGCGCGTATTCTTAGCCTGCATATTCGTCTCTATCTTTATTTAATGGAAGCGCAAGTGAGGGGAAAAAATACCGAAACGGCAGAGGCACTCATTGAAGAAATTGAGGATACTGATTTCAGTAATGAAACTGAAAAAGTAAAAGCCATGATCAAGTTGAAGGATGTAACAAAATTACAGGAATATTTACGTTTTTTTAGGAAAAAAATAAAAGAATTACTCGAGATAAAAAAAATCAAAAAGGTTGATGCCTTAACGAGCAGTTCGCAATCTCTATTTTTCAACAGCGCAAAAAAATCGGCTCCCATTGCAATTCCACCGCGAATTTCTCGCAAGTTTTCAGATTCAAGCATCCTATCACCTAAAAATAATGAATCGCTCTATTTGCCATTATTAATTTCATCAAAATTTAAAAGTCGTTATCATTTAGATATTGAAAATTTAATGCGGGAAGAAACGGCTTCGGCAAAATGGTATGGGGATAATTATAAACGTGCCTTTGTCGCTATTCATCAGATTGAATTGATAATACGTTTCTTCAATAAAATGTTAATGCCTTGTGTTCATATCAAAAAAGATGAATTTGCAGCATTGGGTCAGCATATTGTATGTGCCACAATGAAAGCGTGTAAAATTTTTGAAGAAAACACAGAAGAAAACGAGGATGTTAATGCAGAAAATATGATCGATGATTTCACCCAAGAAAAATTACCAGTGATATTGGCTCAGTTTTTTATTAATGAAAAAGCAATCAGGAAACATCAGACAAATTACCAAAATTTGCATGCCATTATAACGGCTAAAATTGCTAGTCTTGCTACGTCAGAAAAATCACCGAGAAGATTAGCAGGCCCTTAAGTCTAAGCTATTTTTATTCACTGCAATATCATTCTCACCATTTTCTGCCAACTATCATGCTGATAACTTTCGTCGAGTTTTTTAGCAGTAACAGGCGGCAGCCATTGCAGACGATAGCCACGTGTGGCAGCTGAGCGATGTGCTCCTTGTTGTAATCGAATAACGGCTGCTTTAATTCGCTTACCATCAAGATAAATGCGATTGTTGTTGCTAGTCGTTACTCGATAAAAACCACTCCATTTAACATCAATCGTTTGTTGACCTGCTGCAATGCGCGGTGCGTAAAGATAGAGTGAGCCATAATAATGCTGGTAATGGTCATTGAGATAAGTGGCGAGTAGTGGCGGCAATGCTTGAATGCGATAATTGTTGATGATGAGTTTCACAGGCGTTGTATTGAATGCTGCAATCACTTCTGCTGTCGTGGTTGGCGTTAAGTAGAGCGAGGCGAGTAATAAAGGTTTTATTGCTGCACTGGGTGCAGATAAATAATGCACTGCCGGACTAATCAAATTTTTCATGCCAACTATCGTTTGTTTTTTGCGATATACAAACGGAATGCCAGCGACATAGCCATCATCATTTTGCAGCATGTTTTCCGCTACTTTTACCATGGTTTGCTGATAACGATTATCCGACAACTTGCTTTTTAACCAGGTCGCTAACAAGGGATAGTCAACTGCCGTGCCGAGAAAAAAAACGATGAAGAGCAGTAAGGGAATGCGGTAAGCATTCAGTTCTCGCATGCCCCAAGAAAAAAAATCCGCATACAAAATAAAAAAAGCGGGTATCAAATACACAAAATTGTAAGGAAAGGGTTGCTTGTATAACATAAATAAAAATAAAACGATGCTGGCAAGACTAATGATGAAGAGGCGCTGCATGCAATTGTCACTATCAGCTGAATCAGTTAGCAAACTAAGCAGCGTGAATGGCCATAACAAAAATAAAACTGGACCGGCAGTCAAGACGCTTTCCCAACAAATAAGATATATCGGTGCATACCAGTCAATTTTTGCTTGAATATAAGCTTCGTAAAATAAGTTGTATATGACCGTATGAAAATCAGCAATCAGTGACCAGGTAATGATGTAAAACAAAATGGGCAAGATGAGATAAAAATTAAAACGATAAATTTGCCGCAAGGAATAAAGAGGCGATGCAAAGGCAAGATACACAATGATCATCGCACCATCGATTGCCATCACATACCACAATGCTTTTTGTGAAATGAGAAAAGCAATGCCGAGTAAAAAGCCGCCGAGATTAACACGATTTGCAAGCACCGCTAAAATAGCGAAGAGTGCAGCCCAACTGGTTAGCATATCAACGCGTATATCGACGCCATAAATCAGAAAAGATTGATTGGCGATGATGGCAAGTATCGCAAGTAATACCGCCCATTTATTAAATAAACGACTGGATGCGAGGCTGATCAATGCAAGGCATGCGAAATTAATGAAGGCAATTTCTGCTTTGATGCTTAACAGGGAATGCCACAAAGTGGTTGAAAAATAAAGTGGTAATGACAGCAAATAATAGCCGAGTATGGTTTTATATGGCGGAAAATCCCGATAAGGCAGATGAAAAGTGTAGTCCATAATATGACGTGCAAAAACAAATTCATCCGCTGCCAACATTAAACGTGGAATGAGCTGCCATTCGGCAATGGCATAACCACCGATAATCAAGCTTAAACACACGAAAAAAGACGATTTTTGTAGCTGCGTTTTGCAGACGTGAAGTGCATTCATTTTGAATGATTCCTCTAATGATGGTAACATGCCGGCTTTAATCGGTGATGAGATTGTAGATGGATTTCCCCACGATGCAAGCTGATGTCGCAGTCATTGGCGGCGGCCCAGCTGGGCTGACCGCAGCCTACCTCCTTGCCAAAAATAATGTGACGGTGACAGTCTTAGAAGCGGATGCACACGATGTCGGTGGCATTGCAAAAACCGCGAAATATAAAGGCTATTGTTTTGATATTGGCGGTCATCGTTTTTTTTCAAAATCAGCCGAAGTCGAAGCGTTGTGGTCAGAAATATTGCCAGATGATTTGCAAATACGTGCGCGCTCTTCACGTATTTTTTATCGACAACAATTTTTTTCTTATCCATTAAAAGCATTTGAAGCGTTATCGCAATTAGGTATTTTAGAATCGTTGCATTGCTTTTTATCATATGTTAGTGCACGAATTTTCCCTATCAAACAGCCAGCAAGTTTTGCAGATTGGGTGACCAATCATTTTGGCAAACGCTTATTTACCATTTTTTTTAAAACCTACACCGAAAAAGTGTGGGGCATGAAATGCGAAGATATTTCAGCTGATTGGGCAGCGCAGCGTATCAAAGGATTGTCATTGGCATCTGCAATTCTAAATGCATTACTACCGCAAAAATGGCTGCAGCGTCGTCAACAGAGCATCAAAACATTAGTGGATGTTTTTCGTTATCCACGCAAAGGCCCCGGCATGTTGTGGGAGGCTTGCGCTGAAAAAATTAAAGTTCACGGTGGTGCGGTGCTTATGGGGCAAACCGTATATCGCTGTGATTATCAAGCGAGCGAAAAAAAATGGCGGGTGCATTACCGCGATCAAGAGGGCAATACGCAAGTTATCATCGCGAATCATGTGATTTCATCAGCTCCGTTGCGTGATGTGGTCTTAGATTATTTGCAACCAACACTTTCCGCCGCAACACGTGCGGCAGCACGCGCATTGCAATATCGCGATTTTTTAATTGTAGTGCTGATATTACGCGATAAAAATATTTTTTCTGATAATTGGATATATGTGCATGATGCCAAAGTGGCTGTCGCGCGCATACAAAATTTTAAATCTTGGTCACCTGAGATGGTGCCGGATGCAAGCATGTGTTGTTATGGCATGGAATATTTTTGTTTCAAAGATGACACGCTTTGGTCTATGAGTGATGCAGCGCTTATCGAAAAAGCAAGCAGTGAAATTGTCGCATTAAAACTTGCAAATCAGGCGGATATTGTCGATGGTTGCGTCGTGCGTCAAACAAAAGCCTATCCTGTTTACGATGGTCAGTATCAACAACATGTGACAACAATTCGTGACGAACTGGAAAAAAAATTCGCCACTTTTCATTTGGTAGGAAGGAATGGCATGCACAAATACAATAATCAAGATCATGCCATGATGACAGCGATGTTAACGGTCAAAAATATTATCGCAGGCAGCAAGCAATATGATGTGTGGGGCGTTAATCAAGATGCGGAATACCTCGAATCTGGTCGCACACCGGATGAGGGTTTGCGTGCAGTGCCAAGACACAAGAATCACAGCACATGAAACCGATATATCTCGATTATGCAGCGACGACACCGCTTGATCAGCGCGTCGTAAAAAAAATGCAAGCATTCCTGAGCGCTGCGGATGGATTTGGCAATGCATCTTCCTTGCATGCCTATGGCGTTAAGGCGCGCGATGCCGTTGAAGTTGCTCGCGCAGAAGTAGCAGCGCTTTTGCAGGCAGAATGCAGCGAAATTATTTTTACATCCGGTGCAACGGAATCGAATAATCTTGCCATCAAAGGTGTTGCTCATCTCTATCAACAAAAAGGTAAACACCTAGTCACGATGAAAACCGAGCACACGTCCGTGCTGGATACCTGTCAGCATCTCGAAAAATCAGGGTTTGCAGTGACTTATCTCGCGCCTAAAGCGGATGGCCTCGTGGATTTGGAGCAGCTCCAGGCGGCATTGCGCGCGGATACGTGTTTGGTTTCTATTATGCATGTGAATAATGAAACAGGTGTGATACAGCCAATTGAGAAAATCGCTGCACTGACTTCTGAGCGCGGTATTTTGTTGCATGTGGATGCGGCACAAAGTGTTGGAAAAATTTCTCTCGATGTGACAACAGTGCCCATCGATTTAGTATCGCTAAGTGCGCACAAAGTGTATGGTCCAAAAGGCATAGGTGCGCTCTATCTCCGTAAAAAACCCCGTGTGCGTGTGATGCCTTTAATACATGGCGGTGGTCATGAGCAAGGTATGCGTTCTGGCACATTGCCGGTGCATCAGATAGTTGGCATGGGCATAGCCTACGCCATTGCCGCAACAGACATGCAGCATGATACCGCTAAAATAACCACCTTACGTCAACGTTTTCTGCAACAACTACAAACGCATTATGCATTGCAAATCAATGGTCATGCGCAAGCAACCGTGCCGCATATTTTAAATTTGTCGTTTACCGGCATGCTAGCGCAAGCCATATTACAACAAGTTCCAGGCATCGCCACGTCTTCAGCTTCCGCTTGTCTTGGCGGTGGCAGTGAAGGTTCATACGTACTACGTGCGATGGGTTATACCACTGAGCAAGCAAAATCTGCCATACGCTTTTCTTTTGGTCGCATGACAACAGTTGATGCGGTGGATAGAGCGGCTGCGATGATGATTGGGTTAAAGCAAATCTGAGATATTCACTGAACTTTGTCATTGTGAGTAGACAATTGCTGGCACAATGACACAGTTCGGTAAATATTCTCCACTTTTATAGACATTATTAAGCATTATTTGAAAAATGTGATTTGACCTGTTTTTAAATCATGCATCGCACCAACTATCATCACTTGTTTTTGATCGACTAGCGCGCTGATGATGGGGCTTTGGTCTTTAATATTTTTCATCATGTTAAGCACATTTTGTTTCGCAATATCATTTACCAGTTTATCGTCATTACAATTGAGTGCTTCCACGTGAAGATTTTGTTTGATGGTCGTTGCGGCTGGTTCAATTTTATTGAGTAATTGTGTCAGGTTACCAAGCTCGACATTGCTGCAAGCACCTTTGACTGCACCACATTGTGTGTGCCCCATGACCACAATGAGATGTGATCCCACTGCTTTGGTTGCGTATTCCATACTGCCTAATTGATCTTCATCAACGATGTTACCAGCAACGCGAATGGAGAAAATATCACCGATGCCTTGATCGAAAATAAGTTCAGGCGAGCCGCGGGAATCCATGCAACTTAAAATAACAGCGAAAGGATATTGGCCTTGCTTGGTTAATTTCGCTTGTTGCAAAAGATTTCGACTTTTCATGTTACCACTGACAAAGCGTGCATTGCCTTCTTGCAAGCGTTTCATTGCCAATTCAGGCGTCATGGCTTTTAAGGATGCACTCGTTTGCGTGTATATCCAGGCATTATCGTTAGATTTATCAGATGCTGCCATGGCGGTTGTCATGGATGCAAAGATGAATAATGTACTGAGTATGGCGAGACAATAAGGTAGATTTTTCCGTTTCATTTTCGTAGCTCCTTTAGTCTGAATAAAATAGCTTAATCTATTCAGATAAAAAAATAACTAACAATCCGCCGTCGTAATTCCCACTTCTGCAAATGCTTTCGCAACAACATTGGTATCATAACTATAATCTTTTGTTGCCAACAACACACCACAGGCGCCGTCGTGAAAGGTGCTCATGCTAGTCCAGTAAAACATGTTGGCATGCACCATGACATCGAAGGCTTTTTTCACATTCCAATCTGGTGCAGTGCTTATTAAATAAAATGCTTTGTTATAAATGCCAGAGCTAAAATGCACATTGATTTTGTCATTATAATTTCTGAGATTATCAATGGAGCAAGATTCGGCGGGAATTTTTCCTGCATCACAATCTTCCATGGGATTGTTCATGTAGCGCAGCGCTCTATCTTTTTTCTTGAATACATTGGCACCGATGAGCCAATCATTATTCTGCGTCATATAATATTCGGCAGCTTGTGCTGCCATATCGGAAAAAGCTTCGTTCATGCCGCCAGACTGCGCAAAATAAAGTAAAACGCTGTGATTTAACGTAAAACCGTGGCTGACTTCGTGAGCGATGACATCAAGCCCTGTTAGCGGATACGAAACGCGATCAGGATAAGTTTCATCATCTTCGCCGTCATAGAGAACCATGTGATCGATGTCCCATTGTGCATTCATGAATTTGCCGGAATGAGAAAACATGATTATTTTTATCGGTTTTTTTGTGTAAATATCGCGTATTGGTTCAACACCATACCAATCTTGATACATGGCTTTGATGACATGCGCTGCATAATAGCCATCGTTGCTTGGAGAAAAACCGCCGTTTGCCGCATCTGGATTGGTGAATTCTTCAAAATCAGGATCGCTACCGATGCCACCATTCCAATATAAATTATGATGCTGACTCACTTTCGTTGGACAACTAAATTTCACCACATCAAATTCATAACGGGCATCTCTGACCATAGCGACATCATCGCGGAGATAACACGTTTTTGTTTCAGCATCACGGGTAACCGTAAAGGAAGCAGCATGATTCGCTGTTGTTTCACCATCATACGTTTTCATTGCTGTTTTTCGATTACCACCAAAGCCGCCAGCTTGCACTATTTCGAGTGTCTGGGTATCGTTCCACGCTTGATAAATCTGCATGGACGATGCATCGACAACATAAGTAGGTTTTTCAGTCAGAGCATTCATCGCTTCTGCGCGAAAACTCGCGAAATAAACCCAGTGTGCTTTATGATTTTTATCAACATATGCCATTAATTTAATTTTTTTATCGGAAATCGTTTTTGATTTTGCGGTTTTTTGATAGGAATTCACCAGGAAATCCATGGTTTTTTGAGCGGTTGCTTGCTCTGGTAATGTTGGCAGATCAGCTGCCAAGTTTTGATAAACGATGCCATTCATCGTCGTGTGTTTCGCCGCGCTGATACCCGCTAAATTTTTTTCAATGAGAGGTTGATCTTGTTTTGGCACATGAATCACAAAATCACCACCTAATACAGGGTAGCCGGAAACAGTTTGCTGACTGCGAATGTGTAGCACTTGGTTAAAATCAATGGCTCTCTCTGTTTCAACGAAGGCAGTGTGTGGCGCAGTTGCCGCCGTTTTAGTGGGTGTCACCAGTGTTTGTAGCACAGCGGTAGATTGATGTTGGAGATTAAGTGGTTGGGCCGCTAAACTAAGCGCAGGGATGAAAGCAAGAGTTGCAGTGAGTCCGTGTTGCACGACGTTTTTAATATCCATGATTGATTCCCACCAAAAGAAGTTGTTACGTCTAATACCAAAATTCTTGAAGGGTTGTCAAATTTTTTATGATGCCACTTACCATACAGGCGATACCTGCACTCAACGATAACTATATTTGGGCCATCACCGATGTGAGTGCGAAAGTAGTGCTCATCGTTGATCCGGGTGATGCTAAACCGGTCCGCGCTTTTTTGCAGGAGCAGGGATTAACGCTTGTGGGCATCTTGATTACGCATCATCACTGGGATCACACCAATGGTGTTGCAGCACTTGCTGCTGAATACAAGGTTCCGGTATTTGGTCCTGGTCGAGAAAAAATAGCCGCGCTAACGCATCCCTTGCAGGATAATGACAGCGTCATCGTTGGTGATTTTCCACTTCGCTTACACGCGCTCACGATTCCTGGACATACACTCGACCATATCGCTTATTATTCGCGGGGCTACGTCTTTTGTGGTGATACATTATTTGCTGCGGGTTGTGGCAGATTATTTGAAGGCACGGCCATGCAATTTTTCACTTCATTGCAAAAATTAGCGGCTTTACCAGATGAAACGAAAATCTATTGTGCGCATGAATACACGCTCAGCAATTTGCATTTCGCAGCGCATGTTGAACCGAGCAATGAGAAAATTAAAATGCGCATCGAACAAGTGACTGCAGTGCGTCAAAAAAATCTGCCGTCATTGCCATCGACGCTTCGTGAAGAAAAAGACACGAATCCTTTTTTGCGTTGCACATCGGCAGAATTAATTACACAGGTAGAAAAATTTGCTGGGTTGTCACTCACGGATCCATTGCAAGTATTTACACAATTGCGTCGGTGGAAAGATGGATTTAAGGGATAGTTTCTCGCCTTTTCAAAGGGAGGAACTTTCTGGCGGCAATATAGCCACACCGAGTTTAGTGGGTGCCAGGTGATGCTTATTTCGCTGCCAGGCGAATTCCATGACAGTGGCTTTTTGCAACTTGGGGAATTGTTGTTGAATAGCTGCTGGTAAGGTTTCATTTTCACTGATATTCCAAATAAAAATCGCGCCTTGTTTTTTCAGTGCCAGAATATTAATCCACGGTGCACGACGCTTGTCCCACTCGATAAAAACGGTGGGATGATCTGGTGAATAAAATCCAATATTGCCGCCGACCCAACGCGATCCTGCGACATAACGAAGTGGTGTGTGATAGTGATCATGCCAATTTTGTGTCAGCGTGTTTGCAATGCTACGCCCTGGAAAATTTGCGCTGCTCATGTCGCGTGAGTCAATGATGGATGCGCTATAAATGCCAGCCGATAAAATCATCAACAAAAAAATGCTGGCAAGAAAACATTTTAGCTTCGTTGTTGTCAACTGAGGTTTCAGTAGAGCAACAAGAATAATGCCAAATAGCGATAAAAGTGGCATGCCCCAACCCGCGCGTAGTTTGATGCCGAGTACTAATGAGAGCAATATCGTTAACAAAAAAGGTCCAAGACCGACAACCATTAAAAAACGGCGGTTAAACGCAGTGAGTTGAAAAGGCGGTGTGGCTGTCGGTGATTTTTTTCCGATGAATAAAAAAGTCGTTAATGCAATGGCAGGTAAAAAAACTTGCAATTGTTGCCAAGTAAATTGTGCGGGGAAAAAAAAGTGGTTAATCCAACTTGGTTCAGTGCTAGTGCGTGCAAATACGTAAGTGATAGTGATGAACTCATGGAAAAATAGCCAAATCATGTGCGGTAATAAGATGAGTAAAAAAGCGCCGAGACCAACATATGGCGCTGCTGTCATCAATTGTTTGCGATAATTGGCATCGCTTAATAAAAATAATAACATCGCAGTCAGCAATGCTGCGGTGTAGTATTTTGCCATCATGCCAAAACCTGCAAATGAACCCGTGAGTAGCCAAGCAAGACGACTGCGTGTTTGTAGTGCTTGGTAGAAAAAATAAATGGTCAATCCCCAAAGACCGAGTTCTAATGTGTTGTCATTAAAATCGATGGCGTGAAAATTATAATATTGCACAGCTTCCAAAATGAGGACGGCAATCAAGGCATAACCAAGTGGCAGCATTTTTTTTGCGAGTAGCCAGACACTGATGAAACAAGCCATCACCGATAATTGACTAAATAAATAAATCATCCATCCCGATTGGCCATCAAGTGAAGTAGCAAGTGCGGTCAACCAGCCATTTAAAAACGGATTTTTGTCATAACCCCATTGCAGTTGATGACTCCAAATGGTGCCTTCAATGGCATCGAGCGGCAGATTGAGACGCGTCACGGCGGGGACGATGGTCCACAATAAAAGATGGGCACACAAAAAAAAATAAAACCAGCGTTCGATGCGTAATGGAATAACAGTATTGGTGTTCAAACCGGTTGCCTTATCAGAGAATAAAGTAATGCGCCTAAAGTCCAATCAATGCCGTGATTAGCAATGTTGGTGGTCACGGTTAATTGTGCACCAGTCAGATGATAAGTGCGATACAGTAACTCGCTAAAATAGCTGCCATTTGCGCAGTAAGTCGCAAGATAGACGGCAGGCATGGTGGCATATTTTTTTTGCAATTGTTGCCAAGGAAGATAACAAGTCAATCCCATTTTTAATTTCAGCAAAAAAGCATCTGGTTGTTTAATGACACCGAAAAAATCATAAGTGTAATAAACGCCGGAATAAGCGATGAAATGCATTGTTTGTGGCAGCGGAATCAATTGTGTGTCAACTTCATGTTGCTTGATTTGTTTGGCGTACAAGGCACGGCAGGATTCAAAATTAAAATTGCCTTCCGTATTTGCATGCAGCGGATATTTTTTTGGATAACAAGTATAAGCGGTGCGCTCATTTAGAATGGCTTCGCGGATAAGATCTTGGCCTAAACCTAAAAAACTTTTGTGGAAGACAGTGTAGCGTTGATTTGCAATCGTGAGTGTTGTGGTATCTGTGCCTTGATTTTTATCATCCGTTGCAAACGTCAGTTGCGTTGAGACGCCGCCGACATCAATACTGCCGACCGTTGGCACATGTGCCTGAAATGTTTGTTGCAAATAATTGACATCCAACCAGCCATATAAGCCTTCCATTGTGCCTGGTATGGTTTCCATCTTGTCGAGACGAAAGGAATAATGCTGCTTCAGATAATTGTTGATCGCGGTATAAATCGCAGCTTGCTTCACTTGCGGCAAGAGACGCATGCCGGCTGTACCCAATATATTGACTGAAACAAGACGAGGATCAACGCCTGCTTTTTGTAATTCGAGCAGTGCATCATCAAATAATTTTTTCAATGCAGGACCTGCCTCTTCTGGTGTGTTTGCAAAAGAAGAAAGACCCGGTTTGCTATTTACCGAAAAAATATCGCTGATGCGAGGCAGCGTCGTTGTCTTGTCATACTGAAAAAGATGTAAGCGGGAGCCTGTGCTACCGGCATCAACAATAATGGCATAGTCGGCAAAAAGAGGATTGCAAAATAGGCAGAGTAACGCAGTTATTAACCAACGGTAGCGATGTTTTTTCATGTTTAATGCTCGTGTCATTTATTTTTATACATTTAAGTCGGCTGAATGTTAAGCGTGATTTCTTCTCATTCATCTTTTTAGGTGGTGTTTATTTATTGCGCGATATCCTAGCATATTAAACGCCGCTTTTGCTACCCTCAGCGCCTATAGGGCAGGTATTCCGGTACCCACATGGTATTTGCAATATGTTGCGCTAAATCACCTGACGGGATGAAATCCGCTAAACCAGATTTGATGGCAACAGTCGCCACAGCGATTGCGACCTGCAGAGATACGTTGCGTATGGTGGCAAGTGGTGGCAGTAAATTAGCATCAGGGTGTTCGGCGGCGGGTGAGGTGGCGGCGAGTGCTTTGGCGGCGGCCATCAGCATTTCATTGCTGACGCGTTTTGCTTGGACGGCAATCAGACCTAGTCCAAGCCCTGGAAAAATATAACAATTATTGGTTTGATCGACGTGAAAAGGTTTGCCATTTCGCATGATGTCAGGATAAGGACTGCCGGTGCCGATGATGGCTCTGTCATCGGTCCAGCGCATGATGTCAGCTGGGTGAGCTTCGCTCCGCGATGTGGGATTTGATAGGGGGAATATCACTGGACGCGCAACGTGTTTTGCCATCTCGCGCACAATGGCTTCGTTAAATATACCCGGTTGTCCCGAGACGCCAATTAAAAGCGTCGGATGACTATTTCGAATGGTATCTTCAAGACTAATCTTGCCAGGTTGCTCACAGCGCCACGTGGCAATGCGCTCACGTGATTGTACGAATGGTTGCTGGAAGGGCAGCAAATTCGCCATGCCGCTCACCAACAATCCTTCACGGTCTATCAAGTAAAAACGACTACGTGCTGCTTGCTCGGTCAATCCTTGTTCCATCATCGCAGTCATGATGAGACTACTAATGCCACAACCCGCAGAGCCAGCACCAACGACCACGATGCGCTGCTCAGTGAGTGGCACACCAGTAACACGTATCGCTGCAAATAAAGTGCCGGCAGCAATAGCTGCGGTACCTTGTATGTCATCGTTAAACGTACACAACTGATCACGATAGCGTTCTAAAATCGGATCCGCATTTAATTGCGCGAAATCTTCCCATTGCAATAATGCATGTGGGAAACGTTTTTTAATCGCCGCGATGAAGGCTGCAATAAATTCGTCGTACTTGGCACCACGCACGCGTTCATGACGCCAACCGACATAGAGTGTATCATTGCGTAGCTCACTGTTATTGGTACCTGTATCAAGCAATATGGGCAGCGTTTCCGACGGATGAATACCGGCACAAGCCGTATAAAGTGAGAGCTTGCCTATGGGTATGCCCATGCCGCCTGCACCTTGATCGCCTAAACCTAAAATGCGTTCGCCATCTGAAACCACAATGACTTTCACTTCGTTAAATCGTGGTGTCGAAAGTATTTTGTCAATTTGTTGAAGATAAGGATAAGCGATAAATAAACCACGCGGCCTACGATACACATGACTGAAACGCTCACAACCCAATCCCACAGTCGGTGTGTAAACAATCGGTAATAATTCTTCTACGTGCGCTGTGATCAGATTATAAAATAAGG
The DNA here is from genome assembly GCA_963735995.1 of uncultured Gammaproteobacteria bacterium. Lineage (GTDB taxonomy): Bacteria > Pseudomonadota > Gammaproteobacteria > DSM-16500 > DSM-16500 > Aquicella. The sequence continues at coordinate 841,788 of CAVTNC010000003.1, read as the reverse complement.
TTTCATTGGAATCTTGCAGATCACGCAAATATATGTATTTTTCAAGATCCGTCGGTTTACTTTTCAGCGCAAGATAAGAACGTTCTCGTTGCGAATTAATATTGGAAACATGCGGTGGCAGCAATCCGAGCAAATTAAATATTTCGCGTTCTTCGCTGGTAAACGCCATGCCTTTGTTGAGCAGAGAATTACTCATGAGCGCATAATCAGTGAGCTCTGTTTGCAGATACGGTTTGCCATCAGCGCTTTTTAAAATTTGATAATCCACAAATGTACTCCAGCGCTAACATTTTTCGGTGCGCAAACAAGGTTCATCCAAACTTCCTGTTTCAACCTGCAGTGTCACGTGATTGATTTTAAATTTTTCATGCAGCAAAAGATTTATTTTTTTGTAATCTGCATCTGTTAACGGAGAATTTGGCATGATGAGATGGGCAGTGAGTGCGACTTCGCGTGTGCTTAATCCCCAAATATGTAAATCATGTATCGCACTCACACCAGGATAAGAACATAAATAATCTTTGACACCATGGTGGTCAATATAACGTGGCACCGCATCCATGATGAGACTTAACGAATCGCGAAGTAATCCCCACGTTCCCCACAACACAATGGCTACAATGATGAGACCAACGACAGGATCAAGCCATAACCAACCGGTAAATTTGATGGCAATCGCTGCGACAACGACACCGGCCAGTATCAGCGCATCGGCCATTAAATGGAGAAAAGCACCTTTGATGTTGATGTCATCTGTTGCGCCACGCATGAAAAGAAGGGATGAGCCGACATTCACCGCAATACCAATCAAACCAACAAAAATAATAACAGTGGCATTTACCGCAGATAAATTTAGCAATTTGTTTACGGATTCATATGCAATGAGTGCCGATGTCGCAACCAGAATAAACGCATTCGCGAGTGCCGCAATAATGGTCGTGCGTTTAAAGCCATAACTATAGCGTTTTCGTGCTGGAAACGATAATAGCCAATTGGCAAGCCAAGCGAGTAACAAACCGAGCACATCACCTAAATTGTGCACGGCATCTGCCAAAAGACTCATGGAATCTGCGTAAAATGCATAACCTACTTCAAGCAGGGTATAGAGCAAAGTAGCAGAGACAGCAATCGCAAATGCTTTATTGAAAGATTGAACGTTACCATGATCATGCGTGTGATGATCATCGTGTGCATGATCATGGGAATGTATGCCCATTTGTTGCTCCCGGTGTGTTTTGATATTTATAGTCAGTCAGCATTATAGCCTGGTTTTGCCTCAATGGTAGAGGTGAGCTGCTTTTAATAGCGTTTACTCGCTCCTCGTGGTGTCGGCCTTGGGATAGGGAGTGCTTTGGTTTCTTCTTCACTGGAAGAGGTAAGCGCTTCATCATCTTGCTTGGTAAGATTCAGTACGTCATGAATAAGCGCGTCTAATTTCTTTCCTTTCAAATGATTTAATTTTTCAGCGAGTGCACTCGCATAGTGATTTGATTTTTTACTGGCAGATAAAAAGTCATTGCTGTCTCCTTCTTCTTCTTTGCGTGCCTTTTTTTCCCTGATTGCCTCTTCAAGTAACACTGCTAAAGATTCAATTTTGAGCGCAACTTTTAATTTTTCTTCGAGTAAATTTGCAAAAGTAAGTTTGATATATAATAGTTCTCGCGCGGCGAAGGCGGTTTCTTGAGGGATAGTAAAAAGTTTACCATGTGCTTGTAAAAAAGATTGAGACAGTGCTGATTTTAATATCCATCTTACGGTCCGCTGCTCTTTTGGTAATTTACAATTATAGGGAATGAGGCGATGAATCAAATATTCAAGTGGGACAAATCCAAAGAACTGATTTTCAATTTTTCTTGCACTCACTTTCTCAGCTTCTTCATTTACTCGACGTCGATTCTCCCGTAAGCAACGACCTGTTTCTTTCACATTCGAAGAAAGTTTCTTGAGTAATGGGTCGTAGTTCTCGCTTACTTCGGCAGACAAGATGTGAGTTCCTAATTCCTCTGGTAAATTGGGTACTTTGAAAAAATGCACTAGCATCGATATGCGTGCGTCTTCTAAGTTAATTGATGCTTTGAGGAGTTCGGAAGCCTCGATGTCAGATAATACTTCTGGACCTTCGTGAATAAGATCCAATGATAAGTAAGTATTATCGAGTGCTTGGGTGATTGCCTTGGATAAATGATCCTTTGCATTTGATTGTATGGCGTCAAACAATTGACCCTTGCTTGCCATGGCCATGACTAAAATCATATCATTTAAAAAGGCAACCAACTTTTTCAAGCAATCCATCCGCTCATCCATGCATTTGGCGACTTGAATACGATTTTCTAACCGTATCAAATAAATAAGTTGCTTTGGGGCTGTCAGCATGGCTTGTTTCTGTTTTCCTAGCTTCTCAGTACAGTCGTTCACTTCATGGAGATACATCTGCCTGGTAAATCCTGGTTGTGACAATTGTTGCAATAAATGATTGAAGTCAAGGCCGATACCAAGTTTTAGCCCGGAGTCCACAGATTGACTGCGGCGTTGTATCTCAAATTTTCTAGGTTTCATGGGTGTATCATTAATGACAGTGTTTTTGGGTGATGTCGGCATAGATTGAGATTCGCGGTTTGGCGACGTACCAAAAATACTTAACACGGCTCTCGAGGATGCTCTCCAGAGAGGTATTGCTTTTGTCTCTTTCTCTTCTTTTGATGGCTCTCCCTCATCAGCTGGCTCAGGTAATGGCTCTTCACCGACACCGACGTAATTGGTCTCATCAATTTCAACGGCATAGGGGTCAATTTTTTGCAGCGGTGGCACGCCGTCTAACCAACTTTGTAACAGATCGCATATTGTTTTTTCTTTAATTTTAGCCATTTTTTTTAAAATTTCGTCAAACGATTTTTCCTTTGGTCCAAGTAGGCTGTACACAACACGTTTGATGTCATGATTAGTTTTAATATAAATTTGTCCTTGTTTTCGCTTGACCTTTTCAGTCTCGATGGCTTTTACAAATTTAAAGCCGCTTTTTAGATCGTCATGAAGTGTTAACAGACCACCGATTATCATGTCATATAGTTTTTCAGTCAGAACGTTTTTCTGCTCTTCATATAATTGCTCTTCATATGATTCGGTATTGAATAGATTAGTAAGGATTTCTTTTATTGCTACTTTAAGCGGAATGAAATGATACTGTTTCGCTATGGTGGTTGTTTTGCGACCTGATTGATGATGATGTCTAATATATTGTCCGGTATCTCTTAAATTTTCAGATAATGCTTCCAACAAAAAAGGGTAGTTTTTTTGAGTAGTGGATGATAGGCAATCACCTATCCAAGAAGACAAATTTTTTATGGTAAATGGCGCTTTCATCATCGCTACCCATGTATCTTCAAGCTGATGAGATGCCTCCATTTGTGTTTGATAGTTCTCGCTCAATTTTTTTCCATTCGGTACGGTGATTTCATGATCAAGCGCAGGTGGAAGAAGACGGAGTTTGCAACATCTGTACAGTTGATGAGTAAGATAAGCTTTGAAATTCGTTAATTCTTTATCATTAAATTGTTGGAGTTTGGATTGCAATTCTATATTAAGAAAATCGACGATAGCTTTTAAAATAGTTAATCGTTTATTTAAAAAGGCACAATATTTATTGTTATTTTTTTCTTTTTCCCAACGATGAATTAAGTCATCGGTAGCAATGAATACACTATTTAACTGTGTAGCTAACTGCTCTTCTACATTTTGACGCATGTCCCGGTAAGCAAGTGTTTCGCCTTTAACCGAAGGGTTGGCAAGGAGTTCTTCGATATCAAGAAAAAGTATTGCTGCGGACGGAGATTCAATCGTTGTACTGCTTCGTTTTTTACGAACAGGTGTTTTTTCTTTACCTTTACTTTTTCGACGACTTTTTTTCGTCGGGACGGTAGGTGAAGAAGCAGAAAAGGCAGCAGAAATACCGCTATTTTTTTGCCTCTCCCAGAATTTGTGTAGAACTTGAACCTGAGATTCTTCCCTGAATAACGGTGCCTTAGTTGAGGTGGGTGATGTGCTTTCTGATTGATAATATTCACCTGAACTATATAATTTTATCTGAGGATTGCGTTTGCAAAATGCATCGTAATCGTTAATAACGAACCCAGTTTCTGATGCACACTGAATACCTTCAGAAAAATTTAATTTTGCTATATCGACTTCATCGGTAATTTGGCTAACTTTTTTTGTCGTCTCCGAATAGACATGACTTGCTGTAGCAATATTTGCTTGAAGTGAAATTTCCCAAAAAAGAGGCTTTTTTTCGTATCTTAAAAAGATAAAGGGGGAAGTTCTTGTTCTACGTAATTTAGCTGAAGGTTGTCTTTTGCTCTGCATAATAGCTCCTTGCTAATCATCGAGAGGAGTGCACCTTAGTAAACGCAGGTGCTAATCTCTTCTCAGTTTCTCCGTTGAAGCAAGCGGTGTTGGATAATGTATCACTGTCCAGTAACACGAAATAATGAACGTGATAATGATAGCCGCTTCCGCCATGTATGTGGTGACTGCCGGTATTAAGTTGGTTTGCAGTGCAAGATAGAGAATGAGCAGGGAAAATTCACTCATTTGTCCCAAGCGCACACCCACTTCAAGACTGACCGATTTTACTTCGCCTGCTCGTTGCAATAACCAGCTAAAAATCAGCGGTTTTAAGAGTAAAATGAGGGCTGCTAAAATACAAGCTTGCAAGAAAACATCGGGGAAGTAATCAAAATTAAAGCCAGCGCCAATGGTAAAAAAGAAAATGACGAGGAAAAAATCACGCAGCGGTTTTAAATTTTCGGCGATATAACATGAGATAGGATTCGATGCGAGCGCAACGCCTGCAATGAATGCGCCAATTTCTTCTGATAATCCAAAAAAATGGCTGAGCTGTGCCATGCAAAGACACCAGCCTATCGATAAAATAAAAATATACTCATGCACTTTGTCAAAACGCGTGAGCAGGGGTGTTAAAAAATACCGTTGAAAAATATAAGCCACGGCGAGCAAAACAGGAAAAGCACAGACGATGAGACCAAGATGCAATGAGCCAGTACGCTCAGCAAGCATTTGCAAAACAAGCAATGCGCCAATGGCGATGATGTCTTGCAATAGCAAAATACTCACCACTAATTCACCGGTATGTTGATGATGGAGTATGGTCGTTGGCAATAATTTAATGCCGATGATGGTGCTGGAAAACATCGCAGCGACGCCAATCACCAAGCTTTCATGATAGGAATAACCAAAAAAATGCGCGGGCAAAAAGCCGATCAAGAAAAAAATCAGCGAGCTAAATAACGTAATCAGACTCATTTTACGCAGTGAATGAAATAAATTTTGTGGCTGCAAATCAAGGCCTAATAAAAACAGCAAGAAAATAATGCCAATGTCACCGGCTTGTTTGATGACCGTGGTGTTGTTAACAAATTTTAATCCCCAAGGGCCGAATAAGGCTCCAAGGACAATGTAGGCGACTAACAAAGATTGGCGAGTATAGAGAGCGAGCGTGGACAAGGCCGCTGTGCCTGCAAAAATCAGGAACATGATGTAGGTGATAGTGTGTGGTGTTGCCATCAGTCCTCCTCGAGTAAGGATATTAAGCGCGCATTACCACCAACAGCGGTGGTGTTCGTTGAGATGGCACGTTCAACGCAGAGTCGTGGTAGATAATGTGGACCACCAGCTTTCGGTCCAGTACCAGATAATCTTTCGCCGCCAAAAGGTTGTACGCCGACGATGGCGCCTATCATATTGCGATTCACATACACATTGCCAACGGGCATGCGATTAGCAATGGCCGCAACGGTTGTGTCGATGCGACTGTGCACACCAAATGTTAAGCCATAACCAGTGCGAATGATGTCATCCAGCACGCGGTCGAGATCGCGCGCAGCATAAGGAATGACATGGAGTATAGGACCAAACACTTCGCGTTTTAACAAACTAATATCAGGCAATTCAAACACAGCAGGCGCAAAATAATGACCTTGTAAACCTTGAGGCATGGCAACTTGAGCAAGTAATTTTGCTTGCGATGACATCGCATTGAAGTGATTGGTTAGCATTGTGAGCGCATCGGTATCAATAACAGGTCCGATGTCAGTCGAGAGTAAACGGGGATCACCGATCACCAATTCCGCCATATAACCTTTCAGCATGTCTAACAATTTTGGCGCCATTTCTTCTTGCACAAACAAAACACGCAAAGCAGAACAACGTTGACCACAACTATTGAAAGCGGATTGAGCGATATCCATCACTGCTTGTTCTGCGAGTGCTGAAGAATCCACTATCATCGCATTTAATCCACCGGTTTCTGCGATGAATAAAGCAATGGGCCCATCACGTTTCGCGAGTGTTTGTTCAATGACTTTCGCCGTTTCAGTGGAACCGGTAAACATCACACCGGCGACACGACTATCCGCAACTAATTTACCGCCAATCGCAGCGCCATCGCCCGGCAATAATTGTAGCGCATCGTTTGGAATGCCAGCCTCATGCAGTAATTGCACGGCTTTGAAAGCAGTGAGTGGTGTTTGCTCCGCTGGTTTTGCAATGACGACATTACCTGCTAAAAGCGCCGCAACAATTTGTCCACTAAAAATAGCTAATGGAAAATTCCACGGACTGATGCAAGTGATAATGCCGCGAGGATGTAAGGTTAATTGATTCGCCTCGCCCGTTGGTCCTGGAAGGGGTAATGGCACCAAATCTTGGCAAGCACGATAGGCATAGTAGCGACAATAATCAATGGTTTCTCTCACTTCACCGATGGCATCAGGTATGCATTTACCACCTTCGCGATTGAGCAGTGAAATGAATTGTGGCATCGCTTCTTGAAAGCGATCAGCGGCACGCAAAATGATAGCAGCACGTTCAGCGACTGGCGTATTTGCCCACGCAGTGGTTGCTTTATCAGCGACTGCAAGCGCTTCATCCACCATCGCATCATTGGCGACATTGATGCGTCCAACAATGCAATCGATGGCACTCGGTGAGACTACGGGAGATGCATTTTTATCGAGCAGGGCATGACCATTGATGATGGGGCCTGCTTGATATTCAATTTTTTCAGCCTTTTTTAGCTGTTCGTCGAGCGTGTTGAACGCCATTGCATTTGATAAATCAATGCCTAATGAATTTTCCCACTGACCATAAATTGCTTTAGGCAGCGGAATTTTCGGATGGGATTTGTCAGTTAGTGCGCTCATGTAAGAAACGGGATCCGCCACAATTTTTTCGAGCGGAATGTTTTCATCAGCAAGGCGATTGACGAAAGATGAGTTAGCACCATTTTCCAATAAGCGTCGCACCAAATAGCCTAACAAATCGCGATGCGTGCCAACGGGTGCATAAATGCGACATGGCACATTGAATTTTTTGGCATCAACGACTTGATCATAGAGCGCGCGTCCCATGCCTTGGAGACATTGAAATTCATAATCAGCATCATTGCCAGCCATTTCCATGATGGCGGCAACTGAGTAGGCATTGTGCGTGCCAAATTGCGTATAAAAGCAACGCGGCTGTGACAATAATTTTTTTGCGCAAGCAAGATAAGAAACATCAGTCGCATTTTTACGAGTAAACACCGGATAATTTTTTTGTCCTTGTATTTGACTCAACTTAATTTCTGCATCCCAGTAAGCGCCCTTGACCAAACGCACCATGATGCGTCTTTGATGTTTCGTTGCTAATTCCGCGAGCCAATCAATCACAAAAGACGCACGCTTTTGATAAGCTTGCAATGCTAAACCAAAACCATCCCAGTCACTCAATGAAGGATGCGCATATACTTTTTCAAAAATTTCTAAGGATAAATCCAGTCGATCAGCTTCTTCTGCATCAACGGTTAAACCGATACGGTATTTTTTTGCTTGCTGCGCGAGGCTTAATAACAACGGTGGTATTTCTTTCAGAGCACGTTCGCGCTGCTGAAATTCATAACGCGGATGCAAGGCGGAGAGTTTGACCGATATCCCCGGATTTTTTTCCGGCGACTGCACAAGTTGCAAACTGCCACCAATCGCATCTATCGCTTGCACGTAAGAAATAAAATAATTTTCGGCATCTTGCGCCGTTCGTGCTGCTTCGCCCAACATGTCGTAAGAAAAACGGTAGCCCATTTTTTCGAGTGGCACCGCACGTTGTAAGGCTTCCTGTATATCTTGTCCCATCACAAATTGCTTACCAATCGCCTTCATCATTTGTAAAATCACCGGCCGTATCATAGCAACGCCTAAGCGACTGGTGGCGCGTTTTAGGGAACTCAACAGATTTTTTTGGTTGTTCAGTGTGGGTGCATATATCATGCCAGTGAATAGCAATGACCAAGTAGCGGCATTGATAAACAAAGAATTTTCGCTGCTGAGATGATTTTTCCATTCGACCGTTGAAATTTTATCGCTGATAAATTTATCCATGGTCGCTTTATCAGGTATGCGTAACAGTGCTTCAGCAAGACACATGAGCGCAATGCCCTCATCGGTTGAGAGGTCATATTGATGCAATAATGTATCGATTTTTCCCTGCTTTTTTTTGTATTCGCGTGTTTCGAGCGCGAGCACCTTTGCAATTTCTGCGATGTGCGCGCGGGCTTGCTCCGGTAAGGTTGCTTCTGTGAGCAATTGATTTATCGCGACGGTCTCATCCATTCGGTAAGCGTTTGTGATAGTATCGCCCAAGAAATGAGGATTAGATTGATGTGTGTTATTTAGCATATTCTTCCCATACTATTTAGCTATTTTATTTAACCCTTGCAGGGCCGTAATGAAAACTAAAGCCAGCATATTATCACGACGGTTTCGTGGACTGTTACCGGTTGTTATTGATGTCGAGACATCCGGTTTAAATCCTGCGACCGATGCGCTGCTCGAAATGGCGGCGGTGACCTTGGGGCTAGATGAGGAAGGCCGCCTTTATCCTGATAAAACCTATGCTTATCATATCGAGCCTTTTTTCGGTGCGCGTCTTGAAAAAGAAGCCCTCGAAATTACTGGCATCGATCCCTCGTCTCCGTTACGTTTTGCGATCCCCGAAGGTCAAGCGATACAACGCTTATTCGCAGTCATTGCCAGCGAACTTGAAAAAACCGGCTGTTATCGTGCTGTTTTGGTCGGACACAATGCCTGGTTTGACTTAAGTTTTTTACTGGCCGCGGTCAAACGGGCCAGCATACGTTACAATCCTTTTCATACTTTCACAACACTGGATACCGCAACCCTTTCAGCCGTTGCCCTCGGCGAAACCGTCCTTGCTCGTGCTACCAAACGTGCTCGCATCCCCTTTAGCCTCGATCTCGCTCATTCTGCCATCTACGACGTCGAGCGTACTGCCGAATTATTCTGCTACATCGTGAATCGCTGGCAAGATAACTCGCTGCGTAGATAAATGCATAAAATTAATGATAATCACGGCGACATTATGATATTTGCAGGTGCTAATTATTAAACTGATATAAATAAAAAAGCCCGCATCAGCGGGCTTTTTTTGACGGTTAAGTTTAACCGAATTTGACAGAAGTACGTACAGTAACGATATTGTAAGAATTTCCCGTACCGCCGTTTGATACGCTAAAGGCTTTGTCATGATCCCATTCAATACCGACATCGGTATTCTTACCAAAGATCTCAATGCCATAGCCAATTAACCAACGATATTTTGGCAGCTCAAGACCAGCGGACTGGTTAGAAGCTTGGTAGCCAAGATACACATTTTGGTTTTTGCCCCATGCATCAAAGCCGTAACCTGCAGAACCACCAGCAGCCCATGGTTTAGCACCTTTTGTGCTGAACGCTGTGCCATTCTTGGGAAGATCGAGCAGTTTAAAGCGTTGTAATGCGGTGACATAACGTGCACCGATAACAAAAGGACCAATGTTAACGTCAGCATAAGCTGCGGTAGCAGAAGTTCTGTTATGGTAACCCGTACCCTCGGTAAATTGGTTAACAATGTAAGCAACGTCATTCACACCAATCATGTTGTAGAGGTAAGCTGCACCCAAATCAAAACCAAATTGATCGCTTGGGTAGTCATAACCTAACGCAGCACCATAGTTAGTGGTCGTTGCACCGTGGTGTACTTTGGCCAGTGGATCATCAAACACATACACCGAACCATTAAAACCATTCGCAATGAAACCAATCTTGCCAGAGGTTGCCAATGTTTCAGACACCACTTGAGTAAGACTACGTTCGATAGGATGGATTTCATAACGGCCAAAATCTTGGAACTGCTTACCAACTTGTACAAAGATAGGCGACATATCAAAGTTGCCAAAGGTTGCATAAGCTTGTTCAAGTTGCAACGCATTGGTGGTGCTACCTTTTACGTTGTTACTGTAAGCACTGCTGTATTCACCGTTAATGATTGTTGGAACATGAAACTCAAAACCGTTGATGGTAGCGGTATTGTAGCTGATGCTCGCAAATGCTTTTGTCCAATCATTGATGACAGCAGCCATATTTAAATAGGCATCGTTCAAGGAGATACGTTGGTAATTTTCACCCATGAAGTTGCCATTACGATTGCCAAATTTGCCGAGATCGACGTTAATGCCACCACTGAATTGAACGCGGTTAAACCAGCCTGGACTGCAGGGATTTGGCATAGAACGACCAATGCTTAAACCTTCTGATGTAACATCCGGTCCGCTCTGAGTCATTCTGTCGATGATCATAGCGCTTTGGCTAATGGTGCAAACTTCAGGAGCAGGTTGAATCATGCCCATGTCTTTGTAGTCACGATGCTCAACAACCACAGCATGCTTCATCATTTTGTGATGACGCTTATGGTGATGTTTGGGCTTGGCGTTGACATTAGTATTGGCATCGGTTGCTGCAAACACCGGGCAGCTGACAAAACCAAGTACACTCATTGCAACAACGAGTTTTTTGATCATAATTGTAGTATCTCCTTGAAATGTTTAATCCGGACGAGTTTCAAAATTAACTCACTCATGTCCAATATTGCAAGTAAATTTTCATGCAATCAGGGTAAACCTGTACATTTTAGCTTTACTTGATGACAAGTTTTATTCACAACGCAAAAAAGTGTGTAATATAAAACAAAATAAAAATTGAACTATTACGTACAACTTTGCGCGAAGTGCGTTTATAACAGAGATTAATTTTTTTTAAAAGTTTTTTGCAAAAATAAAAAATCAAAAAAAAAACCCGCAGCACGTTGCGGGTTTTTATCGATACTCAGATTGATGTTGTTAGAGTGATGACGCTTCGTCTGCAAGAAATTTTGCAATGCCATCGGTGGTGGGTTTGATACCGGTTTTTCCTTTGGACCAACCTGCAGGACAAACTTCGCCGTGCTTTTGATGAAAGTCGAGTGCATCAACGAGACGTATGAGTTCATCAACATTGCGACCGAGTGGCAAATCGTTGACGATTTGTGAACGCACGATGCCTTGTTTGTCGATGACAAATGCACCACGCAGTGCAACATGGGCGGTAGGATGCTCAATGCCATAAGTTTGGCAAATGTGATGATTGACATCAGCCACCAGCGGATAGCGCACCGGACCAATGCCGCCATTTGCAACCGGGGTGTTGCGCCAGGCATTGTGGGTGAATTGGGAATCAATGGAGATACCAATAATAAGCGTATTGCGCTTATTAAATTCGTCCATGCGATTATCGAGCGCTATGAGCTCAGATGGGCAGACGAAGGTAAAGTCGAGTGGATAGAAAAACAAAATAGCGTATTTGTTTTCAATGGCTTGGTGCAAATTGAACGTTGCTGTAATGTCACCATTTGCCAGCACGGCAGCTGCCGTAAAGTCAGGCGCTTTGTTACCAATGAGTGTGGGCATGGGGATTCCTCTTTCTATATTGTTAGGGCGATAAAAATGGGAAGGTAGTATAACTGAGTTTTATATGGTCATGCTAGTGCAGGTTCACTACTGTCCGGTAAAAGGAAGTTGTTGTCATGCCAGCCTGCGCTGGCATGACAGCTGATCGTGACAACGGATAGTCATGTTGGCACAACATCCTTCGCATCACCCGCAAAATTTTGTATCATGCACCCCTTACCTATATTTAAAGGTTAACGAGATGTGGTTATTTGCATTAATACTCTTTGGCGTTTTGCTGAATGCGAGCGCGCAATTGCTACTAAAAGCCGGCATGAGTCAAATCGGTCATTTTGAATTCTCATTGGCAAATGCGCTACCGATTGGTTTGAAGGTGATGGGCAATCCACCCATCATCACCGGTTTATTTTTCTATGTCGTCAGTGTTGTGGTTTGGCTCTTGGTATTGTCTCGGGTGCAAGTGAGCTTTGCTTATCCTTTATTAAGTATAGGTTATGTAGTCAATGCGGTGGCGGCTTACTATTTATTTGGCGAACCATTAACATCGCTACGTGTGCTCGGCATCATGGTGATTATTGCTGGTGTCTACTTGATTGCGCAGAGTCAATAATTTTTAGATAAGGAGGGAGTGCGCTTTATGTCAGATGAATTTTTACCTTTTTCCCGTCCCACCATCAGTCAAGCAGCCATTGATGAAGTCGTTGCTTGTTTGCAAAGTGGTTGGATTACCACAGGACCGCGTGTCGCGCAATTTACGCAGGCATTGCAAGAATATTTCAATGCACCTTACGTGCTGCCGCTTGCCTCCGGTACCGCAGGTTTACATTTGGCGCTCCTTGCCATGGGATTGAATGAAGGTGATGAAGTCATCACCACGCCACTGACTTTTGCTGCCACATTAAATGCCATCGTGCTTGCAGGTGGTAAACCCGTATTGATTGATATTGATAAACACACACTCAATATGGACATCAATCAATTAGAAGATGCTATCACCGACAAAACACGCGTGGTGCTTCCAGTACATTTTGCGGGTTTGCCGGTTGATTTGGATCCGCTCTATGCACTTTGTGAGCATAAAGGTTTGCGTGTGCTCGAAGATGCAGCGCATGCCATCGGTACAGAATATAAAGGTAAACGCATCGGTAGTTTTGGCGACACGCAAGTTTTTAGTTTTCATCCGAATAAAACGCTGACCACCATTGAAGGCGGATGCGTTGTGACGCGTGATCAACAATTAGCAGAACAAGTCGCGCGACTACGTTTTCATGGTATGGATAGACAAGCGTGGAATCGTTACGGCAAAGGCGGCAGTCAAGATTATGAAATTGTGCTTCCTGGTTACAAATATAATCTCACCGATATTCAAGCAGCTGTTGGCATCCATCAACTGAATGAGCTGCAAGGATTTATCGTGCGACGCAATGCATTAGCAAATCGTTATCAAGAAGCATTATCTGACTGGAAGCAATGGACGTTGCCAGCGAAACCGGCATTTGATCATCTGCATTCTTGGCATATCTATACTCCACGTATCAATGAAGAGGTCGCGCATTTTGATCGCAATCAATTCATGCAAGCGATGAAAGAAAAAAATATTGGTACAGGCTTACACTATCATGCCGTGCATTTGTATCCTTATTATCGGCAAGCATTTGGTTTTCAGCTCGGCGATTTTCCCCATGCGGAAGATGCTTGTGAACGCATAGTGAGTTTGCCATTGTTTCCGCTGATGACAGATGCAGAGCACGATAGGGTGCTCGATGTGATGTATAGTATTTTTCACTAAATAAGGTGATGTGATGAACATTTTAATTTTAGGTGCAAATGGTTTTATCGGCAGTCACTTGAGTGAAGCGTTGCTCGCGCGAACCAATGCGCATGTTTATGCCATGGATATGGCGCAGGATAAATTAGCAGAACCGCTGACGCATGAGCGTTTTCATTTTACGCTTGGTGATATCACCAAAGAAACGGATTGGATAGCTCAGCATGTTGCAAAATGTGATGTGGTGTTACCACTGGTTGCAGTCGCAACACCTGCACTTTATGTGCAAGATCCCCTGCGTGTTTTTGAGCTCGATTTTGAAGCGAATCTCACTATCATTCGTCTTTGTGCAGGGCTGCAAAAAAAAGTTGTATTCCCATCCACTTCTGAAGTGTATGGCATGTGTCTCGATACAGAATTTGACGAAGAAAAAAGTCATTTGGTGACAGGACCGATACACAAAGAAAGATGGATATATTCCACTTCCAAACAATTACTCGATAGAGTCATTCATGCTTATGGTAAACATAAAGGATTGGCTTACGCGTTGTTTCGTCCATTTAACTGGTATGGTCCACGCTTAGATAATGTTTTTAATCCAAAGCCTGGTGGTTCTCGCGTGTTGACGCAATTCATTGGTAATATTTTACGCGGTGAACCTATCAATCTTGTGAATGGTGGCGCGCAACAGCGTTGTTTTACTTATATTGATGATGGCATCGATGCATTGTTACGCATTATCGAAAATAAAAATAATGCTGCACATAATCGTATTTTTAATGTGGGTAATCCGGATGAAAATCTTTCTATTCGACAACTAGCAGAAATGCTCATCGAATTTATCATCGCCTATTATCCGCAATACGCAGCGCAGGCGAAAAAAGTAAAGCTCATCGATGTCGATGCCAAAATGTATTATGGTGAAGGTTACCAAGATGTGGCATTACGTGTTCCATCGATACGTAAGGCGCGTGAACATTTGGGTTGGGAACCGAAGGTCGATATGCGAACGGGATTGCGTAAGACCTTGGACTTTTATCTTATTTAAATTAAGGAAAAGACATGGCAAAAGCAAAAATTTCAGATAATGACAAAACGTGGGCGATGCTATGCCATTTGGCGGCATTGTGTGGTTATTTCGTTCCCTTGATCGGTAATATGCTGGGACCTTTTTTAGTATGGATGGCAAAGCGCGATCAATCACCTTTCATTGATCAGCAAGGAAAAGAAGCGTTGAATTTTCAAATCACGGTGTCTATCGCACTGGTTGTTGCTGCTATGTTAATTTTTTTCATCATCGGTGTTTTTCTGATTCCGATTATTGCCATCGCTGATTTGATACTCATCATTGTCGCGGCCGTTTCTGCCTACAAAGGCGAGCCATTTCGGTATCCATTTTGTTTGCGCTTGGTGAAATAAGGTGGCATTGTCATCGCGAATGCAGCACAGCTATCCACGCTAAATTTGTTTCCAGGATTAACTCCTCGCTCCAAACGCGACATCCATGTCGCTACGGGTTGCATCCTGCAACCAGTCGCTTGTCTGTTAATCCTGGAAACAAATTTAGCGTGGATAGCTGTGCTGCATTCGCGATGACAATGTGTTTTCAAGAAGGCAGGCGATGTATTTGAGCGCCTAATTGAGCCAGTTTTTCTTCAATGCATTCATAGCCACGATCAATGTGATAAATGCGGTCGATGATGGTTTCACCACTTGCGGCAAGACCTGCGAGCACTAAACTTGCTGAGGCGCGTAAGTCAGTGGCCATGACGGGTGCGCCATGCAATTTATCAGTGCCATTGCAAATAGCGGTATTACCTTTGAACGCAATATTGGCACCCATGCGTTGTAATTCTTGGACGTGCATGAAACGATTTTCAAAAACAGTTTCAGTGATGACGCCTGTTCCTTCTGCAACGGCATTGACCGCCATCATTTGCGCTTGCATGTCGGTTGGAAAAGCGGGATAGGGGGCGGTGCTGATGTCGATGGCACGAGGACGTTTGCCTTTCATATCGAGCGCTATCCAATCAGGACCTGTGTCTATCATAGCGCCTGTTTCTTCGAGTTTTAATAACACGGCTTCTAAAAGATCGGGTCGAGTATTTTTCAGTTTAATTTTACCGCGCGTCATGGTGGCTGCAGCAAGATAGGTGCCGGTTTCAATACGATCAGGGAGTACGTGATAATGACCGCCACCCAAGTGTATCAACACCATCAATGACGAGCGTGGAGGTGCCGGCGCCACTGACTTTAGCGCCGAGTGTATTTAAAAAATTTGCAAGATCGGTGACTTCGGGTTCGCGTGCAGCGTTATGAATAATGGTTTGGCCTTCCGCAAGAACAGCGGCCATCATGATATTTTCTGTGCCGGTGACAGTGATAATATCCATCACAATGTTTGCGCCTTGTAATCGCTTTGCTTTTGCGCGGATGTAACCATTTTCAATTTTGATATCAGCACCCATGGCTTGCATGCCTTTTAAATGCTGATCAACAGGACGTGTGCCAATGGCGCAGCCACCAGGCAGTGAGACATCTGCCTCACCAAAACGACTGAGGAGAGGTCCTAAGACCAACACGGAGGCACGCATGGTGCGCACTAATTCGTAAGGTGCGTGAAATGAAGCAAGTTTATCGGCATAGATTTCAATGTTGGCACGTTCATCGAGCGTGATATTAACGCCCATTTGGCCGAGTAAACTGACGATGGTGGTGACGTCTTGTAAGTGAGGAATATTGCTGATTTGTACGGGAGAGCTGCTGAGCAAGGATGCTGCTAATATCGGTAGCGCTGCATTTTTCGCACCGGAAATTTTAATTTCACCATTTAACGGGTGACCGCCTTTGATAATTAATTTTTCCATGTTTGCCATTCCTCTGTGGTGAGTGTTTTGATTGAAAGCGCATGCAGGGTGCCATCGAGCAGTTGACGTTTGACGGTATCATATACCAATTGTTGTTTTTGCACGCGCGTTTTGCCGACAAACGCATCAGAGATGACGATGGCTTCAAAGTGGGCGCCATCCCCTTCAACCGTGGCAATCGCACCAGGGAGTCCTGCTTCTATCAACTGTTTAATGTCTTCGGGTTGCATAATGATGTTGTGTGACACGCAATGGAGGAAAGGGGCCATTTTTTAGTATTTTGTTTGGATTTGCAATCAGATTATAATGCTTGGCTATGACCACACCTTTTTCAATCGATATAGCAACGGGTTTACTCACAACGATACGTTATCAACCTTCACCTCATCACGATGAGCGTCCCGAGGCAACGACGATAGACATGATAGTCATACACAACATCAGTTTGCCGCCGGGTCAATTTGGTAGTTCTGCTGTTGAAGATTTTTTTTGTGGCGAACTTGATACGCGTGCTCATCCTTATTTTTCTCACTTGGCTGCCGTGAAAGTGTCGGCGCATTTATTCGTCAAGCGCGACGGAACACTCATACAATTCGTTCCCTTCACGAAACGTGCTTGGCATGCTGGCGAATCTTTTTTTGCTGGCAAGAGTCGCTGCAATGATTTTTCGATTGGGATAGAATTGGAAGGCACCGATGATAAACCTTACGAAAAAATTCAATATCAGCAACTGGCGCAAGTGTTAGCATTATTAATGCGCGCCTATCCTGCGATTACGCCTGAGCGCATCGTAGGTCATGTGGATATCGCTCCGACTCGTAAGACTGATCCTGGACCTGCATTTGATTGGGACTATTTAAAAGGAATCGTAAAATGATGTTTATTGTTACCTTAATCGCTTTGTTGATAGAACGTTTTTTTGATTGGAGTCATATACGTCATTGGTCATGGTACAACACATATCAAGGCGCCGTATTGCGAAAAATCCCGGGAAAATCGCCTTATTTAACCTTAGCCATCACCGTGTTGCCATTGTTGCTCGTGGCAGGATTGATTGATTATTTACTGGATGGTGTTTGGTATGGAGTTGCACGCTTAGTGTTTGATCTTATTATATTTATTTATTGTCTTGGGCCACAAAATTTATGGGTTACTGCGTTTGCCAATATTAATGCGGTGACAGATGGCAACAAAGCGGGTGAGCCAGTGCAAACAACGGTTGCAGTCACTGAGCACCACAGTTTGCTCTCATCTATTTTTGTCGAAGCAAATCAACGCGTGTTTGCCGTTGTTTTTTGGTTTGTGGTGTTAGGACCGGTCGGCGCACTCTTGTATCGCATGATGGCTTTATCGGCCGGCATGTCTGCTAAATCCGACGTCAATCCTGCCATCGCACAGAGCGCACAAACGTTGGTTGCCTTGTTAGATTGGATACCATTGCGCATCTTTACCTTTCTTTTTGCGCTCGGTGGTCACTTCACTCGGGTGCTTAATTGTTTTCGCAAATATGCGTTGCAAGGCTTATCCAGCAATGAAACGATCGTGACGGAATGTGGTATTGCGGCCATTAGTCATGAAGAAAGTGGTAAGACGGTGGTCGATGCGAATGCAGGGAAAGGTGCAATTGCATTGCTCGATCGTGTATTTTTGATTGTACTCGTCATCATCGCTATTCTTGCTTTTTGGGGTTAGTGATAAAAAAAATTAAGCGCCTCATCGTTTGCCTCAGTTTGCTGATGTCATCATCCTTTGCTCTTGTGGTGAGTGATGATTTGGGTGAGCAGATACAATTGCAGCAACCAGCGATGCGCATCATCAGTCTCGCGCCGGATTTGACCGAAATTCTCTTTGCCATTGGTGCTGGTGATCGCGTGATCGCTGTGGTGCAAGGCAGTGATTATCCGGCTGCTGCAAGACGTCTGCCGGTGGTGGGCGCTTATAATGGTCTTGATCTTGAACGCGTTCTTGCGTTGCATCCGGATTTGATAGTGATGTGGGGTAGCAGCTTTGCAAGACAAGTCAGCGTATTTAAAAAATTAGGCATACCGATTTATCAAACGCAGCCCGAAGCCTTGGTCGATGTTGCGCGCACCATGCGGCATCTTGGCTATTTAGTGGGGAAAAATGCAGAAGCTGACCACGTCGCCTCAGGGTTTTTACAGCGTCTTCTCACACTCAAAAAAAAGTATGGTCGCAGAAAAACCATCACGGTGTTTTATCAAATTGGGACAACTTCACTCTTTACCATCAATAAAAAAAGTTGGATTAATCAAGCCATCACTCTTTGTGGCGGACAAAATGTATTTGCTGATGCAAGGCTCTTGGCACCTGAAGTGAGTGTTGAGGCGGTGATTCACGCAAACCCTGCCGTCATCATCATGGACACGCGACAAGCGGTTTTGCGGAGTCGCTGGCAGCGTTTCCCTATGCTGAGCGCAGTGCAACATCATGCTATATTTACCATTGATCCTGATCTCATCGATCGCGCTTCTCCGCGATTGGTAGATGGTGTAGCAGCGCTTTGTGAGGCTTTGCAGCGAGGGAGGCGTGCGGTATAGCCCCGATATCTTGTTTGATGTTTCTCCCGTTCGAGGTAAACTTAGCCCAAATTTGCAAAGGCAGGAAATAATCCCATGACGAAACCGCGGAGTGATGATGATCCAACGGAAACTGATGAGTGGCTTGAAGCCCTCACTTCCTTGGTCAAATACGAAGGCAAAGAACGCGCCCAATATGTTATTCAGCAATTGCTACGCGAAGCAAAAAAGCTCGGTGTCGACAGTGGTTTACAACAGGCAGTCACCGCTTGTTGCAATACCATTGCAGTCGAAGAGCAACCTGCTTATCCCGGTGATTTAACAACGGAAGCGCAAATTGAAGCGCTAATCCGCTGGAATGCCATTGCCATGGTGTTGAAGGCGAAGCGAGATGTGGGTGGTGTTGGTGGTCATTTATCTTCTTATGCTTCCATTGCCACGATGTATGAAGTTGGCTTGAACCATTTTTTTCGTGGGAATACAAAAGATCATTTAGGTGATCTGATTTATTTCCAAGGACATTCCGCTGAAGGTAATTATGCACGCGCTTATTTAGAAGGCCGTTTGACCGAACAACAACTCACGCATTTTCGCCAAGAAGTGGATGGCAAAGGGATTTCTTCTTATCCGCATCCTTGGCTCATGCCGAATTTCTGGCAATTTGCGACTGTCTCGCTTGGGCTTGGTATGTTGCAAGGTGCCTATGCTGCACGCTTTCTCAAATACCTCGACAATCGTAAATTATTGCCAGCGGCAGATCGCAAAGTGTGGGTGTTTTGTGGTGATGGTGAGATGGATGAGCCAGAAGCGATTGCAGGTCTTTCCATGGCAGCACGAGAGAAATTAGATAATCTCATTTACGTGGTGAATTGTAATTTGCAACGTCTCGATGGCTTGGTGCGCGGCAATGGCAATATTGTTAACGAACTCGAAACTTTATTCCGCGGTGCCGGGTGGAATGTCATTAAAGTATTGTGGGGCAGTCGTTGGGATAGGCTGTTCGCGAAAGATAAATCCGGTGCGCTGATTCGTCGTTTAGCACAATGTGTCGATGGTGATTTACAAACAATTTATGCGCGAGGCGGTGCTTATCGTCGCGAATTTGTTTTCAATAGCGACGAATTAAAAGCGTTGGTCGCTGATTTATCGGATGAAGAATTGGGACAATTAAATCGTGGTGCTGTCGATCCAATTAAAGTGTATGCGGCTTATTCTGCCGCTGTGCAACACAAAGATCAGCCAACGGTGATACTTGCGCTTGGCATCAAGGGTTATGGTCTTGGCACATCGTCTGCAGAAAGTCGTAACGTTGCGCATAATCAATTAGAAATGAGTGAAGAAGAATTGAAAGCCTTTCGTGAACGGTTTGCTTTGCCGTTGACCGATGCACAATTATTGCAGTATGAATTTTATAAACCCGCAGCGGATAGCAAAGCAATGACTTACCTCAAAGCGCAACGGGAAAAATTGGGTGGCTTTCTTCCCTCACGCGAGGTGATTTCGAATCCATTAACCACGCCGGATTTGTCTGCGTTTGATGCATTATTGCAGGGTTCTGCTGATAGAACGCAATCAACAACCATGGTGTTGGGGCGTATTTTAAATGTGTTGTTGAAAGACAAAAATATTGGCCAACGCAT
Source organism: uncultured Gammaproteobacteria bacterium (assembly GCA_963735995.1). Classification (GTDB taxonomy): domain Bacteria; phylum Pseudomonadota; class Gammaproteobacteria; order DSM-16500; family DSM-16500; genus Aquicella. The sequence goes on along the minus strand of CAVTNC010000003.1, from coordinate 821,146 downwards.
GGTGCCAATTTTTTCTGATGAAGTGCGCACCTTTGGTTTGGAAACCTTGTTTCGTCAAGTGGGTATTTATTCACCCATGGGTCAGTTATACACGCCAGAAGATAAAGAACAATTTTTGTATTATCACGAAGCAGAAAACGGCCAAGTATTAGAAGAAGGCATCACCGAGGCAGGCTGCATGGCATCATGGATTGCGGCAGCGACATCTTATGCTACCAATCGTTTTCCCATGATTCCATTTTTTACTTATTACTCGATGTTTGGTTTCCAACGTGTTGGCGATTTGATATGGGCAGCCGGTGACATGCGCGCGCGCGGTTTTTTGATTGGCGCAACGGCGGGACGCACGACACTCGAAGGAGAAGGATTACAACATCAAGATGGCACTAGTCTTTTAGCGGCAGCACATGTGCCGAATTGTCGAGCTTATGATCCTGCTTTTGGCTATGAAATGGCCGTCATCATTCGAACACGGTCTCAAAGAAATGTTTGCTGAAGAAAAGGATGTTTTTTATTACATCATGGCGATGAATGAACGCTACTTACAACCAGCGATGCCTGCAGGCGTTGAGACAGGCATTATCAAAGGTATGTATTTATTCCGCGCGGCAACGCCTACAAAAAAGCATGTGCAACTTTTTGGAAGTGGCAGTATTTTAAATGAAGTTGTGGCAGCAGCAGACCTATTGCAAGCTGATTTTGCAGTATCTGCGGATGTGTGGAGTGTGACTAGCTATAGCGAATTACATCGTGATGGCTTGCTGGTTGAGCGTGCCAATCGACTTAAGGCCACGAAAAAACCGCAGCAGACTTATCTTGAACAATGCTTGCAAGGTCATGAGGGCCCCGTGATTGCAGCGAGTGATTATGTGCACGCTTATGCGAATTTGATACGACCATATCTGTCCTGCACTTACGTTACATTAGGCACAGATGGCTTTGGTCGCAGTGATACCCGCGTGCATTTGCGACAATTTTTTGAAGTGGATCGTTATCACATTGTCGTTGCAGCGTTACATGCCCTCGCTAAAGATGGCGTCATTCCTGGCACAACAGTCGATGAAGCGATCAAAAAATTTGGCATAGACAACAACAAACCCCATCCGGTTACCCTTTAATTTCAGGAGGATATCACTTTGGCAAAGCAAATAACCACACCGGATTTGGGTGGCGCAACAGATGTCACTGTCATCGAAGTGTTGGTGAAACCGGGTGATAAAATCACGACGGATACCACCATCGTGACTCTTGAGTCAGATAAAGCCACCATGGATGTGCCGGCAATGGATGCAGGCGTGGTAGAAGAAGTGATGGTGAAAGTCGGTGATAAAATTTCGAGTGGCACGGTGTTGCTTAATCTCAAAACCGATGCCGCTGAAACGAAAGCGGAAACAAAGTCTGAAACAAAATCTGAAACCAAACCGGCTGCCGAAAAACCAAAAACGGCCAGTGATGAACTAGCAAAACCCGCTGCGCCACAACCATCACCACAAAAATTAAGTGCTCCCATGCCAGTAGCAAGCGATGTCCACGCAGGTCCAGGCGTCCGGCGTTTTGCACGTGAATTGGGCGTGAATTTATCGCAGGTCGCAGGCAGTGGTCCAAAGCAACGTATACTGAAACAAGATGTGCAACAGTTTGTGAAGCAACAATTGACGCAGCAAAGTGGCGTGGCAATTCCTGCAGCACCGGTAATCGATTTTGCTAAATTTGGTCCCGTGACCACGAAGCCTTTGTCGCGCATTAAAAAAATTTCCGGCAAAAATTTGCAACGCAATTGGATGATGATTCCGCATGTCACCCAATTTATTGAAGCGGATATCACGTCACTAGAAGATTTTCGTCAAGAACAAAAAGGTGATTTGGAAAAGCAACAAGTTAAACTGACGCCGCTGGTTTTTATCATGAAGGCAGTTGTTGCTTCGTTAAAAGTGTTTCCCCATTTCAATGCATCGTTAGATGCGAGTGGTGAAAATTTAATTCTGAAAAATTATTTTCATTTGGGTGTCGCAGTCGATACGCCGGATGGATTAGTCGTACCGGTGGTGCGTGATGTCGATCAAAAAGGGTTGATTGATTTGGCGAAAGAATTGGCCATCGTGAGTGAAAAAGCGCGCAAAAAACAACTGACACCCGGTGATATGCAGGGCGGTTGTTTTTCTATTTCAAGCTTGGGTGGCATTGGTGGAACGGCGTTCACGCCCATCATTAATGCACCGGAAGTGGCTATTTTGGGCTTGTCGAAAACCGCTTATAAACCAATATACCGTGAAGGTGTGTTTGTGCCACGACTGATGTTGCCATTGTCACTGTCATATGATCACCGCGTGATTGATGGTGCTGATGGTGCACGTTTTATTGTGCATTTAACTAGTATGCTTTCTGACATTCGTAATTTGTTGCTATGAGGATGAGACATGAGTAAGCAAACAGAAGTAGTTGTTTTAGGTTCAGGTCCCGGTGGTTATACGGCGGCGTTTCGTGCGGCGGATTTAGGCAAAAAAGTGGTGATGATAGAACGATATGAAACCATTGGTGGTGTTTGTTTAAACGTGGGTTGCATTCCTTCAAAAGCATTATTGCATGCGGCTAAAGTGATAGATGAAGCAGAAGAAATGTCAGCGCGTGGTTTACAATTTGGCAAACCAACAATTGATAATAAAAAATTAGTGGAATGGAAAAACAGTGTTGTTGCCAAACTCACCGGCGGTCTTAAAACGCTTGCTAAAATGCGCAAAGTGGAAATCGTGACCGGTGTTGGTAAATTTATTTCAGATCATGACATCGAAGTGGTGGCAAAAGATGGCAGCAAGGAAGTCATCCATTTCGAACAAGCGATTATTGCAGCCGGTTCGCGACCCATTACGCTGCCATTCATGCCCGATGATCCTCGCATCATGGATTCGACGGGTGCACTGCAACTTGCTGATATAGAAGGCAAGCTCTTAATCATAGGCGGTGGCATTATCGGTTTTGAAATGGCAACCGTTTACAGCACCTTAGGCATGGAAGTGACAGTGGTGGAATTGCTGGATCAAATATTGCCGGGTGTTGATGCGGACATCATGATGCCACTTTACAAACGCATGAAGCCGCGGCTTAAAAATATTTATCTCAAAACCAAAGTGACGAAAGTTGAGGCGAAAAAAGACGGTCTTTATGTCACGTTTGAAGGTGAAGGTGCGCCGATGCAACCTGAAAAATTTGATCGTCTACTTTGTTCGGTCGGCAGACGAACTAATGCCGATCAAATTGCAGCGGAAAAAGCAGGTATCAAGATTGATGAGCGTGGTTTTATTCCCGTCGATAAACAACAACGCACGAATATTCCCCACATTTATGCCATCGGTGACATCGTGCCTGGACCGATGCTCGCGCATAAAGCCATGCCAGAAGGACGCGTTGCGGCTGAAGTCATTGCGGGATTGAAGCATTACTTCGATCCAAAATGCATACCGAATGTGGCTTATACCGATCCGGAAGTCGCCTGGGTTGGTTTGTCAGAAAAAGAAGCGAAGGCTAACAATATTCCCTATGGTAAAGGAGTATTTCCATGGGCGGCGAGTGGTCGTTCGTTAGGCATTGGTCGCAGTGAAGGCATCACTAAACTTCTCATTGACGAAACCACGCATCGTATTTTAGGTGCAGGCATCGTTGGACCGAATGCGGGTGAATTGATAGGCGAAGTGGCGTTGGCGATAGAAATGGGTTGTGATGTGGAAGATGTTGCACTCACCATCCATCCGCATCCCACTTTATCGGAAACGGTTGCACTGGCAGCGGAAGTATTTGAAGGTACCATCACCGATTTATATTTGCCCAAAAAGAAACATGACGACAAACCAGCCACTTAATTTATTTGCCACAACACCCAAAGGCTTAGAATTGCTGTTGGTGGATGAGCTACGTTCTTTGGGTGCAAGCAATGTCGCTGAAAAATTAGCAGGTGTTGCATTCACTGGCGATGTGGCATTGGCATACAAAGCATGTTTGTGGTCGCGTTTAGCGAATCGTATTTTGTTGCCGTTAACGCGCGTTGCTGCAGCGACACCTGAAGCATTGTATGCCGGTGTGCAAACGATTGCATGGGATGAACACCTGACGCCAACTTCAACACTTGCCGTGCATTGCGTCTCAGTACAATCGACGATTACGCATACATTATTTGCAGCACAAAAAATAAAAGATGCCATTGTGGATCAGTTTCGCGCGCAATATGGCGTGCGTCCCAATGTGGCGCGCGAGCGGCCTGATGTGCATGTGTATGTTTATTTATATCGCGATATGGCGGTGATCAGCCTCGATTTATCGGGCGAAAGTTTGCATAAGCGTGCCTATCGTGGTGCAGGCGGCGCGGCACCCCTCAAAGAAAATTTAGCGGCGGCAATATTGCTGCGCGCCGGTTGGCAAAAGATAGCAGAAGCAGGTGGCAGCTTGATGGATCCTATGTGTGGTTCGGGAACGTTGCTCATTGAAGCCGCGATGATGGCTGGCAATATCGCACCCGGATTGTTGCGCACCTATTTTGGTTTTCTCGGCTGGAAGCAACACAATCCAGCTTGTTATGCGGCATTATGTCAGGATGCGCAGCAATGTCGTCAACAAGGGTTAGTGAAGTTGCCAACCATCATCGGTTATGATTGCGATCCGCATGCCATCAAAATTGCTTTTGAAAATATTGAACACGCCGGTCTTTTGGGCCACATTCACGTGGAAAAACGCGACTTAGCTGCTTTTGTGGCTAAGCCCAATGCAAAGCCAGGATTAGTTGTTGTCAATCCACCTTATGGCGAGCGTCTTGGTGAGATCGCTGACTTGCAACCTTTATACACGCAACTTGGTGATCAATTAAAACAAGGTTTCACTGGCTGGCAAGCTGCCGTTTTCACGGGCAATCCTGATTTGGGTAAAGTGATGGGCTTGCGTGCGAAACGTTATTACGCGCTTTTTAACGGTGCGTTGCCATGTAAATTATTGTTGTTTGATGTGCAGCCGATTTATTTCATTGCACGCGGACCGCGTGTTGATAATGAACGACGTGTCCGCGATGCAAAAAATGCTGTGGCGGATCAGCGTGAAGAAGCGATACAAATGTTTGTGAATCGCTTGCGTAAAAATTTAAAACATTACAAACGTCAAGCAAAACGCAGGGGCGCGACTTCTTATCGTGTCTATGATGCCGACTTACCAGAATATGCTTTCGCCATTGATATCGAGGAAGATGCCGTCTACGTGCAAGAATACGAAGCGCCTAAAACGGTAGATCCGCAAAAAGTGTTACAACGGCAGCAGCAAGTGCTAGCAGTGTTGCCGGAAGTGCTTGAGATTGCGCCTGGACAATTATTTTTTACTCAGAAAAAAAGAATTTAGAGAGCGTATTCGTGGTAACAATAATAAATAAGCGCTTGAGATACATTCAGGTTGGAATCCCCGCCTTCGCGGGGATGACATCATTGCACTCGTTATTGAGCGGGTTGGGTAGCTGGCTGAGCGGATTGATCTTCTGGCATGGTTTCCGATTTGGTCTCAGCTTTTTTGTGCTTCTTGTGATGCTTACGGGCTTTGTGATGCTTTTTAGCTTTGTGTTTCTCGCCCATTTGCGTGGTCGCACTTTTGCTTTGATCTTGCATTTGATTCATGTTGCTGCTGTCCGTTCCTTCCGTGCTTGGCTGGCTGGCATCGCTCAGTTGCATTGCTTGGTTGGGTGCTGAGGCAGCATCATTGGCATCGTTTGCAGCATCATTTTCGGTAGCGAAAGCTAAGGAAGTGGCGAGCAACAATGTTGCAGCTCCTAATCCTAATATTTTTTTCATCATCAAGTTCCTCCTGAAAGTTCATATAATTTGGGATTGAAAATCAGGTAAATCCCAAGTAAATTTTTTGTTTTCTCACGCGTTCAACGCCTAAGAGACGATGTATCTTAACACAAATTAAATGAGTTGACAGAGGCTTATCACAACTAAATGCAAGAGAAAATGGCGGGTGGTTTTGGGCAATGGCGAGACCATTTTTTTCACGTGGAGAGCGTGTTTTTAGTTGACAGCGGATGCGAAATAGTTTGAGATTCGTTAGATAAAAAATCTTAACAAAACGACTGCACTCTCATTCCGTTTACCCATTACATATCCCACATTTAAGGAAAATTCTTATGCGATATTTAAGGTTCAATATGGTGCTCGCATTCACTTTTATTCCCTTGGTTTTTACGGCAACGGTTTCTGCAAGAGAAGGGCTATTATTCGTGCCTTTCCAAAATATTTATCTGAATCCCGATGAAATCATCGTCGCAAATTTTGCATTTGGTGCGCACAAAATAATTTTTTGCTATGAAAATAATCTGCAAACAGACAGCGTTGTTACCTGGCCGCTACTCGGCCAACGCTTGAATGCACCCTTGCCACTGTTTTTAAAAACAGAACAGCAAATACAAGGCTCTTTTTCCGATCCGGTAGGATTTTTAACGGTTAGGAATACAACCAAAACGCAACTCATCGTTAACTGTGTATTTGGATTTTAATTTATGCTGCAAGACGCACAAACTATTTTACGCACGGTGTTTGGCTATAACGAATTTCGTGGCAATCAGGCTGATGTGATTGCGCATCTCATACAAGGTCAAGATGCTTTGGTATTAATGCCAACAGGCGGTGGTAAATCACTTTGCTATCAAATTCCAGCGATGGTTAGAAATGGCGTGGGGGTGGTGATTTCACCGCTCATTGCCTTGATGCAAGATCAAGTCGATGCCTTGTTGCAATTGGGCATTAAGGCGGCTTTGTTGAATTCTAGTCTTACGACTAGCGAAGCCTCAAGTGTGGAAAAAGCCTTGTTGAACCAACAATTAGATTTACTCTATGTGGCGCCTGAACGGTTGCTCATGCCGCGTTTCCTTGAATTGTTAGCGCGTGTTCCCATCGCTTTGTTTGCCATTGATGAAGCGCATTGCGTATCGCAATGGGGTCATGATTTTCGTCCTGATTACATTGAACTCAGCATATTGCATGAGCGTTTTCCTCATGTACCGCGCATGGCGTTAACCGCGACGGCGGATGCGCCGACGCAGCGAGAAATCATGACGCGGTTAAATTTAACAAATGCGCGACAATTTATTTCGAGTTTTGACCGACCCAATATTTGTTATCGTGTTGTGCAAAAATATCAGGCGCGTGAACAATTACATCAATTTTTGACAGCGGAACATCGTGGCGATGCTGGCATTGTCTACTGTCTTTCGCGTAAACGCGTGGAGCAAACGGCGGATTGGTTGAAAGATAAAGGATGGGATGCGCTGCCTTATCATGCTGGTTTAAGCAATGCGGTCCGAGAAAAAAATCAACGACGTTTTATTCGTGAAGAAGGTGTCATCATGGTTGCAACCGTTGCTTTTGGTATGGGCATTGATAAACCCAACGTACGTTTTGTGGCGCATCTTGATTTGCCGAAAAGCATGGAAGGCTATTACCAAGAAACCGGGCGTTCTGGTCGCGATGGTTTGGCGGCAAATGCTTGGCTTTCTTATGGCTTATCCGATGTCATCACGTTGCGACAAATGTTGGATACCTCAAGCGCCGATGAGCAGCATAAACGTTTAGAGCGACGTAAACTGGAAGCGTTACTCGGATTTTGTGAAACGACGCTGTGTCGGCGTCAAGTATTGTTACATTATTTTGGCGAGACGTATGCCGCCACTTCTTGTCAGCACTGTGATAATTGCCAACAACCGGTGTTGACCTGGGATGGAAAAATTGCTGCACAAATGGCATTGTCCTGCGTTTATCGCACCGGCCAGCGTTTTGGAGCGAAACATTTAATTGATGTACTGCTTGGTAAAATGACGCCGCAAATGCAGCGTTTTAGTCATGATAAAGTGTCTACATTTGGTATCGGTCAGGCACATTCCAGTTTGGAATGGCAGAGCATTTATCGACAACTCATTGCGGCCAATTTATTAACAATCGATATGGCAGGTTTTGGTAGTCTGCGTTTGACAGAAAAAAGTTTTCCTTTATTGCGCGGTGAATGCACCATTGCTTTGCGTAAAGATGTTGAGATGACGAAGAAAAAAAAATCTCTCACCAGCAAACGAGAAGCAAAACAAAAATCGATCGCAGTGGTGCATGATGCACTATGGCAAGCATTAAAAGATAAGCGTCTCACCCTTGCGCGTGAACAAGGTGTGCCACCGTATGTTATTTTTCATGACAGTAGTTTGATTGAGATGCATCAGCAGTTACCAAAAAATCTCGCTGAATTTGCCACGATTTCAGGTGTGGGCGAGCGAAAATTACAAAAATATGGGGAAGCATTTTTGAAGGTTATTACAGAATATTGTTCGACTGCGAAATAATTTTTCATGTCATCCTCAGTACACACTGTCATCCCCGCCTTCGCGGGGATGACAGTGTGTACTGAGGATGACAGAGGTAGCATTTCTCTGCTGGTGACAAAAATAATTAGCGAAACAAAAACCCAATCACAAAATGTTTAGGCTCAGAAATAAATCTATCTGCGCCCATTACTTTCGGTGCAGCATTAATCGCATATAAAGCAGCAGCATCAAGACTTTGATTGTCACTCGATTTTAAAATTTGGACATTTGAAAAATAACCTTCAGGATGTAATGTTAAATCCACAATGACTCTTCCTTTAATACCCAGCTCACCTTCCACTTTTGGATAGTCAAAATGAGCAGACAGTGCTTGCCCCATTAATTTAATGAGCGGATCGGCAACTTGATTTTCATCACCCACTAAATAAATCGGATCAACATTTTCGGTGACATGCAAGACCCGACGTTGTTCTTCTTGCAGAACATCTTGTGTCGCAGACAATATCGATTTTTGTAACGAGGGATTTTTTTTACTGACGGTGGATTTATTAATCGACTCAGTGTTTGCGGTGAGTGCCGCTGTTTGCGCAGAAGGGGTTGCGCTAATGCCACTCGGTTGTTCACGTTCTGCGCTTGCTGCCATTTTTGTTGCAGCACGTGGTTTGCTTTGTGCAGAAGGCGTGATGGCGCCTTTGTAAACGAAAGCCGGCACATAGTGCGTCGGTGCTTTTTGATTTTCAGCGGGTGCTAAAAAAATAACGGTGGTAAAACTTAAAAATAAAAGAATGTGCAATAGCACCGATAGCCAAAAACTATTGCGGATGAATCGCATTTTCATGCTGTTTTGCATGGTGAGGTGATCTCGGCTGCTTCTTTACCATCAATCAATATCTTATGCGTTATACCAGCAAATAACTACTTAATAATTCAGCATTAATATAGTCACTGTGCTTTCCAGCTAAAATAGAGATGTATAAAAAATAAAAAGGAGTGTTGACATGCGACAAGTTGAATCGCGTCTTCGGTTGTTTGTGCTTTCATTTATCTCCATCGCGCTTTGTTCTTGTGCTTCCGTGGATACATCAGACGATCAAATGTCATCGCGTTACGGATCTAGTTATTTGCAAAATTCACCCGCACTGCCTGACTACTCAATGCGCATTCCGCAGCACATTGCAGCGAATGGAAAAACTGTGCTGGTTGATCCGCGAGTACATACCTGGGGTGCTTATGAAAATGGTGAGTTAGTGAAAGCTGGTGTGGCATCGGCCGGTTCTGATTGGTGTCCCGATTTGGGGCGTGCATGTCACACACGTGTTGGCACGTTTCACATTTATTCATTGGGTAGTCCAGATTGCAAATCACACATATTCCCCATGCCACGCGGCGGTGCACCCATGCCTTACTGCATGTATTTTAATAATGGTCAGGCATTGCACGGCGTACCTCCAAATGAAGTGGGTGAAGGAAACTTTAGTCATGGTTGTGTCCGCATGGAAGTGGGTGATGCGGAATGGTTGCGTTACAATTTTGCCAACATTGGCACAAAAGTAATAATCCGTCCTTATTACTAAACGACTACTCACTTAAGGCAAATGATATTTCTCAGTGGATATAAGGCTTATGTCTACTGAGAAAATGTAAGGAGAAAGACAATGACGAAAGTGAAAGCATATGCAGCAAAGCAAGCAAAAGCAGCACTTGGTCCTTATGAGATTGAGCGACGGGAACCTGGCAAGCACGATGTTGAAATCGCAATCGACTATTGCGGCGTGTGTCATTCCGATGTGCATCAAGCGCGTGATGAATGGGGCGGCTCACGCTTTCCCATGGTGCCAGGTCACGAAATTGTTGGCACTGTAACGCGCATTGGTGATGCAGTGACGCGTTACAAAGTCGGTGATAAAGTGGGCGTCGGTTGTTTTGTTGATTCTTGTCGACAGTGTGAACCTTGTCAAAAAGGATTAGAACAATTCTGCGTCAAAGGCATGAATCAAACTTACAATAGTTATGAAAAAGACGGTAAAACACCTACTTATGGCGGTTATTCGACACGTATTGTGGTGGATGAAAATTATGTGTTGACCATCCCTGCGAATATTCCATTGGCAAAAGCCGCGCCGTTATTGTGTGCTGGCATCACCACTTATTCACCGCTACGTCATTGGCAAATAAAATCAGGCGATAAAATTGCGGTTGTTGGTTTGGGTGGCTTGGGCCACATGGCAGTGCAAATTGCAGCCGCCATGGGTGCAGAAGTGACGGTGCTCAGTACCTCAGATGGCAAAAAAGCCGATGCATTACGCTTGGGTGCAAAACATTTTATTAATACCTTGCAAGGTAATGTCTTTGCGGATTATGCCAAACAATTTAAATTGATTATTAATACCGCGGCTGGTAACACGGATCTCACTAATTATTTGGGATTACTGAATTTAGATGGCACCATGGTATTAATTGGCGTTCCTGAAAAGCCAATGAGTTGTCATCCTTTTCCACTGATAGTCGAGCGTCGTAATCTGGCTGGATCATTAATTGGTGGCATCAAAGAAACGCAAGAAATGCTGGATTTTTGCAGTCAACATAATATTGCAGCCGAGATTGAATTAATTCCCATTAACAAAATTAATGAAGCGTATGATCGCATGGTGAAGGGTGATGTGCGTTATCGATTTGTGATTGATATTGCTTCGTTAAATAAGAGCAGTTAATAAAACCATAAGCTTTCTTTGTTACTATGATCATTGGTTATAAATTTTATAAAATAAATTGCAGAGAAAACAATGTCATTAGTAAAAAACATATTTGTCCCAGCAACCATTCTTATCGTGGCGGTGCTACTTACCACCTCGAGGTGCGGACCTATGTCTTAAACTAAGATGCAGTTAAAAGACCCCGTACCTTAAACCAGAGGTACGGGGTTTTTTTTTGATCATTTTTGGGGAGGAGTAGGTTATGTTTAGGTCACCACATCATCAGCGACATTTTTTTAAGCGAAGAGACTATTTTTCGCAGAAAACGATTTATTTTTTTTCGAAGCGAGTCAGTAAAAAATTTTCAACCTTGTCATGTGAAACCAACCATTACCCTCTCAAGGAAAATAAACACCAACGGGCGATGCATATTGTTTTTACCAATGTGAAAGGAGAAACCGCTGAGACACTGACGGCAATGGTGAGTGATCAATTGAAGCAATATCCGAATTCAATAGCAACTTTTATGTCGCCATCCATTGCCATTGACTATCAGGAAGCATCCAATTTGCGACAGCGAGGTTACAAGGGATATCTTTATCCTGGTCATATTTATTCTACTTGTATCAGTTCTAACGGTGCTTCTGTTCCGGAAGGCGATTTAAGTTATAGCGCAGCTTCTACTATTACGATGCTGAGCAAAGTGAGAACCATTCCCGATACGCGATTAGCAGGTTATCAACCAGCGTTCATCGATGTTTATGCGGGTAAATTCACGTCTATGCATTATGAAAATAATAAATGGGCTCAGGTTGCAGCAGTAAGAAAAAATTATCCACTGGAAATTTTGATAAGGCCTTTCACGGATAAATATAATCGTGAAAAATATTTAGCGAATGTCAGTCGCGTATGCAAAGAAAATCGAGCAAGTTGTTATGCACTCATGGGCTACTATCGATCAGGAACGGATGAAAAACTTAAGCCACATAATTGCATTTCCATACATAGCCGGTTTGCGGAATTATTTTTTGAGCAGGAAAATGATATAGGCGATAATCCAACGACACAAACGGCATTTGATGAATACATGAAAAATAGTTGTGATGTTTCGTTGCGTCATGGTTTTTGGCACTCGGCAGTCAAAGACAAAGCAGACAGTTTATTAGGCTGTTATCAGCATCGAGAGGAAGCCTCAGCAGTGCGGTATTCATTTGGAGTGGTTTGAGAGTTGTTGTAGTATGGCAATGTTACTCATAACGCGCGGTGCTGAGATGAAATATAGCGTAAAAATAATACTAACGCTGCTGATGCTTTTGGTGTGCACGGTGAGTGTCGCCTTTGAAAATATATTCTACGTGTTGCGTAATGATACGTTGGCGCGGATGGCAGCGGCTAAACAAGCAGAGATGAGTCTCAATAACCATTTTAAAGCAATTAATATATTAATATCACAAGCTTATCAGGTTGATGAGGATGGCAATGTATGGGGTGCGGTCAATCAAGAGATAGCGGATTTTGTTACGCAACATGGTATGAAATTAATGTTGCTCATCACCAATCCTGCTTTTAGCAAGGATATCGCGCATCGTTTTTTTGCGAATAAAGTCGCACAAGAAAAAGCCGTGCAAACCATCGTTGCTGCTTGTAAAAAACAACATTGCTATGGTGTGCAGTTTGATTATGAAATGATTCCTGTCACTGACAGAGAGGCACTGACGCGTTTTTATCAACTCGCAGCAGACATATTGCATAAAAATAAGTTGGTCGTGAGTTTTGCAGTTGCACCCTTGGTCGCAGAAAGCCCGCAAGCGTCTGATTTCCTGAAAAAAATCTACGTCAATTGGGAAGGTGCTTATGATCTCAAAAAACTGGGCGAAATAGGCGATTTTGTCACTGTCATGGCTTACAACCAACATGGTGGTGCTACGACGCCTGGACCTACGGCTAGTATATTGTGGGTGGAAGCATCGATCAAAACCGCTTTGCAATTTATTCCAGCTGAAAAAATTTCACTCGGCATTCCGGCTTATTCGACTTATTGGTTTACCGGTACCGATGATGTGACAGGAAGAGTCGCGGTGAATTCCGTTGGCATCAGTTATGAAAAAATGAATGCTTTACTGCAAAAATACCATGTTACGTTACAGTGGGATGAAAAACGTCAACTCAATGCCACGGTCTTTGAACACAATTGGTTAAGCGAATATATCTTTGCTGAAGATGCATTATCTTTTAAAGCAAAATATGAATTAGCAAAAAAATATCAGCTGCGTGGTATTTCAGTGTTTGATCTTGGCACAGAAGATCCGCAAATTTGGACAGTACTGAAGTAAATAAAAAGAGGATTTTTACATAATGCTAAGAAGTATAGGATTGATGAGCGGGACTTCAATGGATGGCATCGATGCTGCCTTACTTGAAACGGATGGTGCGGAAACGATTAAAGAAGTAGGGCACACTTCCATTTCATATGATGATCAATTCAAAATATTATTGAAAGCTGCAGAATATACGATTAGAACATGCGCCGGTGATGTTGAAGCAGCTGCCTCTAATTATTCACAAGCACTTAAAGATTATTTAGTCAATGAAGCTAAAATGATGGAGATAAATGTTAGCGGTAAAATAGCTGAATTATCTGCTTATCTTCATGGCAGTGAATATGGTCATCAACCTATTACATTAGATGAAGTGATACAGCATTCTACTTATCTTCATGGAAAAGTTGTCACACAATTATTAAAAGAAACAGGGCAAGATGCTTATCAAATTGATGTTGTCGGTTATCACGGACAAACAATGTTTCATCGTCCCTCCATTAAAACCTCTATCATCGTTGGCAATGGACAAGAGTTGGCGAATCAAGTTGGCATTACCGTGGTCAATGATTTCCGTCGTTGCGATGTTGCAGCAGGTGGACAAGGTGCGCCTTTTGCACCTTTATTTCATTATGCGTTAGCGAGAAGAGACAATAAAATTCCTGTTGCCGTTGTTAACTGTGGTGGCATTGCAAATATTACTTTCATTCCTAGCGAAGAAGAAGCAGATTTACTTGCATTTGATACGGGTCCTGGAAATGGTTTGATTGATAAACTCGTCAGACAACGCACTAACAATAAAGAAAACATGGATGCTGATGGTCGCTATGGTGCACAAGGAAAAGTTGATGAAAAAATTTTAGAAAGTTTATATGCAACATCAATTATCAAAGAGGGTAAAAATTATTTTGCAATGCAGCCGCCCAAATCACTTGATATCGGTGATATGGCGTTGATATCAATGCTTGATTCACTGTCGCTGGAAGATGCCTGTGCAACATTAGAAGCATTTACGGCGGATACCATTGTTAATAGCCTACAATTTTCTACAGGAGAATTACCACGATGTTTGATATTAGCAGGTGGTGGCTGGAATAATAAAACGATACTTGGTGAATTAAAACATCGCTTGCATAAAAAAATTGGCAGTGAAGTAGAAATTCTTACTGCAGATGAAGCTAAGTGGAATAGCAAAGCGTTAGAAGCACAAATTTTTGCATACCTTGCTGTACGCAGTCTGCAAGGCAAAGCACTTAGCTTACCGCGCACAACGGGTGTGCCGCAGCAATTATCTGGCGGTCATGCTTACACGCCATCTAATGGGCCAACAGAAAAAGTTACTCAGCTGCTTGATAGAAATCCTTTGGTGTTGGCGGGATATAGGCAACAAAAATTAGTGAGTGGTTTTGGGTTGTAAAGAGTAAATTTTTTCAAATTGATTAAATTGCTCTTCAAGTTGCCATTGCGCATCCGCTTTCTCATTTGCATTTAAAAAATTTTCACATGTTGTTGCAATCGGTTTTGTTGATAAGATATCGTTTTTGCATGCACGGACAATATGAGCTTGATCATGATCAAGCCATAAACTTTTTCCTGGTAAAAAACTATATTCTAATGTGTTCCTTACCAAATTTTTTACTGTTGAATAGGAAAATTGATAAGTCATGATGGCTTTTTGATATTGTTGCGTCAGATTGCTTCGTAGAACACCTTCATCATCCGTTGATAAGGCCACAGGAATATTATTGCGCATATATACCCATTACACTTCAAGATGCGAACAATGGCGAATGCATAATTTGAAAATTGTCTGTAATTCTTTCGCGTAAAATTGTTTTCTTCTTGCCAATACTCTTAAAAAATCCTAACGTTGCTTCAGTAAACTCAGAAAATTTCGCATGGTACTGATTATACCGAACATGTTCGTGCATAAGTTTCCACATCCGCTCAACTGGATTCAAGTTTGGCGAGTATGGCGGCAGATAATGCAATTTAATGCCAAGCTCTTTTGCAAATTCCTGTACTTCATCGTTTCGATGATATCGCGCATTATCCCAAATCACATGAATTTTATATCTTCCAGGATTCGTTTTGCGTAATTGCCAAAGAAAATCGCAAATATTTTCTGCATCAACCTTGTCAACTTGGCGATAACTGAACCGATGGCCATTTAAACAAATACCACCTATAAAATTTAAGCGCTGCTGACAGGCTGTCATCGGGATTTCTTTTCGTACGCCTTTTAAAATCCAACCATAGACTAATTGCGTTTGGTGTTGCGGGTGAACGCTGTCAGCAAAATAAATAGGCTCATTTTTTCCTGCTTTTTTCTTCAAACGATTATAATGTGCAATAAACTGTTTTTGTTTATCTCGGTCTGCTTTTGCTGGCACTGCGTGCGGCTTCTTGTAACAGAATTCATGCGCGTGCAACCATTTTGTCATACCGCTGACACTGAACTTCTTGCCATATGTTTGCCATACATGCTGGCAAATATCTTTTACATAGAGGTACGTGACATTTCCTAAATGGTCGGTTAACGCGCTTTTTTCATTGTCAGTCAGTTTGCTATCGCTGCCGCCATTGGCTGTAGATAGCTTTTTCTTTCGCTGGTAATCATCAACATGTCGACGAATCGTTTCGTCATCCAATAACAAGATACGCGCTATTTCAGCGTAGCTATAATCATCATCAAATAACAGAACTGCTTTTATTCGATCACAAATACGTTTGTCACGCTCTTTACGGTGGCGTGTAATTAATTTCTCGCGTTCCTTTGTCGTCAATAGCTTTTCCATGCCAGCGTTTTACTATATTTTCCATTTTATTGCATCAACTTTCGCACGTTCAGTGACGAGTGGTATAGAGCAATATAGGATGATTGTCTCCTGCTACACCCAAGATGGCTGCATTACTCGATAAATTAATTTCTACCAAAATATGTTTTTTTGCCATGACATCGAGTGCTTGCTGATAATTATCTTCATGATTAATATCGATACCATGACCAATACGTTTCGCTTTGGCAATTTCAACTGCATCACGGATATGGAAACGTAAACCATCGGGTGTTACTAAACCAGGAATTAATTCGCCAGCGTGCAAGCTAATATTGACGTTAGGATATAAGTGATGAAGAAACTGTATCATATGCATTTGCAATTCATAATCACGCATCGATATCGGCCCATCTTCAGGCTGCACCAAGTTGATGCCAAGAACGCGCTTATCTTTACTTGCAATTTCAAAACCCGCCAGTAATTGTGCGAAGATTTGTTCGGGTGGTTGTTCGCGCAAGACTTGATAAAGATATCTCACTTTAACATGACAACCTACTTTTGCTTGAGGAGTGTCGCAATGCATTAAAGAATTTAATACGGTTTCATCATTTGAAATTTTTCTATTCATTTCTTTAACAATCACGCCCAAATCATTGCTTAATAATTTTTCTCGCATTTGCATGAAGTCAGCATTCCATCCTAGTTTTTTACCAAGCATGCCTGAAGCATTATTGTCTGCCGTAATCATCAGTTCTAAGTAAGATTCATTTTGTTCACCTGCCCGTTCAACGACTTCACTTAATATTTGTCCACTATGCTCTCGTGTGATAGAAGAAAATTTTGCAAACGCAGCAAAGAAATGATCATGACTCGTTTCTTGTCGTGGATAAAAATTTCGCATGGACCATGCATCGATGATGGCATTGTATAATTCAGGATGTTGTGACACGTTATCTAAAAGGTACTCTACTGAACAAGCAGGATTGACATCCACGGCATATGTTTTTGGGTTGATACATAATCCATCGCCTTTTGCATAACCGATCATCTTTTCTGCCATACTTGCACCACTGGGATGGTTATGTAAGTCAGCACCTTTAGGCATGTTTTCTAAAAATGCCATTAATTTTTGCGGATTATTTTTGATGGACTGAAAATAATTTTCAGTGGCAAATTCGTGAGAATTTTTTGCTGATGCAGATATGCTTAACAAAAGTAAAAATAATATGCCAAATACCTGATGAATCATGATGTGGTGCCTCGGAAATATGTGCAGTGCAACATTATTTTTGTAATTGCGCTGAGTGATCCAATTTTTGTTAGTTGGCATATTACCTCAAAAAATAGGAAAAGAAAATGCACGTTGTAAAAATTATAACGTTGTATGCAACTATAGCTCATAGTGTTCTTGAAATTTATACAAACTACAGTTCTAATCGTTTACATCTTTCTTCTAACAAATAGAGATATTTTTCTTGCATCTGTTGAGATAAAAAACTGACGTCAATCAATTCTCTCCATCTAGGTATTGCTTGTTGGATTTCTTGTGTTACTCCCGTAATAACATTTTGGTTTAATCTTAATTTCTCAATTGCAAAATATTCGAAAAAATCACGTTTTGTTAAATTGTTTTTTCTGCCTCTTAAAGGCAACGCTATTTCTTCTTTGGAATACTTTTGAGCGATGGTTGAATTAAGTAAATCATATGCTGGTGACAGAGTAATTTTTTTATCCTGAGTGATAAGAGAAAAATTTTTTAAATGCATATCTTCATTGCCGACGAGGAAATTAAATAACGTCAATTTGAATAATTTCACAAACTCAATTTTTGGAAACGTACAAAACTTTTCAATGACAGTAATCACTTTTTCCATTGAACTATTATATTTTGTATGACGATCTTCACCCAAAAGTTGTGCAAAATCTTCTAGCGCTAATTTTTTATTATGTCCTACTCGATCAAATCGTTTAATGAAATACGTCATGCTATTTTCTTTAGAATACACTAAGCCATGAATAGGTACCTCGAGACCGATAGTTGCTGCTAATGACATAGTGATGGCTTCATTTTCTGGCAACTCAGGATATGATTCACTTTGCGGCTTTAAAATATAGTGACCATTTTGATCAACTATTTCAAAGCGTTGTTCTTTAATTTTTAATTGTGCACTTAATTTTGTTTGTACACCTTGAATAGACATTTTTCCTACTCGAGTTATTGCTTCTTTACGTTGTTCATCAGCACTGAGCGCCAATGGGCTAAGATTTTTTAATTGGGGGGACAGCAATCGTAATCCCCGTTGTGAATAGTTTTCTTGGTCACTGATGATTTCGTAAGTAATAGGGCAGCGCTTCATTCTAATCCCTCGATAGTAACTGCGCCGACGACGTCTTGACCAACTTTCATTAATTGTCCAAAGTAGTCGTTTCTATCCAGCTTATATTTACGTAATAGAGCTTCAAGCAGGGTGCCTTCTGGTAATAAGCCTTCAAAAAAAGGGGGGAATCTGTCAAATTCATAAATCTTGTTGGTTAAAGGCATGGTGAGAGAAACAGGCGCACCGTGATAGTCACTGTTGTAAGTAAATTTATATTTTTGATTCTCTAATTCCTCCAATATTCCTGCTTCAACACCATTGACTTGCACGTGGGCTTTTCTCATGAATTATTCTCCGTTGCTTGTGCAAAAGGTGTTTCAAATTTCATTCGGATATTTAAAACATCTAATACCTTTAGTAGTGTGTTTAGTTGCACCGTTTCCTTGCCTTTTTCAATATCGAAAATAACGGTTTTGCCTACACCAGCTAGTTTGGCTAGCGCTTGCTGCGAAAGCCCGCTTTGCTTGCGATAATATTGCACTATCTTTGCAATCTCACCTTGGGACATATGACACCAGAAATCAAGAGTATATTACTGTTATAGCAGTAAAAATGATAAAAAAACAGCCTTGTAGACATTATTTTATGATAAATTCATTTAAATTACTGCTGTAGCAGTGATTAACAGTCTTTTTCTGGGTTTTAGAAAATAATTTTCATGAAATTGTCAAAAACTACTGCTAAAGAGGTATTTTTAGGATTCAATTTTTCGTAATTGAATCATCTCTCATGATATTCATTGTAACGCTCTTCTGCGAATTTCATGAGGCGGCGGGGATTTATTTCTTTAGTTAGTGTTTTGATTGTTAGAGATATTTGTTTTTTATGGAGTATTCAATACCCCGACTTGTACCCCAGAAAATTTGGTACTTGAAAATCAATCGAACCCGCGTCCCATAGTGTTCGCTGTTCGCTGTTCGCTGTTCGCTGTTCGCTGTTCGCTGTTCGCTGTTCGCTGTTCGCGAACAACGAACATTTTACATTCGTGATTCGCGAATTGCGAATAGATTTGATGGTCGTTAATTAAATGTAAACTGGTGACAACTTGTCACCGATTAGGTTAAGTGGATTGCAGTCGGTTACATTTTGTAACCACCTCAAAGCCGTTACTTGCTCATCGCCAAATATGGACAATTTACAGCATTCCAAATTCTAGAATATGGAATAGGGCTATAGGTATCCAATCGGTTACAAAATGTAACCGGTTCAATTCTTCAGGCTGAGACTTATGAGGATGTTCAGTCGGTGACGTTTTGTCACCGACTCATGCCAACTTGATGGATGGAAATTATATTAGCTCGCTATCGAGTTGTGCAAATTTGAACTATTAGGAAATTTCGAATAGTTCAAATTGATATTGGGTCAGATTGCTCTTCTCGTTACTTATTGTTTATCACTCGTTCAATATTCTGTATTGCTGATAGCGTATCGTTAAAATCAGGCCCATTGCCAAAAAACATCTCGGTCATATTTCTATGATCTTGTTTTAATTGTTCGATGAATGCTTCATTGGGATATATTCGTAATGTTCCAATATTGGCTTCGTCATAATTTGCCCATTTGGATGGGAAATATATGACTTTGTTGCGCACGACATCGTTTAGTAGAGCAGTATCTTGCAGGGCAGCATGAGTTAAATTGTTTTTATCTAGCATCACAATGTCATAATAGTGGCGAAACAGTCGGCCTGGAAGTGGCTTTTTGGGATCACGATGATATTCAGCGTGAAGCAGTGTTATCTTTTCCCAATAGGTGCGTTTAGCGGTCAGAGCAGTGACTTTTATCTCTGTTGGCGAATCAAATAATTCTGGTAAGAGTTGTTGAGCGTAAGTGCTCACTGATTTTGTTTCGTAAGGATTAATATCACCACGTGCTCCAAATTCTAATTTGATAGATGATTGGATATATCCATCTGATCTCTTTTCAAAGCAAGTTGGATAGTGAAATATGAGACTTTGCTCATCTTCTTCGTCAGTTTCTAATTGCCAGTCTGTATCATCAAAATAAGTCGCAATATTTTTTCTGAATTCTTCTGTCAGTAGTGGTTTAACATTGTTGGTTATCTTGTCTTTGACTTTTTTAGTAAGTGCTTCTAATCGATTGCCGCGTTGATTGGTGCTCTTAGCGGTAGCGGGGTCGTTATCAGCGGTAATGTCTATGTATTGTTTTGATAAAGTTAAGTCAATATCCTCAGAGAAACGATCAATAAAGTTATAGCATTTTGAAAGCGAAGTGCCGCCTTTAAAAGTAACATGTGGTGATAGTGTTGGATTTGAGAAAATTTGATCGAGTACCCAGCATACCCAAAAATCTTTTTCAATGATGATGACATTTTTAATATTTTCAGAGCGGGCAGTTGCTTCATGAAAATATTTGGCGCGCTCTTCTCTGGTAGCTTTAAGCAATTCTTGCATGTTAGTTTCCTATTATTTTTAATATAAATTGAATCATCCAGTCAGGTAATTGAGCTAGGTTTTTTTTAAGTTGTGATTTATCTTTTTTTGATAGAATTTTTTTGCATTTCGTAATTGTGTCATCGCTAATATTATTTTTACCTAAGTGATGTAGTGCGTTAATAACTTTGATGACATTGATGTTTAATGAGGTTTTGTTTAAAAATTTAGAATGGCTTAGTGTGATGGGATAGTTCGCAATTTTTTTTCGCGTTGAATTTCCAGAGGTGATGTAGGATGGTTTTGCGGGCACCTGAGTGTCGAATCCTAATTGGTTTGCTAGCTGAGCACCGCTAGGTTGAATGACATCTCCTGATCGTGCAGCTATTGCATTTGCAATGGCATCTGGTGTTGCAGCAAGCGTACCTAGTTTAGGGTGCTTTGCTGGAAAGTCATATAGTCCATGGCCTAGTTTGCGAATAAGACCTTTTTTGACAAGGCGGTGAAGAGTGATGCCAACTGTGTTGCGGGTGGCGAGATCAATGAAATCTTTAGGCGTAAAGACCCATCCGTGCCGCTTAGCACGAATACGCCGTAGGATGCTGTCGCTTGCTGATTTCATGTGTCATGCCCATGTAATAAATAATATATAATAAATATTACATTAAAATAAGTATAAATACTTATATACAATTGATTATTAACAAAAAATTAAAAATGTTATGTTTTTAGTGCCTGTTGATATTATAGCATGCACTTAGATGGATACAATGGCTGTTTATTCTGTGGGGGTTTAGCTGCGAATATTTATTTAATTTCAACTGGTGACAGGTTGTCACCGGTTAGTTCTATTCGCTAATTCCTCTGAATTCGAGGGAATTAAAGGTGTCGAATTCGACACCTTTAAGGTCGGTTCTTTGGGAACTAAAATGCTCGATTTTTGAAATTAAATTGAGCAAGAATTCAACATGTGCCAAATTAGCACGCGTTCAAACCGCCAAATATGGACAATTTTAATATTTTGACCTGGAATGCGATAATAGAAAATTAATACTAAATAGCCTAGGCATTGAATTATGACGCGCCGATATTTAACTAAATCAAAATTTCAATTGGCTATGGAATGCCCTACAAAACTTTATTATTGCGGTAAGCCAGAATATTCAAACTTAAAAAATGATGATGCATTTTTGCAAGCCTTGGCAGAAAGTGGATTTCAAGTTGCAGAGCTAGCGAAAGCTTACTACCCGCAAGGCGTAAACATCAAATCATTAAATGATGAGCACGCAATTACTGAAACTAATAAATTATTAGAGCAGGATAGCGTAATAATTTTTGAGGCAGCAATTCTTTATGAAAATTTGTTTATACGAACAGACATTTTAATTAAAGAAGGTGATCATTTAACATTAATAGAAGTAAAGTCTAAGTCTATTTATCACGAAGATAAGCTTCCTTTTTTTACTGCAAGGAAGCCTATAGCAATTAGAAGCGATTGGAAGCCATATGTGTTTGATGTTGCGTTTCAAAAGCATGTATTATCCAAAGCCTTTCCTGGTTGTCGCATTTCATCTTATCTCATGCTTATTGATAAAGACTCAACATGTCCTACAACAACCAGGGTCAAACAACCAGAAACAACCAGGGTCAAGTATCTCCTTTTGGTACAGACAACCAGGGTCAAGTATCTCCTTTTGGTACAAGAAATTATCTGATATTTTGTTTTTCAAACAACCAGGGTCAAGTATCTCCTTTTGGTACAAGAAATTATCTGATATTTTGTTTTTCATACGAATATAAAAGAAAATCTGTTTTAAGAATTTTCGTTCTAATTAAATCATGGATGTGATTAACTTCGCTAAGTAATTTCGGTGTCTGCTGTAAGCGTAGCTCGCATTTTCTAATCGATGTGCTGATAGTCGTGAGGCACTTTGATCTAAATGAATCTGAAATTGCACGCAGGCTGTAACCAAAATATTTTCTGCAAATATATATACAAACGAGTCTGGGCCAGTTAAGTGTGTTGCGCTTGGTGTTCATCAGCATATCCTGACCAATCATGTAAAATTCACAAGTCGACTCGATAATACAATCAATCGGCGGTGTGGTTGTTGCACGTTTAAAATCTGGAGCAGAGGCTTCTTTTGTTATTATATCAACTCTTGATAATATTTTTTCCTTGAAAATTTCAGAACCAAAAATCGGTGCTGTTATTTTCGTGCTACGAAATATATCAATTTCATCAAAATTTTTTTCTTCGACATAATCTTGGTAATTTTTGACGTGAGATAGAGATTTATTTTCAGTGATCTGATTTAAGATAATGTCTTTCGATAGCCAGATCGGTGTTTCAGTCAACCCAAACCAGGGTCAAGTATCTCCTTTTGGTACAAGAAATTATTTGCTTGGAAAAACAGGTGATATGATTAACGCCGTTTTAACAGGTTGCGCATTTAATCTGAGAAAAATCATGGGGCTATTACCTTCACCATCGCTGGCTATGTGAGGGGTTTTTCAGGGGCGACTACTTAAATTAAGAAGTACATCAATAATAAGTTTAGCGCACAAAATATGCATACATTCCAAACGAAAACAGTTGTATTAAATTAGCAAATGCTAGATAACACATAAATAACTCAAACCATGATACTTGCCTTACATCATAATTAACTAATTGTAGTGCAAAGCGCTGCCCAAATTTTATTTGGTCTGGGTTAAACCCTAATTTAAAAGCCACGTGCTTGATTATAATGTAAAACATAATTTCAAAATATTTCCCCAAGACAATTGGTTGAAAGTTATAAACTATATTTCTGTATTCTAACTTTGCTTTAATTTTTTTTTCTATTTTAGGAATAATTATTAAATTAAAAATTAGAGGGAAAATTGTGAGTATACTTATTGTGCCAATAATTAAATCTAGGAGGAAGAAAATCATTAAAATATCTTGAAATGGAAGAGAGAAAAATTTCTCTATTATGTGAAACATTTTTTAATACCCATATTTTTGTTTGGCTTTTTCATATAGCGCATATTCATTGTCACCCATTCGCACTCCTATTGCACTACCTGTGCTTGCGCCAACTGCTATACCAGCGATTGCTATTGGTGTTGAAATAATAGGAGCTATTATTGTTTCTTCTAAAGCTCCAGCAAGTCCACCCACAAAAGCCCCTACGGCACCGAAGATAGTTTTATTAGTTTGCTCGAAAATTACACGGGTTCTATTTTCTGTCCTCCAAGCAGTTTCGATTTCATATACTGCTCCTATAACTTCTGCAGCAAATGCTAACGGAGCCGCATATCTCAATATTTGAGCCCCTTTTGAAAATAGGCCATATTTTGCTGCTAAGTTAAAATTCTCCGTTGCTTGAAATTTTAAATTATTATATTTTATTAATTCTTCTGCTCCTGAAAAACGCAATGTAGGTTCCATATTGTTCATTGTTATATGCGCATCTAAGGCTTTCTTCCAACTTGTTTTATACAATGTCGAGTATTTTGGTGTGACTTCTTTAGCATGCTCTGAAATTTTATCAGCTATTGATGATATCCAAGTTTTTGGGCTGCTAATTTCTTCCGAAAATTCCTGCTTGCTGAAAAAAGTAGATGTTAGTGTATTCAAGCTAAAATAAGCGTTTAATTTACTCGCACCAGGAACACTAGACATCATCCCCATTGTCATATCAACATTATCGTGAATCGCCGCATAGCCAACTAGCAGTGTATTCGATTCGACGACTGCATATGGTGTGCCACTCAGTAAATCACGTGATTCGGCTAAAGTTTGATTAACATCATCCCAGCTAAATGTTGTTGCCACAGAAGTGGGTTGTGCCGCTTTATAATTATTCGCGACAGCTGTTGTTCCTGTTCGATTATGACTCGTTGATGGATTGGTGCTGGATAAGCGTGATGTATTTCCATACATACCTTGTTCACTAACACGAGCGGTTTTGCTTGTCTTTCGTTCAGTAGCTGCAACCGGTGTCGGTTGTGGAAAATAATCACTCGCATATTTACCGATTTCTTGACCTGCGGCATTGCCAAATAATTGTATCGCTGTATTGCGCAAGTCAAAAGGTGCGCCCGTTATTTTACTCAATGCACCTTGAATAGCCGTACTCGTTACGTTTTGTATCATGCGTGTACTAAATGTATGAGCGGGTAAATTCATTGCATTATTTGCCTTGAGCGCAATTGCTTTTGCTAACATCGTTGCACCGACTTGTGCAAAATCAAATTTGTGACGTAAACCTAATTTCATTTCAGTTAATTGCGCTGTCACATCGATGCCGCCAGCAACAGTCATTTCTTCGCCTATTTGTGTCATAGTCAGTTCTGTTACTTTTGCGCCGCCATTCATGTAAGAGCCCATGCCTGCTGTCAGACCTGCTACAACACCATTTTCAACAGCACTCGCTAAAGAAAAATGATCTTGCCAACCTGCTTTAACAGCCACCACTTGTTCTGCTGCGCTCGCTAACGTCACCGTGACTGCAGTTGTTGCGCCGATTATCGCTGAGCCTGCTGCTGATGCAGCTGCTGTCGCGCTCGAGCTCAACAAAATACCTACCATTTCAGGACCTAGAACACCTGCACTAAAATAAGATACTGCAGCCACTACAATAATACTAATCAGTACCCCTAAAAAATGACCATCATCATCTAATTTTATTTTAACGTAAGGATACAACGCTGCCATCATTTGCTGCATGAATTCATCATAAGGGCGGTATTGTCCTGCTTGATTGCTGTAGGGATAAAATTGCGGTGTGCGTAAATGAGCACCGGGAATCGGTACGTCATCTGCACTTGTATAGCCATTCGTTATCGCAATTAAAAAAGCATAATCTTTGCTGTGATAAAGATTCTCTGCAATGGAAATAAATGTATCGTCTTTCCGCACTTCATAATAAGCCGGTACTGCCGGTGGAAAACTTTTACCGGCTGGTGCTATCATTTCATCGATTGTTAACTTGCCGCCTAATGGTCGCGATGCCATGCGACCCATCGCATGGTTAAAGCCACTCAATGCTCTTGCTTGTTGTGATGTGATTCCTAATAATTCATTGCGTTCACCGGTATCACGTATACCCATTGCTTGTAAATGTTGAAAACTATTTAACAACATCCATTTACTATAATTTAAAATAGAACGTTGACTTGCACGTGGAATATCTAATTCATAACTTCCTAAATAATCATTTTCATTTGTGTGAAAATTTCTGATCAGCTTCGTTACACGAAAAAATGCACGACGATTTTTCATTTGTTGAATTTCTTTTTTGAGTAGCACTGCACCATCGTAAGTCCAATCCATTAGCACACTTTTGTTGCCGCCATTACCATTATCAATATTATGTTGTGCAACAATGAAACCATTAGAATCATGATATTGTGCTGATGAACTTGATCCGTGGCCTTTACGAGTCTTGCGTTTGACCTGCACATTACTGAGCTGCATCGTGTCAAATTTAACATAACTTAAACTCACGTCATCTTTGTAACCATGTTGATCGCGCTGTGTAACGAGATGAAGTGGTAAGCCAATATTTGAGATATTGGTGTAAGTTGTCGTGGTAGTACGATTTTCTTTTGTAACAATGGCTTTTGTTTGCCAACCATTTCCCGGTTCATCATAAATCTCCGTTTCCGCTTCAATTTGTTTGCCATTTTCTGTCTTTACATATGTTTTGCGCCTACCCTCACCATCTAATCCATATTCTTCACGTTGATAATTATTCGTGATCATGCTTGTCGTTAATCCATCTAAATCGTAACCGAGCACTGATGAACGATTTTGCCCTCCTTCTTTATGATTTTGTTCTTTTAGTAAACCATCCACTCCGAAACTCAGCCGACTTCCTTGCTCATTCCCAATGTCAATAATATTACCTTGCATCACACCGTCATTGATTAACACTTGTTTCGCTTTATTATAGGTATACCAATGTTGTCCAGCTGGCATAGGACGACCATCAGGTGCCGTTAATACACCGCTTACCACGCGGCGATTACTGCCTGCATCGAAGTTAGTCCATACGGTCATACCGGAATCCGTATTTCGAGTTGGTCGTCGTAATTCATCAAACTCAGTAGCGCGCTGGCTAATCAGCACACCATTTGAAGCGGTCGATAATGTGCTAGATATCCGTTCGTTTTCGCTATCCAGTCCATATTGCGTTACTCTGTCATTGGCCGCATCCAACACTTGCACCAAATTACCGATACGATGAGTGAAATGCAGATCTTGATTCGGTGTCGCAAATATTTGTGGTCTGAAATAAATTAAACCGTCATATAAAGAACCATACACTCGCATGCAACTACCATGAGCACCGGGTGATGGCATCTCGCTAAATTGTCGTATCACTTGTTGTTTTTTATCTCGCCAATATTTATATGTTGTACCACTTAAATCGATGTGCCATTGTTGTGTGCCGAGAAAATTGAAATTCCATTGTGAACTTGTGCCGTCCGGATTTTGCTGCAAGGTCATGTGGTGATGTTGATCAAATTGCCGAAGAGTTTGTTGGCCACCTGGTATCACATGGCGAGTGATATTTTCGGCCACATCGTAATCATATAAGGTTTTGTGATTATCAGGATTGGTTGCTTGCCGAATTTTACCGAGCTCATTGCGAGTAAACAGATTAATTTTCCCGCTCGTTGCGCGAGTCATGTAAGGTTTTTCTGAAAAATGATAACTGAGTTGCCAGACACGACCACCGCCATCACTGTATTGTGTGGTGCGTGATAAGGCATCATATTGTTGATTTAACAAGCCAACGCCTTCACCTTGAATTTTATGCAACGATTGTTTCGCTGCGTTCAACAGTTGTCCGCTCACATTTCCGTTGGGATCAACTTCCGCCACTTCCCAATTGCGCGTGTTATAAGCCCAATTTGTGAGAGGAGATAGTCTGCTAGATAGACCATGTTCATCTACCACAGTTACTTCTGTTTGCATCATGCCATTACGGCTATTGCGTTTGTTATAGGTATAACTTATGGTTTTATCAAGGGTATTTGTTTCTGTGAGGGTATTATTCCATACATCATAGGTAAAGTCATAAGCAGGAGGAGGTGCGGTCGTTAAATGTGTTGCTACTTTTTTCTCGCTCGCATATACCATGCTGTCATTTGCCACTGTAAAGGTATAGAGCGGTTCTTCTAGTAACTGCGGTTTTGCAATATCTTGCAACACTGAAAAGCGGGTGAAATCGGAGTGGTGGCAAATATGTAATTGTTCACTGTCATCACCCGAATCATGATGGACAAGTAGATTGAGCGTATTAGTAGCTTCAGCTTTTTCCCACACATATAAGCTGATCCCTTTTCTTTCCGCATATAATAAAGCAGTTTCATATCCTAACCAGACATTATTTTCATTTTCACTCAACGCTTCAAAATAAAGTTTTATAATATGCGGTTGTGCGCAGTATTTTTTTGCGTTTGCATGTAGGCTAGAAATTAGATGATGCTTTTTTTCCTGTAGCAGCATGTCATAAGTAAATTTTATTTTATCCCATCGAATATCCGTTGGCAGTGAAAAATTATTTCCTAGCAATTGATGAACCATTTCGCCTGCAATGCCATGCAATTTTTTATTATCTTCTATTAAAGCAGAAAGTAATTCATTGATGACTTCTTCACGAGAAGCGGAAAATAATTGGAAACCACAACGTGGATGCAATTCAACAATTTCTTCGAAAAAATTAAAACTTATTTCATTGCCAGGTATTTTTCCTTGCAAAATCACCTCGTTAAAACGTGATTTTACTAATTTTTTGTCAGATTGATAGGGGTAGATGCAAGGTGGTAAACCCCGCACTTCTATCACAACCCCTTGTTTTGTTACCGACATCACGGGAATGTCATGCCATTCTGCCAAGCGATCTTTGCTCATGTCTAGATAACGTAAATGAGAGCTTGTGGTGTAACCAGGTAATGGTGTGATGTAAACAATGTCGCATTGCGGAAAAGTCGTTGTGATATTATCGGTCTTTTTTTCATATTCCGTTTCCTTCTCTTTTTCTATGCGATCACTTGTTGGGGATAAATCAATGGCTAATGGTATCCATTCTTCCGGTTGATTATCTTTTGATAAACGCATATTAACCGTTAACGATGTGATGGTTTTCACAATATATTCGAAAGTAAGGCTCGCTGTATTCCAATCTGCTTTTTTAACAGGTGTTAAAGCATCTGTTATTTCAACACAGGGAATGTCCTTATCATCTACATATTTACAAATTAATTGTATAGGATGATCGACAAATTCTGATTCAATTTTCCACAACACGGCAGCAGCATCATTTGCAGTTTCAATTTTTACCTCACAAGTAATTTCATGCGCTAATGGTTTGACTGACGGTGTTGCTGTGTAAATAGCAAATTGCAGTGTCTCAATCATGCTATTTTCAAGCTTAAATGTGTAAATGCCGGATGCGTATGCACTTAAATCAACATGCGGTGTTGGTGAATTTTCAATTGGCAATTTGGCAATGCACTGATCATTTTGCCATAATTCAATTTCTGTTATACCAGCGATTTTACCTTTTAAATATGCAATATTATCTTGCTCGATCACTACCACAAAACCTTGGCTATTTTCTATTTTTCCTGAATCAATTTGTACTTTACCTGTGGTTGTGTAAACCAAGTCACCACGACCATCTGGATGTATTAAGGGATTTGTGCGCATGTAATAGTTAATGGTGTATTGGTAGGCATCCGTTGGTAATTCAGATACATCAACACCACAGCGATCATTTGACACGCTGATATTTAGCAAAGTGCTCTCACGTCCGTTAATAATCGGACAAATTGAAAATTCCATGATTAAGTCGCGCTCTTGCGGTAATACCCACGTTAAACTGGCTTCACCAAATTCGTGATAAGCATTACCCGATACTAAACAAATTGGAATATTCGTTGCGTTATTATCCGGTGGAATATTAAAATCGGGCATACGTTTAGAAATGACGCGACCAGCATAATCACGCAACGTTTCCAATCTTTCTAACGCATCAATTCCTAAGCCCAATATTGTTCTTATATCAGTGTAAGTAACATCAGCCAGTTCTATAGTGGCTGAGCGCAATTGTACTGTGTTACGTCGCATTAAGTCGTATAACAAAATGGTGGAACAGCCATCCTCATTGGTAGACCAAATATTTCCTAACTGATCAAATTGACGAAACAAAGGATAGGTGCCATCGCCATTCCCTTCTCCAATGGGTTCGAGAAATGCATTGTAAGTAATGGCTGTTGTTTGTTGCACACTATTATCACGCAGTAATTGTGAGGTTAAAACTTTGTTACTGGTGTTGAATGTCCAACGGTTTTCATCAAGATGAACTGCATCGTTGTTAGTTAACTGCCACCATTTGCGAGCTGTTTTTTTGGCAATAGTATAAGTATATCCGGTAACATAGCCTTCAGGATTTTGTTGCCACATGAGCAAGCCACGTTTATCAAATTGTGATAATTCAAGCAGATCTTTTGCGCTAGGATCATTGATTATCAATGGAAGCACACCTGCTTCTGCATGTGTTACACCATGCTCGAAACGTAGTGTTTGCACACATTCACCGAATGCATTTAAATAAAACGCCGTGTAAGGAATCAGTGTAATGCCAGCGCCATTATCGCGAGCAACATCGGCATGTCCTAAATGACCACCACGCGCATCAAAATAAAAATATTCGGTTGAATTATCTTCATAAGTAATCGCAATTTTTTGTTGTAAGGCATCGAGCTGATAATGACGGGTTAAATCGCTTGTCGTAGAACTTAGCGTTGCAGGTACCGGAGGATTTTGCAGTGTCCATTGTAAAATAGAACTCACTTCATCTTTTAGTGTTTCACTAATCCTATCACCGCGTAAATCATAGCCGTAAATGTATCTTCTATCTTGCGGAGTAGCAATTTTTGCAAGTGCCTCATCAAGTTCGGCTAAACTTTTTTCTTTGATAGCCGCTGTTGGTAATGTTTGTTGATATTCTATTTTTTCTTCATTATTACCAAAACTATTAAAGATATACCGTTTAATGACATAACAATTTTCACTCGTTAGACGCGCTTCAGCAAGAATTTCTCCACGTCCATTACGCCAATAAATTGTTTCGGCAAAAACATTTTCGTCTACGGAATTGCCTTCTTCTATCAGCTGCCGCGAGCTGATTATTTCACTAAAAGCATTATATTTCTGTAGCGTTAGTGGCGATGCCAATTTTGTCAGTGGCTTGCCATCTGCGGTTGGTGCATAGCAAAATACTTTATCTTGTTCAATTTTTTCAACCTGGCCAAGATGATCACGTGTCATGGTGATTGTTCTATCATGAGAAGGATCCGGCTTTACTAAGGAAGCTAATAACTGCAGTGGAATCCCTATTTTTTTATAATTAGTAATATCTAAGGCCACAGGTGTTGCATAATGCGTTTCACTCACTACTTCGCCAAATGCATTGTAATTTGTTTTTTTCACACTATAAGTGCTTGCTGTTAATGGATGCACTGCATATATTTTACGTGTTTCGCTATCATAAACGGTAAAATGCCAGTCATCTGATTCATCTTTTTCTGTCACGGCTAATTGTTTTGCATTATAAGAAAGCTTAGTACTCAATTTTGCAGTTAACGTTTCAGGTCGAGACTGCCAACTTGCTGGTTTGCTAGGATCATCTATTGCAATATTTTCAACAAATGTTTCGATAGGATTATTGCAGCGATTATATAAACAATTCAATGTACGTGCATCGGTCGTATTATTGGCATCCGTCACGGCTACTTCATTACCAGCTTTGTCATGTGTCACTTTTTTTTCTAATGCTATCGTATTCGTTTGTGCGCTTAACTGAACATAATGCCCTGCCGATAATGGTTCTGCTGATAACACATTAAAATGTGTACTACCATCTCGATGCAATAGATGAACACCAGGTTGTGTTGACTGCGGTAGTACATGTGATTTTTGTAATTCGAGATTTTCAGAAGAGGTTGATTCGGTCCAAATATAAAGCGAAAAATGTTTTGCTTTTGCATAGAGTAATGCACTTTCATGACCAAGCCATAATTTTCCATTGCGGTATGTATTGACATAAGCTTCAAATGCTTCTTTGCTTTGACAATACCTATGCAGTGCATCATCTGTAAGTTGAATACCTATCTCGACTGATTCTAAATCAGCAGCTTCTTCAAGATGCTGATGATCTCTTAGCCACGTAATGGATTCCAACAAAGATAAGTTTAGTAATGCTGAAAAACGATTGAAAATTTTATTTTTTATAATCCAATAATTTTCTAATTCTGTTAACAAATAATTTGCTTCATTAGTCTTGATTAATGGATCAGGATCAGTAAGTGCCTCATATATTTCATTTTGCAATGCTTCTCTTGCTGCCGCATCATCAGCACAAGTTAATAATATGTTTGCCAGGTCATCTCGACTTACATTGAGTGCTCTAAAACCACAGTTACCATCACCAACAATTGTTTTTTCTCTGAAGTAAGTTTGCGTATTTTCACCTGGCATTTGTGCGGATAATAAACCAACCTGTTGTGCAGGAGCTGCTTTCTCTGTGATAGTCGATGTGGTAGATGTAATGGGAATGGGTGGCGTTGTTTCAGTAGTAAGTCGATTTGACGCATCAAAACTGCTCTTCCATTCCTGCCTAGCACGATCTGTATGTACCGAGATATTATTTAATCCATCAAACGTATACTCATCTTCATAACTCAAGGCATCAACTTCTTTTATGCAGCGATTAGCATGGTCGTATTCTTTACGGGTGATACGATCAATCCCGATATCTGGTTGCATTGCTTTTAACTGCATAACCAATTCTGCATAAGTTGTAAATGGTTTAGCTAGATTTTTAAATTTAATTTCCTTTACTGCGTTACCATTGTCATCATGATCAAAACGAGTGATTGCTCCGGTGGCATCCACCGTAAACCAAGGTCGATTAAGGCTGTCAAATACTTGATGCAATGTACGATCTTCATCAGGATTTTTTTTGATTTTTGCTGATACTTGATCAACGGGTAATTTTGCAACCGACGCAGGATGCGATAAAGGAGTTGCATATTGAATAGTAGTGATTATATTTCCTATATCATCAAAAATATTTTCTATGATATAACCCATCGCATCAATCACATAACGATCTTGATTCACTGTATTTAAAATTTTATACACATGTCTATCATGATCATTCTTTTTATTCTCCATGATTTGTTCAAGTTGTGTCGTTGTCAATATCGCTAATGTCGAAACATCAATCTGTTGCTCATAAAAAATAGTTTCAATTAAACGATCCGCTAAGTCATAACGTTTTTCAATAACGCTACCCAATCCATTGACTGAGTATCGTTCATTATTATTTTCATTGTAAAAATAATATAACAGCGTATCTTGCGCATCTGTTATTACGAGCCTCGTTAAATCTGTTAAGGTAGTTTGATCAGTTAACTCATCAGGATTAATAGCATTTTCGTAAATTCGTTTATAACACAAATTATTGGCTGCATCATAATTTAATTCCAGGATACCGCCCTCTGCATCCACAACGAATCGTTCAAGATTGAGACTGTTGTAGAAATGGCGTTTGATGTAACCATTTGGATCAATTTCTGCAATGACTTTGCCATTTAAATTTAATTGTTGTTGATTATCAATAGCAAGTCCAGTGGGATCAATTGATTTTTTAATTGGCCGATTGAGTCCATCTTGCTGATAAGTCTCTTGATATAGACTTGGTATCATTAAACCATCTTTGATCTGGGTAGTTACTTTAGTTTGAGAAATTATCGTAGCTTGAGCATTGTAAGCATTCGTCGTAATAAGATTTAATGTTGTTGTTGGATCAGATATTTCTGTTTCTGGATCGATAGTAATCTTTTCTGGTAAATTATTAAGGGTAAATTCTTGTTTAGTAGTTACACCACGCGGATCTTTAATCGATATCTTATTACCAAACACATCTGTCTCGTAAGTTGTTGTTAACTTAAGGCCACTTTTTCCTGCATCTTCTATTTTAGTTTCAACATAACTTTCAGCTGTATAAATTATTTTTTTTTCAATTTTATTTGCATCAATGTGTAGTTTGCTTCTACCGACAATATCAAATTGATCTTGCGTCTTATTGCCCAATGCATCGGTAAAACACGATACTTGCCCATCTGGCACATAATCCCAAGTTCTATTATTTTGGACCGTATTTGTTTCAGCTGATTTTTGTCCAAAAATATTAGTGGTAATGGTGAGCTGCACATTTTTGATAGGAGTATGCACCGTATGTGTTCGATTTTTTTGATTATAATCATGCGTCGTGACCGCGTCTAACGCGTTGGTATCCGTTTGAATTTGTCTAAATGCATCGCGAGTATAAGTATGCTCGGTAAAAGGTGGGGAAGCTGCATTGATTACTTGCTCAACATCGCCACGTTCATCATAAATTTTTTCTGAGCGATTACCTACAGGATCGATATATGTCGTTTGCAAACCATACGGATTTTCGTATTCAAATTGTTTAGATACAACAAGAGTTCCCGCCGTTTGAATGGTTTTAGTTTCTAATCCACGTGGCTCATATTGATGTTCAATAGTAACCGTATGTTGATTATCCGCAACCGGTATCGTCTCCGTTGCTTGTTGTCTAAATGCATTGTAAGTGGTTGAGCTGATATTATTTTCTGCATCTGTCACTCGCTCAACTTGCCCAAGGGAATCATGTTGCATCTGCACCACATGATCTTTTGCATCTCTTAATTTTTGACTTAAATAATTTTGTAATTCAGTGGTAATGTAGCCACCCGTCAATTTTGTAATTTCAGTTGTTTCCATGCGATTTTTGTACGCACGCGTCACAAATTTATTACCAAATGTATCTAGCGTATCTTCAATAACAGCACCCAATGGCCCGATAAAAATAATTGGGCGTCTATCTGCATCATAGTAATACAATGTTTTATGATTGAGAGGATCAATTGAGTAAAGTTTTAAACCGGAATCATCATAAAAATGACGCGTTGTTTCCGTTTTCCAAATTTCTTCTATTTGTTCCGGCGATAAATCAGGATTTAATAGTTTTTGAGTAACGAAAGGATTGGCTTCTGCGATTGGTAAATTCCATGCATTGTAACGTGCAGCCGTTGCACGCGTGCACGAGCCATCAAGATTTTCTGGATCATTTAAATCTTTTGTTAATTTTTGAGTGATATTATCAGCATTATCATATGTCGTACAAACTGCCCCATTAAATGGCTCAATACGTTCGAACTCACGATTGAGTAAATCATATTTATAAATTGTTTTTCTATCTTCTGTTGACGTTAGCGGTAATGGTGGCTCACCTTGACGATGGAGCAGCCACGCTGCACTAACCGCATTATAATAACAAATTTCTTGGCCAACCAAGCCATTGGATAAAAAAGTACGCTCGGTTAAATATCCTTTTGGATCAATTTCTTTTACGCGTTGATTTTTGCCATCCAAAATGTATGTTGTGTGTGCGTCTTTTATCGATTTAACTGGACGAATAGCAGAAAAATCTTTTGTTATGATAACAGGTGTTGGCGTGTGATAAATAATTTTTTCAACAATGCGACCGCCATCATCTCGCACATATTCATTTATATACCCAGCCGCATCTTGTGTGCCAACAAGATTTTCTGTATCTGCATAATAAAATTTTTGCTGACAACGATCTTTACTAAAATCAGGAGCTAATGCGAGCGTCTGTCCATTTTTTAATTGATCAAGCTCAGCTGTGCTAATTGCAGTTGCATAACGAATTTCAGCACAAACTCGATTAAGATGATCATAAATAAATTCTGTAAGATATAAATTCGCATCAACTTTGTAAATTACACGGCCTGAGGCGTCACTGCATTCATAATTGCAGCGATCTTTTCCGGGTGTTGATTTTAGATATTTGATGAGTAGGCCTACACTAGGCGGACCATTATGAAATGGCCACATTTTTTTTATCGTAATTGGCTTATCATATTCAATTTTTGTATTAATGCGATTATGACGATCATAACGATGTTCAGTAACAAAACCTTGATCAGTCACTTCAAAACCAAGACGTTGTTGCGTATCATAAAAAACAAAATGATATTTGCCATCAGGTTGCACAACAACAACAGGCCAGTCTTCTGGACTGAATATGCCACTCGTTCTACGTATGATAGTCTGATCTTTAGTGGTGCCAATTTCAGTGAGTTGAATAGCAACACCTAATTTATCCAGCTCTTTTATGACAACCAATGCATTATCGCCATTTTGAGGCTGCGTTGTTTTTATTTGTCGGGCTTGATCATTAAATTCAACAGTAGTCTTGTTGTTTAATGCATCTTGACATGACAGCATGCGTTGCAATGCATCAAAGCGTTTTTCAGTTTTAGCATGAATTTTATTATCATCAATATTTGATTGCAAAATTTCACGCTGAATAGTATTGCCAAATCGATCATGCAATAGTTGCTCATGTCCCATGGCTGCATCTGGCATGCCATTTCCATCTTTATCAACGGTTGCATAGGTGCAAATATTTAAAATTTGGCCGTAGGTATCGTGTTCATATTCAATCAAGCTAACATGTTCTTTATTTTTTTCTGAAAATTCTAGCATCGCATTCAAATCAGGTGGCAGCTCAGGTGGTAAATAACTTGTATCAAAAGTGGCTGTAAGATAGACACGTTCTGATTTAATATTTCCATTTTCATCAGGACGATACTCACTGACTTGACCATTCGGATTAATTTTGAAGCGTAAAAAAGCATATTCTTTTCCCGTTTGATCATAATTCACTTCATAGACATAACGTGTTATTAATATTTTTTTGGGGTCATTTTTATGACATAGCGCTCGACACGCCAGATAAAAAACGCTACTACTATCAATGTAACTGAGCTTTACTTCTTGATCATTCGGAAAGCGATGTGTTTCAAGTAAACCAAAACGCCTGTCAACGTTGTTAGCTTCTCCTTGCTTATAAGTAAATGATTCAACACTGCCATCAGCATGCATAATACTATCTATTTGGCCATAATCATTGTAAGCATATGCGACTATATCTTGATTATTTTCTTCGATCGCACCTGGAAACCCGTCTTTTTGAATAAATTTACTTAGACGACCTTTGTCATCTAAGGCAAATTGAGTCACGATGTGATCGCCATTCTTAAGCTCTGCTAAACCACTCTGATTTTGATCGACATAGGTAATGCTACAATGCCGTTGCTCAGATTGAAAATAATCAAGTCGATGGGTATTATTCTCATTATTAACCAAATAAGAAAAAAATATTCCCGTCCCATCTGTTTGCCTGACATTAACAAGATATCGACCATCGCCTGAATAATCATATTCGATGGTGTAAGGTTTGCTGATATCGGTAAAAATTTCAGTTTTAGCCAAGCTACTAAATTCGTTAAAAGTGTGACGCTGTAGTGTAATAGTCTTGCCATCTTCAATGGCTTGAATTTCGACAACATTATTTTGCCGTACAATTTTATATACATTTTTTCCTGGATCGATGATAGTCATTAAACGATGGGCTTCATCATACTCATAAGTTGTTTTTCTGCCGACTAAATCGGTAGAAGACATTAGATTACCATTATTATCAAAGCACTCTTCTATTTGTGTTCCGGGATGATACAAACACCAATTTTTTGATGCATCAATATAGAGAAAGGGTGTGCCATCAGCATGACCTGGTGCAAAATATCTCGCTGTGTCAGGATCAAAGGTGTAGGTTGTTAAATGTCCGTCTTTTTCTTCGAGTGTGACACTGGGTGGAAGAGAATGTGAAGAATGATCGAGAGGTAAATTTAAAAATCGTTTACACTCGAGAAAATGCCATGCTTCACTTGCAGAAGTAGCTTGTGAATTATAAATATAACCTAAATTGAGTTCACCATTCATTTGCTTTACACGTGTGACATGATCTAAAAGAACGAGATTGCCATTCGTCATATTTGCATAAAACTTTATTTTAGCTTGACCCATTCCCTGTTGTGGCATGAGCTCACCAACCTGCGTTAATGATGAATAACAAAGGCCAAGACCATTTCCAGCAATCGGTGCATAAGGAGTATTAGTTGAAAACATACGAAATTCCCTCTTCAAAAATGTCTATTTTTTTAACGTCAAATGACTGTGAGTGTTTTCACTTTTTTGCGCAATTGTATTTATTAACGGCGATAACATTCGATACAACACATACAGCAATACGAGTGAATTAATGATGGGGATAACGCCCGCCAGCAGAAATGCTGCTGACATTTTTTCTGTGGATTGATTGCTCTGCACTGTATCTATACTTCCAGGCAAAAATAATGTTGTTCTTGATCTTGCAAATGAAAATTTAGCTTCAAGCATGACAGGCGATGATAACGCAAAATTCTCTGCCTCTATCATTGCGATATTTTCAGTATTATCTTCTGCCCATTGATAAACTGAAAGATTTTTATCAGATACCGCATTTTGCTCTACCACTTTATGGTAATGCCACCATTCATATAATAAGTAGTAAGTGTTAAGAGGTGATAATTGTGTTGCTGATGAAGGGTAAAAACGACAATTCTCCAAATCAATATCCGTTACTTCATGATTAGGAGCTGCATAAAATCCAGAAAATGGAATACCCGATTTGGGTAAAATACGACAAATTTCTCTTGCAGTTGGATTATCTATTTCAGTATTAAAAAGTTTCAGCGTTTGTAATTTAGTATTAGGTTTTGCTTGGTAAAGTGCACGACGTGCATTAATACTTATTTCTTTTTGATCATCATCAGCTAAATGTGGAGCCGACGTAATGAGTTGTTGAGCAATTTGTTTGATACCATTTCTTGCTGGGTTATTGCTAATATCTAATCCTATTAAATGTGATTCCGGCAATACATTAGCAAGAACATTTACGCCTGATTCTTTTATTTCATTCTGATCAATAATGAGAGTTTTCAGTGAAGAAACCGATAGAGTCGCTGAAAATTTTATTGCTGTTCTATCACCAAATCGATTGTTTGATAAGATCGCCGTAACAAAATTAGTGTGAGGTAGCATTTTTGCGAATACCACGCCACTTTCATCATTAAAATTATTTGAGCTGGCATCTATATATTCGATTGGCAACGTATAATTTGCAGCCTCTTCGATAAGGGCTATCAGTGCAGGATTGTCTAATTTATTTTTTGCAATTGACAATTTTTTTAACTTTGTGGCATAACGTAAAGTAGCGGTGAAATCAACAAAGCCTTGCGTACTAAAACCACAATTATTTAAGGATAAGTCCGTTACTGCCATTGTGTGTAATTTACTTCTGATAACTGCTAAACCAGCATCTAAAATAGAATTATTATCTAAATAGATTTGCTCAACAATGGTATTATTGCCTAATCCTTCAAATAAGAAATCAAGACCTTCTATTGTAATATCAATGTCCGCTAAACTGATGCGTTGCATTGACCATTGAGCAAGATAATCTGCAGCATCAACTAAATGCCCATCTTGCAAATGAGTTCGATCAAGATATAAAGCTTGCACATTGCTTGTATTTGCTAACACTGCCCACAGTGGTGTTAAATTGACGTTACTAAAATCATTTCCCGATAAATTAATCATCGTAAAGTTATGTCGCATGATTGCACTTGCTGCTGCATCAATTGTTTTTTGCCGGCAAAAATTATCACTTAAATCGAGCGCTGTAAGTTTAGGTTGATGCGCTACCGCCGCAATAATCGTCACGGCACCCTTATCCGTTAGCTTATTTCCTTGTAAGTTAAGTGTGACTAGATCAACATGCGACTGAACGATTAACTGAGCTAAATTTTCAGCATCGCCATCATCCAGCGCTGTATAAGATAAATCTAAATAAGATAGTCCTGGTGTATGCAGAGTAGTAATAAATTTTTTTAAGATAGTAGGACCTAGATTTTGATTGTGTAAATCCACTTTAGTAACACGCGTACGATTCATAAAATTTGCAAATTGGCTGAATTTATTGGTTGGTAACCAGGGTGGACTTAATATTGCACGTGATAAATTGAAAATGTTCAGTTCATTCTTTGATGCACTGATTTTATTTAAAAATAGTTGCCAGTCGTCATCTAGCCAACCTAATAGATTTTGTTTTGAAAAATCAATATCTGTGAAATCAGGATGCTGCAGTAAGCGATCCATTTTCTCAATAATTTCTACTGCGAAGCGTTCTTTTGCTAATAATCCATTTAAACACCCTTGGCTCGTTTTAATGTCACCTAAATAAACATCTTCCCAATCCGGACAGATTTCACAAACGTATTGCGCCCATTGATCAATGTAGTGATAAATTTTATCCGCATCCATACAATCTTTTTGCTTTTGGATAAAATCAACCATACCAAGTATTCTTTGTATGATCATGCCAGCTAACAGTGCTTTACAATACCATAGAAGCCCCAACCACATCGTTGTTTTAAGTAGAAATACAAACTGCCATCTCTTAGCCACTTGATAACCATGCTGCCAGAGCACGTGTTTAGTATAAAGCGCTTGTAAACTTAAACGTTTGTTACTTAGGCGATCCAGTGCATGGAGTATTTTTTTTTCGGTACTTTTTAATCGATGCCGCTCAACAACATCATTAACTCGCGTAATAAATTCTCGGCTAACTTCACGATAGGTATTAGCAATTTCACCTAACGCATAAATGACTTGTGACTGTGTCAATGAGTTATGCGTCTTTGCAATATTGATGAGTGCATCTAATAATTTTCTCTGATTCCTGGCGCTTAACCGCGTCCATTTCAAAGCAAAGATCGTCTGATCAATATCGCCTTGTCGTCCTAGTGGCAAAGGATTAAACCAACGGAACGTGTCAGCGAGCCAGGAAGTGCTAGAATATTGAAGTCCATCAACCAAGTCGTTAACATTCAATTTCTTTGCGAACCTTCCTATTAATGCAGATATTCCTCCCACAATAATTGGCATTGCCATAACGACTGCTGGCGCCAACATATAATTATCAGCATGGTTAATATCACGATAATCATAGGCAATATCGTTACCCCAATAACTGGTAATGAAATGCGTATTTTGCGAAGTACCAAACCATACCTGACTTTCACTACTGCTATAACGTTCATCAGGGAAGCGATAGTAATATGCTGCGTCATGAGCAAGTGCTGCATAAAATAAAGCAGGATATACAGCATTTATAATGTAATTTGCACCGGAAAAAAAACGAGTTACAACGTCAGCCCACGCTATTAAACAACAAGGTCTGCCGGCCTTTATTGGTACAGAATTAAGACGGAAAAGATAATTGAAAAAAGAGCTTGGAAGTATGTTTGGACAGGTTGACAAAACGCTCGGGGAAACAATAATCTTTTCAATAACATTGTTTTGATTAAGCCAACGTATAAATTCCCAATAAGTTTTATTGTTAGTTGGCACTAGGTGGTGTTGATGATATCGCTTGTCACTATCGCTGCTATTTATAGCACCTATATTTTTTAATGATATAGCATTATTTACGCTGTTAGCCTGCTGATAAAATTGTACAGAATTAATTGTAATCACATTTCCATTCAAAATTTTTATTTCACTATCCCCTTCTCGCATTTCTATTTTTCTTGTATTTTCAATATCAGTAATTGTTACATCGACAAGCACACAATCATCCATAAAATCGAGATTTCCTACATTTAACATATGCATAAATTGTTCGAGATTACGATTTGTGTGTTCGTGTATTACATGGAAATCTTCCATCAAATATTCGGTAATACGTTGATCGCGCATAGCGACATTGAGTGTTCTGAATATTGAACTATCATGTTCTTTTATCCTTATGATGATCAAATATTTTTTTTCTTGAATCATTTTCATTTCCTAAAGTAGGAATGCGACTCCCACTATCGTCTTGTACAGCTTAGTAGCC
This sequence comes from uncultured Gammaproteobacteria bacterium, assembly GCA_963735995.1. Taxonomy (GTDB): domain Bacteria; phylum Pseudomonadota; class Gammaproteobacteria; order DSM-16500; family DSM-16500; genus Aquicella. The sequence continues at coordinate 779,313 of CAVTNC010000003.1, read as the reverse complement.
AAGCTTAGCTTTGAATATTTGGTCGCGTAAAAATTAAATAATTATTCGTGAGAACACGTCTTTTTAGCGATGGCGCATACCTTATCACCACATCAATTTTAATTCAACGAAAAGCGCATTTTAATTGTGATGAAATAAAAGCGATTGCGATTGATTCAAGTGGGTTAAAGTGTTTGGAACATAGAGAATAGCACAGTGAATAATATCAGCTAAAAAATAGGAAAGAATGGCAAAAACAACGTGAATATGGCAAGCGTAATAATTCAGAATTGTCGATTCAACGTTATAAGCACATCTTAAAAAATAAACTTCCCGCGAGAGATTTTTCTAGACAAAAACAAGAAGCGATTATCGGTTGCAGCATCTTAAATAAAATGATGTGCATTACCCTAGGGCAATTCCGTTCAAAAACCAGAAATCAGAAATCAGGGTCAAATCAGGGTCAAGTATCTCCTTTCGGTACAAGAAATTATCTGATATTTTGTTTTGCATATAAAAGAAAATCTGTTTTAGGAATTTTCGTTCTAATTAGTCGCCCCTGAAAAACCCCTCACATAGCGAGCGATGGCGAAGGTAATAGCCGCATGATTTTCCTCAGATTAAATGCGCAACCTGTTAAAACGGCGTTAATCATATCGCCTGTTTTTCCAAGCAAATAATTTCTATCAAGTCGATGATCTTCTTTTAAATGGCCAATAATCGGCTCGATAACAGAGCGTGCTCGCAATAACTTCTTCAATGCTATCGGTAATCGCTTTGCTGCTGCAAAAATCGATACTACCCAAGGATATTTGCATGTCGTCGTCACAGCAACTTTGCAGCCAAAAGCAATTGAACCGGGATAGCCTTCTTTTATGGCTAAACTAGTGACATTTGCAATAATCTGATTTTGTCTTGCTTGAGTGTTCTTGCTTTTTCTACATACGATAATCGCAAGCCTATTAATTTAATGATTATTGAGTCAACTTTATCAATATTATTTCTCACACAAATTAAATCAGGACAATTCTTTGCGGGTGTTAGCTTTATATTTGTAGCTTCATCTGCAGATAGAGCACTTTTTGAAAAGATTAAAATAGCCATGGTTAGTAAAATAAATAGTCTCATTTTTAATCTCAGATTATATTTGTTTTATTAGTTGTATGTCTCAAATAATGATCCATAATCACCAACGCTGCCATTGCATCAACAATAGGTACAGCACGGGGTAAAACACAAGGATCATGTCTTCCTTCTGCTGCGAGCATTATTTCTTCATTATTTAAATTAACTGTTTGCTGTGCTTTGCGAATGGTTGATACTGGCTTAAATGCCACTCTGAAATATATTTCTTCACCAGTGGAAATGCCGCCTAATGTGCCGCCTGCGTGATTCGAAGCGAAGACGGGTTTTTTGTTTTTTATCACCATGAGATCATTATGTTCACTGCCACGCATGCTGACGCCTGAAAATCCTGATCCAATTTCAAAGCCTTTTACTGCGTTGATGCTTAACATGGCTTTGCCCAAATCAGCCGATAATTTATCAAATACCGGTTCGCCTAATCCTGGCATGACATTGCGAATAACACATTTAATCACACCACCGACAGAATCGCCTTGCGATTTTACTGTTTCAACCAATTGAATCATTTCATTTGCAATGCTTGGATCGGGACAACGAATAATGTTGCTTTCAATATCAGAAGCTGTAACTGTTGTATGATCAATATGAGCGCGTAACGTACCAACTTGATCAACGTAACTAATAATTTCTACATCCATGATTTGTTTTAAAAACTTCTTCGCGATCGCTCCAGCAGCGACTCTGGCAAGCGTTTCTCTTGCGCTGGCACGTCCGCTGCCGCGAAAATCACGTCTTCTGTATTTCATCATATAAGTAAAATCAGCATGCGATGGACGATAGACATTTTTTAATGTTTCATAGTCTTCAGGACGCATATCGGTATTATAAGCGAGTAGCAATATCGGTGTACCAGTCGATTTACCATCAAATACACCGGATAAAATATGAATTTTGTCGCATTCGTTCCGAGGTGATGTAATATTACTTTGTCCGGGTTTACGGCGGTCTAACTCAGCTTGAATTTCCTCTTCTGTAATAGAAATTCCAGGTGGGCAACCATCAATGATCACGCCGATGGCTCCGCCATGCGATTCTCCGCAAGTGGTAATTTTAAATAATTTTCCGAATGAATTGCCCGCCATATTTCACCCTTTCGTTATGTGTTTTAACGCTTGTCTAACTATTTTGTCATTTACTGGGTGCACATAATGATTATTTGTGAAGTGTGCCATGCCAATTTCTTGTAATAATGAATAATGCACGTTGCCAGAATGAACCTTTTTATCAATTTTTGTCGTGTGAATTAATTGTGTGACGTCATATTTCTTCAAGTCGTTGCTTTTGATTCCGAGTCGTGCCAATAAATTTTTTATTATTAATAATTGCTCGGCAGATAATAGACCCAGTGCATGAGAAATGGTCGACTCTACTAATATTCCATAAGCTACGGCATGCCCGTGCAATAACCGGTAATGTGATAGATTTTCTAATGCATGACCAATGGTGTGTCCGAAATTTAGTACGTTACGTTCGTTTTGTTCGCTTTCATCTTTTTTTACCACGCTTGCTTTAATTGTTACGGCTCTGGTCACAATATCTGTTAATAGTTCACTATCTCCATTGATTATTTGTGGTAAATAGTTTTCAGTAAAATGAAAGCTTTCAGCATCGTGGGTTAAAAACATTTTTACAGCTTCAATTAAGCCATTAATTCGATGTTTTTTTGATAATGACTGTAACAGCGTGGTATCAGCAACGACGCCTATAGGTTGATAAATACTGCCAATTAAATTTTTTCCATATTGTGTATTAATTCCTGTTTTGCCACCGACGCTACTATCAACCATGGCCAATAAAGTGGTTGGAATTTGTATGTAAGGGATGCCCCGCATATAAGTAGCTGCAATAAAGCCTGCAATATCACCTACGACACCACCTCCTAACGCTAGAATCAAAGTATCTTTGCCGCAATGTTGTCGTTGCATGGCATTTTCAATTTTTTGTTTAGTTTTATAGTTTTTATAATGTTCACCTGCTGGAAAAGAAATCAGCAAGGTATTAAGCTCTTTTTTCTGCAAATACTTTTGTAAGTGTAATCCATAATGTTTTTTTACTGTATGATCAGTAATGATCACAATCCGCTGATGTGATGTTGCTGCAGGAATCCAGCTGGTAACATCACATAATTGCGCGCCAATTTGGATGGGATAGCTTGTCGCATATACTGTGTGAATCATGACCTCACCTCATGCGCCAATTCAAGCAATAATGCTTGTGTTTTCTCCCAGCCTAAACAAGGGTCAGTTATGGATAAGCCATTTAAATCGATTGTTTCTGTGGTACACGCTTCCAATCGTTGATTACCTTCTTTTAAATAACTTTCAATCATAAACCCTTTCATTAATTGTTGTAACTCCGGATGTTTTTTTAAATACTGCATTACCTCGAAAATAATAGTAGGTTGGGCGCGATGATCTTTTTTGCCATTCACCAAGCAATTGTCATGACTAACATCAATTAAAACCGCTGGGTTTTTAACTTGATGAGCAGTCATATGTTGTTTTACTTCTTCTAAATGGCTAAGAGAGTAATTTGGCATTTGATTGGAACCACGTAGTACTAAATGTGCATGAGGATTACCTAACGTTTGTACGGCATAACGATCAATAGCAGCAATATGTGGATGTTGTGCGGCGACTACACTGTTGACGCCGATAGCGATTGAACCGTGGGTTGGATTTTTCATGCCAACTGGACAATTTGCAGCGGAGGCAAAAATACGGTGCTCATGATCTTCACTGCTTCTTGCGCCAATGGCAAACCACGAGACTAATTCGGAAAAGCCACGTGCGTTATGGGTAAATAAATATTCATCAGCAATGGGCAAACCCATTTCTACTACCTTAACCATCATTTCACGTACATAATGAATGCCCGCTTCAATATCTGGTTCTGCAAACGGATTAGGTTGGTTTACAGGCCCTGTCCAGCCATTGGTTGTGCGCGGTTTTTGAATATACATACGCATGACGATTTTTAGTGCGTCTTTTACTGATTCATTCACTTCTGCTAAGCGCTGTGCATATTCTAAAACAGCGTTTTTTGGCCATGCTGAACAAGGTCCAACGATCATCAATAAACGTTTATCCCAACCTTCCAGAATATTTTTAATTTCCCGTCTGTCATTCATGATTTTTTCATGTCCGGCGTCGGACAAAGGATATAACTGGATAATGCCCTCAACAGGCGGTAATTTTTTTATGCGCATATAATTCATGATCGTGCCACTCTTTGGTTTTGTATTAATAGCTTTCTAAGTTTTGTGATGATGGATGTAGATTGAATTGGTTTGCCTATTAATAATTCAATTTGTTTTAATCCTTGACCAATAAACATATCTAATCCTGAGATGGTTTTTGCACCGTCTTTTTTTGCTTGTTTTAATAACTGTGTGGTTACGGGGTGGTAGATCACATCAAATACTACTTGATTCGAACGAAATACATAATCAGGCAACGGTGAATCGTTAATCATTGGATATAAGCCAATGGGTGTCGTATTGATAATGATATCGATATCAGTTGCGTGGAGTTCATTCTGGCGAATAGCTGTACCAGTAAATTCTTTTGTTAATGCAACTGCTTTTTTATGGGTACGATTTAAAAAGAGTAAGGTGGCTTGGTTTTTTTTCAAGAAGTAACTCATCGCTCTTGCTGCGCCACCGGCACCAATGACTAATACTTTCTTACCGCGTACAGAAATATCGCGTAACGCAAAAGCAATGCCATCGATATCCGTGTTATATCCGTGAATTTTTCCCTGACGATAAATGAGTGTGTTTGCGGTTTGCAATGTTTGGACTTCAGCGCTGCATTGATCAATATAGTTAACGACTTTTTCCTTATAGGGTAAAGTTACCGCAGTTAATTCTATGGAGAGCGTTTTGATAACTTGGATGATGGATTTAAGTTCCAAGTGCGGCTGCGCTAAAAGTACGGCATTAATTCCTAATAATTGATACACAGCATCATGTAACACCGGACTCTGTGAATGTCCAAGAGGATGTCCTATTACCATATTTAATCGCGTTTTACTGGTAACTTTCATGATTGTAAATACTCCGCCAATGCGATGACTGCTTCTCGATAACCTTGTTCTCTCTTTCCGGCAATGACTTTGAGGCACGCAGGCGCTATCACGGAGTGTTGGCGCCATGCCTCGCGCTGGCTCAAGTCAGACAAATGGACTTCAATAGTAGGTAATTTTGTGTCGACTAATGTATCATGTAAGCCATAACTATAATGCGTAAATGCACCAGGGTTAATAATGATACCAATACAATGCGTTGCTTCTTTTTGCAATTTATCAACTAAATTTCCTTCATGGTTAGATTGATAGCATATAACGTTTAACCCGTATTTTTTTGCTTCGCTTAGGGTAAGATCTTCAATGTCTTTTAGCGTTAGATAACCATAATGCGACGCATCGCGCTTGCCTAAAGCATTTAAATTCACACCATGAATAAGTAATAAGTTACGCATAGCCGCTACAATCCTGCGAATTATGTAAATGCGCTATCGCTTCATTAACTGCTTGCTCGATAGTGCTGTCATTATTGACGATGTGGGTAGTCAGGTTTTTATAAATTTTGTCCCGATCATTCCACAAGCTACTGAAGGCTTCATAAGGATCTTTATTGACATCAAAAAATGCCGGTCGGCCTTCTACCATAATGCGTTCAAACACAATACCGCGCGGTGCGACCACATGCAGTAACGTATGTGATTTGATAATTTCTTGATTAACTTGACGTAATGCGGCACCTCCACCCACTGAAATGATCGATGATGAAGATTTTAAGGTTTGTTGTAATGCTTCTGATTCTAATTCCCGATACTGATTTTCACCATGTTTTTGCATGATTTCACGACAAGAGAGTGTTTCAAAAAAGTTTTTTTCATATAATTTTTCTAGCTCTTTATCTAAATCTATAAAATTTTTATTTAACGATTTTGCTAGTTGTCGGCCAATGATGGATTTACCAACGTATTTGAATCCTATCAAGATGATATGATGGTTTGTTATTGACTGCTGTGCGTTGATGTTTGCGCCTAGTGATTGCATGGTGGTTACAAATTTAGGATACGTTTTATTAACCGCTTTTCCATTGGCGATGGTTGTTGTTCCTTGCGCAATCATGCCGGCGACGGTGAGTGCCATCACGGTGCGGTGATCGTCATATCCATCTACCGACGCACCTTGTAAGCTGCTCTGATAAATAGTCATACCATCGGGGTGTTCTTCTATTCTCGCGCCCATTTTTCTTAATCCCTCTGTCATCGAACGAATGCGGTCGGTTTCTTTTATTCGCGCTTGAGCCACATTATATATCTCTGTTTTTCCCGTTGCTTGGGTAGCAATCACTGCTAAGGCTGGTACTAGATCTGGAATATCATTTGCATCTATGCGAATTCCGCGTAATGCTTTATTGCCTTTAATCCGTAATTTTTTTCGCTCTATCATTATCTCAGCGCCCATTTCTTGTAGAATAGTGACTAAACGTTTATCGCCTTGCGCATCTTCACTATCTAATCCATGCAATTCAACTTCACCGGAAAGGAGTGTTGCTGCGGTAAGTAGGCAAGAGGCTGATGAATAGTCACCCATCATCGTAGTGTGAACGGGTGTATATCGTTGATTACCTTTAATATAAAAAGTATCAACGTTGTTAACGCATTGATGTTGGTAATCAATACCTTGTTGTTGTAACCAAGCGAGCGTCATATCGACATATGGACGTTCATGTAAATTCTTGACGGTAATAACGCTATCACGTTCAGCGCACGGTAATCCGATTAATAACGCCGATAAATATTGTGAATTCGTTCCATCTAATTCGATGGTGCCGCCTTTTAATTGTCCCGAGACTAAAATTGGTAACTGACCTTCTTGCTCTGCATGTTGAATGTGCATGCCTAGGTGGCGTAATGCATTGATTAATGGCGTAATGGGTCGTGCCCGCATTTGCTCGTCACAATTAAATAGAATAGGCGTGGCATGATTTTCACGTAATCCTAACAGTGGTAGGACGAATAAGGTGGTGATGCCTGAATTACCGGTGTTGATATCAGAAGCGCAGGTGGAAAGAGGTAGGCCGGTACTTTTCATGGTTAATAGCTGTTCTGTTTTGTTAATACTAATCCCTAAAGCGGTGCAGGCGTTGATCGCAGCCTGCGTATCATCTGCGTCCAAAACATTTAAGAGGGTTGATTCTCCTTTGGCTAGTAATGCAAATAGCATGCCCCGAATGCTCTGAGATTTAGAGCTAGGCGGGGACGCTTTTCCTTGCAACCTCAACGTTTGCTTAACTATCAGGTACATAATTTTACCTCTCATTCTGTTGACGTCATAGATGTAATGGTATAGCATTACAAAGGTACAGTATAGTCGGAGGTTAGAAATGTTGCAACCCTTAACGTTAAATGAATTTCAGGTGCTGGCAATTAAAGCGAAGCGCGTAGCGGTTTTTCAAGAAATCTCCGCGAGCGGACTAACGCCGGTCACGATTTATGCGCAGCTTAATGAGATGTATAAAGCCAGTGGTGTGATGTTAGAGGATCTGCATGAACGTGAATGTCCACGTTATTCATTTATTTGCTTTGAACCGGTTGCTTCCTTAGCTGTTAATCATAATGATAATCAAAACCCATTAACGGCCATACGCGATTTGCAAGCGCAATTTGCTTATTCAGCCAGAGCTGACGTAGCTGATTTAATCACGAACGCAGCCGGGTTTATCACTTATGATGCGGTGCGTTATGTTGAATCGATACCTGATCGTCATGTAGTGGATGCCAGCATGCCGAATGCCTTCATTAATTTTTATGCGCTGAGTCTGGCGTTTAATCATGATAAGCAAAGTATTTTAATTAGTTATGTGGTCGAGGTAGGGGATCATCCAGAGCGGGTTTATCAACTGGCACAAGAAAAAATAGCTGCAGTTATCACGTCGCTGAATTCCGCGGTCAAGTCGCGGAATAACGGCGGTATGCAGAATGAGGGTGCTGTTGGAGTAGATATCTCAGACGCAGATTTTATGCATATGGTAGAAAAAGCAAAAGATTACATCATTCGCGGTGATGCGTTTCAAATTGTTATTTCACGATGTTATAAACGTCACTATTCTGTTTCACCTTTTGATATCTATCAAGCATTACGTCGAGTGAGTCCAGAGCCATTTATGTTTTATTTGCCTACTGAATCGCAAGTTATTATTGGTGCTTCACCCGAGCGGTTTGTGCGTGTGCATAATAACCAGGTGACAGTGAATCCAATTGCAGGTACCCGTAAGCGTACCGGAGAAAAAACCGATGCAGCGATTACCACTGATTTGCTCACCGATAAAAAAGAAATAGCAGAACACATGATGTTAGTTGATTTGGCACGGAACGATGTAGGAGCTGTCAGTGTACCTGGCAGTGTGCAGGTCAGAGAATTACTGCAGGTGAAACACTATTCACATGTTAGTCATATCACTTCGACGGTAACCGGTCAGTTACAAGATAAATTTGATGCACTAGATGCGTTTTCTGCCGCCTTTCCAGCGGGGACATTAAGTGGCGCGCCAAAAATTCGCGCTATGCAAATCATTGATGAATTAGAAACTTCACGGCGTGGATTATATGGCGGTGCCATTTGTCGTCTTGATGCGTTAGGAAATTTTGATAGTTGCATTGCCATCCGGATGGCGATCTTGAAAAATGGCATAGCGACCATTCGAACCGGCGCAGGCATCGTTTTTGATTCCAATCCTGCTGCCGAAGCACAAGAAACGCATCAAAAAGCACGATCCATGTTAGATGCCATTGCTAAGGCACACGGAGAATAATATGTTATTGATCATTGATAATTACGATAGTTTTACTTACAACCTTTACCAAGCGATTGCGCCTTTTTACTCTGAGGTACATGTTTTTCGTAATGACAAAATCACGATTGACGATATAAAAAAAATGCGTCCAATCGGCATTATTCTCTCACCTGGACCCGGACGCCCCGAGGCGGCAGGAATCTGTGTTGATTTAATTCGCACCTTGGTTGCAGGTGATATTATAAAAACACCACTGCTAGGTGTTTGTATTGGCCATCAAGCCATCACTGTCGCCTTAGGCGGCCGTGTTATTCAATCGGCTGAAATTTCTCACGGCAAAGACGATCTAATTTTTCATCGCCAAACGGGTATTTATCATACACTTCCGCTGCCATTTAAAGCGGGGCGTTACCATTCTTTGATTGCCGAACGTGAAACGTTACCAACGACATTGGTAGTTGAGGCTGAAAACAAACAACAAATGGTGATGGGTGTGCGCCATAGTGAGTTACCGTTGTATGGCGTACAGTTTCACCCAGAATCTATTTTGACCCCTGAAGGGTACAAATTATTGCAGGCATTTACTGCCATTTGCACAAATCGGGCATTATCGCGAGAAGCTGTCGCATGATATTGAAATCGAGTATAGAAAAATTAATGCATGGAGAAAACTTGAAAAGCATCGTTTGTCAGCAAGCGCTCGATGAGATGCTAGACCCTACAGTTAATCCATTACAAATTGCTGCTTTTCTAGTTTTGCTACGCGCAAAGCAAGAAACAGCCGATGAACTATCAGCTATTGTAAGCGTGCTACGAGCTAAAATGATTGTGGTGCCTACTCACTATGCAGTGCTTGATATTGTCGGGACGGGTGGCGATGGATTGAATTCAGTGAATATTTCTACCGGTAGTGCATTACTTGCTGCTAGTTGTGGAATTAAAGTGGCGAAGCATGGTAACCGTTCGGTGTCATCTCTAACAGGTTCTGCTGATGTTCTTGAGGCTTTGGGCGTAAACATACAATTAGCGCCTGATAAAATCAGTAAAAGCATAGCTCAAATTGGTATTGGGTTTTGTTATTCACCCAATTTTCATCCTATGACACAAGCGCTGAGACATTTCCGTAAAGAACTGAATGTTCCTACCACGTTTAATATTTTAGGGCCTTTGTTAAATCCTACCAATGCATCACATACCGTCTTAGGCGTACTCGATGAAGCATTATTACCTATTATGGCGGATGTACTAATTCAAACAGGTGGTGGTCGATCGGTGGTAGTGCATAGTATGGGACTAGATGAAATCAGTTGTGTAGGTCCCACAAAAATCATAGAAGTTAACGGAAAAGAAAAATTGGAATACATGATTGATCCTTTGGATTTTGGATTGTCGCGTTGCCATATCACAGATTTGCAAGGTGGTAATGCGAATGTGAATGCACGTCTTTTATTAGATGCATTTAAAGGAAAAAGTGGACCCATCGCAGACACTCTCATTCTAAATGCTGCCGTTGCACTTTACATATATGGTCTGCATCCATCGATAAGAGAGGCTGTATCTCATGCGAGTAACAATCTGTATAGCGGTGCTGTCTTAACATTATTAAATAATTGGATTGAATTTTCTCATGAAAAATAGACTTCAGCCTATACTGCTGCAAAAGAAACGTGAAGTGACTGATTTATATCAGCGCTTGGAGCATGATGTAAATCATCCTATCGCGAAAATTTTGCGCGGTGAGCTGAAAGTTGCGTGTTCTTCTAACTTTAAAAACGTGTTGGAATCTTCATCACTTACAGTGATCGCAGAAATCAAGCGTAAGTCACCCAGTAAAGGAATGATTGCGCCTATTTCCGATCCCATCAGCTTGGCGCAACGCTACATCTTAGGTGGTGCTAGTGCATTATCGATTTTAACAGATAAAGAATTCTTTGGTGGTTATATTGATGATCTTATCCAGGTCTCAGGGATAGCGCGGGAACAATCGATTCCGATTATACGAAAAGACTTCATTATTGATAATGTACAAATTGCAGAAGCAGCCGTCGCCGGTGCGAGTGCAGTTTTGTGTATCGTTTCTGCTGTTGGCTATAAAACAAAAGCTCTCATTGAATTTGCACGCTCTATTGGCCTTGATGTATTGGTTGAGATTCATGATCATGAAGAGCTTAAAATTGCACTAGATTGCGGAGCTGACATCATTGGTATTAATAACCGAAATCTCAACACTTTTGAAGTAGATACGAAATCTGCTTTACAAATCGTAACGGCGATCCCAGGCAGTATTATTAAAGTTGCGGAATCGGGTATTACAGAGCCTTCTTTAGCAAGACAATATCATCAAGCTGGCTTTAATGCGGTATTAATTGGTGAGGCGTTGGTGAAGTCGTCTGATCCTGAAAAATTTATTATGGAATGTCGTTATGACTAATCACATTATAAAAATTTGTGGTATTCGTGATCCTGGAATGGCAGAACAAGCGGCCAATGCCGGTGCGAATTTAATTGGGATTATTTTTCATCCCTTATCGCCACGCTATGTCAGTTTAGTGCAAGCGGCTGAGATATCCATGGCGGCTAATAAAGCGGGTGCATCACCTGTTGCTGTATTTGTTAATCATATGGATGCTGAAATGCGCTTCATCTGCGAAACAGCAAATATTCATATCGTACAATTACATGGTGCAATAGCACGTGCACATCATCACTTATTGCCGGATGAATACCAGAGAATTTATGTACAAAGTGTATCAGATAAGGGTGAGTTACAAACAGATGATGGTTTGCGATATCTTGATACGGAACGAGATTTGGTTTTGATTGATCACGCGGAGCCAGGGCAGGGGAATATCATTAATCGACGGAGATTTCATTATGATCTACCTTTTCCTTGGATATTAGCCGGTGGCTTATCACCGTCCAATGTTGTTGCGGCGATTAACGACCTGCAACCTAATGGCGTGGATGTCTCTAGTGGTGTTGAATCATCCAAAGGTAATAAGGAAATTTTTCTTATTCAAAAATTTATTTCATCAGTACGAGGTCACCATGATGCCGTATAGAAAATCATTAACAAACACAGATGGTCGCTATGGTGAATTTGGTGGAATGTATATTCCAGAAATTTTAATGGAGCCTATCAGCGAACTCAATAAAGCTTGGGATAGTGCCAAGGATGATTGCACGTTTAGGGCTACATTGACGGCAATATTAAAAAATTATGCGGGAAGGCCAACAGCATTAACCGAAATTCCCTCTTTTGCTGCAAAAATTAACGGCCCGAGAATTTTCTTAAAACGCGAAGACTTGTTACATACCGGGGCACACAAACTGAACAACGCATTAGGACAGTGTTTGTTGGCTAAGAGAATGGGTAAAACTCGTATTATCGCCGAAACGGGAGCTGGCCAACATGGTGTGGCGACAGCGGCTGCTTGCGCGCATCTTGGATTAACGTGTGTGGTGTACATGGGTAGCACGGATATGAAGCGTCAAGCACCCAATGTGTCGCGTATGAAATTGATGGGTGCGACGGTGATTCCGGTGGAGTATGGCTCTGCTACTTTAAAAGATGCTGTGAATGAAGCGCTACGTAATTGGTCAGAATCCTTTAGCGATACACATTATTGCTTAGGATCGGCTTTGGGTCCTCACCCATTTCCTGAGATCGTGGCTGAGTTTCAATCCGTTATTGGTAGTGAATGTCGTGAACAATGTCAGAAACAAATTGGTGCTCATCCCAATTTAGTTATTGCCTGTGTGGGTGGTGGTACAAATGCGATTGGTCTATTTTCAGGATTTTTAAATGATAATGAGGTGCGCATGATAGGGGTGGAAGCGGGTGGTCATGGAAAACGACTCGGTGAGCATGCAGCACGATTTTATGCGGCGACTTGCGGTGTCCTGCACGGTTGTTATACCTATGTATTGCAAGACCAGCACGGACAAATTGCATCGACAGCCTCAATATCAGCTGGATTGGATTATCCAGCTGTAGGTCCACAGCATGCGCAACTCTTTAAGAGTGAACGTGTTGAATATGTTGCAGCCACTGACGATGATGCACTGCACGCATTAAAGTTATTAGCTAGTACGGAAGGTATTATCTGTGCCCTGGAATCTGCGCATGCCTTAGCGCATTTAATTAAAATTGCACCGACATTTACAAAGGATCACTGCGTAGTAGTTAATTTGTCTGGTCGTGGTGATAAAGATTTGCCGCAATTGATGGATAGAGGGGTGATTTAAAGTGGAAATGATGTCACGAATAGAACGATTATTTGCCAACGATAAAGCATTTATCGTTTACCTAACCGCTGGAGATGGTGGTATACAACGCACATTAGATGCCGCCATTGCATTGATCGAGGGTGGCGTGAATATGTTAGAAATTGGTATGCCATTTTCAGACCCCGTTGCAGATGGCCCTATTATTCAACGGTCAGCTACACGATCGCTAGCTGCTGGAACAACATTACAAGATGTTTTATGGCTAACGACAGAGATTCGTAAGCGCAGTGATATTCCACTTATCTTATTTAGTTATTTCAATCCGATATTATCTGCATTGCAATCTGACTTTCTGAGCGATGCAAAAAATGCTGGAATAGACGGTCTTTTATTGGTTGATTGTCCGCTAGAAGAATCACAAGTTGTTCGCCAAAAGTGTATGCAAAATGCGATTTCTCTCATATATGTTATTACACCTTCTACTACATTAGAGCGCATGAGAAAAATTGATGAATATGCACAAGGATTTTTATATTACGCTTGCCGAAAAGGAACGACCGGCATGCGTAATACACTGCCGAATGACTTCCAACAAAAAATTGAATCCATCAAAGGGGTAATGCATTTGCCTGTTGTCGTTGGTTTTGGTATTTCAAATCAAGAAATGGCCAATAGTGTGTTGGAGCATGCAGATGGAGTGGTGGTGGGTTCATTATTTGTTAAAGCGCTGGAAGAAGGCGGGTCTCCATCGACTTTATCAACGCTTGCACGAGACATACGTCTTAAATCCATTATGCAAAATTAGTGCATTAAAGAGACTTAAATTATGAGTAATAATAAAGTTCAGTTAGATAAATTAAATACAGTTTTAAAAAATGAGAATGCTGAAATCGATTGGTTGTGGTATTCCCAACGCAACACTTAGAATTAACACACATGATCTTATTAGAATAACTAACGCACAAATAATGGATGTTACGGAGCCACGATGTATCGGTTGATATATGCGCAGCATTTTGTGACAATGTAGTATTACGCTATTACAAAAAAGGTATACACATATGAATCAAGTTGGTTGGCGTTGCTTTACAAAATTGTGCTTGGCGACAAAAAATGAAAAACTGCTATCTTCCTTATTTGATCTCCTTTTGACGCAGGAAGAAAAAGAAAGCGTAGCAATGCGCTGTTTGATTGTGATGGATTTACTTAAACAGGAAAAAACGCAGCGGGACATGGCAGAATATTTGCATGTGAGTATTGCAAAGATAACGCGTGGATCGAATGAACTGAAGCGAATGCCGCCTAAGTTGATTGAATTTTTGAAGGAGAACACGTAGGGTTCTATTAACCAGGGTCAAGCTAGACAAGCTAGCAAGCTAGGGTCAAGTATCTCCTTTTGGTACAAGAAATTATCTGATATTTTGTTTTTCATACGAATATAAAAGAAAATCTGTTTTAAGAATTTTCGTTCTAATTAAATCATGGATGTGATTAACTTCGCTAAGTAATTTCGGTGTCTGCTGTAAGCGTAGCTCGCATTTTCTAATCGATGTGCTGATAGTCGTGAGGCACTTTGATCTAAATGAATCTGAAATTGCACGCAGGCTGTAACCAAAATATTTTCTGCAAATATATATACAAACGAGTCTGGGCCAGTTAAGTGTGTTGCGCTTGGTGTTCATCAGCATATCCTGACCAATCATGTAAAATTCACAAGTCGACTCGATAATACAATCAATCGGCGGTGTGGTTGTTGCACGTTTAAAATCTGGAGCAGAGGCTTCTTTTGTTATTATATCAACTCTTGATAATATTTTTTCCTTGAAAATTTCAGAACCAAAAATCGGTGCTGTTATTTTCGTGCTACGAAATATATCAATTTCATCAAAATTTTTTTCTTCGACATAATCTTGGTAATTTTTGACGTGAGATAGAGATTTATTTTCAGTGATCTGATTTAAGATAATGTCTTTCGATAGCCAGATCGGTGTTTCAGTCAACCCAAGGTAAGCTTGGTAACTTGACCACTTATAATCCGCTGCCTTTCTCACCAGTGCAGCTTCTACTGGATTTAAATGGATATAACGACTGACAATTAATTGATAGCAATCGTCATCTATTAACTGCGCTTTGTATCGTCCTCTGAATAGAGCGCCGTCTGACTTGACTGAACGATTGTACTCTTGTGTGTAGACTCCATTAAGATGGCGCATTACACGCGGTAAATTTGCATCTGGCGTGGAGAGTAAAATATGGTAGTGATTATCCATTAGGCAATAAGCACAAATTATAATATTAAACATTTGATGGCATTCATTTAGTAATTCTAAAAATAGCATTCGATGTGCATTATTTTTGAAAATTTTCTTTCGCCCTGCGCCACGATTCATTACGTGGTACCAAGCATTGGGGTAATTAATTCGAAGTGGCCTAGGCATAAATAAACATTCCTGAAGATAGGTGAGAACTATGATGATGGGTTTAATCAGCAGGCGCAGAAAGTGCAGAAATAAGATTGAGTGTGTGGTTCAAAGATAGATATATCGTAATCTATTATTCCTGTTAGGAGGTTTCAAGGGTAATCATATGCATGGTGATTTCTTGTGCCAAAAGGAGATACTTGACCCCGTTTTGTGCCAAAAGGAGATACTTGACCCCGCTCGATTTGACCCCGCTCGATTGCAATATTTCCTTATCTCAATTTGAAAAACTTGCAGAATTTTAACAGGAAAAATTTATTTTTCTTCTACTTTTTAAGCAGTCGGATGGGTTTTTCAGTGGCGACTAATTATTAAATAAATTTTCAAAATCTACCAGCATTATGTACATGTTATAATAGATATAGAGGAGGACGTATGAAAAAAATAACCCAAACTTACATTATGCTTCTTTTCTTAACTTTAACTATATGCAGTACTGCAAGGGCTAACACTGAAGAGTGTATTGGTATGGATCCGCTGGGAAAAACCGTTCATGTTATTATCGATTGGAGTACATATACATTAAATGTTAATGGAGATGTTTTAAAGCTTGTAGCCTTAACTAACGACACTCATGGTTTTTCATCAAACAGTTTTGTTACAACGGAAGGAGTCCTTGTATACGATTCTATAGGAGTTGTGAGTAATGGCGTAGTGCTTACTCAGTTTAATGCAGCAACTCAAGAACTATTATCTTATGCTTATTTGGCTTGTCATAATGCATAAATTTTTATTTAATCTTACTGTTTCAGCTTTTATATAAGTTAATGCAGCATAGACATGCTAATAAGATTTTTTATGTTGCCGCAATATTTCATACACAGCTTAGTTTTGTTTAATAGTGTTTGAGAATAATGAAGTTAATAATTTATTCGGCATAACTGGTTTTCAAGTATGCATAGAAACGCAAACAACGGTGTTCTTAGTTTTTGAAACTAATTTATCATTGTCTGCTTTAAAATTGTTTGGTGAAAAATAACTTTCAACCTACCAGTTTTTTCACATCGAATTATTCTTTCTCATCGCCATCTGTTTTTTGCATTCAATAATGAAAACACCCACTGCGAAAAAAAATAGGCATAAAGTCATAAACGCTCCGATTAAACACGTTAGTTCTTTCATGGATGAATCAATGATAACGGGTAATAGAATGACTGTTGCAATGCAAAAAGGAAAAAGTTTTGTGAATGTATTTAACTTCACCCAGCGGCATAAGCCAATATTAATGCTGCCAATTATAATTAAGATGGGAACAAATATTAGCTGAATAGCAAGGTATTGTATGCCACTTGGTTCATAGTGTGGTGCCCATGGAAAACGGGATAAGTAGAGAAAAAAAGTAAAATATAAAATATAAAAAATAGCGAGCGTACTCATGATTAACGCGATACAGCAAAGCGAGGTAGAATATTTTATTTCCTTATTTTTGTAATGAAACATTTTGTATCCTTTTCTGGTTACTTAAAAATACATAGAATGTTGTAAACTTTATTTTGACATGATGATGAGCTGATAAATTTTTTGGTAGGTGAGCCCGTTGTAATCACCTATAAAAAAGCCCTTAAAAAGGGCTTATAGGTTTAATTGTAGATAGTTCTAAATCTAAAATTTGGTGGAGGCGGCGGGAATTGAACCCGCGTCCGCGAATCCTCTACTCTCGGGTCTACATGTTTATCCAGTCATTTAATTTAACCGCCTTACCCCCGATTGGAAGGGTGTTAAAGCAGCGAGCCCAAAGGTTTTAGCAGTTTGATCTCGGGCGGACCATCCTGCGAGCTTGTATGCTATGACCACCCGTCATTTACTTGCGTAAACTTCCGATCGTACAAGCACAATCGGTGGATGGCGCTGTGCCGTTTCTTAGGCGGCTATTGCAAACGCATCAGCGTCTGCATAAACAGCGTCGTTGCTATATTTCTTGGCAACTATTTGTTTTGTAACTTTTTTTACGAGGTAAGCTACATCCTCGACATGCACCTCAAGCTTCGTAACCCACGTCGAAACCAGGTCGCCCCCTTGATTAAGTATAACGATTACAAGGAAATTTTTATTAAAGCAAGATTAAGGCTGCATAATATTCACTCTCTTTTTGAATAGCAAGCTATTTGAAGAGACTAGATTTTCTTGAGGAGACGCTGTTTTTGCCGTTGCCAATCGCGTTCTTTTTCGCTGGCGCGTTTGTCGTGTAATTGTTTGCCTTTGGCAAGACCAATTTCTAATTTAACTTGATTGTGTTTCCAATAAAGTGACAGAGGGACGACCGTGTAGCCACGGCGCTCGATGTAGCCAACGAGTTTACTGAGCTCGCGTTGGTGTAAAAGTAATTTTCGATTGCGCTGAGGATCGGCTGTGATATGCGTTGAAGCCGTTTGCAGTGGTGTGATGAGTGCGCCAAATAAAAATGCTTCACCCCGTTTTAAGAGTATATAACCCTGATCAAGCTGGATATGACCGGCTCGTAAACTTTTTACTTCCCAGCCCTGCAACACCAAACCCGCTTCGAAACGATCTTCTATCGAGTAGTCGTGGAATGCTTTGCGGTTAGAAGCAATGTTGGAATTTGTCTTCTGTGTCTTTTTCATAACGCGCAGTATAATGGCAAATCTTTGACTTGGAAATGATTATGCATACGTTAAAACGAAACGCCATTGTGCCCTATAGCCCGCATCAAATGTTTGAGCTGGTCAATGATATTGAAGAATACCCACGATTTTTACCGTGGTGTCATAGCAGCAAGATCATCAGTCGTACCACGACTGAAGTCGTTGCCGAACTCGAAATTAACTGGAAAGGTGTGCATAAACGTTTTACGACACGTAACGTGCTTGCGCCTAATGAATCCATAAAAATTACGTTGGTGAATGGTCCGCTGCACCGCTTAGATGCATTATGGAATTTTTATTCATTAGAAGAACGTGCCTGCAAAATTACCTTAGACATGGATTTTGAATTTACCGGCCATTTTATCGATAGATTGTTTCAACCTGTGTTTCAGCACATCGCCAACTCATTTGTGGATGCGTTTTGTAAACGCGCAGCAGAACTTTATGGTTAACAATAATCTCATCACCGTTGAAGTTGCTTACGCAAGAGAAGATAAGCAAACGATATTGTCACTCGACGTTGCTGTTGGTACAACATTGGAAACGGCGATTCAGCAATCAGGTATATTGACGTTATACCCGGAAATTGATTTAGCAAAGCAAGGCATCGGTATTTTTAGCAAACCGAAGGCCTTGTCTGACAAGGCTTATGCCGGTTGTCGAATTGAAATTTATCGGCCGCTTCGCATTGACCCAAAAGCGGCGCGACGCGCAAAGGCAATTAAATACGCTGTATCGACTGCAACCGACCCTGAATGAAAAGGCAAATAACACGTTTTTCTGTGCGTTGCCCATAAGAAGGTTGATAAGTATAGATATAAGTAACCCGATTGGGCGTAAAAATATTCATGAGCGTCGGCGAACCCATAATGGCTTTGACATTTTCTTCTGACATACCAACATGAAGCGCATCCACATCAGCCAGCGTAAAATGATTACCTTGCACCACATCCAATTTATGCACACGGAAAAATGAGCATCCCGATAACAGCAGCGCGAAGAGAGCAATGGCAATGAAATTTTTCATGTAAACTACCTTATTAATTTGTTTATTTAGTGTGAATGAAGCATGATTCACTTTTTCTTGACGCCATTTTAATGGAAATGTCGACAATAACAAACAATGTTTTACAGTTAAATTGACATGGAGAATGTCCCTTGGATAATGATGACTTAAAAAAAGCAGGCCTCAAAATTACACTGCCGCGTCGAAGGATCCTTGAGATCATGGAAAAAGCAAAAGAACATCATCTCAGTGCTGAAGATATTTACCGGGTACTGCTTGAATCCGGTGAAGAAATTGGGCTCGCAACCGTTTATCGTGTGCTGACTCAATTTGAAGAAGCAGGTTTGGTGGCACGCCATCATTTTGAAGGTGGACAATCAGTTTTTGAATTAGATCACGGTGTGCATCATGATCATTTGGTGTGTGTGAAATGTGGTCGCGTGGAAGAATTTGTGGATAAAATTATTGAAAAACGTCAGGAAGAAATTGCCAAACATGCGGGTTATAGCATCACGGATCATAGCTTAAATATTTACGGTATTTGTGCTAGCTGCCAATAATAATGTTGCGAATATCATCAAGCTCGCAGCAATATTTCTTGCGCATGCTCAAGTGTTTTCTGCGTGATTTTTTCACCACCTAACATGCGCGCTATTTCACGCGTTCTTTCTTCTTGGCTCAATAAACGCAAACGCGTATGGGTTCGTTGCTCGAGAAAATATTTTTCCACTAACACATGATGATGACCACACGCGGCCACTTGCGGTTGGTGGGTGACACAAAAAACTTGATAAGATTCGCCTAATTTTCGCAGTAATTTCCCTATTTTTTCAGCGGTTGCGCCACTTAATCCCGTATCCACCTCATCGAAGACCAACGTAGGAATATGCATGCGATGCGCAAGCGCGAGATGCGCAGCAAGACTGAGACGCGATAATTCACCACCCGATATCACTTTGGTGATGGCAAGTGGTGATTGATCGGGATTGGTCTTGATGAGAAAAATAATTTTTTCATTACCGTGCGGCGAAAAAATCAGCGCTTCTTTTTCGAGCGCAATGGAAAATTCGCCATGCGGCAGTGAAAGCGATCGCATGGTGGTGGTGATTTCCTTAGCGAGTTTCACAGCGGCTTTTTGTCGAGAATGACTTAATTTTTCAGCACACACCGCATATTCTGCTGCAACCTGCTCTTGTTCCTGAGACAATTTTTTAATATCGTCGTCACAAGAAGTTAAGCTTTGCAGTTCAGCGTTGAGACGTTCTTGAAAGAAAAATAATTCATTCGGTTGAATTTTATGTTTGCGTGAAAGATTGAAAATTTGGCTGACGCGCTCTTCAATTAAATGCAATTTTTCAGGATCAAATTCGGCGGATGCCAGATAATTTTTTAATTCAGCGGTTAAATCAGATAATTGAATGAAGATAGAATTCAGCGTGGCAGCCCATTCTTTTGCATGCGGTTCAACACTTTGAATGGCATCCAGTGTGCGGCGCATATCATGCAAGTGAAAAAAAATATTTTGCTGATCGTCATTGTTAAGTTGTTGCAACATTTTTTCAATGTGACGCAGTAATTCATCGGCATGGGTTAATTTATGATGCTCTACTTCAAGCGTTTCCCACTCACCTGCTTGCAATTGCAGTGTTTGTAATTCATCAAGTTGAAAGTGTAAATACTCACTTCGATCGCTACGTTCCAGCATTTTACTTTGCAATACCTGGATTTGTTGAGTGAGTTTTTTCCACTGCTCCGCTAATTTTTTTAGCTGAGTGACGAGCGGCAAATGATCAGCATAACGATCAAGCATGTCGCGCTGTGTTTCTGTTTTTAGTAATACTTGTTGCTCATGCTGACCATGCAAATGAAATAATTGCTCGCCCAATTCTTTGACCCATTGCACCGTTGAGGGAGAACCATTGACATAACAGCGAGAAGGTCCCTCGCTGACAATGACGCGACGAATAATGCATTCAGCGGTGCCATGATAAAGATCGAGTTTTTCTAATGCTTCAATCACGGCAGGAAAATGGGTGATGTCAAAAATCAGGCTAATTTCTGCTTTTTCTTTACCCGGACGAATAATATTTTGTGAAGCACGCCCGCCTAAACCAAGCTCAATTGCTTCAATGAATATGGATTTACCAGCGCCTGTTTCGCCGGTAATCATGGTGTTTTGCGCGTTGAGTGTGAGGTGTAATTCTTCGATGGTGGCAAGATCGCGAATATGGATTTCTTTCAGCATTACGTCTCCGAGTAATGTAGTTTACGTCCCCAGTGCAATTTGCTTCTCAAGGTTTCGTAATAATCATAGTCAATGGGATGAATTAAATGTAGCCGTTCTGCTTTTTTCTGCAGCGTGATGCGACTGCCGGGTGGTGTCCGTATGAAGGCTTGTCCATCACAACTCAAACGCGGTGTTGCTGTGTTTCGCGGCGAAATAATCATGGTGATGCGATGGTTACCTTCGATGACGATGGGTCGTATGCTCAAGGTATGCGGGAACATGGGTACGATGACCATGGCATCAAGGTGAGGATGCAGTATGGGACCGCCGCCAGACAAGGCATAAGCCGTTGAGCCAGTTGGGGTTGCGATGATGACGCCATCTGACACTTGGCTGAAACAAATCGATCGTCAATGTAAATTTCAAATTCATTCATGTGTGGAACCGAATCGGGAATGAGCGCGACTTCGTTCAGTGCATCACTTTCACCAAGCAAATCGCCTTGAAATTCGACGGTCGCATTCAGTAAAAAACGTTTTTCGAGTAGGTATTCGCCATCTAATATCGCTTTAATTTTATTGAGTTCCGTTGGCAAAATATCGGTGAGAAAGCCTAAGCGTCCACGATTAATACCAATTACCGGCGTTTCATGCGCGACTGCAACGTGAGCTGCATCAAGCAGGCTGCCATCACCACCAACGATGATGAGGAGATCAACTTGTTGGCACAACGTTTCTCGTGCAGCGTAAGTGAGTGTGGCATCATTTAATGCCGCTGCGGCTTCTGCATCCACTATCACTACCTGATGCAAACTAAGGAGATAGTGAATCACGGTTTTCAATGTGTCGAGGACCTTTGGATTTTTAACGCGGCCCAATATCCCTATGGTTTTAAACGGCGCTGGCATAATGTTCTCTCTAAAGAATTTTATCTCATAACCTACCTTGAATCTTGGCGCTTCGTCCATATATTGATGGGTAGAATGATAGATTCGATAAAAAAATGAAAGGAGAACCTCATCGTGCCAACTGATAAGCGTGATCGTGGTGATACGACAACGAATGAAAATGCTCATGAACCTGAATTGTTATCACATCCATCTCATGAAGAACTGTTGCAAAAATTAGACGAAGTAGAACTTAAAGCGAATCAACATTGGGAACGCATATTGCGCATGCAAGCAGATAGTGAAAATGCCCAGCGCCGTAGCGAACGTGATGTGGCTAATGCGCATAAATATGCACTGGAAAAGTTTGCGAATGAGCTTTTGCCCATCGTCGATAGTCTGGAATTGTGCATTAACAGTGTACCAACGGATATGCGGGATGCAGCGGCTTCCATTGTTGAAGGTGTCGATCTCACATTAAAAATGTTTTATACAGCGATGGATAAATTTGGCGTTAAACAGATGAATCCAGTCGGGGAACCATTTAATCCCGAGTATGAGCAAGCGATTTCGGTGCAGGTGGATACGTCAGTGAAACCAGGCACGGTGCTCTCAGTATTACAGAAAGGCTACACGCTCAACAATCGTTTGCTACGTCCAGCATTGGTTGTCGTCTCGAAGGCAGCGTCATGATGCTATGTCTCGTCTCACCTTGTCGACAACAGCAGCATGACAAAATTAGAAAATTGAAATCATTGAAAAACAATTAATTGCCCTTATGTGTAATGACATAGGCTAACTTTAGCGGAGAATAATGATGAGCTGCAAATATTATCATAGGCATAGACTTAGGTACAACCAATTCCTGCGTGGCCGTGATGGAAGGCGATAAAGTTAAAGTAATTGAAAATGCAGAAGGTGCGCGCACGACCCCTTCATTGTTGCTTATCTTGACAATAATGAAGTCCGTGTTGGGCAGCCGGCTAAACATCAAGCCGTTACCAATCCAAAAAATACTATTTATGCTGTCAAACGTTTAATTGGTCGTCGTTTTGATGATCCCATGGTGCGACGCATGCAAGAAACCGTGCCTTATAAAATTGTCAAAGCTGATAATGGCGATGCGTGGGTAGAAGTACTCGGTAATAAAGATGTGCGCCGCCACAAGTTTCCGCTCAAATTTTAATGAAAATGAAAAAAACCGCGGAAGATTATTTAGGTCACGAAGTGACAGAAGCCGTCATTACTGTTCCTGCTTATTTCAACGATTCACAACGTCAAGCAACCAAAGATGCTGGTCGCATTGCGGGTCTTGAAGTCAAACGTATTATCAACGAACCAACGGCTGCAGCACTGGCTTTTGGTATGGATAAAAAACCCGGCAATCGTAAAATTGCTGTTTATGACTTAGGTGGTGGTACTTTTGATATTTCCATTATTGAAATTGCCGAAGTAGATGGCGAGCATCAATTTGAAGTGTTGTCCACCAATGGTGATACTTTCCTTGGTGGTGAAGATTTCGATCAACGTTTAATGAATTATTTAATTGATGAATTTAAAAATACCTCAGGCATTGATTTACGTAATGATCCACTTGGCTTTACAACGTCTAAAAGAAGCAGCGGAAAAAGCAAAAATTGAATTGTCTTCAACGCAACAAACCGAAGTGAATTTACCTTATATCACAGCGGATGCCAGTGGTCCTAAGCATATAAATATCAAAATTACCCGTGCTAAATTAGAATCATTGGTGGAAGATTTGATACAACGCACCATTGAACCTTGCAAGATTGCACTTAAAGATGCCAATCTCGGCACCGATAAAATCGATGATGTCATTTTGGTGGGTGGTCAAACACGTATGCCAAAAGTGCAAGAAACGGTGCGCAAATTTTTTGGCAAAGAACCACGCAAAGACGTGAATCCCGATGAAGCTGTTGCCATTGGTGCTGCCATTCAAGGCGCGGTGTTGTCTGGTGCAATTAAAGATGTGCTATTGCTTGATGTCACACCACTTGTCCTTAGGTATTGAAACCATGGGTGGTGTGATGACTAAACTCATCGAAAAAAATACCACGATTCCGACAAGAGCTGCGCAAGTGTTTTCAACTGCGGCTGATAATCAAACGGCGGTGACCATTCATGTGTTGCAAGGTGAACGTGAAATGGCTTCTGCCAATAAATCACTGGGTCGTTTTGATTTCACCGATATTCCACCAGCACCGCGTGGCATGCCACAAATTGAAGTAACTTTTGATATTGATGCAAATGGTATCTTGCATGTCTCTGCCAAAGATAAAGCGACAGGCAAAGCGCAATCCATCAAAATTCAAGCATCGTCTGGATTGAGTGAAGCTGAAGTTGAAAAGATGGTCAAAGATGCTGAAGCACATGCCGAAGAAGATCATAAATTCCATGAATTTGTCACTGCACGCAATCATGCGGACAACATGATTCATTCGGTCACTAAATCCATGAAAGAAGCAGGTGATAAAGTTTCTGCAGATGAGCGCCAAGCTATTGAACGTGCGATAACGGCATTAAAAGAAGTTATGAAAAGTGATGATAAAGAAGCGATTGAAGCAAAAACCAAAGAATGACCGATGCCTCAGCCAAAATGGCGGAACGTCTTTATGCACAAGGACAGCCACAAGGTGGTGCTGAGCAAGGTCCAGGTGGCGGCGAGCAACAGCAACCCGGTGCAGAAAAGAAGGCAGATAATGTAGTGGATGCCGAATTTGAAGAAGTGAAGCGACGATGACAAAGGTGGGGATGCATAATGCGTTTCTCTTTTTATAAGTAACTAGACGAAAAAAATATGACTAAGCGTGATTATTACGAAACATTAGGCGTCGCTCGCAATGCCAGTGAAGAAGAAATAAAGAAAACTTATCGACGCTTAGCGATGAAACATCATCCTGATCGCAATGCGAATGATAAGTCGGCTGAAGAGCAGTTTAAACTTATCAAAGAAGCCTATGAGGTGCTGTCTGATCAGCGCAGACGTGCTGCCTATGATCAATTTGGTCATGCGGGTGCGCAGGGCAGAGGTGGTTTTGGTGGTGCAGAAGACATGAATTTCACCGATATTTTCGGTGATATTTTTGGCGATATCTTTGGCGGTGGCCGCGCAGGTGGTGGTGCAACGCGTGGATCGGATTTGTATTTTACCCTCGATATTACGCTGGAAGATGCAGTCTTTGGCAAAACCGCAGAAGTTACTATTCCAGCACAAGTCGCTTGTTCGAATTGTCATGGCTCTGGTGCGCGTCCGGGAACTTCACCGGTAACTTGCACCGATTGTGGTGGCTATGGTCAAATCCGCATACAACAAGGCTTTTTTTCGGTGCAACAAACTTGTCCCACTTGCTATGGCAAGGGTCGTCTCATCCAAAGTCCTTGCAGTAGTTGTCATGGTCGCGGTCGTCGTCGCCAAAATAAAAAACTGTCTGTCAAAATTCCGCAAGGTGTCGACAACGGTGATAGGATACGCTTAAGTGGCGAAGGCGAAGCGGGTGAGTCGGGTGCGATGTCGGGCGATCTCTACATCCAAATCCAAGTGAAACAGCATGCTTTGTTTGAACGTGATGGCAAGAATTTATATTGTGAAGTACCGATTAGCTTTGTAACGGCCACACTCGGTGGTGAATTGGAAGTGCCGGCATTGCATGGACGCGTCAAACTTAAAATTCCAGCAGAGACACAAACAGCTAAAGTTTTTCGGATTAAAAGCATGGGTGTTCCCTCAGTTCGTGGTGGCGATACGGGCGATCTCATGTGTAAAGTGCAAATCGAAACACCGGTTAATTTGACAGCGAAACAAAAAGAATTATTGAATCAATTTGAGAAGACGATGTCGGCTAACAATAAACATAGTCCAAAGTCGAGTTCATGGTTTAACAAAGTGAAAAAATTTTTTGACGACATGAAGTTGTAGAAGTGAGCGATATGCAAAAAGTACCAATGACAGTAACAGGCGCTGAAAAACTGCGAGAAGAATTACACCGCTTAAAACAAGTGGAAAGACCAAGAATTATTAATGCCATTGCAGAAGCACGTGCGCATGGCGATCTTAAAAGAAAATGCGGAATATCATGCTGCGCGCGAACAACAAAGCTTTGCTGAAGGCCGTATCAATGAAATTGAATCTAAGCTTTCCATGGCACATGTGATTGATATCACCAAGCTCGAAAAGACCGGACGAGTTGTTTTTGGCGTGACCATCACCTTAACGAATAGCAAAGGTCAATCGCTCATCTATCAAATTGTTGGCGAAGATGAAGCAGATATTAAAAATAATAAAATTTCTGTTACTTCACCTGTTGCTCGTGCTCTCATTGGTAAATACGAAGGTGATGCAGTGGAAGTGGCAACGCCGGAAGGTAAGATCACTTATGAGATTGTTGAAGTAGCGTATATCTAATTATGACGAGTAAAAGTAGTCGCTGGTGGTTGAAAGAACATTTTTCTGACCCTTATGTGAAACAAGCGCAGAAAGCAGGTTATCGTTCACGTGCGGTTTATAAGCTAATTGAGATAGCACGAACGTGATCATTTATTCAAACCAGGTATGACGGTGGTTGATCTTGGTGCTGCACCCGGTGGTTGGTCGCAATGGATAGTCTCACGCTTGTGCAGCCAAATGGACGCGTGATCGCACTGGACTTGTTGCCCATAGACCCTATCGACGGTGTGCAATGTATTCAAGGTGATTTTTCGGATGAAGGCGTGTTAAGCACTTTACTTCAGTATTTAGGCGATAAAAAGGCGGATTGGGTGATCTCAGATATGGCACCTAACATGAGTGGCAATGAAAGTGTCGATATCCCTCGTGCGATGTATCTTGCTGAATTAGCCGTGGATTTTGCCTTATCCACCTTGAATTCAACAGGGTGGTTTGCTGATCAAAGTGTTTCAAGGTGATGGCTTTGATGCGTTGTATGACAACATCAAGCAACACTTTAAAACAGTCGCGATTCGCAAACCCAAGGCATCACGCGGTCGATCGCGTGAACTTTATATTTTGGCAAGAAGTCTGAAGATTAGGTATGATTAACTTATACTTATAGAGTCGGATACTTATTCGAGTCGGATACAGCGGCGTTTTAAGAGAGGTCAACAAACGTGAATGATGCAATTAAAACGATATTGTTGTGGATGGTTATCGGGATTATTTTAATTTCTGTCTTTAATAACTTTGGTCCACGTCGCGAACCAGAAGAACGCATTAGCTATTCAACACTGGTCGGTGAAGTGAAGCAGGGGAATGTTAAATCCGTCACTATCTCCGATCAAAATGTGAATGGAACTTTTCAAAATAATAAAACATTCACGACCTATCTACCCATGCGCCAAGATCCTGAATTACTCCAGCAAATGCTAGACAAAAAAGTCATCGTCAAAGGTAAACCACCGGAACAACCTGGTTTGCTGATGCATCTTACTGAATTTACTTCCCTGGATTGTTTTATTTGCCATTTGGATTTATGTTTTACGTCAACAAGCCGGTGGTGGTAAAGGTGGTGCTTTTTCATTTGGACGCAGTCGAGCGCGATTGTTAAATGCCGATCAAGTCAAAGTGACTTTTGCCGATGTGGCGGGTTGTGAAGAAGCAAAAGATGAAGTTAAAGAATTGGTCGATTTCTTGAAAGATCCCGGCAAGTTTCAACGCTTGGGCGGTAAAATTCCACGCGGTGTGTTGCTCGTTGGTCCGCCGGGAACGGGTAAAACATTACTGGCAAGTGCGGTTGCCGGCGAAGCTAAAGTACCTTTCTTTACAATTTCTGGTTCGGATTTTGTTGAAATGTTTGTCGGTGTCGGTGCCTCACGTGTACGCGATATGTTTGAGCAAGCAAAAAAACAAGCACCTTGTATTATTTTCATCGATGAAATTGATGCGGTTGGACGTCATCGTGGTGCAGGTCTTGGTGGTGGTCATGATGAACGTGAGCAAACATTCAATCAATTATTGGTGGAAATGGATGGATTTCAAGGCAGTGAAGGGGTGATTGTGGTTGCAGCAACCAACAGACCCGATGTGCTTGATCCTGCTTTGTTGCGGCCAGGTCGCTTTGATAGACAAGTGGTAGTTGGTTTGCCGGATGTGCGTGGGCGTGAACAAATTCTGCGAGTGCACAGTCGTAAAGTGCCAACGACAGATGATGTCGATGTCAGTGTGATTGCAAGAGGTACGCCGGGATTTTCTGGAGCCGATTTGGCAAATATTGTTAATGAAGCTGCACTATTTGCAGCGCGTGCGAATAAACGCGCGGTCGATATGGAAGATTTTGAGAAAGCCAAAGATAAAGTCATCATGGGTGCAGAGCGTCGTTCCATGGTGATGTCAGATGAAGAAAAGAAGCTGACAGCTTACCATGAAGCGGGACACGCTATTGTTGGTTTGAAAGTGCCACAGCATGATCCTGTGCACAAAGTTACTATCATTCCACGTGGACGCGCACTCGGTGTGACCATGTTTTTACCGGAAGGCGATCGTTACAGTTATTCGCGTGAATACCTTGAAAGTAAGCTTTCTAGTTTATTTGGCGGGCGCATCGCTGAGCAACTTATTTTTGGGACAGAGAAAGTGACGACCGGTGCTTCAAATGACATTCAAAAAGCAACGGAAATTGCACGTAACATGGTAACGAAGTGGGGCTTTCAGAAAAAGTTGGTCCACTCACATTGGGTACGAATGACGAAGAAGTTTTTCTTGGCCATTCGATTACACGCCACAAAGAAATTTCTGAGACGACATCCAGTATGATAGATGCAGAAGTTCGCAGTCTCATCGAACGCAATTATCAGCGTGCGGAAAAAATTCTTAAAGAAAATATTATAAATTGCATGCCATGGCCGAAGCATTGCGCGTTTATGAAACGATAGGCCAGGATCAAATTCAAGATATTATGGCGGGCAGACCAGCGCGTGAGCCAGCAGGTTATCGTAATAATAGCAACAAAGAAGCGGCTCAACCCTCACAGCAAAAAACAGAAGAAACCGTTAAAGACAAGCCGCAAAACACTAATAATGAAAATAAAGGAACTGTTCCAGCAGATGGTACCAGTGTTGACTAATAAAACTTCCTCTTTATCACCGTCGTCACGTCGCTATTTTGGTACCGATGGCGTGCGTGGGCGCGTCGGTATTTTACCGATTACGCCTGAATTTGTTTTAAAACTTGGTTGGGCAGTGGGCAAGGTGCTCGCTGCGTGTCCTGGTGCTGGCAGCAAAGTGTTGATCGGTAAAGATACGCGCATCTCAGGCTACATGTTTGAATCAGTTCTTGAAGCGGGATTGTCTGCTGCAGGCATTGATACGCATTTGCTCGGGCCCATGCCAACACCTGCCATTGCTTACTTGACGCGCACGTTGCGTGCTGCGGCAGGCATTGTGATTAGTGCATCGCATAATCCTTTTTATGATAATGGAATTAAATTTTTTTCTGCTCAAGGTACAAAATTAGCGGATCACATTGAAGTCGCGATTGAACAACAATTAGAACAACCGATGACGACAGTCGATTCTGCAGAATTGGGTAAAGCCATACGCGTGGTTGATGCACCCGGTCGTTATATTGAATTTTGTAAAAGCACTGTTTCATCCGATATGATTTTGAACGGATTAAAAATAGTGGTGGATTGCGCCAATGGTGCTGCTTATCACATCGCACCCAATGTGTTACGTGAACTTGGTGCGGATGTCATTGAAATGGGTGTCGAGCCCAATGGATTAAATATCAATTTAAATTGTGGTGCAACGCATCCCGAATTGCTGCGTCAACGCGTACTTGAACATCAGGCAGATCTTGGCATCGCACTCGATGGTGATGGTGATCGCGTTGTTTTGGTTGATCACCGTGGACATGTACTCGATGGCGATGAACTCTTGTTCATCATCATCAAGCATCAGGTAAAGCGCGGCTTGTTTAAAGGTGGTGTAGTGGGAACGGTGATGTCTAATCTCGGTTTTGAGCAAGCATTAAACGAGATGGGTGTTGCTTTTGTTCGCGTACCGGTTGGTGATCGTTACATTATCAGTGAACTTTCCAAACGTCAGTGGCATTTGGGTGGAGAACCTTCAGGTCATGTGGTTTGCATGGAGATGACAACAACCGGCGATGGCATTATTACTGCGCTGCAAGTGCTCGCTGCCATGCGCGATCAAAACCAATCCCTTGCTGATATTCGGCTTGGGATGATGAAATATCCACAAGTTATTTTGAACGTCAATGTCACCGAACAACATGACATGACAACAAAACCACGTATACAACAGGCAATCAATGAAGTGGAATCTGCTCTTAGTCACAAAGGTCGCGTTTTGTTACGTCGATCAGGCACAGAATCACTGATACGCGTCATGGTAGAAGGTGAAGATGCACATGATGTCAAACGCTATGCTGAGCAGTTGGCCACTGTGGTTGGACATGAGCTGAATGGATGAGTTGTTGCTTCTAGGTGTGATCCCGAGTCAAAAAAAATCTCCTTCTTTTTGAAGAAGGAGATTTTGTCTTGCAACAAATGCGCAAGAGAGCAAGGTTATATAACCATTTCTTTCAGTTTTTTGAGCGCTTTGATCTTCACAGCTTTATAAGCAGATCTTGCTTTAATCATGATCTCTTCGCCAGTGAATGGGTTAATGCCTTTGCGAGCAGGTCGCGCTGGTTTTTTGACAACACTGATTTTCATTAAGCCTGGCATGACAAACGTGCCTGGACCGCCTGATTTCACGTGTTTTTCTATCAATTGGTTAAGACAATCTAGTACGGAAACCACATCTTTTTTGCCAAGGCCAGTGACGTCAGTCATCACTTTGATCATACCGCTTTTAGACAAAGTATCTTTCACAGCAGGTACTTTCTTCATGCTGGTTTTAGCAGCAGCCTTCATAGCGGTTTTTCCATTACCGGACTTCCGTTTCATTTTTGACGACGATTTTTTTGCGACCATGTTTAATCCTCAAGAAGTAAAAAGACAATAATTAAAATAACACTTTTAAAAAAATTTGCGAGCACTTTTTTAGAAAAACACCGAAAAAAATGCTAAATTATCGCTTTTCTCAGGCATGGATTCATCGCGAACAGGGCAAATTGCTTGTTTTTTTCTTGATGCATCCATGATTAAGATTAAGAATACGCATTGGATATTTTGGGATAGGGCGTGTATTTTGTTGTTTTTATACCCTATTTATGTGATTATTGGGCAATAATTATTCTAATAATTTAAAAGTTTCATCACTCGCATACAACGCGAGGGCTTTATGCGATCAGGCAAAATCAAAACAAAAATAAATGACATTAAAATAAACGAGGTGGTGTATGCGATCAGGAAAAAAAACGAGTACAAGTGCAAAAATAGTGGGTGATAATCAACTATTGCTGACATTGCTAAATCAAGTCGAAAATAAAAAGAAACCAAGAAACGCAATCCGTGATTTTAATGGAAATTTAAGAAAAATTAAGAATAGCAATCTTATCATTTCATACAAATCACAAAACAGTACCTTTTTGGAAACCGTTTTGACGGCAGCTTATGATAATGATGATTACGAATATCTTGATGCCACGCTTACTTACTTCAAAGAAAAAGGGCTTGAAATTGATAAAGCCTGTTCAAGACCCGTGTTGATAGAACTATTTAACTTGCATCCAAAGGGTCACAGTATCATTGAAGAAGAATTCTTATCTGTTCAGGATAAACAGAAAAAGGAAGCGCAGGGGAAAATAATCAAGAAGCCTAAGGCTATGCTTCATACAAATGCGAAGGAAGAAAGCAAATCAGCAAAAAAAATGCTTATTATCTTTCCTAAACTAATTGCACATGGTGCGACAATTCAGTATCACGGGCTATTGGTTTATATGGCGGCTACCATTGGGCCAGAACTATTAAAAATGCTATTAGATAATAAGAGTTTGCTGGAAAATTTTGCTAGAACTGCAAAAGAAAGTTATTCGCGTTTGCAAATTATGAAAGCTCTCAACATGCTTGCAAAGTGGTATATCGTTGAGGCAAAAGCTAAGTTGGGCGTCAGTGGTAATACACTTAACGACAGTGATGAAATTTGTTCTGCATTGCTAGAATATTATTCATTGGGTTCTCTCTTAGGGAAAAAAAGTGGTCATTCTAAAAAACCGCATAAAGATTTGAGAGAAAAACTGCGAGAAACTGAATTTTTGGTGCTTGATGAAAATTTAAAAAAACTTTTAAGAATAAATACAATTTTAATTGCTATAGATTTGCCATCGTCTTTTAAAAGTTTGTATGCATTGAATAATCGCTATGTTAATAGCATGATAAAAAATCATCTTGAACAATCTGATTATCCAAGTGATCATCTCATTGCACTGACCTATGACGTTATTGATTTGAATTTACCTAGCATTGACCATCTGCTGACGCTCGTTCAAAAAAAAGCAGCTGAATCGTCAAAGCTAATCCTACTCTATTTTATTCGTGGCAACTATGACGAAGGAAGTCGATTGATCAATGCCAACATAAATTGGTATCAGCTAATTGATTATTGTAGAAATACCGCGCTGCACCATCTTTATTGGCAATGGAGTCAGTGTCAGCAAGGCGAGATCAGAAAAAAAATCGAAGAAACCGTAGAGAAATTATATAACGCAGGTGGGTATGTTAGACGAGAAAATATGTTTGGCAAAACAGCAACACAGTATTTGCCAGATAGAAATGTCATACCAAAAATTTTCAACGACTATGAAAATGAATGTAATCAATTGCTGAGAATAACAGATTTCATGCATAAGATGACGGCAAGTGAGGCTGATATGCTTTCTTTTAACAAAGAGCTGATGCAACTTGCAAATAAGGAAGCACTGCTTTCTAAAAAAATAATTGATGGTTATTGGAGCACGATGGATGTGGCTATTTCTTCAGCTTGTCAGTTGGGTTTGATGCAGTATTTAGATCAATTGCTAAAAATATTACAGGAAAATAATGTTGATATTTCTTCTTATGCAGAGTCATTATTTCGCAAAGCATTTGATTGTCTCGATAAAGCATTGCATCACTGGGATGGTCAACCCATTTCAGAAGAGAAAGCGAGGCTCACTGAAGATAATGTATTTTTAACTGTTAATAGGCTGATGCAATATGGATTAACACTCAATTTGGATTGGACATGCGATTTAACGGCCGATAATTGTGTTCATGCACTCATCGTTTCGCCTTACTTAGTTGGTAAATTCCTTGATATGCCAGAAAGCGATAACTTTCATCATAAGATAACAGGTGGAGATGAAGTTTCTGAGATGAATGCGCTTCATTATTTGATAATTCAAATTGAAAGACAAACAAAATTTCAGCAGGCATTGTTGCGAAAAGATTATCAATTGGAAAGTGCGCAAAATTGCCTTTTAGATGATCTCATGATTCACACGTTTAGTGTGACAGCTGAAAATGAAATCTCGTCAAGTCAAACTAACAATGAAGATAAAGCTTCTTCAAGTCAACCGCAAAAATCACAAGTGGAGTGGGAAGATTATTGTGATCTTTTTAAACGTTTTCTTCAGTTCGAAGCACTGCTTGCAGCAGAGAATATTTCAGACAATGTATCGCCCATTGTAATGTTACTTGCATTGAATAATAAAAAAATGAATGACATTTTTATTGATCATTTAAAAAATGAGGAGAAGGTGTCTGTTGAGCTCTTATTTCAGGTGACTAATGCGGTAAAAACATTATCTTATGAGACGGCGAATGACATTGTTGCCATAGCAGAAAAAAGAATGGTGACTGTCCAGCAAAAAAGTCAATTACTCATGATTAAAATACTGCGTTTTGATTATTCAGGTGCTTTAAAGTTGAGTGATCAAGGTGATAATTTTCCACCTTCACAATGTGAAAAAAATTTCAGCGTAGCATTGCAGCATCTCACAGAAAAATTAGCTCAAGATGAATCATTGATAACATGCGATGAGGAAAAAATTCAATTAGTAAAATGGCTGGTGAAGCAGGGTGTCAACTTATTTCATCGCGATAGCAAGGATTTGGAGTTACCCATTCAAAATATGCTTTTCATGGAAAACGAAATTATTACGCCACTTGCCATTCAGTATTGTCGCGATGAAGACCCGACATCAGCAGAATGGGGCGTTTTTCTTGATAGCATGCTACATTTGTCGTCCGCTGTCATTGATGATATTTACCAGATATTTCAGCACAAATGGGAAAAGACAAACGATAAAAAATATTTGCATCAACTGCTTGGATTTGCTATTCGATGTAAACCAGATGGTGTTACTGACATTCTTAATCTTGGAGCTGAAATAAATAATGTCGATTTAGGTAATAGTTTTTTATGTTTAGCGCTACAGCAAGATAATCTCCTGTTACCGCAATTATTACTTGATGGTGGAGCTGATCCCAATCTTGGTACGCCGGATGGCTATACGCCACTTTGCAAAACTATTCTTTCTGAAAATATGGAAGCGTTGCAGTTACTTGCAAGTAGCAAATATTATCGACTTGATGTGAAGAAACCAATAAAAAGCACAATCGATCCACAGCGCTTGGCATCACCTTTTGCTGTGGCAACGCAATATAAATTAGAAAAAGTGTGTGCATGGCTTATTGAGCAAGATCCAACTATTTTGGTAGAACAAAATGAATTACCACAGGTATCTGTCACTTTGCCAGCTGATATAATTGATAAGAAAAAAATGGATAGTATGCCGCAGCCACAACAAAAAGCACTTGCTTCAAAGAGCAGTATGAAAAAACAAGCGAGTGAAATGTTTGCTCGCTTACTCCCTAAGCAAAAATTAAAAGTAACTTCTGCTGCAACGACTGTGAAACCGCCTACTGTGATGCCACGCATGAAGCGGGCGATGAGTATGCGTCTATTACGTGAAAGAAGAGGCAGTACGATGCTCGCTGCGGTCGAAGGAAACACGCTTTGTCAGTTGCTGCAGCAGTCGAGGGATGAAACAAGTTTTCAGGCAGCACTAAAAGAGTTGGGCAAGATAGAATTGACCACAGACTCAAAACAATTATCGCAAGCAGTGGAATCCTTTATCACCTTTGCTATTGCTCAGCAAAAGTCGGCAACCATTTTGTGGTTTTGTCGTTACATCAATGGACAAATGCAGGAGCAAAGCGAAGAAGAAAGTGAGACTGCGTACACGCAAGATCAGTTCATTTCATTATTGAATGCCGCTATTCGTTGCTTACTAGTCGTGGATAGAGAATTGGTTAGGCAACTGCAGGCAATGTTAGTGGAAGTGCAGCAGGCTGTTAGGACGGTTCAATTGAAAAAATGGCAAGCAACTGCTACGCCATTTTTACCAAATGAGAGCCGTCCACAAACGGGACGAAAATTTTTAGCAGAGTCAATCGGGACGACAGGTGCGAATTTAGTATTTAAAAAACTAAGAAGAGAAAGGCGATTATCATCACCAACCGTATGGCACCCAAGGTTTGATTTATTTCCCTGCGTAGAAAAAATAAAACAAGCAGCAAGTTTTTTGGGCGGTGATTTGGTTTATGACAAGGATACGCCACAAT
The DNA here is from genome assembly GCA_963735995.1 of uncultured Gammaproteobacteria bacterium. Lineage (GTDB taxonomy): Bacteria > Pseudomonadota > Gammaproteobacteria > DSM-16500 > DSM-16500 > Aquicella. The sequence goes on along the minus strand of CAVTNC010000003.1, from coordinate 743,420 downwards.
TTAAGGAAATTAACGGCATACCTAATTGTTATTTGTTTATTCCAGGTGATTTTCCAAAACGCTTCTATGAACGAAGAGCAATTTTTGATGAATGGCATATCAAGCAGCTCGATGGTAAAGGGGCGCGGACACTTTGTTATAAGACGCAACAAGGAAAGTTTATCGTTTATGAAGATAGACCTATCACCCACGAACTAAAAATTCGAGGCGAAGAGCGTTTATTATTGTGTCAAATTCCAGGCGAGGCAGGCAGCAGCTTATATGTGGCCGTGGAATATTGTGAAAATGGCTTGCATACAACGCATGATGTGCAGAGACTATGCAAATCAGGCAAGTCGCTAATTGATTTGACAGACAATGTGACCAGGTATTTAAGAGAAGAAGTCGCGGCTAAAAAGACGCTTGTTTAACGGGGAATGTATGCGATCTGGAAAAAAAGAGAGTACAAAATCAAAAACAAGTGGTGATAGTAGGTTGCTATCCACTTTATTGATGCAAGTCGAAAATAATAAAAAATCAAAACTCGCAATCCGTGATTTTGAAAGAAATTTAGATAAGCTAAAGCAACGTAATTCCATTATTTCATCTAAATTTCAAAATAGTACTTTCCTAGAAATAGTACTTGTAGCCGCTTATGAAAATGATTATTACGATTATCTTGATGCCACGCTTAATTACATTGAAAATAATCAATTGGATATTAATCAAGCCTGTTCAAGGCCAGTGTTAGTAGAAGTATTTAATTTACATCCATGGGGATGTAGCCTGATAGAAGCGTTTCCGCCAGATAAAGTATTTTCAGAAATGATTGCAAAGAAAGAATCCGCAAAAATAGTATATAAAAATGATAAAGCAGCAAGAAAAGTCGCAGAAGAAAAAATAGTCATCATTTTTAATAAATGCATAAAATTTGGTGTCGAAAAAAATCCTTATGGTAAATGGTCGCTACTTTATATTGCCGCATTTATCGGCTCGAAAGGAATCGTAGCGATTTTACTGAATGCCGAGACACAGCTGACAGAGAATAAGGAGACGATGCAAGAAAAATTTAATATTCGGCTGATGAGCGCAATGTACGCGTTGTCTTTGCGATATGTCCTTGTCGCAAAAACTGGAATAGAGAAGCGTAATGATTCGTTAGAAGATTTAAGAAACGCGTTGTTTTGCATAGGGCGAGAATGTTTTTTAGATAATCTGTTAGATGAATGTATGCATAAGCAGGCGCAAGTTCATGCTGAACATGTTAAGGTAAAAGTGGATTTATTAATAAATAAACTACAAAAAACGCGATTTCCAATCCTTAATGAAATATTAGCACTGTTGTTAGAAAAAAATAAATGTTTAATGATAAAAGGTGTTCCATCGCCTTTTAAACATCTCTATGCACTGGGGAATCCATTCGTTAATAAATTGATTGCGAATCATCTTGAGCAAATCCCCTATTTGGACAGCGACCTCATCTACTTCGTGTATGGGGTTGTTGGCTTGAATAAAGAGGGTATTAATGATCTGCTTAATAATATTAGAGAAAGATATATTATATCGGGATCACAACATCCGCCTATGCTGCATCATTTTATCCGTGGCAATTATGAAATGGGTGCTCAATTTATCGATGCAAGATTGAATTGGGCTGTCTTAAAAGATCCCTTTGGAAATACGGCACTACATCATCTTTCTTGGCATTGGACAAGATGCCTGGATGAGTCGACTAAAAGAAAAATAGAAGAAACTTATGAGAAAATTTATCATGCGGGTGGCTGTACCTATCAAATGAATAGATATGGTCAATTAGCAATGGATTATTTGCCCGCAGCAAATGGGACTACCATGCCGAATATTTTCACCACATGCCGTAATGAAGTCAGGCAATTGCAAGAAATTAAATTGTGCATGGCGAAAGAAAGTATGCAGCCTGATGAAATAGAAGCTTTTACGCGAGCACTTGCTAATCTTGAGAATAAAGAAAAACTTGTTTCACTTAAAATAATAAAAGATAGTAACAGTTTATTGGGCTACGCTATTTATATTGCTTGTAGAAATGGTTTTACGGTTTATTTGGATGGAATCTTGGAAGCATTGAAGGAAGCTCACGTCAATGTCGCTTCTTCTGGTTTTTTCTTCATCCAAATGGTAATGGGATTTATTCACAGAGCATCTAACGACTGGAATAAATTCACGTCGAATGATGAAGAAAATGCGCTTGCCGACAGAATATTTCTAGTTGTCTTAAGATTAGTGGAATATCAATTCCCACTTAATTTAAGTTGGTATGCAGATTGGAGGGGAAAAACATGTGCTAATAGACTCATTGTCTCGCCACGTCTCGTGATGAAATTTCTCGACAAAAAAGCGGATTCTCGTTTTGCTCCATTACCTCGGCAACCCAGGGATGAGATGAGTGCACTGCACTATTTAATTTTTCACATAGCAAGAGAGAGAGAATTTCAACAAACATCAAATAAAAAAGATTATCTCTGGGAAAATGCGAAACATTCGCTTGACGAAGACATCATGAGGCACATTTGTTGTTCGTCAATTTTATATTATAAACGGCATGACACTCAAAAAAATGAGAAGCAACTATCCGCAATGCAATCAGTTGAACAACAGGCGGATTGGCAAGACTATTATGATCTTTTTGGTCGTTTTCTTCAGGAGGGAGAAAAATTAGTACTGGAACAAATGAAAGAGAATGAAACAGCCATTGTGTATTTGCTCGCCTTGCAGGACGACAAAATGAATGACATGGTTATCACTCATTTGCAGGATGAGAAACAAACATCCGCTGAATACCTATTTCAAGTGGCAGGAGTCGTTTGTGATTTCACTTACGTGACGGTGAATCGCATCTTTGATGTGGCAGAACAAAGAATGGTGACTCCTCAGCAAAAAAGCCAATTAGTCATGTTTAAAATACTGCGATTTGATTATGTGGGTGCCTTACGATCGCTTGAGAAGAATGGTGATTTTCCACTACCGCAGTGTGAAGAAAATCTTGTCATTGCATTGCAATCCCTCCTTGAACTCTTGTCTGAGGAGCAATTATTGGAAGAATATTATCAGCAAGCGATTCAATTAGTGAAATGTTTAGTTGCGAAATCGGTGAATTTTTTTAGTTGTTATGATGAATTTCAGAATACACCTATTCGATATATGCTAGAGATGGAAGAGGATACTGTTTTTCCTCCCCTTGCTATTCAGTATTGCCGTGAGCAAAACATTGCATGCAAAGATTGGGGTAATTTTCTGGATGATTTACCTGATTTACCTTCATTAGTTGTTAGTGAACTCTATCAAATATTAAATCAAAAATGGGAAAAGACTAGCGATAAAAAATGGTTGTATCAGTTGCTAGGATTTGCCATTCTCTATCAACCTGATTGTGTTACCTCTCTGCTCTCTCAAGGCGTTGAGATAAATAATGTCGATTTAGGTTTTAGTTTTTTGTATTTTGCTTGCCGCAAAAAAAATCACGCGATGCAGGAAGTTTTACTTGCAGCAGGAGCTGATCCGAATTTATTCACATTGAAATGTGCTTCTCCAATGACACTTGCTATTTTTTCGCAAGATATTGCAACATTGCAGCGACTTGCCAGTAGCAAATACTACCCACTCGAAGTGAATAAACCGATAAGAGGTAATTTATCTAACCATGGAACTTGTTTAGTTTTTCCTCTGACTCTAGCATCACAATACCAATATAAAGAAGTGCAAACGTGGCTTATTGAGCATGGTGCGACGCACAGTTGCCTTGACACTGTCGTGAAAAACGATCAGCCACCGTTAATTGTTAACACCATGGCAATGCCACAACAAGAAGCAGTTTCGCCAAAAAAACCAATTGTTAAAAAGTTAGCGCATGCTACGCTTGCTCGCTTTTCACGATTTACAAAAAAACCAGAACCTGTTTCTCCCGTCGGTAAACCACGCCTTGAGCGATCACAGAGTATGCGTAAATTACTACGTGAAAAAAATCGTTGCATAGCGTTGCCTGCAGCCGAAGGAAACACGCTTTGTCAGTTGCTGCTGCAGTCGAGGGATGAAACAAGTTTTCAGGCAGCACTAAAAGAGTTGGGCAAGATAAAATTGACCACAGACTCAAAACAATTATCGAAAGCAGTGGAATTCTTCATCACCTTTGCTATTGCTCAGCAAAAGTCGGCAACCATTTTATGGTTTTGCTGCTATATCAATAAACAAATGCATGAGCAGAGAGGAGAAGAGAGTGAGATTGCGTACACGCAAGATCAGTTCATTTTATTATTGAATGCCGCTATTCGTAGCTTACTAGCTGTGGATAGAGAGTTGGTTAGGCAACTGCGGGCAATGTTAGTGGATGTGCAGCAGGCTGTTAGGACGGTTCAATTGAAAAAATGGCAAGGAGCCACTACGCCGTTTTTACCAAATGAGAGTCGTCCACAAACGGGACGAAAATTTTTAGCAGAGTCAATCGGGACATTGGGTGCGAAATTAATGTTTGCAGAGACGGAGGCGAGAAATAAAGAATTAAGAAGAAAAAGGCGATTATCGTTACCAACGCTGTGCCCAAGGTTTGATTTATTTCCCTGCGTAGAAAAAATAAAACAAGCAGCACGTTTTTTGGGCGGTGATTTGGTTTATGACAAGGATACGTCACAATTCAAGGAAATTACCGGCATACCTAATTGTTATTTATTTATTCCAAATGATTTTCCCCGCAGCACTGTTTGTTTAAGCATGCAACGTTTCTATGAACGAAGAGCCGTTTTTGATGAATGGCATATCAAGCAGCTCGATGGTAAAGGGGCGCGGACACTTTGTTATAAGACGCAACGAGGAAAGTTTATCGTTTATGAAGATAGACCTATCACCCACGAACTAAAAATACGAGGTGAAGAGCGTTTATTATTGTGTCAAATTCCAGGCGAAGCAGGCAGCAGCTTATATGTGGCCGTGGAATATTGTGAAAATGGTCTGCACACGACACACGATGAGCAAAGACTAAGCAAATCAGGCAAGCCAGCAATCGACCTGACGGAGACGGTCGCTAGGTATTTAGCAGAAGGTGTGCAGGCTAAAAAAGCAGTGGCGAGTTAACCTTTTAAAACATGCGCAATCACCAGTCGCTACTTGCTTGTTATAGTTGCTTACTATACAATTTCGGCGCTTTTCGAAGTTTATTTTTTATTCATAGGATTCAAGATGAAAACGTATTTTGCAACAGATGAAAATGTAGAGCATAAGTGGTATCTCGTTGATGCATCAGATAAAGTCCTCGGCAGAATGGCTAGCCAAATTGCCAAGTATCTTCGCGGCAAGCACAAGCCCGAATATACTCCCCATGCCGATGCAGGCGATTACATTATTGTTATTAATGCAGCACAGGTAAAAGTGACTGGCAATAAGGCGCAAGACAAAATCTATTATCGTCACTCGGGTTATCCAGGTGGCCTCAAAGAAACACCCTTTGACAAGCTACACGCCAAGCACCCGACGCGTATCATTGAGCTCGCGGTAAAAGGCATGTTGCCCAAAAATCCACTGGGCCGCAAAATGCTACGCAAATTGAAAGTCTATGCCGATGCGGTGCACCCTCATGAGGCGCAACAGCCAGAAAAAATCACGCTTGATAAAGATGAACAATAGGATACCGATATGATGCAAAAAAATTTCTATGGTACTGGACGTCGTAAAACATCGACGGCCCGTGTTTTTTTGAAGCCTGGCAAAGGCTTGATTACCATTAACAATCGAACACTGGAAGAATATTTTGGTCGTAAAACATCACGCATGATTGTCCTCCAACCACTGGAAGCAACCGAATTGCAAAGCCGATTTGATATTTTCATCACCGTTGTCGGTGGTGGAAGTAATGGTCAAGCGGGCGCTATTCGTCATGGCATTTCGCGTGCGTTGGTTAAATTTGAAGAAGACGGAACAGAAGAAGGCGGAACGGGAACGGCTGAAGGTAGCGGCGGTGGCCCAATAAGAAAAACCTTGCGAAAAGCAGGCTATATGACGCGTGATTCACGAGAAGTCGAGCGTAAAAAAGTTGGCTTGCATGGCGCTCGTAAAGGCACACAATACTCTAAACGATAAGTCGTATTGTATTTTCACCTGCGATTGGGGGATCGTCTAGCGGCAGGACTACGGACTCTGACTCCGTTAACCTAGGTTCGAATCCTAGTCCCCCAGCCACCTTTTTTAGATTTACATTCATGTTTATGCGGGGAAGCAGCATGCCAATCATCACTAACAAACGATCCGTCATGACGCTTTATTCAGGCGCAGTCGATATACTCAGTCATCGTGTGCGCATTGTGCTTGCCGAAAAAGGCGTGTCATACGAGATCGTCAATGTCGAATCACGTAGCAAACCAGAAGATTTGCTGGAGCTAAATCCCTATGGCAATGTGCCAACGCTAGTTGATCGCGAACTCGCTTTGTATGAACCAAACATTATCACCGAATATCTTGATGAACGTTTTCCACATCCACCGTTAATGCCGGTTTATCCTGTTGCGCGTGCCAAAGCCCGTTTAATCATTTACCGTTTTGATCGCGAGTGGAGTCCACTGATTCGTAAATTAGAAACAGGCAAAGCCAGTGATTTACGTGCTGTTGCTAAAGAACTAGCAGGTTATGTCGTGCAGCTCATACCTGTATTGAGCTCATCTCCTTATTTTATGGGCGATGAATTTACCCTTGTTGATTGTTGTATTGCGCCTGTTTTATGGCGTTTACCAGCATGGGGAATACGATTTACCCCGACAGAAACAAAAGCGATTAATAAGTATTCCGATAGAGTATTTCAACGTGATTCCTTTCAAGCAAGCTTGAGCGAGGCAGAGCAAGAATTGCGGAACTCAGCACTAATGGAAAATGAGTGATACAGGAGTTTTTTATGCTATCAAATAAACCTTACTTGTTACGTGCATTTTTTCAATGGATAGTCGATAGTGGCTGCACACCTATTTTGGTGATTGATGCCAACAATCCACAATGTAAAATCCCTGTCGATTTTGTCGAAGGCGACGAAATTGTTTTTAATATTTCACCATCTGCCATCCGTGATTTAAACATTGCAAATGATGTCGTCGAATTTAAAGCTTCTTTTTCGAGCGTCGTTCATCTCATCGCTGCACCAATCAAAGGCATACTTGCTATCTATGCAGAAGAAAATGGCGAAGGAATATTTTTCGATGCTGAAGATGACGCCAATGATGGCGAGGAAGAAGGTGGCTCAACAGGAGAAACAGAACGTCCTCGCCTCAAACAAGCAGCCAGTGAAGCGGCGGGTAAAAAGCCTTTTTTGAAGTTAGTTGAGTAGGTGGATTTTGTTGCTTAGTTACGCTGTCATCTTGTAATGAAATGATGGTCTTATTCTGTGGACTAATATACAGTGAGTCAGCAATGAGTCAGTTAGGCAACCATTCAGCATATTGCCATCTTGGGTAGACACCCTGTATCATACGCCTGCCCAAAAATAATTTTTCCGCCCAAGCTGATGGGTATTTGAAAATCTTATAAACAAAATAGATAATAGCATCGAAACAATAATGGGGTATTACAATGGAATCAAGAAGTGCAATCGATTCGTCTTGGTTTTTGTACAGCAGTAAAAAAGGCAAAGAGGGTGATCTCTATGTTCATGAATCACTATTCCGTGAAACAGGGATATTAGCGGTTAGTCCCAAACAAGCTTCTTCGTTTGAGTCCAGCGCTGTTGGTCGTGATCTCAGCTTTCTTTATAAAGAAAGGCGCTATTTTGTTGAGAAAAATTCTTCGTTTCAACCAGCTGAAAAAAAGCATTCCGATGTAATGCCTAATGTTGCTATCTTTAATCCTAAACGTCGGGATGAAATTTTTTTACCCTTCATTTTAGGAGATGATGAAAATTCTATCGGAATGTATATTTTTCCATGGCTTTCAAATAGAAGCCGCCCTTTTGAGTTTAATGGTTTTGAGGAATTTGTTACGGCAGGATGTTTGCCTAGTTTTATTGGTGTCAATGAAGAAAATGGCAAATACGCACTGATTAAACATGTTATTGAGTTTCACGGAAAAATCACTTCCATCGAGCTTGACTCAGAAGAGTATGAGTTCAATCCTTATGAGGAAGCGCATCTCTGTGAGTTCGAGAAGATAGCTTGTTTTGTTAATCAGTTTTCAGCAAAAAATAAACCTAAGCTTATACGCTATCACTTGCCCTATTATGACTATATGTTATTTGGCATTGAATTATTTATTCACGGCAAAATGTCATTTCAAGCACTTGATGATCTTTGTGAAAGTATAGTTCAGAAAAAAAATAAGCGTGCTGATAAGATTCAATCTATTTGCTCTATGTATGATATCACCCCCATCATTGAATCTCCCTTTGAAAATCTCTTTGGGGAGTTGAGCATACAAGGCAATATCGCCGATAACATTCTTAAAACATTGGGTTACTCGCGATCAGATGAGCTCGATATTCATTTAACGGATGCTAAAGAAAAAGCAAAAGAGATGGAAGAAAGACTGGTTCCTGTTTGTTTATATAAATTACAAAATAACACTTTTAATGAATCCCAGCGCCAAGTTTGGCAAGAATTAATGGTGGTTAATAGTTCCAATGGCACAGAAATAACGAATCTGGAAGAATTATTTAAATTAGGTAATGCAGTTGTGGTGGGTGAAGCAGCTAGAGGAAAAATGGATAATACGGTTTGCTCACTATACCCACTTTCAGAGAAACAAATCGCAATTAGCTATGCCGATTATAGTAAGCGATATGCTGAGAATCTCCAGAAAAAATCCCAATCGGAAAGTCTAGCCCCACGTCGTGAAAAAGAAACCCATGAAAGTGAATCTAAAAAAGATAAATTGCCTCACCATGCTAATGCAAGATGTAAAACACAAGCAAACAAATTACTCACCACAATATATCATTATAATACATCAGCCACTTCTGCCGTTAGACTTGCTGAAGGAATGAGTTCTTTAAGCACTGAGAAAGAATCTTGCAATGAGAGTAGATCTACCTCTCCTTGTTTAAATAAGTCTACAAACCAGCGAGCATCAAAAACGCCTTCACCTTTATATCCTAGTATTTTTAACGCTACTATCCTGGATATGATATTTCCTTATACTCGCAATAGCAAAGATCAAGGTTCATTATTTTATTTCGAGCGCTGTAAAATAAGCACAGCAGATCTCATCATAAAAGGAAACATATTACACTATGCGAGTGCTAATATTTGTTTAGCAGCTCAGGGTCAAAAAACTCACACATTACAAGAAATTTTATCTGATCAAGAAAAATCAGTGGAGCTGTCACAGCAACACTCTACCTCATCAGACCATGAGCCTATGTCTTCTCGTAAACAGTGTTCAATTCCAAAAGGTGGTACCAAGAGTCAATTTTTTCAGCAGCCGCCAAGCTTACTACCCATCCCATCATCAGAAAAGTGGCGACGTAATTCTTCGGATGGTTTAAGGAACATTGTGGTGCCTACCGCAACGGGTCACATCAACAAGCCATAAAGAGTAATTAGTCTTGGATAACCAAATTACAAATGAACAATTTGAGGATGCAATCAAATTACAGCACCTCATTAAAGTGTTGCTGAATCAGTACCAACTGCTTGGAGAGCAAGACAAAGAAATATCGCCAGAGAAAATGATTGATTACATCGTTAATTACTATCAAGACATTATCAATTGCATGCCAGGCAATGTTTATTGGTTAAATAAAAATTGTGTTACGGTTGGCTGTAACCAAAATGTGTTAACGATGTTTGGCTTTAAGTCCGTAGCAGACTTCAAAGGATTAAGCTTTGAAGACATGGGAAGAGTAGGAAACTGGACACCTCAAGCAATACAATCATTTAAAACTGACACCCTCGATGTTATAAAAACTGGGAAATCAAAATTAAATATTGAAGAGCCACCGATACCGCATCATGATGGTAGGATCATTTATTTTTTAACCAGTCGAGTACCTTTATTTAGTCAGAATGGAAATATCATTGGAATTATCGGTATTTCGATAGATATCACGGAACTTAAAAACACACAGGCGGAATTAAAAAAAGCAAAAGAACAAGCTGAAGCGGCTAGCCTTGCTAAGTCTGAATTCATTGCTAACATGAGTCATGATGTTAAAACGCCACTTACTGGTATCATCGGGATAGCCGAACTCTTAACGGATCAATTGAAAGATGAAAATCATGAATTTGTGCAAATTTTATTGATGTCTGGACGACAATTATTGAATTTTTTTGATAATTGTCTCGAAATATTTAAAATGGAAAATAATGATATCGCTTTGGTTGCCGAACGTTTTAATTTAAAAACAGTTCTTGATGAGATTTACGATTTGTATCAACCCGCAATCAACACAAAAAATTTATCATTTAATATTTACTATGATCAACCTATCCCTGATTATTTAATTGGAAGTCGTTCAGGTCTTTATCGTGTGCTGTTGAATCTCGTCGGCAATGCTGTGAAATTTACTCATGAAGGCTCAGTGACGATGACAGTGACCTACAGCAAAAAATCCGCCACAAGAGAAGCTATCATTAAGCTGACGGTAGAAGACACCGGTATTGGTATCCCGAGAGATAAACAAAAAATAATTTTTGATCATTTCACTCGATTAATTCCTTCCTACAAAGGTACCTACGAAGGAAGTGGCATTGGTTTATATATTGTCCAAAAATTTATGAAAATGATGCAGGGTGAAATTTATGTTAAAAGTGAAGAAGGAAAAGGCAGTCAATTTACTATTCTTTTACCGCTTACAATTCCATTATTGAGTGAACAAGAATATGAGGAAATTGCTCCTCAGATTCCATTCTATCAAAAAAAATCTGATCAGGAAAAAAAGAAAACGCCCATTAAAAAAAATGGGCCAGTGAAAATATTATTAGTGGAAGACAATGTGACGGTGCAGCGAATTCAGAATTTTTTATTATCCTCGATGAATTGCGATGTTGATACCGTTAACTCCGGTGAAAAAGCACTAGAAATATTTAAACCCGGTAAATATGATTTAATTTTTATGGATATTGGCTTGCCTGGTATACAAGGCGATGTCGTGTCAAGACACATAAGAATGGAGGAAGAAGGGCATAATGTTCATGTTCCCATCATAGCGCTGACTGCACATACGACAGATGACATCGATAATCGTTGCAACACTGCAGGTATAGAAGATGTATTTAGCAAACCATTATCACGTGAGCAGGTAAAAGAAATCATCGAAGAATATTATTTGGGATAGCTATTGCAAATTTTGCTTTGAAGTTGGGCCTAATTTTTTCCATCGCTGTCATCTCTTGTCATATATCGCAACACTATGCTTCGCAATGCTTCCCAGGAAATGGGTTTAACAACGAATTGATCTGCGCCAGCATTGAGGCTTGCGTTTCGTTCTGTGTCATTGCTGTGTGCAGTGAGAGCAATAATCGTTATGATGTGATTGTAATGTCGTTGTTTGATGGATTGTATAAGCGTAAAACCACTCATATCTGGCAGACTAATATCCACGAACACGATGTCATGATTTCTAAGTTTCAGCAATGCTTCCTCTCCACTGTCACAGACATCAACTTGACAACCAATATCAGTCAACATTTTGTGATGAACATATTGCACAACAGGATCATCTTCCACTAAAAGAATTTGCGGTTGGCGCGCGAGTTGATTTGGATAAATTGGCTGAATCGTACTCTCTTGTGATGCCTCTTCTTCAGCGTGATCTTTATTAGAAATAGTAGGAGTGGTAATCATCAGCGTTTTGCTGTCATCAGTTTCAAATTCGCCGGTCAGAGAAAATTCAGAGCCATTTTCTGGTTTGCTGATGACACTAATTTTCATATTAATGGAGGCGGCAAGTTTTTCAACAATTGTTAGCCCAAGGCCCGTTCCACGGCGAGAAGATTGTCGCGTGTATGTTTCACCTAACTGTTGAAATGGTTTGAAGATAATGTCCAGTTTGTCGGGTGAGATACCTATGCCGGAGTCAATAACAATGATTTTTAAACGTGTTTTGCCCTGTTTTTTTTCCAGATTTTCAACTCGGATGGTAACGTGGCCATGTTCTGTAAATTTGATTGCATTATTTACCAGGTTAATCAATATCTGACGTAGTATCCGTGCATCGCAGAAGATAGCAGCTGGGATTTTGTTGGGTGATTCAATATGAAACTCCAAACCTTTGTTATGTGCTAATGGATATAAAATATTATAGATTTCATGTAAGAGCGTTTTAAGATTAATCCATTCGAAACGTGTCACTGTTGTTTGCGATTCAAGCTTACTGACATCAAGCACGTCATTAATTAAATTTAGCAAATGCTCAGCGCAATCTTCCATTGTTCGGATAATTTTTTTTTCTTCACTGGCGGTTAATTTATCTTCGCGTAAAAAAGCGATCATACCAAGCAAGCCCGCCACAGGTGTGCGCAATTCGTGGCTAGTAATGGCAAGAAATTGACTTTTAGCTTTATAGGCAGCTTCTGCTTCTTTTTTTGCTATTTTGAGTTCTTCCTCCATTTTTTTTCTGTCAGTGATATCGAATGAGATACCAAGTACCCCATTGGGATTGCCTAAAGCATCACGTAATAGTATTTTCTGTGTTAAATAAATAGCGGGTTCTTTTTTTTCATTGAAAGCGGTTTCTTCTAGATAGTGCGTATTGCCACTTTTGAAAAGTGCCGCATCAATTTTTGCAAGTTGCTTGGCAGTGGCTGGGCCAAATAAATCCTTATCACATTTTCCAACCAATTCGTCAGCAGAGGCAAATCCTGCTAACCGAGCGGCATTATTATTGACACCTCGGTAACGTCCATTTTTATCTTTCCAATAAACGTTGCCAGGCATGAGTTCAATAATTGACTTATAGGCTATGGCACTTTCCTCTGGACGAAATGCATCATTCTGCTTTTTGAGCAATGCATTATCTGCACGTAAACGAGCAATTTCTTCTTTTTGCTGTTTGATGGTTTTGGCAAGCGATGACTTAGGTGATTGATTGGACTTAGACATACGGATCACTCTCATGCTATTTTAGCAAAAATTTGCATATTACCCAGAAAATGATTATTATTTAGACTATTTTTGCCTAGCTTAGATAAAACTATAGCAAAGAACCTGTTGACGGGTCAAAAAGAATAATTGAAAATATGCACAATTTTCAAAGTTTCACGATATATCATATAAGAATTAATAAAAATGTAGTATGATCGATATTAAATTTGTAATCTAATTTCCATAATACATAATAAAAGAAAGTTAGCTTCAGTAAATAGTTCCTATTGAGTGAGGGGTTAACATATATGCAAGGTCATTCACAAAGTTTGCTTCCTTCAGCTGAAGGAAAGCAAAAAAAAGAGCTTATTCAGGTAAATAGGAGGCAATGGGCGAAATTACTTATTGCTCTATCAAATGCGCAGTCGAATATTGAGTTTGTTATGGCTCAATGTATAGGTTACTCGCGGCAGAAAGAAATGAATAATGAGGATATGCACGCTACATTTGAGTTTATTAATCAGTATATGCTTAACACAGCGGCTACAGCCGCAGAAAAGACACACGTGTCTTCTTCCGTTCACTTGTTTTTCAATGAACGTGATCAAACAGAAAATCATCGATTCATTCGTCAAAATAATACACTGATAAAAATGATGATAGAGGAAGGACGAATTGATGCTGTGCCTGGGTATCACGGAGACGATATTACTATTCAAGACTATCGTGAGAAAGATAAAGAAGGCTGGGAAAAAATGCGTTCTGATCTAGATGCATTTATTGCATCAAAATCAACTATTCAAGAAGCACTTACTGCTGAGGTATTAAAATTTATTGCTCGTCGTACCGATATGGAACATACAGATATTGAAGATGTAGATGGTGCCGCTGCCTTAAATATGTATAAAGATGAAATTGTGTTCCTTCTTATGCAAATGGCTCCTCTACCGGAAGAGGGGAAAGAAAAAGAAGTGAATGCGAAGCAAAGCAAAAAATTCCTTTTACATGATGGTCCTACTCCAAAGACAATGAAAACTATCTTAAGTTTCGCTAGATATTTAGGACGTGATTCTGACTCACTTGTCTTTCTCATCTTTAATTATGATTATCCAAAAAAGAAGGCAGCTAGAAATCGGCCGCAATTCGACCATCAACCTTTAGCTACCGATAGTGATGAAACATATACCTCGGATGAATCACGAACTAGTAGTAGTGATGATGATTCGGAAGAGGAAATAATAGTTGATGTTAATCCTGATGAGTTTAATGCAAAAGTTAAGGCGGGAATGGAAGGTCAAACTAAGAAATTTGTTGAAGAGTTAGTTTACTTAGGCTTTAACGCAGCTGACTTAGGGACAGCTACGTCACATTTTGTTTTTACTTCTCAAATGAAGCAAATCCAACTCTATCTCTTTTTACAACAACTCCAACTCCAAAATCAACTATCTCAATTCCCGCAGCAACAAATGACTTTATCAAATAAGGGAGAAAGTTCATCCTTTTTTGCTGCAACCCAGCAAGCTTCACAGCACAAAGGTGGTGATTATCCTTCATCGCAAGTGTCACAAGATGCTGCACCTAAAGTCGAACTCCGTCTTAATACGCAATGTTTTTCAGGACTCTTTGCTGGTGGTAGCAGCAGTACGAAGCTGAAGCAGCAAGCAACAGCAACAGGCAGCTCTACATCACCAACTGATTCATGTGACGTAGTGCCAGTAAGAAGACCCAGTGGGGTAGTAGCAGTGTCAGCAGGGAAATGACAACTAGCTTAAGTCTTCGAGTTCGAATACTGAAACACCTTCACCACCTTTTGCACACCTGACACCTCGCGCGCAATATCAGCGGCGGTGTCAGCTTGTTCGCGAGTGACGATGCCCATCAAATAGACCACACCATTTTCTGTAATCACTTTGATGCTGCTGGATTTTAAATCTTCGGTGGCAAGCATTTGGCTTTTGATTTTGGTGGTGATCCACGCATCGCTGGTGCGCGTGAGTGAGGAAGTCGGGCCTTGCAGGGTGATTTGATTGTAGAGGCGGCCGTTAGCCTGAGATTTTGCGATCACTTCTGCTTGTAGTCGCCATTCGGCTTTGGGTGTTTCACCGGTTAAGAGGATGACACCATTAAATACGGTGACTTCAATGTGACTATCGTCGCGCAGAGCTTTCACTTGATGAATTTTGTCGGCGATTTTATTGGCAAGTTTGGTATCTTCCACTGTGTTAGAAAGCGTGCGGTGATCATAAACCACGGCAATGGCAGCGGCACCCGCTGCAGCGCCTGCGACAAAAATACAGCCTTGCAATGAAGAAGCAAGTCCAACCAGCAGCAAACTGTGACGAATAAATTGTTTCATGGTGTTACATCTCCGTGACCAAATAAGCGGAAGTCAATAATGTCGCATATACAATGAATGATGAGTAAATGCGTTTCTTGAATGCGAGCAGTATCATAAGCAGGCACGCGAATTTCAATGTCTTTTTCTTGTAAATGCTCGACTATCTTACCACCATCGTGACCAGATAAAGCAATCACCACCATATGCTTATCATGTGCAGCTTTAATTGCGTTCACGATGTTTGCGGAATTGCCACTGGTGGTGATGGCGAGTAACACGTCACCTGGTTGACCAAGCGCGCGGATTTGTTTAGCGAAGACATCACTAAAATGATAGTCGTTCGCGATGGAAGTAAGTGTTGAAATATCGGCAGAAAGCGCAATCGCTGGTAAACCGGGTCGTTCATGCTTGAAGCGATTTAACATTTCTCCACTAAAATGCATAGCATCGCAGGCAGAGCCACCATTGCCACAACTCAACACCTTATGACCTTCGAGCAAGGCTTGCACCATTTCTTCACTTGCTTCAGCAATAATATTAATGATGCCATCAGCGGCATTGATTTTAGTTTGTATGCTTTCCGTGAAATTTAAGCGTATGCGATCAATGATGTTATTCATAATGATTATTTCTCCACAGAAAAAGCGTTTTTAATCCAATCCAATTGTCGTGATCCATTGTTGAGCTGGATGGCAATGACATCAAAACGGCTGTTAACGCGGTGTAACCACTTTTTGCATTGCAAAAAGTGGATGGCGGTTTTGATAAGCTTTTTTTGTTTACTTTTATTGATACTCTCCAAGGCTGACCCATAATCGCTACGACTGCGGCTACGTACTTCGACGAAGACGATATCATCCTTATCCTGCATGATTAAGTCAATCTCGCCATGGTAGCAATGGTAATTTCTGATGATTAGTCCCAATCCTTTGGTTTGCAAATATTCACAGGCATAATGCTCTGCATCCTTGCCAATTTGTTGGCGGTTGATGTTATCTGTATTCATAAAAGTGATTACCTATGCGAATGAATGATGAAAAAATCGGCACGTTATTTGTGGTGGCAACACCAATTGGTAATTGGCAAGACATGAGCTTGCGAGCGGTGGAAGTATTAAAAAAGGTAGATAGAATTGCAGCAGAAGATACACGACATGCAGGGCCGTTATTAAAACATTTTTCCATCAGTAAACCAACGCTTTCCTTGCATGATTTTAATGAGCGGGAACGTCTTGATCTTATCCTTAATTATTTGAAAGCAGGTGAAAGCATTGCGTTGATCAGTGATGCTGGCACACCGCTCATCAGTGATCCTGGATTTCATTTGGTGCGTGAAGCAAAAGCTTGTGGCATGAAAGTCGTGCCAATTCCTGGTGCTTGTGCAGCCATTGCGGCATTAAGTGTGTCTGGATTGCCGACGGATAAATTCATATTCGAAGGCTTTTTACCTGCGAAAGACGCAGCAAAGCAAATACGCTTGACCCAACTTTTACATGAAACACGCACGCTGATTTTTTATGAAGCGCCACATCGTTTCTTGGCAACCTTGCAAGCGATGGCAACTATTTTTGGTGCAGATAGAAAAGCTGTGGTGGCAAGAGAATTAACGAAAGTGTATGAGCAAGTGCTTGCGAGTGAGTTACAGGTTCTCATCAATTATTATAACGAACACACCGATGAGCAACGAGGTGAGATTGTACTCATGGTTGCTGGCAGTGATGAGGTCATGAGCGAAACCAAAGAAGTAATGCCCGATGCAGTGCTTGCATTATTGCTGAAAGAATTGCCCTTAAAACAAGCTGTTTCACTCACGAGTGAGATAACCGGCGAGCGCAAAAATGTGCTGTATGCTAAGGCGTTGGCGAAACAAAAATAGGGAGGAACGCTTGGCTTTAGGCGCAGGTGATACACCTATGTTACACTCAGCGCCGAGTCAGTTAAGCAACCGCTCTGCTTAGTGCAGGGAGGAAAGTCCGGGCTCCAAAGGGTAAAGCGCCAGGTAACGCCTGGGAGGTGTGAGCCTACGGAAAGTGCCACAGAAAACAAACCGCCCACTCTCACGAGTGGGTAAGGGTGAAAAGGTGCGGTAAGAGCGCACCGCGTAACTGGTAACAGTTGCGGCACGGTAAACCCCGCTTGGAGTAAGGCCAAATAGGAACTCAATAGTGCGACCCGCACTGAGTTTGGGTAGGCCGCTTGAGATATCTTGTGAAAGACATCCTAGATTAATGGTTGCTCACGACAGAACCCGGCTTATCGACTGGCTCACTAAATACCTTATCCTTGTGGTGGAAAAGAGTGGGGCAAAGTGTTGCATTGTGGGAAATTGTGGTATATTTAATTTTACCCACAAGGATAGTTGGCTGTTAAATTTTCGGTGTTTGTTGTTCTCCCTGTGGGCTTACTCCTGAGGGGAGGCTATAACGCATGTTTCGCGGTATAAATGGGATCAACATCGATGCAAAAAGCAGGATAGTGATGCCAACGCGGTATCGCGAACGCTTGCAGCTGGATAGCCAAAATGCATTGGTGTTAACGATAGATACAGATGAGCGTTGTTTACTCCTTTATCCGTTACCTCAGTGGGAAAAAATTGAAGCCACCTTATCAAATCTGCCAAGTTTTAATCCGGCAGCGCGGCGCATTCAGCGATTACTGATGGGGCATGCGACCGATGTCGAAATGGATGGACAAGGACGCATACTCTTACCACCCTTGCTGCGGGAATATGCTGGGTTGACGAAAAGTGTTGTTTTAGTTGGACAAGGCAAGAAATTTGAATTGTGGGATGAGGCGCATTGGAATAAACGTCGCAGCCATTGGCTGCAAGAAGCATCTGATGCGTCTAGCTTACCGGATGATGTGAAGACGATTGCGTTGTAAACGTGCAGGGAGTTTATTAATTAACATGGCAGCTTGTCGCATGAGTGATGCGTTACACCAACATGTTCCTGTTCTCCTCAATGAGGCGATTGCTGGCCTCATGAGTGCGCCGGACGGTATTTACGTTGATGCCACGTTTGGACGCGGTAGCCATGCGCGCGCGATACTGGAACGCTTAAACGAAAACGGTCGCTTGTTTGCTTTCGATAAAGATCCGGAAGCAGTTGCCTTTGCCAAGCAGTATTTTGCAGCGGATAAACGCTTTCATATTTTTCATCATTCCTTTGCCAATATGCAACGCTCATTGCAAGAAAAGGATGTTGTGGGTCAAGTCGCTGGTGTGTTGTTTGATCTCGGCGTTTCTTCACCGCAGTTAGATAATCCGGAGCGGGGTTTTAGTTTTATGCAAGCCGGTAGTTTAGATATGCGCATGGATACCAGTCGCGGTGAATCGGCGAAAGAATGGTTAGCGCGCGTCGATGAGAAAACACTGGCCGATGTCTTGTGGCAATTTGGTGAAGAAAAATGTTCGCGACGCATTGCAAAAGCCATCGTCATGGCACGCAAAGAAGCGCCTATCACCACAACACTTGCGTTGGCAGATATTATCAAACGCGTGCTGCCACCTGCCAGAAAACCTCAAGATAAACATCCTGCAACGCGTAGTTTTCAAGCCATACGCATTGCCATCAATCAAGAATTAACCGAATTGGAACAAGGATTGGAACAGGCATTCAACGTATTGGGCGCTAAGGGTCATTTAGCGGTCATCAGTTTTCACTCCTTGGAAGATAGGATAGTGAAACAATTTATCAAACGATATGAGCAGGGCGAGGTACTACCGCGCGGATTACCAATCAAAGCGCAGCATTATTATCAAGCCAAATTAAAAGCGTTAGCAAAACCGTTGAAACCAACGCTCGAAGAAATTCAGCTGAATTCTCGCGCACGCAGTGCTGTTTTACGTCTTGCGGAGAAGCAATCATGAATGCTGCCGCACGCTTAGTTTATCAGCGCGTATTATCTCGACATTTGATTTTTACCCATTGGCTTAATCGGCAACAAATTGCGGTGCTCGCTTTAGTCTTCGGTGTGCTGTTATCCGGATTGAGCACAATTTATGTGACGCATTTGACGCGCATATTGCATGCAGCGTATCAGCATAGTTTAGTGGAACAAGATCGTTTACATGTCAAACGTGGCCAATTATTATTGGAGCGCAGCACATGGATGATGCAAGCACGAACACAACAAATTGCGGAAAATGAATTGGGCATGGTGGTGCCTGATCATCATGCAATTGTGATTGTGCATGAATAAATAATGAAGTAGCGACTCGTGAATCAACCACACCATCCATCGTATCATGCCTGGCGTTTTTACCTTGTTTTATCGGTGATTTTTCTCGCTGTGCTGGGATTATTATGGCGTGTTTTTGATCTTGCTGTTCTTGATCAACACTTTCTGCAACAAAAGAGTGATGCACGGGTGTTGCGTTTAGTTAGTACACCCGCTTTTCGCGGCATGATTGTCGATAGAAATGGATTTCCATTAGCAGTGAGTACCACGGTTTACTCGGTGTGGATTAATCCAAAAGAATATGTTGCTAATGAAACAACGCTCAGGACACTCGCTGATGTGTTGGAGATGAAGTCAGCGCCTTTATTGCATTTCATCAATCAGCATAAACAAAAAAAACGTGAATTTCTTTATCTGAAGCGAGCATTGTCACCCGAACTTGCCAATCAAATTAAAGCACTGAATATTACCGGTGTTTATTTACAACAAGAATATCGCCGTTATTATCCCGAAGGTGAAGTGACAGCACACGTCATCGGTTTTACCAATATTGACGATCAAGGTCAGGAAGGTTTGGAACTTAACTACAATACATGGCTGAAAGGCGAACCCGGTAAGCAGTGGGTAATGAAAGATAGACTTGGACGAGTGATTGCCGATGTGCAATTGGTGCGTGAACAAAAACCGGGTAATGATTTGGTGTTGAGTATTGATAGGCGGATACAATATCTGGCTTATCGCGAATTGTTGGCGGGCGTTAAACAAAATCAAGCAAGTTCTGGCTCCGTGGTAGTGTTGGATGCGAACACGGGTGAAGTGCTTGCCATGGCAAATGTGCCCTCATTTAATCCTAACAACAGACCAGAACATTTGAGCGAGATGATTAGAAATCGTGCGGTAACTGATACGTTTGAACCGGGTTCGACTATCAAAGCATTTACGGTGGCGAGTGCATTAGAAAGTGGTCGTTATAAAGCTGATGCGGTGATTGATACCTCACCGGGTTGGATGCGTCTTGGTGGTCATGTCGTTAAAGATGAAAAAAATAATGGTCGACTTACTATCGCACAGATTTTACAAATATCAAGCAACATGGGTGCAGCGAGAATGGTGATGAGTTTACCGCCTAATCAATTATGGAATTTGTTGCATCGTTTAGGCTTTGGTGAAATCACTGGCATTGGTTTTCCAGGCGAGCAGGGCGGTGTGCTGCAGCCGCGCGGTGGATTTATGCTGGCGACCTTGTCATTTGGTTATGGTCTTTCTGTGACAACGTTACAACTTGCAGAAGCTTATTCTGTGCTTGCGAATCTGGGGATGAAAAAAACGGTGTCGTTGTTGCACCTTGAACAACCACCACAGAGTGCACGCGTGATGCAAGCAGAGGTCGCACAACAAATGTTATTGTTGCTCGAATCGGTGCTAGCGAAAGGCGGAACGGGTGAAGCAGCTCGTGTGCCAGGTTATCGCGTCGCTGGTAAAACCGGGACGACACGTATGGTGGGTGAAAGCGGCTATCAAAAACACCGCTACACGTCTTCTTTTGTTGGTATTGCACCGCTTAGTCATCCTCGGCTGATCGTGGCTGTGGTGATACACGATCCGCGCGGTAAGCAATATTTAGGAGGTTACGTGTCGGGGCCAGTGTTTGAACGCATCATGGAAGGAACACTACGGATACTGGATGTGCCACCCGATGATAAATCCTGAGGCGACTTAATCATGCTACTTTCTACGTTATTGCAAGGTATTACGCCTATCTCTCCCGAGGTGGATAGAGAAGTCGCCCGTTTGATCTTGGATAGTCGGCAAGTGACGGTGAATGATTTATTTTTGGCGGTACCTGGGTCGCATGTCGATGGTCGTTTGTATGTCGCTGATGCGATTGCAAAGGGTGCGGCTGCCGTGTTGGTTGAGACTGAAGATGCGCATCTGCCTTTCGCTTGGCAAGAGCAGGTGCCGGTGATTCCGATTCAGCATTTGCAGCAAAAACTCGGGGTGATTGCAGCGCGTGCGATGGGAGAGCCTGCTAAAAAGCTGCGGATGATAGGGGTCACGGGAACCAACGGCAAAACATCGTGCACGCATTTTATGGCAGAGGCATTGCAAGCAGAAGGCATTAGTTGTGGCATCATCGGTACCTTGGGCAGCGGTTTATATGGCCACTTGGGTGAGGCAGCACTGACGACACCGGATGCACTGACGTTGCAAGCAACCTTGCAAAATTTATTGGCGCAACATGCCAAAGCAGTTGCCATTGAAGTGTCGTCGCATAGCATTCACCAAGGACGCATCAACGGTATTGATTTTGAAATTGGCGTCTTTACCAACCTCACTCAAGATCATCTTGATTACCATGGCGATATGGCAACTTACGCTGCGGTTAAGCGCCGTTTTTTGGCAGAATTTCCCACCAAACACGTGGTGATCAATGTGGATGATGTGTATGGACGACAGTGGGCGATGGAACTTGCAGCGAATAAAACAGTATATGGGTATAGCACAGCGAAGACTGAATCAACAGATTATCCGCTGATTTATGCGTCCGATATCACATTAAGTTTACATGGCATTAAGGCACGCGTGCACAGTCCTTGGGGTGAAGGTGATGTAGTATTGCCACTGATAGGTCAATTTAATTTGAGTAATGGTCTTGCCGTGCTGACAGCACTTTGTGTGTATGGTCTGCCTTTTGCAACAGTGTTGCAGCGCTTATCGCACCTTCATCCGGTTCCCGGTCGCATGCAAACGGTTGGTGGCGATGGCATGCCGTTGGTGGTGGTGGATTATGCCCATACACCCGATGCACTCGAAAAAGTTTTGCAAGCATTGCGGCTACATATTCAAGGTGAATTAGGCTGCGTCTTTGGTTGTGGGGGTGAGCGAGATACCGGCAAGCGACCTCTGATGGCAAAGGTCGCTGAGCAACTTGCACAACGTGTCATTGTCACCAATGACAACCCGCGCCATGAAAATCCAGCTGCGATTGCGGAGGCTATTTTGCGCGGATTTACTGATAAAAAACGAGTTCAAGTGATACTCGATCGTTCTAAAGCCATTGAGAACAGTATACAATGTGCGCGTGCAACAGATTGTGTGTTAATTGCTGGAAAAGGCGCTGAACATTATCAGCAAATCGGGGATGAAAAAATCCCTTTTGATGATGTGGAGCAAGTAAAAAAGGCATTGCGTGAAGACGAGCGGTGGAGACGTTAAATGTTATTGTGGTTAACAGAGTGGTTGTCAAATTACTTCCATGTATTTCATGTTTTCCAATACCTCACCTTGCGTGCCATTTTAAGTACACTGACGTCGTTAGTGCTCGCGTTATTGTTAGGACCTAGCATTATTCGACAACTAAGTTCACACCGTTTAGGTCAAGTGGTGCGCGATGATGGTCCACAAAGTCATTTAAGCAAAGCTGGTACGCCGACCATGGGTGGCACGCTGGTCATCATTGCGGTGCTGTTGAGTACGCTTTTGTGGAGTGATCTTAGCAATCGTTATGTTTGGTTAGTGCTCATCATCACACTTGGTTTTGGTGCGATTGGTTATTGGGATGATTATCTTAAAATTGTGTTGAAAAATAGTCGTGGCATGCCGGCACGACAAAAATATTTACTCCAATCTCTCCTTGGTTTTGGTGCGGCTTTTTACTTGTATTACGCTGCGAAAACGCCGGTGGAAACGCAATTGGTGTTGCCATTTTTTAAAAATATGTCACTCGCATTAGGACCATTTTTTATTTTACTAACGTATTTTGTGATTGTGGGTTCTAGCAATGCCGTGAATTTAACCGATGGTTTGGATGGTCTTGCCATCATGCCAGCTGTCATGATCAGTGGTGCACTCGGTGTGTTTGCGTATGCCACAGGCAATGTGCATCATGCTACTTATTTGGCGATACCTTACGTGGCGGGTGCCGGTGAAATGATAGTATTTTGTGGCGCATTGGTTGGAGCGGGTCTTGGTTTTCTTTGGTTTAATACCTATCCTGCACAAGTTTTTATGGGTGATGTCGGTGCGCTTGCAATCGGTGCTGCACTCGGTGTGATTGCGGTGATCGTGCGACAAGAAATCGTATTTTTTTTAATGAGCGGTATTTTTGTGATGGAAACCGTCTCTGTCATTTTGCAAGTGGCTTCATATAAATTAACCGGCAAACGTATTTTTAAAATGGCACCGATACATCATCATTTTGAATTGAAAGGCTGGCCTGAACCACGCGTCATTGTACGCTTTTGGATAATTACATTTGTATTGGTGTTGTGTGGACTCGCAACTTTGAAATTGAGATAAGACTATCATGGCGACGACCCCTCTGTATGTCATTGTTGGACTTGGTGCAAGCGGCCTTTCTTGTGCGCGCTATCTGAATGCGCGTGGTTTGCCAATTGCGATCACGGATACGCGTGTTGAACCACCGAATTTGGCAGCATTACACGCTATCAATCCCACTATTCCTGTTGCACTCGGCGGCTTAAACGCAGATTTATTGGCGAGTGCAACGCACTTGATTGTGAGTCCTGGCATTGCACTGCGCGAGCCGCTGATTGCTGCACAAATTAAGCAAGGCAAACCTGCGTGGGGAGACATCGAACTTTTCGCGCAAGCCGTGAAAGCGCCGGTGATTGCGATTACCGGTACTAATGCTAAAAGTACGGTTACCACATTAGTGGGAGCGATGGCGGTCGCTGCTGGCTATCGTTGTCAAGTGGGTGGAAATTTAGGCGTTCCTGCGTTAGATATGCTGGCTGCGTCTGCGACGGATCTTTTTGTTTTAGAACTCTCCAGTTTTCAGCTGGAAACAACTTATTCATTACAACCACGTGTTGCAACTATTTTAAATATTACGCCGGATCACATGGATCGCTATGACACCTTAACGAGCTATCAGCAAGCAAAACAGCGCGTATATCGTCATGCAGAAATCGCAGTATGCAATCGTGATGATGCGCTCACGACTTGCCAAGAAAAAAGTGTCGAACGACATTGTTATTTTTCTGCAGAAAAACCAAAGGGCGATGAGTTTGGTCTCATCAACAGCAATAAAAAAACGTATCTTGCTTTTGCAGATGAACCGTTACTTGCAGTGGATGAGATGCTGATGACGGGAAAACATTCTCATAGCAATGCATTAGCGGCACTGGCAATTGGTCATAGTTTTGGGCTGCCTTTTGATGCAATGTTAGGTGTGTTACGCGAATTTAGAGGCTTGCCACATCGCTGTCAGTTAGTGCGCGAGATTAGCGGCGTAAAATGGATTAACGATTCAAAAGGAACAAATGTTGGTGCGACAGAGGCTGCGATTGAAGGAATGGGTAGTCATCTCAATGGCAAATTAATTTTAATTGCAGGGGGTGTCGGCAAAAATGCTGATTTTCGCCCGCTGCTTGCCACCATGGAAAAATATGTGCGACATGTGGTGTTGATAGGTGAGGAAGCAACGGCGTTGGCGCAACTGATTAGTGATCGTCTCCCGATTTCCATGGCGAGCAGCATGGAAGAAGCAGTGCAACAAGCAGCCGCTGCAGCTCACGTCAATGACTGTGTCCTGCTATCGCCAGCCTGTGCGAGCTTTGATATGTTTAAAGATTATGCGCATCGCGGCGACGTATTTATGCGTATTGTGCAAGCGATGTGAGTCTTGTCATTTTTAACGAGGCAATATGCGATCCTACTCTGCTCAGCAAGCAATCGTTGCACCGACGCGCTATGACAAATGGTTTGTGCTAACGATCGTCGCCATCATTGCGCTCGGTTTGTTGATGATGACCTCTGCTTCCATTGTGGTGTCAGATAGACAATTGCATCAGCCTTTTTATTTTCTCTTCAAGCAACTCATTTATTTAACGTTAGGTGTGCTACTTGGCAGTCTCATTTTGCAAATTGAGATGCGCTACTGGGAAAAACTCAGCGGTTATTTATTGCTGATGGTCATGTTGATGTTGGCGTTAGTGTTAGTGCCAGGCATAGGCCATAACGTCAATGGCAGTGCGCGTTGGTTAGGTTATGGTCCGCTCAGTTTTCAAGTATCGGAGTTAACCAAATTTGCGATGGTGATATACATGGCAGGTTATTTAGTGCGACGCAATGAAGAAATTCGCTATCAATGGGGCGGTTTTTTAAAACCAATGTTGGTGCTCTCTGCGATTGCAGTATTGCTGCTCAGAGAGCCAGATTTTGGTGCGACAGTCGTTGTGACAGCGACCACACTCGGCATGATGTTTATCGCGGGCATGCGTTTGCGCCATTTTATGGTGTTATTTTCTGTGGTGCTTGGCGCATTAAGTATCGTTGCTATTTCAGCGCCTTATCGCTTGGCGCGGCTCACCACGTTTTTAAATCCATGGGCAAGTCCCTTCGATACCGGTTATCAATTGACGCAATCATTAATTGCTTTTGGACGTGGTGGTTGGTTTGGTGTGGGATTGGGAAAAAGCATACAGAAAATGTTTTATCTTCCTGAGGCGCACACGGATTTTTTATTTGCAGTCATTGGTGAAGAACTCGGACTTTTAGGCATGGTGTTGGTGATAGGATTATTTTGCATGTTGGTATTGCGCATTTTTCTCATGGGTCGTGAAGCGCAGCGTGTCGGTCGTCATTTTGCAGGGTTTTTAGCTTATGGATTTGGATTGTGGGTGGCGATACAGTTTACAGTTAGCATTGGTGTCAATTCAGGACTATTACCCACCAAAGGGTTGACGTTGCCATTGATGAGTTATGGTGGCAGCAGTGTGTTGGTGAATTGCATCGTCATTGCGGTTTTGCTGCGCATTAATTATGAAAATCGGTTGGCAGCGTTAGGAGTGAGATAAGTGACTGGTAAATTAAAACGCGTGTTGATTATGGCGGGTGGCACAGGTGGTCATGTTTTTCCTGGTCTTGCTGTGGCGAGCGTGTTGCAGGCGCGCGGTGTGGACGTGCATTGGTTGGGCACAAAGCAAGGGTTGGAATCCCGTGTTGTGGTGGCAGCGCATATTCCGTTGCATCACATCACCATCAGTGGATTACGTGGCAAAGGATTACTACCGTTGTTGCTGGCACCCGTACGCATTTTGCGTGCAATGCAGCAAGCACGTCACATCATCAAGGCAGTGAATCCAGATGTCGTGATAGGCATGGGCGGTTTTGCAAGTGGACCGGGTGGTGTCGCGAGTTGGTTAATGCGACGTCCCTTGGTGATACATGAGCAAAATGCGAAAGCAGGTTTTACCAATAAATTATTGGCCTACATCGCCGCGCGCGTGTTGGAAGGCTATCCGCAGGCGTTTAAGCGTCGCAGAAAAGTAATGTGTATTGGTAATCCAGTACGTGATGACATTGCTAGCATCATGCCGCCAGCACAACGTCTTCAGACGGCGCGCAGTGGTTTTCGTTTATTGGTGCTGGGCGGTAGTTTGGGCGCGGACGCCATCAATCGTATTGTGCCACAGGCTCTCGCTGAATTAGCGCAAGATGAACGACCAGAAGTGTTGCATCAAACGGGTAATCAACATTTTGTCACAGCAGAAAAAGAGTATCTCAGCTTAGGTCTTAAAGCGAACTTGCAACCGTTTATTACCGATATGGCACATGCGTATGGCTGGGCGGATATGGTATTATGCCGCGCCGGTGCGTTAACGGTTGCTGAACTTTGTGCGGTGGGTTTAGGTGCTATTTTCGTGCCTTTCCCGCATGCAGTCGATGATCATCAAACAGCCAATGCTGATTTTATGGTGCGACAACAAGCTGCGATTTGTATCAAACAGAGTGAATTAACAGCGCCGCAATTAGCCGCTATAGTAAGACAATATGCAGGATCGCAGGAAAAACGTTTCAAGATGGCGCAAGCGGCTTATCAATTGCGTCATGAAAAGGTGGCGGAAAAAATCGTTGAAATTTGTGAGGAGGTTTGCCCTTGAGTTGGATGTTTGAGATGGGACACATAAAGCACGTGCACTTTGTCGGTATTGGTGGCGTGGGAATGGCGGGAATAGCAGAAGTTTTGTTGCGACAAGGTTATACCGTCTCGGGTTCTGATCTGGCAGAAAATGCGTTGACGCAATGGCTGCGTGTCATGGGCGCAACGATATACCGTGGGCATGATGCTGCAAACATCCAGCATGCGGATGTGATTGTGCGCTCAACGGCGGTCGATACCGATAATCCAGAATTCGAAGCAGCACGCAAAGCGCACATTCCTATCGTACCGCGTGCCGAAATGTTGGGTGAATTAATGCGTTTTCGCTATGGCATCGCAGTCGCCGGCACGCATGGCAAAACCACGACGACAAGCTTAATCACCAGCATTTTTGCAGAAGCAGGCCTTGATCCAACCTTCGTTATCGGCGGTCGACTGAACAGTGTGGCCAGTAATGCACGCTTGGGCCGCGGCCATTATTTGGTCGCGGAGGCAGATGAAAGTGATGCCTCTTTTCTGTATTTAAAACCGATGATTTCAGTGGTGACAAACATCGATCAAGATCACATGGGCACGTATGACAACGATTTTGATCGGTTAAAAGCGACCTTTGTTGAATTCATTCATCGCCTGCCTTTTTATGGCCTTGCGGTGATGTGCCACAACGATCCTATTGTGCGGCAAATTCTTCCTCATCTGTCGCGACCGGTGTTGACTTATGGTTTTAGCGAAGAAGCGCACTTTCGAACCAAAGGCTACACGCAAAAAGGCATGCAAACACAATTTGTGGTTGAACGACCAAAAGGCCAACCGCCGTTATCAGTCACCTTGAATTTACCGGGACGACATAACGTGCTGAATGCACTCGCAGCTGTTGCTGTTGCCACAGAATTGAAAGTGCAAGACAGTGCCATTGTAGAAGCACTGCAACGTTTTGCGGGCATTGGTCGACGCTTCCAAGTGTATGGTGATTTTGCTTTAGCAAAAGGCGCGATGGTGACATTGGTTGATGATTATGGACATCATCCGCGGGAAATTGCTGCCACGTTGCAAGCCGCACGAGAGAGCTGGCCTAATCGTCGCTTAGTCATGGTGTATCAACCGCATCGCTATACGCGAACGCGAGATTTGTTTGGTGATTTTTGTCAGGTGTTGTCGATGGCCGATAAATTATTGTTACTCGATGTTTACTCAGCCGGCGAAGATTTTATTCAAGGAGCAGATGGCGCAACACTTGCCATCGGCATCAAAAAACAAGGCCAAATTGAGCCTATTTTTGTTGAACAACATGATACCTTGCCTGCTTTATTTGAGCGGGAATTGCTGGATGGCGATGTGTTATTAATGCAGGGTGCAGGTAATATCGGCGCACTGGCAGCGCGACTCGCAGCCACTGCACTGCGCGAGGCAAAATGAGAGAACAGCCACATGATAGACATCATCACGCCTAAAACACTCACGCAACTTCGCGGTCAATTATTGCCGCAGGAATCACTTGCCAATTACACCTCGTGGCGTACCGGTGGCAAGGCGGATTATGTTTTTTTGCCCAAGGATATGGCGGATCTCATTTACTTTTTGCAACAATTACCAGCTGCGATACCACTGACGTGGTTGGGCTTGGGAAGCAATACACTGGTACGTGATAACGGTGTCGATGGTGTTGTCATTATTACGCAAGGTGCGCTCAATCGTTTGGAAATCATCAATCCAACGACGATACGCGCCGAAGCCGGCGTTTCGTCGGCGCAACTTGCTCGTTATGCTGCGCGTGCGGGCGGCGAAGGGTTGGAATTTATGGCCGGTGTGCCAGGGACAGTTGGTGGTGCGTTGGCGATGAATGCGGGGTGTTTTGGCGGTGAAACCTGGCGTTTTGTGCAAGGTGTCGAAACAATCAATCGTCAAGGCGAGGTGAAGAAGCGCGATGTTGGCGATTTTACCGTGCATTATCGTCACGTTGTTCGTCCACCGGATGAATGGTTTGTTGCCGGCCATTTTGCTTTATTCCCTGGTGATAAAGAAAAATCGTTGCAAACCATACGCACGTTGTTGGAAAGACGCAATCAAACGCAACCTACGGGGACGGCAAATTGTGGCTCGGTATTTCGTAATCCGCCTGGCGATTATGCGGGTCGCTTGATTGAAGCCTGTGGTTTGAAAGGCAGACGCATGGGTGGCGCCAGTGTTTCTGTTAAGCATGCCAATTTCATACTCAATGAAGCGCAAGCGACTTCTGCTGACATCGAACAATTGATAACAGACATCACAACTGTTGTGGAACAAAAAACCGGTATACGATTGATGACAGAAGTTTGTGTGATTGGACGTTCATAGCCTAATACGAGATCATTGCAATGGACTTGAGAAAAAGAAAACAGTCACGACGTCCATTGCACTACTTGTTATTAGCCTTTAAAACAGCTGTTTTTGGCATTTTTTTTATCGCCACGCTTATTCTCCTCAACCAATTGAACTGGCCGCATCATTTCCCCATCAAAACAGTGCGTGTTTATGGCATCGCCCATGTCGATAAAAATGAAGTGCAGACATTATTGCAACCCGTTGTCAGTCAGGGATTTTTTAATATCAATGTGGAATATGTCCGCGATCGTTTGTTACAACTGCCATGGGTGTCTGACCTCTATGTCAGGCGATTATGGCCCGATCAATTGGAAATCACCTTGGTGGAAAAAGAGGCGGTTGCTAAATGGAATGAAGCGAGTTTGTTGAGTCAGGCAGGGGAATTATTCACGCCCAAAGCGGACACGTATCCTGCCATCCTCGCGCATTTTGTCGGACCGAGTGGTAAGCAAATTGTGATGCTACAGTATTTTAACGAGATGAATCGCTTGTTAGCAGCTTTGCATGTTAAAATCGCTTACTTGGAATTGACACCTTACTTTACTTGGAAGTTAACCTTGGATAATGGAATTACCCTACAAATTGGCCACAAAGATATCTTGACTCGCCTAAGTCATTTTGTGAAAGTGTACCCGAAAATTGTCGGTGATCGCGCAGCCTATGTGGACTACATCGATTTACGTTATGCTAATGGTGTTGCGGTACGTTATAGAAACACAATAAAAACTTAAGTTGAACGTGGAAGAACAACATATGGCAAAGAAGCCAGTAAATAAAGATTTATTAGTTGGTATTGATATTGGCACTTCAAAAGTCGTCACCCTGGTGGGTGAGATGAGTGCCGATGGGAACTTAAACGTGATTGGATTTGGTTCTCATCCTTCGCAAGGATTAAAACGCGGTGTTGTTGTTAACATCGAATCCACTGTGCAATCCATACAACGTTCAGTCGAAGATGCTGAACTCATGGCGGGTTGTGAAATTTATTCGGCTTATACCGGGATTGCTGGCAGTCATATTCGCAGCATCAATTCCCATGGCATTGTGGCTATTCGCGATCAAGAAGTCTCGGCGCATGATGTGGAACGGGTCATTGATGCGGCGAAAGCAATTGCGATTCCTGCGGATCAACGCATTTTGCATGTTCTGCCACAAGAATACATTATCGATAACCAAGACTCGATTCGCGAACCGGTTGGCATGTCTGGTGTGCGCCTTGAAGCAAAAGTGCATATCGTCACCGGAGCGGTCAGTGCTGCGCAAAACATCATGAAATGCATGAAACGTTGTGGTCTTTCCACCAGTGATATCGTTCTCGAACAATTTGCATCAAGCCAATCTATTTTATCTGATGATGAAAAAGAGTTGGGTGTATGCATGATTGATATCGGTGGTGGCACCAGTGATATTGCTATCTTCACAGATGGTGCTATTCGTCACACCGCTGTTATTCCAATTGCTGGCGATCAAGTCACCAATGACATTGCCATTGCCTTACGCACGCCGACGCGTAATGCGGAAGAAATCAAAATCAAATACGGCTGTGCTTTACAAGATTTGGTTGATACCAATCAAATGATTGATATTCCAACGATAGGTGATAGAGTCGGTCGACGCTTGCCGCAGCGCGCACTCGCAGAAGTGGTTGAAGCGCGATATGAAGAATTATTTACCATCGCTTTAAATGAATTACGCCGCAGTGGTCTCGAAGATTATATTGCAGCTGGTATTGTCTTAACCGGTGGTGCGTCAAAAATTTCCGGTGCGAAAGAATTAGGTGAGCGTGTTTTTAAAATGCCGGTGCGCATTGGAAAACCGTATAACGTGACGGGATTAGCAGATATCGTCCACAATCCTATTTACGCAACCGGTGTGGGTTTGTTAGTGTATGGCTTGCGTCATCGACAAAGTCAGCGCGATGCAGTGATACAGCAACCCAGTATGAAAAGTGTTTGGTCCAGAATGAAAAATTGGTTTCAGGGCAATTTTTAGCGTCGAGGTAACGACATGTTTGAATTATTAGATACCTGTCAACAAAATGCAGTGATCAAAGTGGTGGGAATTGGTGGTGGCGGTAATAATGCCATTGAACACATGATGGCAGGACACATTGAAGGTGTCGAATTTATTGCGGCGAACACAGATTCCCAAGCCATCAAAAATTCATCAGCCAATACCATTATTCAGTTGGGTGAAAATATTACCCGTGGTTTAGGTGCAGGCGCTAATCCTGAAGTGGGACGTCGTGCTGCTGAAGAAGATAGAGAAAAAATTCGTTTGGCCTTATCCGGTGCCGATATGGTTTTTTTAGCAGCTGGCATGGGCGGAGGGACGGGTACCGGTGCTGCGCCTGTTTTTGCTCAGGTGGCAAAAGAATTAGGTATCCTAACTGTTGCCGTGACGACCAAGCCATTTTCATTCGAAGGAAAGATGCGTTTACAAATCGCAGAGCAAGGTATTGCTAATTTATCGCAATTCGTTGACTCACTCATCACTATTCCGAATAACAAATTACTGACCGTACTCGGGAAAAATGTGACGCTCATCAATGCCTTTAAAGCAGCCAACGATGTATTGCGTGGTGCGGTGCAAGGCATTGCAGAACTCATTACGCGTCCTGGTTTAATCAATGTCGACTTTGCCGATGTGCGCACAGTGATGTCTGAAATGGGCATGGCGATGATGGGGACGGGCGTTGGTTCTGGCGATAATCGTGCTCGTTTAGCAGCAGAATCAGCCATTGCGAGTCCACTGCTTGAAGATGTCGATTTAACGGGTGCAAAAGGCGTGCTCGTCAATATTACCGCCGGATTAGATCTCTCCATTGGCGAATTTGAGGAAGTTGGTGAAGTGGTCAAAGCCATTACCTCAGATGGTGCAACGGTTGTGGTTGGAACGGTCATCGATCCAGAACTGCGTGATGAAGTCCGGGTCACGGTGATTGTGACGGGTCTTGGCCGTAAACAAATGGCCAATGCGCGTGCCATGCCCATGATAGAAAATATCAAACCACTCGATGGCAAGCCCGATTACAGCCAGCTCGAAAAGCCCACTATCATTCGCCGTCAAACGCCCGCTGCACCCGTTACTGAGCGGCAGCAGCGTGGCGTAATGCCGGCCGATACCCATGACATCGACTACCTTGATATCCCCGCTTTTTTGCGTCGTAAAGAAGAAGAAATATCATGAAAATGCTGGTGGTTAGCTATCAAAAATGATAAAAAGCTCGACTACTCATGTATCGCCGCCGTGGTCTAGGTGGTGCGGTTTCAATGAGACGGCATATCATGCTACTATTATATTTATGTTAGTGAGATTAGAAGCAAGGAATGATTAAACAACGTACGCTAAAAAACATCATCAAAGCCACTGGCATCACTTTACATGGTGGCGAACGGGCTGAAATCATTTTACGTCCTGCGCCAATTAATGCCGGCATTCTTTTTAGGCGCATTGATCTTGATCCGATTACCGATATTCCTGCACTCGCTGAATTTGTTGGCGATACCACACTCTCTACCACCTTAGTCAAAGATAAAGTCCGTGTTTCGACGGTGGAACATCTTTTATCGGCTTTTGCAGGACTTGGCATTGATAATGCTTATGTCGATGTCACAGCATCTGAAATTCCCATCATGGATGGCAGCGCTGGACCATTTGTGTTTTTGATTCAGTCGGCAGGCATAGAAGAACAAAATGCACCGAAACGATTTATTCGTATCAAACGCAAGCTCAAAGTGATGGACGGTGATAAATGGGCTTGTTTTGAACCCTTTAATGGTTTCAAAGTGACATTCACCATTGATTTTGATCATCCACTTTTTAAATCTGATACAAAAACGGCGACGCTTGATTTTTCCAGCCTTTCTTACGTCAAAGAAGTCAGTCGTGCTCGCACATTTGGTTTCATGGCGGATTTTGAAAAACTGCAAGCAATGAATTTGGCGCGTGGTGCAAGCTTGGATAATGCCATCGCAATTGATGATTTCCGTGTGTTAAATGAAGATGGTTTACGTTATGAAAATGAATTTGTGAAACATAAAATTCTCGATGCGGTCGGTGATTTGTATTTATTGGGTTCTAGTTTAATTGGTGCATTTAACGGTTATAAATCCGGTCATGCACTGAATAATAAATTATTACGACAATTACTTGCTGATCAAGAAGCGTGGGAATTTGTGACCTTCGAAGATAAAAACGCAGCTCCCATCTCATACATCCGCACAATATTGGCTGATGCTTAGTTTCATACAGCAATCTTAAATTTTATTTTAAAAAAAATGCAAAATAATAAACACAAAGCACGAGGAATATCAGCATGCAATTAAGTGAGGTGATTGAGATTGTTGCTGATGCTATCGTTAACAAACTGGGCCCCACCATCATAGAAAAGCGAGCCTATTTACTTGGGCTCAGTTTAAAAAAGAGAAAATCATATCGATCTCATCAGTTAGTGATAAATCCCATTAATGAATTGATTGCTGAAGAAATAGATAAGATGTCTGAGCGAGGTTATCTTCCTGAAGAAATTAATCGTGATAAATTAAAAACACAAATAGAGAATAGCATTAAAGATCTCATTGTGAAAATGGAAGATGAGACAGTTCGAGACATCATAACAGAATTTGTCGACCAGAAATGTCAATCAAAGGAATCGTCGGGAGCCGCTAAGCTGCTTGTTCAGTGGCGGAAAACAGCAAAAGAATTGCTGGGGAATGATGAGCGTGTTTGCAAGTCGAATAAGGTGTGGAAGGATATTTTAGATGAAAGTCAGTGTAAGGTTAGAGTGCTTGAGTACGCGCCTCGTTTCCTCCAATTTTTCAGTTGCGTCGTTTGTGTTTGTTTGTTTCTTTTTCATTTTCTCGATTTTACAGCAGTTTCTTTCGTTCAATATTTGGGAACAATATGTGCATTATTCTTTTTTATTTTTCCTGCAATGCCCCTATTGAGAATCGTCAAACCGTTATTCGAACCTGCAATGGCAGAAGAAAATGAAAAAATGCGTCATGCAATTAAGAAGGTACTCAAACAATATGATCAAGAAAATAAAAATACCGGCACTAGACTACTGCAAGACGATACTAAAATTGTTGCAGCGGAGACAAATACAGCCACGATCAGTGCTGACGTTATTTCTCAGCCATCCATAGAAACAGTGATAGTAGCTCAACCGACTTGTCTCAAGAAAAAGAAAAAAAATCTACCACCTAAACCAGTAAATGATAATGAAATTAAAAAAAGTAAACAGTTTAATGAAGTAAATTTGCTGAAAATAAAAAAAACGAAAAATCTTTATTTATTCTGGAGCGAAAAAGTTGTGCGACGTTTGCTGCCAAGTGATCAGCAGTATCTGCTTCAAAAATTTTCTGCTGCAGCAAATAATTGTCGCATTGTAGCTAAAAAGGGGAAGAAAAAAAGTAAGGGAAAAACAGGTCTAAAACCAGCCCTTTTTTTTCGAACAGTAAAAACAAAGTCTGGTAATTACGAGCAAGGTACGCATCGCTTGAAAATCAATGGTAGTAAAGCACGTTTATGGTGTGTTACCAGGACAGACGATGAACGTCGCGTTATTGTTCCTGTTAAATTTGATCCAGATCATTGCTTGAGACGGTAGATTAAGTTGCATAGTATTGATCATAATTCTCAATTATGTATAATATACGCTCATTAGATAAGAAGAGAGTGGATTATTTTATGTTAAGTTTTAGAAGAAGAACGCCCGTTGCGCGTTCTGGCGTGGAATTATTCGCTGAAAAAATAACAAACACGTTAGCAGCGTTGCAAGCAATGACCACGATTAATAATCAGCGAGTGAAAGAATTAAAAAAGCAACTCTCTGATGCCGTAGCGGATTTATACAATTTATTTTCTCGGCTTGAGAAACAGCATTGCGTGGTTGCTACGTTTGCATTAACCAACTATATCATCGCTAAAATGGATGAGATGATAAGTAACGGGTCATTTCAAGATAGAAAAATTATCTTCGATGGTCTAAAGGAATTATGGACTAATTTGAAAGAAGAAGTCTTACATAACGTAGAATATTTTAAACAAACTATTTCACTGTTTCCGCGAAAAATGAAAAAACAGGAATGGATTGATCTCATCAAATTGTATGACGCCTGTTGTGGTAATCAGGAAGATATTTTGTTTCGTATTTTGAAAAATTATATGGAAACAAAAGAATTTAAAGAATGCAGTGAAGCTGAACTGCTACGATCGAATGGTTATGTTGGATCAATGACCTTGCAAACGTTAAAAAATTGGGAAAATTATTACGCATGTAATAGTGATGCAGTGGAAAATGACCAATCGTTTTTTTACAAATTATTATTCTCACCATCTCTAGTGGAAATGCAGCAACATGCGCTCAATGAAGAGGGAAAGAATGTTGTTCATCGTCTACCTTTAGAGCTACATCATTATCTATTTGATTTTTTGGCACCAGCAGATTTAGCGAGACTTGGAGGGAGTTGTGCTTTCTTCCATCGAGAAACATCGTCCTTTGTTTTGCGTAAAAAAAGAAATTATCATTTCAAGCTGTTACAGTATGACGTCATTGATCTTAGCGGTATAATCAAGCACAAATTAATGAATAATGACTTTATTCTTCTTAATCAGGACACAGTCGCTATACTGGGCGAAGCTATCTATATTTTTGAAATTCATGTTCATTTGGCAGGTCATCAATTAGCACAGCATCGTTTAGAGCATATCAAAACATTGGCAATATCTGCACGAAAAATAATTGCACTTTCTGATAATCAGTTGCTAACAATAGAAGAAACAATGGGCATTAAAATTTGGCATTGGACGACAGGTGATGTTATTGCAGCAGTAAACGATAGCTATGTTGAACATGTTGCAAGAACAAAAGAAGGTAATTTTGTTGTGATGGCAAATAAGGGTTGTGCTATTTATAGTCCCGATTTAAAAAGAATGGATGGTGGATTTTACACAACGGGATTTGTCCAGGAACTGTTAGTCAACGAGAATAATAAAGTTATTTTGCTGAGTTCTTCTGATATGGACGGTATTAAAACAACATTATATTCAAGTGATATGGATGGTAAGTCAATGATGACTAATGAAGATGGAATTCATTCAGCTTGTTTATTATCGAAGAATCGCATCGCTGTGATATCGAGCAATTTTTCGATTGCCATTTTTGACGCGAATACGCTAACACATAAAGAAGCTAAGCATTGTGTAACACTTTCCAAGCCAGATCGTCACAAATGTATGCGAAGGTTCAATGGAATCTTTGCACTAGAAGACGATAAAATGATTGGATATGAGATTTTGAGCGGCGAAATAGTGTTTACCCTATTTGATGATACGTTAAACATCATGAATCAATGGCATTTACCGGGGTATTATTACTCTCCGCCATTAGTGTCATTATCATCTGGCAATATCATGATTTTAAATATGGACAAGCAACAAGTACATGCTTTTGGTTTCCCTGCTCTGATGAAGACGTTAGAACAGGCACCGGAGGAGCAGAGGGTTGCTAAAAGTAATGGCGTTTAAATTTTTACATGTTCTTGTTCTGACGTAGTGGCTAAATATCCAAAAGCAATTTTCTTGCCAATGGCATGATAAAGTTCATGTCGTACTGTGCGGTGAAGCTCGATTGTTTTTCGAAAATAGGTTGCTAAAGGCTTGGTATTTAATCCAGCAGCCAATTCGTGCACCACATCTTCATGCGTATCGATGTAGCGCGCTATTCCTTGCAATGTGTATTCTTCACTTAACAAAATATCTTGGATAATTAAACGTATGAAATTTGCATCGAGCATAGTGTTCTCCATTTCTAAGGTGAATTTCATACAATTAAAATAATCGCGGTGTTGTTTTCGAAATATTTCTCTCAGTTCATCGCATATTTTTAAAAATAATTCCGCTTCCAATAAAAGTTTTTCTTCTTTTGAAAGATTTGCGATATTGATTCCAATTAAATAATAAAGTGGCTCTACGGCTGGCATGATGATTGGTTACATCCTTTTGGTTGTCGTTAATGAAAGACGGATATGTTTGCTTAACGGTGATATGACACGATGACTAGAAAACCAGTAATTCGTCCATATATTTCCATAACGGCCAAATATAGGCGTTTAGATTTTATATGTAAATCTCTTTTTATAATATTTCTGAATTACGACCATTTACTACCAAAAAAATACACCGTATAATCGCCGCGATATAAATGGATGTGTTGTCTTTGCTATGTTCAAAAATTTAAGTGATAACATCAATATGCTCATGGCAAAAGCCAGAGTTAATTCTAGCGAATTGGCTAGATTAACGGGCTTGCCTGCCACTACGATCAAGCGTATCCGCAATAATGAGCAATCTAATCCGACGGTTTCGACTTTGCTGCCGATTGCTAAGTATTTTTCCATTACCATAAGTGAATTATTAGGCTGCGAAACGACTAATACTGAAATTTCGCTTAATACCCACGAGGGCGTCAGGGCAATTCCGCTTTTATCATGGCGCGAATGCTGGCATTTTGACGCATTGGATTATGCAACCATTCAGAAAAAAATTTTTACGGAGAAGCGCGTCACCAAAAAAAGTTATTCGCTGATGGTGGAAGATCATGATAAGAATTTTTTTCCGGAAAATTGTTTGCTTGTCATCGAGCCGACACTCAAACCTGAATCAGGTGATTATGTCATTGTGGCCAAATCAGAACAGGGTAGCGCTTCAGTCAAAAAATATATTGTTGAAACCGATCAGGTTTATTTGAAGTCGTTAGTAGATGGATTGGGCATTATACCATTAACAAATGAATATAAAGTGTTGGGTGTTGTTATCCAATATAAAGTCGAGTTAAAGAAAAAATGAGAGAAACAGCATGACAGTATCCCTGCCTTTGTTTTATTTTAAGCCAACCATATGTTGGATTGATGATGATCAACTATTTTTAGCGGCTGTCAATGTCAGCTTCAAAAAAAATTATAATTGCCTTACCTTTAATAAGCCTGATGAAGCAATCAATTTTTTCCATACCTATCAATCGCCACTCTCAGCGATGACATTTAAACGTGAATTTATCGAGAGTGATAAATTTGGGATTCATGATCATTACCCAGTGGATATAAAAATTTCGAACATCAAAAATTTATTAAATATGACCGATAAATTACATGAAATTGCTGTTTTAGTTATCGACTATAATATGCCTAATACCAATGGCTTGGAAATTTGCAAACAATTACAATCTTTCACGATGAAAAAAATATTACTCACCGGGGATGCAGGTCAAGGGAAGGCGGTTGAAGCATTTAATCTTGGGTTAATCGATAAATTTATTGAAAAAGGGCACAATATTGCAGATAAACTGCAAAAATGCGTGGAAGAATTAATTTATCAATATTTTTACGAAAGAACCGCGAATTTAATTTCACATATTGAGGCATCCCGACCTTCGCTGTTGTCGGACCATCATTTTGTGAAATTTTTTAATATTTGGCGCATAGAAAACAAGATAGAAGAATTTTATTTGATCAACAGGCAAGGCAGTTTTCTTGTCAAAGATAAAAATGGGAAGCTTGCTTATTTTGTGGTGATGAGTGAAGACGACAAAAATGAATTTTTAAAATTAAACGATGAGTTACTTGAAGAGGCGGGTCAGTTATTAACGGATGTGGCTCGAGGGAAGTTGATACCTTTTTTTGGTGTTGGGAAGGAGTCGTGGGATATCGATGTTAAGGAGTGGGGAGAATACTTTTTTTCGGCTCAGGTGATAGAGGGGAGGGGGAGGTATTATTGGGCGGTTGTTGATGGGGAAGATTAGTTTGGTTGAAAGTTGGTGTTTGCTAATTTGGGAAATTTGATTTATTAGTGTGGATTTTTCACTCTCACCTTTGAAATGTTAGGAGCCAGTATGTTGTCTCGGGAAGACGGGTCTAAAAAAAGTAAAAAGAAAAAAATCGCAACTAAAAAGGATTTTTCTAGCATTACCAATGCGTATAAATTTTTCAAAGAACATTCCACTGAATATGAAGCTAATAGGCATGAAATTATTTTAAAGTTAGAGCAAAGCAAACTTTTAGAGCGAGGCATATCTATTCTTGATTTTGGAGGCGGAGATGGAGAGCTGCTGAGTGATTTATATAGTAAAACAGATATCAATAAATTTGATCCAAAATTATATATTTTTGAGCCTGTTGAAAACTACCAAGAAAGCGCGAAATCAAAATTAGCTTTAGTCGGCTACAATAATCTTGTTGTTTTAGAAAAAATAGATGAACTCCCCGATGCTACTCTAGACCTAATACTTGTCAATCATGTTCTTTATTATGTTGAAAACTTGGATCAAACTATTTCTAAGTTAAGATCAAAACTCAATGAAAATGGTCAATTATGGAT
The DNA here is from genome assembly GCA_963735995.1 of uncultured Gammaproteobacteria bacterium. Taxonomy (GTDB): domain Bacteria; phylum Pseudomonadota; class Gammaproteobacteria; order DSM-16500; family DSM-16500; genus Aquicella. The sequence goes on along the minus strand of CAVTNC010000003.1, from coordinate 703,255 downwards.
ATTGATGGCGGATGAAAATAATTCAGCCGATCAGTTATGGGAAGTATTTTTTGAGAAACTTGGAATGAAAGTACCGTATTTTTTAACAAATGATTTAAGATTCATTTTAGATGATCAATCTGTCCAATATTTAGAAACGAGGGAAATTAAATCAACATTTTTTTTTAAAAATTCTAATGAAAATAGAAGTAGTCTGGTACGTTTTCTTTTGGGTAATTACTCAGAACGATTTAATGATGAAACGATAAAAGAAGCTGTTTCTTGCTATGAGGAAGGTAGTGACATAAGGCTTCCACTTTCGGATAGTCTATTTGCGATTAGAAAATGAAGTTTTATAAAAAATTAACACTTACACTATTCTTACTCAGCTTCGCAATTATAAGCACTATTTGTATAGTTTTTTACCTGTATTTTAGCCGATTGATCAAGTCTGAAATGATTAAAAGTTACAATAATGAATTATCTCAGTTGTCAGATACATTTTTAGAGCTTGAAGAAGCAACAGAAATTATTGGTATAAATGCTTTAAAAACACTGAGAGTGATAGAGAAAAAATCAGGTCTTCCATCTAATCAACAATTAATGGACTTTGCAAGAGAATGGTTAATATATTATGAGGTGTATTAAATTCTTTATTAATTATATATTAAAAACTGTGTTGTGTTTTCTTGTTTTTTTTATATTTTCAGCTATAGCAATAGCAGCAACTGCCTCGCATTCAAAAGTTATTAATATCTTAACTTGGTGGGGATATTTAAATTATCCAGAGATAGTAAATGAAGCTGAAAAAAAATGTGGTGTCAAAATATCTTTTGATGAATACTATTCAAATGATGAATTCTTGAGAAGGTGGCATGGTCAAAACGACCACTATGACATCATAATATTTTCAGATACCATCTCAAAGATGGTGAAAAATAAAATTCCTAATTTTAAAAATAGTACCCTATGGCAGCAATCATCTTCTTACAACAAAACAATTAAAATTCATTACGACAAGGGGAAATATCCACATAATGTTGTTTACTTTATTCATTCTCTTACTGGATTTCTTTGGAATCCAAAAAATATCACCCTGTCAAATAATGATTCTGTAATATCCATTTTTAACAAAGCAAAGCAACAATACGTTATTGTGATTGATGATTCAGTTGAAGAGAAAAAAATGATAGAAGAAAGTCTCGAGCTTAGTTCAAAAAAAGAAATTCCAGATAATTATATTAAAATGGAAAATTTTAAAAAGGTTGTACAAAACTCAACTGTCTATGTGGCAAATGGTTACTGCAAAATATATGAAGATCCTAAATTTGCATTTTCATTTACTTGGTCAGGCGAGGCGGTTGTAAGCTTGGTAAAATCCAACAAATCTTATAAATTCCTGATACATCCAAGGCTATCGTATATTGCATCCGATTTGTTAGCGCAAACAACTAACAAAAAAGATTCTTTTTGCGTAGCAAAATTTTTATCGAGTAGAAAGGGAATGTCTATTTTGCAGAATAAAGATTATTATTTTTCACCGTACGCGGATTATGATAGCGTTGATAATCCTGTATTTAAAAAAATTTATAAGAAATTTGTGACATCTCTTCCGTTACTAACATGGATAGAATCTGTTAACGAAGAAGATTTTCAAAAAATCAACAGATCATGGCAGCTGATCAAATTGTCTTTAAGTAAACATATTAAATGAGAATAATATTGAGATTAAACACGATAAATACTATTAACTTCCTATCAAAAAAGCTGATGTGTTTTCTTGTTGTTTTATATTTTTCAAACGCTTCAATAGCGACAGCCACCTCGCATTCAAGGGTTGTCAATATCTTAACTTGGTTGGGATACTTAAACTACCCTGCGATAGTAAAAGAAGCTGAAAATGAATGTGACGTCAAAATATCTTTTGACGAATATTATTCAAATGATGAATTCTTGAGAAGATGGCAAGGGCAAGATGACTATTATGACATCATGATATTTTCTGATACCATTTATAATGTCATACGAAATAAAATTCCGAATTTTAAAGAAAGTTTGCTATGGAATCAATCACTTTTTTATAATTCAAGTATCAAAGCTCATTATGATAAATTAAAATATCCACATAATGTCATTTATTTCGCTCACTCCTTGAGTGGATTTCTGTGGAATCCAAAAAATATAACATTATCTAGCGGAGATTCAATCGCAACAATTTTTAAAAAAGCAAATAAAAAATATGTAGCAATGCTTGATGATCCTATTGAGATGGAAGTGTTAATGGAGGCGAATTTTATAAAAAAAACACAGCAAGAAAATAGGAAGGAAGGTATCACAATATCCAATTTTAAAAAAATGATACAAGATGCTAATGTTTATGTTGCAAATGATTACAGTCAAATATTCAACAAACCCGAATTCACATTTTCATACGGATGGATAGGAGAGGCATTGGTGGATTTAGGTAAATCTAACAAGGATTACCAATTTTTAATCCATCCAAAATTATCATATATTTCATCTGATTTAATAGCGCAAACAACCAACAAAAAAACCGCTTTGTGTGTTGTGAAATTTTTAACTAGCAAAAAAACAATGTCTTTAATTCAGCAAAGATATTTTTACTTTTCGCCATATGCGGATTATTCGAGCATTGAAAATGCTATGTTTAAAAACATTTACAAAAATTTTCTAATAGCACTGCCGTCTTTAACTTGGATAGATTCCTTCGATAAAAAAGGTTTTCGTCAAATAAATAGATCATGGCAACTTATAAAATTATCATTAAATAATCTTTCAAATGAAAGGTCAAGGATAACTAAAGCAAGTTTATCTCCAATTTATAAACAAGCTAATCTAAAAACATTAACAATGAGGGATCATATGAAAACAACCAATAAAATAATTTTTCAGTATTATGACTCGTTTAATAAACGAGATTTAATAAAATTCATGGATATTCTTCATGATAAAATTGTGCACGATATAAATCTAGGTGAGAGCCAAATTGGGAAAGAAAATTTTTCTACTTTTATGAAGCATATGAATTATTGTTACCAGGAAAAAATTAAAAATCTTGTTATTATGTCTAGCGCAGATGGTTTACACGCAGCAGCAGAATTTATTGTCGAAGGCACATATATTGCAACTGATTCTGGGTTGCCACCAGCAAGTGGGCAGCATTATTCTTTGCTTGGCGGAGCTTTTTTTGAAATTAAAGACGGAAAAATTTTTCGTATAACAAATTATTATAACCTTAATGATTGGCTTAAACAGATTGGAAAATAAATGACACAAAAATTGCGAATAATACGGTTGAAGGGAAATGAGATTCTTCCTTTTATTGCGGATCTTGCAAAATTGCGAATTGAAATATTCAGAAATTATCCTTATCTTTATGAGGGGGATTTAGAATATGAAAATAATTACCTAACAACTTATGTATCTTGTCCAGAGAGTATCATGATACTTGTCTTGGAAAACGATCATATAGTGGGTGCCTCAACAGCAATCCCTCTTGAATTTGAAACGGCGCAATGTCAGAAACCTTTTATCGATCAAGGGATGAATATCCAAAATATATTTTACTTGGGAGAATCTGTATTACTACCTGAATATCGAGGTAGAAATATTTATCGCCATTTTTTCCATGAGCGTGAATTAGCCGCCACCGAGTATGGTTGTCACGCGACTACTTTTTGCGCGATAGAACGCTCTCCTAATGATTCTAGACGTCCTAAAAATTATGTTACGCTCGATAAAATTTGGGAACACTTTGGTTATAAAAAATATCCAGAATTATGTGCATATTATGAATGGAAAGAAATTGGTGAAAAAACTATATCAAATAAACCGTTAATATTTTGGCTCAAAAATTTATGATTAAAATTGCAACGTGTCAGTATAAAATTGAGTATATGCCTAGTTTGTGCATAATCTTGAGGATGCAAAACGTTGTGAAGAGATTTTTAAACACAAAGTTGCTATTAAAAAAATGTAAATCTTAGGCTATACTCATATTTTTTTGTAAAGCTGTACAGTAATGAGATAATATGAAAATTAAAAATATCGAAGATTTAAAAAACAATATTAACCGCTCAACAATTTTTATTTTTTTTATTATATTTACAACGGCTCTTGTAGGTTTGTACCTAACCCACAATCAATTTATTCAAAAACAAGCGCTGCTTAATCATCGTGAAATAGTTTCTGCAATAAATACTTATAAATCTAATTTATCTGAAAAGCTTAGCATTATTGCGAGCTCAACTGTTTTTTTAGATTATTTACGTTCTGGGAATGAATCGCGAGACCGTTTGTATTCTCAATTTTTATCACAAATGTCATCCTTAAAATCAAAAAGTATTTCTGGAATGCAATTAATTGATCCTGCTGGAAAGATTATATTTAATTATGGCGATCAAACGTCAATTTTTACGACTCTCAAACTATGCTATTTGGACCAAACGCTTGATCCTGAAATGGGGGATTGCCGTTTTTTATGGAAGCTATATTTCCGAGGATCAGATTTATTAAATGACATACTATCCATGAATAATTCCATACAAATTTGTAGCAATTGTACTTATTACAATTTTTTTGATAATGAGTTTGGCAGCTTTCCAATAAAAAGTAATTCTGATTATAAGGTGAATTTGAATTTTCTTGGGAAGAAAGACTATTTTTTTTATATTTATCTGTTACTCATGTCGGTCACTTTAATATTATTTGGTAGTTGGAGCTGGTATCGATTAAACTATATTTTAAATAATTATATTGCTAATCCAATAAAAAATCTGACTAACTGTTTAATGGCAAATAATTCATTAAATCAAACTAATGATATCGAAGAAATCAAGTTTTTGATTGATGAAATAAATAGCTGGAGAAAAAAGTTAAATAAAATTCAATTGGATGAAAAAAATACTGAACTTGCTGCTATCGCTGCACAAGTTGCGCACGATATTAGATCGCCATTGACTGCGATTGACATGTTAATAAGAAATTTAATGGATATTCCAGAAGACTATCGTATTATGCTTCATGCTGCGTCACAACGAATATCAGACATAGCTAATAATTTTTTATTGCAGTATAAAATGCCTTTATTCTCTTCTGAGTCTTCGTCTTCAATTAATAATGAGTATATTCCAAGTATTTTGGAATGCATGATTTCCGAAAAAAGAAGCCAATATATAGATCGTGATATTAAATTGAAATTTTCTATAGCTAATTATGCGTGGGATACTTTTTCATTCATTAATGCATCTGATTTTAAAAGAGTTTTATCCAATTTAATTAATAATTCAATTGAGGCAATAGATCTATCGGGTTATGTTGAGGTTTCGCTTAAAAAATACAATGGTTGTCTCATCATTGACATTGCTGATAATGGCTGTGGCATTCCTGCTGATTTACTTCCAAAAATCATGGAAGCTGGCTTAAGTTTTGGCAAAAAAAATGGTTCAGGACTTGGTCTTTCACATGCTAAAAAAATGATTGAAGGATGGCATGGCAATCTTGGTATTAAATCAGGAATTGGTAAAGGAACAAGCATCGAAATCAACTTGCCTTTATCAAATGAATTTCCTGATTGGTTTAAATCATCTTTAACTATCACTGATCACACTGCAATATGTGTATTTGATGATGAAGCCTATATTCATGAATTATGGAAAATTCGATTTAATGAAATTAATAATCTGGATTTTTATTCAACTATCGAAGAATTCAAGAATTGTACGAATAACTTATCATCAACAGATATTATCTATTTGATCGATTATGATCTTGGCTATCATTTGTCGAATGGTCTTGACGTGATCGAAAAATATAATATCATCAAAAATGCAATCCTGGTTACTAACCGTTACGATGATAAGGAAATTCAAGCAAGGTGTATCACTTCAGGAATTAAAATTATACCAAAACATTTTATTCCTCATATTCCTATTTTACATCCTGTTAAGCATAGGTGAGTTTTACCATATGAAAATAAATCAATTAAAAGAGTCATGCTCAAAAGAATTCCCTCAATCAGATTATCACGCCATAGAATTTAGCAATGAAATGCATCCACGCATAAAAATTCATCCAATGTATTTTGCAATGGGTTTTAGTTCTTCCCCCCACATTTTTGGGAGGCGAGCGGTGCTTGAAAGATTGCTTAAGGCGATAGAATTTATTCCTCCAATCTATGGATTTCTTATCTGGGATGTTTACAGGCCAAGACAAGTGCAGACTAAACTTTTTGAGTGGATGAAAAATGAGATTCGAAAAAAATCGCCGCACTTGAATGAGCAAGAAAATTATGATGAAGCGCGGAAATATGCGGCGCCTCCATCGAAGGTAGGGGAAGCGCACTGCTCGCCGCATCTCAGTGGTGGTGCGATCGATTTAACATTGTATGAAATTGCTACGCATAAAGAATTGGATATGGGTACGGTGTTTGATGATTGCACGGAGCTCGCACATCGCGATTATCTTGAGAAGAAATTACAGCTATCAGCTGATGAAGAAAATATTAAAAAAAGAAGGCAGCTATTACGGTTGGTGATGGAGAGTGTTGGTTTTGTTTCTTACCAATATGAGTGGTGGCATTTTGATATCGGGGATATGTTGTGGAGTCGTGCAACTGGAAGCCCCGTTTTGTTTGGGCCACTCTTTGGTGATGAGGAATGGCCGAGTCATTAGCGATCAACCTTTGTAATTTACTGATAATTAATAATATTTTTTACATATTTTTTTTCTAGTCTGAATCTAGTATACTTGTAATACAAGTAATATTCGTAATACGAGGTGTCTCATGACTTTAAAAGCACTCCCCGTCAAAGTGCCTGAAGAAATTTATAATCGGCTTACTAAGCTCGCGAATAAAACGCATAGAACAAAAACCTTCTATGTGCGTGAAGCGTTGCTGAACTATCTTGAAGATTTAGAAGATACTTACCTTGCTGTGGAAAGATTGGAACATCCTTCCAAGATTTATTCTATGGCGGAGGTGGTAAAGGAACTTGGTTTTAACAAAAACGAGGAAAAAGAAATTGGTATGGAAGATTGAATGGGAGGGGAAGGCTCTCAAAGAATTTAAAAAAATGGAAAAATCCATTCAGAAAAAAATTCTTAAATTTTTAAACATAAAAATTGCCAAACTTGAAAATCCTCGGGTGAGTGGTAAGCCGCTCTCATATGACAAGGTTGGTTTATGGCGCTATCGGGTGGAAAATTTTCGCATTGTATGCAAAATAGATGATGAAGCAATCGTTATTCTTGTTGTACTTGTTGGTCATAGAAAAACGATATATGAAAAATGAAATCACTCTCATCTCTAAATCTTGAGCGATAACATGCAACAAAAATTTCTAAAAATCAGTTCCCTCGCATTATTGCAAATTGTCATTGTTGGCAATTTGCAAGTGTTGCCTGCTAATGCGAGTTATGGTGCAGCATTGCCATTTCTTTATTTGTTTGCGGTGATTGGTTTTTTTCTGCCGTGCACGCTCATGGTGGCGGAGCTTGCGACAACGCGGCCACAAACTGGTGGAGCGTATATTTGGTGTGAACAAGCGTTTGGTTCTAAGGTTGGATTTTTTACGGTCTGCATTTTATGGATATCCAATTTATTGTGGTACCCTTCTATTTTTTCCTTGATTGCAGCTAATTTTGCTTATTTGTTTGATGTGTCGTTAGCACAAAATAAAATGTTTGTTGTGGGTTTTGGCATGGTTTTATTTTGGTTGTTTACAGGATTGAATTGTTTGGGTGTTAAATTTTCCAGTCGAGCAAGTGTCATGTGTAGTATCGCTGGCATCATCATTCCGATGGTGATGATCATTGTGGGTGGCATGGTATGGTGGATGGCAGGTAAACCGCTTGCAATTTCGTTAACGAAAGCGGCTTTTTTTCCAGATGTGACACACATGAATAACATAGGCTTACTCATTGCCATTGTGATTTCACTTTTTGGGATAGAGATGACGGCAGTGCATGCGGGCAATGTCGTCCAGCCAAAACGGGATTATCCCATTAGCTTATTAATATCGAGCATCGCTGTTTTAGCTTTATTATTATTTGCAGAATTAGCCATTGCAGTCATCATTCCTGCAGAAAAATTAAGTGTTGTGACCGGATTATTAGATGCTTTAACAGTTTTATTTCAAGAAATGCATTTATCCTATTTCATTTTACCCGTTTTATTATTGGTTCTGATCGGAAACATTGGTAGTGTTGCTGCTTGGATGTTGGGATCGACACGTGGCATGTATGTCGCTTGCAAAAATAATCAGGTGACAAATTTTTTGCAACGCGTAAATCGGCAAGAGGCGCCCATCGGTGTACTTATTTTTGAAGCCATTATTTTCACAATGGTGAGTATGGTATTTTTGCTGTTTCCACACGTGACAGATTCTTTTTGGCTGCTGCTGGATTTAGCTTCACAAATCACACTTATTTACTACATCATTCTTTTTGCATCCGCTATTCGTCTACGCTATCTTCCCGTTTTTGCGGCTGGCTTTATTATTCCTGGTGGTAATTTAATTTTATGGATTATTATGCTGACAGGTGCCTTGACTTCTTTTATAGCATTATGTCTTGGTTTTGTTTCGCCAAATAATTTAGACGAAAGCGCAACATTTTTATTCCACCTCATCATGAGTGTGGGATTAGCGATAACGATGCTGTTGCCAGTGCTAATTTTATTTTTTGAGAGAAGAAAGTAAATGCGTTTCGAAGATAGCTTTACGTTCTTTTGCAATTTACTTTCTTTCTTTTTAGTCTTACCAATTATGCGCTAGCTTTTTGCAATGGCACATTTATGTTTGTTGGGTAATCGTATGCCGCACCATCTGCCATATCAACACCTGCACCAATGACGCCACCAAATACCACGTTGCCAAAGGCCATGGCCTTGGTGTTCGATGCCACTTGCTTGAATGATGGTTTGTAACCTTTCTTTTCACAATTAATTTGTAAGTCATTGAAGCTGCGATTGATGACGACAGAACCTGGTGTGTTGCTGACATACCATTTGCCTTTGTTATTTTCTAAAGAGCAGGTTGCGCCTTTGGTTGCACCAGTATGCACCGAGACACTTTGATGGGTGCCGTTCACAATAGATGCACAGCCGGTTAACGTGCCAAGGCTGAAGGTGGTTGCGGCGAGTAGTGTTAAATGCTTAAGCATGGTTGAATTCCTCATTTTTTGTATGGATAAAAAGAACATGGTTGTTATTGGTGTATTTATTGTGCGCTATTATCGGGAAAAGAGGATGAAAAATCAAGGTAATGTCGTGTGACAGCGCTGCTGGCTTTCGCTGCATTTTCCTTGCGGGATTACCTCCTCGCTCCAAACGCGACATCCCTGTCGCTTCTGATTGCATCCTGCAATCAGTCGCTCGTACGGTAATCCCGCAAGGAAAATGCAGCGAAAGCCAGCAGCGCTGTCACACGACATTACCTTACCTACTTTTCATCCCGGATATGGCTCGCGATGCGCTGCATGATGGATTTTAACGCAGGATCGCTCAAGCTAAGCGCGCTGTGGCGAATGAGGTCGGCGGTTTCGGCAGAAAGCGGTGGCATGGATTGCGCCGGTGTGGGGGAAGTCGTCAAGCGTTCTGTGGCGGTATGGACTTGCGTTTTGCATTGTATGCTTTTTATCGATTTTAGCAGGGAATCTTGTTTAAATTTGCGAAGGAGATCAGGGGTTTGAAAACGTAACGCCGTGCCGATTGCGCCATTTGCAACTAGCATGATTAACTGTTGGCCGTTCAAATTGGCGACACGGCAATAGTCTTTGAGTGTGGGATCAAGATGAGCGCTGATGCGCTGATTTATCGTCTCTAGTCTTCTGACTTTTTCAAATACAATTTGTAATGGACTCAAGTGTTGATGAAGGTAAGCATAGGCTTTTTTGGTGGGCGCAGGCTTCATCCTTATTATCCTTAACTCATTCAATTAGATGACACTATACTATCATTTTGCTTGGTTACGCAGTATCCTAGCCACCTTTAAATTTAGCTTATTTAGGTAAAGATAACTCATCATGTTAAATCGCATTATTACGAATTTGTTTGGCAGTCGCAATCAGCGCGTGCTGCGTCGGTTATGGAAAACGGTTGAAAAAATAAATGCTTTGGAGCCCGAGATAAGTGCATTAACGGATGAAGCACTACGTGCTAAAACCGAAGTCTTTCGTCAGCAACTAAAAAGTGGCGCAACCCTTGATGAATTGCTACCAGAAGCCTTTGCCGTGGTGCGAGAAGCAGCGACACGTTCGCTTGGCATGCGTCATTTTGATGTGCAGTTGATAGGTGGCATGGTTTTGCATGGTGGCAACATTGCTGAAATGCGTACCGGTGAAGGTAAAACGCTGATGTCAACATTAGCGGCTTATCTGAATGCCTTGCCTGGCACAGGCGTGCATATCGTTACCGTCAATGATTATTTAGCGAAACGTGATGCAGAATGGATGCGGCCCTTGTATGAATTTTTGGGCTTAACGGTTGGCATTAATTTGCATGGCATGACACCGCCTGAAAAACAAAATGCTTATCAAGCCGATATTACTTACGGCACCAATAATGAATTTGGTTTTGATTATTTGCGTGATAATATGGTGTTTAATTTTGCCGAAAAAGTTGAGCGCGGTTTACATTTTGCGATTGTCGATGAAGTGGATTCTATTTTGATTGATGAAGCACGCACACCACTGATTATTTCCGGTGCGGCTGAAGAAAGTGTTGATCTCTACGTTACGATTAACGACATTATTCCCAAATTAAAAAAGCAGGAAGAAAAAGAAGGTCCTGGTGATTACAGTCTCGATGAAAAAACCAAACAAGCTTTTCTCACTGAAGAAGGTCATCAACATGTGGAAGAATTACTTAGCAAAGCAGGTTTATTAAAAGAAGGTGAAAGTTTGTATGATGCGCAAAATATTGTGCTGATGCATCACATTTATGCTGCTTTGCGTGCGCATACATTATTTCATCGCGATGTTGATTATCATCGTCCAAAATAATGAAGTGGTGATTGTTGATGAACATACTGGCCGCACCATGCCAGGACGACGCTGGTCTGATGGTTTGCATCAAGCGATTGAAGCAAAAGAAAAAGTCAAGATCAATCAAGAAAATCAAACCTTGGCTTCGATCACTTTTCAAAATTATTTTCGTCTTTATGAAAAATTATCGGGCATGACGGGAACAGCGGATACTGAAGCTTACGAATTTCAGCAAATTTATGGCTTGGAAGTGGTCGTTATTCCAACAAATAAACCTATGGTGCGTAATGATTTCCCTGATTTTGTTTACATGTCGGCTGAAGAAAAATTTGCAGCGATTGTCGAAGATATTCAAAAAACGCATGCACTTGCGCAGCCTATTTTAGTGGGAACGGCATCCATTGAAGCATCGGAATATCTATCACAACTGTTGCAGCACGAAAAAATTCCGCATCAAGTATTGAATGCTAAATTCCATGAAAAAGAAGCGCAAATTGTTGCAGAAGCCGGGCGTCCTGGTGCAGTTACCATTGCCACCAATATGGCCGGTCGTGGTACTGATATTGTGCTTGGTGGTAATTTAGAAGCAGAATTAAAAGCACTCGATCATCCAACAGACGAAGAAACTTCACAGCGTAAAAAAGCATGGTTAACGCGTCATGAAGAAGTGGTGAAAGCCGGTGGTTTGTATGTGCTTGGCACGGAACGTCATGAATCACGGCGTATTGATAATCAATTGCGTGGTCGTTCAGGTCGTCAAGGCGATCCGGGCAAGTCGCGCTTTTATCTTTCTCTAAAAGATAATTTACTACGTATTTTTGGTGGTGATCGTCTCAACAATATCATGCAACGCATAGGCATGGAAAAAGACGTGGCGCTCGAATCGCGCATGTTATCGCGCAGCATTGAAAATGCGCAGCGCAAAGTCGAAGCGTATAACTTTGATATGCGTAAACAATTGCTTGAATATGATGATGTGGCGAATGAACAACGTAAAGTTATTTATAGACAACGTGATGAATTACTCACGGCAGAAAGCATAGGTGAGACCATCGTTGATGTGGGTCAACACGTAATTGATCAAGTCATCAGTCTTTTTATTCCACCGCATAGCATGGAAGAAGAATGGCATGTGGCGGATCTCGAGCAGCGTTTGTTCAGTGATTTCGCGTTGCAATTGCCGTTGCAACAATGGTTGCATGACGATGCAACACTTGATGAAGAACGCTTGCGACAACGTATACAAGCAGCGTTCAAAGAAGCATATCAACATAAAGAAACGCAAACTACGCCGCAAGTCATGCGACAATTTGAAAAAGCGGTGATGTTGCAAACACTCGATACCTGCTGGCGCGAGCATTTGGCGGCGATGGATTATTTGCGTCAAGGCATACACTTACGTGGTTATGCACAAAAAAATCCTAAGCAAGAATATAAGCGCGAATCCTTCCAATTATTTACGCAATTATTAGACAAAATGAATTTTGATGTGATATCCGCATTGGCTAAATTTGATGTGAGAGCCGAACAAGATATTCAGCAAATGGAAGCGCAACGTCGTTCAGCAGTAAATTACCAACAAATGGCATATCAACATACGGCGCTTGATGTGATGCAAGAAGCAGATGTTGCTGTGCTTGAAGACAATGAAGATAGACCGCTGCAAACATTTGTGCGCGGTGCTAAAAAAACCGGGCGTAATGATCCTTGTCCTTGCGGCTCGTTAAAAAAATTCAAACAATGTCATGGGAAATTAGATTGATACACGTCGTACTCGGCATTTTAAAACGCGACGACAAAATTCTTGTCAGTGAGCGGCCATTGGGTAAGCCTTATAGCGGTTATTGGGAATTACCCGGTGGCAAAATTGAGCCAAATGAACCGAGTTTTGCTGCGTTGCAGCGCGAACTCCATGAAGAGCTAGGCATTGAGGTGCTGGCAGCACAATCTTGGTTTGAACATACCCATACGTATCCGGATAAAACAGTTTGGCTCGAAATTTGGCGCGTGGATGCGTTTGTGGGCGAACCGCAAAGCAGAGAAAACCAAGCATTGCGTTGGGTGACCTTATTGCAGATGCTGCAATTACGTTTACTGGAAGGCAATGTGCCTATTGTGAAGCGGCTCAGCGAGTTGTGGGAGGAGTCGACTGTTAGCCGTGTGTAAATTTCCCTGCGACATATAAAATATAAAAAAATTAACGAGGAGAAAATGATTATGCAACGTAATTTACATGAAACGTTTGATGACTATTTAAATTCGCTCAGTGCCATCATTAATGAAAATGCGACACATTATTTGACGGATGCATTTGATCTTGATGCAGCGGTTAGTCGTCTTTTTAATGGTCTTAGTAATCACAGCGAAGGCTATCGCAATTTTGAAAAACTACGCGCGTATTTCCATGCGGGTGTTACCAAATCACTGTTAGCAAAAGGGGATTTTTGCGTTTCTAACTGGGCAAATTTAGTGTTGGCTCAAGCACTCGAGGATTTATTTGAGGAAGAGGGTGCTATCAAAAAAACTATTTATGATCTTATCAATCGAGAAAATGCCATGTATCGTTTTCTGGCACGTCAGCATAATGAAGAGACAGTTGATGAGCGCTTGATGAGATTGAAGGAAGCATTGCTAAAAGTATATTTTTATTTGGTCAGTGAATTTTTGGTCGAAGAGATTGCTGCTTTAGAAGTAAGAGAAGATGTGGATGTGATGAGTGAGTATGGACCTAGAACAAAATTTTCTGATTTCTATAAAAAATATATCATGGAGCATGCTGGTATTATAAATAAGCCTGCTGATAAAGAAAAATTTTATAATCGTCTCGCCATGAATAAAAAAGCGATAAAAGCCCATGATTTTTGTCTGCAATTTAGAAATGAAGTGATACAAGGCGAAGGAAGTTTTGTATGGGACAACAAGCAATACGTCTTGTTCAATCAACAATTGCAAATGATATTGCCAAAATATGTAGTGGATCTACTCCAGGTAATCGATATGAAGTTTAAAGAAGATCCGAATCCTGAGGCACACGGCTGGATTGCTATCATGATACTAATAAAACAGACTGTTAAGGATGAACAAGATAATCTTACAAGTAAAGGTAGTTGTGCTCTGCATAGGAATGGCATTTGTCAGGAAATGCAACGTATGCGCCAAGAAAGAACGATTAGCGGTGATGCCAAAATAAAAGTAATGAACTGGGAGCATGCAGTGCTCCATTCTGACGATACTGCAAAAGGTGAAGAGAGCGAAGAAAGGGAAGCGATTAGAGTAAAAGGTGAAGATCAAGTGCGTTACGTGAGCAAAAAGCAATTGGTTATTTTAGAATTGATTCAGAATGCAAAAGTATCGACCAACTTAAATCCGCAACATGTGCTCTGGGCACATATTTTGGAAAAAATCCATGCCTTAGAATGGCATGGAACACTTGATGTTGAAGCAACAGCTGAAAATTTATGGCAAGTTAAGAGCAGAGCAGGCTGAACTACTGAACAGAATAAAATTATTACCTACCTTTTTTAACATCCTTCCTATGGGAAGATTCTGCTACCGATTCATTCACACTCTTCGTTGTTAATTTTTCTAAATGAATAAAATCTTCTTTAAGCACACGCGGTAGTTCAGCTATTAATGCATGCCAAGGTTGGGGTTCTTGATTTTTTTGACCGTAGCGACGAATGGCGGGCTCGCCCAATCCTTCACGTATCATTTGAAATGCCATGTTTTCTAAATATAACGCTGAATAGGAGTCCACTTGTTTTTCAGAAAATGCTTTTCGAATGGCTTCTTGACATTGCTTCAGTGCTGACAATATGCGTTTTTGTTGATACTCATGAGTGGCGTACAGAGTAAGAAGTTCTCTGGCATCTTGTATATTAAAAAAGCTTAAATCAACGCCGATTTCATCGTAATAATTATCTTCTATTTTACAAGATCCTGTTTTTTTACCACGATAATGAAAGCCCAGTCTTTCTACTAAGTGCGCTGTATTTTTATCAGCAGCGAAAATTTCTATTTTTTTACATTGCTGCGATGCATCCGTTATTAATTTACGCAAACAAAGTTCCATGGCATCCAAATCGCAATCCGGTTCTAATTTTATTTCCCAAAATTGGACATGCTGAAATCGACGTACGCCTTGCCCAATAAAGCAATCACCTAATCGGTAATCTTTCAAAGGTCATAAAAGGGATGATATGGTCTTGCATCCATAGCGTGTAGAGTGCATCGAAATCATCTGTTGTTGCGCGTCGCAAAATGGCTCGATCATGTGAATTTATATGACTATTCATTGTTTCAACCCTCGTTTTGTATTTTTTTGTTATAAATTAGCAAGTTACAGCTAATAGTATAGCTGAAATGGGTGAGTATGTAAATCTACCTATTTACGGGAGAGGGAATCATGCTGAATAGCGCCGCTTTAATATCTTCGCGCCATGAGGGTTGCATGATGCCATAATCTGCAGCAATTTTGCTGCAATCCATCACCGAATAAAGTGGGCGTTTGGCGGGCGTTGGATAATTTGCGGTGGTGATGGCTTCGATACGATTTATTTTTTTTTCATCACCTACTGCTGTTTCCAAAATGGCAGTCGCAAATGCATGCCATGAAGTGGCGGTAGCGCTGCAGTAGTGATATGTACCGGAAATAAATTGATGTTGCAGCAGTGAAAAAATGGCTTGGGCAATGCTGCCGGCATAAGTGGGACAAATGAGTTGATCAGCGATGATACGTAAAGTTTTTTGCTGAGCGGCTAAACGCAATATGGTTTTTAAAAAATTATTGCCGTAAGCACTGAACACACCACTAACGCGTAATATCACATGTTGTTCGCAATGTTCACGCACCGCCATCTCACCGAGCAATTTACTTTTTCCGTAAAAATTAATGGGATGGGTTGCTGTTGTTTCTGTATACGGTTTTTGTTGATCGCCCGCAAAAACATAATCAGTCGATAAATGTATGAGTGGAATGCGATGACGAGCACAAGCAATGGCAAGTGTTTTTGCGCCAAGATAATTGGCTTTTAAACACGCATCTTTATCTTGTTCTGCTTTATCAACGGCCGTGTAAGCAGCCGTGTTGATGATGACATCGGGGTGATGGTTGGAGAGTGCGCGTTCAATCGAGGTATTTTCGGTGATGTCTAATTCGCTACGATCAAGTGCAATCAATTGCGAAGCTCGCGTTAAATTGGTATGACAAAGAGCGCTCGCGACTTGTCCTTTGCCACCGGTGATGAGCAGTTTAGGCAAAGAGGTGTTCATCAGCAATCTCGTTTAATCCAGGATAAATTTCATCTTTAGGCGATAAAATAGGTTGAGTCACCGGCCAAGATATTTTGAGTGTCGTATCGTTCCAAGCAATGCCATGTTCTGCTGCAGGAAAATAAGCATGCGTACACTTGTAATGTAAATCGGCATACTCGGATAAAACACAAAATCCATGCGCAAAACCAGGCGGAATATAAAGTTGCGTATGGCTTTCATCGCTCAGTGTAATGCCAAACCACTGGCCAAAGGTTTTTGACTGACGACGAATATCCACCGCTACATCCCAAACACTGCCGCGCGTCACCCACACTAACTTGCCCTGCGCTTCAGGTAATTGATAATGGAGACCACGCAATACATTGCGTTTTGATCGCGACACATTATCTTGAACAAAAGACGGAATGCCATGATCAGCGTAACGTTGTTGTTGATACACTTCGTAAAAATAGCCACGGGTATCACCAAAGACAGACGGTTGGATAAGGATTAAACCAGGGAGCGGCGTATCGGTTAATTTCATGGGCTGCTTCTAACGGATTGCATGGGATGGGTATTCTAGCGCAACGATAGCAGCAATCCAATGATAACTGCGTCAGCTCTTCACAGCGGAAATCGAAACGCGTATTATCTTGGCAGTTTATTTTATGGCAAACAAAATTATGTCTTCTCCTCTCGTCACCATTTTAGTGCCTAACTATAAAACGCTTACGCTCACCAAACTCTGCTTGCGTTTGCTGCGCAAATATACAGCGCACGAGCAAGCGAAAGTGATAGTCATCGACAATGACTCGCAAGATGCCTCGCTCGATTATTTGCGCAGCCTTAGCTGGATACAATTAATTGAGCGTCAAGCGATACCCGGTGAAACACCCGTGCAATCGCATGCGCGTGCGTTGGATCAGGGCTTGCAATATGTGGATACGCCTTATGTATTATCAATACATACCGATACGCTGGTAAAACACCCCGAGTGGTTATCATTTTTAATGGCTGAAATAGAGCGACATCCACAAATTGCCGGTGTTGGTTCTTGGAAATTAGAAATGAAACCTTGGTGGCGACAAGGATTAAAATTCATCGAGCATCATGCACAACGTTTTTATTTTCGACTGATAGGAAAAACGCAGCATGGTTTAGCAGGTGTTGGTAAAAACTATTATTATTTACGTAGTCATTGCGCCATGTATCGCCATGATTTACTGAAAAAACATCAATTGCATTTTGCAGCGGGCGATATGGTTGCAGGAAAAGAAATGCATCGCTCGCTGATGCAACACGGTTACCACCTGACATTTTTGTCATCAGAGCGCCTCAGCCGTTATGTAGAACACGTTAATCACGCGACCACGGTGTTGAATCCATCACTCAGCACACGCAAAAAAAGTGTGGATAAAGGAATGAGACGTATTGAAAAAAGTCTGGCAAGATTTCAGGCGGCATTGATATTACAGGATGATGGGTTGGATGGGTGAGTGGGATCAAGTCGTTATTCCCCATCTTTCTTAAATCCAATTCGCTCAAAGTGTCCTTCAAGTTCATCAATATTATTGAAGCGTATGCGCATATAGCCACCGCCGCGTTCTTCATAATCAACTTGTACGCGGTTGCCGAGATGTTCAGATAAGGCGACTTCTAAGTGCTTCACATTGGCATCGCTGTAACGACCAGGTGTTGCGGTTTCTGTCTGTTGTAATTTCTTTACCTCAGCTTCCATTTTGCGAACGTTCCAGCCTTTTTGCACGCAGCGTTCTGCGAGGGCGATTTGTTGTTTTAAGTCTAAGCCGGCGAGAATTTTGCCATGACCTTCACTTAACTCACCGGCGATAATGCGTTGTTGCACGCGTGTGTCGAGTTTTAATAAGCGCAGCGTATTGGTAATCACTGTGCGCGATTTACCGACGGAGGCGGCAATTTCTTCGTGGAGATAATCGAAATCATCAATCAAGCGTTGATACGCTTTTGCTTCTTCAATGGGATTTAAATCGGCGCGGCTAATATTTTCGACTATGGCCGCTTGCAACGCTTGCTCATCGGTGTACTGACACACGAGACAGCTGACATCTGTCATCCCGGCTAATTGCGCGGCTTTAAAACGCCTTTCGCCGGCCACAATTTCATAACCACCACTCGTTTTGGGTCTGACCACAATGGGTTGCAACAAGCCGTCGGTGCTTTGAATGGAGTTCGCGAGTTCCTGCAATTTTTCAGGGTCAAACGATTGCCGTGGCTGGTATTTGCCGCGTTCCAGCAAGTCGATGTCTATTTGTTGTAGAGTGGGTCTGCGCTTTAACATAGGCGTAGTGTACTTAATTTATTTGACGTTTCCCATAGTCATCACGCAATGAGCGACGCACAATTTTGTTTGAAGCGGTTCGGGGCAGAGCGTTGATGATGATGACATCGTGAAGTTTAAATAAAGGATTCAAATGTTGTTTGATGGCTTGTTGCATTTCTGTTTTGAGTTGCGACAAAGGGATGGTCGCCTCATTCTGCAGCACGGCATAAATCACTAATTGACTGGGTCCGCCATCGGGTAAGTTCACCGCAATGGCAGCGGTTTCATCGACCGTGGCGATGGTATTTAACACTGTTTCAATTTCGGCAGAACTGATTTTGATGCCGCTTAATTTCATGGTGTCATCAACACGGCCTAACAGACGGTAATAGCCATTGGCAAAGCGTTGTACTTCATCACCATGACGTCGCAGCAATGTTCCGTTGATGGTTGGCATGGCTGCATAATAAACATCGTGATGATTTTTGTTGATGAGTTCAGTTGAAAGGCCAAGCGATGGTGGCAGCAGTGCCACTTCGCCTTTGTCTGCGACCTTGCCCGCTTCATCCAGAATCACAAAATCAAGACCAGCTGCCGCTGTGGAAAAAGCGCCAGGCGCTGCTGGTTGCAGCAGACTGCCGGTGAGATAAGCGCCGGCAATTTCAGTGCCACCGCAATATTCGATGATGGGGCGATAATTGGCAAGATACATGAGATACAACATGTCTTCGATATTGGAACGCTCACCGGTTGAGGTAAATAATTGGATATGACTGAAATCCAAGCCTTGCATGCAAGCTGAGCTGCGCCAGGTTTTGACCATGGTCGGGACCACACCAAGATGAGTGATGTGCTCTGCTGCGAGGAATTCGCCAAACGCCTGGCCATTCGGTGTGCCCTCATAGAGTGCAAGCGTTGCTCGGTTGATGAGACAGGCGAAAATTAGCCACGGCCCCATCATCCAGCCTAAGTTGGTCGGCCAGCAAAAAATAGCTTGCGCATGAAGATTGTGATGGAGATAGGCATCGCTTGCACATTTGATAGGCGCTGTGTGTGTCCAAGGGATGGCTTTTGGGGCACCGGTCGTACCGGATGAAAATAAAATGTGGAGGTGATGTTGTGGATCAACAGTGTGTGGTGTGTAGCTTGTCTTAGTCAGTAAAAAATCATCCCAAGCAACATCTTGCTTACGCAGTGTCACAGTCAATTGCTGTGCGGCGGCTATCACAATGCAAGATGGTGCATGTGCTGCGATGACACGGCTATAAAGTGGTAGCGCTTTGCCATCACGCAAGATGTCATCTTGACAGAAAACGAGTTTAACATTCGCAATCTGCAATCGTGTTGCCATTTCATCAGCCACAAAACTATCGGGAATGGCAACCGCTACGCAACCTGCTTTGATGATGGCTAAGTAAATCGCAACAGCCGCTGTGGTCATCGGCATGATGATCGCCACTTTGTCACCGGGACTCACCTGTTTTGCAAAGCTATTCGCAATGCGATTTGATAAATGATCGAGTTCTGCATAAGTGAGGCGTGTGACATCGCCTTGTTCCGTTTGCGAAATAATGGCAATGGCCTCAGGTTTTGCTTGAAAACAACTGTTGCTGATATTCATTTTCGCATCGCGAAACCACGTTGGGGTTTCAATACCGGTCGAAAGATCGAGGAGCTCGGTGTAGGGTTGATCGAAGTGAATCGCGAGTTTCTCGACCATCGCTTGCCAAAAATCACGGCGATTTGTCACTGAATAGTGGTGTAATGCAGCGTAATCGGCACAATTTTTTTCGCGCATCAACGTGTAAAGATGTGTTGTCGGCATGGATGAGGCATCGGGAAACCAAGCGGGTGCTGGCAATGTTTCCCAATCGGGATAAATGAATTTGTAGAGCAGTTCATGCACGGCAAAAGGTAATGGCGTCTTGCGTAAAAAAGGCAGGAGGTGTTGCCAGCGGCTTTCACAAGTTTCTTCACTGCAAGCTTCATCCACGGCTTGCACAATGGTATTCACTTGCTCAGTTGTTAAATGCAGTGCTGCTAAGTTTGCGGGTAAGGGATTCATCACATCATTTTAAATTTTATCTGGGTTATGTCAAAGCAATTCAACGACACCTTTTTTAAAAGTTGATTTCAGCATTTTAACCCTTTACTGTTGTAAGAGCTGAAAATAAGGAATGTTTTATCATGTTGCACTGGATAGCAAAGCTCAGCCTTCTCATCTGTACTTGTTGCTTGACGGCGAGCGCTTTTGCCGGTTACGTCTTGAATATGCCCTATGGCGTCTCACCGATTAGTCATAAAATTTATGATTTACACATGGCTGCTTTTTATATTTGTTGTGTGATTGGTATTTTGGTTTTTGCTGTCATCACCTATTCGTTGATTCGTTTTCGCAAATCAAAAGGCGTGAAAGCAGCCCATTTTCATGAGCATTTATGGATAGAAATTATTTGGACCACCATTCCTTTTTTAATTTTAATTGCACTCGCCATTCCTGCAACGCGCGTGTTAGCTGATATTCATAATACCGATGAATCTGCGCTGACGATTAAAATTACCGGTTATCAATGGAAATGGAAATACGAATACCTCGATAATGGCGTCAAATTTTTTAGTTTTCTTTCTACACCGCAAGATCAAATTGTGTCGAGTAGTCCAAAAAATAAATGGTTTTTGGCAGAAGTGGATCAACCCATGGTTGTACCAGTCAATACCAAAGTGAAATTGTTAGTGACATCAGATGATGTGATACATGCGTGGTGGGTGCCGGAGTTGGGCGTGAAGCAAGATGCAATTCCTGGTTTCATTAATGAGAATTGGTTTTATATCACCAAACCCGGTGAATATCGCGGTGCTTGTGGTGAGTTGTGTGGCATCAATCATGGCTTTATGCCGATTGTCGTGAAAGCAGTTTCGTTAGCGGAATTTAATCAGTGGGTCATGCAACGGCAAAAAAGTAGTGCCGTCGAAATGAAAGAAGATAATGTCGCGACATTAAGTGAAGCAGCATTATTGACCTTAGGTAAAAAAGAATATGAAAGAAATTGTGCCATGTGCCATCTTAATGACGGTGCAGGATTAGGCTCAAGTTTCCCTGCCTTGATTAAAAGTCCGGTGGTGGTTGCGCCATTGGATGAAACGATAGCGTATGTCTTGCACGGTATTCCTGGTACGCCAATGCAAGCTTTTGGCCATATTTTAAATGATAAAACACTGGCAGCGATTGTGACTTATATTCGGCAAGCGTGGGGCAATGGTGCAGTGAATCAGCGAAGACAGCAGGCAATCGTCGCACAACCAGTGGATGTCAAACGCATACGACAACAATTGGGAACAGTGTGAGATTTAGTTAGGTTGCAATAGGAGAACAAGGGATATGTCTCAAGCGCACACGACAACGCATGATGCCCATCATGGGCCAGAACACGGCATTAAACGTTGGCTATTCACCACGAATCACAAAGACATCGGTACACTTTATTTATTTTTTAGTCTCATCATGTTGTTTGTTGGTGGAGCGTTTGCACTGTTGATACGTGTGGAATTATTTGAACCGGGCACAATACTTTTCAATCCAGAATTTTTCAACCAAATGACCACCATGCATGGGCTCATCATGATATTTGGCGTCATCATGCCAGCGATGACAGGACTTGCAAATTGGATGGTGCCATTGATGATAGGTGCGCCAGATATGGCGTTGCCGCGATTAAATAATTGGAGTTTTTGGTTGCTGCCATTTGCCTTCACCATTCTTTTTAGCACCTTTTTTATGCGTGGACCGGCGCCGGATTTTGGTTGGACATTTTACGCACCGCTTTCCACTTTGTATGGCCCAGAAAGTACGGATTTTTTTATTTTTGCTATACACATGTTGGGTATTTCTTCCATCTTGGCGGCGCTCAATATTGTGGTGACTATTTTTAATATGCGTGCACCGGGCATGACGTGGCTGAAGTTACCGCTTTTTGTTTGGACGTGGTTAGTCACTGGATTTTTATTGTTGGCGGTGATGCCGATATTGGCAGGTTGCGTGACCATGGTGCTCATGGACAGAAATTTTCACACCAGTTTTTTTAATGCAGCAGGTGGTGGCGATCCCATTTTGTTTCAACATTTGTTTTGGTTTTTTGGCCATCCAGAAGTTTATATTTTAATTTTGCCGGGTTTTGGCGTGATTTCAGCAATTATTCCCACCTTTGCACGCAAAGCATTGTTTGGTTATCGCTTCATGGTTTATGCAACCATTATCATTGCGATACTTGGCTACATGGTGTGGATGCATCACATGTTTACCACCGGCGCACCCTATCTTGCGCAGTTGATCACCATGTATTTAACGATGTTAATTGCTGTGCCAACCGGCATCAAAATATTTAATTGGACTGCGACGCTTTATCAAGGCGCCATCAGTTTTGAAACGCCGATGTTATTTGCGCTGGGATTTTTAATCATGTTTACCATTGGTGGCTTTTCTGGAGTGATGTTGGCGTTGGTACCAGCAGATTATCAATATCGCGACAGTTATTTTGTCGTCGCGCATTTTCACTATGTGTTGGTGACAGGCTCGTTGTTCACTATCATCGCCGGCGTGTATTTTTGGTTACCTAAATGGACTGGTGTGCACTACAGCGAAAAACTCGGGCAATGGCATTTTTGGTTGTCTGTCATTGGCATGAACATTACTTTTTTTCCCATGCATTTTTTAGGATTAGCCGGCATGCCGCGGCGTATTCCGGATTATGCTTTGCAATTTACCGAGTTTAATCAGATCAGCACCATTGGTGCATTTATTTTTGGTTTCGCACAACTGATATTTCTCTACATCGTGCTGCATGCGGCATTTTCCAAGCGGCCAGCGGAAAATAATAATGTCATTTGGGATGGTGCCGAAGGCTTAGAATGGACGTTGAAAACACCGTTGCCTTATCATACTTTTGCTGAGGATTGAACGTGAAGAAATTTTTTGCGACGAAAAAAAATCGGCTGACTGTTGCTGTCATTTTATTGCTTATCGTAGTGCCAGCCATTTACAGCATCGTTGGCATCATTGAAAATGCGAGACTCGCAGCAGGTGCTTATAGTACGGCTGTTTATTTTCCAGCTTATCCAGCACCACAATTGACAGGGAAAAATCCTCAGCAAATCGCAACCATACATCGCGGCGAATATTTAGTGAAAGTGGGTGATTGCATTGCTTGTCACACCAACACCGAAATAAAAGGCCCTGTTTTTGCTGGTGGTCTTGCGATGGCAACAGCATTTGGCACAATTTATAGTCCCAACATCACACCCGATAAAGCAACTGGCATTGGTGGATGGACGGATGAACAATTTATTACCGCCATGCGTCAAGGCATATCACCGTCAGGTGAATATTATTATCCAGCTTTTCCTTACATTTATTTTAATCAAGTGACACCAGATGATTTGAAAGCCATTAAAGCTTATCTTGGCAGTATTCCAGCGATTAATTTACCGAATAAAAAAAATGCCATGGTATGGCCGTTTAATTGGCGTTTTTTGCAACTCGGTTGGCGTGTTTTATTTTTTCATGATAGTAAACCATTTCAACCGAGTGCAAATGAATCGACTGAGTGGAATCGCGGTGCTTATTTAGTAGAAGGATTAGGACATTGTGGTATGTGTCACACACCTTCTTATGCAGTAGTGAGTCAAGCCTTATCGTTGGGTGCTCCGATACAAAAATATAATTTAACGGGTGCAGTGATACAAGGTTATCTCGCGCCTAATATTACCAAAACCAATTTGGGCGGCATACCCGATAATGAATTACTGCAAATTTTTACTGAGGCGCGTTTAATTGGTGGTGGTAAAGTACAAGGCCCGATGTTGGAAGCGGTGCATGATAGTCTCAGTCATTTGACTACCGCGGATTTATTAGCGATTGCAACGTATCTCAAAAATGTGCAAAGCGAAATGCCACCTGAGCCAACCGTTGGTCAAGGTGCAGTCGGAGAATATGTCTACAATAGTTATTGCTCAGGTTGTCATGCTATTGGTGTGGGTGGTGCGCCGAAATTTGGTGATAGTGTCAAATGGCGTTTGCTCGCTGGTTCTGGCATCAAGAAATTGTATGCGGTTGCAATTAATGGCGGCGGTAACATGCCGGCTAAGGGTACTTGTTTTCATTGCAGCGATAATGATATTAAACAAGCGGTCGATTACATGGTTGCAGCGGCGGTGAATGGTAAAGTGCAACCAGCACAACCGGCAAAATTAACGATGAATGAAGGCCGACAAGTTTATCAAAAAAATTGCAGTAGCTGTCACAGCAGTGGCCAAAAAAATGTGCCACAACTTGGTAATCAACAAGCCTTTAAACCCATCGTGGGTGAAGGCTTTGTCAAAATTTACCAAAATATCGTCACAGGTCAAAAAGGTCATCCAAAACACGGTGGTTGTTCGAGTTGCACGGGTGATGAGTTAGTCGCCGCCTTAAAATTCATGCTGCAAAAAGCAGCGCCTGGTAATAATTACATATTGTGGTAGGAACAACATGCAAAATGCGAATCAAATTGCACGCGAAGCTTTAGCCAGTTGGCAGGCAGAGATTAAAGAAAATTGTTATACGCAAGATGATGACTACAGACATACAATCAATTTTCATCTCACTCAAGCAGAAAAAAATCTTCCGGCCGAATTAGAAATATTTGGCAGAGAGGTCGTCGATCATCTTGATACACTGGTGAGCGAAAACAATCTCGCAATAAATTTGCCACGATTAAATGCTTACAATGCCATTGGTGAGCGCATTGATGATGTCATCCATCATCCGACTTACGTGCAAGCGGGTGATATTATTTATCAAACAAAATTAATGGAGAAAATGGCGAATCCAGGTGGTTTGTTTGGTTGTTTATCATTACTTTTTTTGTCTGCTGAAGTGGGCGAGGCGGGACATAATTGTCCCATTGCATGCTCCGCTGGCATTATCCGTGTTTTGCAAAAAACGGCTGATTTTCCGCTTAAAAAACATTATCTCGAAAAATTATTTTCACCTTCTTTTCAAAGCAATTTTACCGGCGCACAATTTTTAACGGAAATTCAAGGTGGTTCAGATGTTGGTGTTAATGCAGCTTACGCTGAGCAAGATGAAAGTGGCACATGGCGTACGTATGGTGAAAAATGGTTTTGCTCGAATGCGGGTGCGAATCTAATTTTTATGACGGCGCGTTATGATGAAGCGATAGTTGGAACCAAAGGATTAGGTTTGTTTCTGGTGCCTGCTGAGTGGGAAGGCAAAAAAAATAATTACACCATACGTCGACTAAAAGATAAAATCGGTACGCGTTCAATGGCGACAGGCGAAATTGATTTTCAGGGTGCTTATGCCATTCCCATGGGAAATTTGGCAGATGGTATTCATTTGGTGATGGATAATGTGTTGCATCTTTCGCGCTTATTTAATACGGTTTGTGTCTTAGGCATGGCGCGTCGCGCTTATACCATTGCACGTACTTATGCAAAACATCGCAGGGCATTTTCACATCTCATCATTCAGCATCCTTTAGTCATTGAAAATTTAGCACGCATTAAAGCGGAAAATACGGCAGTGCTTGCAGCAACTTTTAGAACGATAGTGATGCAAGATGAGCTTGATAGACAAAAAAATCCGGAGACGAACGACAAACTATTATTACGCTTGTTGGTGAATATTCAAAAATACCTTTCTGCGCGTTGGTCGGTTGAACATATTCATCATGCGCTTGATGTGTTGGCTGGCAATGGCACCATAGAAACATTTTCTTCCATTCCACGATTGTTGCGCGATTGCATTGTTTGCGAAAATTGGGAAGGTACGCATAATGTTTTGCGTGCGCAAGTGCTGAAAGATATCAGAAAATATCAAATTGATGACGTCTATCTGCATTATATGCAAAAACAAATTAGTGCTATACAAGATACTAACCATCACAAACAAGCATTGACAGCTGCGCTACAAAAATTTCAGCAAGAAATGATGCTATTCCATCAATTGGATGAAAATGTGCAAGCATTGCAAATTCAATTTGTCGTTGATCGCATGGCCATTTTGTTTTGTGCGTTGATGTTATTGCTTGAAGCCGCTGACCAGTTGAAAACCAAGCACTCGTCATCGAAAAGTGACTGTTGCGATTATTTTTTCATGTTGCACGTGAATGAAAATAAAATAACTTATAATGAAAATTATCTCAAACTGGTCACAAAGATTATTCCATATTAAGTAATGATATTTCTCACATGAAAAAAATCTGTCATCCCCGCGAAGGCGCATAGGCATCATCTTACGGATTGATTGTCATGCCAGCGAAGGCTGGCATGACAATCAATCCTTCAGATGACGCCTATGCATAGGTGGTAATCCATTTCATTAAACTTAATTGATACAAAAAAGAAAGAGATGATCACTATGTGATTCTCATAATAATTTTTTCATATCACTGAATATCGCCATTACATCAATATTACTTGGATAATACATAAATAAATTTCCGGCAGGATCGATGAGATAAATTTTTTCAGTGATGCGGGTGTTATTTTTAGGCAAGTGATTATGCAATTGTATTTGCTGTTCGCGATTTAACATGAGCGGATAAAAATCGTGTGCGAATCGCGGCGGGCAAGGTCGAGTGAGGAGGAGGGTGAGACGTACGCGATCTTGTGCTTCGCCAAGCGCGCGACGAAGTTGATGGAGAAAGAAAAGGGTTTGTTGTGCATCAGCTGTGTCGCAATGCTCGGGTGAAAAAGCAAGTTGCCAATGGTTATCGTGTGACAATGTGCTTAATTGCAGTGGTGGTTTCAATAATGTTCCGTGATTAGTGGTTTTAAAATGGAATGCATTGTAATACTGATAAACGATAAAGCTCAATAATAATGGCAAAATGAAAATAGCAAATAGTAAGCAGGGAATTTGTGATGTAAATAATTTATTTTTTTTCATGGGAATGTGGTGTCATGCCAGCGAAGGCTGGCATGACAAGGTATTGTATCGATATCTCTCATAATTTAATTCTACCTTTAGTCAACTGCGGTCCCTTTTTTTCAAAACCGGTTGCATCAAATAATGTATAAGACAAACTCACTTCTTTAATTTCTTTTGGTATGTTGGTATCAATAAAAAAATGCACCGGCATGTCGGCTTTTTCACCTTTTACAAAAGATTGTTGAGTGAAACAAAAGCATTCTATTTTTTTCAAAAAGCGTGCTGCATCGGCTGGTGTGATGCTTGGAACCGCTTGCACCGTTTTATTTATTCCAGAATTATTTTCAGCATAAAAATAAATAAGTTTTTTCTCGCCAGGATGGATAGTGATGATGCGTTGCAACGGTGCAAATTTAAAATTTAAATTACCATGAATGACGGAAGCGAATTCAACGCGTATGGTTCTTGAGTAATCAACGGTCATATCCGGTGCAACGGTAGTGGCAGAAAGCGCACCTTTTCCGTTATAACCAAGTTGTTTACACACTAAGGAATAAATCGGAACCATGAGGTAAGAAAAACCAAACATTAAAAAAACAGCGGTGACTAATAGATAAGTTAAACGTTTATTTTTGCTATGCATTTTTTCATTCCTTTGTTGCGACATCCTTTCATCCCTTGATGACTCTAGCACAGTTTCTAATACTTTCAATGATTAAGTTGCCATTTTCCAAGGGAAGCAAGGATTAATGTTATAGTAAAAGCATACACAGCGGGAGAAAATAATAATGAATAATAAAAATGATAAATATTATTTGCCTATGCCTAGTAGCTGGCCAATCAAAGCGTCTATCGCCGTTTTTTGTATGTTAGTCGGAACGGCGAACTGGTTACACAATATGTGGTATGGCCCGCTACTTTCTTTTTTTGGCTTACTCATGATTTTGTACATCGCATACGGTTGGTTTGGTACGGTTATTCAGGAAAATCGTGCGGGATTATTATCAAGTGATCGTGTAGATCGTTCATTTCGTTTAGGTATGTGTTGGTTTATTTTTTCAGAAGTCATGTTTTTCAGCGCCTTTTTTGGCGCACTTTTTTATGTACGCATTTTTGTATTACCCGCTTTGGGCGGTGAAGCAAACGTCACGCACATTGTGCTCTGGCCAAGTTTTAATTCGGCATGGCCACTGTTTCATAATCCAAGTCCAGGCAGTTACACGGCGCCACAATCGGTGATGGAAGCGTGGGGCATTCCGGCGATTAACACCTTGGTGTTGTTGACCAGTGGTGCGACCATCACGCTTGCCCATTGGGCGTTGCTGAAAAATCATCGTCGCACAATGTTGATTGCGCAATTCATCACGATATTACTGGGTGTTTCATTTTTATTTTTACAAGCGAATGAATACGGTGTTGCATATTTCGAAAAAGGATTGACACTTGCATCCGGCATTTATGGCAGCACGTTTTTTATGTTGACGGGTTTTCATGGATTGCACGTGACCATAGGCACCATTGGTTTATGTGTGATTTTATATCGCATGTTCAAAGAAGATTTTACACCACAACGTAATTTCGCTTTTGAAGCGATCTCATGGTATTGGCATTTTGTGGATATCGTGTGGCTGCTGCTCTTTGTGTTTGTTTATTGGATATAAGCAAAGAATGGCCGCGATATTACCAAATGGATTAACCATTACCCATGCGTTATGACGACATTATCTATCTGCATCACCGCTTCAATTTCAACGGTTGCATTTTTCGGCAGCGCTTTAATTTCGATGGCAGCACGCGCAGGATAAGGATGATGAAATACTTCTAGCATCGCTTCATTCACAGCAGCAAAATTATTTAAATCGGTTAAATAAACAGTCACCTTGACGATATCATCTAGGTTGCCACCTGCTGCTTTTGCAATGGCATTCACATTGGCAAGCGCAAGTCTGACTTGGTTTTTAAAACTGCCCTGAAGCATATTGCCAGTTGTTGGATCGATAGGTATTTGTCCTGAAATATAAACAGTAGAACCCGTTTTAATTGCTTGAGAATAAACTCCAATGGGAGCCGGTGCATTTTTGGTATAAATACTTTCTTTAGCGGCCAATAATTCACTGCAAGGCATTAATAAAAATAATGTTAAAAATATTTTTTTCATCTTGGTTCTCCTAAAAAATTTTATTGACTGCCGCCTTCGGCTTTTTTAATGACGGTATGTAATTCTTCTGCAGGTTGAGAAAAGAATTTTATAGAAGGTTAGTGCTAGATACAACCAATAGTGTGAATATGTTGATAGTAAAGGGCATTGTGTTGTGTAAGGCAAGTTGGCTTTATTTTCCATGGAAAACATTAATCATCTTAACTCGGGGTGACAGGATTTGAACCTCCGACATCTGCCTCCCGAAGGCTTCATCAATATGAACGCCTGTACATCGCGAAGAATAGTGATGAATAAAATATAAAATAATATTAATTATAGTTGCCCCTGAAAAACCCCTTACGCAACCAGCGATGGCGAAGGTAATAGCCGCATGATTTTCAGGGGCGACTAATTAGAATAAAATACTAAAAACAGATTCTCTTTTAAATGCAAAAAAAATATCAGATACTTTCTTGTACCAAAAGGAGATACTTGACCCTGGCTTTTCAAATAAATTAAAAAAAACACCTATAGCAACTGAAGCTATGTACTTAATGATGTATCGTGCTTTTGAAGAATTGGGTTATAGAAGATATGAATGGAAGTGTGATTCATTAAATCAACCATCGCAAAGCGCAGCAGAGCGATTGGGGTTTAAATTTGAAGGCATCTTTAGACAAGACAGAATTTATAAGAATCGTAACCGTGATACAGCTTGGTTCTCAATTATTGATAGTGAATGGCCAGAGTTAAAATCACGATTTCAAAAATGGTTAATTCCAACTAATTTTGATATTAATGGTAACCAAATATTAAGCTTAAGAGAAATCAGGCTCTAAGTTGTCAGTGAAGTGGCGGCTGGTCGGACGTTCCATACCTTACCCCCTTCTTCAACAAAGAATCAGGTAAAGATTGCACAAGATTAATATTTGAATATGCTGACACTGGATTATTTCAATCCAAAAATATTTGAGTTGTATCACATCCGCTGATAACCAAATGGTAATATCACCGCGCATTTTCATCAAACCAAAGCAGCACAGAAAAATTAGTCAATCAGCGACTATTATACGCCGGCGTTATTTACATGTTTTTAATAAAGACTTGCGTCATATCCATTGCAAATACTTTAAAGAAGTCATAAGTCATATAGTAATTTCCACTATCACCCACATTGTCTCCCCATGAATTTCTTAGCGTGATGAGACCTTTATGCTGGTTTCCATCACGGTCGATTGCAACAGCATTATCATCATAACTGGTAATAACCATCTCATGACCAGCTAGATTAAAAACATTGTGGTCATTTTTGATTTCATTAGTGAGGGCCCATGTGTCATCACTTTTATGAAAAGAGACGCAAGCACCAACACTGCAATGGGTATACGGCAACAGGACACTGAAAACAACTCGTGACTTTGTGTTTGCAATTTTTTGAAAAAGTAATTGTTTTAATTTTTGTAAAAAGATTTGCCTGTCAATAGGCTTATCGTTCCATTGATCAGTTGGCATAAATTCTTGGTAATGAAATATTTGTAAATGATTATCTGCAGTTAGATATACCAATGGTTCACTATTCTGACTAAATGTTTCTAGTGTCATGGGACGACCTTGGTTATCAGCATCATGAAGAGGATAGTCTTTGATACCAGCACAAAGTCCTTGTGACTGTTTATCTTTACTAATCAAACCAAAGTTCCTGATCTGATCGATAACAAGAGCAGAAGTACTTCCATACCAGCCACTGGGATATCCTGTCTTTTCACCATGGCCTGATGGATCTAGTGGTCCATATTGCTCAAGATAACTACCAAGTTCTAGATTGCAGAGCTGACTAATGTAATCACCTTTGCCAAGTAATGCATCAATAGCAGCTGTGGTCGCAAAAGTAACGCAGGAACCATGCTTACCTTGATCTAGCACAGGAACGTTATTCATTCCAACCTCGTAATGATCCGGCAGATCTGAAAGCAAAGTAGAAAGCGAAGATTCAACATTAACACTTTGCAATCGTTTGACCAATTCTTTCAATTGTTGTTGATTTAACGTAATGGGTAGCAAGTAAACTGTTTTTTTTTCTGCTTGCTCATTCGCAGCATGTGAGTAGGAATTTTTTGTAATAGTAGCCGTCGCGACTATGGGCTTTATTGGTAATGCTAAAGCCACATTTGCAATTGAAGCTGCGATGATAACAAGTGCTACTTTTTTCATGAATTCAGGTGTCCTTAATGAGGATTTGACTTGCCCGTATCTTATCAATTTTAATTTTAGAATAAAATATATTATTCGCCTGAAACAGGTGCTGAATTTATCTGTGATAAAAGGGTATCACTAGATTAGAAAAACATTAAAGGTTGTTTCAAATTTAGTTTCTTTAAACGTTTTGAAGCGAAAGCAGCAAAAAAAAGAAATGTTGTGTTGAGTCAAAGCTACAGCCGCATTGGAAAATTTGCATTGTTAAATCAAAATCGTTATGCGTACGCAAGACAGATGAAGCGAGCGCTGGCTGCGTAAGGAGTTTTTCAGGGGCGACTAATTAGAACGAAAATACTAAAAACAGATTCTCCTTTAAATGCAAAACAAAATATCCGATAATTTCTTGTACCAAAAGGAGATACTTGACCCTGGCTTTGACCTGGCTTCAATGGGAAAATATTGATTTCGACCGAGCAATTTTAACTGTGACTGGTGATATAGCGAAAAACGGTAAAACAAGACATGTTCCGTTGAATACAGTTGCACTACAAGTTTTAAGAGATTGGCGACAGCAAAATAATCTGGATGGATTCGTTTTTCTCAATCACAAAACAGGTAATGTGTTTGATAATGTGAGTAAGGCATGGGAGGGTATATTAACGGCAGCAGAAATTGAAAATTTTCGCTGGCATGATATGCGACACCATTTTGCTAGCAAACTTGTGATGAACGGTGTTGATCTTAATACGGTTAGGGAATTGCTTGGGCATGCTGATATTAAAATGACTCTGCGATATGCCCATCTTGCGCCGGAGCATAAAGCGAATGCGGTGGCTAAATTAGTTGAGGTTTAGTACTGCAACAGGCTCTACGCTAGAGTCTACAGTATGTCTTTCACCTCTATTGAAGGGGTCGCTAAAATATAAAGTTAATATATTCATTAAGTTATAATTGAAAACTGGTGTCTGCTCGTCCCTGCCCACCTATTTACATCGTCCCGATAAGCGTAACTAGGTGGGCAGGGACGAGCAGACACCAGTTTTCAAAGCATTACAGGTGATGTTTTGGCTAATTTGACTTATATTTTTTTCATTGAGAGCTTAAAAATGATAAATTATGTTACAATTATATATATAATATTTATTAAAATTTTGAATACAACTTATATAAGTTAAATATATGCAATTAGTTAGTTATAATAAAGTTTGTTTTATTATTGTAATAAATTTGTTAAAAATATGTGTTGCTGTGGTAAAATTGAAGTAGAGGTAACTATAATGACAATAGAAGCAGCAGTAAAACATCAATTTCTTGATACTGTCCCTATGCATAACTATTTAGGGCTCTTCGAAGGTAACACACCTAAAAATGTTGTAGAGTTCTTGGAGCTATCCAGAAATGATGTCTCAAAAGCTATGCGTGTCCCAAAAGATTCGGTAAGGTATGACGCCGGAATGCCAAAAGAGCTTGAAAATCGTCTTTATGAAATTGCCATTATTTGTGAATTAATGGCGGGATACTTTAAGGGAGATGTTAAGAAAACTGCTTTATGGTTTCATATTAAAAATCCTGCTCTTGGTGGCGTTTCGCCAAAAGATATGATTCGTTTTGGTCGTTATAAAAAATTAGAAAAATTTATTCGAAATGCTCTTGCAGGGATTTCACCATAAGCATGTCTCAACAAGATAAAAAAGTATTTTATGTTTTAGATGAACTTTCTCCTCGTAACATAAGAGGGTGGATTAAGCTTTATAATGGAATTGCAGACTATTGCTGGGATCATTTTAGTTATCTTTCTCATAAACGATCTAAAATGTATGAAGAGCTTAAGAATGCGTTATGCAGCAATACACGTGATTATGAATTTTCCAACTGGCGTAGGATAATTGATAATCAATTTGTTAATGAGCCATTATCTGCAAAAGGTAGTGTTCTGCATTTTCCAGGAGGTCGCTTTAACATTGGAGATATAGACCCTATAAGATTCCCGCTTTTCGCTGGATTATATTTAGCTGAGGATACAGCAACTGCTCTCAGAGAGAAATTGGGTTTGGATCCCAATGCTAATGTTGATGGTTTGACTGCAGAAGAGATAAATGTTGCCGGAAATATTTCACATTTTATAGTCAAGGGTAGTCTAACATCTGTTTTAGATATTACTGATTCAAAAGCGTTAAAAGATTTTTTTAAGCTTATTAGTGGAATTCATCTTCCAGTTGATTTTATTAGAAGGGCAGCGCACCTAAAAATATCCCCTATGAAGCCAGTGATGAATGTGGAAGAGCTAAGAAGCACATTTTTACGGACAGATTGGAATATAATGCCTATGCAGTTTGATGTCCCGGCAAATCCTCAAATTTTAGGTCAGTTGGCTCATGCGGCAGGTATTGAAGGAATTTTATATCCATCAGTAAAAAACAAAAAAAGATGCTTAGTTGTATACCCTGAAAACTTTAAAGATTCGGATGCTTATGTTGAGCTAGAAGGGAAGGTTTCAAAATTAATAACCAATACTCGAATTGATCAACACACATACCTGAATTACATTTAATTAAGCTAAGGCGTGTGTTCTTAATTGTAAATCTTTGTAATTGCATGTATCCATAGGTTGAATACAGCCGACTGAAGGATGCTAGATTAAATGATTTCTATAAGGTGTGAATGATAAGCTTTGATAGTTGATAATTCTTCTTCTGTAAAACATTCTCTCCTTAGATAGATTTTTTTTATATAGTCAGTCTGTTCTAACCGGACGCAAAATGTGTCTGGAGAAAAATGAAGGTGATTTGCAAACATAATTATAAATCTATATTCATTTTCTTTTGAGTAAGGTTCATGCCTTTTAAAAAAGCAATTTTTTGGAGGGATAAAGTAGCTATTAATGATCTCGTGATCATGAGGTGAATAGTATATAACTTTTCCATGATGAGTAAAATCCGCACGAAGAGAGCCCCAATTTCCTGCATGGGCAACTTCCTTTCCATTTGGCACTGGTGCAACCCAGTCAATAATTTTTTTAACGTCGTCAACAGTGGATTCAATCACTGCTACTGCATCTGGGAATGCGGCCCATGGAGCTTTAGTATGAAGCTCAAACTGCTTATAATGCTGACCTGCCCCGGGATTTTCAGACCAAAGTAAATTAGAGATAATGCCCCCTCAACCGAGGGCTAGACATGAAAAAGAGTCGTTACAACGAAGAGCAAATCGTACGAATTTTACGCGAAACAGATCGTGACACTATTGCAGAAGTAGCAAAGCGCAATGGCGTATCAGAAGCATCTATTTACGCTTGGCAAAAAAGATTTGGTGAGCTGGAATGTGCTGATGTTAAGCGTCTAAAAACGCTTGAATCAGAAAATGCACGCCTTAAAAAAATCCTTGCGGAACGCGATCTTGAAATTGAAATCATGAAGGAGATTGCTGCAAAAAAATGGTAAGCGTACAGGCTCGCAGAGAGCAAGCCCGCTATGCAATTGAGCGAGGTTCAACCCATCGTCGAGCATGTGC
This sequence comes from uncultured Gammaproteobacteria bacterium, assembly GCA_963735995.1. Classification (GTDB taxonomy): domain Bacteria; phylum Pseudomonadota; class Gammaproteobacteria; order DSM-16500; family DSM-16500; genus Aquicella. The sequence goes on along the minus strand of CAVTNC010000003.1, from coordinate 667,945 downwards.
GCTACTAAACATTAGTCGTTCCAACTTAAGCTATGCGCCTAAGATGCCGGTGAAAGATGCGCCTATTATTGATGCAATGAAATCATTATCAGGTACTTACCCTCGCTTTGGCTCGCGTCGCATACGCATATTTTTACAGCGTAGTGGTATTGCGATTAGCAAGGAACGATGCGGACGTTTGTGGGCTCAAGCTGGCCTGCAAGTTCCTAGAAAACGCAGGAGAAAAATGGCGGGAAAAAGATTGCGGCCGCTTGCGCCTACCGCGAGAAATTCGGTATGGAGTTACGATTTTGTGTATGATGCGTGCGCTAATGGCCAGAAGTTAAAATGTCTCACGGTTGTTGATGAATATACGCGAGAGTGTTTGGCAATTGATGTTGCAGGTGCTATTCGTTCGAAACGTGTGATTGATGTGTTAACTCGTTTAATGAGCATTCACGGTGTACCGCGATATTTGCGCTCAGATAACGGACCTGAATTTGTAAGCAAGGCATTACTGGAATGGGCTTGCAAGGAATCACTTGAGTTAGCGTTAATTGATCCTGGCAAACCATGGCAGAATGGTACGAATGAAAGTTTCAATGGTAAATTTCGTGACGAATGTTTATCCATGGAATGGTTTCGTAGTCGCATGGAAGCAAAAGTGGTCATTGGGGACTGGCGCATTCATTACAATAATGTGAGGCCTCATTCAAGCTTAGCTTACAAAACACCGAATGAGTTTAAATTAACTTTGGAAGATAACTTAACAACGGGGGCGAATTTCTCTATGTGAATTTGGTCCTAAAAAACCGGGCAGGTCAATGCGACCAGCAAGACGCTAGAACTGGATTTAAATTTTTATTACTGAGCGGTATACCTTTTTCTGGATGAAGTGTGAGAATTTCGTTTTCGTGCTGATCGCCTCTATGGCCTTCAAGCATTCGGTAATATTCGAGGGACTTCAAGAGGAATGTTGGGTTCATATCAGTGTATTGCCTGGCTATGACTTTGATTTTTATTCCTAACGTTTTCATTAGGCCATCTTTGTCAAGAAAGCGAAGAATTTTATGGTTGCCAGCAAATTGTTCAATTTCAATTGGCTTCATGTTAAATACTCTCTAAATTGTGTCCAAGCTAGATTGATATATGGCCAAATTTTCATTTTTCAATGAACAACAGGTAGATCAGATCCTGTATGGCTTTATGGGAGAGTACGTACTACTCGATTTTTGATGATCCATTCATCAAGGTCTTTTTTTCGATACCGAATAGCCCGACCAAGTTTTAAGAAGTCTGGTCCGCATGTACGATTAACACGATGACCATTCATGCGATCTTGTCTTAAGAAACTGCGACTCATTCTGATGCATTGCGCGGCTTCGATTTCAGTAAGATTTTTTTTATCTACGGTTGCAGTGAAAATATTTGTTGCAGAAGTATTGTTACTCATAAATTTGCCTCAAGAGATTGGTGATTATGTCCTCTCTATTTGCTCTTGAACGGCAAAGTCCTAGTTGCATTGTATGTATTTCTACTCAAGTGTCAATGTCTACCTGATAAAGAGCATACGTTTTTCTGACTTACATGATCTCAGAATTATTTTATCGAGCTATGAATTCAAAATAAAAATATAAAACTTAAGCTTGTGGATAATTACGTCGGGCTTGTCCGACATAAATATTCTGTTTCTGTTCCTGTTCCTGTTCCTGTTTCTGTTCCTGTTCCTGATTTCGAAACGGTTTCAAAAACGGTTTCAAAATAGTTTCTAAACACATGCGAAAGTCCTTACTTAATGGAACATAGAGCGTAAATCATTTAGTTCAGTCAATTGGAATATTGATTACAGAAGTGAGGTTATTACAAAACGTCGTTTTTTCTGAGATGTGCAAATTAAAAGCAATAAATTATGGGATAATAATATTAAATGTTTAGAATCGAGTAGGCTAATTCTGCATCTATGTAGGTAATGATGCCTATAAAATTTCTTAGATCGGAAGGGTTGATTGAAAAATCATTAAGAGACTAGTTTGCATTTTAGAAGGATTTATTTTTAAGGCAGGTGTGACTTATGGCGCAATCTCAAGAAGATAAATGGTTGGAAAATTTTGAAAGTAAGTGCCAAATTATTCATCAAAAATTAGAAAGCAACCGGCATGAGGGAATTATTTATCACTATACGGATTATTATGCGCTCGCAAATATATTGGAAACTAGAAAATTAAGATATACAGACTACAGGTTTTTTAATGATCCGACGGAAATCAAATTCGGCCAAGATCTTATCAAAAAAGTTATAGAGGATTCTGGTCTTCCAAATATGCAGCGCTTAATGATGGTGATAAATAGTGTATATGACGTATTCAATAACGGATGTAATATGTATGTTTCATGCTATTCCACGGCAGTAAAAAAACTCGCTTTGTGGCGATATTACGCAAATGATGGTTGTGGTTTTGCTATCGGATTTAATAAAAATTACCAAAGTACTGACAATGTAAATCCTGTTCTAGGTGGGTTAACTATATCGCAAGTGCAATATGGTGAAGATGCGATACCTTTAATAAATCAATTTATAGACGAGTATCGTAAGCGTCAAATCATTAACCCCATTTCTCCAATTAAATTTATTTGCTAATTTTTAATCTCTCATCGCAAACAGCAAACGGTAATAGTGCTTCATAATCAGCGACCGTCTTGCAGTTCGGCAGTTCTTTAAAAACATGGGTAAGATATTTCACAGGATCAAGGCCGCATAACTTCGCGCTTTCGATCAAGCTAAAAAGATTAGCGCTCGCATGTGCGCCTTCTACGCTGCTAGAAAATAGCCAATTTTTACGACCACAAACAAACGGTTTGATAGCGCGCTCACTGCGGTTATTATCGATTTCATAGCGACCATCTTCCAAGTAAGCTAATAAATATGGCCACCGCTTTAATGTATATTCGATGGCCTTTCCTAATTTACTGGAAGGCAATACGGATTGAGATTTTTCATCGAGATATTTTTTTAAGCTATCTAAAATAGGTTTAGATTGTTGCTGCCTAATTTCTTTGATTTTTTCATGACTGGCGTGCGCTGCTCTTAATGTCTCTTCTATTTTGTATAGTGCGCGAATCATCCGCACAACCTGTCCAGAGACACCCTTTTCTTTTCCTTGTGGGAGTGCTTCCACAAATTTACGGCGCACATGTGCCCAACAATTGATGCCAACAATGCCTGCTGTTTTAAATAAAGGACTATATCCACTGTAGCCATCGCAATGGAGAGCACCCTGATAGCCAGCAAAGAATTGGTTAGCAACATCAGCTTCACGGGTTTGATGATATTGATAAATGACAACACATTTATCAGGTGGCCCACCTATAAAGCACCACATATAGGATTTGGATTGCGCTTTTCTGCCAGGCTCATTCAGCACTTGAACCGTTGTCTCATCAGCAAAGGAAACATCGTAACTCAAGATAATATCCTGCATGAGATTGATGATTGGCGTAATGGCTATGCCAGCTTTCACCATCCATACACTCATTGTTTGACGGCTGAGATCGACTGATAAACGCTTGAAAATAGCTTCCTGACGATACAGCGGCAAGTGATCGCAGAATTTGGATACGGCAATATTGGCTAACAAGGTTGGACTCGCAATGCTTTTTTCAATCAATTGAGCTGGCTTTTTAGCTGCTCTTGAAGTGACCTGCACAGTTTCATCTTTTTCTTTTTTCTTTGCGCAGCATTCGCAGATATATTTCAAACATCGATGCTGTGTTACTTCAATCTTGGCCGGTATGTATTCAAGCTCTTCACTGACTTGCGCCCCGATACATTCCATTTCGCTGCCACAGGAACAAAGCTTTTCTTCAGGGATTAAATCATGGCAAATAATGTTACGAGGAAGATGCGCTGGCAGAGGTTTGCGGCCTGATTTTCTCTTGGTGACGGGTGGATTAATCAGTATGTCAATTGGTTCAACTTCTTCCAAATCCACTTGTTGAGCAATTAATTCAAATTCATTAAATAAATATAATTCATCTTGTGTTGTTGGTTCTTCCATATTCAATTTTTCAGATGAACTGCCGAATATTTTTTTTCTTAACAAGAGATTGTCATGAGAAATATAATCGATTTTTTGTTTGAGTATATTATTTTCTTTGATGGCAGCAGCGAATGAATGAACAAATTCTTCCAGTACTTTTCTGGTTTCCGGCTCTGCGTTTGTGACAATTTGTTCTAATTTATTCATGCTGCGATCTTATCAAATAACAGCATAAATATCGATGTTTTTTAAATATTTAAAAGAAATCATGAGATATTTCGCACGGAAATTGACCGATCAAATAAAAGTCTATCCCCATTAACAATGCTTGTAATTGTTTTGTTGTTATCATGATAGTTTGATCTTGTATGTATCGCGAATAATTAAATCTTCCACGTTCCAATTTTTTATAATAAAGAACAAAACCATTTCTATCCCAGAACAAAAGTTTAATTTTATTTTTTGATTTATTTGTAAAAATAAATAGGTCACCTGTCTGCGGGTTCAATTTATAGGTATCTGCTAGCATCACAACGAGACCGTCGATTGAGCGTCGCATATCAATATGCTCAGTGTAAACGTATATTTTAGCTTCAGCAGGAACAATTAACATGATCAAACCTCTATACAATTGAGCAGTGCTTTAATCGCGTCTGGGTGTGCATTAATAGGTATTTGTAGCTTTAAACCGCTCGGATAATACAGAATAAAATTATTTTGCACGGGTGCTACATGGTCAGGCTGTGTTATTTTTATTGGGAGCAACTTTGAGTTGGATTGGGTGCGCGCTGATAGCTTCGCACTCTGATAAACAAATTGATTGTAGTTAATATTGTTAGCTTCACAATAAGCAGATTGAGACATGCCGCTTGCTTTCCATTGCTTTATTATATTAACCCAATCAGTTTGACTTGTTGTTAATATGGATTCAGATTGAATTTCTTGCGATCGACCTGCTGTAGCCATTGATTAGTATCCTTATCAGTAATGTTAATAATTTGGATACTTTATTGGATGATATGAATGAATTAAATGGTGGGGATATTTTGACGCTTACCGAGTATCGAGGTATATTAAATTCTGCTGGAGGGAATGGGGCTTTTTTAATGAGGCTTGATGGTCGACTCATAGCGCAGCTACTTAGTGTTTTACCAATACTAAAAGATGCATCCTTTAAAGACGAGGATGAAATTAGATTATATTGTATGGAAGGCAACTTGTTTATTGATCCAATAACAAATCTGCCATTTGAGTTTCCTGATGAAATGAGAGAATTTGTCCTTATTAAAAACAAACATATTCCTTTTATTAATTCATTGACCGGCCATAAGCCGGTTTTATGTCGCGAGCAATTTGACCAGTGTGCAGTGAGTGAAATTTGGATAGGACCTTGTTGTGAATTTAAAGAGGCTAGGAAGGAGGTAAGGAAGTTACTGTTGCAATTTGGTTACAGTGGTGATGTGAAAATTCACCAAGCGCCATTGCCATATAGAAGAAGTTAATTTACGTGATTAGCACAAGCGTAATACAGAACTCCTTATCTCAGATTTATCAGAAGGTCAATGTATGATGGGCGTTATTACCAGAATTTTTGTTAAGAGGGTAATATTCGATCTGCACCCTGTGTGCACCCTGGAATTAAAATACGCCCAAAGATTATTAAGCCAACCTATTGATTCCATTCATCGGGGTGACAGGATTTGAACCTGCGACATCTGCCTCCCGAAGGCAGCGCTCTACCAGGCTGAGCCACACCCCGAGGTGTTAATAGGTTCTTGCGACAACAAAATCACTTAAGTCTTCTAATGCCTTGCGGTAGGGTGAGGACGCAATGGTTGTCAGTGCGTTTTTAGCTTCCGTGGCATGGTGTTTTGCTGTGTCGGCAGTGTACTTTATCGCTTCAGTGGATTCAATAATACCCATGATGTTTGCGAGATTTTCATTCGAGCCGGATTGTATGGCGGAGCGTATTAATTGCAGATCAGCACCTTTGCTTTTGCGCATGGCCTGTATCAGTGGCAGTGTGGTTTTGCCTTCGGCAAGATCTTGGCCGACATTTTTGCCGGTTTCATCAGAAGATAAGCTGTAATCCAGTGCATCATCAATCAGTTGAAAGGCAAGACCAAGATGCAGTCCATAAGCTGCCATGGCGGCTACTTCATGTGTGGCAGCAACCGATACGATGGCGCCAAGTTGTGAGGCAATTTCAAATAATTTTGCAGTTTTTCGTTGGATGATGTCGAAGTAAAAAGCTTCAGTCGTGTCTGGATTATTGCAGTTTACTAACTGCATGATTTCGCCTTCCGCAATGCAGTGAGTCGCTTTGGCAAAAATATGCAGTATGGATTCATGGTTGAGATCAACAATGATTTGGAAGGCGCGGGAGTAAAGATAATCGCCAACCAGCACGCTCGCCTCATTGCCCCATATGGTATTCGCGGTTTTGTGGCCGCGTCTTAGTGTGGAGCTATCGACGACATCATCGTGTAACAGCGTCGCTGTGTGTATCAGCTCGATGGATGCTGCAAGATCTATGTGTTTTTGTTCACGATGCGAAAGTGCGCGCGCACTCAGCAACAGCACCATAGGACGCACACGCTTACCGCCACAGGTCAAGACATACTCAATAATATGTTTAATCAGTGGAATGTCGGATTGGAGTTGCGCGATGATAAAGCGGTCTGTCGAGGCTAAATCCTCACTTACCAGGGTACGAATAGACTCTAAAGGCATATCGAGATCTCATCATTTGCGACGACAATCCCTGAATCGTAGTAATCCACTGCGGTGGTGTCAAGGATTAAGGCTTTATAATGCTGCGATTTTTAATTTGGCGCATGCCAGAAAATATCGGTTCGCTGATCGCTTGTGGAAAACGCGGTGGGAGTGTCTCCGTGATGCGTTCGATGACATATTCCAATTGTCAAAGACAGCCATCTTATGGCTGTACAGCTATATTTATTATTTATGGCTGTTCAGCCATAAATAGAGAAGTAGCAAACAGAGGATTATTCGCCTGTAAACCAAAATGTGAGAATGTTTATTCTACTGTGTCATTGCGCATTTCACGTTCGCAATGACACGATACAGTTCAGTGAAGATTCTCCAAAATATTGTTAGTATAGTAACCATTTGCAAATTATTCATAGTCAGTCAGGAGATCAGCAATGCCGTCATTTGATATTGTGTCTAATATTGATCAGCATGAAGTCGCAAATGCGGTGGATCAAGCGAATCGTGAAGTGGCGACGCGTTTTGATTTTAAGGGGACGGATACGCATCTTGAACTCGATAAAAATACGATTACGATCATCGCACCATCTGATTTTCAGCTGAAACAAGTTGATGATATCTTGCGTAACAAATTGACCAAACGCCAAATCGATATTCGTTCGCTGCATTATCAGGACATCACGGTGAATTTGAGCCAAGCAAAGCAAGTGGTGGAAGTCAAACAAGGTATTGATACAGAACAAGCAAAGAAAATTGTAAAACTCATCAAAGACGCACAATTGAAAGTACAAGCTGCGATACAAGGTGAACAAGTGCGTGTGACCGGGAAAAAGCGCGATGATCTACAAGACGTGATGGCAATGTTGCGTGATGCGAAGGTGACGATACCGCTGCAGTTTACCAATTTTAGAGATTAAATTATTTTCGTCGACCGGCGTAAGGATTTTCACTTGCTTTAAATTCCACATAAACCGGTGTGCCAAATAAATTTAATTTTTCCTGGAAAAAATTTGCGAGAAATTTGCGATAGCTTTCCGGTAAGGCATTGACTTGATTACCGTGGATGATGATGCGTGGTGGATTATGTCCGCCAGTATGAGCATAACGCAGCTTGACGCGTCGACCATGCACTAACGGTGGCGAATGCGCCACTTGTGCAAGTTGTAACAAACGAGTGAGTAGCGGTGTCGATAATTTTTTTGTGGCGGAAAGATATGCTTCATTTACCGAATCAAATAAATTGCCGACACCAGAACCGTGTAGAGCAGAAATAAAATGCATGCGAGCAAAGCGGACAAAATGCAGTTGTCTATCGATAGTTGCACGCGCCTCATCGCGCGCTTCTTCAGTCATGCCATCCCATTTGTTTACGGCGAGCACCAGTGCTTTGCCGCATTCCAAAATAAAACCAAGCAAACGTAAATCTTGCTCAGACACACCTTGACGCGCATCGATGAGATAAAGCACGACGTGGGTGGATTCAATGGCTTGTAATGTTTTAACAACCGAAAATTTTTCGGGCACTTCGGTAATATTTTTTCGTTTGCGTATGCCTGCGGTATCGATCAAGGTGTAGTGTTTGTCATGACGTTCGAGTGGAATGTGTATGCTATCACGCGTCGTGCCGGGAAAATCATGCACAATGACGCGGTCTTCACCCAACATGCGATTGGTGAGTGTGGATTTGCCGACATTTGGGCGACCAACAATGGCGAGCTTGATGCCTTGCAATTTTGTTTCGTCATCTTCATCAATTATTTTTTCAGGAAAAAGTTTCGCGATGAGCTGTGAGATGCCTGCGCCATGCACGGCTGCTATCGCAATGGGTGAGGGTATGCCGAGTGCATAAGCATCGGCGACACCGATAGTCGGATCTAAGCCTTCGGTTTTGTTTGCAGCAAGATAAATCGGTTTGCCGGAACGTCGCAGAATTTCTGCGATGGATTGATCTTCCGGTGTGATGCCAGCACGGCCATCCACCAGAAATAAAATTTTATCGGCATCCTGTATCGCTTGTAAGGCTTGCTCAGTGATGAGCTTGCCGACCACATCCACTTCATCGGTGATGCCGCCGGTGTCAATGATGATGAAGCGTCTCTCGTCGAGATTGACCTCGCCATATTGTCTGTCGCGCGTCGTTCCTGGGAAGGCGGAGATGAGTGCATCGCGCGTACGCGTCAGACGATTAAACAATGTGGATTTACCCACATTTGGACGGCCAACGATAGCAACAACAGGTAGCATGTGGATTTACCGTAAGGTGTAAGCAAGCAATTGGCCAGTATCGGTCAAAACGTAAACCACGTTATTTTCGACGATGGGTGCAGCATAAATGGTTGAACCAGCTGATACACGACCAGCAAAATGGCCATCGCTAATGCCAAGCCAATGAAGATAACCTTCAGCATCGCCCACAACAATATAATTGCCCATGGTGGCAGGGCCACTCACCACACGGGAAGCGAGATGCATTTGTCGCCACTTGACGAGACCACTGTCAGCATCGAAGGCCCAGACATATCCTTTGGCATCGGCAATGTAGACGGTGTTTGCATCGGCACTCATGCCGCTGTAAGAAGAGATATCGTGATTCCACAAGATTCTGCCGCTGGTCCAATCCAGTGATGCAATTTTTCCTTGGTAGGTTGCTGCATAAATGTGATGTTCATAGGTGATGGGTGTCGCATCAATATCAATCATGCGTTGAATAGCAAAGGCACCTTCGGGTGTAGCAATCGCTTGCTGCCAAACTAAGCGGCCATCGCTCACGATGAGCTTTGCTAAATTTCCATTGGAAAAACCAATGATGACATCGCGGTCACGAATCACCGGTGCACTGGCGCCACGTAAAATTAAAGTCGGTTCGACTTGTTGGAAAGACCAGCGTTCCTGTCCATTTTGCAGCGACAAAGCGCGCGCATAACCATCGATGGTTTTAATGATGACTTGACCTTCTGCAATGGCAGGTTTTGCAAGAATTTCGCCGGGCAGCGCCATTTTCCAGCGTATTCTGCCATCTTGTTGTTGCAGTGCTAACACATCACCATAACGACTGCCAACAACAATCATGCCTTGTCCAATGCCTGGGCCTGTGGTGAGCGGTACATGGGTTTCGACTTGCCAATTGATGCGACCATTTACTTTGTTAATCGAGGTCACGGTGCCTTTGCTACTGGTGGTGAATATAGCCAGTGCACCAACAGCCGGACTCATTTTAAGATATTCATCGCCAGAACCACCGCCTGTTTTCACTGACCACAGCAGTTGTGGTTTTACTTCGGCTGTGAACGGCTTTAACGGAGTGGGCGTAGGTGTATTGTCTTTGTCAAAAAAACTGCAAGCACTCAAGGTGATGAGCATCAGCAGGATGGTAAGATATTTTTTAGAAATTAACTTAAACATAAATGAAAACTCAGACTGTGTAGTGGTTAATGCTTATGTTGCCAGGTTGTCATATTTCATTTGCAGTAGTGGTCTTATCACTTCTGCATTAGGCAATTCCGTTAGTGCTTGTTGATAAGATTGTCGTGCCATCGCGATATTTTTCATGGCGAGATAAGCATCGCCTTTGACTTCATCGGTCAGTCCATTGAAGCTTTTATCCTCGATTTTTTGCAATAATTTGACGCCTTCTTCGGGTTGATTATTGGTAATCATCACGCGCGCCAACCGTAGGCGAGCAATTTGCCGAAGGGATGCCACCTTACTGTGATCCACTACCCACTGCAAGTGCTTAATGGCGGCGGCATAATCTTTTTTGATGATGGCGTCCCGCGCTAACATAAAAGCGGCCATTTGACCGTAAATGGTTTGAGGATAATGGGTAAAGAGTTTGTTTGCTTGCGTCAAGGTTTGCGTCGGATCATTTTGAGCACGCGTGGTTAGCATTTCATCAAAGAGAGAGGAGGCATGGCTTTCAATTTTGTAAACCCGATTTTGCCAGTAACGCCAGCCAAAAATGCCGACAAAAGCAATGAGCACACCGAGTAGTATGACCATGCTGTATTGCTTGATCCAATTTTTTAATAGTTCAATCTGTTCTTGTTCAGTTAAATACTCGGTCAAGGGACTATCCTCAGACGACGCTTCTTTAGGCTCCGTATTAAATCAGATTTCAATGCAGGAGGGAATGCCATTCAGGATTTTTTTGCTAGTCGCAACTGCAAATATTCTGCTAATTCGTCTTGGTAAAGGGATTGCTGCGGCAAATCTTCACGCAAATTTTTCAGCGACACGGAACGGGTTTTCAGTTCATGTTCACCAATGATGATGACGTATTGGGCGCCGCTTTTGTCTGCTTTTTTAAATTGGTTTTTTAACTGACCGCCACCGCAATGCAACACTAAACGTAAATGCGGCACCTTGGTGCGCAGGTAATGAGCCAGTTTTAAGCCTGCGGCGAATGCCGCTTCACCATCACTGATGAGGTAGGCATGCAGGTCAATGTCCAGTTTTGGTTTATGTTCACTTTGTTCAGTGAGTAAAATGAGACGCTCCATTCCCATGGAAAAACCAATCGCCGGTGTCGGTTTGCCGCCGAGTTGTGCAACTAAACCATCGTAACGTCCACCCGCACACACCGTACCTTGTGCGCCGAGTTTATCGGTGACCCATTCGAAGACGGTTTTGGTGTAATAATCCAAGCCACGGACCAGATTTGGATTAATTTCGAAAGCGAGATTCGCGTGTTTTAAATAATCTTGCAGTTTTTCAAAATGAGCAAGCGAGACATCATCCAAGTGATCTAGCAACGTCGGTGCATGGGCAATGAGGTGCTTCATCGCAGGATTCTTGCTATCGAGGATGCGCAGCGGATTTTTATCCAGCCGCTTCAAGCTGTCTTCATCGAGATCTGCTTGATGTTTAGTGAGATAAGCCACTAAGTGTTTGCGATAGGCATGACGTGCTTCCACTGTGCCCAACGAATTTAATTGCAACGTGACAACGGATTTCACCCCTAATTTTTCCAGTATCGCAGCTGACATCAGAATTAATTCGGCATCGATGTCTGGTCCTTCCAGACCAAATACTTCGGCAGAACATTGATAAAATTGTCGATAACGACCTTTTTGCGGACGTTCGTGGCGAAAGAAGGGACCAGCATACCAGAGGCGTTGGATTTGATTGTGCAGCAAACCATGTTCTAACGCAGCACGCACGCAACTCGCGGTGCCTTCAGGTCGCAAGCTCAAGCTATCGTTATTGCGATCGATGAAGGTATACATTTCTTTTTCGACAATGTCAGTTACTTCACCGATGGAGCGTTGGAATAATTCGGTTTTTTCCACAATGGGAAAACGTAGTTCGTGATAGCCATGGCCTTTCAAGACTCTGCGCATGATTGCTTCGACATGCTGCCAAAGGAAGGTTTCGGGTGGCAGAATATCATTCATGCCACGCACAGCTTGGATCAAATCAGGCATGTGCTTCTCCGCTAATCGGTGTCATCGTCATCATCATCTTCTTCATCTTTTTTTAGCGTTGCAACAGACGATGATTTTGCTTTTGCCAGTTGGACAGGCGCGATGGCTAACGTTTTGTTGTTAGTGGTATTTGCCAAGGCGCTAGTGGTTGCTTGTACCATGACGGGATTTAAGGCTGATATATCATTAGTGGCCAAAGGAAGAGGCGTGGTGACATTACTGACGCTGCTCTCAGATTTGGTGTGGGAATACCACCATTCTCCAACCAAGGCGAGCATGGTAAACACAATCAGGTAGGTGAATAGTTGGATAAAGTAGTGCTTGCTGGTAATAGCTTGCGGTGTGGCTGTTGTCGTCAGTGGTGTTGTTGGCATCGTCGGTTGAAATTGTATTTGCTCTAATGCGCTGGTGACTTCTTCAATCGGGATATCTAAAAATTTCGCATAGACTCTCAGGTAACCACGGATGAAAGTGGTGGGGACGTCAGAAGAATAATTTTCTTCCTCTAACATCAGAATGATTTTTTTGTTCAAGCGGAGTTGAGCAGTTACATCACTGAAGTCAAGGTGACGGGCTTGTCGAGCATTTCGTAGGCGCATTCCGAATGAAGTGGGCATGGGTTCTGTCGTCATTATTGGTTGATTGTCAGTTGTCATCGTGGCCTCACATCCTTGTTGAAAGACACAGTACTTTGCCAACGATAATAAGGCTTTTCAATGGGTCTCGCCAGCGACTTTTTTTTCTTGCTCGCGTAAATAGCGTTCATGACGACGCGTGCGATCTTTGACGTCACCGACCAGTTGGCCACAGGCCGCGTCAATGTCATCGCCTCGAGTGCGCCTGATCGTGGTGTTGATTTCAGCACGCATTAAGATATCGCGAAATTGGTCTATGGTTTTTGCATTTGAACGTTGATAAGACGTGTGCGGAAAAGGATTAAATGGAATTAAATTCATCTTGGCTCTCACGCCTTTTAGCAGCTGTATCAGTTCTCTCGCATGTTCTGGTTTGTCATTTACGCCAGCAAGCATGACATATTCCATGGTGATAGAGCGGCGTTTGTCTTCTTTAAAATATTCTCGGCACACGGCCATGAGTTGGTCTAATGGATATTTTTTGTTGAGCGGCACGAGCTCATTACGCAACGCATCGTTAGGTGCGTGCAAAGAAACAGCGAGTGCCACATCAGAGCGATCACGTAAAGCAACCATGGCGGGGACGACACCGGCTGTGCTCACGGTGACACGGCGTTTCGACAAACCATAGGCGAAATCGTCTAACATCAAGTTTAAAGCAGGAATGAGGTTGTCAAAATTAAGCAGCGGTTCACCCATGCCCATCATGACCACATTGGTGACGCTATGATCATGCACCAAGGTAGTCGATAATTGTCGCACCGCTATCCATAATTGACTGATGATTTCAGCGGTATTCAAGTTGCGATTAAAACCTTGCTTGCCTGTCGAGCAAAAATCACAGTTGAGTATGCAACCGACTTGCGATGAGATGCAGAGCGTACCGCGGGTTTTTTCTGGAATGAAAACGGTTTCTATGCAATTACCATCCTGCATGCGTAATAGCCATTTATGGGTGCCATCCGCCGCTTTTTTTTCATAAAGGATATCCGGTAGCACGATTTCAGCGACTTCCGCTAATTTTTCGCGCAAGGTTTTGCTGAGATTCGTCATTGCAGCAAATTCTTTTTCACCTTGAAAATGTATCCACTTCAATACTTGTTCGGCGCGATACGGTTTCTCGCCGATGTCAGCAAAAAAATCCTGCATGCCTTTTTTATCAAGACCCAGTAAATTTATTTTTTTGTTAGCGGAAGTGGTTTGCATTTTAAGCTAATTCACTTTCCTTAACACGCGCGATGATATCAGCGGGAGTGAAAAAGAAAGCGATTTCTTCCTTCGCTGTTTCGTTTGCATCGGAACCATGCACGGCATTGTGATCAATGGAGTCGGCAAAATCAGCGCGTATGGTACCGGGAGCGGCTTCTTTTGGATTAGTGGCGCCCATGATTTGACGGTTTTTTAAAATAGCATCTTCGCCTTCTAACACTTGCACAAGGACAGGACCACTGCTCATGAAGTTGACCAATGCAGCATAGAAGGGCCGTGCTTGATGCACCGCGTAAAATTGTTCTGCTTCAGTTTTACTAAGACGCATCATTTTAGCGGCAACCACACGTAAACCACCTTTTTCAAAGCGTGAAATAATGGCGCCGATGACATTTTTCGCAACAGCATCTGGTTTGATGATGGATAAGGTTCTTTCAATTGTCATGATCATTTCCTCGTAAAATTAAACAACTTTGAATGCAATGCATGGTTGCGTCGTCATTCGCGCTGCATGTCATTGCGAGCCACCGTCGTCATTGCGAGCGCGAATGACGACGGTGGCTCGCAATGACAGTTTGCCGTGAATGGTTAGCAACGCGCCGCGCATTATACCTAACTTTTAATTTTTTCGCGCCAAATTTGGGCTTTTTTCAGGATTTCTTTCTCATCCAAGGTCAGTAACTCACGGTTTTTCATCAATTGTTTGCCGGCAACCCAGACATCAGTTACCTGCTGGCGGGAGCTCGCATAGACGATTTGGGAGATGGGATGGTATAGCGGTTGCGTCTCAATTTCATTGAGATTGATGGCGATGAAATCCGCTGCAAGGCCAGGTCGCAATGAACCAGTGAGGTGATCGCAGCCGAGGGCTTTTGCGCCATTTCTTGTGGCCAATTGCAGTGCTTTTGCAGCTGGTAGTGCTTCTGGATTTTGTGTGCTCAATTTAGCGAGGAAGGCGGCGCTACGCATTTCGCTAATCATGTCGAGGTCATTATTGCTGGCGGCGCCATCGGTGCCAAGAGCGACATTGATACCAAGCGAGCTCAGTTTTTCCACAGGACAAACACCACTCGCGAGTTTCATATTTGATTCGGGACAGTGCACAATATTGGGTTTGCATTCTTGCAATATTTCTAGGTCACGCTCATCGAGTTGTGTCATGTGTATGGCGAGCAACTTGGGTGTCACTAAACCGATGTCATAAAGACATTGCAACGGTCTTTTGTTATTCAATTTGATGGCGCCTGCGATGTCGGAGGTGGTTTCTTGCGCATGAATATTGACGCGTAAATCATATTCATCAGCAAGTGCTTTGACTTTCACCAATTCTTTTTCAGTGACGGTATACACACCTTGTGGCGCAAGCGTTGGTGTAATGCGTTCGTGATTTTTATATTGATGATAAAAATCGAGGGATTTTGCGAAATATTCATCGTAGTTTTTTGCCCAAGCCGTTGGCACATTGATGATGGTCATGCCAATAAAACCACGTACGCCAGCGACAATGGTTGCTTCTGCAGTTGCTTCGGGAAAGAAATACATATCGTTAAAACAAGTTGTGCCGCAACGTATCATTTCACTCATGGCAAGGAGAGATGCATCGTAAACTAAATCATGACTGACCCACTTTCCTTCCGCTGGCCAAATGTGTTGCGTTAGCCAATCCATGAGTGCCATGTCATCTGCTAAACCACGAAAAATATTCATCGCAAGATGGGTGTGACTATTAACTAAGCCAGGCATCACGGCATGATCTTTGTAAGTCGCACTCGTTTTCGCATCGTATTTTTTTAGAGCCTCAGCACTCGTCAAGATCGCAATGATTTTACCGGCATGAATCGCGAGTGCATGATTTTCTAAAACCGTTTGCTGCGTATCACAAGGGATTATCCATTTAGCATGAATAAGCGCATCTATTTTTTCCATGGAGTGACCTCATTAACGTAAGGGATGATGGCGTTGGGATTGAAACATGAGCGACATTTTAATGAGTTTTAGGATTTTTAAAAGGGTTATATCATTTATTCAAATAGCCTAGCTTGTAACAATGTATAACATGTGTTATACATGATAGATGGGGGATGATATTTTATGCATAAAGTAGCAATGATTAATACACGTATAGAGCCAAGACTTAAATCACGAGCTGAAACAATTCTTCACAAAGTAGGGCTAACCTCCGCTGAGGCTGTGCGCTTATTTTATATGCAGGTATGTTTGCACAAAGGCTTGCCGTTTGAAGTGAAAATTCCTAATGAGGAAACCATCAAAGCAATGCACGACGCTGACAAAAGGAAAACACACAAAGCCAAAAGTGTGGATGATTTATTCAAAAATCTGGATTAAGCATGCTTCAATTCGAGATGAAAAGGTGGTTATCTTTGTTCGAACAGGAACGCATTCGGATTTGTTTAAGTAGGAGAAGCCTAAATTCGTTGATTCATTTATTAATGAGCAATTCATCTGCGGGCTTTAATATTCTTCTCGCGCCGTCTTTTTGTTCCGCATAAAGATCGCCATCTTCCGTTAAAGTCAATGCAGCAATTGCAAAGCGTAAAATGCTTTCATTGTCTTTGAAACCCCATTTAACTTTGATTTGGTTTAACGCTCTTAAATCACCATTGTTGATGGTTAATTGGAGGTCATCGTTGTCTTCTTTTGTTTTTACAATAGCCATGAGTTAATTCTTTTTAAGTTATTTTTTAGGTTCGTAAAGTAAGTAGCTCATTATAGGATACCAACTTCAAAATGAGAAGCGCTTAACGCAAGGTTTGGCGGAGAGGGAGGGATTCGAACCCTCGTGGGAGCATAAACTCCCCATCCGATTTCGAGTCGGCGCCGTTATGACCGCTTCGGTACCTCTCCTTGAGGGGAGAATTATACTGAGTCTTTGCGGAGTTGCTAGTGATTATCCATCAGTCCTGGTGGCACGATACTCACTTCTTTCGATGCTTCGGTATATTGAATGTAAGATACCGGATAATAATTGTGGAATTGACTGGAAGAAAGACCGGGTGGAATGCGCAGCGGTGGCACACTGGTCGCGCTTAAATATTGTTTGCTGCGTGCGTGCAGCACGGTAGAAGAAGAAAAATAAGAGCAACCCATGAGGGTAAGGGTTACGACGATGAGCACCCCGTGTTGACCGAAACGCATGTGTTAGTTTACTCCTGCATTTTGCATCGCTTCTTTTACCTTGTCGTGGTACCGACTGTCCAGTGGCAAAAGCGGCAGGCGTATGCCGGATTGAATTTTGCCCATGGTTTGCAGCGCAAACTTGGTGGGAATGGGATTTGATTCGACAAACAAACACTGATGCAATGATGAAAGTTCTGCATTGATTTTTTCGGTCAGTGGTCGATTACCACTGAGGGCTGCCTCACACAATTGCTGCATTTTGCTCGGAGCGACATTCGCGGTGACTGAAATTACCCCTTGTCCACCTTGCAACATGAGTTCAGCAGCCGTCGCATCATCGCCGCTATAAATGGCAAAATCGCGGTCGCAACATTTTCTAATGGCTTCGGCACGCGCCAATTGTCCGGTGGCTTCTTTGATCGCAATAATGTGGGGTAATTTAGCGAGTTGCTGAACGGTTTCAGGTAACAAATCACATGCGGTGCGTCCGGGAACATTGTATAAAATGATGGGCATCGCGATATGGTCGGCAATGTATTTGTAATGTTGATACAATCCTGCTTGTGTTGGCTTATTGTAATAAGGTGTCACGATGAGACAAGCATCAGCGCCAGCCCGTTTGACATTTTCGGCTAACTTTAATGTGGTGCGCGTGGAGTTGGTGCCAGCACCAGCAATGACCGGAATGCGACCGGCGACTTGTTTGACAATGAGCGTGACCAGTTCATATTGTTCATCGGGTTCTAATGTTGCCGATTCTCCCGTGGTACCCGCGGCCACAATGGCAGCTGTTTTTGCTTGAATATGCCACTCAACCAAATCATGCAGTGCTTTTTTATCTAAGCTGCCATCTTGGTGCATGGGGGTGATCAGTGCCACCATACTTCCTTTAAACA
Source organism: uncultured Gammaproteobacteria bacterium (assembly GCA_963735995.1). Taxonomy (GTDB): domain Bacteria; phylum Pseudomonadota; class Gammaproteobacteria; order DSM-16500; family DSM-16500; genus Aquicella. Next base: position 649,895 of record CAVTNC010000003.1, on the reverse strand, counting down.
TGGTTTATCTCCGCAATAAGCTATTTTCCAAGCTGTTTTTATAGGCTATCAGCGTAAAACTGTCCATCGTTTTTTACAAAAAATGGCAGCTCGAATTATGGAGCTCAGTTGCGTATAATTGCTTCTTTTAAAAATCGAGCGGGCTAATCAGTAATGAAATTATCTGCTATCGCGGAACGCTTGTGGGGATCGGATGCACGATTGCGTTATTTATTTTTAGCTTCTTTCGTATTGCTGTTCACTCTCCTTGGTGGTCGCGAAATTTGGACCCAAGAACATCGCTGGGCGGATATTGTTTCTGGCATGTTTTTCCGTCATGACTATTTGCATCCTTATCTCGGCATGAATCGTTATTACGACAAACCATTACTGTCTTATTGGCTAATCGTGTTGTTGGCAAAATTAAATGGCGCACTGACGGTCGCCGTATTGCGCTTACCATCAGCGATTGCTGCATGGCTAGCTATTTTTTCGCTCTACACACTCGGCGCAAAACTCAAAAATAAAAAATTTGGTTTGATGGCTGGGTGGATGTTACTGACCACTTTTTATTTTGTTTTTTGGGCGCGCACCAGTAGCGCTGACATGTTAAATCTGGCGGGTTCATTAGCTGCTGTTGCTTGGTATTTTAATCATCGCGATCGTGCGCGCTTTTTTGATTACTGTATTTTCTTCATCATCCTTGCGCTCACATCACTGTGCAAAGGATTGGTTGGCGCTATGGTTCCCTTGATTGCCGTTGCTATCGATATTTTCTTGCAGCGCTCGTATCGACACTATTTACGTTTATCAGTTGCTCTCAGTTTACTTCCTGCCATTTTTCTTTACTTGCTGCCGTTTTGGGCATCAAGCCATATTGGCGGATTATCGTATGGACAAGATGGACTCGCCCTCGTTTATCGTGAAAATATTTTGCGTTACTTTCAGCCCTTTGATCATCAAGGGCCTTTTTATACTTATTTTATTTATCTTCCGGTCTATCTTTTACCGTGGGCTTTGCTTTTTATTCCTGCGCTTTTGACATTGCCTTCGCGTTTTAAAACGCTCTCATGCTCATCCCGTTGGATGGTGTACACGCTCTTTGCATTGTTTTTATTTTTTACGCTGAGTGGTTCGCGTCGTAGTTATTATATTTTGCCCATGGTGCCTTTTGCGATTTTATTTATTGCAGATTGGATAATGTCTGATAAGGCTCGCGTGATGCAACGGCAATGTTTGGTCGCGTTGATGACAGTCTTTGCTTTTGTTTTTATCTTTATTGCACTTGATGTCGCACCTGCTTGGTATTATGCAAAATATGGCGTCAATCAATTCGCGGCAACGTTAGTGGATGAAGCGAGCAAGATACAGCCATGGCAGCGTTGGCATGTCGTCATGTTAGATGCAGAGAGTAAATTAAATTTTTATCTCGAGTTACCACCAGAAACGCCATATTATGGCATACAAGGTAAGCGTGCTGAGCAAACTGCAACCGAATTATTAGAAACCTGGCCGATATTAAATAACAAACCCGCTAACACCATTTTTATTAGTCGTAAACAATACGCTTCTTTGTTGCAAGGTTATTTTATTGGTTATCGCATGATAGTCATGCCCAAAACCGCTTCTTCTCTCCCATTTTTAAAAGAACACGACCTCAATGTACCGATTGCTTTTATTCCACCACGTTAGTGCAATGTTTCTTGATGCCATGCTTTTCTTTGATATAACATTGAGCTTTTACAATTCAACCAAATTAAATATAAAAAGGAAGTCCCTATGCCAGAATATTTATTACAAAAATTAGAAGAAAAAATGATGACCATCATTTCTGAAGTTGAAGAATTACGCAAAGCAAATCAACGCCTACAGCAAGAAAATTCTTCTTTACGAATGGAAGGCGATCACCATGGGCGAAAATTACAAGAATTAATTGCGTTGCTGGATGCGGCCAGTGCGACTGAAACCATCAGCATGCCTATGGAGCCTCGTCTTTCTGCAATTAAGCCTGCGTTGATGCAAGGGAGTGAAGTGTTTGATCAGTAATTTTTTAACATAAGGAGAGTAACACATGGTTGTGAAGAAAAAACATCAAGCGGTATTGAAAAAATTAAAAAAGCAAATCAGGTTATTGCAAAGAAAAGAAGAGAAAGGCCGTAATCAGTTGCGTGCGGCTTTTAAAAAAATGCGTACATTAAGTCGTCGTTACAAAACCAAATTGGCAAATAAAATGCGACTGATGCAAGGCAAGCTAGCCGAAACACAAGCAACAACCTATGCCAAGATGGCGTCTGATATTGAACGGCATCTGTTAAAGAGCGTCGAAGCAAAAAGCAGAGCAATCGCCATAGCCGTTGCGAAGATTGAAAAGAAACAAGCTTCTAAACTGAAGAAAACCGTCTCCAAAAAAGGCAAGAAAAAAGCTCTAAAAGTAAAAAAACCAAGTAAAGTAAAATCGACGAGAAAAAAACCACGCACCAAACGAGAGACGTCATCGCGCAAAAAAATAAACCATCGTTCATGACATTATTTTCTATGAAAAAATCCCCTGCAGTTCGGGGATTTTTGTCGTCAGCCGCCTGGGTGACATAGGTTGCGCTCTTTCATAGAAGCGGGTAAACCGGACATCAAAGGGGACATTTTATATCCCATAATAGGCTATTTTTTGAATAAAATGTGCTATAATCAATAACATGAAGATTAAAAGATCGGACAAAAAATCGGACATTTCAACGGTGGTTGATAGGGGTGAAAACCTATCAATGATGGAGCCATTATTGATTTCTGAAAGTTCCAGCCATCGAAAAGCATTAACCGATCTTGCAATAGAATTGGTGGCGAAATCGGCTGGATTTAGCCGCAGTTTGCCATCCGCAATACAAACATCGTTAGCAAACCTCGTTCGAGCAATGAATTGCTATTACAGCAATTTAATTGAAGGGCATGACACGCATCCAATTGAAATTGAACGAGCCTTGCAGGGTAATTATAGCGCCGATATCAAAAAACGTAATTTACAGAAAGAGGCTAAGGCGCATATTGTTGTTCAAGAGTGGATTGATAATGGCGGCATTAAGAATAGTCCGTTTTCTCGTGAAACAATCAGCGAGATTCACTATCGCTTCTGTCGTTTGCTGCCTGATGATTTATTGTGGGTGGATTATCCTGACAGTAAAAAAAAGATGAAAGTCATTCCAGGTAAATTGCGACAAAATGATGTCAAAGTGGGTAATCACATTCCAATTAGTTCAAGTGCTTTGCCTCGTTTTCTTTCCCGTTTTGAATCTGTATACAGTGCTTTAGGAAAAACAGAAACGTTATTAGCGTTAGCAGCGGCACATCATCGATTATTATGGATGCATCCATTTCTTGATGGGAATGGTCGGGTAGCACGTTTAATGTCGCATGCGACAATACTTAAAGTGTTGGATACAGGCGGCATGTGGTCTATTGCACGGGGTCTTGCTCGTCATGTGAATGAATATAAGGCACATCTTGCAAATTGTGACTTGGCCAAACGAAATGATTTAGACGGGCGTGGCAATTTAAGTGAAGAAGCGCTTGTCGATTTCACACGATTTTTTCTTGAAACATGCATTGACCAAATTAATTTTATGGAAAAATTAATGCAACCGAATTTATTACGCACAAGAATTTTATTGTGGGCTCGAGAAGAAAGCCAATTGGGCAATTTACCGCCGCAATCCATACAGATACTTGAAGCTATTTTATATCGTGGTGAAATATCCAGAGGTGAAATATCAACAATATTAAATGTCACAGATCGTCATGCTCGTCGATTGACTGCCACTTTAATTGAAAGGGGAATTCTTATTTCTGATTCACCAAAATCATCACTTAAATTAGCTTTTCCTGCTGCGCTAGCAAGCCGTTTTATGCCGGGCTTGTTTCCCGACTGAGGTTATAAACGCATTTCACTTAATCGTATCCACCACACACCCCAATGTTCCATCCAGCAGACGCACGCTAATTTTATGGTGAAGACGCACTTGATGTACGCTATTGACGGTGGGTTTTTCGCTGGTGCTGATGATGGCGTAGCCGCGTTTTAAGGTGGCGAGTGGGCTTAAGGCATCGAGTTTGGCGGCGGCATTTGCGAGTTCGGTTTGGCGGTGATTCAAGACTTGCTTTATTTTTGTGACAAGCAAGTCGCGATAGGTTTGCACTTGGTTTAGCCGTTGTTGAATGGCGGCGAGCGGCGTTAGACGTTGTAATTTTGCGTCGAGATGTTGCAAGCGTTGTTGTAAGGTGGTGAGGAGACGTTGTTGTAATTGTTGTAAGGTTAATTCGCAAAAATCAAGATGCTGCATTTTTTCGGCAAGCTGACGCTTTGGGTGTTGTTGATACAAATGTTTTTTTGTCCAAGCAAGCTGTTGCGTGATGGCCAGCAATTTTTGCTGCATGAGACGCGTGATTTGCTGTTCTCGACGCGCGAGGTGTTGCAATAGTGCGGCACCATCCGGTGTGCTGATTTCAGCAGCAGCAGAAGGTGTTGGTGCGCGCACATCGGCGACAAAATCAGCGATGGTAAAATCCACTTCATGACCAACACCACTCACTATCGGTAATTCACTTTGATAAATTGCAGCGGCGACACTTTCTTCATTGAATGGCCATAAATCTTCGAGTGAACCACCGCCACGTGCCAGCAATAAGACATCACATTCACGTCTTTCATTGGCTGTTTGTATGGCTTTCACGATAGCAGGCGCTGCTTGTTCACCTTGCACCAATGTTGGATAAATGATGATGGGCGCGATAGCATAACGGCGTTTTAATACGTGTAAAATATCGCGCAAGGCAGCACCGGTAGCAGAAGTGATGACACCAATGCAGCGTGGAAAAGCGGGTAGCGGTTTTTTGCGAGGTGCAGCAAACCATCCGGCGGCTTCTAATTTTTGCTTTAGCAATTCAAAAGCGCGACGTAATTTTCCCTCACCCCGTTCTTCCATTTCTTCTGCAATGAGCTGAAATTCACCGCGATTTTCATATAAACTGACGCGCGCTTTGATCAGCACATGCAAGCCATTGCTCGGCGTGAATGGCAGTTTACGTTGTTGACCACGGAACATCGCACAGCGTACTTGCGCACTCGCATCTTTGAGTGAAAAATACCAATGGCCCGAGTGTGGCGCTGCAAAATTCGAAATTTCACCTTCTACCCAAACTGTTGGAAAGTGACCTTCCAGCAAAAAACGCACCTCATTGTTAAGACGACTGACCGTGTAGATAGCTTCTTGTTCGACGATGGTGGTTGTTTGCATGAGCAGCGTTTCCGTTAAGTTTTTTTCAACCATTGGTAAATCACATCTTGTTGTTTGACATCAATTAAAGCGGGTGCATGGCCGCTATCTGCCACTTCCAGCACTTCTACATTTGGATGTATGCGCTGCATTTTTTCGATGGTGCTCGATACTAAAACATCGGAACGCGTACCGTGTATCACGAGCACAGGACAGCTTACTTTACGCCAAATTTGCCAAAGATCGAGGTCAAATAGGGTACCTTCTAACGCTTTGTGTGGATTTAGCAGGGATTTCCAGGCTAATTTAGATCGGGTTTGCGAGCGCTTCACACCATGATCTAATTTCGACACATATTTTCCTGGTGCAATTTCTTGAATGCTATTTTCTGTCAGTGTTTGCCAATCGCTATCTTGTAAAGGTCCAAAATCGGCGTATATCGTTTTGAAATAGTGTTTTGCTTCTTCGACGCTTGCAAAATCGGGATCACGACCAACGTATTTTGCCAACCGTGCCAGTGCTTTCGCAGAAATTTGTGGGCCGATGTCATTCAAAATCAAGCGTCGTATCGGTGATTTTGGCATGGAGGCGATGACCATGCCAATTAAGCCACCCATGGAGGTGCCGATGAAATCGACTTTGCTACTACCGATGCGGGCAATGAGGGTGGTCATGTCGGCAATGTATTGTTCGTAGGTGTAATGCAAGGGATCGCGCAAGCGGTCGCTATTTCCTCGTCCGACGATGTCTGGGCAAAAAACGTGGCGATTGAGTCCACTTAAATGCCGTGCTAGCCAATCAAAATCGCGTCCATTTCGCGTCAAACCGTGGACACAAAGGACAGGCGGTAGCGGCCCTTTATCAGCGCTGCCCCACTCAGTGTAGGCAATATGGTGGAATCCTTCCTCGGATAAGCCAAGATAGCTATTGGTTTTCATTTTTTTCTTTCCATAGTCAAATACTGAAAATCATGTATAATTCGCGGTTAATTTTAACCTGCAAATCGATAGTAGGGGAATGATAACATGATACGATTGGCACAAAGCGAATTAGCGTTAACGTTTGATGATGTTTTGCTTGTGCCAGGTGCATCGTCTGTCTTGCCGAAAGAGGTGGATCTTAAGACGAAGCTGACACGCCATCTGTTCTTGAATATTCCCTTGCTTTCAGCTGCCATGGACACCGTCACCGAAGCAACCCTTGCGATTGCGCTCGCGCAAGAAGGGGGTTTAGGCATCATACATAAAAACATGTCGATTGAAGAACAAGCAGCGCAAGTGCGTAAGGTGAAAAAATTTGAAAGTGGTGTGGTGAAAGATCCTGTCACCATATCACCACAAACAACGGTGCGTGAAGTGATGGAGCTCAGTAAAAAATTTAATTTTCATGCCTTTCCCGTGGTTGGACCCAAGCAACAAGTGGTTGGTATTGTGACTAGCCGCGACCTGCGTTTTGAAACACATTTAGATCAGCCCGTTGCAAATCTCATGACACCGAAAGAACGATTAGTCACGGTGAAAGAAACAGCGGATAGAGATTTGGTAAAAAAATTATTGCACAAACACCGCATCGAAAAAGTGTTAGTGGTCAACGATGATTTTCAGTTGTATGGCATGATTACCGTTAAAGATATTTTGCAAGAACAAGCAAAACCATTGGCGTGCAAAGATGAGCAAGCGCAATTATGTGTTGGCGCTGCCATTGGTACCGGTGCTGATACCGAAGATCGCATTGCAGCGCTGGTGTCAGCCGGTGTTGATGTGTTGGTGGTGGATACGGCGCATGGTCACTCTAAAAATGTGTTGGATAGAGTGCGCTGGATTAAAAAACATTATCCGGATGTCTCTGTGATTGCAGGCAATATTGCGACCAAAGAAGCGGCAACGGCGCTCGCAAAAGCAGGTGCGGATGCCGTTAAAGTCGGCATTGGTCCTGGTTCCATTTGCACCACACGTATTGTCACCGGTGTTGGTGTGCCGCAAATCACAGCGATTGAATTTAGTCAGTGAAGCATTGCATGGTACCGATGTTGGCATCATTGCCGATGGTGGCATTCGTTATTCCGGTGATGTGTGCAAAGCCATCGCGGCGGGTGCATCGGCGGTGATGGTTGGCAGTTTATTTGCAGGAACGGAAGAAGCGCCTGGCGAAGTTGAGCTTTATCATGGTCGCTCTTATAAATCTTATCGTGGCATGGGATCACTTGGCGCGATGGCACAACGTTATGGTTCCAGTGATCGCTATTTTCAAGATGCGCAAGCGGAAGCTGAAAAATTAGTGCCAGAAGGCATAGAAGGACGTGTGCCTTATAAAGGCAGCATGGTGAGTATTGTCAATCAACTCATGGGCGGTCTTCGCTCTGGCATGGGCTACACCGGCTGCGAAAATATTGCAGCCATGCGCAGCAAAACACAGTTCATGCGTGTTACTGCATCCGGTGTGCGGGAAAGTCATGTGCATGATGTGCAAATTACCAAAGAAGCGCCGAATTATAATATCGATGAAAAGTATTTATAACGATGGATATACACCGTCAACGCATTTTAATTATTGATTTTGGTTCACAATACACGCAATTAATTGCAAGACGCATTCGTGAAATGGGCGTCTATTGTGAAATTCATCCTTACACTATTTCAGACGCAGCCATTCAACAATTTGCACCAGCCGCGATCATTTTATCAGGCGGTCCAGAATCAGTGATTGGTTCTTTCACGCCACGTGCTGCGGCAAGTATTTTTACCTTGGGTTGTCCGCTGCTTGGCATTTGTTATGGCATGCAAACCATGGCGCTGCAATTGGGTGGTCACGTTGCCAAAGGTGAGAAACGTGAATTTGGTTATGCTGAAGTGGCTGTGCCAACAGCGTCATCATTATTCGATGGCATTGAAGATCAGTTGCGTGCAGATGGCGTTCTGCTTCTCGATGTGTGGATGAGTCATGGTGATCAGGTGAGTGAAATGCCTGCGGGATTTAGCAGCATTGCAAATACTAGCAATTGTGCAATCGCAGCGATGGCGGATGAAAAACGCCGATTTTATGGCATACAATTTCATCCTGAAGTTTCCCATACGCGACAAGGCATGCGTATTTTACAACGGTTTGTGTTGGATATTTTGGCATGCACACCAGTGTGGACGATGAATAATATTGTCGATGATGCGATCACAAAAATTCGACAACAAGTGAATCAAGATCAAGTGTTGCTCGGTTTGTCCGGTGGTGTTGATTCAGCCGTTGCGGCGGTATTATTGCATCAAGCCATCGGTGAGCATTTGACCTGTGTGTTTGTGGATACGGGTTTATTGCGGTTAAATGAAGCTGAACAAGTGAAAACCGTTTTTGCAAAACATTTTGGCATACATTTAATTGCTGTCGATGCGCAAAAAGATTTTTATACAGCACTTGCTGGTATCGCTGATCCAGAAACAAAACGAAAAATCATCGGCAAAAAATTCATTGACATATTTGAGGCGCAAGCAAAAAAAATTGCGAATACCAAATGGCTGGCGCAAGGAACGATCTATTCTGATGTGATTGAGTCAGCGGTGAGTGGGACTGCGCACGTCATCAAATCACATCATAATGTTGGTGGTTTGCCTGAAAACATGCAGCTGAAATTGATAGAACCCTTGCGTGAATTATTCAAAGATGAAGTGCGAAAAATGGGTGTGCAATTGGGATTGCCGCATGAATTAGTTTATCGTCATCCTTTTCCTGGGCCGGGATTGGGCATCAGAGTGTTGGGCGAAGTGCTGCCTCAGTATGTTGCGACGTTGCGTTTAGCCGATGCTATTTTTTTGGAAGAATTATACCGTGCCGAACTTTATTACAAAGTGAGTCAAGCGTTTGCCGTGTTTTTACCAGTGAAATCCGTTGGTGTCATTGGTGATGCACGTCAATACGAACATGTGATTGCAATTCGCATTGTTGAAACCATCGATTTCATGACAGCACATTGGGCGCGCATGCCTTATGAATTTTTAGAAACCGTTTCAAGTCGCATCATCAATGAAGTGCCAGGTATTTCGCGTGTCACTTACGATATCTCAAGCAAACCACCTGCCACCATTGAGTGGGAGTGAGTGCGGTGTTCACTGAGCAAGATGAACAGTGGATGTGCTGTGCGCTACAACTCGCTGCAAAAGCAAAAGCAGTTAATGAAGTGCCTGTCGGTGCAGTGCTTGTTCACCAAAATGAAATTATTGGCAGCGGTCACAATCAACCCATCACCACATGTGATCCCAGTGCGCATGCTGAAATTATCGCGTTGCGTGCGGCGGCAACAAGCTGTGGTAATTATCGTCTCATCGATACCACGCTCTATGTCACGCTCGAACCTTGCCTCATGTGTGTTGGTGCGCTGGTGCATGCGCGAATCGCGCGAGTGATTTTTGGCGCAGCTGATGCGAAAGCAGGTGCGGTTGTGAGCGTCTTCCAAGGTTTAGATCAGCCATTTTTGAATCACCGGGTGCGCTATGCAGGTGGATTATTAGCAGATAGGTGTGGTAACTGTTTAAGTGAATTTTTCCGGGGAAAACGTTGATGTAGGTAAGATTTCCTTAATAATTTCTTAATACTACATCAGTAGAATGCCAGCAGCTTAACACATGAAAAAAACCGAGGAAAAATAATGGAAACAAGACGCTATACACTTATCAACATCCCACGAAGTGAATTACCTGGTGCAAAACTAACAAATAATTATGCTCACAAACCAGAAGATTGTTTGTCTGCTATAAAAAATCACAGGACCAGATGGCCTGAAACCTTCTATGACAGTAGACAAGCTGCAATGCATGCGACATCACAGCAATCAGGTGCTTTGCTGGTTTGTAATGTCGAATATGAACAACTTGCGCCTTCTCTTGTTAAAATTATTTCCTACACTATGTTACATATCCAAGATGAGCCTTATGTTTTTAAGGCTGAGGATGATGTCACGCTGCAAGTATTTACGCAAAGAGAAACAATGGAGATGAACGAGGAAAAAGAAAAGAAAGAAAAAGAAGAATTGAAAAGAAAGTGGAACGAGAGAGTTGAAGAAGAGCAACGCAAGGCAGAAGCGTTAGAAAAATCTCAGCGAGAAGAAAGGTCGCGTTTAGCAAAGGTGATGAGAGTATTGATTGATAATGAAGATTATTCTGGTTTAGAAAAATTTGTGAATGCTGCTAAAAAAGAGCAGAAATCGAATATCAATATTGTGTTGGAGGCTCTCAGGGGTGAACGCGCGGAAAATTTTTTCATGCGGTGGAATATTACAAAAATTATGCATAAGAGTGGAGATGGACGTCGCGACGAGTTGAAGAAAATAATAAAGGCATTATTTGTGAAAATTGCTGAAGGTGAAGATGTCGAAAAAAATGAACTAACTATACTCGCATTTCTCAGAGAAGATATTGAGCTCGAATATGCGCGTGAATCGCAAATTTATGAATATCTAGTCGATTATAATGTTGAGCAGCTGAGCCGCATTAGCGTAAGTAATGCTGAAGCAGTATTACTATCCTATCAAGCATTAGCCGCTATATTAACTTCTGAACGAGATAAGATTATTATTCCAGATAAAATGTTTAAATGTCGTCTCAATATACTTCTCAACAATATTGACAAAGATCCTGCTGCAACAAAAAGTGAAATTATAAAGTTGATTAATGAGTGGATTGAGTCTAAAAGAAAAAATAAAACGTATGAAGAAATGGATGCCTACGAATACCCTATGTATTGCGTGACTAAGGTGTTACCCGTGCGCTCATATAATCTCCATGCAGATCAATTGAAATTTATTATTAGGGCATATGATCAAATTCAAGAACCTGAACAAGCGCTCAGTCTATGCAGAAGGTTAAAACCAACAGGTCGTGGTATTGGCGTGCAAGAAATACTTGAGGAAACAATTCATCGTCTAAAAACATCGGCAGCGCAACCTCGGTTGCCATTGGCTGCAGAAGAAGGTGAGGCGACAATGGGTCAGGATAGGCGACCGACTGCGCCAGTCTCCATCGTCAGCCAGCACAGCACATTTGCTGTGTCTCCACCAAAAAAAGAAAACAATGTTCCGGGTAAGCCATCGACAAGTTGTCGGCTTTCATAAGGTGGAATACTTGTCCAGTAAATCATATTTTATTAAATAATTTATGATGAGCACACGGCGTTGTTGCGTAATTCAGTGGAGTCTGTAAATTTCCCTGTGTAAACGGTCATAGTGTTCTATGGTGGTGGGGAGTGTATCCATACATTTCGCGCAATCATTCTGACTGCGCGAAATGTACAGTATTTTATAAATTTTTCAAGAAATTAATCTGGGAGATGTTACGTTTTTTGCTGCTATTTCTACAAAGCTAACGTCCAAGACTGGATTGCCGCGTCGCAAAAAGCGCTCCTCGCAACGACGACCTTCTGCTACAGACGAACTGCTGCTACCCCACCTGAGCTAATGAAATGGACTCATCCCAAGTATTTAATACGGCGTCATAATGCGCCAAAATGATCAAGTTATAAGGATCATTTACATAAACAAAGGGAGAGTCCGACATGAATATTACGACATTAGGTATTGATTTGGCAAAAAACATTTTTCAATTACATGGGGCAGATAGCAAAGGCAACGCTGTTTTAAGAAAAACAGTAACGCGTAATAAATTGGCTGAGATTATTGCTAATCTGCCGAAGTGCCAGATTGTAATGGAAGCTTGCGGTGGTGCAAATTATTGGGCTAGAAAATTTAATGGATATGGTCATGATGTAAAATTAATTAGTCCCCAGTTTGTGAAACCCTTTGTTAAAAGCAATAAAAATGACCGTAATGATGTTGAGGCGATTGTAGAGGCAGCAAGCCGGCCAAGCATGAGATATGTGTCTCCGAAAACAACGGAACAACAGGATTTACAAAGTCTGCTACGACTGCGAGAAGGTTGCATTGAAATGCGCACCAAGATGCACAATCAATTGCGTGGCTTGCTGGCAGAATATGGAATCGCTATACCGCCGGGGATTAATCATCTTCGCAAGGCATTGCCAAGGTTATTTGACAGGGAAAAAGAGAATGAATTGACTGCTGCTTTAAAAGAAATGTTGGAAATGCAGCATAATCTGCTGGCAATGGTGGAGCAACAAATTATTGCCTATGAGGCAAAACTAAAAGCGATTGCAAAAACCAATGAGACTTGCCAACGGGTACAGAAGGTGGAAGGAATTGGCCCGATTACTGCTGTTGCATTAGCAGCAACAATAAGCAACCCTAATGATTTTAAAAATGGACGCCACTTTGCAGCATTTATAGGATTGGTACCTAGACAACATTCAAGTGGTGGTCGAGAGCGTCTTTTAGGAATCAGTAAAACGGGTGATAGTTATCTGCGGAAATTATTGATTCATGGTGCTCGATCAGTTGTTTTGTATTCAGGTAAAAAAATGGATACAAGAAGCCGCTGGATAAACGGGCTCAAAATGCGTGCGGGAGCCAATCGTACTTGTGTTGCAGTTGCCAATAAAAATGCGCGAATTGTGTTGGCTCTTTTAAAAAATAAAGAGGTGTATAGGCCAGCAGTTTAATTCGTTATGGTGGCCAAATATCTTTGACTACGATTTGGAAGTAAAAAAGAAAGCAATATCATCTTGAAGATTGCGGAGGATAATTAAAGCGGATGACAAAAAGGTAAGACCAGCTCTACCAAAACCTGCTTGTAACAGAGGCTATATAAAGCCGATGAGCTGATTAGGAGGTAGAGAGCGGATTTCATCGGGGCACGAATCGATATAAAAAACGATTCATTTGATGCCGGATATATGACTGCAATCTTTACTCAATTTGTCAAAAGCTAAAAAATCCTTCCCAAAAAGGGATGAGTCCATATATGTGAAGTAGTTCCGACTTGATGTGACACTCGGTTGACAAAATTGAGGTTATCCGTTTTGATGGTTGTGTCTAAGCAAACATTAAAACTTTTGGAGATAACCTCATGTTACATAGTAATGAAAAGATTATTAGAAATAAAGTTGGATTAATCAATCTAGCGCAAGAATTAGGCAACGTATCTAAGGCCTGTAAGATCATGGGCTATTCCAGAGAAACCTTTTATCGCTATCAAGAAGCAGTTGAGCAAGGTGGCGTTGAAGCATTGCTGGAAAAAACTCGTCGTAAACCTAATTTCGAGAATCGTGTTGATGAAATTGTCGAGCAAAGAATAATTTCATATGCCATTGATTTTCCAACACACGGACAACTTAGAACTAGTAATGAGCTGCGCAAAGACGGCGTATTTGTTTCGCCAAGCGGAGTTCGCTCTGTTTGGTTGCGACATAATTTGGCTAATAAAAAACAACGCTTGTTGGTTCTTGAAAAAAAGATGGCTGAAGAAGGCATTGTTTTAACCGAGGCCCAAGTAGCAGCATTAGAAAAGAAAAAAGATGATGATGTTGCATGCGGCGAAATTGAAACAGCGCATCCTGGTTATCTTGGATCCCAAGATACATTTTATGTGGGAACATTAAAAGGTGTTGGCCGCATTTATCAGCAAACCTTTGTAGATACTTATTCTAAAGTAGCTTGCTGCAAATTGTATCCAACGAAAACACCTATAACATCAGCGGATTTACTTAATGATCGTGTGTTACCATTATTTGAATCGCATGGCATGGGTATTCTGCGAATGCTAACTGATCGCGGTACAGAATATTGCGGGAAGGTTGAGCAGCATGATTATGAACTTTATTTAGGTTTAAATGATATTATTCACACGAAAACGAAAGCATATTCACCACAAACGAATGGTATATGTGAACGATTTCATTTAACCATTTTAGAAGAGTTTTATAAAATTGCATTTCGTAAAAAAATTTATCAATCGCTTGACGAATTGCAAAAAGACTTGGATGATTGGGTCGATTATTACAATCATCAAAGAACGCATCAAGGTAAAATGTGCTGCGGACGCACACCGATGCAAACATTACTTGATGGTAAAAAAATCTGGCAGGAAAAAGTTGACAGTCTTAACTTGAACTGACAGTAAATTGTGACCAGAAAAATGGGTAACTGTCACATTAAGTTTGAACTAGGACAATATATGTTACTGGGCAATGACTTCAAACACTTGGCAGTATCAAGAACTATTGCGATGGTTTATCGATGTATGTTGGTATGTACCGGCGGCACATTATGCTGCCGGTCTTCGACAACTTCATTTTAACCGATTACACACCAGCTCGCTGTCGGAGCTGGGTGTTGTTGGGGCCGCATAAGTTCTGCAAGTCTGAAGTTTTTGTTCGACATAAGTTTTGAATCTGCTTGTTGCGTTTTCATCGCATCAATACAACACTTGCATCGCGCAAGCTGTCTTTCCCTCTCGCGTTCCATCCCTTCCTTACTTTCTTCTTTTACTTCAGAAAAATAAGGCTTAATCATCGCTACTACACCAGGATCACCCGCTAAGGCAGCGCATTCTAATAGAGTGGTATTTTTTACTGTCAGACCGCCTGGTGTTTCCGTTGTCTCTGTGGGAAGTAATAATAACTTCAGGATTTCTTCGCCTTCTTGCTTTGCTTCTTCTAACATGGCTTTCAATGCATCGAGCTCACCAAAGGCGGCATGATGTAAGGCTTTTTTTAATCTAGGATTGGGGTTAGGTACCATACAAATATGCTGAAGCAACTCAGCCGGTAACGTTTCAAATATAGTGCCACCGCATTTTTGAGTGAGTACGGTAATAGTAAGGGCTTGTTTATAATTGAATGGTGTATTCTCCTTCTCACCAAGTAGTGACCTTAGCATTTCTTGTGATCCTCGTTTGATTGAATAACACTTATTGGCCAAAATTATGCCGCAAATTAGGATAAATGAGAATCATTTTATCAAGCCTAATAGAAGCTTAAATTGCTGCCGACTTACCAATACTCTCGACTATCTCAGTCTAAGATGAGCACACATCGAAGAATCTTTGCTATTTTCTTCCTTAAATACCAGCGGTAAAACACGAAGTTGTCTTTTTACTTCTTTTAGTGTTGTCATGGTTTGCAATAGCAATTGGCTGGTTTTTTTTGTGACATTCGTTAAGCTATCTTTAATCGAAATGATAGCGTTTTTAATAATTTTCTTTTCATTTATGCTGGCATCGTGAGCGTTTAATTTTGATATAGCATCATTGATAATAGTAATAACATTCGTTATCGTTTCTGCATCATTCTTATTTTTTCCATCAAGTTTGGCGAGATACATATTGAGAGGATGTAGAATACTAGCAAGCATTAATCTGTTGCTGACTTTTCTAACTCGCTCCATTCCTTTTTTTGTTCGAGTCGGTTGGTAGATGTGTTCACTGACTGTATCGATGGATCGCACTGGAATGGCTAACCAAAAATCTTCTTTTTGAGTTTCCTCTGGGTTTTTTGGATGTTTTTTTCGGGGAGGCGTACTAATGTATACAAATTGCTGATTAGCGTTAGCAAGCATTTCCTGTTCTTGAGGGTTCTTTGAATGCGCGGCAATATAGACAAGCGCAGGGTGAAGTGATTTAGGCTGTTTCAGGGTGATTATTATTTTATTTTTTTTGTCTTTGTTAAATAAACCTTGTGATAGAAAAAATTTATTATGAACGGACGAAGCAGTAAACCCGTGACTAACAGTCGGCTTTTTATTGATATAATTATCTTTTCTTTCATTAAAGAGGGTTTCGTTAAACCACTCTTTTCTTTTGCTTTCGGTAATACAAGTTTTTATATCACCGGTCGAGTGATTAAGGCCGCAGCTGACGACAGCAATGGTTGCCAATAGCCACTGTACATCTTCTACTTGATCAGCTGGATAGTTGTGATCTCTCAATAAAATCTGGATATTTTCATAATATTCTGTCGTCCAATTATAGACGGCTATTTTTTCTGCAGCGTGTAAGTTTGTCTTTTTAACAATTTTATCGAGCCGGTCAAGCTCGCTCATAAATGTAACCAATGAGCGTATAACAATTGATTCGCTAAAGTACTCAGCATAGGTGTTAAGGTGTTGAGGAAGGAGATAGAGTTGGCTGAAATCAGGACATGTTTTCAGTATTGATGTCAAATCAAAATGTTCGCCATACACGTCCACCATTAAATGCGCTTCTTCATGACTGGAAGAAGCTGTGTTGCCATCATCAGGTAGATTGGTAATGGGTTTTTTATAAAATTTTAATTGTTCTCCGACACCTCGGTATAAGCAAGCATGGATAATATATTGCAAATCCCACACAGCTAACGCTTTGTTTCTTGGTCCTGCTGTTAAAGCAAACTCATCAAAAGCGAGCCGTTCTTTTGCCGATAAAAAATCATTTCTATGAATTTTGTCAGTCAACGATGTGAATAAACGATTTTTATAACCGGTTTCTTTTCCCTGATCTGCTGTTACCTTTTCTTTTCCTTTATCCTTTGTGATGACTTTTTTTTTGGAAGGTAACATTTCTGAGCGTTGATGCATTGTGTTCTCGTTTTTCGTTTAGTGTTATAGTATTTTTTTCTTGCCTTTTTTTCTTGTTCTTTCCGTTTCAACGTAAGGACTCATGCAGAAAAATATTCGCCACCATGCCGGCTTTGCATGATTTGTCCCAATTTTCACTTCATTTTTTTTGATTTTATGATCGAGTATTTTTTCAGTGTTCGTTATGGGACGGAAGTAACTGATGACCGAGCCAAATTTAAAATTGTGTCGGTTGTCTTTGTGTTCGGTAAAAAATTTCCAACTTTTTGCATTATGTAATTGTATAAGTTTTTGTTGCGGTGATAATGAGTGTTGTGATGTTAAGAATGCAGTGCTCAATGCTTGGCGTATTTTTGCTTCCCATCCATCGTCACTACGCACGTACTTCCATTTTGCAGAATCCGTGGTTTGCATGCGATTATAACGTGCAATTGCAAATAATTGTTCATACTGCTTAATTTTTTCTGGGTCGTTGAATGCATCGCCAGGGATATTCAGCGCAACTTGTTGTGGTGGTGGCGATAGACGATAGGCTCGAATTTGCTCGATAACAAAGTGCGCGCGATCAAGTTCATCTTGTGTGCAGTTCGCAGCGTTTGCTGCATGGAATGCAGCATCCAGTGTTGCTTGATCTAATTTGCTCAAGAAAGCTAACGCCTTTTTTTCTAATGCAGAATGTCCTGCTGCGATGTCGATAACGAGTGCACGGGCACGAAATAAATCTGCTATCAATGCAACGCCACATTTTTCAGCTATTTTAGCAGCTGTTTTGCAGGGTATACCGTCTCCTCTCCCATGAGGTGGACATGGCCGATTGACATCGATATCAGGGTGGGCAAGTAGCCTTTTTATTTTTTCTGGGTAACGTCTCATGATGGCTTCAACTAGCGGTGTTTCTCCTGCATCATTGTAAAGATTCACATCAATGCCTTCTATTTTGAGTACGCGACTGACGAGCTCGTGACTGCCACGGTTGACAGCGAGATGCAATAATGAAAATTTGCTTTGGCCTAATGGCTGATTAAGCTCATTTTGAGATAGAAAAGTGGCTAGATGGATAATCAAATCATCGTGTTCATTCCACATGGCAAGATTAATAATTTGCGTAAGTAAATGTTTGCAAAGTGATGCATATGAATTAGCATGCGTTCGCTGTAATTTATTTAAGAAAATTTTTAGTTTAGCGTTGCCATGTTCGCGATAAAGCCACGAAAGTGTCACAGCTGCTTCTGCGACATTACCCTGGTTCAACTCTGTGATGGCGTAACCATGTTTCACCTGCGGTGTATTTAGCAGTGCAACCACTTTTTCATGTTTCGCTAGCTTCGCAAACTTAATCGCTTGTGCAATCTGAGCCTTGGGTTTTTCTTCTATGGTGGGATCGAGTTTATTAAAAATCGTTGTTACGACATCTAGCCAACCCTCTTTTGCTGCAATCGTCAGCGTTATCATGTTATCTTCAGCTTTAACATGGACATTTGCAGCGGCAAGTAGATACGTTTTTTGCTGTTGTCCTGATGTTGCCGCAACAAGTAACGGTGTCTTTTGTTGGGCATTTTGCAAATTTAATTCGAGTCCTGCAATTTCTAGTAGTGGTTCTAATAACGCTGCTGGAACAGCTTTTTTTGCCACCATGAGCTGCACTAACGTTTCGCTGGCATGCACAGGTTGGTTCAGATCATTGACGGGCATCATCTTAGCTAGACTGACAATGAAATCCCATTGTTGTTCTCTCCAAGCCGCAGAAAAAAGAAGAATAAATAATTTGCTGCAAAGTGATGAATGTAAGTCAGGACAAATACTTTTCAATTCAATGAGGAGAGAGAGTGCGACATCTTTACCATGTAGAAGATAAACATCTGCAAGACGTTGACTCGTTCTATCGACTTCTTTTGCTGCTAACTGTTTCTGGATTGTATTCATCCTTATTTCAGGTGTATCTAGTAATGCGATAACCTGCTGATAACGCTCAGCGGGCGCGTTATCGACACTATGTCGCTGGTGATACATCGCTCGTGCTAAATCATAAGCAGTTTTGCTACCAAAAAAATTTCCTTTTGTGCGTGCATCAACATCGATAGTTGGCATCATGAGAAGAGCGGCGACAAATTCTACTTTGCCGAGAGACGCAGCTTCGATAAGTGGTGTTATGCCATCTTCATTTAAGACGACATTCACATCGATAGTGGGTTCAGATAAAAGTAAGTTAAGCATGCGAAGACTCGATTTACGGACAGCAGCATGCAGTGGCGTAAGCCCCGTCTTATTTGCTTGATTGATGTTGCTCAGCTGCTCTTGGTTGGACGATGTTGCATTAAGCAACACCCGTGCATTGCAGGTTCTCCCTGCACTCACGGCGAGCAATAAAGCTGTACTGCCTTCACGACAAATAGCATCCACATCGCTTCCTGCAGTCAGCAACCAATCACAATAATTTTTGTTTGGGGATTGAGCGGCAAAATGGAGTGCTGTTCTGCCTGCTTGACAACGGGTAGTTGCTGCATGCAATTCACATTTTTCAGCGTCTAAATTTAGTAATGTGCTGACTAACTCTTCTTTGTCTTGCTCAATCGCCATTTGTAATAGCGTTTTGTCTCCTATCCTTGGCTGATAGTCTGCCGCTCTTGCGCTGCTATACAAAGCCATCACTAAATCATAGTTCTTCTTACGCAACGCATTATCTGCTATGTGCTCGAGTAACTGGCAGCAACACAAATTTAATACGGATGATTTTGGCAATGTCAGAAACAGGTTGCCGAGCAGATAATTGATTGCATTTGCACCATGATGGCGATAAATCGTTGCAAGCGTCTCCACAGCCAAAGACATATTTTGATTATCATCTAACAACTTTTTAATGAGATCAAATTTACGTTCTGGACTATAAAATAAAGCGATCATCTCACCATTTAACACACCACCTTTTTTTGCGATATCTTCGGCGGTCAAGCCTTGAAACTGCATTTCAACACCCATACCTGGCACATCGAGTAAAAGAGCGACCAGCTCTCTATTCCCTGATCGCACGGCAAAATGGAGAATGGACTCGCCATTCTTATTTAAAATATTCACATCAATGTCTGGCAGAGCTAGGATTTTTTTCAGCTCCGCTTCATTGCGGTTGTTTGCAATGACATTCCAAACAGCGATATGTAGTGCAGATTGCCCATGATGATTTTTTTGGTTGACCTTGAGATCATTAGGACGTTCAGCAATTAACACATGCACTGCTCGCGAATGTTTTTCCCGCAAAGCAGTCATCAACGGCGTGTTTCCTGCATTACATAAGGCAGCAGGATCGGCTCCAAATGCAAGCAACTGACTGCATAACTCAGCAGACTTAACTAAATGTAGAGGTGTCTCGCCGAGATGTGCTGTCGCAGGCGCTCTGATAGTTTGAGAAACAGAAGCATCATGTCTTTTAGATCGCAGTACACGTAACGCTAATCTATCATGACCAGCAAGCATAAGTGTGTGCACTAATGTTTTTCCGTCAAATGTTGGTGGGGTTTTCGTTGATGAGTGTCGATATAAATACATAATAAAATCGTCATCGCCTTTTTCCAGCGCTCTTTCAATAA
The DNA here is from genome assembly GCA_963735995.1 of uncultured Gammaproteobacteria bacterium. Taxonomy (GTDB): domain Bacteria; phylum Pseudomonadota; class Gammaproteobacteria; order DSM-16500; family DSM-16500; genus Aquicella. Next base: position 629,625 of record CAVTNC010000003.1, on the reverse strand, counting down.
CGTTTATTAGGAGGGTCGTATTAAATAGATGAAAACAAATCAGGGATCGTGCTTCATCGAAAAAAGATTTTAATGAGGCTTTTCCATAGTTGAAATAGATGTTTGCAGCGAATTCTGCCGACTTCATGTAGTCTCCTTTCAGCAACTGGCTTCTTATTTTTTCCAACTTATGCTCTAGCGATTCAAGCAGCACAATGACATCGCTGTGTTTACCTTCATTTGCAAGAACGTCGGCTTGCTCCAAAATAGCTTTGTATTTGGCTTCCATAAACACATCTGGTGTGTGATTGAGGAAAAATTTAATGATGTTAATCCAATCTTGTTTTGCAGCTGCATAAAAGAGAGACTGTCCTTCTTCACTCCCAAGTGTTATGCAGACACCAGGCAAAGCAAGTAATTTTTCTATCGTTGTAGGACATTGTTTTTCTAACAATACGTCTAGGATGGTTCTTTTATTAAAAACATCATGTGGATGTGTCACTTGCTCAGGACGTGTAGCAAATATTTGCACAAGTTTTTTTTCCCGTGCGTCATCAGTCGGCTCGTAGTTACTTAGTAATTGCATTAAACGCGTGGTTTCGAAGTATTGCGCAACCCGCTGTTCTGGGTGTTTTATTAAATATTCTATAACTTTGTCTTTGATTTTAGAATTTGATTTTAGGTCGGATGACTTAATACCTTTATGACGACAAAGAGGGCAGGTTGATTCTGATTTAAGCCATCTATTTATGTGATCACTTTCAAAAGTGTGGTCGCAGATAGTGCTGACGGGATTTAAAAATAAAAGATAACTTATCGAACATTCTATTCCTAACTGCGCAGGATCATCTTCCTGGTCTGGCGCAGTCTCTGCGATTACGACGGCTTTTTCTTTTCCTTTATCTGGTTCTAGAATAGCTCTTTGCATAAACAACCTCTTTGTTTTTGTATGCGGCACTTTCGTCGACTTTACAAATACCACTTTTATTATGTTGTCGCGCTATCACACAAGTGTTAAGAATTCCTTAATCTTTTGATGAATTTAGGTCAATAGACTCGGCGGTAAAATAACATTGTTGGTGCTGCTGATGCAATCACTTCAGCCGATGAAATCTAGCTCCCTATGAGCCTCAAACCGTCTATGCGCGTGGCAATGAAGTGGCAGCTAAGTCATTAATTTGTTAAAAACAAAGGGTTTGCCACTAATTCGGTTATAATAGAATAATAAATAACACGATAAGCGGAGTGGCGATGCAGTCATTTGACGCACCTGAATCACGCGTAGCAGTCATTGCATTAGATATAAATAAAAATGCAGAAAATTTTTCAGATTATGCAAAATTATCTGCTGCAGAAAAAATTGCAAGAATTGAGCAACACATCGAAGCAATTTGCGCAGATATGCAAGTCAAAGAAGCGAATGCGATGTGGGTTGTTACCTGGCGTGAATATGGCATTACTGATGCACTGCAAGATAAAGGCTTACCTCCTCATATCAGAAGACTTTTCAAAGAAAAAATGCAAGCACTCACCGTAAAATATCCGCAATTAAAAATTGTCGGCGGTACGCTCTCGACAAAAAAACATTTTCATGGCGAAGAAAGATTTAAAAGATTACAGCAGTATTACGCTGACCATGCTTGGGCTGAAGAGGAGGTCAAACGATTACAACGTTATTACACGAATGCTATTTCTGTCGAGAAAAAAGAAGAGGAATTTAGTGTAAAGGTGCCTACTGAGGAAAATAGGGAGATCATAAAATCAAGAGCAAATAATAAAGAGAGTCAACAAGAATTCGATGTGATACGAAATACTTGTTACCTATTTGATGGGAATAAAATTTGGCGACACGATAAAATAATACCGATAAATGAAAGTGCGAAAGAAGATGAGCATGCCCTATTTCAATCAGGCAACCAAAAAAATCCAACTCACGCATCCACCTATACCATTTTGCATCCTATTACGGGTGACCCTATCACCATCGGCGTTGAAATTTGTTTAGAACATGATGTGGCCGTTTTGAAGCGAAGTAGCGAAGAAAAACCTTATCTTCATCTTGTTATGTCAGATACGACTGTACTCAATCCCAACAATACCTTTGGTCAGTATGTGCTACAACTGGATAGTCGATTTAAACCAACACCTATTTTATCGCGTAATGAAGATGCGCTGCATATTCCTATTCATTATTACCAAGTCAGCCTAGAAACAGATTACCAATTGAAAGGACCACTGCAACCAATATTTCCTTTTATGAATCGTGTTATCGAAAAGTTGGATGAAATCATTTTATCCTTTCCCGAAAAAAAAGAAGTATTAATGACTGTGCGAGAAAAATTTTCAAGAGCGCTATTTGATCCAGGCTATCATCCTAGCAATGATTATCCTGATAGGGTTTATCAAATGTTAGCAGCGGCACTCAAAAATGATGATTTAAAAGCAGGGGCAGATCACGTATTTTTTCAGCAACGATCTTTAAAAGAAAAATTAAAAGAATTGAAAGTCATGATAAAGGCTGAGCGCAGGATTAATCCAACAGGCATTGATTATGTTTCAATAGTCGATGCCTTACCTTTAGATAAGGTAGCTAAATTCGATGTACTCATGGAAAAAGGTGAATATGAGCGCGCACTTTTTTATATGGATGATGATTTTTTTCAACACAAAAAATTTAGTCTCAGCGAAGTTATCCCATTATTAAGTTATATGATGAATGCTGATATGACTGAAAGTGACATAGATAAACACTGCGAGCGCTTATTTCAAAATATTCAGCCTATTATCATGGATCCCATTGAACAATTTAATAACGAAACCTTATTAAATGGATTTTGCATAGAAAATAGATTAGATATGTTAAAAAGAATCATGCCTTATTGTAAGCAGCAGATTAATGTCCTTTCTGCAAATGGTGATACAGCACTGCATGCTGCCATTAAGGCGAGAGCCGATGTTAGTTTGATCAACTATTTGCTGGATAACGGTGCGAGTGCCAGTATCAAAAATTCTGATAATAAAACAGCCGTAGAGTTAATAAAAGAGCAGGATGATCCTAATCAACAATTACTTGAACGACTACTTGAAGCAAATCCTGCTAGTTCACATTACAAAGGTTGTTGAGCGTTAAAGATTCTTGTATCTTCATAAGATGGACAACGCAAAATTACTCCGCTCTTACTTACGCTGCATCTCCTTCTGCACTGCTGGAAGTTATGATATTGTCGCGCTTACTGCTTTTTTCAAAAGAAAAGGATACATCACCCGCCTCTCGCGCGATGTATTGCACGTTACCAACATCAAACGCTCAGGCGATATTTTCTTTTTCAATCATGGTTGTTTTTTATCGTGGGGATTTAAAAAAAGTTTTGAAGATAAATTAGTGGACTACGTAAAAGCTTTTTCCATTCATCCGCTTGCTAACATTGAAATGGATCATTTTTATTATCGTTATGGTGATAAAACCATGTTAGAAACCCATGATCGCATGCGACTCGATATGATTACCCTCGAAGGCAATGAGCCGCAAATTAAATTAGCGATGTCTTATGGTTTAGCGCAATCAATTAAACTCGAAGCGTTTGAAGAAGCTGTTAAAGGTGTCATCAAAAAAAATAATCATCTGCCAGAAGAAATCGCAACACGCGGTATTATTTCTCTATCGCGCCGCGCCATTTTCAAACGCATTGGTGAAATATTTTTAGCAAGAAGTTCGATTAATCTCAACATGGAATACCTCGATGCACCAGAATTTTTTTGGCGCAATCCTAATCTTGAACCGTATTATGTCATGACCAAACAATTTCTCGACATTCCCAATCGGGTGATGGCACTCAATCAAAAATTAGATGTGTTACAAGAATTGCTGGACATTCTAAATAGCCAAGTACAACACCGCCATTCGAGTTTGCTAGAGACCATTATCATCGTATTGATAGTGGTGGAAATTGTTGTGAGTTTGTTTCAACTTCATATTGTTTGATTAAGTCGCTTGCTTTACCAGTTTGATCGCCCATCAACATCTCCTTTTTGCATTAAGAGTGATCCTTTCTTATACCTTGTGCTAGTATCATTTTCATCAATGATTGATAAGGCACATCTTCTTTGTTCGCCAAAATCTTAATTTCATTTAAAAGACTTTCTGGCAAGCGTAAAGAAATTGTTTTAGTTGATGGTTTCAAATTTGGAAACTGAGCACGTTTGGCTTTTGACCAATCAATATAGTCTGCAGCATCATGATGCTGCCAAAAATCTTGTTCCGCAGAAGTGGATTTGAATTTCGGAATTTTTTTAAGTTTTTTCATATATTATTCGCTCCTTTTTACTCATGCTGCGGGCGGAAATCACACGTATCAGGCTATCTCTAATAGTGAAAGCAATAAATAACTTACGTTCCTTGTCTGTTTTTCCTAACACATATATTTTTCTTTCTTCTTGAGAATGGTTTGTATCCTCATACGATAAAAGCGGTTTATTAAAAAATACCTGTTCACATTCCCATTTTGTGACGGCATGCTTTTTCCAATTTTTATCTCGGTTAAAAGCATCCCACTCGAAGCCTATGCAGTCTGTTAACATAATTTCTTCCATTAAAATATTGTATATTGTTATAATATACAATTCAAGCGGCGATTTCCGGATGGGGGATGAGAAACGTATTTGAAAATTTATTGCTCACAACGCAATTTCGGAAAATGATCAGGGTAATTTTCGCGAATGAAATTCAGTATTTTTTCGCGTACTTCGGCGCGTAAATCAGAGAGATTATCAGCATTGGCAGCGCTCACTTGAACGCGTATTTCAACGGCGCGTTCAGTTAAGTTTGCGACTTGTAATTTACTCGCAGTGCCATCCCAGTAAGCAGACGCTTTGAGTATGTTGTCGAGTTCTGTCCGCAGTGGTGCGATGGGTAACATGTAATCGATGAAGAAGTGCAAACTGCTTCGCAAACTGTGACCTTCATGTGACCAATTTTCAAAAGGTTTGTCGATAAAATAGGTGATGGGAACCACTAAACGGCGTCTATCGCCTAAACGTAATGTGACATAAGTGAAAGTGATTTCTTCAATGATGCCAGACATGTTTTCAATGACCACCACATCGCCGATTTTAAGCAATTGTGAGAGTGCAATTTGTAAGCCAGAAAAGAGGGAAAAAAGTGTTTTTTGTCCAGCGAGTCCGATGATGGCCGTTAAAAAACCGGCTGAAGCTAAAATGCTAATACCAATATTTCTGAAGCTACTAAAGCTCATCAAAATAGCGGCTGCTGTGATGATGACTATCACCACGGTCACAATATTGCGGATGATGTGCGTTTTGGTATAGAGCGCAACGGCGCGTAAATTTTGCGTGCTGCTGCCACTTATCATATTTTGGTAAATGACGACTTCTACTGTGTAGAAAATTTGTATGGCAATCCAACCAATGGAGCCAATGATGATGGCGTTAATGACATTATTAGCTACAAGCAAATACATTTTACTGGGTGCCAAGATGGTGATGATGATATTCAATACCACCAAAATAAAAATGATACGCAATCCTTTACGTAACGTTGCGAGTATGACCGCCGCAATTTTTTGGTCATGCGCAAATCGCCGTTCATAATGCTCAGAAAGCAAAACAATAAAATGATAAATGAAGGAAGTGATTGCAAGCGCAATAAAAACATTGCCTATCTTATCGGTCAGATCAAAAATATTTTTCCATTTAGTGATGGGAAAAATTTTATCGATGTCAGCAAGCGCAATCAGTATCATCCCAAGAATTAAATAAAGTGCTGGCCATTTTGCCGCATGCAATACCGTGCGTTTTAAAAAATGGCTGATGGTTTTGTGATCGAACATGATTTAGGTGTCATCCACAAACTGGCAATCTATTGTATGTCAGACAGGTGGGTGAATAAAAGCATCATGCCTGCTGGCGCAACTCAATTGCTGATTCGTGATGCAACAACCATTTTTTGACGTCTAGCCATAAACCATGGCGAGCACCGGAGTAGCCGCCAATATCTTGAGCGCCAACGATGCGATGGCAAGGAATGAGAATGACGAATGGGTTAGTTCGACAAGCTTGTCCAATGGCACGCGGTGCTGTGCCGAGTTTTGTTGCAAGCTGGCCGTAGGTGAGTGTTTCGCCCGGTGGAATGGCGCTCAATGCTTGCCAAACACGGCATTGGAAAGGCGTGCCTTGCAGCTTAAAGTCGATGTTGAAGCGATGCGATGGCTTGACGAAATACTGTGCCAATTCGTTTGCGACTTGTTTGGTGTGTGGTTGGTCAGGTGCTTTGAGTGGCGTCGATTCTGGCAGTAAATCGAGATGGATTAATTGCGCATTTTCAAATGCCATGCCTACTTTGCCGACGGGGGAAGATATGATGGCTTGATGTTCGGTAGGGTGGATCATGATTGCGGGCTCAGTGTAAGGTTGTCATTCCTGAATACATTGTCATCCCCGCGAAGGCGGGGATCCATCCTGAATGCACCCGTGAGGTGGAGTTGAAATGGATCCCCGCCTTCGCGGGGATGACAATGTATTCAGAGATGACAGCATGCTCGGGAATGATAAATTTTTCCCAGAGTAGCGACATACACTACTCAGTCGAATCTTGCGACTCTTGTGCTGACTCAACGGAACTATTTTTTGCCGTAGCAGAACCGGTTTTAGTGCTTAGCTTTTCTTTGATACGTGCTGCACGACCGCTTAATTTGCGCATGTAATAGAGTTTAGCGCGACGCACATGGCCACGGCGTTTGACTTCGACGGAGTCGACAGCAGGACTATAGCTTTGGAAGACACGCTCAACGCCGACACCGTGCGAAATTTTACGGACGGTAAAAGCTGAGTTAAAGCCACGATTGCGTTTTGCAATGACTACGCCTTCGAAGGATTGTAAGCGAACGCGTTCGCCTTCTTTTACTTTGACCTGCACAACCACGGTGTCACCGGCGTCAAAATTCGGCAATTTTTTTGCAGTTTGCATAAATTCAGTTTCTAATGCTTGTATTGCTTTGTTGCTCATTTTATTCATCCCCTAAGAAGTCGTGCAATTTTATACACATTCACAGTTTTTTTCGAGCGTTCATTGTAAAAAATCTTCGATAAATTCGGTTAATAGGGCTACTTCTTTCTCAGATAAGCCTTTTTTTGCCAAAAGATCAGGGCGTTTCAGCCAAGTTTTACCTAAGGAAGCCTTCAATCGCCATTGTTCAATTTGCTGATGATGGCCACTTAATAACACATTTGGCACGTTAAGTCCGGCAAAACATTCAGGTCGCGTATATTGAGGGTATTTTAAGAGACCATTTGATAACGAATCTTGAGCAGCAGAATCTTTATCACCGAGTGCGCCTGGAATTAAGCGCGTAATGGCATCAATCATGACCATGGCAGCGAGCTCACCGCCAGTTAAAATGTAATCGCCTATCGACAATTCTTCGTCGATTTCTTGTTCAATAATGCGCTCATCAATGCCTTCATAGCGTCCGGCTAATAAAATGACCGACTGCTTCTCCAGTAATTCAGCGGCGGCACTTTGATCAAATTGTCTGCCTTGCGGCGATAAATAAATGACAGCAGGTGGCGCCAAGCCTTTTGCTGCCGCATGGGCTTTTGCTGTATGCAGTGCTGATGTTAATGGATCTGCCATCATCAGCATGCCAGGTCCACCACCGTAAGGATGATCATCAACAGACTGATGTTTATCGAGGGTAAAATCACGCGGATTCCAGTGATCGAGCGTGAGTAATTTATCTTTGATTGCTCTGCCCGTAATGCCAGCATTCAGTGCTTGGAACATCTCGGGAAAAAGGCTAACGATGCCAAACCACATTATAAAATCTCCCAATCGACATGGATTTCTTGCTTCTCAAGATCAATATCGCGGATAACTTCGTTGAGATAGGGTAGGGCATGCTCCTTATTTTTATCATTTTTTATCACCAGCACATCATTTGAGCCGGTTGCCATGATATAGATGACTTTTCCTAAGAGGCTACCATCCTTGTTGATGACGTTCAGCCCAACTAAATCTGACCAGTAATATTCATTGATGTTGAGTTGCGGTAATTGTGAACGAACAATGGCGATGTCTTTTCCAATATAAAGACGAGCCGCTTCAGGCGTATTAACGTCGACAAATTTTGCAACGATGCTTTTGCCGTGCACGCGGCCTTCTTCTACCTGGATGACTCGCCATTCATTCTCATTTTGCTGTATATACCAAGGCGTATAGTCGAGAATACGCGCACTCAGCTCAGTGTAGGTTTGAATTTTAAGCCAACCACGGACACCATACGTGGTGCCAATTTTCCCTACCGTGATGTATGTCGTATCCACTTTATTCATGAGAAGACGGAACGACTAAGCTTGGCCAGTTGTTTCTGCTTCGGTAGTCATTTCTTTGTGGTTTTTAACTAAGTATTTAACACGATCAGAAGCTTGTGCACCGGTGCTAATCCAATACTGCACGCGTTCAATATCAAGGCTCAAACGCACATCTTTGCCAGCAGCGATGGGATTGAAGTAACCAAGTTGCTCAATGAAGCGGCCGTTTCTGGAACGACGCTTGTCAGCAACAACAATATGATAAAAGGGACGTTTTTTTGCTCCGCCGCGGGACAAACGAATAACTACCATGGTTCAAATTCCTCTGTGACATCTGTCGTATTAGCAATTAAAGGTGGTGAATTATACGTTACTTTTTCTCGCTTGCAAACTTTAATGAGGTAAGCCGGCATCAAAGGGAAATTTTCCTTGCATGTTACGCATCATTTTCATCAAGCCACCTTTTTTCGCCATCTTTTTCATCATTTTTTGCATCATTAAAAATTGTTTTAAGAGTTGATTGATTGCTTGCACCGATGTGCCTGAGCCGCCCGCAATGCGCCTTTTTTGTGAATTGCGAATCACATCGGGGAAACGACGTTCTTTGGGTGTCATGGAGTTGATAATGGCTTCCACTTCAAGCAATTTTTTATCGTTAAATTGATCGGTCACTTTTTGTGGCAATTGTTTGACGCCGGGCAATTTACTCATGATGCCCATGACGCCGCCCATGTTATGTATTTGCTTTAATTGATCGCGGAAATCTTCTAAATCAAAAGACTTACCTTTTTTGATTTTCTTAGCTAATTTCTCTGCTTTTGCTTTATCAAGGTTGCGCTCGGCTTGTTCGACCAGCGTTAAGATGTCGCCCATGTCTAAAATGCGCGAAGCCATGCGATCAGGATAGAAGGGTTCGAGCGCATCAATTTTTTCGCCAACACCAATGAATTTGATGGGCTTGCCGGTGATGTGACGTATCGATAAAGCAGCGCCGCCGCGCGCATCGCCATCGGCTTTGGTGAGAATGATGCCGGTGAGTGGTAGCGCATCGTCAAAGGCTTTTGCGGTATTCACGGCATCTTGACCGGTCATGCTGTCAACAACGAAGAGGGTTTCAATAGGATTAACGGCAGCATGCAATTGCTGGATTTCCGTCATCATGGTGGTATCGATGTGTAATCGACCGGCTGTATCGATGATGACAACATCAATGCCTTTATTTTTTGCCATTTGTATGGCGAGTTCAACAATTTGCAACGGTGTATCTGTCGTTGCACTGGGGAAAAATTCTGTGCCCACTGTTTTTGCTAAGATGGCTAATTGCTCTATTGCCGCAGGTCGATAGATGTCAGCGCTGACCAGTAACACGGTTTTTTTCAGGGTTTGTATCAGTAAGCGCGCTAATTTAGCGGTGGTGGTGGTTTTGCCAGAGCCCTGTAAACCCGCCATTAAAATCACGGCTGGTGCTTGTGCTTTGAGATTTAATTCAGCATTGGTATCACCCATGAGCACGACTAATTCATCGTGAACTAATTTAATCAGGACTTCGCCAGGCTTTAAACTTTCCATGACTTCTTTGCCAATGGCTTTTGCTTCAATGTGCTCAATGAAGGATTTGGCAACGGGCAAGGCGACATCGGCTTCTAATAGCGCAATGCGAATGTCACGCAATGTGTCTTTGATATTCGCTTCAGTCAAACGGCCTTGGCCGGTAAGATTTTTGATGACTTTATTTAAACGTTCAGATAAGTGGTTAAACATACGTTCTCAGCCAGTAGTAAAAGTTAAGTGACAAAACGGCAGTGAGTATACCTAAAAAAGAGCAGAGAGGAGAACAATGTTTAGCAGACCACGCAGCGCAAGCGTGCGGCGCGAGGAATAGGACGTGGTGCTTGCTCTGCCATTTGCGTAGTTTTCGTTGACGAAAAGAAATAGGTTTGACTGCGCTCGATAGCAAAAAGACTGAGCGGAGTAGAATCTTCATCTTCTTCGTCTGTCAAGGATGCTTGATCATGGCGTGAGGTGTGCGAGGGACCGGCTATGTTTGCTACTGTAAAAAAGGTGGCGTGTTGGCCTTGCAGCGATTCGTTAAAAAGATTCGCAGTGGCTGCTTCTTCATCATCACTGTCAGCTAGCAAAGGCTGCACTTCGTTTTCTTCTAGCGGTTCTAATTCGATTTCATCTGTCGTTCGTTTCTTTATTCCGCATAAGGCCTGATACAGAGCTGTGCTGAGATAAGCTAAACCATCGCAGAAATAAGTGCCTAATCGTAGGGTTGCGTTGGTACAACGGTAAAATAAGCTAAATGTAGAGGCGGCGCCGGTGATGGTATATTGCACCACCAATATCCAACTTAATATTTCCAGTACTTGTGGCATGTAAGGTAAATCAGCGACGCTATAATCATCGGTAAATTTTGTGTCCTCGGCAAATTTCGTATTAAATTCGGTGTATAACACGCGCAGAAAATAAGCTAGCAGCAACGCTGTTCCAGTCGAGCTAAAAAAGGCAATCAGCCGTGGCATATCGGTGAGACATTTTTTTAAATCGTAAAGCATCACCGGGATATCGTGTTGATTTTTTCTGAGGTAGCGAAGAATACTTTGCAGAAATTCTTTGCACATCGGATATTCGGTGGAATAGCTGCCGATAGCTGAAAAAAGAGAAAATAAAAAAAGAATATAACTCGGGTAGCCATCTTCGATTTCAAAATTTTCTTTATGCGCTGTGTAGATGGTCATGGCTTCCTCAAAAGCGGAGAGCGTGCATAAACCACCCACCAATAACATCAGCGGCATGGGCGCAGTATTTTTTTTAGCGGCACGCTGTAAAGACAGGACAGGATTGGTATGAGCGACATGATTGGCGACCCAACGCGCGATTTCGACACCCGTTGAGAGTGTGGTATTGATTAGTATGCATGTACCCAACACGGCAACACCGCCATAAAAACTGTTGCGGTCAAAGTATTGAGAAGCATCATAATCTTTGTAGGTTTGATTGGCAGTGAAAAAAAATAGGGCATCATCCGAGCTCGTATTCCAAAGAATAGGGAGGGTGGATGCAGCTATTACCAACGCCCATTGCCGACGAGTTAATTGTGGCCAATCGGGCGGTAGTTTTTTTCGTTGTATCAAGGTCCAGATAACGGGGATATTGTCGCGGTTAAACCCACCACTAAATTCGAATTCGGTAATAAACGTGATAATGACGGTATACCAAAAAACAAAGGCTGATTTATTTTTTGCTGCAGCAAGACTCATCGCAGTAAAAAGCGATTGCTGCGAAGCAGCAGCCGTTGCTGGCGCATAACTGGTGATGATTTTTAGTGGTAAGTAGCGGTCACAATGATTAAGTGTATCTGCAGGTTCTGCGATTGCTGCTTCATTTTCATTTTGAGGAGGTTCGTCTTCACTGCTCCATTCGAGATCAGTGAAGGCTATTATTTCTTGGCTGCCAAACATTTAAGGTGGTCTCTCTTTTTTTATAATAGAACAATATTTTGAAATAGTTTAAGCAGCATCGCTCCTTTTCTGTGTGTGGGCATTCTACACGAGTTTGACGCGTTTGGGTGTGAATAGAGTATACTTCGAGATGACACAGTCGGGATGATAGCAGCTTTAAGGACAGGCATTGAATCACTTTCAAATTATTTTATCTAGTTTTATTTTGCTCTTATTAATTTTGCTTGCGGCTTTTTTTGCTTGTGCCGAAACAGGATTAATGGCAGTCAATCGTTATCGCTTGCGCCATCATGCCCGCATGAAAAAACGCCATGCGGCACAAGTGCTGCACTTACTGAAGCGTCCCGATCGCTTGCTCGGCACGATATTGATTGGTAGCACTTTTGCAACCATGCTGGCCTCATCGCTTGCCACCTTATTGGCCTTCCAATTTTGGGGTAACCAAGGCGCACTTCTTGCTGAATTTGCAGTGATATTGGTTGTGCTGATTTTTGCTGAAATCACACCAAAAACGCTTGCGGCACTTTATCCAGATCAAGTGGCACGTTTAGTCGCTTATCCGGTGCAGATTCTTTTGCGAATATTGTATCCACTGGTTTGGTCTGCCAATGCGATTGCGAATGGCTTGTTACGACTGCTGCACATACGCACCGGCCACACACCAGTTGAACCCTTATCCGGTGAAGAATTACGTTCAGTGGTTTACGACACAGCTGGCAAAATTTCGCGACAATATCAAAGCATGCTGCTTGGTATTTTGGATTTAAGTAAGTTGACGGTTAGCGATGTGATGATACCGCGGCATGAAATAATCGGCATTGATTTTGAGCAACCGTTTGCTGATATTGTTAGTCAAATTCAGCAGCATCATCAAAATTTTATTCCGTTTTACCGAGAAAATATCAATCAAATTATTGGTGTGTTGTATGCGCACGATGTGCTGCATTTATTACTTTCTCAAACGACATTGGATAAAACGGTTTTGCAGCATTATTTTCAAGAGCCTTATTTTGTACCAGAAGGAACGCCACTGAATGTGCAGCTGAATTATTTTCAACATAGCCAAGATAAAATCGCCTTCGTGGTGGATGAATACGGTGAAATCCATGGCTTGGTGACTTTAAACGATATACTCGAAGAAATTGTCGGCGATTTTACGTCAAGTTTGCATTCCAATAAGCGCATTGAACATCAAACCGATGGCAGTTATCTCGTTGATGGTGCGGTGACTGTGCGTGAATTTAATCGCAGTAGTCAATGGGAGTTGCCATTGCGTGGACCACGAACAGTGAACGGTTTGATCGTGGAATACCTTGAATCATTGCCGCACGGTGGTGTCACTGTGTTAATTGGTGGTTATCCCATCGAGATCATGCAGGTAAAAGAAAATCGGGTTAAATTGGCGCGCATTTTTCCGCGGCGCGTAAAAAAAACAGAGCAGCCATTATAAAATAATTAAAGCAGCAGCGACGTTGCGGTTTTCAGCTGAGAGTGCATTGTAGGTACGGCAGGCGGCAGCGGTATCCATGATTTCAACTCCAATACCAAGATTAAGCAGGTCGCCATAAAGTTCGAGCGGCAGTAACACCATCTTGCTGCCAGTGCCGATGAGTAAGATGCTGGGTTTTAGAACAATGAGCGGGGTGAGTGAGTCAGTGGTTAATTCGTCTATCGTTTGCGGTGCCCAATTTTCGATGAGCTGGTTTGGCGTCACAATGGCGCTTTGTCGCAGTATTTTTTCATTTACTTGCAGGGAGCCTGGTGTGTAAGCACGGATTTGATACTGCGATTGGTTTTCGTCTAAATCGAAAGTGGCCATGGGGTACTCCGGAACGGAATTAATTTGACAGCTGTCGTTTCGCTCATTATGTTACCAGGCAATTCGTTGAAAAGCTGTCATCCCGTGAAGATGGAGAGAAATCATGCAACATAAAACACTTACACCCTTACTTTACAAAAGTGTCGCAGGTGCTTTGATTTTAAGCGTTTTTCTTGGACCGCTTGGCCTTTTATATGCTTCTTTTTGGGGCGGTTTTTTGATGATATTGCTAGGCATCGTGGTCATCAGCGCAAAATTTATTTTTCCCATTATTTTGCTTTGGATTATTTGTTGTTTGTGGGCGGTTTTTGCAACCGAATCGCATAATAAAAAAATCATCCGGGCATCACAACAAAATAGACAACAGTAGACAACATGCAAAAAAACATTATCCGACGCGACTATCAACCAGACGATGCGGCGCGTTTTGCAGCGTTACATCCCTTGCTACAACGCATTTATGCAGCGCGAGGTGTTCCCTCGACGAATGAACTGGATCTTAGTCTACAAGCTTTACTGCCAGCGCAATCATTGCTTGGGCTTGATGCGGCGGTGAGTATTTTGGCAGATGCAGTGATGCAGCGACAAAAAATAATGATAGTCGGCGATTTTGATGCAGATGGCGCGACCAGTACCGCGCTTTCAGTGCGAGCGTTGCGAAGTTTTGGTGCAGAGCACGTGGAATTTCTGGTGCCGAATCGTTTTGCTTTTGGTTATGGGCTTACCAAAGAATTAGTGGCAGTTGCGAAAATTTCGCAACCGGCTGTCATCATGACGGTGGATAATGGCATTGCTAATCATGCGGGCGTCGATGCAGCACGAGCGGAGGGAATACGCGTCGTCATTACCGATCATCATTTGGCGGCGGGAACGTTGCCAGCAGCGGATGCCATCGTGAATCCGAATCAACCGCATGATCCTTTTCCCAGCAAAAATTTGGCCGGTGTCGGGGTTGCTTTTTATGTGATGTTGGCATTACGCCGTCATCTCGAGCGTGTGGGTTGGTTTGAGAAAAAGCGCATCCCGCAGCCGAATATGTCGCAGTTTTTAGATTTGGTTGCGCTTGGCACGGTCGCTGATTTGGTTGCACTTGATTACAACAATCGTATTTTGGTGCATCAAGGATTGCGTCGCATTCGTGCTGGACAATGCTCGCCTGGCATTGTGGCATTACTGGAATTAGCGGATCGCGATTTTACCCGGATACGCGCCGCGGATTTGGGTTTTGCCGTAGGCGCTCGCTTAAATGCAGCAGGGCGCTTGGATGATATGTCACTCGGTATTGAATGTTTGTTAAGTGATGATGCGGTGGCGGCACGTGCAATTGCGAAGCGCTTGGATGCATTGAATCTCGAACGTCGACACATCGAGCAAGATATGCAAGCACAAGCATTCGATGTGTTGCGGCAATTAACGACGCGTTTACAAGGGGATTTGCCACGCGGTTTGTGTTTGTTTGATGAGACTTGGCATCAAGGTGTCATCGGTATTCTTGCTTCGCGTATCAAAGAACGCTTCCATCGGCCTGTCATTGTTTTTGCGCCGGGGCAAGCGGGTGAAGTGAAAGGATCAGCGCGCTCCATTGCCGGTTTGCACATTCGCGATGTGCTGGCTTTAATTGATGCGACGCATCCGCATCTCATCCAAAAATTTGGCGGCCATGCAATGGCTGCAGGTTTAACCATGCAGCAAATTCATCTCAACGAATTTATCAGCGTCTTCGATCAAGTCGTCGCAACGCAAGTAAGCGATGCGCAATTGCAACACGTGGTGTTCAGTGATGGTGAGTTGCAATCGCAAGATGTCACACTCGAGGTGGCTATCATGTTGCGCGAAGCAGGGCCCTTTGGCCAAGCATTTGCTGAGCCGTTGTTTGATGGTGTATTTAGCATCGTAGAGCAACGTTTGGTGGGTGATAAGCATTTAAAGCTGCGGTTGATGCATCAGGGACAGTTGTTGGATGCGATCGCTTTTTTCATCGATACCAACGAATGGCCCAATCATCGCTGTGCATCCATCAGAGCAGCTTATCGTCTCGATGTGAATGAGTACAAAGGACGCAGCAGCGTCCAACTGATCATTGATTATTTAGAGCCTGTATTTGACCAGCAGGTTTCTATAGAATGAATAAGTCGTACTCATGGATGAGCGTTGATGAAATACATTGTCGATCTCAAAAACGTCAATTTATCGCATGTAAAAGAAGTCGGTGGTAAGAACGCATCGACTGGTGAGATGATACAAAACTTAGCGCATCTGCCTATCAATGTTCCTGATGGTTTTGCGGTGACAACGGCTGCTTACAAAGCTTTTTTAGCCAGAGATGAACTCGAACAGAAAATTGCAACATTACTAAAAACCCTCCGTAAAAAAGATGACATCAAACAATTAAACCACGTGAGTCAAGCGATAAAACGCCACATTATGCAGCTGCCATTTTTTCCTCAATTGGAAAAAGAAATTCGTCTTGCTTATGCCAAATTTCAACAAACCCCGGTGGCAGTACGTTCCTCAGCGATCAATGAAGACATGGCGACTGCTTCTTTTGCCGGTGCGCAGGATACTTATTTGAATGTGAAAGGCATTAAGAATGTGTTGCACGCCATCAAGGCAGTTTATGCTTCGCTTTATTCCAGTCGTGCCATTGCTTATCGCATTGACCAACCGTTGCAGCATGGCGAATGTGCCATCTCCATCGGGGTACAGCCCATGGTGAGAAGTGATAAAGGCGTGAGTGGTGTGATTTTTACGCTCGATACCGAATCGGGATTTGATCAAGTGATATTGCTTTCTGCAGCGTATGGATTGGGTGAGGGCATCGTTCAAGGTCAAATGAATACCGATGAATTTTTGGTGTATAAGCCCGCATTAGAAAAAAATAAATTAGCCATTTTGCAGCGAAAATGTGGTGATAAAGCGGTGAAGATGGTGTATCACAACGGTAAAGTATTACACGAGTCGACGCGCCTTGTGGCGGTTAAGCAATGCGATAGATTACGTTTTTGTTTAACCGATAAAGAAGTAACGACGCTTGCAAATATGGCGTTGCTGCTGGAAAAACATTATGGAAAACCCATGGACATTGAGTGGGCTAAAGATGGTGTCAATGGACAATTTTATATTTTACAAGCGCGACCGGAAACGGTGGCGAGTCAACAAAATAAAACACAAGTCATCGAACATTTTACCTTAACGCAACAAGGCAAAACGCTCGCGAGTGGTCAAAGCATAGGACAGCGCATCGGCAAAGGTCGAGCGCATGTGATGTTGGATCCCAAAAAAATGTCAGCGATGAAACGCGGCGAAGTGTTGATCACTGACATGACGGATCCCGATTGGGAACCGGCGATGAAAATGGCATCGGCCATTGTCACGAATCGCGGCGGCCGTACTTGTCATGCGGCTATCATTGCGAGAGAGTTAGGCATACCCGCCTTGGTTGGCACGGGGAATGCGACCAAACAAATTAAATCAGCGAGCCCTATCACCGTTTCTTGTGCGGAAGGACAACTTGGCCATGTTTATGCTGGCGATCTTGCTTACACGGTGCAGCAAATTGCCGTGCAAAAGATGCCAACGTTGCCAATAAAAATCACCATGAATATTGGCAGTCCGGAAAAAGCATTTGCCAATCAATTTTTACCGAACGAAGGTGTTGGATTAGCGCGTATCGAATTTATTATCAGTAACAGCATTGGTATTCATCCAAATGCTGCATTAAAAGTAGCGACACTTCCTAAAAAAATCAAACAACAATTGTTGTTGAAAACAGCTGCCTACAAAAATCCTGTCGAATTTTATATTGAAAAATTACGTGAAGGCATGTCAGTGATTGCCGCTGCTTTTTATCCCAAAGAAGTGATTTATCGCTTTTCTGATTTTAAAACCAATGAATATGCCAATCTTTTGGGTGGACAACTCTTCGAACCGAAAGAAGAAAATCCTATGCTTGGTTTTCGTGGTGCATCACGCTACACATCGGATTCATTTCGTGACGCTTTTGCTTTGGAATGCAAAGCGTTTAAGCGTATGCGTGATGATATGGGTTTGCATAATGCGCAACTGATGATTCCCTTCGTCCGTACCGTTGCCGAATTACGCGCTGTCATTGCGCTGCTTGAAAAGCAGGGATTAAAGCGTGGCAAGCAAGGTTTGAAAATTTACATGATGTGTGAACTGCCATCGAATGTGTTATTGGCGGCGGAATTTTTGCCTTATGTTGATGGTTATTCCATAGGCTCAAATGATTTAACGCAGCTGACACTGGGTTTAGATCGTGACTCAAGTTTAGTCGCCCCTTTATTTGATGAACGTAATGCGGCCGTGAAAAAATTATTGCACACAGTGATTGCTGAGTGTAATCGCCAAGGAAAATACATAGGAATTTGTGGTCAGGGACCATCAGATTACCCGGATTTTGCCTTATGGCTAATGCAGCAAGGCATACAATGTTTGTCGCTCAACCCGGATACGATAGTTGCAACATGGATGCTGCTCGCAGCAAAGGATGATGCCTGATGAAGACGAGTCGAAAATTTTTTGGTACCGATGGCATACGTGGCCGCGTGGGTGAATTTCCCATCACCGCTGATTTTGTGCTGAAAATTGGTTGGGCAGTGGGTAGTGTGCTCACGGCGACGAATGAGCCGACCAAAGTGTTGATAGGAAAAGATACGCGCATTTCGGGCTACATGATTGAATCGGCATTGGAAGCGGGGCTTTCTGCGGCGGGTAGTGATACGTATTTGTTAGGTCCTATTCCTACGTCAGCCATTGCTTATTTAACGCGAACCTTACGTGCTCAATTGGGCATCGTCATCAGTGCTTCGCATAATCCATATGAAGATAATGGCATTAAATTTTTCTCATCCGATGGCTATAAATTATCAGACACATTTGAGCAAGCAATAGAAAATGCATTGCAGCAAGTGATGAAAACCGCAAGTTCCAGCAAGCTTGGTAAAGCGCGGCGAGTGGATGATGCACAAGCACGTTATATTGAATTTTGTAAAAGTGCAGTACCGCATCACACCAATCTTAAGCACTTAAAGATAGTCGTGGATTGTGCAAACGGCGCGACTTATCACATTGCGCCGCATGTGTTTCGTGAACTGGGTGCAAACGTCATTGAAATCGGCGCAGTTCCCGATGGCTTAAATATCAATGCCAATTGTGGTTCTAATCATCCACAAGTGGTGCAGCAACGCGTCCTTCAGGAAAAAGCAGATATTGGTATCGCCTTTGATGGCGATGGTGATCGCGTGATTATGGTTGATCATCTCGGCGAAATTCTTGATGGCGATGAGCTCATCTATATTATTGCCAAAGGCTTAATTGCATCGCAGCGTTTCAGTGGTGGCGTGGTTGGAACCCACATGAGTAATCTTGGACTTGAGCTCGCTTTAGCTGACATGGATGTTCCTTTTGTGCGAGTGCCAGTGGGTGATCAAAATGTTATTCAAGGCTTAATGAAACATCATTGGCTGTTGGGTGGTGAATCATCGGGTCATATCATTTATTTGCCGGTGACAACGACTGACGATGGCATTATTGCTGCATTACAAGTATTGGAAGCGATACATGTGACGGGCATCACCTTGCATGAGTTGAAAAAAGGCATGAAAAAAATTCCGCAGCGTTTATTGAATGTGCCGCATCATGGCAAGCAACTTTCATTGGAAGAAGCAGATATTGCGAAAGCGCTACAAGCAGCCAAATTGAAGCTTGGCAAACGGGGACGGGTATTATTGCGTTACTCGGGAACAGAACCGGTGATACGCATCATGGTGGAAGGAGAAGATGATGCATTGGTGCAAGAACTCGCGGAAAGTTTGCGGCTGACACTCAAAAAACGCTTGCCATCTCCATGAGTGATATAGGCATTTTAATCACAAATGAAATGTTGCATACTCGCATGAGTAATGGATGACTTAGATGGAGTGTTATGCGAATCACGATGATGAGATTCATGGCAAACATTTTAGTAATCTTATTGTTTGTTGCTCCCTTACAAGCAATCGCAGCATTGCCATCGGTCGCTTTTTTTTATGGAGAAACGCCGCCACTGAATCAATTGCAGGCTTATGATGTTGCCGTGATTGATCCTGAAGCAGGTGTTGATCCTCGCAAATACAATAGCGCGCAGCATCAATTATTCGCTTATGTCACTGTTGGTGAAGTCGATGACAGTTCTCCCTATCGCAAAGAAATTTTGCCGCAATGGATATTGGGTCGAAATGCAACGTGGCATGCAGCAGTCATCGATCAAACGCAAACAGCATGGCAAACTTTTTTTCTGGACCATATCATCACGCCATTGTGGGAAAAAGGTTATCGTGGTTTTTTTCTGGATACTCTTGATTCTTATTTATTGGCAGTACATGGTAAATCTGCTGAAACAAATCAAATTGCCGGCTTAATTAAGCTTATTCAGTCGATTAAAACAAAATACCCACAAGCAAAACTCATTTTAAACCGTGGTTTTCCCTTTATTCCTGCAGTCAAAGATGACATTTATGCTGTTGCTGCCGAATCTTTGTTTGCGGGTTGGAACGAAGCCAAACAAAAATATGAGCCGGTTTCAGCAAGTAGTCGCGCTGATCTTTTAGGTGAGTTGACCAAGGTGCAGCAACTGGGATTACCTGTCATTGTCATCGATTATTTACCGCCGAGTGAACACCTTGAAGCGTTGCAAGTCGCACAAAAAATCATGGCATTGAATATGGTGCCGTGGGTAGCAGATGGTCGTTTGCAAACCTTAGGTGTGGGCAGTGTGCAACCCATTAATCGCAAAATTTTTGTGCTCTATACCATGGATAATAGCTCAAGCACTTTTGATGCCTCGGCCTTTATCTTGCTTGATTTACCGCTCAATTATTTAGGTTATGTAGCGGAATACCATGATGCCAATGCCGCACTTCCCGATAATTTTTCGCCGGATAATTACGCCGGAATAATTGTGTGGGCCTATCCATTGACGGATAAAAAACGTGCGGCTTTACAAGCTTTTTTGGTCAAACGATTGAGTCAACATATTCCCATTTTATTCATGAGTGGTTTTGGTTTTGAGACGACGACAAAAACACTCGCGCCATTTGGTATCACCATGCCAGATGAAACCAGTGACACGCCGAAATCAATACACATTTCACAACTTGACAAAAGTATCATGAATTATGAAATCGCAGTGCATCCTAATCGTTTCGAATTTGCCGATATGAAAGCAAAAGATAGCCGTGTTTTATTGCAATTGAGTGGCGAAAATAATCGTATTGAAGATGCAGTGGCAATTACACCTTGGGGCGGTTATGCACTCGATCCCTATGCGGTTCTTGAAATGCCTAATCAAAGTAATTTTTGGGTATTGAATCCGCTGACCTTGTTAACACAAGCCTTGCGTTTAAAACAATTTCCAACACCGGATTCAACGACTGAAAATGGTCGTCGTCTCATGTTCATTCACATCGATGGTGATGGATTTGTCAGTCGTGCCGAGTGGCGTGGTGGTAATTTTGCGGCGGAAGAATTATTTAATAAAATTCTCAAGGTGTATCGTGTTCCAACTACGGTGTCTGTCATCACGGGCGATATTGCGCCCTATGGTTTGTATCCGAAACTTTCTCCTTTATTAGTCAAAATTGCGCGAAAAATTTTTGCACTGCCTTGGGTGGAAGTGGCGACGCATACGTTTTCCCATCCTTTTGATTGGGTAAAAGTGCGAACGGCTATGAAGTCTGGAATTTATAATTTACCGATCCCGCATTATCATTTCGATTCTTGGACGGAAATTGGTGGATCGATTGCCTACATCAATCAATATTTAGCACCGAAACATAAACCGGTACGCATGTTGTTGTGGTCTGGTTATGCTAATCCTGAACTAGTGGATATGGCGAACACGTATCGCGCGGGTGTTGGTAATTTAAATGGCGGTGATGTTTACATTGATAATACGCTGCCATCATTAACCGCGATTGGCGCAAACAGCAGACAGCAAGGTAATTACGTGCAGGTGTATGCGCCCATGGATAATGAAGAATATTATACCAATGGCTGGGGTGGTCCTTTTTACGGTTTTGAGCGAGTAGTGCAAACATTTCAGTTAACGGATAGTCCGCATCGTTTTAAACCTATCGATATTTATTATCATTTTTATTCTGCTTCAAAATTAGCGTCGTTGGTTGCACTGCACAAAGTTTATGATTATGCATTATCGCAGCCAGTGATGAATGTCTATGCATCAGATTATTTTTCACGCGTCCTTGATGCGCGAGCAACGAGCATTGCGCTGGTAAATGGCGGCTATCAAATTCGCTCGCAAGGTGTGATGCGAGAAGTGCGTGTGCCAGTGACCATGGGTTATCCGGATTTAGCGCGTAGTCAAAATCTCATTGGTTATACGCGCATTAATGATTCCTATTATTTGCATTTAGGCCCTGCCACCGAAGCACTACTTTATTTTAATCAACAAGAAAGTACATTGCCTTATTTAGCTTCAGCGAATGGCATCGTCACTGTTTTTCAGCGAACAGCCGATGGCATCACCATGCGTTTACGTGGCAATTTGTCGTTGCAATGGACCTTGGGCAATGCAGCAAATTGCACGGTGAAACACCATTTTGCTGAGTTGAAGAATGTGGGAAAGCCAGGAAATTTAATGACATATCAGTTATCAGCCAAGGATAGCGATGACTTACGAATCACCTGTCGACATTAACATGGAAGGCGATCGCTTATTATCGAGATGGTTTATCAGTCTCTTTATTATCAGCACGCTTTTTATTTGTGTCTTGCTTTATCCAGCGAAGACCATACGGCATCAGGTGTTGAATGCAACGGATCCACAACCCATCGTGCTTTTTTATCTCACACAATTACTGCAGCGTCATCCTAACGATGCAATGTTGCACATTGCAATGGCGCAGCAGTTAATTGGTCTTTATCACTGGTCATCCGCCGAAAAAGAAATTAATTGGCTAGCCGCACAGCCGAATTATCTGGTTGAAACACGCTTGCTGCGTTTTCAATTACATTACACCGAAGCTTATCAACTACCGCTCGGGGTGAAACGTAATCAGGCTTTTGCTGCACTGCGTCTAGAAGTCGTGCAATTCCGTGATGTGCCGTTGACTCAGCAACAATTGCAAGACATGGCAAGCATGGCATTAAGCATCAATCAACCGCGGATAGCGCTGTCATTTTATCAGCGCTTGCAAGACATACATGATGCGAATTTGTTAAGAGACATTGCGCGCGTTGCTTTAGAAAGTAGTCAATATGCAGTGTGTGCAGAATATTACATGCTCGCTTATCGATATGAGACGTTGTTGGTGATGAAGCGTAACGATGTGATGGCAGCATTAAAAGCTTATGAAGCCGGTGGTTTGCTCAATGAGGGAATCGCATTGATTAAGTTGTTACCGCCGGAAGTAACAAATACCCATGCGATGTTAGTGTTTATTACGCAATACGCATTGGCTGCAGGTCATCCGGAGGTTGCGCAAATTTATATTAAACGTGCGTTACTCATGCATGGAGTGGTGAGACCATGAAATATATCTTCGCAGCATCCATCATGCTGATTTTGGCTCTTGCAACGGCGATCAGTCTTGCCGATGAAGGCATGATTTTTCTTCCTGACGTGGCTCCTCCTGCTAATCAACAAAAAAGTCCGCTTGCGCTTGCGCACTATGATGAAAAAACTTTTGAACTGGCTTACCAAACATTTATCTATGGCGGCAATGTCGAAGATGCTTATGCATTATCGTTGGGTGCCGTTAAACACAATCCACATTCCATTGTTTGGCGAGAACGTTTAGCACAGACAGCACTGTGGACTAACCGCGCTGATGACGCATTGGAACAATATATTTATCTCATCCGCAATGATAATCAACTACAGTATTTTCCACCCGCACTGAAACTGGCAACACAATTAAGACGTTACGATAGCCTTATTCCCTTGCTGGAATTTGAATATCAGCGTGATCCAACCAATGTTGCCGTGATGAATACATTAGCCGATGCTTATGATCAAATCGGCGATCCAAATCGTGCCATACAATTTTTGCAGCAATCAAATAAAAAGCAACCGCGGTTGCTTTTTGTGAGACACATCGCACATATATACCGTAATTTAGGTGAAAGTCGTCACGAATTAAATATATTGGATGTCATAGAAAAAAAATATGGATTAACGGCACCGTTAGCATTACGCATGGCGCAGATTGAATATGGTCATGCGCGACCACAGCGTGCGCTGAATAAAATGAAAATGGTTCCTCATCAAAACAAAATACATAATTTACGATTTTGGCAAACTGAGGCACGACTGGCTTGGTTATTGGGCGAAGATAAAACCAGCCGTTATGCTTATTTAAAATTGTATCAGTTACATGGTGATGTTGCGGAAGACATAAGACGATTGATATTGCTGCAACCAAAGTCGGCGGAGCGACAAACATTAAAATTTGCTTTATATGCATGGCGTCGTTTTCAGAGTATTGAAGGCTTTTTAGTTGCAGCATCGATTGCACCCGAGTTACGGGATTGGGGAGCGCTCGCCTCACTCTATCACACACCAATGTCGTTAACGGTAAGGCACAAATTGGAATCCGAATCGGATTATTGGAATGGTCAAGCATTGTTATTACAATTTTCTGGGGAACCAAAAGCAGCGCGATTATATTTGTTAAATGCAGTACTTAAATATCCACGCAATCGCGTGTTGCCACTTGCTTATCTTAATTTTTTGCAGGCACAACTTAGTTTGTATACCAAAGAACAACAACCGCAATATTTTCAAGTGGCGTTATCTTATTGGCAAGCAAAAGCAGGGACGACGCACAACTGGGCGACGGCTTATGCTAAAGCATTTATGTTACTCGATGAACCTTATCCTGCTTTAAAGGTGTATCAATTGCAGCGCAATACTTCTTCTAACGATTTCGATTGGAATATCCGCTACACCGATGCACTTGATAGCTTATTTTACAGTAAATCCGCTTTTATCAGCCGTCAGGCGTTGTGGTTTTATATGCAAGCAGAAGTGCCACAGCACGATGCGAGTGATCTTGATTTTTGGAGTGCTTTTGCAAGCCTTGCCAATTATTTTGCGCCAACACAAATTGGCTATCCTGTCGCGGCTTATCTTGCGCAACATAATGATTCGACGTCTGCTGCCGATGTATTGCTGAATTGGTCCATCGGACAAAATAATTTTGAGTTAGCTGCCTATTTGCTGGCTTATTATTATGCGGATGATCCACCCGCTTATGCGACATTCAAAGTCGCCATCATGCGTAATGATCAAGGTACTTTATTGAATATGTTAACAACCATGGCGCCCGTGATACCGCGCAAAGATGCAGTCGTTGCAGCGCAACAAATGGGTGAGATTCCACTGGCACAACAACTTGCTTATGAAGGCGCAACACGCAGTCGCGATGCAGAAAGTTATAAAGAAATGACTGATTTGATGTTGACAACGGCAGACGATGTGGTCGTTGGTAGCGAATACGAACAATTCGGATCTTTGCAAGGACCGCGTGCTTTATTGAATGCAAAATTATTTATCGATTACGCGTGGAATGTGAAGCCCTATGCCAGTATTTGGGATCCAAAAACAAATAACATTGGTGATTTGGCCAGTCATTCTTATGTTGAAAAAATCGCTGGCATCATACTAGCGCGTGATACGGAGCGTAGTCATTTACGTTTCGATGTGGGTGAGCACCGTGCACTTTACAATAGTTACAATGCAGAAATCAGAGGTGATTATTTCTGGACAAGTAAATTAAAATTGGTGGGTACGCTGGATTACAACCGGCGTTCGCTGTTGTCAGTATTTATGTTGGTTGCGGGTAGTCAAGATGATGTCATTGTTGAAGCTGATTATGACATGACCGTGCGTGATAAATTTATGGGCAGTTTAGAGCTCGACAATTATTATCTACAGGATCGCACCTCGCTTGGTAGTGGTTATGTCGTCAGTGCAGCGGCGGAACATAAATTGTGGGTTGATTATCCCGATTTTACGGTGGGTTTGAGCGCCAACATTGATCGTTTTAATAGCTTAAATAGCTTGTTGCAGGGTCGCGTCCTTAAAATTTTTCCGACAAACATTGCGCCTATTCCTGTTTCATTGATTTCAAAAAATTTCTGGCAAGTGGAATTCCATTTCAGTTTTGGTGACTCATTACATGACAATTACACTCACGATTTTCGCCCTTATGCGAATCTTGGTGTCTTGTATGATTCAACGGCAGGTACGGGTCCTGATATTGATGTGGGTATTGCCGGCAGTGTGATTGGTCGCGATAAATTAGCATTCTATTACACGCGATCAACAACAACGAAGGGCTCAGCTGCAAGTAACTTTTTATTTGGTGCGCGCTATGAACTTTACTTTTAAAAAATGCAGATTGTTGTTGGTATGTTATTCAAATACGATTAATCTTATTAGTTATAGGAAAAGGAGCTTTCCATGTTAGGACTCAAAAAACATTCGCTTACCTCTCTCATCTTTGCTTTTCTGGGCTTATTTTTATTGTCCGGTTGCACCAGCATGCAAGTCAATCATAGTAATTATGTGCGACTGTGTTTAGCGCAACCCGTTGTCGTGTTGCCATTTACGAATATGACCGAAACACCACAAGCCGATGAACGAGCGACTGCGATACTCACCGATTTGTTGCGCACGAAAGGCATGCGTTATGTGGCTTCCTACCCAAGCAAAATGACGAAACCTTCCTTGATACCAGGTGTAAAGCCAACCATTCCACGTGCAAAGATGTTAGCGTGGGCACGAGAGCAAGGTTTCTCTTATGCTTTCATTGGTAGTGTGACTGAATGGAATTATAAAGTGGGATTAGATGGCGAACCGGCTATTGGCGTGAATATTGATATGGTTAATCTTCGTGCTGGCATCGTGGAATGGAGTGCCGTTGGTAGTAAAAGCGGTGGTAGTCGTACGGCGCTAAGCGAAGTTGCTATTACTTTGATCAATGCTATGTTGCATAGTATTGATTTTAAAATGGTGAGACGATGCTAAGTAGCAAAGCACAAACTTATATTGAAACGATAGTGCTGACAGTCGGTGCATTGATACTGGGTTTTTGGCTAAGACCTGAAGACCCTTTATTTCTCCATGCCACCTTTCCCTGGCTGTTGCTGATACCTGTGTTAATTGCATTGCGTCACGGTCGTTTATTTGGTGCGATTGCAATAACGCTGATCGTGTTGACCATGCTTTTTACCATACGCATTGCGCAATTTACTTGGAATTCATATCAACTTTGGTTGTTGGGCGGCATCACGTTGACGATGATATGTGGCGAATTTCATGCGATGTGGGAGCGTCGTCAGTTCAGCTTAACGCAAAAAACTAACTATCTTGATACGCGTTTGGAATCGTTATCACGTGCCTACGGTGTGTTGCGTTTATCACACGATCGTTTAGAAGAATCGCTGATTGTAAAACCTGCAACGTTACGCCAATCTTTTTTGGAGTTACGTCATTTATTGATGAAAACAACGCATAAATTTGACAAGGAAGTGGCAACGGCTTATCTAAATTTATTGGCCAGTGATGCGGGATTTAATGAGGCTGGATTATATAAACGTGACAAAACACATTGGCAGACCAAAGCCATTGCGCATGTGGGCAGTGATGAACCATTACTAGTGGAAGATGTTTTAATTAAGCGTTGTTTGAAAAAACATCATACAGCTTATGTGGCGGTGAATAGGTTAGATGCGAACGTTACCAGTGCTTATTTAGCGGTGGTACCAATGGAAACATCCGATGAGCACTTGCTTGCCATACTGGTTATTCGCGATATTCCCTTTATCGCATTAAATGAAGAAACACTAAAAAAATTGAGTTTGTTATTGGCCTATATTGCAGATGAAGAATGGGCGGCAGAAAAAGCTGTTCAGGTACAAGCACTCTATCCGGATTGTCCATCGATGTTTGCTAGCGAATTGTTTAAGATGAAACATCTTACACAAATTGCTGCAATTGATAGCTCAGTTGTCGCCTTTTATTTAAAACCAAGCGAACAACGAAAAGATATCATCTTTTTTCTTTGCCAAGAAAAACGAGCGCTGGATATTATTTGGGAGACAACGCATGGGGAAGACACGATTATTTTTCTTCTCATGCCACTTGCTGAACGCAGCATGATTACTGGCTATATACAACGAATTCAATTGGCATTACTAGCACAAGAAGGAGTGACGTTGGGAGAAAAAATTATTTTCGTACAGCATCGCCAATTATCGACTTATCCCGATGTGTTTTTACTTTTAGCAGATTTATTTACTAATGATTATAATATTTAGTTTTTATCTCATTTTAGGAATAGCCTTACAGTTAATGGCGCTCGTTTTACTGCACCATCACAGTGGCTGGATAATTCCTATCTCAGTTAATATTTTTGCAAGCGGTTCTATCATTATTGCAATTGATCAATTTAAATCAAAATATCATTATTATAATAACGAAATTAGATTCATGATTTTTGTTTTATGTTTATTTGTTCCTTTTTTCGGAATCATCGCAAGTCTATTCATCATGCGTCGGCTGTATAAGTCGCAACATGGTGTACAGCTGCATCCAATACAAGAAGTTGCTTTGACTTATCCTAACAAACAAATCCGTGATCGATATGGCATTGGTGGTTTGCGGATACATCTGCTGTCATCGCAGTTTTCATTGGGCACACGAATTAATGCGCTGAAAACATTAAGTACAATGGCACCCAATAAGATTAATCATTTGGTGCGAACGATACTTCCAGATACGGTTGATGAATTACGGCTACTCGCTTTTTATGTGATAAGTAAGCAAGAAAAATTGTTTATTGTCGAAATTAATAAGTCCTTGCAATTATTGCAGCAAGCAGAAACAGAACAAGAAAAATCAAAAATAGCGAGTTGGCTTGCCTTTCAATATTGGGAATTGGTTTATCGAAATTTAGTGGAAACGAGCCTTGTTGATTTTGTGTTACAAAAATCTTATCACTATGCAAAGCAAGCGCTCAATTATTTTGTTGAGGATCACGATTTATTGTTTTTGTTGGGTCGAATTTCTTGTAAACAAAAAAAATATGACGAAGCGCTACAGTTCTTTACTGATGCCATTACAAATGGAGCAGGAAGAACGCGTATTTTGCCTTATTTAGCAGAAGTTTACTTTTATCAACGTAATTTTTCTGCCATTAAAACGTTATTCGCATCCAATCGAATTGGCGTCAGCATGCAAATTAGGGCGGATATTATGAGTTTTTGGGGGCAGAGCGATGAATGAAAATTATCCTACTTCAGCGGATGCCGATATCACCTTGTTGTTAGAAGGCACTTTCCCCTTTGTGATTGGTGGCGTATCAAGTTGGGTTTATCATTTAATAACGCATTTTTCGCAATACCGTTTTGCTGTGATTTTTTTAGGTGGATCGCGAGACGATTATGGCAAGCCTCATTATACTTTTCCAAAGAATTTAGTTCATTTAGAGACGCATTATTTATTTGATAATTTAGAATCAAATCCGCATGAAGTGCAGCCAGCGGAAAAAACATTTGACGATGTTGTCGACATGCATCAACATTTCAAATCTAATTCTACAGCTGAATTTAGTGCGCTCGGCGAACAATTAAAAGATACATTGGTTTGCAAGAAAGGCATTTCTGCCGATGATTTTCTGTATAGTCGTTTGTCATGGGATTTTATTATAAAAAATTATGAAAAAAAATGTCCTGATATTACCTTTGTCGATTATTTTTGGTCGATACGCAATATGCACTTACCCATGTGGCAGTTGTCAAACATTGTGAAAAACGCGCCAAAAACGCGTGTTATTCACAGTGTCTCGACAGGTTATGCGGGTTATTTGGGTTCGTTGATGCATCATGAATATCATTATCCATTTATTTTGACTGAGCATGGTATTTATGTGAAGGAACGTCGCATTGATTTGATCACGCAATGGGTTGCCATTGGTAATGAATTCGAACAACGTAGTGCGCTCACGAAACAATATTTGACTGACATCTGGGTAAGTTTTTTTGAAGTGCTGGCACGGTTTTGCTACGCTGCTGCAGATCCCATCATTAGTTTATTTAGCGCCTATCAGCAGCAGCAAATTCAAGATGGTGCTGAAGCTGATCGATCCATCATCATCCCGAATGGTGTGTCTTTTGATGAAAAAATAGCGCCGGCGAAATCATCTCCCTCTGCGGATAAGCCTGTTATTGCATTGATAGGTCGCGTGGTACCGATTAAAGATATCAAAAATTTTATCCGCTCCATGGTTGTGATTCGAGAACGTATTCCAAATGCACAAGCGTGGATTGTGGGTCCAATGGATGAAGACAAAAATTATGCCACAGAATGCCAAGATTTAGTTGATGTTCTTTTTTTACGTGATCATGTCCATTTCAAAGGCATGCAAAAAATGAATGAAGTGTTACCGCAAGTTGATTTAGTGGCATTAAGCTCAATTAGTGAAGGATTGCCCTTGGTGATACTCGAAGGTTACGCGGCTGGTATTCCAGCTGTTGTCACCAATGTGGGTGCTTGTGCCGAATTAATTTATGGAAAATCTGAGGAAGATAAAGCATTAGGTGCGAGTGGCATTGTGGTGGAAATTGCAAATGCTGAAGCATTAGCGCAAGGTATCATCACGTTATTACAAGATACGCCGCGTTGGCAAGCAGCGCAGCGCGTTGCAAGAGAGAGAGTAAAACGCTTTTATAGCGAAAAACAATTTCTTGATAGTTATCAACAAATTTATGATAAGGCACTCGAGCAATGGCAGGGATAGGTTTTGAATTAAGAAAATTTTTATCTAAAAATAATTACACGGGATTATTAGGCGCCTATGGTTATGCGGGTCTCGTTGCATCCGGTCCATGGTTATTAGCGATATTAACCATATTAGTTTTGTCTCTCTTTGCAAAATGGCATCATGTTTCATTTGATATCGCCCATCAATTTCAAGTTATCGTAGTGTATTTAATTGCAGGTAGCTTGATTTTTAGTTCTGTATTTCAACACACGTATACTCGCTACATCGCAGATGAAGGATTTTTGAATAGACAAAATCAACTGGTGCCTAGTTTAAATAGTCTTTATTCATTTGTGATGGGTGTCGGTGGTGTGAGTGCTGCTATTCTTACTCATTTTTTACTTCCCGATGTTCATGAAGAATTAAAACTCATCATTATTTCTTCTTTTATCATTCTTAGCATGGTGTGGGTCACGACCAGTGTATTATCTGGTTTGCTAGCATACAAAACCATCTTTGTGGCTTTTTTAAGTAACTTTTTGCTTGCCATTTTGCTTGGTTATTTCTTACATACTTATGGCCTACGAGGTTTGTTGTTGAGTTTCTTATCAGGACAATTTTTATTGTTGATGATTTTGATCTACGCAATTTATCGCTTTTATCCAACCGAAGAATTAGTAAATTACGATTTCTTCCGTTTAAAAAATACCAAGCATGCCTTATTTTTCACCGGGCTTTTTTACAATATTGGCATTTGGATAGATAAATTCATTTTTTGGTATAGCCCCGTTACGGGCAGCACGGTGATAGGTGGTCTTAATGAATCCATTGTCTACGATACCCCTATTTTTCTTGCTTATTTAGCGGTAGTACCTGGCATGACCATTTTTTTGTTGCACATGGAAACCGAATATGAAGATGCGCATATTAATCTTTATAAAAAAATTAATGCACAAAGTACATTGGCTGGCATTCAAGGTGCCTATAGGCGTTTATTATTTGCCGGAAAAACAGCCATCTATGGTGTTACTAAAGCTGAAACTTACATACTGGTTTTAGGTGTGACCGCAGTTAGCGCTTTTTTTGT
The DNA here is from genome assembly GCA_963735995.1 of uncultured Gammaproteobacteria bacterium. GTDB lineage: Bacteria > Pseudomonadota > Gammaproteobacteria > DSM-16500 > DSM-16500 > Aquicella. Next base: position 598,164 of record CAVTNC010000003.1, on the reverse strand, counting down.
TTGGTTAGGGATATCAACGGCTTATTTCCCGTTGTTTTGCATTTGTTTATTGGGGGCGACCTTAAACGTTATTTTTTGGGCAGCGCTCGATATTGTTTTTTATTTAGATAAAATTAATCACGCGCTTTTTCTCACTTTTTTCTTTATGATAAGCAACGCTTTCTTTACCTGGCTCAGCATCAAGCTTGGTTTTTATTATTACGGTTATGGACTGGTCGCGAGTTTGCTCACGACAGTCATCTTCAGCTTCTTGTTGCTTAACCATGCGTTTAACAACCTGCAATACGAAACGTATATGTTGCAGTAAAAATGAAAAGAGGTTTTTATGTTTGTAGTTGTCATCAAGTACAAAAAGCCATTGGAACGAGTTGACGCCGTTCTTGCGGAACACCGCGCTTATTTAGATGAAGGATACCGTAACCATTATTTTATCGCATCCGGTCCTTGCAATCCAAGAACAGGCGGCATCATCTTGTCGCAGTTAAAAAACCGTGAACAATTAGATGAAATTATCAAACACGATCCATTTTATACGCAGCACATTGCTGACTTTGAAGTCATCGAATTTAATCCGGTTAAATTTGCAGCTGATTTTGCCAGTTTTGTTTAAAAATTAAATCGCCTCTCTTTGCTGAGTGCCTCTGCTGGTAGCATGGATTTACATTTTTCGATGCCACTTATCGCTCTAGCATTTTCGGGATCGTGATGCAGTACATATTGGTAATCTGTCAGCGCGCCAGCATAATTATTTTTTTTTCGATTAAGGTAAGCTCTATCCAACCTGTTTGCAATATTGGTTGGATCATCTTCAATCAGCTGATTTAACGTGAGTAACATGTCATCGATTCTGTCTTCATATTCTTGTACAGCGCTTATACCACGCTCATTTGCGCTGCGGAAAATGTCTAATAATGTTTGTCCATCGAGAGTTTCTACTTTATTATCTTTTTCTTCGGTGGATGTTTCTTTGCCTGATATTCCATCCGTATTAAAAAAAGGATGATTAAGTATTTCTTCAATATCAATTTGGTATTTTCTTTTAATCAATTCACGATCATTATAAATAGCATGAATAAACGATAGATAATCTTTGAATGTACCTTGAAGCTGATCAGCATGGGCATGCTTAATGCATAAAAGATTATCAAGACAATCAAAAAAATTTAAATCAGGAAACCTATTTTTCTTTGTACTAAAGAAATCCAAATCAATTAAGCGCGAAAAGCCCAGCTTGTTATCATAATCAGCAGTCTTTGTTTCTAATTCGAAAATATTTACATTAAAAGTATTTGCTGATTTTGGAATCAGGTATTCGTAAATAAATTGATATTCATTTTTTTTCAGCACATTTCCCCAGTAACCATGAATGAAAAAATCATGCAACAAAATACACAATGGACCCATTCGGCGACCATGTACTCTTTCAGGGTTAGATAATACCAACAATGAATACAAATTAACCGGGTGATACCCTTTTTGATGCATTTGCACTAACGTTTTTGGATTAACTTGTCCAAAAATAGGTGCTGGTTTTACTGGTGCATCTGGATTAATTGCATCAAGGGATAATTGAGCCAGGTGAGCAGAAACAATGTAATAACAATTATGATCTTCACCTATCATAAAGGGCGACTCATCAGCAATCTCATTGAGAATTAGTTTTATCTGATCTGGGATTGTTTCATCATCAGACAAATCCGGATTATTGTCAGTTGCTGCAGGGAATGTTACTTTAAAGACGGTCTGTCCCATTGGGCTAAGTTTGCTTGCTGCTTCTATAAACTGCGCTATATTAAAGGTGGCATGAAGATGTTTTGAAAAATATTTATTATTTAAATTCTCTATTAATTTATCTTTAATGTCATCAAATTTTAACAAACTCATTTCAGCATCTGGTACCTTTAACTTTTCATCGCCTTTTTTAAGGGGCTGTTCTCCTGTGAATTGCATTAAACTATAAAAATATATATTAATTGTTAAAAAATCAGCTGAAGATATTTTCCCCTGTTTAAATAAGTATAAAGCCAATAGTTGGCATTGCGGATCTCTAAAAATTGCATCTAGCCAATTACCATCGAGTAAAGCCCTTTCAAGATTATCCAATTTCTTTTTTGCCGCGGAAGAATTTTCAATCACACTCAGTTCATGGGGAATTTTTGTATTGCGAGAAATAAATTTAAACAGCATGTCGTAATCAGAAGTATAAACAAATGGATTGTTCTCAATCGCATAAGGTGAACGGCTGTCAGCATCTGACACAGGTTGACGAAAAAACATAAGTACTCTCTCATTTTGTAGTGTGCATTAATTATTATTAAAAGCTTAAGAAATTCTTAATATAAAGAGGTTGTTATAATGATTGTATTAAATAAATTGTAGCACAAAATCTTACAATCGCGTACTTTTTTGCACAAAATATCAAAGCACGCTAATTTTTGACCTGAAATTTCAGGTTAGTGACACAAAAAACATGCATTTAACTCTATAGAAAGATTATATGTAATAATTAATACATTGGGTGAAGGAAAATCTAATAATGATGACTAATCTTAATTGGTTTCAACTCTTACCAATTCCAGCGGATGCAATGAGTGGTACCTATAACTTAAAACTCGTTGCATTATCGTATCTTATAGCCGTTTTAGCTTCCTATGTTGCATTGGACTTTGTCGGCCGACTTCGTGCAGAAAAAAATTCACAAGCTAAACTTTATTGGTTATTTGGCGGTGCTTTTGCAATGGGAGCGGGTATTTGGTCCATGCATTTTATTGGCATGTTAGCTTTTGTGATGCCAATGCCTATGAGTTATGATCTTTCTTGGACAACAGGTTCCTTGTTAATTGCTATGTTAGCATCAGGTCTTGCTCTATTTATTTTGCGAAAAAAAGATCGTAAGGCCATCTACCTTGCCATGGGAGGCATACTCATTGGACTTGGTATTGCAGCGATGCATTACATGGGCATGCAAGGCATGACACATTATGTCAATATTCAGTATCTACCAGGGTTGTTTTTTTTATCGATTGCGATAGCAATTTTTGCGTCTGAGGCAGCGCTTTGGCTTGCCTTGCAAAGCAATCAAGGTTCTTACAACAGACAATTTAATTTAAAAATTATTAGCGCTCTCATCATGGGTGTTGCAATATGTGGCATGCATTATACGGGAATGGCTGCTGACATTTTTACTCCACTTGCAAATACCAATATATCGAGAGAAGCGGTTGAAGCTATCAGACCAGATTTGCTAGCATTTTTTGTGGCAGGTATCACAGGATTAATCATCAGCCTTGCATTGACTGCATCAACTTATTATAAACATATGGTAAATGCAGTACAAAATGAAAAAGAATTTTTAAATGCTATGCTCGATAATCTTGAAGATGGAATTATTGCATGTGATAGCAGTGGTAGGATCACTGTTTTGAATAATGAATTACAAAAAAATATTAGACTTTCTAAAGAATGTTATTTAGCCAATGAATTATCAACTTATTTTGATCTCTACCCATTGGATAGTGAGATAGCGCTTACAAAAGAACAATTTCCCTTACCTAGCGCATTAAGTGGTGAGCGTATTCATGAAATGGAATTAATCATGAAATTTAAAAATGGTGTATCTCGTCATGTTGTGATTGATGGACAACCTATTATCAATGTTAACGGTAATAAGCTGGGCGCTGTCATCGTTATCCATGATATTACTGAGATTAAAAAAAATGAAAAAATGAAAAATGAATTTGTTTCAGTTGTGAGTCATGAATTAAGAACACCACTTACATCCATACGAGGCTCGCTTGGTTTGTTATTGGGAGGCAAGGTTGGCGAATTTCCTGATAAAGCAACGAAATTATTGGATATTGCCAATAAAAATTGCGAACGATTACTGATTCTTATAAATGATATTTTAGATATGGAAAAGATAAAGGCAGGTAAGATGAAATTTGAGTTAAAAATTGTTGATATTAACAAAATAGTTGAAGAGGCAGTTACCATTAACAAAATGTACGGTGATAAATATGCTGTTAAATTCGAATTAACTAAATTGCCTCATGAGATAGAAGTGTGTGCGGATCCAGATAGATTGTTACAGGTATTAGCAAATTTAATTTCAAACGCAGCAAAATTTTCACCGTGTGATGGTGTGATTAATGTTAATATCAGTGAGCTTAATGACAATGTTCGCGTTGCCATTTCAAATAAAGGCGTTGGTATACCAGTCGAATTTCAATCACGTATTTTTGAGAAATTCTCGCAAGCTGATTCATCGGATACGCGAGGTAAAGGGGGAACAGGCTTGGGTTTAAATATCAGCAAGGATATCATTGAAAAGCTTGGCGGGACCTTGAACTTTGTTAGTACGCCGCAAGAAAAAACAACTTTCTATTTCGATTTACCTATAAATCATCTCAACAAAGAAGCTGAGAAAGTTGTCCTGCATGAGGAAATGCCTAATGTAACCAAACTTTTAATTTGTGAAGATGATGAAGATCAGGCTAAATATCTTAATGTTCTTTTAGAAAATGCAGGTTTATATTCTGATATTGCAAATACTGCAGCTGAAGCTAAAAAATTGCTAGCTAAAAACAATTATCATGCTCTTTTATTGGATTTGATCTTACCGGATCAAGATGGAATTAGCTTTATTAGGGAATTACGAAAATCTACTAAAACGCAAGAACTTCCCATTATCGTCATATCGATGATAACAGAAGCTGGGCGTGAATTCTTAAACGGTGATGCTGTATTAGTTGTTGATTGGTTAGATAAACCAGTTAACTTTACTAAACTGATGGATTTGATCTCTCGTATTAAACAACATTCGCAAGATAATTTACCGCACATATTACATGTTGAAGATGATATCGATACGCAACATGTGGTTGCAACTTTATTAGAAAATGAAGCGACGATTACGCATTCCTCAACAATTCGAGAAACCATAACAAAACTTGGGCATGAACATTTTGATTTAGTAATATTAGATTTATTACTTCCTGACGGTAATGGCTCTGATTTGTTGCCAATTTTTTCTAAATATAAATTACCCATTATTGTTTATTCTGGCTTTGAGTTAGATCATGAATATGCAAAATATGTATCACAGGTTCTAGTGAAATCAAAAATTTCTAATGATAAGCTATTAGCCACAATAAAAAATTCGCTAAAAGAAACTAATACTAAGAGGGATGCTGAACATGCCGACTAAATCACTAAAAACAATTTTATATGCAGAAGACGAATCCGATATAAGGGATATTGCCAAAATTGCATTGGAAGAGCTTGGTGGTTTTGATGTTATTTTTTGCAAAAATGGCCGTGAAGTTTTAGAGAAAGCGACGAATATTCAGCCAGATTTATTATTGTTAGATGTCATGATGCCAGAAATGGATGGGCCAACGACGCTGCGGGAATTACGTAAGCTAAAATATTATCAATCACTTCCTGTGATTTTTATGACGGCAAAAATTCAACCCGATGAAATTATAAACTATAAAAAGATGGGCGCAATCGACGTCATTACTAAGCCATTTGATCCGATGACACTTTCTGACAAGATCATGACTATCTGGGAAAGGTATCTTGATCATGCCTACTAAAGAAATAAAAGACAAATTACTCGCTTTGGTTGCTGCTTATACTAAGAATCTTCCCGATAAAATAGCCGGTATCGAAAAACAATGGCTAGATTTACAAGATCATTGGGATCAAAAAAAATTTCAAAATTTTCATCGAGTAGTGCATAGTCTATGCGGCTCTGCCGGAACGTATGGTTATATGGAGTTGGGAAAGTCAGCGCGTCAACTCGAAATTTGTTTAAAATCGTCATTAAATAATCCAGCCATCTCTGTCGAGAAAAAAAAAGAAATCACAGATTTATTAAGTGCTCTCAAAAAAACGTTTGAACAAGCTGTTCCAGAAAAATTTCAAGATGAAAATATTCAGCCTATAAAAATTTCTGCCAATAATATTATTTATATCCTCAATGAAGATGACTATTTCATTGATGAGGTAGGAAAGCAAATTAAAGAATCAGGTTATAATCTTAGCAGAATCGCTAATATTGCTGAATTTAAAAAAGTAGTACAAGAAAAAGTGCCAATCGCATTAATCGTGGATATTCAATCGATAGGCGAAGACAATATTCATATGTTGAATGGTATTCAAAAAAAATTATCTATCCCGTTATTTTGTACGGCTGCAAATGGTGATATATTGTCGCGTTTGAAAGCCATTCGCATGGGTAGTTGGGTGTTTTTACAAAAGCCAATAGATCCATTTTACTTACTTAAAACCTTAAAACAACATTGCGGACTTGTAGAAGTTGAGCCATATCATATTTTAATTGTTGATGATTCGCGGTCTTTAGCTGAGTATTTTTCTTTGGTGCTACAAGAAGCAGGCATGATTACACGTTTTATTACCAATCCATTACTTTTAATAGAAACAATTGACGAATTTCAACCCGACTTATTACTGATGGATATTTACATGCCTGAATGTAACGGTTTGGAGCTTGCAGCAGTACTTCGTCAAGAAGTTAGACATATGAAAATTCCTATTATTTTTTTATCGACTGAAGATGATCGATCAAAACAATTATCAGCATTAAATTTAGGCGGAGATGATTTTCTTACAAAACCTATTTTACCGCAGCATTTGATTGAAGTGGTGAAATCACGAGCGAAGCGCTCTGGCATATTAAATTCATTTATCATAAGAGATAGCTTAACAGGGTTGTTAAATCATACCAATATTTTGCACCGATTAGATATTGAACTTGCTCGTGCTGAACGCCAAGGTGAAGCACTTTCATTTGTGATGATTGATATTGATCACTTTAAAAAAGTGAATGATATGTATGGGCATCCAGCTGGTGATGAAATACTAAAATCACTATCTACTTTATTATATTCGTCGTTACGAAAAAATGATGCCGTTGGGCGATATGGTGGTGAAGAGTTTGCACTCATATTAACGAATACAGATATGGCAAATAGCATAAAAATATGTAATTATTTACGTGAAAAATTTTCAAGAATTCCTCATCAATTAAATCAGACTGATTTTTTTGTCACTTTTAGTGCGGGAATCGCAAGCTTTCCATACTTACAAGATGCAAAGAGTCTTGTAAATTGTGCAGACATAGCATTATACGCGGCAAAAAAGAATGGCCGTAATCAGATTGTTTTTTATGAAGAACAATTAAAATCAGATATCACCTCATAAAAAATCTCGATGTTAGGAAAAATAAAATGGAAATCATAGAATTATTGGCGTTAAGTATAATGAAAAAAGCATCTGATTTGCATTTATCATCTTGCTGTTCACCCATATTGCGCATTAACGGAGACCTAGAGACTTTAAATAACATTCCACCGCTCAATTCAGATGAGACGAAAAAAATTATTTTTAGTTTGATAAATGAAAAACAACAAGAAACTTTTAAGACTGACTTAGAGCTTGATTTTGCACTTAAAATTCCTGACAAAGGATGTTTTAGGGTGAATTTATTTCACGAAGAAAAAGGGATGGGCGCTGTTTTTCGTGTTATTCCAGATGCCCCGCCGACGCTTGATGGTATTAAAGCACCTATGGTTTTTAAAAAATTACTCAGTTTAAAAAGCGGATTGATATTGGTCACGGGTCCGACTGGTTGTGGCAAGAGTACGACACTTGCGGCTATGATTGATCACATTAATAGCAATAAAAGTTGCCATATTGTGACGATAGAAGATCCTATTGAATTTGTTTATACCAACAAAAAAAGCTTGATTACTCAGCGACAATTATATCGTGATACCGTTAGTTTTTCTGCTGCACTGCGTGCTGCTTTACGAGAAGACCCTGATGTTATTTTAGTTGGTGAAATGCGTGACTTAAAAACGATACGTTTGGTATTAACAGCGGCAGAAACTGGCCATCTCGTCATGGCGACACTGCATACGCGATCTGCACCGCAATCGATTAGTCGTATGGTCGATGTGTTTCCTGCAGGAGAAAAAAATATTATCAGAAATTTAATTTCTGAATCCATACAAGCCGTCATTTGCCAAACCTTAATAAAAGACAATGCAGGTAGTCGAGTCGCAGCCTTTGAAGTGATGTTAACGACACCTGCTATACGCAATTTAATCCGTGAAGATAAAATTTCACAAATGTATTCTGTCATGCAAACGAGTGTGCAAAGTGGAATGTGTACAATGGAAAAATATTTTCAAGAATTAGTGGCAAAGAAAATTATTAGTCCAGATATTGCTCATGAAGGTGGTTACCAAAGAGAACTTTTTGAGCATGAATAGCAGAAAATTAATGAAAATATTTTATATTTAATCGATACCCTAAGCCTACTCTTTTATTTATTAATGATATACTAAATTAGTATCAATAAAAGGAAGTAACCTATAACCCCAATGCTGTTAAGGCTATGAAAAGGAGCGTGATATGTCGAAAGAAGTTAAAGGTTTTACCTTAATTGAATTGATGATAGTCATTGCGATTATCGGTATTTTGGCTGCTATTGCAATTCCTTCCTATCAAAATTATATCCGTAGAGCTTATTTTTCAGAAATCATACAAGCAACAGGACCTTATACCGTGGGTGTGAAACAGTGCTTTCAGTCGCAAGGTTCTCTCACCAATTGCTCGGGTGGTTCAAACGGTGTGCCTGCGAATTTGACAACTGTAACAGGTGGTGTGGCTTCTATTACGGTGACAGCAGGTGTGATTACTGTTACGCCTGTTGCGCAACATGGCATACTCGCAACGGACACCTACATACTGACTCCCACTGTTTCCAATAACACGCTCACATGGGCGCCATCGGGTGGTTGTGTTGCTGACGGAGCATGTTAATAAAATTATAATAGATGCAATTGAAAAATAATGCCATTCGGAAAGCGTTCTATCTTTTGCCGAAAAAGTCTCTCATAGGGAGTTCTGATTGGTCATTTTCTTTAGGTTGGCTGGATTGAAAGCTTGCCAATTTGATTTCTTCTGAACTTAAACAGACACAAAATAATGCAATGCGACTTTCACAAAATAGGGTGACGGACAATCTATTGAATCAGGATAAATAGTGGTATATCATGCCCAAAAAACAACGTATTAATAATCAACAAAATGTAGGGTGTTATATGATGCATCATAAATTAATGAGCTTGCTTAAATCTGCCTCTATATTGATTCTTGGATATTCAGTCACTACCTATGCAAAGTCTACAGATGCCGAATATTTTATTGACCATGCTATCGTTAGTGCCAGCAGCTTATCCTAATCGATGAATTCACATAAATTATCGCGTTATTTTTTCGTCATAATAAAATGGTTTGTTTTGAGCTTAGTGTTAGTTTTATCTGGATGCACTACTTATCATCAATCGAAATATTCAACTGAGTATCTGCGAAAATTACCATCACATTATTCGCCTATTAAAAATGGTCATATCGAATATTATCGATTTGGTAGTGGTCATCCAATTATTTTGATCACAGGTTATGTGACCGATGTTTCTAGTTGGAATCGTGAATTTTTGCTCACATTAGCAGAACAACATCAAGTCATCGTGTTGAATAATCGTAATGTGGGAAGATCATCTGTTAAGCCCTCACATTATGAAAGTCAAGATTTAGCAAATGATATTTATCAGCTCATACAAGCGTTGGGCTTAAAAAAGCCGGCTATTTTAGGTATATCGATGGGCGGTATGATAGCTCAGCAACTTGCAGTACTTCATCCAGATAAAATAGGACAATTGATATTAATTAATACGGCAATTGCGGGTAAAGAAGCAGTTCATCCGAGTGCTAAAATTAAAAACAAGATGTTTGCTATGCCAAAAAATAAATTGGAGCGTTTTATGGTTGCTGTTGAAATATTTTTTCCAGCGTCATGGCGAATGCGAATGGCTTATGCATTGGCAATGGAGCGATTTCAGCCGCAAAATTATAAAGAAATAGATGCGATAGCCATCATGTCGCAACAACGAGGTCTTGTTATGCAGTGGATTAAGGATAATGCAACAGCTAAAAAAATCGCTAAATTAAATTTACCAGTATTAATTTTAAATGGTGAGGCTGATGTTGTTATTCCTCCGATTAACAGTGTTATTTTAGCGCGCAATATTCCACACGCCCAGTTAACGCGCTGGAAGGAAGGAGGACATGCGATGATTTACCAATATCCTGAGCAAATTGCAGATGTCATTAATTATTTTATTGCTGAAATGGAGTATAAAAAAAGCCATGCAAATTGACATGGCTTTTTAAATTGTGATAGTAATTTAAATTGTATGATATAAATTTTTTTAGTCTGTTGTTTCTGCTGTACAAGCGCCATCCACATTAAAACTCAAACGCACATCGGAATAAAATTTATTTAATTCTAATCCTATGCATTGCAGTGGAAACTTGCCTTCTTCAGTCAGACTATTAACTTGATAGGCAGGATCGCCACCGATACCAACACCCGTAGGACTCGTATGCGGTGTATTGTATAAATCACCGGTTAGCAGTGTGCCCGACTTTGTTTTAACGGTATAAGCTAAGAATATTGTTCTATTCGATTTGTTTAACAAGTATAAACTACCCGCAAATGCATTTGATAATGCAGTCATTCCTATTAGCAATAGCACTAAATGTCTTTTCATATTAACCTCTTTGTCTTGTGTTTTTGTTGAATTCGTTGATAAACATAGCATTAACCTTGCTATGAAGGTAGTTAAAACTATCATTCTGTAAGTTTAATGTCAATTTTTAATCAAGTTATTCACTAAATTGTACTATTGTATTTCCTATAATTGACTGATTCGGTTAAATTTTATTTTTTTCATATCTAAATCTCCAAGTGGTTAAGGTACCCTGCCACTTTCTGAGGATGGTTACTGCTTCAGTGCTTAGTAGGCACAATCTTTTTTTTCTTAAGCCATATCACTTAGATAATTTATGTGCTAATTCCTACCCTACGTTACGAAACGTCGTTCTATCATGCTGACTTAAAAAGTCAGCTAATTCGTTATTAGTAAGTGCACCTGTTTGCCAAAGAAAGCTCATATGGTGATCATCCTCTCTACATTCAACTCCATGAGTTACTAATATTTTTACTAGTTCTAAATCATTACCGCGAACTGCAGTACGCATAGCTGATAATTTCATGAATTTGCTTTCGTCATCACAAGAAGGTACATTTTTAGCACCCAATGATAAAAGTTTTTCAATCGTTGCAAATAATTTTTGACGTAATTGAGGGTTATCCGTTTTAATTTCAATTGCTCTTTCAATTGCCGCTATTAATGGAGATTGACTCTTACCATTTATTGCATCAATGCTTAAATTTTTATTTATGAACCATTCAATTAAATTTGCTTTACCCGTTATTGCTGCATGGTGAAGTAAAGTATTTCCGTTTTCATCCACAGCATTAACATCTTTAGTATTTTTTATCCATTGACTAATTGTGATTTGATGCTGAGGCAAATTATATTTTGATGTAGCTTCAATAACTTCCTCAGTTAATTCAGGTTGCTTAATACTATATTTTTTACCTGTCAGAGAGGAAAAAAAATCTGGATATCGACGAGAGTTCGCGTAGAAAGTATTAGTTAATCCTTTCGTAAGCTCTTCCACAAAATACTCACGCTTTTCATCTGGGCTCATTTTTTGATCGCTATCTTTTCGATCTCGCATCATACACCTCGTAAAAACTAATCATAATAACTGCACGATAAAAAAAGTCAACAGGAACTGACCCACTAGTTTATTCATCAATCCGACGACCTACAAAGAGATTGCAGCATTACTGAGGGAAGAAAAGAAATAATGAATGCTGAACATACTAAAAAAGAGCCTGTGTATACGGGGTGAAAGTTATTTTAGCTTTATTTCAAATAGCTAAATAAGGTTTGTCTGGCACAAGCATATAGAGTGCTAATTAACATTGCTCCTGAGATTAGTATGAGTAAATTACTTGCAGAGGAAGTGATTCCTAATAATGGTGTTGTCGATAATAAATAGGCGCCAATTTGTTTGAAACTACCATTTGTTCCCATAAATATCATGGAATTAAAAGCACTATTTCGTCCTATTAAATCTGGCCTCATATTTTTAGTGAGCCAAGTAAAGCCCAACGTTTGACAACTGCTAAAAAATCCTAACACAAAAAATAAGAATCCAAGAAGCACAGTACTATGATCATGACTGAGGAGCATCAACATGAGCGCAAGAAAACTGCCGCCTGCACCAATTATAATTATCCATGCAGGGTAATGATATCGATCTGCAAGCGCTCCCCACATAGGGAGGCCAATTATTAGACCAGTAAACAGTGACATAACAATCCAGGCACTCGTGGTATCAGAAAGATGATAGGCATTCATCAATATCACAATCCCCCATAAGGTACCAATGATACTAACGGGTGTATCCAACAAGACGACCATAAAACAATCTAGCCAGTTGCGATAATTTTTTAAAATCAGAAGATAGGATTGCCAATTTTTTTTAGTTGGCAAATCTTCTTTTTCAGCTTGTTTTTCCTGTGGAAGAGGGTGTAGGTAGAGTAAATTAAATGCGATAACAACAAAACCAAATAGCGCCATGATTGCGATGGCACCTTGTATTCCGATATGGTTCACTGCTACTAAAAGTGGATACTGACATATCAGCCCGCCAAACATACCTGCTGATAAAAATAATCCCATAAAAAGTGTAAAGCGATTAGGAAAAAGATTTGCTAGTACTTTTATGCCACCCATGAAGGAAAATGTACCTCCAAAAAAACCGCAAATAAAGCGTGCGAACCACTGCATATAAAAATTTTGACTTGTGAGTAAAAGTGCTCCTATTACCGAACCAACAATTGCCCAGATTAATATTTTGCGCAAAGAAAAATAATCAAGCATAAATCCAACAGGTAGAAGTCCAATCATGCACCCATAATAGTAAGCGGCAGATAGGGACGCAACTTGATCATGTTGATAACCACCATGACTCAAAAAACCAGGCGCTAGCACATTGAAATAGCTCATTTGTGCAGATTCAAAAAAATAAAATAATGTAATTGCAGAAAATGTTAATAAGTATTTTATGTTTATCCCGAATATCAATTTCTGATTAGTTGGCCTTAGGAAAATCATATTAAAAATAATCCATCATCGGAAATTTATCGCGCTGATCAATACAGTCCTGCAGATATAATGCCAATCCTAAATCACCACACCAAGCGTCTGTACGAATGCAAGCGTAATGATCGCGCATAGTTTCATACTGATGAATCGCATGCATGGCAAACTGCAAAGCTCTTTCATACCAGACTTTATCGCCAGTTAATTTATATAATTTTAAAAATGCGTAACCATTTCCAGCCGTACCATGACATAAACCCCATGGCTTTTTTAATGGCCCAGCTTGCCAGATTAAATTACCAGCGTTTATTAATACTTTCTTAAATTCTTCACTTGCCAATGGCCATAAACTTGCAACACCTAGCACTATACTTGGCGCTCCATGACATAGTTGCACCAGATGTTGATCTCGCTCGGGGTGATGTTCATCAAGACGTGGTAACCAATTAGCTAAATCCGCTTCGATTTTTGCAGTTGTTATTACTGTTTTTTCAGTACGAGAAATTAATTGCTGCTGTTGATCATCAGAGAGTAATTCCATTCCTTGTTGCAGTGCAAACACATTGCCAGCAAAACCATGGACTACACCTAAGTATATGGCGTTTTCGCCATAGATATGTTGCATCCAAATATAACATTGATGAAGTGTATTGAATTCCCAGCTCGAAAAAAGATAAGCCGCACTTTGACTATATAAATCACACCAGCGTTGCTGTCCTGTCTCTAGATATAAAAACCAGGCACAAAGCATTGTGCCTGGCGCTGCCCACATCAACTCATGAATTGGGTTAGTAATATTGCTTTTGATATTGTCTTCTAAAATATCAAGTACATTCGCATCATGCGTCAATTTAAAGCGCAGCAAATTAATACCCGCATATCCTAAAAGATAACCGGGTGCATCCACTTGAATATTAGCTGTTGGATCATACTCAGCAAGATGTGCTGCTTGTTTATTAATTAATGTATCAATATAACGAGTAAAATCATATGCTGGTAAATGCGCATTTCTTTGCTGCAATTGCATTAACGCCCAGATGGAACCAGCTGCACCATTAAACAAACCTGTAATCGGTTGAGTTAGATGATATTCATTTCTTAAATCTGGATGCACAGGCCATAATTGATCGCCCTGAAAAGATTTTATCGCTAATTCGACAGTTTCAGTAATTATTTGTTTTGCTTTAGTCAAAGACCAGGGCTTTGCTTGCAAAGGTTCATGACGATCAGGGATATAGAGAGTCATTATTTAATTCCTGCGCAACTAATTCATTTAAAAAATCAATTAACACTTTTTGTGATTTACCTTTGTAGATGTATAATCTATGTATCCAATGGCATATCCTTTGGTAATCATTAACGTAAAAATTAAACTTATTATTTTTTTCTTCATATGTATCTATTCTTTTACACTGTGTATTAAATTAATATCAATAAGTAGTGCTTTTTTGATTTTTCTGCCGAAAAATTCTTAATTGCCGAAAGCTTTTTATAAGCTCTCAGCAATTAATTAATATCCACTAATTTTTATCAATTTTATTAGCAAGCGCAATCATTTTTGTCATTATTTCAGGTTTAAATGATTTGTTTGCACATTCAAGCATATTCATGGTTGTATCGGTGTACCAATTAATGCTGTAGAGGACACCAGAGTTAATGTTACCTTCAATTACTTTGTTTGAAGGTTTTTCATTAACAAAATATTCTGTTGTTTCTTCAGCATATGATTTCTTTATGCGTGTATCCATGGCACCATAATTTTTAATTTTTTCTGCGGCTAACTGATATGGAACATCTCTGTTAAGAAGTTTTGTACTTTTGCAGCGCGCCCGGAGGGATTCGAACCCCCGACCACCTGGTTCGAAGCCAGATACTCTATCCAGCTGAGCTACGGGCGCGGTTGTGTGCTCGTGATGAAGCTCGGTGATATTAGTTGAGTCGGTGTTGTGCAGTCAACTTAAATAAATTAGAAGTTTTTTGGAGAAGTTAATACTGGATTAGCGCATGACAAATGATAGTAAAACCGCACTTTCTGAGAAGTGGTGCGGTTTTCTGTCACATTATCTGCTGCTAACTTTAGCAGGTGCCTGTTGCTTATCTTCAATCTTGGCACGCCACCATTTGGGACGCTGTGTTGAGAGTCCTTTCATTGTAGTTGTTTGAGCGGCCGACTTTGCGGCGAATAGGCCGCTTGTACTGACCTTCATGGATGAAGGAATCCTGTTTGGCTCGGATGAAGTAAATATTGGGGCACTTAAAGCCACTGTTGCACCAACAGGATTAGCAACGACATTTTCGTGTGTGACACTAACTTCTCCACGATCAAATGCGCTATCAGCATTTAACTTCGCTTTCATTAGCAGAACGCTTTCTTTTAGCAAATCCACTGTATTCTTAAGCTCACTTTCGCCTTTGTTCATGTGGCTTAGTCTTTCGTCTACGGTGTCGGCGCGCAGTTGGTTATGGCGTCTTCTGCGTTCATACAGATTATAACCGAGTCTGACGATAGCATACGTTAAGCCAAAAGCGATAGCGACGCCTAGCAGAATTGGCAATCCATAACCTGTCGCAGCAAGCGCTACCACGAGACCAGTACCGCCGACGACGAGGGCAGTCGGTAGCGCGACGGATGTGGTTACTGATCCGAGAAAAAAAGCTCTTGTTATGAATACGCCAGATTGACCGCCGCCCAAGAAGTGAACCATATAAGTCAGTCCTTGCTTAACTCGGGTAAAAATAGGCACCTGGTATTTCTGTTTTTCAAAAAAGTAATCATTGTATGGATCAATTTCATCGAGATTGAAATCGTATACTATTTTTTTGACATGATCAGGAATCAGCTCAGCAAAAGTTTTTTTCGCTGTAACGAATTCTTTTTCTAACGTATGCAGCTCTTTTCTCAAACGCAGTATGCTTTCTTTTTTCTTTGCAATACTGTGCTCAAGCTCCATCCATTTTTCGAGCTTAGTCATCTGGTAGTGACTTTCATTGGTCAATTTTGCAAGGTCGGAATTGGCCCGATGAAATCCAGTGAATGGTTCTTGAAATTTTTTCAAGAGATTATCTTGCAATTTAGTTTGCTCGTTTTTTTCTTTGGTATAGGCATTGACGGCAAGGAACAGCCCGCTCAGTACACCAAACCCAGTGGAGGCTGCTAATCCGCCAAGAAAAGTTGCAGCGGGTGAAAATAAAGCGGCTGCCGCTGCTGGAATGAGTGGAATTGCAAGCGGTGCGCCAACCACCGTCGAAAACAACCACATGATGAAAAAAGTGATTACCACGCCATCCAAAAAGTTTTTAAATGTATTTAACATTGACCGCTTCTTTGCACCTTTGACGTTCAATATCAACTGGCCAATACGGGTATCGGTGAGGTAGATGGTCCCATCCTCTTTTCCTTCTTGTGCTTTTTTGGAAGCTTGAAATTTTTCAAGTTTCGCCATTTTACGTTGCTTATGCTCTTCCTTTAAATACAGTTCGCTTTTCCCTAATGCAGCAGCAAATAGACTGCGTTTGGCAGCATGATGTACACGAATGGCGTAGTGTATTTTTAGTTTGAGCGCTAATGGCTCGGTAAAATTTTTAAAATCTTTAAAATCTTTAAAATCTTTATCCACAATTTCAGCATCATAGTTGGGTTCAGCAGGTGGTTTAGGTTTGCCAAACATTTTTTGCAGCTTGTTATAGATCCAACCACTGATAAAATAGATAAGACCACTGATTTTCACCACGCTGTAGATAGCGGCTGGAATCAATGCAATGGCTGCAAACGGTAAGGTGACGGTATTGATAGCACCTAGACCGACCAAGACAACAAGTGCCCACCAGGGTATCCAGAATAACATGGCAAGGAAATAGCTTTTTAACCACAGGGCCATCATCCAATTGCCTAACTCGCTATCACGTAACCGCTGAATATGTGGATTCGGTTTGAACTGCTCTTCCAAGTTTTCTTCGGGGTGAGATAATAGAATGGTCGTGGTTCGAGCAGAACGATGGAGCGAAGCAGATGCTTGCTGAGCAGCTTCATCGCCGGTGCCACGTACTGTCTCTTCATCTACGTAGGCATTGTCATACCGAGATGTGCTTTTTTTTGTAATCAGATTTATTATTTCTCTGTTGAAAGTTTTTTCCCATTCCTCTGCTGATTGCTGAACATAAACTTGTTCATCGTCAACTTTTTCTTTCCCTTTTCCTTCCGCTTCTTTTTCTTTTTCTTCCGCTTCCTCAGAAAAATTTTCAGTTATTGTTTTTTCATTTTCCTCGTATTGCATTGTTAGGAGGCGTGCTACATCGGTGATGATTTTTTCTCGCGCATTTAATTTTTTGACGAATGAAGAAGATGGTATGAGTTGACGAGCAAAAGAAGGTTCTCCCTGCTCACCGCTGTTCGCTAAGGACTGAATACCACTTCCGTCTAAATTATCGCCAGAGGGATTGCGCGAGTTATCACCACTTTCATTATCTGTTTTAGTCATATCACTGTCACTGTCGCTGCGACTAGCAACAGGTGGTGACGCTGGTTTTAATTTAAATCGAATGTTACGTTTATTGCTCTTAGCAATGACTACCCCGCCTTTATATTTTTTAACTTCGTCTGATTCTAAGAGTGTAGTGAAATCTTTTTTGCCTAATATTTTAGCGAAATCGGCTTGGATTGTTGTCGCATCGACATTTGCGTTGGGATGCAAAGTCTGTGTGGTTTTGATGACATAGTCATATTTATTTAACGCATCTTGGTGATATTTTTGGTAGAAAACCACAACCAATCCAATGCCAACGCCAATAAATGGCAGCAGTTCACAACCCCAGCCTATGGGTGTGAGTGATCCATCACTGTTCCAGACTATTTTGTTAAAAAATGAATTGGGATTACCATTGCCGCTGCCTGTTGCATTGGTATTGTTTTCCCAAGCATCTGAGAAAACTTCTAACAAACGTGCAAAGGTGATAAGCCAATCACCTTTGTCTGTGGTGCCATCAACCACGGTGTCTAGCTCTATTGCAAATAATGGGAATAATGCTTCGATAAGAGAAGGAGAGGAGGTATCAGTTTCAGTTGCGGCATCGATAGCATTTATGTTTATTGCACTTGCAAATATAGCACCGTCATAGATGGCATCTGCATCGACAGCATCTAGATTTGTAACAGCTATATTTTCAGCAGCTGCTCTTTCAGCCGCTGCTTTTTTAGCTGCCGCTCTTTTGGCCGCGGCTTCTTCAGCCGCTGCTTTTTCAGCTGCAATAATTTCTTGAAATTTCACATTAACTAAACATTTATGTGTGAAATTGTTGAGTTGCTCTTGGAAGATTAAATCGTCGTTATCAATCGCTTCCTGCAATTCGTCACATAGTTCAGCGAAGTGATCACCGAAGTCAATGTCTTCCCTTTTTTTGTTAATTCTTGTTAAACCATCCTTTAGTTTTATTTTATTTTCGTCAGCGATGAGAGGAAAGAAAGCGACGATTGCTTCCTCGTCACAGGGAAGTAAGCGTTTATTCTTAGCGCGTGTTTTTACCTCGGCAATATTGACATAACAATACGCTAATTCTCTAAATCGATTAAACACATAGCTGCTGATGTCGGTGTTATTCTGCATTGACTTATTCAGTGCATGGCATAAAGCTGCGAATTCAGCAGCATTACCATTCGAGTCCGTTGCCCCTGCGGTTTGGTCAAGGTTAGGGATGGTTGAGAAAAACCAGCTGAGCATGCCTCTTGTTTCTGTTGAGAAAAACCAACGGAGTGCTTCTCGACTCGCAGCATTTATTGTTTCTTTTGTACCCTTTGAACCTGTAAATAACCTTAACATGTCAGCCCCTGTTTTGCTCAATTGGTTAGGAAGAGCATTGCTATCTTTTATATTTATCAGATTAGAAGGGAAAAGTTAATAGAATATTAAAAGGCTGACACAGACACGGGCGGTTACCACATTGATTTGCGGGATGACTTGTGATTGAGTTGGTTTACGTTTCATTTTTACTTAGTATTTTTTATCCCTAGTGGAAGCAAGCTTATCCTGCTTACCTTCAGCTCTGGCGCGCCACCATTTGTGGTGATGGTGATTTGGCGTTTTCTTATTCTTAGCAGCCGTTGCTGGTTGTTTAGATGAAAACAGGCCCATGCTACTGGTTTTAGGCGGTGCTGCTGAATTGCTTGCTGCTGCATCGGCACCATTTTTAGGTGATGCGGGTGGTGGCAACGGCTGCGCTTCTTGTTCAATGCTGGGTGCTACAGTATCAGATTGATCAGGCTTAGGCTGTAAATTATTTTTTACCTCGCCAATTTTTTCCTTCAACAAGGTCACGGTATCAGCAAGCTCGCGCTCTCCTTTGTTCATGTGGCTCAGCCTTTCATCAACGGTTTCGGCGCGCAGTTGGTTATGTCGTCTTCTGCGTTCATACAGCACAAAACCGAGTCGGATGGCGCCATAAGTTAAGGCGAAAGCGACAGCTACGCCTATCACAATCGGCAAGCCATAACCTGTCGCAGCAAGTGCTACCACAAGTCCTGTACCACCGACGACGAGGACAGCGGGTAATGCGACGGATGCGGCAGTCATTGAACCGAGGAAATATTGTCTTGCGATAAATACGCCAGATTGACCGCCGCCGAAGAAGTGAAATGCATAATTCAGACCTTGTTTAATTCGGCTAAAAATCGGCACAGTGTATTTCTGTTTTTCAAAAAAGTAATCGTTGTATGGATCAACTTCATCCAGGTTGTAATCAAATACTATTTTTCTGACAGCATCAGAAACCAGCGCAGCAAAAACTTTTTTCGCTTCTTGATCTCGCTGTCCTTCATTAGTGGGTTCCCACTCGGTGATGAAGTTTGCAACGAATTTTTTTTCTAATTCAGACAATTCATTTCTCAATTGCAAAATTTTCTCTTTTTTCTTTGCAATACTGTGCTCAAGCTCCAGCCATTTTTCGAGCTTGGTCATCTGGTAGTCACCTTGCTTAGTTAATTTGGCAAGGTCGGAATTAGCACGATGAAATCCAGTAAAAGGTTCTTGAAATTTTTTCAAGAGGTCAGCATGC
Organism: uncultured Gammaproteobacteria bacterium; assembly: GCA_963735995.1. Lineage (GTDB taxonomy): Bacteria > Pseudomonadota > Gammaproteobacteria > DSM-16500 > DSM-16500 > Aquicella. The sequence goes on along the minus strand of CAVTNC010000003.1, from coordinate 578,002 downwards.
AATTTATTTTGCACTTCTTTTTCTTTGGTATAGGCATTGAAAGCAAGTAATAGTCCATTCAATGAACCCCATCCGGTGGCAAAGAATAAGCCGCCAAGACCATTCAGAAACGTAGTAACTGGCGCCAATACACCGGATAAAGCGGCTGGCAGAAGTGGAATTGCAAGCGGTGCACCGATCACTGTCGCGCACAGCCACACGATGAAAAAGGTGATGACTAACCCATCCAAAAAGTTTTTAATCGTATTTAACCATGCTCGTCTCTTTGCATTTTTAGTATCCAGTATCAGCTGACCGACACGTGTATCGGCGAAATAAATGATTTCTTCTTCGCCATCTTCGCTTTCTTTTTCTGCTTTGGCGTCTTGGTATTTTTTAAGTTTCGCTATTTTTCGTGCATGATGTTTTTGCTTGATAACGTCTTCGTTGACGCCTAAAGCAGCAGCAAATAACTTGCGTTTCGCTGCATGATGTTCGCGAATAGCAAATAATGTTTTTAGTTTGAGTGCTAATGCCTTAGTTAAATCTGCATCCGTTATTTTTGCATTAGGATCAGCTGCAGCAGGTGTGCTGAATTTTTCTTTCAGCCAATTAAAGATCAAGCCACCGGCTTTTAAAGCAAGATAACCACCGACTGGAATCAATGCAATGGCAGCAAACGGTAAGGTGATGGTATTGATAGCGCCTAAGCCTACCAAGGTAACAAGCGCCCACCAGGGAACCCAGAATAACATGGAGAGATAATAGCCATGTAACCATGCAGGCATCAGCCATTTACCAACACGGCTGTAACGTATCCACTGAATAAATGCATTCGGTTTAAACTGCTCTTCCAGTTTTTCTTCATCCTGCGCTAACTTAATCGTGATTCGCGCTTGCGTCTTTTGCCGAGACAATTTACCGTCACTGTCACACGATAATTTAAGCGCTTGAAGTTCTCTGCGCCATTCTTCTAATGATACATTTTCATCATCGGTATCTTCTCGTTGTTCCGTTTCTTTTTCTTTGCCTTTATCGCTAGCTTTAAAGTCATCATCAGCACTTTCGCTACCACTACTGGATATCTCATCTTCACTGGAAGAACGAGAACTACTAGCGCTCTCATCATCAAGGCTAGTTGCTGGCATAGTCTTTCGTTTAAATCCTATGTGGACGCTATCGCTACTATCAATTTCCACGCCGCCGTATTCTTCGCCTAATGATGAAGTAAAATCTTTTTTACTTAATAATTTGGCGAAACTAGTTTGGATATAATCCACTTCAATCTTTTTTTCAGGATTTAAAGCACGCGTGGTTTTTTTTACGTACTCATATTTATATAAATTCTTTTCGTGGACGATTCTGTACCAATGCACACCGACACCAACTGCAAGGCCTGCAAAGGGTAGTACTTCACAACCCCAGCCGAAGAATGTTAATGAGCCATCACTATTCCATGTCCATTGATTAAATGTCGAATTGGGATTGCCATTACCGGGTCCGTTTGCATTGGTACCGTAAGCGGCGGCATCAGTGAAAACTTGCAACAAACGTGCCCAAGTGATAAACCAATCACCCTTGTCGGTGGCATTATCAACCAACGTATCAAGATCAATTGCATCAAGAGCCGAGAGCACATTCTTGAGATAAGTTTTCTCTCCGAGCGCATCTCTGCTCTCAGCTGTTATTGTTGTTTTTGATGATGCATTAAACCACCTAAACATGTCAGCCTCGCTTCGCTCAATTGGTTAGGAAGACCATTGATGTCTTGTACTTTAATCAGCTTAGCAGGGAAAAATTAATATAGTATTAAAAGGCGGATAAGTGGCTTGGTCGTTAACTTATTGATTTAATTTGATTTAAAGAATTACCTATGGATTTTATGCCTAAGAGGTTCATTTTACTCATAATAAAAATGAAAAAAATATCAGAATTTCGGTGAAAAAGGGTGTTTTATTTGTTATTTAGTCGGTTTAATGTGAGAGCCTGCACTGGTTTTTAGCACGCGCCCGGAGAGATTCGAACTCCCGACCACCTGGTTCGTAGCCAGATACTCTATCCAGCTGAGCTACGGGCGCGTTCTAGAAACCAGTGAAACCATATGCAGTAATGCCGCATCCTGCGGCTTAACTTATCGGAGAGGGAGGGATTCGAACCCTCGATGGAACTTTTGGCCCCATACTCCCTTAGCAGGGGAGCGCCTTCAGCCGCTCGGCCACCTCTCCAGTGGTATTACTCTTTATCTTCTATTTTCGGCTCTTTTGGCTCGCGTTTTTTCTTGGTGGTGATGGCCGATGTTTTCTCCACATCTTCTTTAACGACAGGTGCGGTGGTATTTTTCTCTTGCTGAATACGCTGGTAAATTTCTTCACGATGTACGGAGACATCTTTCGGTGCATTAATACCAATACGTACCTGATTGCCTTTAATACCAAGCACGGTGACGATAATATCGTCCCCGATCACAATTGTTTCACCCACACGTCTTGTTAATATGAGCATTGTCCATCTCCTTTAAAAAGCTGCCTTGTCCATGAAACCACTTTCCCCGTTAGTTCAATGAGGCATTATCTGGTTGAGTTTCTAAGGTCCTCAATTTGTTACAGCTCCTTTACTTTAGTTTAGCAAGCTTCTTTGTATAAAGAGCGGGATAACGGGTAACAATTTTTTATTTTCTTAAACCTTAGAGGTGTTCAAGGTGTGCAATAGTAAACAATAAAACGTCTTTCTGCAAACAGGATTTGCATTTTTTTATGCAATTTATTCAATATAGATTTGCTCAGAGGGCGGCGGTAGTTTATCCAGTTGGAAGGCTTGGTGTACCGCACGGACGGCTGGTTCTAAATGATTTTCATCGATAATAACGGAAATTCTAATTTCGGAAGTGGTGATCATTTGTATGGCAATATTGGCTTCACCCATGGCGCTAAACATGGTACTCGCAACGCCCGTATGGGAACGCATGCCTATGCCGACAAGAGAGAGTTTGGCGACTTTAGCATTGGTTTTTACCGAAACGGCGCCTAATTCATCGGCTAATTCTTCGACGATGGTCAGTGTTTTTTGAAATTCTCGGCGGTTGACAGTGAAGGTGATGTCTATGGTTGCTTGTGCCGTTGCATTTTGCGCGATCATATCAATTTCAATATTGGCTTCGCTGACTTTACGCAGAATACGACCTTCCACGCCCATTTGTCGTGGTATGCCAGACAGTGAAACCACCGCTTCTTCACGACTGAAGGCGATGCCTGAAACTAAACGTTTTTGCATGGTTTTATCCTCAAAAGTAACTAAGGTGCCAACGCCATCGGAGAAGGTGGAGAGCACGCGTATCGGCATGTTGTGTCTGCTCGCGAGTTCAACGCAGCGCATTTGCAACACCTTGGCACCAAGGCTTGCCATCTCGAGCATTTCTTCAAAACTGATGTGCGGTAATAACCGTGCCTCAGCAATAAAATGCGGATCGGTGGTGTAAACGCCATCCACATCGGTATAAATTTGGCATTCATCGGCACGGAGTGCGGCTGCAATTGCAACGGCTGTGGTATCTGAGCCACCACGACCTAAGGTGGTGATATCGCCATGCTCATTAATTCCTTGAAAACCAGCAACAACAACGACACGACCTTGTTTTAGTTCGCGGTGTATGAGATCGGTTTTGACTTCTTGTATGCGTGCTTTGGTGTGTATGCCGTCAGTGTGTATGCCAATTTGTGAACCGGTGTAAGAGCGGGCTGCGCATTGTTTGGCATTCAGTGCCATGCTGAGCAGCGACATGGATACTTGCTCGCCGGATGAAATGAGGACGTCGTATTCGCGCGGATCATGGCTTTGCGTTAAGTTGTTGGCTAATTGTATGAGTCGGTCAGTCTCGCCATACATGGCAGAAACCACGACGATAAGGTCATGACCTTGCTGTTTCGTCTTGATGACTTTTTCAGCCACATGACGAATGCGATCAAGTGTGCCAACGGAGCTGCCGCCATACTTTTGGACGATGAGTGCCATATCAGGACGTTACCTTTTCACTTACCCAACTATAAACAGATTGCAGTGCCGCTTCCAATGCTTCAGGTTGATTGCCGCCACCCTCAGCAAGATCAGCGCGGCCGCCACCTTTACCACCGACTTGTTTTGCTACCATGCTGACGATGTCTTTGGCATTGATTTTAGCAACGAGATCGGGGGTGACGCCAGCAACAAGGCCAATTTTATTTTCTTTCACAGTGGCAAGAATAATCACGGCTGAACCCAGTTGTTGTTTCAGGTAATCCATGGCATGACGCAATGCTTTGCCATCTAAACCTTGCACGATGGTTGCCAAGACTTTCACTTGTTGTATGGTTTTTGCTTGTTCTGCTAAATCGCGGCTAAAAAGTTCGGCGACTTTATCTTTGAGTAACTGAATTTCTTTTTCAAGTTGATGTGCATGATCTTCAGCAGTTGTTAAGCGTTGTTTGAATTCGTCTTCGCGTTCATCGATGTAATGTAATGCTGCATCACCGGTGACAGCTTCAATACGTCTTATGCCGGATGCAACACCGGTTTCAACTGTAATTTTAAAAATACCAATGTCGCCCGTGTGTTCAGCATGCGTACCACCGCATAATTCAACAGAAGGACCGAAGCTGACCACGCGTACTTTGCTGCCGTATTTTTCACCAAATAAAGCAATCGCACCACTTGCTTTCGCTTCATCTGCTGTGGTGATGCGCACCACACCTTCATAATTGGCACGAATGGCTTCATTCACTTTGGTTTCAATCAAGCGTAATTCTGCTGCGGTGAGTGGTGCGTGGTGGGAAAAATCAAAACGCAAACGATACGGTTCAACGAGCGAACCTTTTTGTATGGCATGTTCACCCAACACTTGTTTTAACACCAAGTGCAGCAAATGGGTTGCCGTGTGATTGAGGACTATCGCTGCACGGCGTTTGGCATCGACTTTTGCAACAACAATATCACCAATGTTGAGCGTGCCTTTTTCTAATTTACCAAGATGCAAATGCGTATGACCTTGCTTGATGGTATCAAAGACTTTAAAAAATCCTTGTTGTGCATTCTGCAATAAACCCTGATCACCCACTTGACCACCTGCTTCTGCATAAAAAGGTGTGCTGTCTAAGACCACTGAACCTTTTTCACCGGCGCGCAAGGTTTCGACGAAGGCACCATCGCGATAGAGTGCAAGAATTTTTCCTTCATCTTGTGCAAGCGCTGCGATCAAATTTTTGTGACCGATGAATTCGGTGGGTGCAGTGTTTTCTGTCGCTTGTCGATAATCTGCGGTAAATTGGCTTGCTTCTCGCGAGCGCTCACGTTGTTTTGCCATGGCTGTTTCAAAGCCATCGTAGTCAATAATCAAATGATGTTCGCGAGCGATATCGGCGGTTAAATCAGCGGGAAAACCATACGTGTCATACAATTTAAAAACGATTTCACCGGGAATGATATCGCCTTTTAAATCGGCAATGTGTTGCTCAAATACTTTTAAACCTTGAGTGAGCGTGGTGCTGAATTGTTCTTCTTCTTGGCGCAATACTTTTTCAATGTGAGTGGCTTTGGCAGCGAGTTCTGGATAAGCATCACCCATGAGTGCCACTAACGGTGCGACCAACGAAAAAAAGAAAGGTTGAGTGAGACCCAGTTGATGACCATGGCGTAAAGCGCGCCGAATGATGCGACGCAACACATAACCGCGACCTTCATTCGAGGGCAATACGCCATCGACAATTAAAAAACTGCAAGAACGAATATGATCGGCGATGACGCGCAAAGAAAAATGGCTGAGATCGGTGATGTGCGCAAGCGTTGCCATGGCTTTGATCAAGGGTTGAAAAAGATCGGTATCGTAATTGTTATGCACGCCTTGCAGCACGGCTGCAATGCGTTCTAATCCCATGCCGGTGTCGACGGAAGGGGTTGGCAGCGGTGTGAGTGTGCCATCGGTTGCTCTGTCGTATTGCATGAAAACCAAATTCCAGATTTCGATGTAGCGATCGCCATCGGCATCTTCACTGCCTGGTGGGCCACCCGGAATACTTGGGCCATGATCATAAAAAATTTCGGTGCAAGGACCACAAGGACCTGTTGCGCCCATGGACCAGAAATTATCTTGCTCACCACAACGACTGAAATGTTTAGGATCAATTTTGATTTCATTTAACCAGATGTCTTCCGCTTCTTGATCATCTTGATACACCGTGATCCAAAGTTTTTCTGCGGGAAGTTGCAAACGTTTTGTGAGAAATTCCCAGGCAAAATGAATGGCCTCGTGTTTGAAATAATCACCAAAGCTAAAATTGCCTAACATTTCAAAAAAAGTATGATGGCGTGCTGTGTAGCCAACACGTTCTAAATCATTGTGCTTGCCGCCGGCGCGGACACAGCGTTGTGATGAAGTTGCGCGTGTGTAGGGTCTTGCTTCTCGGCCGAGAAAAACATCTTTGAATTGCACCATGCCGGCATTGGTGAATAACAGCGTTTTGTCATTGCTCGGTATCAGTGAACTGCTGGGGACGATGGTGTGTCCGTGTTCGTGGAAATAATTTAAAAATTCACTGCGTATGGCATGACTGGTCATGGATTTTTGTTTTTGCTGTGGACTGTTTGGCATAGTTGTGTCGTCTATTATGGAAGTTAAGTTGTTAATTCCGTCACATGATCAGATGAGTGTCATGTAAGTATGTCATGTAAGTGTGTCATGCCAGCGAAGGCTGGCATCCAGTCTTTTCAATGTGCATTCCTGGATGCCAGCCTTCGCTGGCATGACACACTTACATGATTCACTTGACATGACACTTATTCACTAGCAAACACACTGGCAATTTGTTCCTGCGTATATCCCCGATAATATAAAAACCGCATTTGTTTGGCGCGTTCGTTGAAATCAACGGGTTGACGATTTTTAAAATGTTTTTTCCAAGCATGTCGCGCAGCAGCAAGCCAGGCATTATCAGTGATATCAAGTTGCTCTGCAATCATCTCGGCGGTTATGCCACGGTTTTGCAATTCGAGTGTGATGCGTAACGGACCATAACCGCGTCGCGATCGCGCCTGGATGTAAAGGTGAGTGAAACGCACATCGTCTAAAAGACCGGTACGCAACAGACTGGCGATGATGGGTTCGCAATCACGCGTCTCATAGCCTTTGGCGTTTAGTTTTTGCAGAAGTTCGTGTTGGGAATGATCACGGCGTGTCAGCAGACGTAAGGCGACACGCCGTATCTGTTCTGAATTACTCAGGCGACGCTCTCCTCAAGCTCGCTTACTTCCACGCTACTTTCTGCCGCCGCCGATTTTCGTTGCGGGACTATCATGATTTCGCGGATTTTACTTTCTAGTTCAGCTGCAATGGCTTGATTTTCTTTCAAAAATTGCCGTGCATTTTCTTTGCCTTGACCAATGCGTTGGCCGTTATAACTAAACCAGGCGCCGGATTTATCTATCATGCCAAGTGATACGGCAAGACCAATGATTTCACTTTCACGCGATATGCCTTCGTTGTAGAGAATGTCGAACTCTGCTTGTTTGAAGGGCGGAGCGACTTTATTTTTCACAACTTTGACGCGGGTTTCGCTGCCGACGATGACATCGCCTTCTTTGACATTGCCAATGCGGCGAATATCTAAACGTACCGAGGCATAAAATTTTAATGCATTACCGCCGGTGGTGGTTTCTGGATTGCCAAAGACAATGCCAATTTTCATGCGAATTTGATTGATGAATATGACTAAGGTGTTGGAGCGTTTGATGTTGGCGGTTAATTTACGCAAAGCCTGCGACATGAGACGTGCTTGTAAGCCCATGTGTTGGTCACCCATTTCGCCTTCAATTTCAGCTTTGGGGGTGAGGGCGGCAACAGAATCGATGACGATGATATCAATGGCGCTTGAGCGCACTAACATATCTGCAATTTCGAGTGCTTGTTCGCCAGTATCGGGTTGGGAGATGAGCAGATTATCAATATCGACACCTAAGTTTTTGGCATAATTGGGATCGAAAGCATGTTCAGCATCAATGAAAGCCGCTGTGCCACCTTGTTTTTGGGCACATGCAATGACTTGTGAGGCGAGCGTTGTTTTACCAGACGATTCGGGACCGTAAATTTCTACGATGCGCCCTTTGGGTAAACCACCAATACCGAGTGCAATATCGAGTGCAAGTGAACCGGTTGAAATTTTTTCAATGTCTTGCATCGCCGCAGCATTATCGCCTAAACGCATGATAGCGCCTTTGCCACATTGACGTTCAATTTGACTCAAGGCAGCAACGAGCGCTTTTTTCTTGTTGTCATCCATTAGGGTGGTCCTCTTTAATTTAGGTTTGGGAAGAATGAGGCGTAGTTGCTTGTTGTCATTCTCGAGCACATTGTCATTCTCGAGCACATTGTCATCCCCGCGAAGGCGGGGATCCATCTTGAATGCACCTCCGAGGCGGAGTTGAAATGGATCCCCGCCTTCGCGGGGATGACAATGTGCCCGGAGACGACAGCCTTCGCGAGGATGACAATGTGCTCGGAGACGACAGCCTTCGCGGGGGTGACACATATTCGGAGACGACAGCAACTAAGCAACTATTTATATAGCATTTTAAGCACGCACTCAAGTGCTCTTTCTATTGCTTGATGACGTATTTTTTCGCGATTACCGGCGAAGCAATTGACGATGGCAGCGCTGCTGCCATCACGTTTAGCAACGGCTAGCCACACCGTGCCAACGGGCTTTTCTGCTGTGCCACCATCGGGGCCTGCAATGCCGGTGATGGCAATGCTGATATCGGCAAGACTGTGGCTGAGTGCACCCGTTGCCATCGCGCGCGCCGTTTGTTCGCTCACCGCGCCAAAGCGTAACAGCGTTGTCGCAGCGACACCTAACATGTCCTGCTTTGCTGCATTGCTGTAAGTGACAAAACCGCGCTCAAACCAAGCGGAACTACCCGGCAGTTGCGTGAGATAAAAACTCAAACCACCCCCCGTGCAAGATTCCGCGGTAGTGAGTTTCAGTTGTTGCGCTGTTAGCGCATCAGCAAGTTTCATCGTTAAGGCAGTGAAGGTGGGCGACATTTTCTTTACCTTGTCAATTGGTCGAGGTATATAAGCCCCTATTGTTATTCATTAAGGGAAGTATTTCCATGGCCGCGTCTCACACCCCGATGATGCAGCAATATTTGCGAATCAAGGCAGATTATCCCCACATGCTGCTTTTTTATCGCATGGGTGATTTTTACGAATTATTTTTTGACGATGCAAAACAAGCCGCACGACTTTTGAATATTACCCTCACTGCACGCGGTCAATCGGGTGGAGCGCCTATTCCCATGGCGGGGGTGCCGTTTCATGCAGCGGATGCCTACATTGCGAAATTAATTCGTCAGGGATTATCCATTGCTATCTGCGAACAAATCGGTGATCCGAAAACCAGTGTCGGACCAGTCGATAGACAAGTGGTGCGCCTATTAACACCTGGAACGGTTAGTGATGCAGCTTTTTTGGAAGACAACCAAGACAGTTTGTTGCTGGCTTTGTATGCTAAAGACGCGGTGTATGGCATAGCGACACTTGACATCAGCGGTGGTCGTTTTCATTTGCTGGAAGTGCAAGGTGAAGAAGCACTGCAAAGTGAATTAGCGCGATTGCAACCAGCGGAACTTTTACTTTCTGAAGACAGTGACCTTCCTTGTTTAGAAGCTTATGCGTCACTTATCAAGCGTCGTATGCCATGGGAATTTTCCTATGAAACAGCGCTGAAATTGTTAACGGAACAAATGGGGACGTATGATTTGCAAGGATTTGGTTGCGCGACGATGCACCATGCACTTTGCGCAGCCGGTGCACTGTTGCATTATGCAAAAGAAACGCAGCGTACGCATTTGCCGCATATTCAGCGCATTCAGGTCGAGCGTCGTGAAGATACATTGATGCTCGATGCTGCGACCAGACGCAATTTAGAATTAACCACGAATCTTTGCGGTGGCGAAGAAAATACACTGGCCGCTTTGCTTGATGAAACACGGACGGTGATGGGCAGTCGTTTGCTGAAGCGCTGGCTCACCCGACCACTGCGTGATCAAAGCGTGTTGCGTGCACGTCAGCTGAGTGTTCAAGTGTTATTGGCAGCACATATTTATGTGCCGCTACAAAAAATTTTACACGGTGTTGCTGATGTTGAGCGCATCGCATCGCGTATCGCACTCAAAAGTGCACGACCGCGTGACTTACTTGCGTTACGCGATACGCTTGCTCTTTTGCCAGCATTGCAGCAGCAACTGGCTTTGCTTGCTGCCGCTGAATTGCAAGCATTAAAAAATGATATACAACTTTTTCCAGCGTTACACAATTTACTGACGCGTGCCATCAGCGAACAAACACCGGTGACGCTGCGTGATGGTGGTGTCATCGCGCGTGGTTATGATGCGGAACTGGATGAGTTGCTGACAATACATGAAAATGCCGGTGCATTTTTGCTGACATTGGAAGAGCAGGAAAAAAAACGCACGGGATGTTCGACACTGAAAGTTGGTTATAACCGCGTTCATGGTTATTACATTGAAGTTTCTCGTTTGCAAGCGACTGCTTTGCCAAGCGATTATGTGCGCAGACAAACATTAAAAAATGCTGAGCGTTATATCACGCCAGAATTAAAAGCATTCGAAGATAAAGCATTAACAGCGCGAGATAGAGCGCTCTTACGCGAAAAAATGTTATACGATGCGTTGCTCACACAACTCGTACCACAACTGCCTGCCTTGCAAACTTGTGCGCGGGCTTTATCTGAATTAGATGTACTGACGAATTTTGCAGAACGTGCCGCACATTTACATTGGGTGTGTCCGCAGTTGTCAGCGGAAGCTGGCATGCACATTGTTGGTGGTCGTCATCCGGTGGTAGAAAATGTTTCGAAAGCAGCCTTTGTGCCAAATGATGTGTTGCTCGATGCAACACGTCGCATCTTACTAATCACCGGTCCCAACATGGGCGGCAAATCTACTTACATGCGACAAATTGCTTTGATTGTGTTGCTCGCGCACATCGGCAGTTTTGTGCCAGCGCAATCGGCTATCATCGGTCCTATCGATCGCATTTTTACCCGCATTGGTGCGCAAGATGATCTTGCCAGTGGTCGCTCGACATTCATGGTTGAGATGACGGAGACCGCTAATATTTTGCATAATGCGACAGCAGAAAGTCTTGTTTTAATGGATGAAGTAGGGCGCGGTACCAGCACCTTTGATGGTCTCTCGCTTGCTTACGCTGCTGCATTGCATCTTGCTAAGGTCATTGGTGCTTTCACTTTATTTGCCACGCATTATTTTGAATTAACGGCACTAGCAGATGATGTGACGACGATACACAATATTCATTTAGCAGCGATTGAACATGATGACAAAATTATTTTTCTGCATAACGTAAAACCAGGTCCTGCGAATCAAAGTTATGGCATTTTAGTCGCACAATTATCTGGCATTCCACAAGACGTGATACGTTGTGCGAAGCAAAAATTAGCGTCACTGGAACAAAAAGTAAATCAAGCGACAACACCAACGCAACACGATTTATTCGCAACAAAAGTAGAGATGCACCCACTGCTCACGCAATTACAAGCACTGGATCCCAACCAACTAACACCGCGAGAGGCGCTGGATTGGTTGTATCGAATGAAGGCAGAGTGTTAGATGAAGAGAATCTATTTATAGCAATCTTAGCTTAGTTTATCTAAGTTATCGATTTTATCGTATAACTGGATAAACCGAAGTAACTTTCATATAAATCAAATAGGCTGATCAGTTGAGAGTATTCACTGAACTGCGTCATTGCTTCGCTTGCGCTCGCAATGACGCGACACAGGTTCAGCGAACATACTCAAGTTTTATGCGTCAGTTGTTGCACATAGTGATGAAGGGCATCGACTTCATCCGGTGTGAGTTCGACTTGTTGGCTGCGACGTAGGCGCGGTGGTAAGAGGACGGTGCCAAAGCGGATGCGGATGAGGCGGCTTACTGTGCAATCGACTGCTTCGAAGAGACGGCGCACCAAGCGATTGCGACCTTCTTTGACGGTAACGTGGTACCAGTGATTGGCACCATTGCTACCGCCAGCATCGAGGATGAGATTAAAGCGCGCCATGCCATCGTCGAGCTTGACGCCTTTTTGCAGCCGCGCCAAGACGTGATCCGGTACTTCACCGCGAATGCGAACGGCGTATTCGCGTTCGATTTCGGAGCTTGGGTGCATCAGTTTATTGGCGAGCTCGCCATCGTTGGTCAGCAATAATAAACCGGAGGTGTTGTAATCGAGGCGGCCGACACATATCCAGCGGCTGTTGCGTATGATGGGGAGTTGTTCAAATATCGTCGGTCGACCTTCAGGATCATGACGCGTACACAGTTCACCTTCCGGTTTATGATAAAGCAAGACGCGCGTTTTGCTATTTTTACTGCGCTGTAATTTAATTTCGCGATCATCTACCGCGATGTGATCATGATAAGTGATGCGATCACCAATGGTTGCGACACGGCCATTGACTTTGATGCGACCTTCTTTGATCCATATTTCTAGCTGTCGTCTTGAACCAAGACCGGCATTGGCTAATATTTTTTGAATTTTTTCGGACATAAACGAAGATTAACCTGCTGCTGATTCGTCAGCGTCATCGGGATGCAGCAAGATGACATTGCTTTCCTCGGCAATTAATTCGCTATTGTCAGGACCGATGTGACTATTTTCCATGGCAAGTTGCACTTGTAATTGTGCGTCTTCGGTTTCTATACTTTTAAATTCCGCTAAGGTGGGTAATTCGGTCAGTGACGTTAAATTAAAATAATCGAGAAAAGTTTTGGTCGTGCCGTAAATGGCAGGCTTGCCAGGGAGATCACGATAGCCAATGATGCGTATCCATTCGCGTTCTTGTAAGGTCTTCATGATGTTTGAGCTCACCGTCACACCGCGGACTTCTTCAATTTCGGCGCGAGTGATTGGTTGACGGTAAGCAATGAGGGCGAGTGTTTCTAAAAAAGCACGCGAGTAACGCGGCGCACGTTCTTCCCACAATTTAGCGAGCCACGGACTGAACGCCGCTTTCGCTTGCAAACGGTAACCGCTGGCCACTTCTTTTAATTCAATGCCACTATTATCGTCGTAGTGCGCTTCAATGGCCTCGAGTATGGCTTTGATATCGGCGTTGCTGATAGCTTCTTCTGCAGAAAAAAGGCGTTGTAAGGCGGCGATGGTCAAGGGTTGTCCTGCGACCATCAGAGCGGCTTCGATAATCGCTTGCATTGTTTTCGGCGACATGGCGGACATACGCTTTCCTCTCTTTCAATTAACCCACTTTTATACTTTCCCTATGCTAGCAAAAAGTTGCGATTTAACATACATTTTCCATCTTTGTTGGCGCAGGTTTTAGTCAAAATGGCAACCAAACTCATTCGATCACTTTATAATGTCAGCGAAGCCATGCAAGCTGGCGTCATGACCATAGGCAATTTTGATGGGGTACATCTTGGCCATCAAGCATTGGTTGAGAGCGTGGTTGCGGCTGCCAAGGCACGTGCCTGCCCTTCGTTGGTGATGACGTTTGAGCCGCATCCTTTCGAGTTTTTTGCGGGTGATCAGTTGACCATTCCACGCTTAACGCGTCTTCGCGAAAAATTTGTGGCTCTCGCCGCTCTCGGTATGGACTTTGTGATTATTTTACCATTTAATCAAGGACTTGCAAATGAAACCGCAAGCAATTTCATCAAAAATAGCATCGTAAACCCCCTGCATCCACAACATCTCATTATCGGCGATGACTTTCATTTTGGTCATCAACGGATGGGAAATATAACGCTGTTACAAACGCTTGGTCAGACGCTTTCGTTTACTGTCGCAACCTTGCCAACGGTTGTCATTGCAGGCGAGCGCGTGAGTAGTACGCGGGTGAGAAAAGCCTTGGCGGCAGGTGATCATGCCTTGGTCGCACGATTGCTGGGACGGCCTTATAGCCTGTTGGGGCGAGTGCGCGCCGGTGATCAATTGGGGCGTCAGTGGGGATATCCGACCGCCAATATTTATTTGCATCGCAAATTGACACCAGTACACGGTGTTTATACCGTGCGGGTGCATGGCATCGATAGTGAGCCTTTGCCAGGCGTTGCCAATGTCGGCACACGACCAACCGTTGATGGCATGACGACCTTACTCGAGGTACACTTGCTCGATTTTAATCGGGACATTTACGGACGCTATGTGCAAGTAGAATTTTGTGAGAAACTGCGCAACGAAATACGCTATTCGCATGTCAATCAGTTAATCGAACAAATTGCTAAAGACGTTGCTGTAGCCAAAAAATATTTTAATAAAGAGTAAGCCATGAGTGATTACAAAAATACCTTAAATCTGCCACAAACTGATTTTGCGATGAAAGCAAATTTAGCGGAGCGTGAACCGCTCATGTTAAAAAAATGGCAAGACATGCAGCTTTTTAGCCAAATACGCGACCAAATGCGTGGCAAGAAAAAATTTATTTTGCATAGTGGGCCGCCCTATGCCAATGGTCATATACATTTGGGAACAGCGACCAATACCATTTTAAAAGACATCATCATCAAATCGAAAACTTTATCCGGTTTTGATGCGCCTTATGTTCCCGGATGGGATTGTCATGGTTTACCCATTGAGCATCACGTCGAAAAAAAAATTGGCAAAGCCAATCAAAAAGTGAGTGCCAGTGAATTTCGTAAAGCGTGTCGTGATTATGCGAATCACTTCATTCAAATTCAGCGCGAAGAATTTCAGCGTCTTGGCATCATTGCCGATTGGGAACATCCGTATCTCACCATGGATTTTTCTTATGAAGCAAATACCATACGAGCACTTGGCAAAATCATTGGCAAACAGCATGTGCAAAAAGGTTATAAGCCAGTGCATTGGTGTCTTGATTGCGCATCTGCCTTGGCAGAAGCGGAAGTGGAATATGCAGATAAAACATCAACAGCGATCGATGTGCGCTTCATCGTCGTTGATAACCAGGATTTTTGGGGACGTTTCGATCACGTGCATAAAGGTTTAGGATCGATAGCGATTCCTATTTGGACCACAACACCGTGGTCGTTACCAGGTAATCAAGCTGTCGCTTTAAATCCGCGCGTCACTTATGTGCTGATAGCATCAGCTCAGTACGAACAATTATTGATAGCAGAAGATTTATTGCCATCCGTATTAACGCGCTATGGCATAGCTGAACATACGGTTTTAGGAAAAGTGTTGGGTGAAAAATTGTTGCAAGTGCAACTCAAGCATCCGTTTTACGACAAAATTGTGCCGGTGGTGATGGGTGAGCATGTGACGGTTGATTCCGGTACGGGTGCAGTGCACACGGCGCCTGCGCATGGACAAGACGATTTTATTATTGGCAAGCAATATCATTTATCACTGGATAATCCCATTGCGGATAATGGCTGTTATTTGGCAAGCGTCCCGCTCTTGGCAGGTGTGCATGTGCGCCAAGCCGATGCCAAAATTATCGAGCTCATGAAAGCAAATGGCACGTTATTGCATGAAGCGATGCTGACCCACAGTTATCCGCATTGCTGGCGACACAAGTCAGCCATTATTTTTCGAGCGACACCGCAGTGGTTTATCAGCATGGAGCAACAGGGTCTACGTCAGCAAGTGATGCAAGCGATAGATCAGGTGGCGTGGATACCGGAGTGGGGTGCATCGCGCATACGTGGCATGGTTGAGAATAGACCGGATTGGTGCATCTCGCGACAACGCACCTGGGGTGTGCCGATTACCGTATTTCTGCACAAAGAAAGTGGAGAGTTACATCCGCGAACCTTAGCGTTGCTGGAAGCCGTTGCAAAGCAAGTTGAAGTGCGCGGCATCGATGCTTGGTTTGATTTAGACATTAGCAGTTTGCTCGGCGAAGAAGCTTGTCACTATCAAAAAGTAAATGATGTGTTAGATGTGTGGTTTGATTCTGGCGTTTCGCATGAATGCGTATTGCGGCTGCGTCCAGAATTAGCCTTTCCAGCAGATATTGTGCTCGAAGGATCGGATCAACACCGTGGTTGGTTTCAATCATTGTTACTCACCTCGGTTGCCATCAATGATGTTGCACCTTACAAAACGGTGTTGACCCATGGTTTTGTAGTCGATGGTCAGGGACGCAAAATGTCAAAATCACTCGGCAATGTGATTGCACCTGAGGAAGTCATCAAAACCTTGGGCGCCGATATTTTACGCTTGTGGGTCGCCTCAGTTGATTATCGAACTGAGATTAATGCTTCAAAAGAAATACTCGCGCGCATGTCAGAAACTTATCGCCGCATTCGCAACACGGCACGATTTTTGTTAGCAAACTTGCATGGCTTTGATCCGCAACAACACCTGGTGCCAACAGAAGACATGCTGATGTTGGATCGCTACATCGTTGATAAAGCGCGCTTGGTGCAACAGGAAATTTTGCAAGCGTATACGGCTTATCAATTCCATGTCATCACGCAAAAATTACATCATTTTTGTGTGGTTGATTTGGGTGGTTTTTATTTGGATGTGATCAAAGACAGACAATACACCATGCCAACCAATAGCCGCGGACGACGTTCTGCAGAAACGGCTTTGTTTCATATCGCACAAGCCTTAGTGCGTTGGTTATCGCCTATCTTGAGTTTTACGGCGGAAGAAATTTGGCAATTTCTTCCGGGGAAAACGGCAGAATCGGTTTTTTTATGCAGCTGGTATGAACAATTAGCAGCGTTGCCAGAAACGCTAGAAATGAATCAAGCGTATTGGGAAAAAATACGCGCGGTGCGTGATGCGGTGAATAAAGAAATTGAAAATCAACGTAATGCTGGCAACATTGGTTCTGCATTAGAAGCAGAGGTTTCTTTATATTGTGCGCCAGCGCTGAAAAAAATGCTGGATGCGCTGCAACAAGAATTGCATTTTGTGTTCATCACATCCGCCGCAACCGTTTTTGCAATAGATGCAAAACCAAGCACAGCCATTGCGACCGATGTGCCGGATCTTGCGCTGCAAATTAAAGCAACGACGTATGCAAAATGTGAACGCTGCTGGCATCGCTTGTCGGATGTGGATGCAGCTGCCGCTCATCCTGGATTATGTGGACGTTGTGTGATCAATGCATTTGGTAGTGGAGAAGTGCGAAAATATGCTTAAAAAATGGCGTAAAAGTGGTCTTTCTTGGCTTTGGCTGAGCGTGGTAGTGATAGCGCTTGATCATTACAGCAAACTGTGGGCAGTCGATCATCTCCACTTTTTTGAACCGTATAAAGTGCTGCCTATTTTTAATTTTACGCTCGCTTACAACACCGGTGCTGCATTTAGTTTTTTACACGCGATGTCAGGTTGGCAAAATATATTTTTGGGCTCGCTTGCACTCTTCATCAGTGCCATGGTGATTTACTGGCTGTCGCAGTTGAGTGGAAAATTACGCTGGATGTGTATCGCGCTCAATCTTATTTTGGCAGGCGCATTGGGCAATGCTTGGGACAGAATACGTTATGGTTACGTTGTCGATTTTCTCGATTTTCACTGGGATAAATGGCATTTTGCGATATTCAATGTGGCAGACAGTGCTATTTGTGTTGGTGCGTTCATGTTGCTGTGGACTTGGTTTAGACAGGCTGAGATAAAATAAATTCGACAATTTCATTCGCCATAAAATCAAAATCAGGATTATACGTTAACTGCGCACGTCTTTGTTTAATGATGCCCATTTTATACAGCCAATTATAAGATTCTTCCTCAAGATGATTGTAGGCGCCATATGCGACTTTATCAGTATCGAGACGTGCCGCGTAGCGGTAATCACCGTGCTGACCATAATGGAAATTATCCGGGTGAAAGGGTAGCGCAACGTGAGAAAAATGCTGGATGTGGAGATCAGGATAATCAGTTTGTCGCGTGACAATTCGGTTATCGGGATAACGATGCGCATACGGCGTGTACAACAATAATTTACTGCGGGGATTTTTATAATAAGAAAAAAAATCGATGGCGATGTGGCTTGATATCACTTCATCTTCGCGACTGACTATCATGATCATTGGGCATTGCAACGGATGTTGATGATGCAAATCATTAATGACTTCGGTTAAACGATTGAGTTCGGTAATGGGATTTAAGGCAATGGAGCGGTATTTTGCATAATCAATTTCATCTTCATGATGCACCCATTTACGATTGTTGCTCATCCATTTGACCAATGGATCCCATCCCAAAATAATATCAAGCGGGGCTTTGATGCGAATGGCAGGTGCTAACAATATCAATCCTGCTAATTCGGTGTTGTGTAATGCTTCGTAAACGGCGAGGGTTGCACCGGTTGAGTAACCGATAATAAAAAGTTTATCCACGTCGTTTTTGAGTGAGGCGATACCATAGCGTAACGCTTGTATCCAGTCTTGGTAGGTAATCGATAATAAATCGCTCGGTGTGGTACCATGGCCAGGCAGCAGGATGGCGCGTGAGACGATGCCATTTTTTTGTAAACGACTGCCAATATCGCGTAAGGAAAACGGACAATCAAACAAACCATGGATTAAGAGCGCGCCATAGCGCATGCGGTTAGTTGGCTGCAACGGAAAGGATTCGAAAGGACTATTGGCATCGATAATGATCTTGGCGTCGACACTGTGTTGCGCTAAATCAACGCGACGCTTTGCAATCATGGCGCGGCATTGATCAACATACGTTGCAAATGGCTGGCTGCTATCGAGAGAGGGATAGTCTATCCGTGACTGATTCATCGTAAGAGATAAGTTGCTAATCATACTATCCAATCTATAATAAAGCGGCGTTTATGTCATCTAAGATGTGAGTGTCAGAGGATTAAATGAAACAAGCGTTATACAAATTCTTATTGCTGTTTATGGTGCCTATCACGGTTGCGATTGCCAAACAAGCGCCAGGTCTTGGCAGTGTGGCGCAAAATATTTTGGAGCCTGTTGGCATCGTCTCCGATTTTTTGCACACAGCTTGCATTGTGATTGGGGCTTCTTTCTTGTTCGCGAGCATTATTAAATACATAGAACACAGACGAAGTCCGCTGATGGTGCCCATTAGTACCGTGGTTTTTTTACTGATCGCAGGTCTTGCGCTGGTGCTCTTTCCCTTTTTGGGCAAGCTGACGCAAGGTGGTGTTCCTTATTCTTTAATGAAGTGAAATGACTGATGTCGCAAAAATGTCTGCTGTTATTATTTACCGTGATCCTGTTAAGTGGCTGCAAAGAAGATTTAAATGCAAATTATCTGGAACAACATCCACTTGAATTAAAAAAGGCTGTTAACACTTGTCAGGCAGCGCTTAATCAAAGCAGCGCTGAAAAAGCGCAATGTGATCAAGTCATGTCTGCAGCGAATCGCTTCACGGCTTTACTCGATGCGATGCAACGTAATCCAGAACAATTTGGTCAGGAAGTCATTACCATCGAAATGACAAATCAGACAATGGCGATGAAATTGGCAGCAGAAAAACAACGCATCGTCACACTGGAACAACAACCTGCGCAAGCGATGAATGAGCTGCAAACAGCAAAAGACAATATGCTGCACTTAGAAAAAAATCTCGACCAGCAACAACATGAATTGAACACCATGATGGCAGTCATTGCACTGACGAGTCCTGAATAAGCATTGAGAATATTGCACTGCACTGTGTCGACGTCATTGCGAGCGCGAGCGAAGCAAACTAGGTTTTTTGCGGTAAAGTATAAACACTGATAGAGCTTTAAAAACATGGACGGGCTTCATTATTTTAATAGCATTAAAGCCTGGTTTGCTTCGCTCACGCTCGCAATGACGCAGTTCAGTGTTTACTCTCAAAAACGCAGTGACTGAGCTCATCAGAGAAAAACAGGTGCCGGAATTTGTCGGTCATCTTGCGTCTCGCTTTGCGATGGTTGGAAAAAACAAGGGCTTGGCACTTGAGGTAGAAAAGTTTTTTTTGGTTTTTCATATGAAACTTGAGTGGGCGGTTGTTGGTATTGAAAATTCGGAAACATCAATGGCCAGCATGCGCTAAAAAGATCGTCTTCTAGCTCATCTTCAATAGGGTGTTGATAAGAGCTGCTGCCAGTAGATGATGCCGCATCCCACGTGAATGACGGCGAGCTCATGCTCGCACTAGCTGTCGTTGGTTTAGCAGGCTGTGAATGAGTAGAAGTAAAAACGTAGCTATTATTTCCTGGAATTTGAAGTGATGCCAGCTGTTTGCTGCATATGGGGAAAAGATTGTTCTGCGGAAAAGTGGGAGCACATGTCTCTGGGTTTATACTGGGGCGAAAAAACTTCAGATCTTGCAGAGCAACAGGTTGCTGATACCGAGCGGCACCGTCATTATTCTGCGGGACAGGAGAAGAAGTGGTGGTACTGTTTAATGACAAGATGCAGTCGGTAGTTTCTTCTTCCGATGACGATGAAATAAAGATCTCATCACTTATAGATGTTCGTCGTTGTGGCGTCGGTAATGGTGGTTTAGGTGGAGAAGCTGTTTGCAATGATACATCGACCTCAGATTCCGCCGCTTTTCGTTTCTTTTTAGGTACAAACTCGTCACTCTTTCTGCTTTTTCTTTTTACAGTTTTTGATTTATTCCCTGTTGCAGGCTTTGATTTTATTTTTGCTCTCTTTTTATTTAATGAAAATTCATCTTCTGTAGAAGCGCAGAGTTTATTGACATAATCCTCAACAGGCGCGATGAAACAAGCAACTGGTTTCCTCAAAGAATTTAACGACACACATACCTTCTTAAAGAGTTGCGCCATGTCAGCGGCTTTATCATGATTTTGGATATATTGAACAGCAGCAATAAGGGCATCGATTCGTTCAGCTCCATTATCGTTACGCAAGAGATGAAATATTTGTTCCCTTGTTAGTTGATAGGGCTCTGCGAGTAATGCAAAGTAATATTTAATCAGTGCTTGCAATTCCGACCAACTATTGTCATGAACGCAGAGGGAGAGAATGTCTTTTGGTGTCATGTTGATTCGATTTTTTAAGAGAGCAAAATGGTTAATTATTTTTTTTAATACAATAATGCCGTTATTTGCCGTAAGGATGTCTTCAACAAATTGCAAATAAAAAAAATCTTGTTGTTCCCTGGTTTTCTGAAGAAGCCTTTTCAATTTAGTAATGGATTTAGAATGTTTATTAATTGCTCGAGTGGCCATTATTATTTGAAGAACGACTGCTCTACTGAGTCTGGCATCCTGCCTCCTTTCATTTTTAAAAACTATGCATTCAATTTCCTGGATATCATCTATTAAATGCATGGCTTTCTCTCGTGTCATCTGCAAAATATATTGCCTAGTTCTTGCTTTTTGTCGGATGAAGTCGATGTCATTTTCGGAAAAATTTGCAGCTTGCAATGCAAGAAGAAGTTGAGAAGAGCCAGTAAAAGGTTGTTGTGGTCGATATTGATAACGCTGCTGCATAGGTGAGTGATTCCCGTTACTCATGAATATTTATGCTGCAACTTACTACATTTAAAAATCCATATCAATTGCATAACATAGTTTATCCAAAGTCAGAAAAAAGCATGTGTTGGAATTTGTCGGTCATCTTGCGTCTCTCTTTGTGATGGTTGGAAAAATAAAATGCCTGGCACTTGAATATATGCATTTCTCCCGGATTTTTCGTTAGGAATTTGAGCGGGTGATGGTTGATGTTGAAGATGAGGAAATAAAATGGGTGAGCACACGCTAAAAAGATCATCGTTTTCCATCGGTTCAACAGGTAGATGATAGCTTGCATTATTTGTCAGGTGAGTAAGCATCAGCGAGCTGGTACAGGGGCGAAAAAATTGGCACGCTTGAGCTGAGTTAACAGGTTCGGTCTCAATAGAAATAACGGGAAGATTATTTTTCTCGCGAGGATACATCAACGTGCTGCTATGGGAGCTAAAAAGGCTCAGGCTTTGTTGAGTAACGGGTTGCTCATGGCTAGTCACAGCATGGTCATTATTTTGTGGCGTCGGCAATGCCGATGGAGAAACTATCGCATCCTCTGCGGTTGTTTGCGATGATTTATCATCAGGCAATGCCGCATATTTGTGTTTTTTTCTCTTTGTAAACTTTGTTCGCACGGTCTTTCTTCTTTTTACAGCCGCCTTATTTTTTTTCTTTTTTGCAGTTGCATGTTCTCTCTTATCATATACAAATTTCTCCCCATTTTTAGAAGGACAAACAGCATTAACATATGTCTCAACAGCAAGGATGAATTGATTTGCTGATTTCTTCTGCGTTTTTAACGACACACATGCTTGTTTAAGGAGTTGCGGCAAGTCAACGGCTTTACCATGATGTCGGATATAGCGTTCAGCGGTAAAAAAGAGCTTGATTCGTTCATGTCCTTTATCATTATGCAAGATAGTCAATATGCGTCGTCTTGTCAGTTGATAGGGTTGATTGACCAAGGTTAAATAATAGTTAATCAGCGCTTTTAATTCCGACCAACTATCGACGTGATCGCAGAGGGAGAGAATTTCTTCCGGTATCATTTTGATTTCATTTTGCAGCAGAGCAAAATGATTAATTATCTTTTTTAGCGTTACTATGCCATTGTTTTTCGCAAGGATTTCTTCAATAAATTCTAAATAAAAAAAATCTTGTCGTTGATTAGCTTTCTGCAGCAATGTTTTTAGTTTGTGGATTGAGTTAGAAGAGATATCAATTGCGCGAGTGAATGACAACATGTTAACAATGACGGCTAGACTAAATTTTGCATCCTCACCCTGTTTATTTTTAAATACCATGTCTTCAATTTCATGAATATCGTTGATGAATTGCACGGCTTCTGCTGTTGTCATGTAACAAATAGATTCTTTTTCGTTTGCTAGGTGTCGGATGATATTAATATCATCTTCAGATAAACCTGCGGTTTTCAAGCTAACAATGAATTGAGAAAATAGTGTGGATTGCAATGTACTTTTTTTAGAACGCTGCATGTTGTGTGCTCCTCGTTATTTATAAATATTTTTGTTGCAATTTATACTAGTTAACGATTTTTATCAAATGAAGTTGTTACCGATGATAAGGGTGTTGCTGTAAGATGCTGTATGCACGATACAATTGTTCAGCAACAATTAAACGAACCAGAAAATGCGGAAAGGTGAGTGGCGAGAGTGACCACTGCTCTGCTGCTTTTTGCAGACAGCTAGCCGCTAATCCTTCGGGACCACCAATGAGGAGATCGATATTACGTCCTGCTTGTTGCCAGCTCGCGAGATGTTGCGCCAGCATTTCCGTTGACCACAATTGTCCTTTGACATCGAGCGCAATGACATGATGCGATGGCTTTAACAACGCCAACATTTTTTCGCCTTCTCGCTCAGTGATGCGCTTAATATCGGCATTCGGACCACGCTTTTCTGCAGCAATTTCGATGAGTTCGAGGGAAGCCTGTGGCATGCGTTTCACATACTCAACATAACCGTCTTCTATCCAGGCGGGCGATTTATGCGTGATGGTGAGCAAGCGAATTTTCATGTTATTTTGCTGTTTTTTGATCGCGTAATTCTTTTACGGGCTCCCAGAGATCTTCCAAGCTGTAAAAGCTGCGTGTTGCTGGTAGCATGATGTGTACCACGACATCACCCAAATCAACTAGCACCCATTCACTTTCAGCTTCGCCTTCTGTGCGCACCGGTGATATGTGCATTTCTTTGGCTTTGATTGCGACGTTTTCAGCCAGTGATTTCACATGTCTGGTCGAGCGACCTGAGCATATGATCATGTAATCGGTAATGCTGGTCAGCGTTCGCACGTCCATGGTGACCACGTCAGTGCCTTTGTTATCGTCCAATACAGTCAGCGCAAGATCGCGAATTTCTTCTGGTTTCATTGGGTTATCTCTTTTCTATTGGGCCCGTTGGGTGGTAGATACCTTGTTGTTGAATGTAATCAAAAACGGCATCGGGCAATAAATACCTTGGATTGCCTCCCATTGCAATCTGTTTGCGAATATCGGAGGCTGAAATTTCAAGTGCGGTGATGGGATGAAACAAAATACCACCCGCCAAATGATGTTGAATAAAAACAATATCTTGCTGCAATCTTCCATAGAGTAAATCGGCAATGGCACCGCTTTTTGGCAGTTCATAAGGTGGGCGGTGAGCAATGATGAGGTGAGCGAGCGATAAAATATCTTGCGCTCGATGCCAACTCGGAAATCCTAAAAAAGCATCAATGCCAAGCAGCAAACACAAAGGGGTCTCTGGTTGTTCGGCGCGTAACGCTAACAAGGTTTCGATGGTGTAAGAAGGTGATTGCCGTGCGACTTCGCATCCATCAGCACAAAGCATGGTTTCATTTGCGACCGCATACTCGACCATGGCCAAACGTTCAGTAGCAGATGCCACTGGCAATTGGCGGTGCACCGGTTGGTAGCAAGGAATGACATGTATTTTAGCGAGATTAAAGGTTGCTCCCAATTCAATCGCCATGCGCAAATGGCCAAAATGTATTGGATCAAAGGTGCCGCCTAATAGGCCAATGGCTTGATTAAGAGTCGACATGTTTTTAGTATACCATTCGCAAGCAAAACAACTGCAAACTAGCCCAAGGATCTTCAGGCAAACTGCCTTTAATCGCACGGTCAATTTGGGCGGCTTGCAAGAGGAATTGCAGGCAATCCGTTGCTGAATATCTCGCTAAAAATCGTCGCATGACCGGTTGGCGGCGGGGAAATATCCGCTGTTTTTCGAATAATTGGTTAATCGATTGCCCATTGCTTTGCTGAACGCTAAGCTCATGCAGCATGCGTAATTCTCGCGTGATGGCCCACAAAATCAAAGTGAGTTCGGTGTCTTCAACTTTGAGACGTTGCAGGATGTGTAAGCTTCTTGTTGCATCACCAGCAAGTAAGTGATGGATGAAATCAAAAACCGTAAAATGACTTTCATCGGTGAGCAGCGTTTCGATGAGGTCAGCATCGATGCGCTGTTTCGGTTGTAACAAAGCGATTTTTTCTATCGTCTGCTGTGCAGCGGTCAAATTTCCTTCAACATAATCTGCAATTAATTTCGCTGCCGGCAGCGTTAATTGCAATTGATATTTTTTTGCGCGTTCAATCAGCCACGCTGGCAATTGTTCGTGTGCAATGGGCCAGAGAGCGATGACCATGGCTATTTTATCGAGTGCACGTAACCAAGCGCTTTTTGTAATTTTTTCATCTCTGCCTATATCTAACACTAAAATTTGATGCATGCCTGGCGCATTCGCGTATTCGATGAGAATATCGCTCGCTGCTTTATTCGGCATTGAGTCACCAATAATTAGTTCGATGTAACGCTTGTCTGCAAATAAGGAGCTGGCATACAACAGCGGATAAAGCGTTTCCCAATCGGCTGTGCTAGTCGGCGTAAAACGGATGCGCTCATTAAAACCATTTTTTTTAGCAGCGATGCGAATTAAATCCAGCGCATCTTGTTTCAGCAGCCATTCATCACCACTCACAATATAGATGGCTTGCAGTTTTTTTTCGAGGTGCGATGGCAGCTGAAAATGCGATAATTTCATGATGGTTTGGTAGCAGTCTGTAACATGTTAGTCACGTCTCTTGATGCAATACGATTCATGATGGCATAGGCGAGTGAGCGACGCATTTGTTGGTAAAATAAAGCGGCTTCGTTACTGCCACCCAAAATTTGGTTGGATTGGATGTTGATGTTTCTGACTTCTGCCAATGTTTGTGGTGCAACAAGAACACGATCGTTGGCATCCGTAATATCAAAGACAACAATGACTTTGAGTGAAATCAACCGTGTTTGATTGGTGACGCTCACACTGACTAATTCTTCACTGCTACTATCTTGCAGAATAGAAAGCACAGCATTTGCCTCGGCTTTGTTCGTGACCAATTGCACGTGCGATGCTTTCAAATTTTGTTGCAAATTACGCACTAAAAAACCATAAGGGTCAGGTGCTTTCAAATACAAACGCTGTAACTGCGGCGCAAGTGTTGTTTGGCCTTGTGGATGAAAACCACAACTGGTTAGTAAGCCTGTCAGTAGCAGCAACAAAATTTTTTTCATCTTTATGTCTCACCCGTCACCATATTCACTAATTTTCCCGGCACAATAATAATTTTTTTGATGACCTTGTCTTTAATCGCGAGTTTAACTTTCGCATCTTGCTTCACTTGGTTTTCAATATGTTCGCGATCAGCATGTTGTGGAATGCGCACGCGACTACGCAGTTTTCCATCCACTTGCACCACGAGTTCGATGCTATCCATCTTGAATGTAATCGGACTTGATTTTGGCCAAGACGCTTCAAGAATGATGCCTTCATAACTGAGATCTTGCCACAATTGATGCGTAATATGCGGTGTGATCGGTGCTAACAAACGCAACAAAAGGCTAACACTTTTGTGTACCACGATGTCGCGTATGTCAATTTGATCACTGGTCGCATCCGTTATTTTGGCTAACAAATTAAGAATTTTCATGCAACCGGAAACGACAGTGTTATATTGTTGCCGCTCATAATCAAACTTTGCTTGATCTAAAATGTCATAAATTTGGCGGAAAATATCGGTTTGTGCGGCATCGGTATTGTCCCAGTTAGCAGCACTCAGTAAATGCATTTTGGGCAAGTGATTCAGTTTGCGAATGCGATCTTTATTTTCATATGCAAACGTCCACAAGCGTTTTAAAAAACGCTCTGCACCTTCGACACCGCTATCTGACCATTCCAAACTTTGTTCTGGCGGCGAGGCAAACATGATGAAGAGTCGCGCGGTATCTGCGCCATAACGTTCGATGAGCGTTTGCGGATCAACCACATTCCCTTTGGATTTAGACATTTTGCTGCCGTGATTTAATACCATGCCTTGCGAGAGCAGCCGCGTAAACGGTTCATCACTATTCAGTAAGCCTTGATCACGCATTAATTTGTGAAAGAAGCGCGCATATAATAAATGCAACACGGCATGTTCAATGCCACCAACATATTGATCGACTGGCACCCAATAATTAGCGCGACCATCGAGCATGGCTTTAGGCTGTTTTTTGCAGGCAAAACGCGCGTAATACCAAGAAGATTCCATGAATGTATCGAAGGTGTCGGTTTCACGTTCAGCAGGTTCATGACAGCGTGGACAAGTTGTCTGATAAAAAGATGGCATGGATTTCAGTGGTGAGTTAACGCCACTGAATTGCACTTCTTCAGGTAATAACACTGGCAAATCACTTTCTTCAACAGGCACGGCACCACAGTGTGGACAATTAATGATGGGTATCGGTGTGCCCCAATAACGTTGTCGTGAGATGCTCCAATCACGTAGTCGATAATGTATTTTTTGCTGTGCCACGCCTTTTGTTTCAAGTTCTGTTGCAATCGCGGCAAAGGCTTCTTTAGAGGTAAGCCCAGTAAATTGTGCTGATGCAATGAGCGTGCCCTCATCGGTAAAAGCACGTTTGCTGACATCAATGGACTCACCTTGTTCACGTTGTATCACTTGTTTGATGGGTAAGTGATATTTCTGTGCAAATTCAAAATCGCGCTGATCATGAGCGGGCACGGCCATCAAGGCGCCGGAGCCATATTCCATCAAGACAAAATTGGCAACCCAGAGAGGAATGAGTTCACCCGTTAGTGGATGTATCGCATTGATGCCTAAGGGCATACCACGTTTTTCCATGGTAGCCATATCCGCTTCAGCCACTTTGATGTTGCTGCAAGATTCAATAAATTGTTGCAGTGCAGGATTATTTTTTGCGAGTGCAAGGCTCAACGCATGTTTAGGTGCAACAGCGAGATAGGTGACACCAAATAAAGTGTCAGGACGTGTGGTGAAAACGCCGATAGCATCTTGTTCTGGCACAGAAA
The DNA here is from genome assembly GCA_963735995.1 of uncultured Gammaproteobacteria bacterium. GTDB lineage: Bacteria > Pseudomonadota > Gammaproteobacteria > DSM-16500 > DSM-16500 > Aquicella. Next base: position 550,186 of record CAVTNC010000003.1, on the reverse strand, counting down.
AATTAATTTCAAGACCGAGAGAGCGACCTATCCAATTGCGTTGCATGGTTTTTACTTGCTGTGGCCACTGCGTTAGCGTGTCAAGACCTGTTAATAATTCTTCGGCATAATCGGTAATTTTTAAATACCATTGTGGAATTTCTCGCCGTTCTATGAGGGCACCTGAGCGCCAGCCACGACCATTTTCAACTTGTTCATTCGCAAGAACGGTTTGATCAACTGGATCCCAATTTACGTCAGCTAATTTTTTATAAACCAAGCCTTTTTTGTAAAGTTGTAAAAAAAACCATTGTTCCCAGCCATAATAATCTGGATCACAAGTGGTGAGTTCGCGACTCCAGTCATAACCTAATCCCATTTTTTGCATTTGCACGCGCATGTTGGCAATGTTTTGTCGTGTCCAGACGGCGGGTGCAATATTATTTTTAATCGCAGCATTTTCTGCTGGCAAACCAAAGGCATCCCAACCCATAGGTTGCATGACATTTTTACCTTGCATGCGTTGATAACGTGCGATCACATCACCGATGGTGTAAACACGCACGTGACCCATGTGCAGACGACCACTGGGATAAGGAAACATGGTGAGGCAATAAAATTTTTCTTTGTTGATGTCTTCCATAACGTGGAAACAATTTTTTTCTTGCCAGTAGCGTTGTGCATGCGCTTCTATCTGTTGCGGATTATATTGTTCTTCCATCATGCTACTCACTAAAAATGATTTAGGTTTTATCGATTCCAGATTGTTTTTTTATCAAGAGCAGATTGTTTGCAAGTATGGCTTTGCGATTGAAATGGATGGCGTAAACCAATAATAAAATCAAAATAAATAAAAGCGGATCCATACCGTTAAACATCCAGGGCGTTAAACCAGTCGTTGGTTGTACGCTGCCATTTAAAACGAAAACTTCGCGCTGCGGTGCTTGCGCTTGAATAGCACCCTTTGCGTTAATGATGGCAGTGATGCCATCGTTACTCACAAAGAGAGTCGGTCGTTGCCATTCCATCGAGCGCATGGCGGCCATTTGCAAATGCTGTGCTTCAGCAGAAGAATCGCCAAACCAAGCATCATTCGTAACGGTTAATAATAAATTCACCGAATGATCACGTGACTTGATAAGTTCAGGAAAAGCAATTTCGTAACATATGGTTGCTAAAATTTTTAGATTGCCAATCGCGAAGGGGCGCTGATCAACTTTGCCGGGTATCACATCTGACATGGGAATATTCATGAATTGCAGTGCTTTGGTAAAATATTGTTGCAGTGGTGTGTATTCACCAAACGGAACCAGACGACGCTTCAGATACACTTCTTTAACATCACCGAGACTAACAATCGCATTAAAATAACCATTACTATCTTCTGCGTGTATGGGTATGCCAAGGAGCAGGTGAGCGCCACTCGCTTTCGCTTTATCATCCAATGTTTGAATAAAATCGACCACCTGTTGTAGTGGGAGAGGAATGGCGGTTTCTGGCCAGATGATGAGCCTATTTTTTTCCCAAAGCGGTTGCGTTAATTTTTCGTAACGATCAAATGAAAGTTGAATATGCTCAGGCGACCATTTAATGGTTTGTGGAATATTGCCTTGCACCAAACTGACCGCAATGGGTTTTCCTTGAGGTTCTGTCCAAGGAATGAAGCTGCAGGCAAAGCCGAGTAGCCAAATGAGTGCTAAAAAGCAGAGATTATTACGCAGTTGAGAATATTTTTTTTGTTGGCAGAGCAACACGGCATTCACCATTAAGCCACTCGAGAAGAGGACTGCCAGCGATACGCCATAAACACTGAGCAGTGGTGCATAACCTTTTAGCGGCGAATTGGTTTGACTATAACCGACCAGCAACCACGGAAATCCAGTGAATAACCAGCTGCGTACCCATTCACTCGCGACCCAAATAGCAGGTGTTGCATAAACCAGTTTAGCGGTATTGCCCAAACGAAAATAACGGTTGATGAAATAGCCAACCGATGCTGGAAAAAGCGCAAGATAGGCAATGAGCGCTGCGGTAATGCAGGCAGACAAAAATAACGGCACGTTACCGATGACGTGTATGCTGTGATAGACCCAATAAACCCCCGTCCCAAATAATCCTAAGCCAAAGACAAAACCAAGCCACGCCGCTCGTTTAGGCGTTACGTTAAGCCAGAGTGCCATGAGGCCTGCCAATGCGAGTATGGCCAGCGGAAACCATCCATAGGGTGCAAAAGCAAGAGTGAGGGTGATACCAAACAGCAGTGCTGCAAAATCAGCAAGGAAAATGGTTAGCCATTTTTTCATGAGAGAAATTGATTATCCATTGGCACAAAGGAGCAAAGTGTACTGGAGATAGGGATGTAATGGAAGATAGCTAAACATTAACGCATCCCTATTGCCGAGATAAAGCAGGTGGGCAGCACGGAGCAGGTGTGGACGCAGCTGTTGACCTGTCTGTTGAGAAAAATCGTGGTGCTGCCACGTTAGTTTGCGGTATGAATAAAGAGCGAGCGGCTTTCTTTTCTTTTTCCTTTTTCTGCAAAAGCACAGCAATCTTTGTGTGACCATTGCGTTTAGCGAGTACTTCTGCCGTTCTACCGAGCGCATCGCGTTTGCTGAGGCTCGGATCATAGGGCAGGAGGAGAGTAACCACATCCATTGAACCAGCACTGGCGGCTATCATTAACGCCGTTTTTTTTGTGCTATCGTTGTTAACCACATCAATATCATGAATGCATTTTAATAATTCTGTTAACAGAGGAAGCTCATTTTTAAGCTGTTGTACGGCCCATATCAATAAAGGCTCGCCTGCCACCTTACACACATCGGGTTTTGCATGATGTGACAGTACAAGTTGGATGTTGGTGAGACTTTTATCGGATTGCAGCGTTTTTTCAAGATAATAATTGAGAGCGACTTGTGTCTCTGGATAATAATCGATGGTGGAAATATCACTTTTAACTTGTTGCAGCAATAACACGAATATATCCATTTGCCAATGCGTTGCTGCACTTTTAAGCCATCTTTGCAGCGTCACTTGCTGTGTTTGAACATCGATTTCTTGTTTCACTACCAGCTTATTAAAATAGGCAATCAAAAATGTAATAGCTGGTACATCGCCAGATTGGATAACAAGATTAAAACAAGTTTGCAAATGAATACTCGTTTCTGGGAGAAGCAAGATATTCTCTAAATAAGGCATTAATAAGTTGTATCGAGCCATGCTGCATTGAAAGGCAGTATGAATATGCTCTAAATTAAGCAATAACCCTTTTTCAAGAACGGTGTTTAGTAGCTGATCATCATTCACCTGAATAGCATAATGTCCAATGCTATTCAGATAATTATGTTGCAACAGCGGTTCATCTGATGAAAAGCGGAGTAAGGGCCTTAGTAATTCTATATTTTCTTTGCAGCTCAAGAGAGCACCAAGGTTGGGTGCTAAACCATGCTTCACGAATAAAGTGAGGAGTGAGATATTTCCGCTAGCGATGACATCATAGAAAGCTATTTGAACGCTTGGAGATGAATGCGCAAGTCTCGCATTTTTGTTTTCTGGTATGGATGCAAAGTGATGACTGATGACTTTTGCTGTTTTAAGTAGTCGAGTGACGACTGTGTGATCGCCACTTTTCAACGCATATTTAACGGCATACGAAAACGACGATTGACAGTATTGATCTTCTTGTTGTGGATCAGCTCCATAATGCAGCAGTATCTCTGTCATTTGTTGATCACCAGCACCAGCACTATAATGCAATAGCGTACGTTTAAAAATATCAGTCTTAGTTATTAACTGTTGAAATGCTTCCATAGGATTTTCATTATCGGCACTAATGTTATCCATGTAGTCGAGGAGTACAGATAGATCATGCAGTCTAGCGGCATCAAACACGTGATCTAGGGTGATGCTAAGATTCGTCGCAGGACACGGTGAATTGCCAAAATGTTTGTAGAATATTCTGCGCTGAGATTGTTGTCGCACAGCAGCGTAATCTTGTTGTATGGATGTGGCTGCTTCATTGAGTAGCGTTATAGGTGTTAAATTCTCTTCTTGTAAAATGCGCTGTTTTACCATTGCTTTAGTCACATAACGTGACAGCGACTGCCATGTTTTACTCACGCCACTCGTTTTTTTAATGTCATAGAATGCTAATTGCATCAAGATGGCTGTCATTAACTCTGGTGGTAATATTGAAAATGCATCGGTTACTTCTTCTTCCTCCTGTTGTTCGCTTGCTGTGGGTCGTGCCAGCAAATTGTCAGCAACAGGTGTATCTTGCTCAAAAGGTCTGTCTAGCATTTCATAACGGATGAGGGCAAAAATATTTTGATCATGGATATAAGACAGAATACCTAGCACAGCAGCATCCACTTCACGCACCTTGGAAATGGCAACCTGATCTTGCAAATGATAAGTTAAGCGTGCAAATAAATTAACGAGTTGCGGTGGCATGTATTGAAGGTTGTTTTCAGCAGCAGCGTAACTGTCTCTGATGGCATCCACTAATGGTAACAGTGTCGCTAAGAGTGTTTGCAGTGCTGACATTTTTTCTTGTGGATGATGATCGAACTCTGCATGAATTTTTTCTAAACTAATTAATGCAGTTAATAATTCTTTTAAATCTTCTTTACGATCAGCAAAAGTGTTGTCTTCATGTTCAGTCAAGCGACGTTTTTTTACGCCGGTTTTTTTTGTCGATGGTTCAAGTTCGCTGAAAAGCCTTTGCATGAATGATTACTCCTGGTTTTATCTTCAGGCGTTATTTATGGTTGGAATAAGTTAACGTAATATTTTTTTTGATAATATTTTTATGTGGATTATTTAAAGATACAGCAGTTTATCATAAAAAATAGAAAAATAAACCAACGGATTTGCGATGGATTATGAAATGCAAATATATTTTATTTCCACATATTCATCCGCACCATAGCGCCCGCCTTCACGACCAATGCCTGATTCTTTCACGCCGCCAAAGGGCGCGACCTCCGTTGAAACGATGCCAGTGTTAATACCGACCATGCCATATTCTAATTTTTCTGCGACGCGCAAAACGCGATTGAGATTTTGGCTATAAAAATAAGAAGCAAGACCATAGTTGGTATCATTGGCTAATGCGATGGCTTCTTCTTCATGGTGAAAACGAAAGAGCGGTGCAACGGGTCCAAATGTTTCTTCATGCGCAAGTTGCATCGCATTTGTTGCATCGGCGAGTACCGTTGGTTGAAAAAATAAACCGCCTAATGCATGCGGTTTACCGCCACAAAGTAGCTGAGCGCCTTTTGCAAGGGCATCTGCGATGTGTGCAGTTACTTTCTGCAGAGCGGCTTCATTAATGAGAGGTCCTTGTTGCGTGTCAGGATCAAGACCATTGCCCACTTTTAATTGTTGTACGGCATGAACTAATTTTTTGGTGTAAGCATCATACACTTTATCTTGCACCAAAATACGATTGGCACAGACACACGTTTGTCCCGAATTACGAAATTTTGATGCAATGGTGCCGATAACAGCGGCATCAATATCGGCATCATCAAAGACAATGAAGGGTGCATTGCCACCTAATTCCAAGGAAATTTTTTTGATGGTGGGTGCGCACTGCTGCATTAACAATCGTCCCACGGCAGTCGATCCCGTAAAAGAAAGTTTGCGTACCAAGGGATTCATTGTCATCTCGCCACCAATCGGTTGAGCTGAACCTGTCACGATATTTAATACACCCGCAGGTAGCAAAGCACGCTCTGCTAAAACAGCTAAGGCTAAGGCACTAAACGGCGTTGTTGCATCGGGTTTTACCACGACGGTACAACCGACTGCTAATGCCGGTGCAATTTTGCGCGTGATCATGGCGAATGGAAAATTCCATGGCGTAATGGCAGCAACTACACCAATGGCTTGCTTGATGACAATTAAATGTTGCTGCAACTGATTGGACGGAATCACATCACCATACACGCGACGATTTTCGGCGGCATACCATTTGATAAAGGCATTGCCATAGTCAATTTCATTGCGCGCCTCTGTCAGCGGTTTACCTTGTTCTAGTGTGAGGAGATAAGCAAGATCTTCGCGGTGTTGATCAATGAGCTCTGCCCAAGCAAGAAGACGTGCCGAGCGATCTTTTGCAGTGAGATTTTTCCATGCGGTGAACGCATCCGCTGCTGCTAAAATTGCGCGCCTGGTTTCAACTTCGCCACAATCAGGAACCGTCCCCAATACGCTACCATCATAAGGATTAGTGACGACAATGGTTTGCCTTGAGTCAGCTGTCACCCATTTTCCATTGAGATAACACACTTGCCGAAAAAGAGGAGAGTGCTTGATATCCATGGCGAAATTGCTCCTGTTGTTATTCATCCATTATATGCTTACTCATGAATGAATGATTGACGCTATTAAATGATTTTGCTAGCGTGAATAGAGTTTAACTTACAAGGAAGTGATTTATGGATATCGTCGGTATGGTAGTGAGTTTAGTAAGTGGTGTGGTCGGTGGTAATGTGGCTGGTGCTGCGTTGAAAGATAAAAGTCTTGGCGCAATCGGTAACTCCATTGCTGGTGTCGTCGGTGGTGCGGCTGGTGGTTACATCCTTCAAGCAGTGGGCATGTTAAATAGCGCCGGTATGGGTGATATGACCATTGGCGCTGTGCTTGGTAATGTTGGTGCTAGCGCTGTTGGTGGTGGCGTGTTGACTTACATTATTGGTCTTATCAAAGGTGCCATGAATAAATCGTAAAGCTGTTATCACTGTTGTCATTTGCGCGTAGTAATTTATCACGCGCAAATGACGCAGTTCTTCAAAAATGTTTTTGCTAAATTCCTTTTTTTATTTCTTACTGCAAGCACATGTCGTTGAATGTGAACCATCCTTGCAAATTTGATAACCAGTTTTGGTGTCACATTTAGCAACGCCGCCATGACGTGAGCAGCAGCCGGTGGTTTTAGTTTTGCTGTTAGTGGTGGCGGCTGTTGTTGTGGTCGCAGTCGTCGTTGCTGCAGCTGTGGTCGCAGTGGTTGCGCCATTATTGGTGGTTGCTTTCGTTGTTTTCATGGCTTTGGTTTTCGTCGTATTTGTGGTGCCATTGCAAGCACAAGAAGGCGATGTGGAGCCGTCTTTACACATTTGGTAACCCGTTGCATTATTGCAACCCGATACGCCACCGTGTTTTGAACAACAACCTGCTTTGGCGTAGACATCGCTTAGCGGTGAAAATAATAAAAACATACCCAGTATCAAGGAACTCAATATCGCTTGTTTTGATGAGAAAATGAAGTGACGCATGTGCGTGATCTCCCATAACATCGTGATAATTCCAATATAACATTTTTCTGACCCTAACAAGATTGCTGGTTTATCCTAGTTGACAAAGCCAAATTCAAACGAGAGGGAGCGTAAAACAAAATGAAGCGCCGCCATTTTTTTTGTTTTCTGCCCAAATTTGACCGCCATGAGCGAGAATGATGTGCTGACAGACGGTGAGTCCAAGACCTAAGCCATGTTCACTGGTGAGTAAACGACCACGGTAAAATTTTTCAAATAATTTATCCATTTCATCGACCACAATGCCTGGTCCATGATCATTAACGCAGACTAAAAGATGTCCTTTTTTTTGCTGCACAAAAATATCAATGGCAGATTTGGGCGGTGTGAATTTCGTGGCATTATCAATTAAATTTAGCAACACTTCTTGAATGAGGATGGGGTCGAGTGGAATCAAAGGTAATTTTTCTTCGATGATAAGGTTTACCGGTCTTTTTGCTAATTTTTTTTCACTGATTTCAAGAACCCGCATCATGAGATCATAAATAGAAACAAATTGTTTTTGTAATGGTTTGGCAGTGGATTCGAGGTGGGTGATTTGTAATAAATTATTAATCAACCGATTCAATTGTTCAGATTTACTATAAATACCCCAAGCTGTTTTCTCAATGTCTTTTGCATTGATTTCAGTTGCTACTTCTATTTGTGTATTTGCTAATTTCATCAATGAAGCAAGTGGTGTGCGTAAATCATGCGAAACAGCTTGTAGAATAGTACTTCTGACTTGCTCAGTTTCTTTTTGGAATTCTGATTTTCTTGTTTGCTCTTGTAATCGATCAACTTCAATGGCGATGGCAAGTTGATTGGCGCAATTTTCCAAGTAATGCATTTGTTCAGGGGTGAATAAACGTTTGGTACGTGGCTGCACTTGCAAGACGCCCATCACGGCTCTTGATGCGATTAAAGGCATGTAAAGCGCATGAGAAGATGGCAGCGTATTGGTGCCAAGGCCTGCTGGCTGACCTAATTCATAAACCCATTGTGCGACGAGTTGCTCTTTTTCTTCGAGCGTGTGTTCTGCTTCATCGAGTGGATATGGCTTTAGCTGATTATTTTCAGGTAACAAAACAAAGATGTCACTCTCAAATAATTTTGCAATGTAGCGCACACCTATCGTCAATAATTTATCAATGCCGCGACTGCCTGCTAATTGCCGGCTCAACGTATATAAACCAGCTGTTTTATGCTCAATATATTGTGCTGTTTGCGCTTGACGGCGCGCTAAAATAATTAAGTGACTGATGATTTGAGTGACAAATAACATGAGAATTAACGTAAATAAATAGCTGACATTTGCCACCATGAAGCTACCAATGGGTGGCACAAAGAAAAAATCATAAGCAAGAACGCTCAATATCGAAGCTAAAATCGAAGGCCAGGTTTCGGCAAACAAAGCAACGATGACGACACCCAAAAGATAAATCATGATGACATTCGCTGAGCGTAAATGAGGATAAATTAAATAATTAATGCAGGTTGCTATCGCAACAACTGCGATTGCAATAACATAAATTCGCCAGATGCGCGGACGTTTAGGCGATGCTGTTTTTTGTTTGGTGATCTCAAGGTCACCCGTCATGATGTAGACATCAATTTCACCGCAATTACGCACGATTTCATCAGATAAATTTCGGAAAAATAAATTGCGAAAGCGTGAGCGTATTTGTTTCCAAATCATAATGACGGTGACATTTTGTTCGCGCGCAAATCGCATGATTTCTCTGACAATATCAAAACCGGTGAGAACGTGAGTGGTGGCACCCAGTTGCTCAGCAAAGCGTAAATTTTCAATGGCACGATTGCGATCGGTTTCTGATGATTGCAGTTTTGGTGTTTCGACATACACTGCTAGCCATTCAGCTTTCAAATGAGTGGCAATGCGACAAGCACCGCGTAGTAATTTGCGTGATTCATCGCCTGCACCGACACAAACTAAAATTTTATCTTTCGTCGGCCAAATATTTTGTATTCCCTCGCCCTGACGATAAAGTAATACTTGGGCGCCGACGCGTTCTGCTGTCATGCGCAACGCTAATTCGCGCAACGCAATCAAATTGCCTTTGCGAAAAAAATTCTTTTTAGCAAGAGCGGCTTGTTCAGGATAATATACTTTGCCTTCTTGCAAACGTTTTAGTAAATCTTCAGGTGGTAAATCAACTAATTCAATGGTATCTGCAATCTCCAACATGGAGTCAGGAACGGTTTCTCTAACGGGTGCATGGATGATTTGCGAAATTGCATCATTCAAGCTTTCAATGTGCTGTACATTGAGTGTGGTATACACATCGATGCCACGATCTAATAATTCTTGAATGTCTTGCCATCTTTTTGCATGGCGTAATTCCGGTGCATTGGTGTGTGCCATTTCATCAATTAAAATTAATTGCGGATTGCACTTTAGTGCTGCATCGAGATCAAATTCAAATAATTGTTTGCCGTGATAATCAATCGTTTGTCTTGGTAAAATAGTTAGCTTTGCGAGTAACGCTTCAATGTCTTGACGTTGGTGTGATTCTGCGACACCGACCACGACTTCCAATCCATGTGCCTGTTGCGCGATGGCATCTTGCAGCATGGTGTATGTTTTGCCAACGCCCGGTGCTGCACCAAGATAAATTTTTAACTTGCCACGTTTTTCATGACGTTCTTCTTCAGTGACCCGTTTTAATAATGCTTCAGGATCGGGGCGTTCAGTCGTCATGATAAAGTGCACCTATTACATCGCGTTTAGTGAAGTGCAAAAGTCCTTTTCCACTATAGCAAAAAATCACGACTAGGGATCACCCACCCATTCATATTCTGGCACACCACTTGAATACGCATTGCGATTCACATGACGGTGATGTGAACTGTAATACTCATAGTAAATGCAGCGTGGTTGGCAACAACGCACACAGCAAACAGGCGCAGGTGCTGGGTAGACTAGATAATATTCGGCATAAACAGGTGAGCTGATGACGATGGATAAGAGGCATATTTTTACTAATATTTTTATTTTCATTGTATGTCACTCCTCTATGACTTTTTCTTATATTGTATCACGCTAAATTAAAGGCTATTTCCTGTGCAATAAGGATTGATTTTGATTTGATGCAAATTGGTATCATAAGCTTGTTGTGCTTCACTCATGATGTCATTAATGTTTTGATCGACCTCGTCACTGGTCAAGGACCAAGGAGGGCTCAGTTCAAATGCACCATTATCGAGCGCATTGAGTTCCGGTTGTTGAATGATGGGATAGACGAGCAGAGAAGGTATTTGTATTTCTTCTTCTGGCACCAGCGTCGGCACGGTGATGTCAAAGAAGTTGATGAAGTCCATGGTAATGCCATCGACAGTACCCGTTTGTGCAGCCGGATCAATTGTGGCTGGGAGGGTGAATATGAGTTTATCGATACCACTTTGACTAACGAAGAAAGTGAAGCCACTGAAGGTTAATGGATCGTTGATATAGCCTGTCAGCGGTGCAGTAATCACCAGCGTATTTTGCTTGTTGGGCAAAGTCAGGGTATTTATTAAGCTGCCATTGCCAACGAGATTGTTGATGTTGACATAATTGGTGATGGACGAACTCAAGCTATTGTATGTTGTTCCCTGATAGATGCCGGCAGTCAGACTGACGCTAATCGGTGTTGAGTAAGAGAGATAATTCAGCGTATTCAGACCAGCGAGTGAACCACCATTTAATAATCCAGTGAGGTTGGCATTGTCAGCGAAGATAAAGCTGTTGCCGCTATTACCACCATTTAAATTTTGGATATTGATGAATTGGCCGCCGACGCCAGTGACAGTACCATTGTCGGTACCAAAGATACTCCAAGCGTTGCTGAGGTTAGGATTCGCTGTCAGTGTGTTGTTCGTACTAGTGCCACCATTAATGTTGCCAGCGACAGAGCCACCGGATAATAAGAATCGATTGCTAACAGAGCCGCCAGTGAGATTTTGAATATTGGCAAAGCCACCACCTAAACCGGTTGCAGCACCGGCATTTGCGCCGGTGACATTAAAGGTATCGCTGACATTATCGCCAATCAACGTATTGTTACCGCCTTGACCATTGATCCCACCACTCAATGTGCCACCGGAGATCGCAAAGGTATCTGCACCTGAGCCACCGACCAGATTGTTGATGTTAGTAAAGGTAAAGGGTCCTGTGACACCGGTGATGCTATTCAAGCTGCCGCCATTTGTAGAACTAATCTCCCAGTTTTGCGTGCCGAAAGTGTTAAGCGCGAAGAAAGTATTGCTACCTGTACCGAGGATGGCAACATTATTGAGAGCGAGTGCCCCCGTCATGCTGATGACATTGGCATCGACATTAAGATTTTTATTGCCGCTAGTACCATTATTGAGCGCAACGGTTGCGCCAGCGGTTAAGGTGGTATCCATGCCCAAGATGACAGCGTCATTATAAGATTGCGTGCCGCTGGTGGTCACCAATGGGGTGTTAATGGTATCTGTACCGCCGCCGTTTAACGTGAGGTTACTGATGTTGACGTTACCATTGAGTGTCGAGCCAGTACTGCTGGTTAACGTTAAATTATTTGCACCATTGACCGGCCCAAGGAGGATGCTGCCGCTACCGGTGTTGATTGCACTGCTACCGTTTAGTACCACATTGGAAAGTGAGACCAAGGCATTGCTGGTGTTAATCGCGCCACTGAAAGTAGTTGTGCTTGCAGCATTGGTGATGCCACCGTTGAAGTTGCCGCCATTGGCAAGTGTCACGCCATTAGTGTTGAGGAAGGTGACAGCGTTGGTGAAATTATTCGCTGCCCCATCAAAAATAACGGCATAAGGTTCAGCAAAAGTAGTCAAGCCACCTAACGTTACATTGTTATCGAAGGTAACCGTGCCCGTTGCAGCAGTATTATTTTGTAGGGTGAGCGTTTCTCCCGCACCACTAACAGTGCTTGCAAAGGTGAGGCTACCATTACCACTGTTGACTGTCTCAGGTGTCGTGAGCGTGAGTGGGCTGCTAAAGAGGATATTACCGCCAGTCGAAACAACATCCGCTGCTAAGTTGATGGCAGCACCCGAGAGATCAATATTGCCATCGGCTGTGGTGAGTGCACCTGCGATGGTGAGTATACCGGCATCGGTGACATTTATCGTACCACTACCGATGGTTGAAGCACCGAGTGTGAGTGCGCCTGCGTCATTGAGCGTGACATTATTGTTAGCCACATTGGTGAATGACACAGGCCCCGTGAAATTATTGCCGGCATTTGTCAACGTGATTGCATCTCCACCACCGTTTAATGTGACAGCACCAGCACCTGCTGCTTGCGTGATGGCACCTGTTTGCGTGAGACCCGCACCGGTTAATTGCAATGTGCCAGTGCCAACACTGGATGTGCCGAGAGAGAGGGCGCCACTATTCACCAGCACAACGTTATTGTTACCACTGTTATCAAGTGACACCGCACCGGAGAAATCATTACCCGCATTATTGAATGTAATCGCACCTGCACCGCCGTTTAATGTCACAGCACCTGCACCTGCTGCTTCGGTAATCGCGCCAGTTTGCGCAAGACCCACACCGGTTAATTGCAGTGTACCTGTACCGAGACTAGATGTGCCGAGCGTCAACAGTGCATCATTCACTAATGCAACATTATTGTTACCCACATTACTGAATGACACAGGTCCGGTGAAATCATTGCCGGCATTTGCTAACGTGATCGCATCACCGCCACCATTCAATGTCACAGCACCAGCACCGGCTGCTTGCACAATGGCGCCCGTTTGCGTGAGACCTGCACCGGTTAATTGCAATGTGCCAGTGCCAACACTGGATGTGCCAAGAGAGAGGGCGCCACTATTTACCAGTGTCACATTATTATTACCACTATTATTGAGTGACACAGCGCCCGTGAAATCATTACCCGCATTGTTAAAGTTAATTGCACCTGCACCACCATTTAATGTCACAGCACCTGCACCTGCTGCTTCGGTAATCGCTCCAGTTTGCGTAAGGCCCACACCGGTTAATTGCAGCGTACCTGTACCGAGACTAGATGTGCCGAGTGTCAACAGTGCATCATTCACTAATGCAACATTATTGTTACCCACATTGCTGAATGACACAGGTCCGGTGAAATCATTGCCGGCATTCGTCAACGCGATCGCATCACCGCCACCATTCAATGTCACAGCACCAGCGCCTGCTGCTTGCACGATCGCACCTGTTTGTGCGAGACCCGCACCGGTTAATTGCAAGGTACCTGTACCGAGACTAGAAGTGCCGAGTGTCAACAGTGCATCATTCACCAGCACAACGTTATTGTTACCACTGTTATCAAGTGACACCGCACCGGAGAAATCATTACCCGCATTATTGAATGTAATCGCACCTGCACCGCCGTTTAATGTCACAGCACCTGCACCTGCTGCTTCGGTAATCGCGCCAGTTTGCGCAAGACCCACACCGGTTAATTGCAGTGTACCTGTACCGAGACTAGATGTGCCGAGCGTCAACAGTGCATCATTCACTAATGCAACATTATTGTTACCCACATTACTGAATGACACAGGTCCCGTGAAATCATTGCCGCCATTCGTCAACGCGATCGCATCACCGCCACCATTCAATGTCACAGCACCAGCGCCAGCTGCTTGCACGATGGCGCCCGTTTGCGTGAGACCGGCACCGGTTAATTGCAACGTGCCTGTGCCAACGCTTGATGTACCTAGCACTAAAGCAACACTGTTGACGAGTGCCACATTATTATTGCCACTATTGTTGAGTGACACGGCTCCGGTGAAGTCATTGCCAACACTCGTGAGTGTCATTGGATTTGCACCTGTACTAAAATCCGATGTACCAGAAACGGTGATGGGTGCAGATTGCGTCAGCGCGCCGGTGTTATTAATCGTGAGATTACCACCGGTTTGATCAATGCCAGCTAAGCTAAGCGCACCGGTATTGGTGAATGATACATTGCCGCTTGTCGTGTTAGTTGCAGCAAAACTAGAAAGCACATTGTTATTACCAAGTGTGGTACCGGTGACTGAATTCGTGGTGAGTAAAGCACCAGTGATGATACCAGCACCCGTTTCTTCAACGAGTCCTGCTGTGCCAGTGAGAAAAACATTACCACCGCTGCTCGTTAAACTTCCGCTGGTTAAATTGACGTTATCACCGGCAGTGAGACTGATGTTGTTAGCGGTATTAATATTATTTGCCACAACAATATTATTTGCAGCACCAGTATTAGAAGCGGTAAATGTATTGAGTGGATGTGTGCCACCAATCACACCATTTAAATTCAATGCACCTGCGCCGGAACTTAAAATTAAATTATTGGTACCAGAGACATTGCTATCGGTTGTACCAATCGAAAGTGTTCCGCCAGCAGAATTAAAGCTGCTATTACCAGTGAGAGTGATCGTACCAAGATCAAGAATATTACCATTGGTATTCACCGTGCCATCCGATGTTGTGGTGCTTGCTGTGCTGGTCAAGCCACCGTTGAAGTTAAATGTGCCGGCATTGCCGAGTGTGACACCGGCTGTATTCAAGAAAGTAACAGGATTGGTGAAGGTATTTAATGCACCATCTAATATCACTGCGTAAGGTTCAGCAAAGGTCGTTAGGCCAGCCAGTGTGACATCATTGTCAAAGGTGACAGTACCAGTCGATGCACCGGTATTATTTTGCAGCGTTAATGTTTCGCCGACACCATTCACTGTGCTAGCAAATGTAGTGCTACCACTGCCACTCACAATACTTGGTGATGACGTCAGTGTGACTGCGCCATTATAAATTTGATTACCAGCAGAAGTAATACCCGCACTGCTAATCGCGACTGGACCATTGAAAGTGTAACTGCCGGTGCCGCCACTTGTTGGTGCAATCGTTCCATTGACATCGTAAGTTGTTGTCGCTGATGTCGTTAAGTTGACATTTGTATTGGTGGCATTGCCAATCGTTAAGTTGTTGCCAGAAACAGAATACAAGATATCCGGATCAACGAGTGCGCCTGCTGCTGTTGCTAAATCACTATTTGCAATGGTTACCGTATTACTACCACCAATGGCTATGGTATTTGCTCCTGCGATATTGAAATTGCTGATGCTCGCGCCACCTGTTGGTGCAAGATTCACAGCGTTACCAAGCGTTGCACCGCTATCGATATAAACCAAGAGGGCAGCATTATCAGCAATGGAGTGATTAATATTGGAGATGGCATTATTGCCTTCGAGAAAGTAAAAGAGACCATCGCTGCCTGCAAAAGCCGCATCAAATACGCTGCCACCTACTGCCAATTTCACGACAGTACCGCCAGTTGCGGCTGTCGTACCAGAAATAGCGCGTGGCGTAGTGGGATAGAAAGCCAGCAAGTAAGGATACGATTGACCGGCGATAATGCCCCAGATGGTGCCGAAATTAAATCCAGTAAAAGTACCTTGCGTCATCATGGCTGCCGTGGTCTCAGGTGTACCACCACCAGAGCTTGTGCCTTGGCCAGTTGCTTGCGTATCCCAATAGCTATTGGTGACGAGAGCGGATCCTGCGCTACCAACGAGACCACCTACGTTCGTGGTGCCCGTCATGAAGCCGGCATTGTAACTGTTGCTGATAGCGCCAGCGCTATCAAGACCTGCAATACCACCGACATCCGTGCCACCCGTTGCAGAGAGGAAGCCCGTGTTGTAAGTATTCGTGATGCTGCCAGTGGTGAGATTACCAACGACACCACCAATTGCTGTGCCACTCGTTCCAATAATCTCACCGATATTGTAATCGCCATTAAGTGTGCTAGCGGCTGTATCATTACCAACTACGCCACCGACATCACTATTGCTAGCGGCTGAAACGATGCCAGCGTTGTAGACATTGCTAATCGTGATTGCGCCATTTAGTAAACCAATGACGCCACCAAAACCCGTTTGACCGGTAGAACTTGCTGTCACGTTGCCGCCATTGTAACCATCGGTAATCGCGCCAGTGTCATTACCCACCAAGCCACCGACATTGCTGCTACCGGTGATTAATCCTGTATTGAAAACATCCGATAATGCACTGCTGCTTTCGCCGGCAACACCGCCAACGTTAGTGGTGCCAGTGACAGTCGCGCTATTTGTCAGATTAGAAGCGCTACCTGTGTTGTTAAATCCAATCACACCACCCGTTTGCGTGGTACCCGTGACAGCACCACTCGTCGTGATACCCGTAATCGTGCCACCACTATTTAGTCCTAACAGCAAGGCCACATCCGATGCAGAGCCTGTGCCTACAACGGTGCCTGATACGGTTAGGTTGGATAGGTTACCACTGCCGGACAGATCACCGAAGAGACCCAGGTCATTGTTGGCACTGTCAATGTAAAGATTACTGATTTGGAAATTACCACCATTCAAAGTACCAGTGAATGTGTTGGTCGTATTGCCAATAGGCACGAAGCCTGCGCCTGTGCTACCACCTTCATTGGTGCCCCAGATATCACTGGTATTATTCATTGCCGAGGCGAGGTTAATATTGTTAGCGATCGTGTAAGTGGCACCAAGCGTTGAACCCATGAGCTGTAATTGATGGGCATTGGTGACGTTGGTGCTATATTCGCTCAATAAAATGGGCCGCGTGCCACCGGGGAAAATAAACCAGATATCAGCGGGAGGTGTTGCTGTGGTGCTTGGTGTGCTAGTGATATTCCAGCCGGTGAAGGTTGCTGCTGTCATTAATTGAGCTGTTGTTTTACCGGTACCGATCGCACTCGAGGCTTGTCCTGACGTTTGCGTATCCCAATAACTGCTGGTGGCAGTACCACCAGCTGCGTTGGCTCCAACAAGACCACCGATACCGGTACCTGTCCCGGTGACGGCGCCGGAGCTATAGGTGTTCTCAATAGCGATCAAATTATCGCCTAACAAGCCACCAATATTAGAGCCAGTACCACCGATAACCGAGGAGATACTATAACTATTCAAAATACCGACAAAACTAGAGCCTTCGGTGATGTTAATATTTTCTCCTACGAGGCCGCCGACATCGCTTGCACCATTGCCGGTGACCGTGCCGCCACTATATGAAGAAGTAATCGTGAAATTATTCAAACCAACAAGACCACCGACATCGGTGACACCAGATGCACCGGTGACATTTGCTGTACTGTAAGAATCAATGAGGGCGCCTGATGTACCTTCACCGGTACCATTCTGACCGACTAAGCCACCAATCTCTGAACCATTGGCAGCCCCGGTGACGGAACCGGTACTGTAAGTATTAGAGATGATGCCTCCGGCATCATTGTCTCCGACAAGTGCACCGACCTCATTTTTACCCGTAATATTCGCGTTGATGAGGCCAAGATTTTCGATGGTGCCTTCGTTGAAACCAAATAAGCCGACATTGGTAGCTGTGGGTTCGTTAATGGTGAGATTACTAATTGTAAAATTCTGTCCATTAAACAGTGCTAAAAAAGGCTTCGCAGAGGTGCCGATAGGCGTAAAACTACTTAACGAAGTCGCATCAATATTGGTATTCAATGCAAAGTCAGCATTCGCACCTGACCAAGAAGCGCTGTTATTACTGATATCTTGTAAATCCGTTGCACTATTCACCAACATATACGCTGTCAGCGCACCGGTTCCCGTATTCGTAAAAACAGTGGGTGTATAAGTTGTGTTGGTAGGATTATAGAAAATAGTGACGGGACCTTTCATGTCTATGGTGCCACTATTAGTGACATTACCACCGGTGCCGACGCCAGTACCTATCTCAAAAGCAGCGGCATTATTTGCTTGTAAAGTGAGACCTGCGGTTGAAGATGTTGTATTTGAAATCGTGACACCCGCATTGATGATGAGGTTATCAAAGGCTGATAAGGTCAACGAGTTGTTCGATGCCCAATTGATGTTATTTGCCACCGTAATATTACCAGATCCAGCACCGGTGCCACCTGCAGTGGTTTCTACTGTCACATTCGACAAGCCGAGTTCAGTCTCAAGCGTCGTGTTATTTAATATAGACGTCGTGGAATTATTATTCGCTGTAAATAAACCGCCGACTTGCGTGACATTAGAAGTCGTACCATTGCTTATCGTCAAATCACTGGGGTCGAGTAACCAAGTACCGAGAGCACCATTTGCTGCACTGGTATTGACGTTGATGCCATTGACATCAAGATAGCCACCTGAGGTTTCAACATAGCCACCATTACCACTGAGTGCACCACCTTCAGCCTGAATAGTGCCATAAGCTTTGGTAACATTATCCGACCACAGCACCACTTGTCCGCCATTGCCACTGGTGATGGCGTTCGCGAGCAGTTTCGCTCCTGGCATCATCACCGTAGCACTAGCGTTGGGTAAGGGTCCCGCGCCATGCGCATCGCCGCCAATCAAAATATTGCCGCCACCTGCATCACCACTGACATCAATGAGTGCGGAATTGTCGAGTAAAATATCATTGCCAGTGACAGTCACATTGCCACCTGTTTGTCCGCTGTGTTTTCCGGTCGCAATTAATTTGCCAGCAATGCGCACAACGCCACCACTGGGATCACCCGAAATAATAATCTCCCCGTTTTGCGTGCCAACGGATTTTGCTTCAGCGATACCTTGCATATTAATAATATGATCGAGGACACCTTGAGCCGCGCTTGCCGTCACTAATATTTCGCCACCATCTGCATAAATTGCACCGGTATTGCTAACGCCATTACGAAGCACCTTGCCATTCGGTGCAACACCCGCATGCGAGGTTGGCGTTGTGATCGTAAAATTAATGAGGTCATTACCAGCAAAATTTACCGTGAAGGCATCACCGGATGCTAATATCACATGACCCAAATTGGCTTTGATCATACCGTTATTCACTACACCCGGCGCAACCAAGGCAATGAGTCCATGTTGTGCTGCAATGAGTTGACCTTTATTGATGATGGCACCCGAGTAACCAGGAACGGCATCAAATTGATAATTGTTGTTTAAGAAATTCTGATCAGTGATATTAGCGGTGGAGGCAATTAATCCGCCGACATTAACGTAAGCGGAAGGACCAAAAAAAATCCCAGCGGGATTAAGTAAAATGATTTGCCCAGTCGCTGTCAACGTACCAAAGATAGAGGAAGGACCTTGAGTGCCATTGATGCGATTTAAAGCAATGCCACCCGCTGGTTGCTGGAAATGGGTTAATTGCTGATTGCCAATATTAAAACTTTGCCAATTGATTATGGCTTGTTTGCTGGCTTGATTAACGTTGGTGGTGTTTGTGGTTTGTTGCACAGTAACACTGCCCGCTGCCACATTCCCAAGCACAGGATTGGCAAAAACTGGCATGATAAAAAAAATGGTTGTAGCCAGTACTATCAATTGTTTTATTTTAGTAATACTGTCCATTTCCTCTTTTACCTCCTCATTAATCCCTCAGCTTCTTTTCATACTTATAAGATCAGTATAGGTGGTATTTCGAAAATGTTATTACGAGAGGTTTTTTATTTATTTCTAGTCAATACAATAAGATAGATTGAAAAAATGGTAAGCATTGAGTGGCGATCTATTTTCGGTGAAAATAAAAAACTCAACAGCTTAGATTGCTCCAAGCTGTTGAGTTTATAGGTTTATTGCCTAATTATTTTCGATCTTTATTTAGATCTTTATCTCTTGTACCTTGATTTTGATCTCTTGGATTTTGATTTTGTCTTGAAGGATCTTGTGGACGTTGTGGTTGTTGCTGTTTATTTTGATTTGGATTGTTATTACCTTGATATTTGTCTTGACTCATAATGCACCTCCCAGTGCTGTAAGTTGTCTGACAGTTTCATTATATCATAATGTTTTGAAGAAGGTAGGAAAGCGATGACACCCCTTGTTTATTACCGCGCCCAATGTAATCAGCACGCTATCATTGAAGATGTACAACAATTGGCGGCTCTTGCCCATTTTGAGCGCGTTTATGCCGAGTTAGTTGCTGCGCAAGAGCATACTCGTTGGTTTGCACGCTTACGCAAACCACAGTTGGTGCGAGGCGTGTATTTATGGGGTGGTATCGGTATTGGTAAAACATTTTTAATGGATTGTTTTTTTCGGAGCATTCCTTTTGCAAAAAAAAGTCGCATGCATTTTCATCAATTTATGCGAATGTTGCATCAAGCATTGCGCAAACATCAAGGTGAAAAAGATCCTTTGTTAGTGATTGCAAAAGAATTAGCACAACAATACCAAGTACTTTGTTTTGACGAACTTGATGTGTCAGATATTACCGATGCTATGTTGCTAGGCCGTTTGTTTAAAGGTTTATTTGAGCAAGGGGTTACACTGATTGCCACATCCAATGTTAAGCCAGATGATTTATATAAAAATGGTTTAGCACGCGAACAATTTTTACCTGCGATAGAGAGCATTAAAGAAAACACCACTATCGTTCATATTCCAACAACCGTCGATTATCGTACGCAACATTTAAAAGATGAAAGTGTTTTTTACATTGACGATGAAAAAGCTACCACTAAAATGGAAACATTATTCATCTTGCTTGCCAAAGATAATGCAGTGAATTCTTCCCCCATTGATATCGATGGAAGATTAATACACGTTAAAAAGCGTTGTGATGATATCGTTTGGTTTGATTTCGAGATGATTTGTACTGTGCCACGCAGTCAACAAGATTATTTATTTATAGTGGAGAATTACCATACGGTTTTTATTAGTCACATTCCGCTGATTCCAGCGCAGGCAAAAAATACCATTTGTTTATTTATTAATTTGATTGATGTGTTATACGATGCACGTACTCGTTTCATTTTTTCTGCAAAAGACAGCATTGAAAAAATTTACAGCGAAGGTTACATGATAATGGAATATGCACGTACTCATTCACGCTTATTGGAAATGCAATCTACGGATTATTTTCGGTATGACACAATCTATCGCGGTGATGAAAACTAAAATCCTTATACACTCATAACCTTGTGCGCAACTTTTTCTTTTTACTGTAGTTGCAGTGATTCGCTGAGGGTAATTGCTAAGTTATGAGCAAAAAACACAAGGTGTATAATTATATCAGTACAAGAATTATATTCTGAATACACAAAACCAAAAAGAAGGAGTGCATCATCATGTTTAAGACTTTACTTCGTCAATTAGCTTGGTCATCGATCCCAGTGGTTGGGATCATGTTATTGAGTGGTTGCACTAACATGGGCTATCGTGATGACGTTAACTATGTTGACAACAATAGTAGTTATCTTTATCACGCGAGCAATGGTCGAGAATATTATCAGGATAATTCGGGACGTTATTACTTCCAAGGACGAGATGGAAATTATTATTATAAAGTTTTTCACAAAGTGTATAGACATGGTCGTGTTCATTACTATTATCAAACTTTCCCGGATACGAATGGGATGCACATTACCAATAGTCCGCTCTCGGTAAGAGTGCGATCTTATCTCATGGCAGATCCTTTGTTACGAGATCAGATGATCACAGTCAAAACGGGGCGACATGGTGTGGTTAGATTGTTTGGTTATGTTAATAGCGGTGATCAAATGCAACGCGCAGTGGAGATTACTCGCCATGTTCCAGGCGTGACAGTAGTGAAAAGTCATTTGATGGTAGATAAAAGTGGATGGTAAGAAAATAAATGGCTAGTTAGGTAGTTTGTCATAAAATTTTTTAACGTCATGCCAGCGCAGGCTGGCATCCAGGCTCTTGCTAAAAAACCTGGATGCCAGCCTGCGCTGGCATGACAGGGTGTTCATGACACGCAGCACATGACACGTTTTGGATATTGCACAACCTTCATTCGTACCTTAAATAAAATACGGAATAATTTTATAAGGTACTTGCTGACAATAGGCCTTCCAATCTTCTCCGTATTTTTTTAAACATCTTTCATCGTCACGAAAAGCACGATCCACTAATAACAGTGTTAAAAAGCAAACATAAAAATACGGCGAAAAATCGCTAAACAATGCCGGTACTGACCAAAAGAAAGCCGCTGCAATTTCTGGAACATAATGGAAATGTCTTGCAATACCCCACCAGCCAGAGACAAGAAGAACATTTTGTTTAGTTTCTCCTTGTTCGGTTTGATATTGCGCCAGTTGCAGTAATGGTTTTTTACCCCACACAGTACAACGACCTTCTGTCGCGCGTACGCGTTGACGTTGTCTATCTGCAAGATAATTGATGAGTATGCAAGTGGTGCCGACCATGAAAATTAATATGGCGAGGAAAAAATTTAATTGTAGCGGATGCAAAACCAAATACATGCTGGGTGAAGTATACACACAGGGTACCCAAACTAAGCACCCCCAGCATATGTAAAAACCGGCTCTATCATGCATGATATCGAGTGAGCGCAAATAACCCGTTTCCCAAATAAAAAACTTGGTGATGTAGAGTAATTGTAAAGCAACGGAAACAAGCATTGAATTACTGAGACCATAAAGCGCCTGTTGCTTTGCTGCATAAGAAAGCAAAATTAACCCCCAACTCATCATGCCAAAACGGCAGGTAATGAATTTTTTTAAATTGAAGCCAAAGACGTATGGATAGAGTTCAGTTCCCCAATAATAATCAAAAAGCACATTACCCGTGGTTCCTGAATCGGTAGATGAAGGTAAATAGCGTCCTTTGAGATAAAGAAAAATGCAAAATAATAAACTAAAAATATTCAGTGCGCCTAAAATGGCGCCGAAGTGATCATAAATAATAGTCGGTGAAAAAAGGTGTAAGCCAAAACTGCACAGTGAAAATATGCCCATGGTAACAAGAAAGCTCAACAAGCCATTTGCTTTGTAAAGAGGAATATTACCTTTAGGCGTGAGCGGTCCCGCATGAGGTTTACCAGGTAAGAGACGCATGAGAACTAATTCAAATGCAGCAAAGCAAAAAATAATGGCCCATGCGGTGTATGAGCCTAAAAAAAAGGGCTGCCAAATAGTATAGAGCGTTGAAAAAAATCCTTGCTGAGCGATTAACTGAAAAAGGGCGCTAAAAGAACCTTGCAAGATGGTGTTGGTGTACCACATGAGTAGTGCAAAAGGCGGGCAAACTAAAATAAGAAAAAGTGGGCCTAAATTTGTTCTTAAAAAAGTTGGCATAAATTAAGTCCGTTTAAAATCGATAAGCAATACGAAGGAAGACAGAATATAAAAAAGGCATATAGTCTTGCGCCGGATTTAGTTCTGACTCACCGTAACCACTGGTATAGTTCGCGCCTAATTCTGCCATGATGTGAGGCGTGAAATTATAATTAAATCCAGCACCAAAATTTGGGCTGACTCGCCAGTGGTCATTCATTTGATCATAGCGATGTATGCCGGCTGGCCCCAAGCTGGAATAAGCTCTGATGGCAGTATGTGGAATAATCAACATGATTTTAGCCATGACGCTGATGGTTTCAGTGTGCGTGTTTAGATTGGTCAAATCATGATGATCAAAGGCAAAAAGACTATCAGAAGCAAATGAAATTTTTGCATTGGGGTAACGCATGTAATTGGCTTCAACAGCAAAGTAGGGGATGAGTTCATAACCAGCAAAAATTCCCCAAACGGCACCACCTTCGGTTACAAAAACAGGCGTTGACATGTCGAGTGCAAAATTACGATTTTCTTTTGAAGGTACTAAGCCTTCCCAAGTAGTGGAGCCATAACCGCCCTCAACACCGACATAGAAAGGATAAGAATAGGGATTTTCGAGAGTGGCAGCGAAAGTATCTGCCACTCTGAAAAAAAATAGCACGAGAAAAAATAAAAAAGGAAATATTTTTTTTGACATAATGTTAGCAAGCACGTCCAGAGCCGCTGCATAACAGGCCACGTGAATCTCTGCCGCCATTACGATAGCAATTCCAATCATCAATACACATTTGTTGCGGTGTTTTTGTTTGATTAGCACAAGCGTTTTCAAGGGATCCATACCTAAGCTTCATCGCATTATAAATACGATCCATGGTTGCGCAGTAAAAGGAAGGTGGCCAAGGTGCCTTTTCTTCACAATTACATGTTGCAGACGTTTGGAAGGAGGAGCAGAAACTTGGATTATCGATAGGCAAGGCCATTGCACAAGCAGTCGTTTTGGGTGTGCCAGCAAAACAAGCCGCATGGATTAGTAAGCAGGCTGAGATGAGCAATGATTTTTTCATCATCCTTGATCCTTTTTTAAATTTTAAAAATAATAAATTAAGTATCAATCTTAATTGAGCATCCGGGTTAATTCAATCTCAAAATAAAATAATCACATCAGCTAATGTATTATCCACTGTCCTTGCTTATCTACCGTGTAATTGACCCAAGCGGCCCACAAACCATTTTGGTTTAAAGAAGTAATCAAGCGCTGCATTTCTGCACCATTAACTGGCATGGTAAAGTGCCAATCTTTACCCGCATAAAGTTGGCAACGTGATTCACCATAAGACATTTTCCCTGTTGCTGCGATTGCTTTCATCTCATCGGTTTTTTCTTGTCGACAAGCATAGCTAGGTAAGATGGATTCACAACCAACATTTTGTATGCCAATATTTTTTTTGTACGCAGCACACTCGCCTTTTCCTGTTTGCGGATAAGTGGGCGCCCAACTCCATATCGCAGCTGTTAAGCGAGCATCATTATTGCTAAGCATATCCATGGTTGGCCAATTGATCCCGCATTGCATTAATTGGTGCATGGTGCTGGTATCAATTTGCTTATTGTCATTGGGATGTAGCATGCGCGATAAGTTTGTTCTATCTTCAAAAATGCGCCATAGCGTGGTGTGTTTCACATCTTTTGAAAAGGTGGTTGATGTTGCACAGTCAGGAAGCGGCTTGAAATCACTCACACCTGAATCCAGAAAAGTATAGCGTGCTTCGCTGAGATCACCGATGCCAGCAAAAACAAAATCATTCCATTGTTGGTGGAATTTATCTTGTTCTGCGTAATTGGGATTGCTGCCGTCACATTCTTTGGTAACGATGATAATCCGTTTGCCGGTTTTTAAAATGGCTGCTTTGGTTAATGAGGTTGGCAAGCTGACGCAGGCTTTTGCATCATCCCCTTTTTTCCTGACGAGAGTCGGTTTGAAAATAACATTACCCAAGATAGCATCAAGCTCTGCTGCCAGCCTTGGTTCATGACCACTCAATTGCCGTTCAATATAGAGCAAAATAATTTCGTTAGGATTCGCTTGCAACCAAGTGCGAATTTCTTTTAACCCATCACTGAATTCACGATCGAAGACAGTGCAGCCCCAATGATTAGATAAACCGTGACATAAAAGAATGTCTTTGGAAAAATGACTATCAGTTGTCCAGTGAGCGTCGAGTTCAATGCTGCGTATGCCAAGTTGCAATTGATCATAGAGTGAGAGAGTTTGATTGGGATCAAGATAACGCAGTGAGGGAATACGGTAGGCGACAGAATTATACGAGTTGTGGGTGCCAATAAATGTTGCTTTATAAAGTGGGACATTGATATCAATGTCGCGTTGTAATTTAAGTGCCTTTGCAACCCAGTTCTCATTCCCGCGATGTAAGGTGAGTGCGTTAGTCTCGGCGGCAAAGGTCGAGACGGATGCAACTATCGTCAAGAAAAGAGTGAGTAAAAATCCTTTTTGAAAATGATGAATCATGATGATGACTATCCTCTCTTTTGTGCATATCCTGAATGAAAATGCCGGCCTATCTTATGAAGAATCAACTTGATTGTAAATCAGAACTGCAGTAAAAATGGCACCTGAGTTTTGATGGGTTTATCAATGCGAATGTGGCGGAACTGGTAGACGCGCTGGATTTAGGTTCCAGTGGGGCAACCCGTGAGAGTTCGAGTCTCTCCTTTCGCAGTGAGTTTCTGCAGGATAAACGAAAGGTTAATTTGAATTCTTGAGGTCATAATAGTATGCAAGTATCCGTTGAAAAAATAAGTAATGTTGAGCGTCGTCTGACGATTGTGGTGCCAGTAAATCAAGTCGAAGAAGCTTACACTAAGCACATCAATAAAATTGCCAAGACAATCAATATTAAAGGTTTTCGTCCTGGTAAAGCACCGCTTTCTTTTATTCAGCAACGCTACGGGGATGATGCACGTAAAGATGCCTTAAGTGATGTGATTCAAGATGCACTGACCACAGCCATACGTGAGCAGCAGTTAAAACCCATCAGCCTGCCTAAAGTTGAGCCTAAAGTCATGGCTGACCATCAGCCGCTGGAATTTATTGCTTCATTTGAAGTCATGCCCGAAATTGAAAAAATCGCATTTGCCATGGAACACATTGAAAAGCTCACTGTCGCAGTTGAGACAGAAGATGTCGAATATGTCATTCAGCAATTGCTAAAACAGCATACCAACTGGCAAGTAGTAGAGAGAGAGGCTCAATTGAAAGACCGCGTTGTCATTGATTATTATGCTATCTTTGAAGGACTATCCGACGATAAAAATAAAATTGAAAATTATCCGCTGGAACTCGGCAGCAAATTAATGATGCCTGGATTTGAAGACGGATTAGTTGGAGCAAAGGCAGGTGATGAGCGCACACTCAGTTTAACGTTCCCAGCAGAATCAACCCACGAAGACAAAGCGGGCAAAGCTGTGACCTTCGAGGTGAAAGTGAAACAAGTTTTGGAAGCGCATGCGCCAAATCGCGATGAAAATTTTGTGCAGAAATTAGGTGTGGAGAGTGGTAAAGAAGAAGATTTGCGTGAGCAAATTAAACAATCACTCGAGCAAGAACGTGATCGTTTAGTCAGAGAAAAATTAAAGGAACAGGTTTTTCAACAGTTGATTGAACAAAATCCAATTGATGTGCCACCTTCTTTAATTGCCCGCGAGGCGAGTAATATCCATGATGAATTCTATCCTCAGCACAAGCACCATGATCATCATCAGCATTCCGAGCAAGAAACCGCCGCATTCAATGATATTGCAAAAAAGCGAGTTATTCTGGGCCTTTTGATTGCAGAATATGCCAGTAAATTGCATTTAAAACCCGATGACAATCGCGTGCGTGAACGCATTCAACTGATTGCAGCAGGTTATGAAAACCCGCAGGAAGTTATCGATTATCTTTCATCCGGTGAACATTTGCGTGGTATGGAGGCACAAGTGATGGAAGATCAAGTGGTGGATAAACTAATTGATGGTATGCCTGTCACAGAAAAGATTATTACTTATGCGGAACTGAAAGGGATACGTGAATAGTAATTTATATCAACAAAAAGGAAAAACAGATGTCTGAAAAAATGATGAATCGATCGAACATTACTTCGAATTTAGTGCCCATGGTGGTTGAACAAACAGCGCGCGGTGAACGTGCCTACGATATTTTTTCCAGGCTACTAAAAGATCGTGTCATTTTTTTGGGCGGTCCTATTGATGATGCGGTAGCGAGTTTAGTGGTTGCGCAATTATTATTTTTAGAATCAGAAAATCCTGATAAAGATATTTCTATCTATATTAATTCGCCGGGTGGTGTAGTGACAGCCGGCTTAGCAATTTATGACACCATGCAATTTATTAAACCAAATGTCAGCACAATTTGTGTTGGTCAGGCGGCTAGCATGGGAGCATTTTTGCTGGCGGCGGGCGCATCTGGTAAGCGTTACTGTCTGCCAAATTCCCGCGTGATGATACATCAGCCTTTAGGTGGCATCCAAGGCCAAGCTTCCGATATTGCGATTCATGCCGAAGAAACCCTCAAGATACGTACCCGTCTTAATAAAATTTTGTCCCATCACACCGGTCAACCCGAAGAGGTTATAGCCAAAGATACCGATAGAGACCACTTCATGAGTGCTGAAAGAGCCCTTGAGTATCGGATAATCGATAAAATTCTCGATTACCGTACCAATAAGAAGTAATAATATAAGTAAGGGCAGTCGGTTGATTTTATGTAAATCGTCCTTATTTATATACGTATATAACTAAAGAGGCTTCGTCTATGAGTAATGACCAGCGCGGGAGTAATGGAAAAGATAAAGTATTTCACTGCTCATTTTGCGGCAAAAGTCAGCATGAAGTGCGTAAGCTTATTGCAGGTCCATCGGTTTACGTTTGTGATGAATGTGTTGCGCTCTGCAACGATATCATCAATGAAGAGGCGCGTGGCAACGATAAAACCTTGCAAGCAGGCGATATACTGCCAAGACTTCCAGCACCGACAGAGATACGAAAAACCCTGGATGAATACGTCATTGGCCAAAACCAAGCCAAAAAAGTATTGTCTGTCGCCGTTTATAATCACTATAAGCGCTTACGTAGTCATAAAAAACAAGATGATGTCGAATTAAGTAAAAGTAATATCTTACTCATTGGTCCAACTGGCAGTGGTAAAACATTGTTGGCAGAAACTTTGGCGCGGCTTTTGAATGTGCCCTTTGTGATTGCCGATGCGACCACGTTAACGGAAGCCGGTTATGTGGGTGAAGATGTTGAAAGTATTATTCAAAAACTGTTACAAAGCTGTGAATACGATGTTCAAAAAGCACAAATGGGCATAGTCTACATCGATGAAATCGACAAAATTTCCCGTAAATCAGAAAATCCTTCTATTACTCGCGATGTGTCGGGAGAAGGGGTGCAACAAGCCTTATTGAAATTGATAGAAGGGACCGTTGCATCCGTGCCACCACAAGGCGGCAGAAAACATCCCCAACAAGAATTCATCCAAGTCGATACCCGCAATATTTTATTTGTTTGCGGCGGTGCTTTTGCTGGACTTGAAAAAGTCATACGCGAGCGCTCTGAAAAATCCGGCATTGGGTTTTCAGCGGAAATTCATGGCAAAGAAGATGCTAAATCCATTGGTGATCTGCTCTGTGAAGTGGAACCGGCTGATCTCATCAAATATGGGCTTATTCCAGAATTAATTGGTCGTTTACCGGTCGTTGCGACACTTGAAGAACTTGATAAAGAAGCCTTAGTGCGAATTTTAACTGAGCCTAAAAATGCCTTAGTTAAACAATATCGTCGGCTTTTTGAAATGGAAGGTGTCGATCTTGAATTCCGTGAGCCTGCTTTACATACCATTGCAGAGCGTTGTGTGGAAAAGAAAACAGGCGCGAGGGGTTTACGTTCCATTTTGGAAAAAGCATTACTAGATATAATGTATGAACTTCCTTCCTTAACCCATGTTTCTAAAGTCATTATTGATGAGGCCGCCATTCATGGTGAGACCAAGCCCATCATTATTTATGAAAATCGCGAGCAGCAATCGGCTGCAGAACTGTAGAATGCTTTAAACAATTCAGTGAATAACGAAGAGGTAGACTATGCCAGCGATTACAACTGATTCAAATACCTTGAGCATTCCTATCCTGCCATTGCGCGATGTGGTTGTTTATCCATACATGGTGGTGCCACTTTTTGTTGGTCGGGAACGATCGATAAAAGCGCTTGAAGTGGCCATGGCGGCAGACAAACAAATTTTGTTAGCCACACAAAAAAATGCAACTGACGATCAACCGACGGCCAAGAGTATTCACGAAGTGGGTACGCTTTCCACCGTCTTACAATTATTAAAATTGCCAGATGGCACGGTGAAGGTATTAGTAGAAGGCGTCAAGCGTGGAAAAATCACCCATTATGTCGAAACGCATGATTATTTTCTGGCAGATATTGAGTTGATTGAAGATAAACACGCTGACGATCGTGAAGTCGATATTTTTGTTCGATCATTGAAATCGCAATTCGAACAATATGTGAAATTAAATCGAAAAATTCCTGCGGAAATTATGGCATCTATTCTTGCCATTGAAGATGGTAGTCGCTTGGGTGATACCGTTGCAGCGCATCTCAGCATCAAGCTCGATGAAAAACAAAAATTATTAGAAATGGATCATTTGCCAAAGCGTCTCGAACGCTTGATGGCGTTACTGGAAAACGAAATTGATTTGCTTCAGGTCGAGAAAAAAATTCGTGGTCGTGTTAAACGACAAATGGAAAAAACGCAGCGCGAATATTATTTGAATGAACAAATCAAAGCGATACAAAAAGAATTAAATGAAATTGAAAATGTACCCAATGAATTTGAAGCATTGGCCAAAAAAATTGAGCAAGCGGGTATGTCTGTTGAAGCACGCGAAAAATGTGAGACAGAATTAGCAAAATTAAAAGCGATGCCCATGCAATCTGCAGAAGCTACCGTGTCACGCAATTATTTGGATGTGATGCTATCCTTACCATGGAAAAAAAGCGGTGTGACAGCTGTTAACTTAGCCTCTGCCGAAAAAATTCTTGAAACCGAACATTATGGTTTAAAAGAAGTGAAAGAACGCATTATTGAATATCTTGCTGTCCAAAAGCGAGTTAAAAAAGTAAAAGGCCCTATTTTTTGTTTAGTGGGTCCGCCTGGTGTTGGTAAGACATCGTTAGGACAATCCATTGCACATGCCACAGGACGGAAATTTGTTCGTATGTCTTTAGGTGGTGTGCGTGATGAAGCAGAAATTCGTGGCCATCGACGTACTTATATTGGTGCCATGCCGGGTAAGATTATTCAAAAACTGGCAAAAATTGGTGTCAATAATCCGCTATTTTTGTTGGATGAAATTGATAAAATGGCCATGGATTTTCGTGGCGATCCCGCTTCTGCGTTGTTAGAAGTATTGGATCCAGAACAAAACAATACGTTTAACGATCATTATCTCGAAGTCGATTATGATCTTTCCAGATGTGATGTTTGTTGCGACGGCGAACACATTAGATATTCCACCCGCATTACGTGATCGTATGGAAGTGATACGCATTCCGGGTTATACCGAAGATGAAAAAGTAAATATTGCGTGTGCGTCATTTGATTCCAAAACAAATCGAAGGTGCAGGATTAAAAGCAGCTGAGATAGAAATCCCAGCAGAAACAGTGCAAAACATTATTCGTTACTATACCCGTGAAGCGGGCGTACGTAATTTAGAGCGAGAAATTTCAAAAATTTGCCGTAAAGTTGTCAAAGAAGTTCTCTTGAAAACAAAGGGAGATAATGCGCGTATTGAGCCGGATGATCTTGAGCATTATCTGGGTGTGCGACGCTTTCGTTATGATATTGCAGATCAACAAGATCAAATTGGTCAAGTCAAAGGATTGGCATGGACTGAAGTGGGTGGTGAATTACTCAGTATCGAAGCGGTTTTGCTGCCTGGCAAAGGCAAAACTATCTATACCGGGCAATTAGGCGAAGTGATGCAAGAATCGATTCAGGCAGCGCTTTCCGTGGTTCGAGCACGTTCAGCTTTTCTTGGTGTGTCAAAAAATTTCTTTGAAAAACACGATATCCATATTCATGTGCCAGAAGGTGCGACGCCCAAAGATGGACCGAGCGCCGGTATTAGCATGTGCACAGCACTGGTTTCTGTGCTGACGCATTTGCCAGTACGTGCAGATTATGCCATGACAGGTGAAATCACCTTGCGTGGTGAGATCTTACCGATAGGTGGTGTTAAAGAAAAATTGTTAGCGGCGCATCGTAGTGGCATTAAAAATGTGATTATTCCAGTTGAAAATGTCAAAGATTTAAAAGAGATTCCCGATAATATTAAACAAGATCTTGTTATCAAACCGGTACGTTGGATAGACGAAGTGTTAACAGCAGCACTTCGTGGTTATCCAGAGCGATTACCGCTAAAGCGAAAAAAGCAAAAGCGAGTGTCGTTGCCGTGGCTAAAAAGGTAAAAATTCGCAAATCGGATAAGGATATCCGCGCGCATTAAGCTCTTATCATTGCGAGCAAAGCGTTGCAATCCAGTTGTGCTACTGGATTGCAACGCTTTGCTCGCAATGATGTCTGCGGCTCGCGATTCAATTCAGTGAATATGCTTGTCTTTGTATAAATTATTCCACTAACTTGCTTGACATAAGTTTCATGCTATTGGTATAAAACACACTTCGTTGCAGGCTCTTAGTTTACATCGGAAGTTTTCTGAGCTGAAAGGGCGGAAGGGGTGAACAGAATTTTTTTAACTATTGTTGTAATTAACTATGGATAGAGAGAAGAGCGTATGAATAAATCAGAATTGATTGATTATGTTTCAGAAAAAGCCGAGTTAACTAAATCATCTGCTTCTAATGCATTAGAAGCCATTATCGAGGCCATTACTGCATCATTGAAGAGCGGGAATCCTGTCATGGTGCCACGATTTGGTTCTTTTACCGTGAAAGAGCGCGCTGCGCGCGAAGGACGAAATCCTTCAACCGGTGAAAAGATTAAAATTCGAGCCACTCACGTTGTTGGTTTTAAAGCGGGTAAAGACTTAAAAGATGCTGTAAAAGAAGATAGCAAAGCGTAAAGCAAGGATGAGAGCTGGGTGCTTAGCTCAGCTGGGAGAGCGTCGCCCTTACAAGGCGAAGGTCGCGGGTTCGATCCCCTCAGCACCCAAAACATGAAATTGTATGTCTATAGCGCCACATAGTAAGAGTTAGTAGGGAGTGGTAGTTCAGTTGGTTAGAATACCGGCCTGTCACGCCGGGGGTCGCGGGTTCGAGTCCCGTCCACTCCGTTTAAGAATCATCCATTTCTGAAAAGTGTGTTGCCGTGACAATAGCACGCTTTTTTTGTGAATAGAGAGAAAAAAATGCTTCAAACCATTCGTGAACATACACAAGGTTGGATAGCAGGTATTAT
Source organism: uncultured Gammaproteobacteria bacterium (assembly GCA_963735995.1). Classification (GTDB taxonomy): domain Bacteria; phylum Pseudomonadota; class Gammaproteobacteria; order DSM-16500; family DSM-16500; genus Aquicella. The sequence continues at coordinate 517,345 of CAVTNC010000003.1, read as the reverse complement.
TATTACAATTATTATTCTATCGTTTGCGCTGTGGGGCATACACAGTTATTTCGTTGGAGGATCGAATAACACCGTGATGGCGGAAGTGAATGGTGTTGAAATTACCAAAGAAGCTTTTGCCGTGACCTATGAGCGACTACGTCGTCAGGTACAGAATCAATACAATTCGAGCAATCCTTTCACCACCAAAAATGAAGCGGCTTTAAAAGAGCGCGCATTGCAGCTTTTGATTGATATCGAAGTGCTAAAACAGGCGTCACTGGCGCAGGGTTTTCGGATTACGGATCATCAAATTGATAATTACTTGCAAAGCATGCCGGAATTTCAAGTCAATGGACAATTTTCGGTAGAACGATTCCAGGAAATTTTATCAACCACGTTGCTGTCAACCAGCGACTTTCTTGATTTAATCAAAACCAGTTTGCTCATGGACCAGCCTAAGTTAGGGATTATTTTTACATCATTTGCATTACCCACTGAAATCAAAGCAACGATTGCTTTGGTGAATCAGGAGCGGGATTTTGATTATATCAACATACCGTTAAGTTATTTTCTTGCGCAACCAAACACGATTTCGCCAGATAAAATTACGACTTATTATAATCAGCATCGTGCTGACTTCATGACGCCTGAGCAAGTTAATCTTGAGTATATTGAATTATCACTGCGTGATTTAGCAGCAACGATGCATACACCAGAAACGGTGCTGAAGAATTTTTATAATGAAAATATCAATTCTTACACGCAACCGATGGCGTGGAAATTAGTGGCGGTGCTTGTTCCCGTCGCGGGCAATTCTCTGCGTGAGGAAGTGTTGCAGGCGCAAAAAAATGCAGAACTTGTTATGCAGACGAGTAAAGTAGGTCAAGATTTATCGAAGGTTGCGGGTGGCTATGCGGATAATTTAACAGGTGAGACTTGGATGACACTCAACCAAGTCCCAACAGAATTACAAAAAGCAGTGGCAGAATTGACCAAAGCAGGTCAATTATCGCAGCCAGTTAAAACAAGCAAAGGTTTTGTGATCATCAAAGTCGTGGATGTCAAAGAACCTAAGATGCAGTCTTATGATATGGTTAAAGCAAAAGTGGAAGCGGCTTATGTGCATCAACAGGCAGAAGAAAAATTTTCGGAATTGCGTGATCAGCTGGCTGATTTGACCTATGAACATCCTGATTCTTTGCAGCTCGCTGCGACTAAGTTAAATTTACCCATTAAAAATAGCGAATTATTTTCTAAAGAAAAACCAGGCAGTGATATTTCGCAGTACAAAAAAGTGCGCGACACGGCATTTAGTAACGATGTGTTAAATTTACAAAATAATAGTGACATTATTCAGCTCAATCCAGAAACCATTATCGTGTTACGGGTGAAATCGCATATTGCACCGGCACTGTTACCACTGCAAAGTGTGACAAAACAAATTGCAGATAAATTGAAGACAGCGGATGCAGAAGCGCGTGCTGCAAAATTTGCAGAAGATATTCAGGCTAAATTGCAAGCAGGTGCTGATCCTATACAGCTTACCAAGCCATACAATTTTACTTGGGTATCCAGTGGTTACATGGGTCGTTATTCCACCAAAGTGGATTCGGCCATATTAGATATGGTTTTTCGTTTAGCAAATCCGCAGACCGTAAAAAACAAGGTAGTTTATGGCGTAACTCGATTACCCAATGGCTATGCGATTATTGCACTCAAATCCGTGCGTGAAGGAATGATAACAGATAAGAAACAATACACTGTCTTCGCAGAACAAGTGCAAAATAGTGAAGGGTTGCTGGAATATGAACTCTACAAACAAAGTCAGACTAACAAAGCGAGTATTAAAATCTTGATGCAACAGTCGTAGATTATTTTAAAAATTAATATTCATCGAATGGTATCACTACTAAAAAGGAATTTAGCATGAAAGATACTCAGCGTTTTTCTCTTACACCACTGCAAAAATTTTTAAAATTAACGTGTGTCAGTGTCGTCATTGTAAGTTCATCATCAGTCATCGCACAAAGTTCTGCAACAAACGCAAGTTCTTCAGCAGCAACCAAACCAAATATCATTGTTATCATGGGAGATGATATCGGTTGGTTTGATATCGGCGCCTACAATCAGGGAGTCATGTCTTCGAAAACAACCAATCTGGACAAACTCGCATCGCAAGGTATGCGCATGACAGATTATTATGCTGAGCCAAGCTGTACAGCGGGACGCGCAAATTTCATCACCGGTGAATTACCCATACGCACAGGATTAACAACAGTCGGACAAGCAGGATCATCGTTAGGTATGCCAGATGAAGCACCTACGATTGCAACGGCACTGAAATCCATGGGCTATGCGACAGGACAGTTTGGTAAAAACCATTTAGGTGATCTCAATCGTTTTCTGCCTTGCTTGCATGGATTTGATGAATATTTTGGTTATTTATACCACCTTGATGCCATGGAAGATCCATTCTGGCATTCCTATCCAGCCGGCATGAAAGACAAAGTAGGTCCACGAAACATGGTGCATTGTTGGGCGACGAATACCATGGATTCGACATCGCAGCCTCGTTGGGGCGTGATTGGCAAACAAAAAATTGAAGATGCAGGACCGCTCCCTCCGGAACGGATGAGAACAGTTGATGATGAAATACTCGATAAAACATTTAAATTTATGGATAAAGCAAAAACCGATGGCAAACCATTTTTTGTTTGGCTGAATCCAACGCGTATGCATATTATTACTCACCTTTCCGACAAATATGCAAAAATGATGAACGGTGAAAATGGGTGGTATGAAGAAGAAGCAGGCATGGTGCAGCTTGATGATGTTGTTGGTGCGGTTATGCAAAAAGTAAAAGACATGGGCATTGAAAATAACACGATACTTGCATTTACCACCGATAATGGCGCTGAAGTTTTTACTTGGCCAGATGGTGGTATGACACCATTTGCAGGTGCAAAAGGCATGATATTGGAAGGTGGTATGCGTGTACCCATGATAGTGCGCTGGCCTGAGAAAATACCGGCTGGCAAAGTTTCAAATGGTATTATGTCGGGCTTAGATTGGTTCCCAACGCTGCTGGCCGCAGCGGGTGATCCCAATATTGCAGATGAGTTGAAAAAAGGTAAAACACTTGGCGATAGAACTTATAAAGTGCATTTGGATGGCTATGATCAAACCAATTTACTGACTGGTAAAGGTCCATCCAATCGTCATGAGATTTTTTACTTTGCAGAAAAAACATTGGGCGCGGTTCGAATTGGCGACTACAAATATCGGTTCATTGATCAGCCAGATGGCTGGCTCGGTGGAACAGTAAAACTGGATTGGCCGTTGCTGGTAAATTTACGCCTTGACCCATTTGAACGTGCGATGATGCCAAAAAATGCAAATGGTTCACTCGCGTTTTACAATTTCTACGTGCATGAATTCTGGCGTTTTGTGTATGTGCAACAAGAAGTAGAAAAATATGCGACGACATTTATCGCCTATCCACCGATGCAAAAAGGCGCGAGTTTTAATATGGATGCGGTAAAAGAACAAATAGTTAATGCCATTCAACGAGACCATGGCGGCACTGGCTAAGACTCGGTTAGCAGTACACCGGATTTGAGAGTATTCGCCGAACTGTGTCATTGCGCGTAGAGGCAGCAATTGTCATGCCAGCCTTCGCTCACTACTGTCCGGTATAACGGTATAAATATTTAACGTCCTTGAGAAAGTGCTAAGATAGCGCCCTAAATTTCCGATTTAGGCTCAAGGACGATGATAAAAGATACTGTTTTTCAACTCTTAATGAAACCCAGTACAGAAAATTTAATAAAAGAATGCACCAAGCGTTTTAGATCAGATTATGATTGTGTGAATTTCAAAACTCTCGAACTTGTTCAATACTATCGGTAATCGTTTTGCTCCCGAAATGAAAATACGCCTACCTTAGGGATGATTTTCTTTACCGCGATATCCGCGGTCAGCAAAAGCATTTTTTATTTTCGCTTTGGTTAATTGTTCACTTTGATTGAGACTTCTTTAGTTCTTTTTTAGCTCGTTTCATCTGTTTTGCGTGCGCATAACGATTTTGATTTAACAATGCAAATTTTCCAACGCGACTGTAGCTTTGCCTCAATACAACATTTCTCTTTTTTGCTGCTTATGTCAATTATTTTTAATTGACAGCCTCGTAAAATCGCCAGACAATGCTGGCTAACAATAGGACGATAATAGCAAATGAAAGTAAGTAAACAATTCATAGGAACATCTGCCATATTGTTTGCCACAATGATGTGGGGAACAACATTTGCATTAATAAAAGATGCTGTGGCTTCAATCACGCCATTTGACTTTTTATTTTGGCGTTTTAGTATTGCGACATTGCTCTTATTTATTTTATTTTTTAAATATCTGGAATTTGAAAATAAATTCTTAATTCTAAAGGGAATACTTTTAGGATTGTGCCTTGGTGGGACAGTCATTTTTCAAACCATCGGTTTGTGTTATACAACAGCATCAACAGCAAGCTTTATTACAGGTTTATCAGTCATTTTTGTAGCTTTATTTGTTTATTTTGCTGCAAGAAAATGTCCAACCTTGAATATTTTCCTCGCATTAATTTTTGCAATTATTGGATTTGGGTTGATTACCTGGTCCAAGGGAATGGTTCTTAACCAAGGCGATCTATGGGTATTATTATGTGCTTTCTGTTTTGCTATCTATATTGTTTTAGCCGGTAAATTTTCACAGGAAAATAAAACGATTTCTTTAACATTTATTCAACTGGCTACAATTACTATTCTTACAGGATTATTTTGTATTCTGATGGATGGAAAAATTATCTTTCCCGCAAAAAGTAATGTGTGGTTGGCCATTGTATTTTGTTCTCTTTTTGCATCAGTAATAGCATTCACACTGCAATTACGTTACCAGCGTTATATTAGCCCCATTAAGACGGCTATCATATTTGCAACCGAGCCGGTCTTTGCAACGATAGTGGCGATTTTATACTTAAATGAACATTTAACGCTGGGTTTTACGTTTGGAGCCTTCTTTATATTTTTAGGAATATTTTTATCGGAGAGTCGATTGCTGCCATTTTTTGCGAATGTAAAAAATAATTTCGGTAAAAAATACCTTGACAAGGTAATATGATGACGGTATGGTTTTTCTTTAAAAATAAATTCCATTATTAAAACATTAAAGAGTTATTATGTGTAGCCATAAAATTGACATAGTAGTTGCCCGCATTGCACTTGTGCGAATTATTTGCCGCACGTAGTGCGGGCTTAAGTTTTAGCTAAACTAAAATAAAAAACCCCGCATTCTACATTTGTAAAATGCGGGGTTTTTTATTTTTTTATTTACGTCATATACCCATAGCGTCGCACTTTATACGTATGGCAGAATACGCATCATTTTGAAAGGATGAATAATATGAAAGGATCTGAGATCAGCAAAGAGCTAGCGTCATTAAAATGGGTAAGCAAATCTATACACGGAGATCATTACATAAAATTGGATTTCATCAGTAATGGTGAATTTGAGCTCATCTAACTACTTAAAAGTCAGATGCTACGGATATATTTATGAAAATAACTGGCGCACAAGCTGTTTTGTTCTCTCTACTTCATGAGAATGTCACCACTGTTTTTGGTTACCCAGGTGGCGCTATTATGCCTGTTTATGATGCATTGCATGATATGCAATCAGTATTGCGCCATATTTTAGTCAGACATGAGCAAGGTGCTGTTCATGCAGCCCAGGGTCATGCGCGCATAACTGGAACGCCTGGTGTATGCATTGCTACCTCAGGCCCTGGCGCCACTAATTTAATTACCGGTATTGTTGATGCCATGTTAGATTCCACGCCACTTGTCTGCTTGACAGGACAAGTGACCGGCTCTCTTTTAGGAACCGATGCTTTTCAGGAAGCCGACATCGTAGGCATGACGATACCCGTTACTAAATGGAATTATCAAATTACCCGCGCTGAAGAAGTGCCTGCGATAATGGCTAAAGCTTTTTATACTGCAAAAACAGGCAGGCCAGGTCCCGTTCTTATCGATATCACGAAAGATGCTCAGCTTAGTCAGGTTGATTTTTTATATCAACCATACAAGCCATCACCAATAAGCTTGAAGCAAAAACAATTACCTGATGCCGAAAAAATTAAAAAAGCAGCTGCTTTAATTAATCAGGCAAAAACCCCTTATTTACTTGTCGGACATGGTGTATCGATAGCAAACGCAGAACACGAATTAATGCAGTTAGCTACCAAAGCTAATATTCCAGTTGCTTGCACACTACTTGGCTTATCGGCATTTCCGGCTAACCATCCATTGTATGTGGGAATGTTGGGCATGCACGGCAATTATGCGCCTAACTTATTAACGAATGAAGCTGATTTACTCATTGCAGTTGGTATGCGATTTGATGATAGAGTTACAGGAAATTTAGCAAATTATGCTAAACAAGCCAAGGTCATCCATATCGAAATTGATAAGGCAGAAATCAACAAGAATGTTCATGCTGATATAGCGTTATTAGCAGATGCAAAGCTTGTCTTGCAATCATTGCTACCGTTGATAGCTTTGAAACAGAATGATGCTTGGCTAAATGAATTTAAGTCTTACTATTCGATAGAATATGAAAAAATTATTTGTGATCAGATTTATCCTTCAAAAAATGTGGAAAAAGTTAAGATGGCTGAAGTAGTACATCAGATATCTGAATGCACAAAGGGACAAGCTATCATCGTGACAGACGTGGGCCAACACCAAATGGTGACAGCGCGTTATTATCAATTTCAAAAATGCAATTCTCACATCACATCAGGTGGTCTTGGGACCATGGGTTTTGCCTTGCCTGCTGCCATTGGAGCAAAGCTAGCTGCGATGAAGCGAGAAGTGATTGCCATTATTGGTGATGGTGGTTTCCAAATGACTATCCAAGAACTTGCTGTTATTGCACAAGAAAAGTTGCCTGTAAAAATCGTGATTCTCAATAATGGCTATTTAGGCATGGTAAGGCAGTGGCAAGAATTATTTTTTGAACGGCGCTATTCATTTACTGAATTGAATAATCCTGATTTTATTAAAATTGCTGAAGCATATGGGATAAAAGCACGGAAAGTTGCGGAAAGATCGCAATTACTAACGATGATCAATGAAATGCTAGAAACGGATGAGCCTTATTTGTTAGAAGTGGTTGTAGAGCGAGAAGAAAATGTTTTTCCTATGATGCCAAGTGGCGCAGGTGTCGGCGAAGTACGGTTATCATAAAGGAGATCACGATGAAGCAAATTTATGTAATCTCAATTTTCACAGAAAATACGATGCGCGTGTTACAACGAATAGCAGGCATATTTGCTCGTCATCGTTTAAATATAGAAGAACTGAATGTAGTCGAAACCAAAAACAAAGGGGTATCCCATTTTAATATCGTGATTCACAGTGATGAAAAAACAGTCCATCGTTTGATGGGACAATTGGAGCGAATCATTGAGCTTTTAGAAATTAAAATTAGCGATCGGGTACCCTTATCCGTCGAATAAACTATCGATACTATTTATCAACCTATGGAGTGTGTCCATGTCAAAAATGCAATTTGGTTCCACCGAAGAAAATGTGATACAACGTGACGAATTTCCCCTTACTAAGTCAAAAGAAATTCTAAAAAATACGACGATTGCTGTGATTGGCTATGGCGTGCAAGGTCCAGCACAAGCACTAAATTTGAAAGATAACGGATTGAATGTCATTGTTGGTCAAAGACCGCATTCCAAATCGTGGGACAAAGCAATAGCCGATGCCTGGGTTCCAGATAAAACATTATTCACGATTGAAGCGGCTTGCGAGAAAGCGGATTTTATTTGCTATCTATTATCCGATGCTGCACAGATGCAATGCTGGCCAATGATAAAAAAATATTTAACACCAGGAAAGACATTGTGCTTTTCACATGGATTCTCTATCACCTATAAAGACCAAAGTCATATTGTTCCACCCGATAATATCGATGTGGTACTTGTTGCACCTAAAGGTTCTGGTCGCAGTGTGCGCAAATTGTTTTTGCAGAATAAGGGAATTAACTCAAGCTATGCTATTTATCAAGATAGCACAGGGAAAGCATTAGAAAAAACATTGGCCTTTGGAATTGCTATCGGTTCGGGATATTTATTTGAGACAACATTTAAACATGAAGTTTATAGTGATCTCGTTGGAGAGCGTGGCGTTTTAATGGGTGCACTGGCTGGCATTATTGCTGCTCAATATGAAGTACTCCGAAAACATGGGCATTCACCCAGTGAAGCATTTAATGAAACGGTGGAAGAACTTACTCAAAGTCTGGTGCCTTTGGTTGCAGAAAATGGCATGGATTGGATGTATGCCAATTGTTCAACGACAGCTCAACGTGGTGCTCTAGATTGGTTGCCACGTTTCAAAGAAGCAACACTGCCTGTTTTTCAGTCACTTTATCAAAGTGTGGCCAGCGGTAAAGAAGCCGAGAATGTCATCTATGCAAATGGTAAAAAAGATTATAAGGAAAACTTGCAAGCAGAATTAGAACGCATGCATCAAGAAGAAATCTGGCAGACAGGTGAACAGGTGAGAAATCTGCGCCCTGAAAAACAAGCTGTTTCGAGGTAGAGAACAAATGTATCAAATCATAGATTTTATTACAAAAAAACAAGTCTTACCGGAATCGTTAATTTTTACTGGGGAGACACCTTGGGAAATCCGTATGGATATGGAGAAGGTGAAGGGAAGATTGAATCTCGATTATTTTAAAATTTCACCACCTGGACTTTCTAAATACTTACCTTTAATGCCGATTAAAGCAAGCTCTGAATTTGTATCATTAAGAGAAGCAGCAACACCACTGATTAAAAGTAAAGTGTTGGGTAAGGAACTTGGCATTGATTTGTATTTTAAAGTTGAAGGAAAAAATCCTACTGGCTCTTTTAAAGATAGAGGCTCCGCAGTAGATATTTCTGTTGCGCGTGAATTCGGAGCTAAAGCAATTATTCTTGCCTCCACGGGCAATATGGCAGCTTCGTGTGCTTGTTATGCAGCGGCCGCTAGAATTCCCTGTTTTGTTTTAGTTCCAGAAGACGTTCCTGTTGCAAAGCTAGCTCAGGTTATCGCTTATGGTGGCTATATTGTTCAAGTTAAAGGTAATTATAATGATGCTGCAAAATTAGCAGAAGACATTGCTAGAAAAATGGGATTTTATTTAGCCGGTGATTATGCTTTTCGAGTTGAGGGGCAGAAAACAGCGGCTTTTGAAATAGTGGATCAATTATTTTTTCAAGCACCTGACGTTGTTATTATTCCCATGGGTTGCGGTACTAATATCACGGCTTATATGAAAGGATTTGAAGAATATCAGCAATTAGGATTAATTCAAAAAATTCCGCAAATGGTAGGAGTCCAAGCACAAGGTGCTGCAGCTATTGTGCAAAGTTTTTTGCAAGATAAGCAAACGATTAATCCATTGGAAAATGTAGAAACCATTGCAACCGCAATCAAAGTTTCAAATCCTATTGACGGTGTAAAAGCATTAAACGCTATTTATTCAACACATGGTTGCGCAATTTCTGTGAGTGACCAAGACATTCTTAAAGCACAATATTTACTATCGACAGAAGAAGGACTTTTTGTAGAAAGTTCATCTGCGGCAACTGTCGCTGTATTAACGACGCTATTTTCGCAAAAAGATAAATTATCTAATAAAAAAGTGATTTGTGTGTTAACAGGAGATGGTTTGAAAGATGTCAATGTTATTTTAAAAGCAGCCATCAAGCCGCCTACTATTTATCCGGATATCGAAGAATTTTTGCTTTTACATCAGAAGAATTTTTTTAACGGGAAGAATATGATTTTTCTCGATAAAAACACAGTGCTTTTTAATACTGAGCCTTCTATTCATCAAATTAAGGAACAGCTGAGTATCTTATTAAATGCACAATACAGTGAAGAATATCTCAAGAAAATTCATTTTATTCTCGGCAAGATTTTGCAAAAAGGAAAGGCCGTGACCATATCTGATTTTCAAGATAGCATTCAGGATGCATTAGAAGCACCTCGTTACACAGCCAATGAAATTTTCTCCGTCCTTGATTTCGAAGTAACCACCGGAAAAGATAGAACATCCCATGCAACTGTGCATGTGCAAATTGGTGAAGAAAAACAAAAAGCAACAGCAAAAGGAGTTGGCCCGGTTGATGCCGTGATTAAAGCTTTATGTCAAGCATGTAAAGATAAAATTGATTTTAAATTAGTGGAATATAAGGTGGAAATTCGTAGCGAAGGAGTGGATGCTGTCGTCTACGCCGAATTAAAATTGTTAAAAGCGCATTTTTCTTCTTTAGGAAGTGGCACATCACCTGACATTATTCAAGCTTCTATTGAGGCATTTGAAGGAGCTTATAATGGTTTTTTTAAGCAGGAAGGCAAATGATGCAAAAGCCAATTAATTATTATAGCAAAAAGATCACGCAACCACGCTCACAGGGTGCTTCACAAGCCATGCTCCATGCAGCTGGTTTACGTGAACAAGATATGAATAAAGGACAAATAGGCATTGCCAGTGTTTGGTTTGAAGGTAACCCTTGTAATATGCACCTTTTGGATCTTGCCAGTCATGTAAAAGCAGGTGTGCAAGAAGCAGATCTTATTGGTTTGCGTTTTAACACTATCGGTGTGAGTGATGGTATTTCGATGGGTACCGAAGGTATGCGTTACTCTTTGCAGTCGCGAGATTTGATTGCTGATTCCATAGAAACTGTCATGGCTGCGCAATGGTATGATGCATTAATTGCGATTCCAGGTTGTGATAAAAATATGCCAGGTTGTCTCATGGCAATGGGACGATTGAACCGCCCCAGTCTAATGATATACGGTGGAACGATACAACCTGGCATGCTTAATGGCGAGCCCATTGATATCGTTTCTGCTTTCCAATGCTACGGCGAATATTTAAAAGGCAGCATTGATGATGATCAGCGTAAATCTATTATTCAGTCTGCTTGTCCTGGTGCGGGCGCATGCGGTGGAATGTATACAGCTAATACCATGGCATGCGCTATCGAAGCATTAGGCATGAGTTTGCCCTACAGTTCTTCTATACCAGCAACGACTCCTCAAAAAATACAAGAATGCATGCGAGCCGGTTTTGCAATTCGAAAATTGCTCGAAGAAAATATTAAACCGAAAGATATCATGACACGTCAGGCATTTGAAAATGCCATTGTACTGGTCATTATTCTTGGTGGATCAACGAATGCTGTTCTTCATTTACTCGCGATGGCACGTGCTGTGAATGTGCCATTAACATTAGATGATTTCCAAACATTGAGCGATAAAACACCTTTACTGGCTGACTTCAAACCAAGTGGCCAATTTGTCATGGCCGATTTACATCGCTATGGAGGCTTGCCAGCAGTGATGAAAATGTTGTTGGCTGCTGGTTTTTTACATGGAGATTGTCTCACTGTCACTGGACTAACATTAGCTGAAAATCTCCACGTTCTCCCAGAACTGACACCCACACAACCCATCATTCATTCGCTAGAAAAGCCGATTAAAGCAACGGGACATTTGCAGATTCTAAGAGGCAATCTTGCGCCAGACGGTGCAGTTGCAAAAATAACCGGCAAAGAAGGTCTCTATTTTAGTGGTCCGGCACGACTTTTTAATTCTGAAGAAGAAATGATACAGGCACTTGAACAGCATCAAATTGCCAAAGGCGATGTGATTGTTATCCGTTATGTGGGACCAAAAGGTGGGCCAGGCATGCCAGAAATGCTAAAGCCAACGTCTGCCATTATAGGAGCTGGGCTTGGTAAAGAAGTAGCGCTGATTACGGATGGTCGTTTCTCAGGTGGTTCGCATGGCTTCATTATTGGCCACATCACGCCTGAAGCTCAAGTAGGAGGACCCATTGCGCTATTGCAAGAAGGTGATCGTATTACAATCGATGCAGAAAGAAAAACGCTAATAGTGGATTTAAGTATTAATCAATTAACAGAGCGTCGAAAAAAATGGAAAATGCCTGCTTATAAAGCAGAACGTGGCACATTATATAAATATATTAAAAATGTTTCCGCAGCTAATTTAGGCTGCGTTACTGATGAGTAGAGGTAAATAATATGCAACCAACACAAACTATTTGGCAAAACGGAAAATTAATTCCTTGGGATGATGCTAAAGTGCATGTACTGTCTCATGGTTTACATTATGGCGGAGGGGCATTTGAAGGTATCCGGTTTTATAAAACTGCTAATGGACCTGCTATCTTTCGTTTATCCGAACATGTGGATCGTCTTATTTATTCTGCAGAAACACTTAAAATGAATTTGCCCTATTCCAAAAGTGAAATCATTCCGGCAATTCAATCAGTGGTACAAGCTTCAGCACTCGAGGCTGGGTACATCCGGCCAATTGCTTTTTATGGCTATGGAAAAATGGGGGTCAATCCGATGGGTTGTCCGATTGAGTTTGTCATTGCATGCTGGCCGTGGGGAGCGTACCTTGTCGATGAGCAGGCCGACGTAAAAGTAAGTCGTTATATTCGAATTCATCCTGACTCTTCTGTAGTAGATGCTAAATTATGCGGTAATTATATCAATAGCATTTTAGCCTCACTTGAATTACACAATACGCATTACCATGAAGCTCTTTTTTTAGATAACCGTGGCTATATTTGTGAAGGGGTAGGTGAAAATTTTTTCATGATAAAAAATGACGTTATTTTTACACCAAAATTAGGTAGCATACTAACAGGAATAACACGTGATACCGTTATTGAGTTGGCACGTGAATTAGAATATGAAGTGATTGAGACAGACATTTCCCTTGAAGAAGCTTATCAAGCAGATGAAGCTTTCTTTACAGGTACAGCTGCGGAAGTTACTTCCATTCGATCTATTGATGATAAAGTATTAACGGAGGGAAAAGTAGGAACCCTTACGTCCATCCTCAAAGAGGCGTATCTGAATTTAGTGCATGGAAGAAACCCCAATTTTATGGATTATGTTACTTATGTGTGAGAACGTTTGGGAATAGAATAGCACACCAGTAACTATCCCCCATTAGACGTCGAATAAAAACATCTTAATTTAATTTTGGAGAGGTAATAATTATGTTTAGAGTTCAGCCCAAAGGTAATTTTAAAAATGCTGTCAAACTTGCAACACAAGTTGGTGTGGGAACAGGTATGGCGATGTATGCTTTTGCTCAAGTTAAATCCCAAACCGAAAATGTTGTCCTGGAAAAAGAGACTATGAAAGAGGCAGCACCCAGATATCGCGCCGGATAATCCATATTTATTATTTTAAATCTGAGTTTTAATTATTACACAAACAATTTCTGCGAAATCACTTACAAGATTTCGCAGAAAATTCTCTTGTTACTAATATTGTTTATGCTAGAATGCCCCGGTTATTTTTAACTTCATAAATCTAACTCAATAAATGGATACATAAATCAGAGGATGGTATGCGCTCTCATAAAAAAATATCACTAGCTTCCTTCGGGCATTACCCAACTATTTTTAGGGGATCAACTAGATGCATAGGCACATTTGTTTCAGGCCAAGGTACCCTTGATAATCAACCAATTCCACTTAAAAGCTTGCTAGCTGGCAGAACATTAGGTGACATTTACTCGAAAGGTTATGCATATATTCCAAGTAATTATTTCTTTAAACAAGTACCTCATACTCCACTAGAAGAAGTGCTACGAACTTATGACGATTTGAAACCAGACCCTTCTCCAGGAAACCGTTTTCGCGCCTATATTCGCTTTCGTTGGGATGAAAGCCGTGATCAGCTAGTGCAAGATGACAATAATGATTACTATCAGTCAAAAGAATATAACGAGGCTGATGGTGGCAAAATTCGTCAATTCGACGCGATACCACCGCGTTTTTTGAATAATCCCATTATAAAAGAGACCATTAAAGGCGATACAGAAATAGCGAAAGCAATCTCTGTTGTTACTTTCAGTGAAACCCTTGAGGTTGGTTTACACCAAATTCGTTATCGCGCTCTACCTCAATCTCCGGCTTATAGTTCACCTATTTGGCTGCATAGAGATGATGAACCATTAGTATTTGTTCATTTACTTCATCTATCTCCCCACGCGATTGGTGGCGATAATCTCATTTCTGTATCAAAAGGGAATACAGTAAATGATGTGCTTAAATTAACAAGCCCTTTACAATCGTTAGCACTTACTCAAAAACCATTACATGCATTAACACCGCTTGGTACTAAAAGTAACAATCCTGCTTTGCGTGATATCTTGTTGGTTACTTTTTTTAATAATCCAAAGCGCGCAAAAAAAACTGGAGAGATCGAAGAAAAGGCTAACTATAAAAATGATGTGCCAGGAAAGAATAATGCTCCAATGGAGCGGTCACTGGGTTGATTTTAAAATCAACCATCTTTTGTCTTTAGACTCGCAATATTTTTAATAAGGAAATTTTACATGTTTGATCGCGAAAAAAAATCTGAAATAGCTGCACCTCAACCAGTCACAAGTAGTACCTTTTTAATTTTAAGAAATGTGGCTAGTAGTATAGTTGCTGGTACCGCTATATCGTACACAACGTTTCCTTTGGAAGGATATAAAAAATATTTACAAAGTAAACAAGGCACGAAATTTTTTCCCTTTCGTGGTGCGAATGTATTTGCAGCAAATATTGTGCCAACCAATACCGTGCAATGGTTAACGAATCAGGGTTTAAAACAAGTAATGCCACAATCTCATTCTCTGGCGCTTGGTTGGCTTGCTAGCTTTACTTGCGGCGTAACAGGAGCCATTACGGCAACTTTTGTTGAGAATACGATAATTAGGCAACAAGTATTAAAAACGGGGCCTATTCATGCCATTAAAGATATGCTTGCCGTCAGTCCACTGAGGCCTTGGAAGAGTTACTTGGGAATTAGCGCACGCGATGGAATTTTTACACTGTGTATGATGAACGTTGCACCTAATGCTGTTCGGTTCGCCCAAGAAAAATTTGGTCTATCTCCTTTTGTTCAAGGGGCCGCCTTTTGTACAGCGACTTTTATAGGTGCTGCAACATCACATCCTGTCGATACTATTGCAACAAATTTACAAAAATCACATGAAAAGAAATCTTATGCAACTGTAGCAAGAGAAATTTATCAAGAAGATGGTATAAAAGGTTTTTATCGAGGATTTATGTTTCGCCTTGGATTATTCACTGCTTTTGCAGCAGGATTACCTTATGTTAAAGGACTTGCTGAACAAGCCATAGATAGTGTCATCGTGAATAAAGCAAAGCCGTAATAGCAATTATTCTAGTTATTTTAATGATCACGTTTTGTATGGAGAAAAAAAGATGCAACCTAGAAACCAAGGATATCCTTTAGACATTTGTGAAATACCCACTGGGGAGAATGAAGAAAGAACACTTAAATTTTGGAGTGAGGAACAAATTTTTAAAAAGTCTGTCGAAAAAAATCCAGAAGAGGCACCCTACATTTTATATGATGGACCTCCCTTTGCGACGGGTAACCCACATTACGGACATGCCTTAGCTCACATTATTAAAGATGTAATTCCCAGATTCCAGACCATGAACGGAAAACGTGTTGAAAGACGGTTTGGTTGGGATTGCCATGGCGTACCGGTGGAAAATCAAGTAGAAAAAGAAAATAAAATCACTGGTGTCACAGCGATTGAGAAAATGGGTATAAGTAAATTTAATGAGCACTGCCGCTCAATTGTACAAAGATGCACGGAAGAATGGCGTTGGTTTGAAGAGAGAATCGGCCGGTTTGTCGATATGGACAATGATTATAAAACCATGGAGCCCTGGTTCATGGAATCTGTATGGGCGGTCTTTTGCAAACTTAATGAGAAAGGTTTAATTTATCAAGGGAAAAAAGTCGTCGCCTATTCGCCGGCATTAGGGACGCCCCTATCTGATTTTGAAGCTAAATTAAATTACAAAAAAATTGACGATCCAGCTATTACGATGGCTTTTCCTCTTGTAGAGGACGAAGATACCGCATTATTAGTGTGGACGACTACACCCTGGTCTGTTCCAACGAATGTGGCTATTGCTATCAATATGCATATTGAATATGTCAAAGTGCATACCCCACATGGAAAAAAATTCATCTTAGCAAAGGCGCGCGTGTCCGATTTCTTTTCTTCAGACGATTGCTCAACAATTGAAACCATTGATCCCCAAACTTTGCTCGATCAAATATATATTCCCATGTTTGATCCTGTTCCTGGTGTAACGACAAATTGCTATCAAATTTTTTCTAGCGATCATGTGACCGTAGAAACGGGAACAGGATTAGTACATATCTCACCCGCACACGGCGAAGATGACTTTAGTATCGGTGAAAGACATGGCTTACCGGCTACAGATTTTATTGACCGCAGTGGAATTTTTTCCCAAGGCATACCAGGTCATCCTGAACTTGCCGGCAATTTTTTCAAAAATGTGGATGCACCACTCATCGCAGTAATGAAACGAAAGCAGAGATTGTTTAAGCAAGCAACACTTGAACATGAGTATCCATTTTGCTGGCGAACAGACACTCCATTAATCTATCGAGCTGTTCCAAGCTGGTTTGTCGAAGTAACTCGCATAAAAGATCAATTAGTTGCTACCAATAAAAAAATTGCTTGGTATCCTTCTCATATTGGCGAAAAACGATTTGGTAACTGGCTTCAATCCGCGCGCGACTGGGCAATTTCACGTAATCGTTATTGGGGTACGCCTATTCCGATTTGGGTTAACGTCGAAGATCCTACCGATAAAATTTTTATTAGCTCCATCAAGCAGCTAGAAGAGCTTGTTGGAGAAAAAATAGCTGATTTACACAGAGAACATATCGATCATCTGGTCATAAAAAGAGATGGAAAAGAATATAAAAGAATAGAAGAAGTGTTTGATTGTTGGTTCGAATCAGGTTCTATGCCATATGCACAAAATGGTTATGCATTTGATGATGACGAAGAATTCTTCAGAAGCAAATTCCCTGCAGATTTTATTGCTGAGGGCGCAGATCAAACGCGTGGTTGGTTTTATACCTTACACGTTCTTGCCACCGCGCTTTTTGATAAGCCAGCTTTTAAAAATTGCGTTGTTAATGGCATCTTGCTCGGTAATGACGGCAAGAAAATGAGTAAATCCAAAGGAAATTTTCCTGACATGAAAGAGGTATTAACAAAATATGGTGCCGATGCTTTGCGTTTCTTTTTAATGAGTTCTAGCGCTACGTGTGCGCAAGAAGCAGCTGTCGATGAAAAGCAAATTGAAAATGCAACGAAAGAAGTACTGCTTCCTTGGCTAAATATTTATAAATTTTTTGCAACGTATGCCAATTTGAAAGGCTTTCGATACGATGGTCAGTCACCGGATCCGGCTAGTCTGTTGTCACCTATGGATCAATGGCTGATGTATCGGACAGAGTTATTTAAAGAAAAAATCACTCGTCACTACAATGATTACAATTTAATGCTAGCTTGTCAGGAAGTGAAAGCTTTTATTAGTGATTTGTCTAAGTGGTATATTCACTATCGTCGGAATGTGCTTTCTTCTAAATCGGCATCATTAACCAAAGCACAACAGCAATCTTTCCAGTGTTTAGCTCACGCCTTATCTACACTCAACTTGTGTGCCGCTCCTATCACGCCATTTATATCTGAGTATATCCACCAGGCAATTTATGGCAGAAGAATTTCTGTACACTTGCAAACTTGGCCAAGCCCAATCGTTGTTAAACAATGCCAATCTTCCTTTGCCGATATGGATTTGATTCAACAAATAGTATCACTTGGTTTAAGAGTCCGTGATGATAAAGAGATACGTTTAAGACAACCATTGTCAGCGGTTTATTTAGATGAACGACATAAAAACCGGTTAGAGCCTCATGCTGATTTCATCAAACAAGCGCTTAATGTAAAACAGATTATTTGGGAAAGGGATACTTCAGAGCTTGTCCAACAAATTGTTGTGCTTAACCTTAAGGCACTCGGACAGAAGTATCGCTCTGAGTTGCCTAGCATTCGCGATGCATTGGCAGAGGGAGATTATCAATTACAGAATGATAAATTACTGATTGCAGGAAAAGAATTACTCAGTGAAGAATTTTCTATTCGGCTGAAGCCTAAAGAAGGAAAAGCCGGTCATTTTTCAGAAGATAGATGGGTAGTTTTCAATATTGACTTGGATAAGGCATTACTAGAAGAAGGAAAACTGCGCGATTTTATACGACAACTACAAGCACTGCGTAAAAAAGCTAAATTTTCACCTGGTCAAATAGTTGATGTTTCGCTCAGCGTCGAGTTTAGCGAAATTGTCAGTGGAAACGAAAAGCTTATTCTTGATGAAACCAATTGCAAGATTGATTTTAATCAAGGGAATTCTTCGGCCTTTAATGTAGAATTTCATGGAATACAAGGTTCCATCCATATGAAGCTCAGCGAAACCCAGCCTACTTTCGTAAATTCCACTTCTGCTGCGGCAAGAGCAGGATTAACATTAGTCAGACCTACTACTCCTGTTGTGAGTACAGATGAAGAGCCAGAAGAGAGAAGAGTTTTTACCACAACGCTACATTGAAAGAGGAAGTGCTGAAAAAAAGTGATAATTGTATTGGTGCAACCACTCTATATGAACCGAAGGGATCTCCATCCATTGTGGATGCGGGATTCCTTAGCTTTGGAGTTAATATGATAAACGATACGCTACAGTTAAGAATGAAGAGCAAGGTCTATCCACTATTAATTATCAGCCTTTGCGCAGGCTTTTTGTTTTATAAATATATTCTTCAAGTTTATCCAAGTATTATCACCGATCAACTTATGCGAGAATTTAAATTAACAGGCATTGGTTTAGGTAATCTTGCAGCCACTTATTATTATGCTTATATGATTACTCAGATATTTGTAGGCATTTTGCTAGATAAATATAGCACACGTTGGCTAACTTCCTCTGCTATTTTTAGTTGCGCACTGGGGGTTATTTTATTTTCACAAACGGATTCTCTACTTCTTGCCCAACTTTCACGAGGTTTGATGGGAGCAGGTGTTGCTTTTGCTACCGTATCTTATATGAAATCAGCTGCTGTTTGGTTTTCACCAAAACAATATGCCTTTGTCGGTGGACTATTAGCTACAGCTGCAATGGCAGGTGCCGTTTTCGGGCAAGCGCCTCTATCACTGCTGGTTAATGCCATAGGTTGGCGTAATTGTTTATATGTCATAGGGATAATAGGATTTGCATTAGCAGCGTTATTTGCTTTTATTGCGCGTGATACGCCAGAAACTACATGGGGAAATAGTTCTCGTTCTATTTCATGGAGTGATGTACTTTCTGTTTTAAAAAATAAACAAAATTGGTTACTGACACTTTACAGCGGTTTAGCCTTTTCTCCCATTGCTATTTTTGGCGGATTATGGGGAAATCCTTTTCTACAACAAGCTTATCAACTTAACAGCACCGAAGCCGCATCCATGATCTCACTTGTCTTTATTGGATTGGGAATAGGTAGCCCGGTGTTGGGCATCATTTCATCTCATTTTGCAAGTAGACGACACATCATGTTATTTAGCACGCTGATATCTTGCTTAGCATTAATATTGATATTGTATTTTCATCCCATGCAAACATGGTTGCTTTCTATCATGCTTTTTACATTTGGATTTGGTTTGGGTTCTTTTATGCTTGTTTTTGCAATTGGAAAAGAAATTAATAAGCCAGCTCTCACTGCAACAGTCATTGCTATGATTAATACAAGTGATGCATTTTTAGATGCATTCACAGAACCAGGCATTGGTAAGATATTAGATTTTCTATGGGAAGGAAAAATAGTAAATGGTGTTCATTATTTTCCACTTCAAAGTTACCATATTGCATTAGCAGTATTGCCATTTTATTTATTCATAGCAGCTATGTTGCTGATAGGAGTAAAAGATCACCCTATGCGGTATTGTTTCGTAACCCCGTAATGAGTATTATTTTGCTGCTACTTACCCCGTTATTTGTTTACTTTTCATCCTAGCAAGGATGTGTCATATGTTGTCAATTGTTTTAAACAAAGGCTTGTAGTAAATAAGGAGGGTGTATATTTATGATACCGTTATACCGGAGTAGTGAGCCTTCGCTGGCATGACAATTGCTGGCACAATGACACAGTTCGGGAATACTCTCCCGGATTTGTTAAGTTAGTGTATGAAGCGCGCGGTAAACTTAAAACTTCCGAGAACTGGCGGTGGGAGAGCTTGTGATTATCGGAGCTATGCTCATTTGACCTAAAAAAATATTTTGCACACCAGGAGTAGCGGGATTCGGGTTATTAAAAAGCAAAGCCGGACAAGTCATCTTGAATGTGACTCGCGGCGTATTTTTTCTTAGCTGATTTTGAGCAGGTACTGTTTCAGTGATGGCAGTTTCTGATTTTTGCAGCATAGAAGCATTGAGATTTGCCGAAGGTTTTACATCGTCCGCAGGGATAGTTCTCTCATCATTCTTAATTTGCGCCGGTGTTGCTGTCGGCAGACAACCTAATTTACGCAATATGGGTTCAGCAGCGCAAGCGATGATGCCACCGACTAAGCCACCAATGCCAGCGCCAACAAAACCACCAAAGGGCGGAAAAGCAAGAAAGCCAATCAGGCCAAAAATAGCAGATCCTATCATGACGCCATAGGCGGCTCGTTGTGTCCACGGTAAAATATGATCAGATATTGTTGCACGTTGGTTTTTAAGTTGATGCTGATGTAACGTCTCCACAGTAACACCGGCAGTCGCTGTCGCTGCACTGACGGCAGGAACACATAGCTCACCAAGGATGGGCATACAAGGCATCATTGCCTGACCCAAGCCGACATTGCCACCGAACATAGCAGATGTTCGGATAACATAATCAAATGAATTCGCGCCACTATCATTTGCATAACGAGAAATAAATGGACCGGCTATGCCAAGCACCAAACCACCGATGACGCCGCCAATCGCGGCACCCAAAGCGGCTCCTGCGGCTGTTCCAATGCCGGGCAAGGCAAAAGTGCCTATTATGCCTCCTACCACAGCAAAGATGCATGAGCCAAAGGTGATGCCGGCACGCACATAGTTAGTACGATAATTGCTGAAGAGGTTATTTAGGTACTTGAGATGCTCACTATCATTTAAATGGAAGCGGGATTTTAAATGATTAAATAGCGGAACACCCACGATGGCGACGGTAAAGCCAACGATGCTCCCGATGGTGCCGCCTACCGCTATCCCGATGCTAGTTCCAAGTCCTGGAAAAACAAATGTGCCTAACAAGCCACCAATCGCAGCACCTGTACTACTGCCGTACACAAATCCGGTTTTGGCATATTTGCT
This sequence comes from uncultured Gammaproteobacteria bacterium, assembly GCA_963735995.1. Classification (GTDB taxonomy): domain Bacteria; phylum Pseudomonadota; class Gammaproteobacteria; order DSM-16500; family DSM-16500; genus Aquicella. The sequence goes on along the minus strand of CAVTNC010000003.1, from coordinate 495,976 downwards.
CCAGGACTCGCTGCCAATTCTAAGATATTTTTCGCCTAATTCGGATAAATCACCTTTGAAGAAAACAACACCCACCACACCGAGGACTATGCCAAAGAGGCAGCCGAGTATTTTTGCGATGACTTTTTGACCTAAATGCGTAATCGGTGTGCCTTCAGGAATTGGAACAAAATTACCAACGAGTTCACCGCATTTTTGACCAAAAACGAAGGCTGTTTTAAAGCGTCGTGACCAGGGGTTGAGGTTGTTAGTGAGTAAACTGTCGTTTATTTTCTTCGGTAATCTTTTTCTCACGGCGAACCAGCCTGAGGCAACCACTACGCCTATCATTGAGCCGATAAAACTACTGACATAGGTAGCGGTTCCGTCATCGCCATCCAGCAGGACTTCGGCGAAAATAAGCGCAATGGCGGTGAAAAAGATAGTGGCTTCTTCATCGATACGAGAGGCAGTGTTCCAATCTCGTCTGGCTTGTTCTAGCTCATTAATACTGACACGTTCTTTGATGGGAAGTAAAAATTTAGTTTTTGATTCATCGAGTTGCGTGGTAATCGGTGTTGCGTGTTGCCGTAATGCCTCTAGCTCATCATTTCTGAAGGATTCCTTTGCGGGAGATAGAGATTTAGCTTCTAACATATAAAAAGGATAGCTCCAATTTATTGAGGTTGAACTAAATCCTGATGAACTCGAATGACCACTTCCATGCGGATCAGAATGGTAATGCATTCACTCAATAAAAGCTAGTCCAGATTCATGGTAACTGCCTTATTATTTGCGGTTTATTGAGCGAATTGTTGCGGGCGCGAGCCAGCGTTTTTCAATGTAATAATTGAAGATAGTATTGTGTCATGCTAAATTTTTTCAAAAATAATGTCTTTGTAGACCATAGCGTAGGTCACCTAAAGGAGAAAAATAATACATCATGCGATCATTCACGGAAGAGAAAAAATTCGAGACTTCACCAACTAAGCGTAAAAGAAAAAAAGCAGACTTAACAAAAAGGCAAAGACAGAAAACAAAAAAATCAGCGATGCCGACAACGCCGATTCATGCATCAGAAGACACGCAGATTGCTATTAGTGAAGTCATGGCAACTCCCATCGCAGTTGATTTTAGTCGAGAAGAATTAACGCGCACAAAGCGGGAAAGTATGGAGCTCAATGCAGGTCAAAAGCTCGCGATGGATATATTGTCAAAAGAGATGACGAATTTACCATCAGATGTTGTTTGCATTCGCATTTCAGTTTCAGATAAAGAAGTCAGGTTACTAAAGAAGATCAGTAATCCTCAGCAAATGGGCATATTGGAAATACACAAAGTAAAAAAGATAACAGGACATCAACTCGTTGTTAATGTGATTACCTATCAGGCATGGCAGAGTCAACAGAATAAAAAATTTCAGCGTGAGATTCATCAGACTCAGTTAACGGATTTAGATTTTACGCCGGCGCAATCACCTATTTCTATGAGAGAGAGTGATAACAGAACAGAAGAAGAATATAGCGCATGTAGGAATATGGATGCGTGTGAGCTGTTTCCAGGGCTTGATCCGGCGTATTTAGCTGCATCAGATATTTTATCTTTGTCAGCTGTAAACCAAAATATGAGCGCATATCCTTTTAGCTTGTTCAGTGGTTTTAGAAAAGAAGGTGGTGTTGGTGTATCGGCAGCACAAAGAATAGAGACTGAAATAAAATCGCAGGATATTTCCCAAGATAACGCGCGAGCGAAGCTGATTGAATTAGGTTTTGATAAAGATCAAGTGAATGATTTTTTTTCGAGGGAAGGTGGCGAAAAGACATGTAAAGTGATAGCTGAATCTTATGCTGCACTCAAGTCTGATTTTGCGCCTAAAAAAATAATGGCATTAATCGATCATAGTGGAGGGATGCGTAATTTTTTTGCTGTGAAGAATAAAACAGTGGCGCTTAAAAAATTAGGATTTACGCCTGAAAAAATTTTTAAACTGGCGAATCATCAAGGTGGATCTAATAGCTTGTTGGCAGTAATAAAACATTTTGCAGCGCTTGATGAATTGCAACTGACGACAGCGCAAATTGTTAAGATGGCAAGTTTTCCCGGTGGATCAAAAAATTTGGCTGCCATAACAGCGCATTTTACAGCACTTGAGGAATTTGGATTTACCACCGAGCAAATTGTAAAAATGGTGAGTAATAAAGGTGGGTCAAAAAATTTAGTGGCGGTAACGTGCGATTTTAAAAAACTTAATGAATTTGGTTTGACGATAGAGCAGATTTTTAACATCGTGAATCACGAGGGTGGATCAAACAACGTGATTGCGGTAACAAAAAATTTTAAAAAGCTTGAACAATTTGGTTTTTCTAGCGCACAGATTGTAAGTATGGTGAGTTATGTCGCTGGGTCAAAAAATTTGGCGACGATGATCGAAGGCATCGATATGATTAATGAACGGAAGTTGACGAATTATGACCTGGCTACGATGGTTAAACATCTACAAGTCAGTGGCGTGCGTCGGGAAAAACTTAAGCAATATATATCAACTCTGCCAGTATTGACTGATGCTGCGATGCACACAGAAGAGCCTGAGATTGTTGCAGTGCAAGAAACGATAGGCGGTAGTAAGCAGGCAAGTGCCGCATCGAAAGAAGAACTGTCACGACGAGATCAAAAATTTATCTTGAGCATGTTATCGGCAAATGCATTGTTGCTATCAGAAATACTGGATGTGACAGAGATCCAAGGTCTAGCTTTAATGGAAATGAGTGCATGCAATCGCAAAGCGGCAGGTATCACCAAGATAAGACAAGTAAAACTTAGTGATCAGATAACAGGTTATAAATTAACAATCGATGTTGATATTTATCAGGCATGCCGTAGACAATTTTCGGATAGTGATATTGGTGTCCCGCAATATCGACATTCACAGCATGAATTAGCAACAAGTTCAGGAAAAGTTAGCGCAAGTCCCTTTGTTTTATTTCCATCACACAGTGATAGTGATGTATCGGCACGAGGCGCTGGTAAGGATGTCGATGCAGCGGAGCTGGAATATTTTTTCAACGGTGCCTTTCAATAATCTAGAAAATTGCTTTCTTTAATTCCACAAACTATAATGTCGCTCATTTATAACATAATCAATTTCAAATCGAGCAAATTCTGTTTTTTTTGATGAGGTTACTTAGGAGGATACACGATGCAACGTTTGCGAAAAAAAGTGATGGCTGCGCAAAATAATGTGCGTCTTGCGAAAACTGAGCTAACTTATCGTCAAAAATTATTATCAGACGAAGTGCAGGATAGAGAAAGAAAAACACGGGATATCGATCAGAGAATTAAGCATGCAAAAAATGAGATTGCATTGTTAGTTTCTCAAAATAAAGAAATTTTAGGTATGCATTATGTTATAAGCAGCTATAACTATAAAATTTGTCCCGGTGTTGAGATTGATGAATTTATTGAGTATGTCAATCTTAGCTCTCGTCAGGATTTAAACTGTCAAATGAAATTAGATTTAGCAGATAGTTTAGAAGCAGTGCAGGATACCCTTGAAAGTACCATAGCATCTGTCAATTCACCAACTTCGCAAAATTTTAAACTTCATAATGAGAAATTAACTAAGTTGCAGAATGTTGCAAACAGAGTTGAAGGAAAGCCATCGTTAGGGGGAAAAATACTGGGTGGTGCGATGATAGCATTAGGTGTGACATTAACTGTGGCTGCTATTGCAGCGTTGATCGCCTCAATAGCGACTTTGACACTGACGTATGGTCTCTCTACGGGTGCTGGCTATGGTTCATGGTTGCTAATAATGGGAGGAGTGGCAACAATTGCAGCTGGATACTATCAATATTCATCTGCTTCTGAAAAAAAAGGCTTATCAAAACATTTGTCTCTTTTTGCTAGCAGCGCAAGTGAAGTTGTTACTCAAGCAAACCCTAATCCTTCTTCGACAGCGCGTTGTAAATAGTTGTTCTTCAATATCTCACCGTTATCTTTGCGGTCGTTAATTCTGTTTCTAACAAAGATAATAATTCTGCGCTGAGCTTAATCAACCAATTTTTTCCCAAGGTAATATCCGCTTGGATATTGTTTTTGGCATAACGCACGACAACCGGGCAGTGGCCACCGCGGTGATTTTTGAGTAGAAGCTGCAGTTGGTTTGGGTCGAAGAGTAAGGTTTCTGATAAATTAATTTGTAAATATTTTGCAAAATGAGCGCGCGCTGCATCGATGGTGTAAATTTCTCGGCTGAGAAAGCGTGTGCTGTTGTTGAAATCATCGATGGTCGCTTCACCATCAACGATGACCATCAAATCTTCCACCAAGGTATCGCGGTATTTTTGGAAACATTCACTAAACGCGACAACTTCAATTTGTGTGCTGCCATCATCTAACGAAAAAATTGCGAAGCGATCACCGCGTTTGCTTTGTCGGATGCGGATGTTGTTGATGATGCCAGCAACGCGGGCATTTTTATGTTGTGTTGGAGAAAGTTCTGCTAATTTGCAAGTGGTGATGAAACTCAGTTCCTGCAAATAACGATGCATAGGATGACCGGTGAGATAAAATCCCAGCGTTTCTTTTTCGCCTTGCAATTGTACTTCATCATTCCACGGCGCAGTTTCAATGTATTGTGGTGTATTTGCGGTGGGATGTGTTGCGAGTAAATCATGTTGACCGTAAGTTGCATTATGCAACGCTTGCTCAGCATATTGTAATGCGCGATTAAGCGATGCTATTAAGATGGCACGATGTTGACCGAGTGCATCGAAGGCACCGGCTTTAATTAATGCTTCTAAAACACGGCGATTCACTTTGCGTAAATCAATGCGTTGACAAAAATCAAAAAAATCATGGAATGGACCATGGTGTTCGCGTGCGGCAATGATGCTTTCGATGGCCGCTTCTCCCACACCTTTAATGGCGCCAAGACCATACGTTAGATGCTGCTCGTTCACGACTTTAAAATAATACACACTTTTGTTGATATCCGGTGGTGAGACATGCAATTTCAGTGCCTGACATTCGTTTAAAAAGATAATCACTTTTTCTGTTCTATCCATATCCGATGACAACACCGCCGCCATGAAAGCAGCAGGATAATGTGCTTTTAGCCATGCCGTTTGGTAGGCGATGAGTGCGTAAGCGGCAGAATGCGATTTGTTAAAACCATAGCCAGCAAATTTTTCCATCAAATCAAAAATGTGATTAGCAAGTGGGCCAGCGACGCCATGGGCAATAGCACCGTTGCAAAAAATTTCACGCTGTTTTGCCATTTCTTCCGGCTTTTTCTTGCCCATGGCGCGACGCAAAATATCGGCGGCACCAAGCGTATAACCTGCAAGTATTTGCGCAATTTGCATGACTTGTTCTTGATACAAAATGACGCCATAGGTGGGACGCAATATGGGTTCCAGTTGTGGATGTGGATAAACGACTTTTGCGCGACCGTGTTTGCGATTAATAAAGTCATCCACCATGCCAGATTGCAATGGACCTGGACGAAAAAGTGCAACTAAAGCAATTAATTCTTCGAAACAATCAGGTTGTAAACGCTTGATGAGATCACGCATGCCATGCGATTCAAGTTGGAAAACAGCTGTCGATTGACAAGCTTTTAGCAGTTGAAATGTTTTGTCATCGTGCAATGGTATGAGGCTGATGTCTATCGTTGGTTTATTTTCAGCGAGTGCATTTTGGTTGATGACACGCAAGGCACGATCAATAATGGTTAGTGTTTTTAGCCCTAAAAAATCGAATTTAACTAAGCCGACTAATTCAACATCATCTTTATCAAATTGAGTCACGGGATGTTCTGCTTCATTTGCTTCGCAATAAAGCGGCACAAAATCCGTTAATTTTCCCGGTGCAATGACGATGCCACCCGCGTGTTTGCCAACATTACGCGTAATGCCTTCTAATTTGCGCGCGAGATCAATGAGCGTGCGCACATCTTCTTCTTGCTCGTAACGTTCGCGCAACAAAGGTTCTTGTGCCAGTGCTTTATCCAGTGTTATGCCTAATTCAAATGGAATGAGTTTTGCAATTTTATCGACAAACCCATAACCCAATGCTTGCACTCGCCCCACATCGCGCACCACGGCTTTGGCAGCCATGGTGCCATAAGTAATGATTTGAGAAACGCTATCTTGGCCGTGTTTTTCCATGACATATTCGATGACGCGATCACGACCTTCCATGCAAAAATCGATATCAAAATCCGGCATGGAAACACGTTCAGGATTTAAAAAACGCTCAAACAATAATTCCAGTGCAAGCGGATCAAGATCGGTAATATTCAGCGCATAAGCAACGAGTGAACCTGGACCTGAACCACGACCAGGACCGACTGGAATACCATTTTCTTTGGCCCATTTGGTGAAGTCGGCAACAATAAGAAAATAGCCAGCAAAACCCATTTTGTTAATGACGGCGAGCTCACGTTCTAAGCGTTGATCATAGGGTCGCCGTTGTATGCTCTCGATAGCAATTTGCTTAAACAATGTTTGCAACCGTGTTTCTAATCCTTGTTTTGCAAGAGCGGAAAGATAATCTTCCGTTGTTTGGTAATCAGGTGGTACGGGAAAATGTGGCAGCAAACTTTTGCCTAAAGTGAAGGTGACATTGCAACGCTTAGCAATTTCGACGGTGTTTTGCAGTGCTTCGGGAATATCGTTAAACAAACGCTGCATTTCCGCTTGACTGCGAAAATATTGTTGATCGGTGTAGCGACGTGAGCGCTGCGGATCATTTAAGGTCACGCCTTCTTGAACACAAACACGTGCTTCATGCGCTTCAAAATCTTCTTTGTGCAGGAAACGCACGTCGTTGGTTGCGACAAGTGGAATAGAAAATAATTGGGCGAGCTTGCTGACTGCCTTGATGTATTCTGCTTCGTGGCGTTTGCCAACACGGCTGATCTCAATGTAAAAACGTTGGGGAAAAAGCGTTTGCCAATCGTGTAAGCACTGTTGTGCACGCTCTTCATTTTGCGCTAAGAGCGCTTGACCAATGTCGCCTTCTTCGCCACCGGAGAGTGCAATTAAACCCTCGGCATGCATCGCAATCCAAGCTTTTTGCAGCAGTGGTTTACCACTTTGCTGACCTTCGAGATACGATTTTGAAACTAATTTTAGTAAATTTTTGTAGCCATCATTATTTTGACAGAGCAACGTGATGCGTGAGGGATGCAACGGCTGCTCTGCATTTGCAAGCCACATATCCACACCAATAATGGGTTTGATGCCAGCAATATAGGCTTCTTGGTAAAATTTGACGGTGGCATAGAGGTTGCTGATGTCGGTAATGGCGATGGCAGGCATGCGATAGGCAAGGGCTTTTTCCATCAAGGTGGGTATCAGTAACAACCCATCTTCCAGGGAAAATTCTGTGTGTAAACGTAAATGAACAAAATGCGGCTGCATAATGATTCCACGGTGCAATAGGGCTAATACCTTAGCAGTCAATTGTCTTTTTTTCTAGCGGTATTCCTTATCTCAAGTTTCGTTTGAGGGGATAGAGCAGTAAAAAAGTTAAGATGACAACGATGCCATTCACGATGAAAAATGTTTGTGACATCCAGGGCGCTTGACTCATGAAATACCATTGCAGTGGAAAATGTAAACTTGCTTGCGGCGGATGGGTAGAGAGCGATATCCAGGCATGGTGATTGAGCGGTAACCACACTTTTGAAATGAGTATACTGAGTGCGACCAAGCCATAAGCGGTTACCCACGGTATCTTTTTTTGGTTGAGTATTTCAGCGAGGACAACGATGGCAAGAGGCATGAAATTGATGATTTGCCGGGATTCAGAATCAATTGCGATAAAAATATAACAAAGCGTGACCACTAAAAGTGCCGGTTGTGTTTTTGTAAGATACGCAATAATTTCTCGCCAAAAATAAATAAAGAGACAAATCAGTGGGCCGAAATAAATCACGTGGCTCACCAAAAAAATACCAGGGTAAGCAAGCGATCTCACCGCAATTAATTCAAGAAATCGCCACGGTGTTAGTGCGCCGACTTCGCCGTTTGAAAAAAAATGCAGACAATATTTCACTGCCAAAAAAATAACAAGTGCGCTGATGATACGCGTCAAATTTGCCGCATTGATTATTCGAACACATATTTGCTTGCAAGATGAAAAAACCGGCATCAATGCTGCAAAAAAATAAATGAAGAGCGCAGTGAGACTGAGAAATAACCATTTTGGATTACGGCTTAACGCCATTTCTTCTTTTGGGAAAGCGATGAAATAAATAAAATATAATAAAATGACAAGCGCAATTGCACTTAGCAACGCAAGCAGACCACTCGATGGCGAAAAAGTTGCGGTAGTTTTATCCGTGGTCACACGGTTCCCCGTGTTAAAAATAAATAATAACAAGCCAACAAAGAGGAGAGTGGGAAACGTAAATGCACCGATGAGCGTGGTCAAGAGCAACAGCAGTGGTTTATGCAGCAGCACACTGTATATCATCATTAATCCCAGCACAAAAGCAGTGGTATCTGTCAGTACGGGGTCGTAGGTGTTCATTTTCAAAATTGCATAATTGAGAAAGAGGCCAGCAAAACTTAACAACTGAACATTGGGTTGCCACTGACGTTTACTGGCAAGACGCTGCCAGAGAAAAACGGCGAAGCCTAATAGCACCGTGTTGTAGAGAGAAAAGAGTAAGGGTATGTTTGCATCCGTTGCGCTGAGGTGAAATAGTTTCAAAAAATAATAAATGACACCGGAGGGCACTATGCGTTGCAGCGTATAAAGAGACAAACCGCTATGAAAAACCATGTTGGGATAATCTTTAAGCAGTGCCGCATAAGTAACACCATCCCACCCTATGCCATTGCTCTCCGGTATGCGCTCACCAAAAAACAATGAAGCAATCAGCCAGCCAAAAAAGAGCAGGATAATGAAACACAAAAAATGTCGGTGTAACCGAGTAGATGACTGACTATCACGGCTGAGCATGTGAGATTCCATGTGAAGTAAAGGCGATCGCTATGTTGCATGATATTCGTTAGGAAAATCAACTGGTGGGTTTTCGCGGTGGCAAAAAAATTATTAGATGCGAGAGTATTTACCGAACTGCGTCATTGTGCCAGCAATTGTCATGCCAGCCTTCGCTGGCATGACAATTGCTGACCTTCTCTATGCACAATGATGTAGTTCAATGAATACTCTCTTCAATGCAGGTAAAAAGAATTGCGGTGAGCTCAAATTCTCACCGCAGTCTTTTTTTCTATTGTCCAGAGTGACGAGAAACAGATTTAACGAATCCGGAAATGACGTTAGCAACCACGCCTCTATTGCGACGTCTTAGTTCCAACTCATCTTGTCTATATCGCTCTTCCCGCGCTACTCTTGATGCTTCTTCCCTTGCTTTTGCTCTCTTCAATCTTTCTAATTCTTCTTTCGAAGGAGACGCTAGAGGATCAGAATCTGTCTCTGTGCGAGGCAAGCATTTTACACTTGATGATGGGGGAGAAAATAATGTCGGTGCGTTTTCAGCAGAATACACTTTTGGTGGCGGGGCATTTGTTTCTTCCGATTCTTCACCTTCATAGGTATCGATGGTAGGAGCAGCATCAGGCTTATCATTCGAAGAATCACGTCTTTCTTCTTCCTTCTCATGACTTTGTTCTAAAGTCGCACCTAGCGCCATGCCTCCAGAATAAAGAACAGTGTAGATGCCCGCGTTAAGGTGTTCGAATTTACCAAGAAGATTATCATTATCGATATTAAAAATATGGCCGTCGGGATTTTTTGCTTTACCAGCTCTTTCCTCTTCTTGCGGGTCATGGCCATGAACAAAATAAAGTTTATAATCGCAGTACTGGGAAGGATTTTTAAATTGGTGAGCAACCTTGTTCCGTTGCCATGCCAGCGCTGCAAACGCTGCAGAAGGCTCTGATGATAAATTAGCTCGATTTCTTTCTTGATAGTAACCTCTTTTCATATCCAGTGGGTTATATAAAGTACATACAGTGTTCTGTTCCACATGTTCCCTAAATTTTTTGTTAACCTTATCCATTGTGTGCGCTAATTCTAGAGCAGTGTGGTCAGCATAAGCTACTTGGATAAATTTATGCTTAGCAGCATTTTCTAATGTCGTTAAGCCGCTTATGGCATGAGTGAAAATGGTGATTGCTGATTTGTCTTCATTAAGTTTGTAAGAGTAGGCTTTCAAGAAAGGTTTATAAGCTTCATCGATAAGCTGGTAAATGTCTTCAATTTTAACGAGGCCTCTATCGATCATCATTTGCAAACTTTCCATAGACGAAGCATTTTCAATGGAATCGGAAAAGAGTTCAGAGAAAAAAACTGGCGCGACATTTTTTTGTGTTTCATACGCGCGGATAAATTCCGCGTCGTGATTGGAGAAAAGGATTTCAACCGTCACACCATTCTCTCTTAATTTTTTTAAAATTTTCAGGGTGCAATAATCATGTTGACCTCTATCACACATCGTATCACCGATGAGTCGTAATAATGCGCCACTATGATATTTCGCTGTATCTACTATTTTTTGGAAATCAGTCAAATCTTTTTCGGTTAAATCAGTTGCTGATGTTCGATAAATTCTAACAAGCTCTGCATAATCGTCCTCATTAATGTTAGTGACGAAGCCATGATAGATTAACGAAAACATTAATTTCATGGCATTACCATGAAGATCACCGAGCGTAATTTCATCACCCGCTTTGGCTTGATTGACGGCGTTCACATTGGGGTATTGATAAATATCGACTTCTTCTTGATGTATTCTAGGATTCATGCTGACCAACCTCGTTTATTTTTAATTGACGTAGATTAACAGAGAATTATCAACCTAAGATTAAGAGGATTAAAACGTGTGCAGCCGCTTCTCGATAGTCTTAGCCCTTGAATTTAGGTATTATATGCGTTTTTCCCCTGGCGGGTTTTTGAGTCATGAATATTAATTTTCTCGATTTTGAGCAACCGATTGCTGAGCTTGAAGCCAAAATTCAAGAATTGCGCATGGTGGGTACCGATGCGGATATTAATTTAAGCGAAGAAATTGCCCGCTTAGAAACGAAATGCCATGCGTTGATTAAAGAGACATTTAGCAAATTAACGCCGTGGCAAGTTACGCAGCTCGCGCGTCATCCGTTGCGTCCACATACCATTGATTATCTCTCGCGAATTTTTACTGAATTTGATGAATTGCATGGTGATAGAGCGATATCGGCAGGGCCCTCCATTATTACCGGTATTGCGCGTTTAGACGGCCAGCCAGTGGTGGTGATTGGACATGAAAAAGGGCGAAAAACCCAGGAAAAAATCGAGCGTAATTTCGGCATGCCTTATCCTGAAGATTATCGTAAAGCGTTACGCATCATGAAACTTGCTGAGAAATTTAAATTACCCATTATTACCTTTATTGATACCCAAGGTGCTTATCCTGGCATTGGTGCGGAAGAACGCAATCAGAGTGAAGCGATTGCGCGTAATTTATTTGTGATGTCGCGTCTCATGACGCCGATTATTTGTGTGGTCATTGGTGAGGGTGGTTCAGGCGGCGCGCTTGCCATTGGTGTTGGTGATCGCATACTGATGTTGCAATACGCCGTTTACTCCGTGATCACGCCGGAAGGTTGTGCATCGATATTATGGCGCAGTGCAGAGAAAGCATCGGTTGCAGCTGATGCCATGAATCTCACCGCGCAGCGTATTTTACAGCTCGGTTTGATTGATGGCATCATCCCCGAACCCTTAGGTGGCGCACATCGCGATTATGATGCAATGGCTGCCGCCATTAAAAATGAATTGCTGCAACAATTAACCCGCTTACAAACTTACTCGCTGCCCGCTATCGTCGAAGAGCGCTATAAACGCATTATGGCTTACGGATGGGATGGATGAGTTTGCAGCAAGCCGTCGCTGATTTCTGCTCACAACATGGCTATGAAAAAACATATTTTATTGCCTATAGCGGTGGTCTTGATTCACATGTTTTATTGTCGCTTCTATCCACATTACGTCACACCCAACCACTTAAACTTCGTGCAATACACATCAATCATGGTTTAAGTCCACATGCTGCGCTATGGGAGCAACATTGTGTTGCGGTGTGCGCGGCATGCAATGTGGAATTAGTACAATACAATATTCAGCTTGAGCGCAATCAGAGTGAAAGTATTGAGGCGATGGCGCGCGAGCAGCGTTATGCAGCGATGTTTTCGTTGCTTAAAAAAGGCGATATGTTACTGACAGCGCATCATCAAGATGATCAAGCAGAAACCGTGTTGTTACAATTGTTGCGTGGTGCTGGCCCCAAAGGTTTGGCCGCTATGCCTATCAGTAAATTCGTGGTGCAAGGCATACACGGCAGACCATTGCTAAATTTTCCGCGCTCTGCATTAGAAACGTATGCAGCAGAAAAAAAATTGCAATGGATAGAAGATGAATCCAATCAGCAACTGAAATATGCACGTAATTTTATTCGTCATCGCTTGCTGCCTTGCATGACGACACGCTTTCCTGCCGCAGCAGAATTGCTGACACGCAGTGCAAGACATTGTGCGGAAGCGGATAAATTATTGGCAGAATATGCAGCGATATTATTACAACAAACACGCGGCGTGATGATGAACACGTTGTCGTTGTCAGCACTCATCGCATTGAGTGCGCCACAACAACGCTTGGTATTACGCGCGTGGATAAATGAGCAAGGTCATCCGTTGCCGACAGAAAAAAAATTGGCAACACTACAGCAGCAATTATTGCAAGCCGCAGCGGATCGCATGCCTTGTGTGCGTTGGCAGTCTGTTGAAGTTAGACGATATCGCGATGCCATTTACCTCATGCCTTGTTTGCCGCTACACGATGCAAATCAAGTCATCACCTGGAATTTATCACAGGATTTACCGTTGGCAACACTTGGCACGTTATGCGCGCATAAACAACATGGCAGTGGTTTTCGTGCTGATCTCACTGAGGTGACCGTGCGTTTTCGTCAAGGCGGTGAAGTGGTGCATCATGCCGAGCGCGGACGGCTAACACTGAAAAATCTTTTTCAAGAATGGGGCGTGCTGCCTTGGTTGCGTGATCGACTGCCGTTAATTTTTGTTGGCGAAAAATTAATTGCAGTGCTTGGCTATTTTGTTGATGCAGCATATGTTGCGAAAGGCGATGAAGAGGGGATTGTTGTAGATTGGTGGCGATAAATAAATTATAAGTTGTCATCTCTGAGTATATTGCTATCCCTGCATATACTGTCATCCCCGCGAAGGCGGGGATCCATTTCAACATTATCTATGCTGCATGCTAGAGATGGATCCCCGCCTTCGCGGGGATGACATGATTTCATGGGGATGACACCTTATACCCAATTAACTTTTCCCATCATGACAAGCGGTGCATTTCATGCAGCAAGTGCACAAATATTTGATGAGGGCACCAAAAGCGAGTATTGGCAGAGTGACATCAAAGAAGTCGCGGAAAAATATGAGATTAATCAACTGATCACGCGGTAACACCAGGGCAAATATACCCACTGCGATTGCAACTAAGATGATGATGCTGACGAAAACTTTCATTACCATGGAATTGATCTCCTGTTGAAAACATTAATCCTTGAAACCCATACAGCCTAAAAGGATAGGTAAGAGGAGTCAAGTTAAGAAAACAGTAAGGTTCAGCTGTTACACTCGCCGCGTTACTGCGCTACCCCTTTTTTGAGCTTACACAATGATGCAATCGGTTAACCTACTTACACGTTAGTGTTAGGGAAGTAATATGTTCTTGTTTGGTTGGATCAGGCGATACAAACGCTACAAAGCACAAATTTTTAAAGAAAATAACATCGAGATGGTTTCTTTGCTTATTTCTGAAGACGATGAAGATTTTGTGAAAGTTAATATCACCAAAGCGCATCTGGCGGCTTTGCATGGCAATATCGACAAATTTTATGAACATATTATGAAGTACCAGGAAGATGAGTATGCAGACATTATTGATTCTTATCGGCAAACGCCTTTTCATTATGCCGCAAAAGCGGGGCATCAATCTTTTTTTGCAAGACCAGAAGACGAAACAAGACGACGCATTTGGAAACAACTCATCAAAATCTGGTGGAATGCAACAGATGATGAAGGTAACACCATCCTGCATTTGGCTGCGCAACATGGCCATAGCAATCTTTGTCATGTGTTGGCGGAATCGAATCGCACGGATTTAACTCAGTTGAATGATGCTCAAGAATCTGCTTATGCACTGGCTGAATGCAAGGGTCATCAGTTGACGGCTCAGCAAATTGAAATCGCAGCAAAAAATAAAAAAATAGATTTATTGAATATTAAAGGACAGCGCGTTTCGCCAGTGATTTATGCATTACGCAATCCGCATTTTGATAGTGAATCGGTCAAAGCACTCATACAACAATTGCCGAGTCTTGATATCCAAGATGAACAAGGTGTCATGGTGAATGTCATTGATATGTACATTGAAGCCGTGCGAAAAAAAAATATTGTGCGCGACCACATCACCACTTTTACGGGCGCTCTCTGTCCAGCTTTTACCTTGGCGGGATTTATCGGAACGTTGGGTGGCATGAATCCCGAACCCATTTCGGCTTTTTTGCTGACGTTTGCCGCTTTTTTTGCTGTTTGCGGCATTCTGGTGTATGCCACTTACAAATTACGTAAGGAAGAATATGGCAAGCTAGCGGCAGAAACACTTTTTCAGACTTGGCAGGCGGCGCAGTTGCAAACCTACCAGCAAAGACTGCAATTGCTCGCTCAAAATACACGCTTACTGAAGCAAGAAATAGCTGCAGCACCCGATCGCCAAACGTTGAGGCAGTGTCGTCGCGATGCTAATACGTTGGCGGCAGAACACAGACATCTTCAAGCGCTACGAGCACAATTTGTTACGCCAACCGGTGAGCTTAAGTGCAACTATTTAACGCGAGAAGAAGTGACCATCAAACTAAAACTGGCGGCGGGTGACCCGAAAGCACTTTCAAAATGGGCGGCTGGCTTTGAGTCGGTTAGCGCTTTTATAGCTTATAATGCCGCTATTCTTTGTCCAGTAGGCACTGTTTGTGGTGCGGGTGCTTTAATTTCTTCTGCTGTGATTGGTAAGGTGCTCGGTCTTGGTCTTTTAGGTGCCGCAGCGGGTGCCTTAGGTGGTCCTATTGGCATTGCTGTTGTGACTGGGCTTGCAGCACTCATTTTGGTGATTGCATTTGGTTGTTTGCTTTACAAAGGTTCTTACAAAAAATTACAAGCTGAGCGCGGTAAACTGAATCAGGAATTTAATATTGCTTATCAGCAAGCAGAACATAATTTGGCTAACACGCGGCAACAACAAGTGACGAGTCGCTTGGAGTCAATTCCAGCGTTGATAGGGGAAAGGGGAGCCAGTTTTGAGGAGTCATTTGATTTGTCAATGGAGCAACGTCAACTAGCAAAGGACGAGCCTAGTGCCGCTCCACAAGGTGAAGTTGATGGAGGCCGTCCTCAGCCACGACGCAATCATAGTTTACCGAGTGGCGGGGGAGTTTTTGCAGGCTCACCATCATTTCCAGCATCCAGCGGCATGGAGATAGAGATCACGAATACTGACGGATTAGATTGCGGGCAATAAGCGATTTTGCTACAGTCTCATTCGAGTTTTTCTTTACTTCTAACTGAATCATCCAAATATGACACGATACATATTCATCACAGGCGGTGTGGTTTCTTCATTGGGGAAGGGCGTGGCATCGGCATCGCTTGGGGCGATATTGGAGGCGCGCGGGCTGAGTGTTAATTTGCTGAAGCTCGATCCTTACATCAACGTTGATCCCGGTACCATGAATCCCTTTCAGCATGGCGAAGTTTTTGTGACCGAAGATGGCGCAGAGACTGACCTTGATCTCGGTCATTACGAACGTTTTGTTCGCATCAAAATGACCAAAGCAAATAATTTCACCACCGGGCGGGTGTATGAAAATGTGCTTCGCAAAGAACGCAAAGGGGATTATTTAGGCGGCACGGTGCAAGTGATACCGCATATTACCGATGAAATTAAGCGCTGCATCATTGAGGGTGCAGGCAATGTCGATGTGGCGCTCATCGAAATTGGTGGCACGGTTGGCGATATTGAATCCTTGCCTTTTTTGGAAGCGATCAGACAAATGCGCATCGAGCTTGGTCGACAACGCACTTTATTTATCCACTTGACGCTGCTGCCTTTTATCAGCACGGCAGGTGAAATCAAAACAAAACCGACGCAGCATTCGGTCAAAGAATTACGTTCCATTGGTATACAACCGGATATTCTCCTTTGTCGCTGTGACAGGCCCATATCAGAGGCGGCTTGTTCCAAAATTGCGCTTTTTACCAATGTGGAAAAAAAGGCGGTATTTCCGCTGTTAGATGTCGATTTCATTTATCAATTGCCGATGGCTTTGCATGAGCAAGGCTTAGATAAAATCATCATGGAACAATTGGGACTGGATGCAAAAGCCGCTCATTTTCATGAGTGGGAGCAGGTGGTCGATGCTTATCGTCATCCGGATAAAGAAATTACCATCGGTATGGTTGGTAAATATGTGGATTTGACAGAATCCTATAAATCATTGTCTGAGGCATTGAAACATGCAGGTATTCAAACCCGCACGCGAGTAAATATCGACTACATTGATTCAGAAGCATTAGAACGACTGGGCGCAGAAAAATTGCTCGGAAAAGTCGATGCTATTTTGGTGCCGGGCGGTTTTGGCAAACGCGGTGTTGAAGGCAAAATTTTAGCGGCGCAATATGCGCGAGTGAATAATATTCCCTATCTTGGCATTTGTTTAGGCATGCAAATTGCCATCATCGAATATGCGCGTCATGTGGCTGAGATGCCGGATGCAAATAGCACGGAGTTTGATCCCAAGACAACACATCCTGTTGTGGCCTTAGTAACAGAATGGATTAATCATACCGGCGAGCGCGAAACACGCAGTGAGCAATCCGATGTGGGTGGCACGATGCGTTTGGGTGGTCAAGCGTGCAAGCTGCGCGAAGGTTCACTGGTGCAGCGCTTATACGATAAGGACGTTATTATTGAACGCCATCGTCATCGTTACGAAGTCAATAATCATTTATTGCCGAAACTAGAAAAAGCGGGCTTGATTGTTTCGGGTCGCTCCGTACAAGAAAATCTCGTGGAACTGATTGAGTTGCCACAACATCCCTGGTTTGTCGGTTGTCAATTTCATCCAGAATTTGCTTCCAATCCACGTGATGGTCATCCTTTGTTTATCAACTTCATTCGTGCTGCTAATGCTTATCATGATAAAAACGATACGCACTTATCATCCCTGACGCCGGCATCATCCGGTTAACTGCGAGGTGTTAACATGAAATTATGCGGATATACCGTGGGATTAGATCACCCTTTTTTCTTGATTGCAGGACCTTGTGTCATTGAGAGCGAGCAGTTTGCCATTGATACGGCCAGCGAATTAAAAGCGATGACAACCGCTTTAAATATTCCCTTCATTTACAAATCGTCTTTTGATAAAGCGAATCGCACCTCAATACACAGTTACCGTGGTCCTGGTTTGGCGGAGGGTTTACGCATACTGGAAGCAGTGAAACAAAAAGTGGGCGTGCCGGTTTTAACCGATGTGCATGAAGATACGCCACTGGAAGAAGTTGCAAGTGTTGTCGATGTGCTGCAAACGCCGGCTTTTTTGTGTCGTCAAACAAATTACATTCAGCGTGTCGCGCAACTTAAGTTACCTGTCAATATCAAGAAAGGACAATTTCTCTCGCCATGGGAAATGAAAAATGTCGTGGAAAAAGCGCGTGAAGTTGGCAATCAACAAATTATGGTGTGTGAACGGGGAACGACATTTGGTTATCACAATCTCGTTTCTGACATGCGCTCACTCGCCATCATGCGGGAAACGGCGTGCCCTGTGGTCTTTGATGCAACACACTCCGTGCAGTTGCCAGGTGGCGGTGGTCAAACATCCAGTGGTCAACGTCAATTTGTTCCAGTGTTGGCACGGGCAGCAGTTGCAGCAGGTATCGCAGGTCTTTTTATGGAAACGCATCCCAATCCCGATAAAGCGCCCTCTGATGGCCCTAACATGTGGCCATTGCAAAAAATGCAGGCATTATTAAACGTGCTAAAACAAGTGGATATGGCAGTGAAGCAATCGGATGGTTTAAGCGACAACTAATACTGCGTGTTATAATATCGTTATAACTCAAAACACAAAACGAGATGCTTATGGATGCACGCCATGAATCCCTTGAGCAAGAAGCAGTGAATGACATGATTCACTTCATCAATGATTATCTCTGCGATCACACCGACGAAATTTTGCTCGATGAACCGATGCGCGATGAGATGAAACACCTTGTCACTTATCTTTATGAAGCAGTGCATCAATCGGTGCGCGTCGATGATATTTTTTCGAAAAAAAATATTTTATCGTTTGATAGGATACTGCTGCCGACAATGGATGAAATGGTGATTGCACGCAATGGTAGACGAGATTTTATCGAAGGCATGCATCATATTGCGACCTTGTTAGCACAACATCGCGACCATCCACTTTTTTACCAGACATTGCAGCATATATTGGAAGTGCATGGGTTGAGATGAGCGCTTCTCCCGCAAGGGCGTTGTTGCGTAATTCAATATGATCGCCTCTCCCGCTTGCGGGAGAGGCGATCACTGAATTACGCAACAAAGGGGATCATGGTTTACTCCCGCATCTGCTCCCACTGCGTTGTCATCTTTTCTATCGTCTTTTTCACTTCCTCATAACGCCCTCGTTCTTTCGCAACGACATCGGCTGGTGCATTGTCAGCGAAAGCAGGGTTATTTAATTTATTTTCAATCTGTAATTTATCTTTTTGTAATTTGGCAATGGCTTTTTGCAAACGGTCGGCTTCTTCTTTTTTGTTGATGAAACCAACGAGTGGGATGAAAATTTCTAAATCGCCAACAAAAGCACTCAGTGATGGGGGTGGTGTTTCATCTGCTGCTAGCCATTGCACGGATTCAAGTTTGGCGAGTGTTGTCAGTATGAGTTGATGCTGTGCTATTGTTTGCTGCACATCCGCACTGCCTTTGCGTAATAACAGTGGCAATGGTTTTCCAGGTGCAATATTACTTTCGCTTCTCAGGGTGCGAATGGCGACGATGATGGGTTTTAAATCATCGAAGGTTTTAACATCTTTTAGCGAAATCAAGTTCGCTTCTCTTTGCGGATACGATTCTAACATGATACTTTTGCCGCTTTTTCCAGCAAGGGATGCAATGCGTTGCCAAATTTCTTCGGTGATAAACGGCATGAGAGGATGCAAAAGACGCAGCAAGGTTTCGAGTACATGAACTAGCGTGTGTCGCGTGCCGCGTAACATGGCGGCTGTACTTTCGTTTGATGTTAATATTGGCTTGACGAGTTCAAGATACCAATCGCAAAACGCATTCCAAGTAAAATCATAAAGCACAGCGGCCAAGATATCAAAACGATATTGTTGCAGTGCATCGTGTGCTTCAGCTATCGCTTGTTGTAACACCGAAATAATCCAACGATCGGCAAACGAAAGCGCATGCGGCAATGCCAGGTCATGGCCTTCAGTATTCATCATCACATAACGTGAAGCATTCCATAATTTGTTGCAGAAATTACGATAGCCTGCGAGTCGTGACATATCAAAACGGATTTCGCGGGTGTATGAAGCCATCGCACAAAAACTAAAACGCAGTGCATCGGTGCCAAAACTGGGTATACCATCCGGAAATTCTTTGCGTGTCGCTTTGGCAATTTTTTCTGCCATGGCTGGCTGCATCAAACCATAAGTGCGTTTTTCGAGTAACGGCTGAAGAGCGATGCCATCGATGAGATCGATAGGATCGAGTACATTGCCTTTGGACTTCGACATTTTGTGCCCTTCGTGATCGCGTATGAGTCCGGTGATGTAAACTTCGCGGAAAGGAACATCTTTCATGAAGTAAAGACTCATCATGATCATGCGAGCGACCCAGAAAAAAATAATATCAAAGCCGGTGATGAGCACACTGGTTGGGAAAAAAGTTTTTAACGCGTCAGTATTTTTGGGCCAGCCCAAGGTGGAAAATGGCCAGAGCGCAGATGAAAACCAGGTATCCAAGACATCTGCATCTTGTTGCAGTGGCACATCTGCCGCCAATTGATGACGAGCGCGGACGTCCACTTCGTTTTGGCCAACATAGGATTTGCCTTCACTGTCATACCAAACTGGAATGCGATGTCCCCACCACAATTGACGACTGATGCACCAATCTTCGATGTTTTCCATCCATTGAAAATATGTTTTATCCCAATTGTCTGGAATGAAACGCATGTCACCGTTTCTGACAGCAGCAATAGCCGGTTCAGCAAGCGGTTTCATTTTCATGAACCATTGTTGAGTGAGATACGGTTCAACGACGACGCCAGATTTTTCTCCGCGTGGAATTTTGCTTTTGTGTTTTTCGATTTTCTCGATTAACCCTTGCGTGGTTAAATCGTCAATCACTTTTTTTCGTGCTTTAAACCGTTCAAGGCCGCGATATATTTCCGGGACATTGTCATTGAGATGCGCTGTTTTCGTGAAAATATTAAGTGGTGTCAGCGCATGACGTAAGCCAATGGCGTAGTCGTTAAAATCGTGAGCGGGGGTGATTTTGACGCAGCCAGTGCCAAAGAGTATATCGACGTGATCATCGGCAATGATAGGAATTTCGCGCTCGGTTAACGGTAATTTGATGTGCTTGCCTATCAATGCTTGGTAACGTTCATCGTTGGGATGCACTGCAACCGCCACATCACCAAACAGCGTTTCTGGGCGAGTGGTTGCAACAACTAAGTGATCTTTACTCGAAACGAGTGGATAACGCAGGTAATACAATTGTCCATCGACTTCTTCATTGATGACTTCAAGATCAGAAATCGCCGTCAACAATTGCGGATCCCAATTAACTAAGCGCATGCCACGGTAAATTAATTTTTCCTCATACAGTCGAATGAAGACTTCACGCACGGCTTGTGAGAGATCGTCATCAAGCGTAAACCGTTCTCGCTGCCAATCGAGGGATGCACCGAGACGACGCAATTGTCGCGTGATATCACCACCGGATGCTTGCTTCCACTGCCAAATCTTGGCAACGAAGGCATCACGTCCCAAATCATGGCGGGTTTTTCCTTCGCGATTGAGCTGACGCTCAACCACCATTTGTGTGGCAATACCCGCATGATCCGTGCCTGGCTGCCACAGCGTATTTTTGCCACACATGCGCTGATAGCGGATTAACACATCCATCAAGGTGCAGCCAAAGCCATGACCCATGTGTAAACTGCCAGTGACATTGGGCGGTGGCAGCATGATGCAATACGCTGAGCCACTGCCATTTGGGGCGAAATACCCGCTTTTTTCCCAGTGTTGATACCACTTTTCTTCTATCGAATGGGGTTCGTAGGTGGTCAGCATCGTTGTCATAATGAGTTTGCTTTTATTTGATGAGTATTGAGTGTTAAACCTTGATCGCGATAATACTTGTAACGTTCGCGCGCCAATTGTTGCTGCGTGTTATCGGCAAAGACAAGTTCAATGATGTGCTTTGCATCACGATAAAATGTCGGCACAGCAGAACTCAGATTGAATAATATGTCGTGAGCGGGAATGTTCGCTATCTCATAACCGATGAGGATGGGTGCGCGACTCTTAGCATCGGCGACAAAAAGTTGGTGCGGCAAAAAGCTATCTTCACGATAAGTCCACAGCAAGGCATCGAGTTTTTCTGCATCGTCTAATGCATCAGTGTGCAGATAAATGCGCTGTTTGCTTTGATATAATTTCTCAAGCAATTGGCAAGCAAAAAGCAGGGCTTTTTGCTTGCTCGCAGCGTCAAGTATGTAGAAATCAATCAGCATGATTAGGAAGCTCTAGCAATGAGATATTGCATCAACATTGGCACGGGTCGCCCGGTTGCGAAGCGCTCACTGCCACCCATCATCATCGCGGCAGTGCCAGCCACATCCAAGTGAGCCCAGCGGAATTTTTTGGTAAAGCGCGACAGAAAACAGGCTGCTGTGATGCTGCCAGCAGGACGGCCACCGCTATTTGATATATCGGCAAAGGGACTTTTAATTTGTTCTTGATACTCATCCCAAAGCGGTAATTGCCAGGCACGATCATTGCTTTCCGTGCCCGCTTGTAGCAAATCCTTTGCTAACGTCTCATCGTTTGCCAATAAGCCTGTTGCATGAAAGCCGAGTGCAATGACCACGGCGCCAGTTAAAGTCGCAATATCGATCACGACAGCTGGCTGAAAACGTTCGCAATAGGTTAAGGCATCGCTTAACACTAAGCGTCCTTCAGCATCAGTGCTGATCACTTCAATGGTTTGTTGTGACAGGCCCGTTAAAATATCTTCTGGTTTATAGCCGGTGCCGCCTGGCATGTTTTCAACCGCGGGAATGATGCCGACGATGTTGATAGGTAATTTGAGTTGCGCGGCTGCTTTGATGGTGCCAAGGACGGTGGCAGCGCCACACATATCGTATTTCATTCCAACCATATTTTCAGGTGTTTTCAATGAGTTACCGCCGGTATCAAAAGTAATTCCTTTGCCAACGAGGGCAACTGGTGCACTTTTTTTATTGCCGCCATGGTATTCAAGGACGATGAGTTTAGCGTCTTCGGCACTGCCTTGAGAGACAGCGAGGAGTGCGCCCATGCCAAGTTTTTGCATTTCTTTTTCATCAAGAATGTTAACGCTGATGGCTTTGTCCATTTTGGCAAAGTCTTTTGCTTGCTCAGCAAGAAAACTTGGCGTGCAAATATTACTGGGTAAATTAGCGAGATTTTTGGTGAGCATGACGCCATCTGCAATAGCCATACCTTGTTTGATAGCCAATTCACAGGTTTTTTGTTCTTTCGCATCAGCAACGGGCAAGATGATTTCTTTAAGTGAGGATAAAGGTTCTTTTTCAGTTTTGAAGAGATCAAAACGATAAAGGCTATCCATCGTTGCTTCTACCACTTGTTTTACTTTCCAAAACATATTTTGTTCTTTGACCGCAAGTTCGCTGAGATAACAGGTGGCTTCAGTTGCATTGGTTGCTGTCAGTGCTTTCATGGCACTCAAAACAATTTTGCGAAATGTCATGGGAGCAAGGGATGTGTCTTTGCCACAACCCACCAAGAGCAGCTGATCATAGGCACCATCGCCTACCTGATAAAGCGGCAATGTTTGTCCAACTTTCCCATTAAAAGCGCTACGGTTGATCACTTTGCTGAGATAGCCATGGGTAGCTTTGTCGACCTCAGTTGCACTCGCCGAAAATATGCCGTTTTCAAAAATGCCGAGTAATAAACAAGTTTTATGCTGTTTTTTGGTAGTGGTCACTTGCAGATTGAATTTCATCGAGCAGACTCCATCATGGGTTAAAAAAGCATGTGCTAAAGTGTAGTCAAAAAAAATGATTTGTCACTCAAAGTTTGTGGCTATAATGATGGCAAATTCATGAAGGTTAAATTGTTGTGATCGTTGTTCGCTATCTCACGAGAGAAGTGGTCCTGGCCCTGTTAGTGGTGACCGTCGTGCTCTTACTGGCTTTTATTAGCCAGCAAGTGGTGCGTTATCTTAATTATGTCGCTATCGGCAAAATACCAACGGATGTGTTATTGCAACTCGTCAGCTTTGAAGTGCCCTATCTTCTCGCCTTACTGTTTCCTCTCGGTTTGTATCTCGGTATTTTACTCGCTTATGGACGTCTTTATGCGGACAACGAAATCGCTATTTTGCAAATGGTGGGTTTTGGTGAAGGTCATATTACGCGGGTGACCTTGATGATCGCGAGTGTCATGATGGGCATTATTTTGTTGCTGATGTTGTGGGTCAACCCGTGGATATCTGCCAAGCGGCAGCAAGTGATGGCTAGCGATGAGGCGACGGTGCATTTGGTGCAGACCATGATACCTGGCCGTTTTCAAACGAGCCCGGATGGCAGTCATGTGATGTTTGTGGAAAAACTTTCGCTGGATCGCAAGCGCGCCCAAACAGTTTTTTTAGCACAAGAAAAGAAAAACACGGATGCCGCGGCACAAAGTGCCTGGACCTTGGTCTTGGGCAGCGAAGGTTATCAAGAAAAAGAAAAAAATTCTCAAGAACAATTTTTTGTGACGACAGAAGGTTATCGCTACGAAGGCACACCTGGGCGCAATGATTATAAAATTGTGCAATTTAAAAAATACGCGATACGTATTCCACCAAATGATGTGCGCATTAGTCATAAAGAGGTGGAAACCTTATCGACATCTCAATTGTGGCAAAATTATGCAAATCCAAAGTATGCTGCCGAATTACAATGGCGTTTTTCGATAGGCATATCTGCTTTCATGCTCGCTTTGCTCGCTGTGCCATTGTCTGCAGTGCAACCACGAAAAAGCCGCTATATTGCGTTTATTCCGGCGGTTTTAGTGTACATCGTTTACATTCATCTCTTATGGATTGCGCGCCGTTTTGTGGAGCAAGGCACACTCTCCATTGCGATTGGCATGTGGTGGGTGCATGCCGTTATTTTATGCGCTGCTCTCATCTTCATCTTGCTGCGTCGCAAACAATGGATATAACATGATTAATATTTTACAACGCTACATCATGAAAACCATGATCATGGCGACCTTGCTTTGTTCTCTCATTATCACCGGCGTTTTATTTCTGATGATATTGCTGAAAGAACTTAAAAACATTGGCGAGGGTGATTATGGCATTGATCAAGCATTTTTTTATGTGTTGTTGCGTTTACCGAATGAACTTTATCATTTTTCTCCCATGCTGATTTTGCTTGGCAGCATTATTGGTCTTAGTATTTTATCGTCGCATAAAGAACTTGCAGTGATGCGAGCGTCTGGATTTTCTATTCGTCGCATCATGCTGAGCGTGTTAAGCGGTGCGCTTTTTTTAATTTTTATTTTAAGCGCCATGGGTGAAACCGTGGGACCGAGTTTAAGTAACAAAGCAGAGATGCGCAAAGAAAACGCGCAAAATGCCGGTCAAGCAGTGGTGACAGCAGCCGGTGTATGGTTACATGTGGATGATAATTTTATCCATATCGAGCAAGTGGTGGGGCGGCAATTGTTAGAAGGTGTGACGCGTTATCAGTTCGATGCAAATCACCAATTACAAGCAGCGTATTTTGCGAAAAAATTAACCTTAAAAAATAAGCAGTGGATTATGCATGATGTTGTCAAAACCAGTTTTTACAATGGATTGACGAAAAGTGAAGCGTATCCTGAGGCGGAATTGAAAGTAAAATTAAATGCTAATTTATTAAATGTGAACTTGGTCGATCCTGCGGAAATGTCGTTACCAAAATTAAATACTTTTTCGCGCTACCTCACACAAAATGGTTTGCAAGCAACCGCTTATCAATTTGATTTTTGGCAACGGTTATTTCAACCGATTGCATCCTTAGTGATGATATTCCTGGCGCTGCCCTTAGTGCTGAACACCTTTAGCACGGCTACCTTGGGTTGGCGCATATTGGCGGGTATTTTAGTCGGTTTTGCCTTTTTTATTTTAAATGCGGTGTTGGGACAACTTTGTGTGGTTTATCAAGTACCCACACTCATTGCAGCGGCTTTGCCGCCTTTGCTCTTTGCATTGATAGGTTTTGTGCTTTTTAGGCGGCTGCTGCGCTAGTCGTCGTTGCGAGGAGCCCAAAGGGCGACGCGGCAATCCAGGTTGCTTAAAGTCTGAATTATCATGCCCGCTGCGCGGGCTCACCGTGACACAACACTTGAATATTCCACGATTGCCCATATAGTATCCTCAAACTAAATAAGAGGATTACACCATGGCTGTCGATGCCCACGCAGAAAAGCTCAGTTTTCAGGCTGAAGTCAAACAATTACTTGATATCGTTGTGCACTCACTTTATAGCAATAAAGAAATTTTCTTGCGGGAATTGGTTTCCAATGCGTCCGATGCGATAGATAAATTGCGCTTTGAAGCATTGTCAGATCCTGCACTTTTAGATGCTGCTGCTGATTTGGCGATAGATATTCACTTTGATGCTGCAGCAAAAACCATCACTGTCAGTGATAATGGCATAGGCATGAGTCGCGACGAAGTGGTCGCGAATCTGGGAACAATTGCAAAATCGGGCACACGGGAATTTTTAGCGCGATTAACCGGTGATCAAAAGAAAGATGCACACTTGATCGGGCAATTTGGTGTTGGATTTTATTCGACGCTCATCGTGGCAGATAAAGTAACCGTGTTAACGCGGCGCGCAGGTTTAGGGGCGGAACACGGTGTGCGTTGGGAATCGAGTGGTGATGGCGAATACACGGTGGAGAATATCGAAAAGGCAACGCGTGGCACGGAAGTCATTTTGCATCTCAAAGAAGGCGAAGATGAATTTTTAAATGACTGGCGTTTGCGTAGCATCGTCACCAAATATTCGGATCATCTTAATCTGCCAATACGCATGCCAAAACGCGGTGAAGATGAAAAAGAAACCGGTGAATGGGAAACCGTTAACCGCGCGACAGCACTGTGGGCCTTGCCAAAAAATACGATCAAAGCAGAACAATACAACGAATTTTACAAACACATCGCTCATGATTTTGAAGATCCGCTAGCGCAAACACATCATAAAGTGGAAGGCGGCAACGTGGATTATATTTGTCTGCTGTATTTACCGTCGCATGCACCATTTGATTTGTGGCAACGCGAAAATACCCATCATGGTTTGAAACTGTATGTGCAACGCGTTTTCATCATGGATCAAGTCGAGCAATTTTTACCGCATTATTTGCGCTTTGTTCGTGGTGTGCTTGATACCACTGCTTTGCCGTTGAATATTTCCCGTGAAATTTTGCAAGATCATCACACCATTCCAAAATTGCGTGCGGCACTTGTGCGTCATACATTAGATTTGTTAGAGCGCATTGCTAACGATGAGCCGGAAAAATATCAAAAATGGTGGCTGGAATTTGGCAATGTGTTGAAAGAAGGGCCTGCAGAAGATTTTTCTAATCGTGACCGCATTGCAAAATTACTGCGTTTTGCCTCAACGCATGCTGATTCTGCTGCGCAAGTGGTGTCATTTGATGATTATGTGAAGCGTATGCAACCTAATCAAAAAAAGATTTACTACATCACAGCAGACAGCATTAACGCAGCGCGTTCCAGTCCGCATTTAGAAATTTTCCGCAAAAATAAAATTGAAGTTTTGTTGCTCACCGATAAAATTGATGAGTGGGTGGTGGGTCACTTGCCAGAATTTGATGGCAAATCATTACAATCCGTTGCCAAAGGTGATTTGTCGCTCGATGAAATTATCAATGAAGATGCAGCAACCAAAGAAGCAGAAGCAAAAAAAGAAGAAGCAGAGCAGCATGAATTTGAAGGCTTGCTCGGTAAAATTAAAACCATTTTGGAGCATGACATCAAGGAAGTGCGTCTCACTCACCGCTTGACCACCTCACCCGTTTGCTTAGTGCGCGATCAAAATGCTTTAGGTCCGCAGATGGAGCGTTTGTTAAAAGCAGCAGGACAACCGGTGACGGAAGCAAAACCCATACTTGAATTGAATCCAGATCATGCGATCATCCGTCAACTTAGCAAAGGTGTGGAAGATGGACGTCTTAACGAATGGACACACATTTTATTTGAGCAAGCGTTGCTGGCCGAAGGGAGTGAGTTACCGGACCCTGCTGCTTTTGTACAAAGGATAAATACTTTATGGATGGAAATGTTTAAATAACGGTGGAGTAGCATCATGCTGATTGGCGTCCCAAAAGAGATTAAAAATTTCGAATACCGTGTCGGTCTTGTGCCAAGTAGTGTCAGAGAATTGGTTGCGCAAGGGCACCGTGTATTAGTACAACAAAGTGCGGGAGAAAAAATTGGTTTTGATGATCAATCGTATCGCCAAGTAGGCGCTGATATTGCAGCAACGGCAGAAGAAATTTATGCCAATGCTGACATGATTATCAAAGTGAAAGAACCGCAACCACAAGAATGTCGTCAGTTGCGCGAAGGCCAAGTGTTATTTACCTATTTGCATTTAGCACCCGATCCTGAGCAAGCAAAATTATTGCAAGCCTCAGGTTGCATTGCGATTGCCTATGAAACAGTTACCAATGCAAATGGTGGCCTGCCGTTACTTGCGCCCATGAGCGAAGTCGCAGGACGCATGGCGATACAAGCGGGTGCGACTAGTCTTGAAATTAAAAATGGCGGCCGTGGCATGTTGTTAGGTGGTGTGCCGGGTGTGACGCCAGCTAAGGTGGTGGTCATAGGCGGCGGTGTGGTTGGTACCAATTCGGTGCGTGTTGCCATGGGCATGGGTGCGCATGTGGTTGTCATCGATAAATCATTGGAGCGTTTATATCTTCTCGATTTGCAATTTGGTTCTAAAATTA
The DNA here is from genome assembly GCA_963735995.1 of uncultured Gammaproteobacteria bacterium. Classification (GTDB taxonomy): domain Bacteria; phylum Pseudomonadota; class Gammaproteobacteria; order DSM-16500; family DSM-16500; genus Aquicella. The sequence continues at coordinate 467,570 of CAVTNC010000003.1, read as the reverse complement.
ACACGGCATTTTCCACTACCGATACCATTGAAGAACATGTGTTGAGTGCAGATTTAGTGATAGGCGCGGTACTGATACCAGGTGCATCAGCGCCGCAATTGGTGACTCGAAAAATGTTGAGTCGTATGCGTCCTGGTTCTGTCATCGTCGATGTGTCTATTGATCAAGGTGGCTGTTTTGAAACGAGTAAGCCGACGACACACGAAAATCCCACGTATGTTGTCGATGGCGTCGTGCATTATTGCGTTGCCAACATGCCAGGTGGCGTGCCACGCACATCAACCTTCGCGTTGAATAATGCGACACTTCCTTTTGTGCTAGCGCTTGCAAATGAAGGCTATCAAAAAGCCATGCAACATAATTTGCATTTGCGTAATGGCTTAAATATTTATCGTGGTCATATCACTTACAAAGCCGTTGCCGATGCGTTGCAACAACCTTATAAATCCGCGGCGGAAGTATTGGGAGCATGAGATGTTATTTTGCTTTGTGAGTGCAACGGAAAAAGCCATTCCTGTTACCGTCATTCAGTTGCAGGATTTTTCTGCTTGGCTTGCAACGCAAAATGCAGTGACCAAACAATGGTTAACGACCACTGCTTTTCGCGCAGAAGCAGGTAATATCAGCTTGATTCCTGATGCTGCTGGTCGTTTGTCGCGTGTCCTTTGTTGTGTGCTTGATAAAGAAAATTTGTGGAGTGTGGGTCATTTGCCTTTTGCTTTGCCCGAAGGTATTTATCAATTTGATGATGCAAGTGACAATGAAACAAATTATGCAATTGCATTTGGATTGGGTGCTTATCAATTCACTGCTTACAAACAAATGCCGCGTCAATCCGCTCGTCTGGTCTTGCGTGATGAAATCAAAAATCAAGTGCTGAATCAAGTGGAAGCAATTTATTTGGTGCGGGATTTAATTAACACTCCAACAGAAGACATGGGTCCAACTGCGCTTGCCGCAGCGATGGCAAAGCTTGCAGCGGAGCACAATGGCGCAAGCTTTACTGAAATTGTTGGCGATGCGTTATTGCAGCAAAATTATGCTGCTATTCATACCGTGGGTCGTGCGAGTGCAGCTGCGCCACGTTTGTTAGATTTGCGTTGGGGTGATCTCAGTCATCGCAAAGTAACATTGGTTGGCAAGGGTGTTTGCTTTGATAGTGGTGGTCTCGATATCAAGTCGTCTTCCAACATGTTGCTGATGAAAAAAGACATGGCCGGTGCTGCGCATGCGCTTGGTTTAGCACGCATGATCATGCAAGCAAAATTACCGATAAATTTGCGCGTGTTAATTCCGGCTGTTGAAAATGCAATCTCTGCTAATGCTTACCGTCCCGGTGATGTGATTAAAAGTCGCCAGGGTTTGACTATTGAAGTCGGTAACACCGATGCAGAAGGACGCGTCATTTTAGCGGATGCCTTAACCGAAGCCGTTAGTGAACATCCCGCACTACTCATTGATCTCAGCACGTTAACCGGCGCTGCCCGCATTGCCGTTGGCACCGAATTGTCCGCTGTTTTTTCCAATCACGATGGGTTAGTGAATGAGGTCATCAAACACGGCAACCAAGTAAATGATCCCATATGGCGCTTACCCTTGTTCGCGCCTTACCGCGAATACATCATGAGCACCATTGCCGACATCAACAATAACGCAGCAGAACCCTACGCCGGCGCAATCACCGCTGCTTTATTTTTAAAAGAATTTGTTCCAGACACCATACCCTGGCTACATTTCGACATGATGGCATGGAATTTAAAAACCCGTCCCGGCCGCCCTCAAGGTGGCGAAGCAATGGCCGTGCGCGCGCTCTTTGATTATTTGCAAACGGCATTTTTAAAGTAGCAGCGAAGCGTAACCTGGCTTTACTCTCTTTCTATTAAAATTGAGGTGATGATATGAGCAATACAATTTTACATAGAGGCTCAGGCTAAAGCTAAAGCTATGCTTGTTTCTCGAATAATGTCTATTATCAATAAGAAAAAATGGACTCAAGGAAAAGCCGCTGCAGTTTTAGGAATTCCACAACCAAAAATATCCCTACTTAGCCGTGGGCAATTTTCTGGTTTCTCTCTTGGGAAACTGATTAATCTTTTGAGCAAACTCAACCAAGACATAGAGATTGTAGTTAAAGATAAAACGTCTTCAAAAAAACACCCTATTGGACATGTTAGCGTAACTTACGCATAAGACGAAATGCACATCTTCATGTTTCAAACTAGCATCATCGAGAAGCTGATTTTAAATTGTAACGACGTTCGTTATGGAGTATGTAACGAACGTCGATTCTAGCATTATCGTTTTCTTGCCTTATTGATGATTTTATTTAATTCAGCGCTATTTATACCGCGATCTTTAAAATCAGGATTTAAAAATAGCTTGTAGTTGTTTATTATCATCGATCTTCTAAAGGTAACGTCGGTGAATATTTCCTGAATACTCGCGTTAGATTGTTTCAGATTAACTAAGAGTTCTTTAGCGAGATGATAATTTGCTTCTCTGTTCAGTGCTCTTGAATTTTTGAAAAAGGGAAACCAAAATCTAGAAAAATTGGGTGTTGTAGAATTATCTGGATTTATTCTAGCAATATAGTTATTTAAGTCGTCCATTAACGAATTTCTTTTTCCATCATTATTAGATGAAGATTCAGCGTGCATAGATAGTGTAGGGCGATTAAGAACGAGCTTAGCTGTGCGTTCAAAAACTTCGCTAACTTTTATATTCTCTTTAGCACTTGTTTCGATATAAATAGCACTTTTGAAGCGAGGACTGCGTTCTTTAAAAGCGTTAATTTCTGCTTGTTCTATTACGCGGTCTTTAGCATCAGATTTGGTGCCAACCAAGACTACAACTGGGTTGTGACAATACCCGTCTAGGTAGCTCGCTACCTTGCTGAGTGAATTTTGCTCGGTTAAATCGAACGCCACAATAACAGCATTGACATCTAGACGCGCTATCCCACGGTATCTTCCAGAACCCGGGATATCCCATATTTCTATTCCAACCTTTTTTCCTTCTATCTCCAAAGTCTTAGTGCGGGAACAATGAGGTTCTGTATCGCCAGGCGGTTCATAAATTTCATCACAATACCTTTGCAATAAGCAGGATTTACCAGCATGTGCATCTCCAACTAAATGAAATGTGAGTGGTTTTTTTCTAGTTGTACTCATACGGAGCTCTCCTCTTATACAGCATTATTGCGTTTAATTAAGTAATATATATCACATCATATCGCTTCAACATTAAGGCAACATTATGATAAGTAGCTAACTAGCATTCCTTCTACGATTATGGTTTTGCCTTATTTATGATGCTATTTAACTCAGCGCTTCTTATACCGCGATTTACATAATTAGGGTTCTGTAATATTCCATGGGTGTCCATTAAGTCGAACCTTCTACCATTAACGTTAGTTCTATCAAATATTGCTTCAATCGTTTCGCCACTTTCATTTGTCAGTTCATTTAGGAGTTCTTTAGCAAGGTAATAATTTGCTTCTCTGTTCAGTGCTCTTGAATTTTTGAAAAACCAAAAGCCATGAGAAAAATCAGGTTTAGCAGTATTAGTTGGATTGATTCGGTTAATATATTTTTGTAAGTCTGCAATTAACGCATCTCTCCGATTTGCATCAGTATTGTTTGGTGTGGATGAGGATGCACTTGCTTTAGCAGGAAGCAAACGATTCATCACAAGGTTAGCGGCACTTGTAAAAACACAATTGACATTTTCACCCGTTTTAGCACTCGTTTCAAAATAAGTAATAGGTTGAAGAGGAGATAGTTGCATAAATTCTTCAACAGCTTTTTTGGTAACGACGCGGTTATCAACGTCATCGCATTTATTGCCAATTAATATGATGTTGCAATCGTTAGGGACTGTTTTTTTAAATTCCGCTAGCCGCTGCACTGCTTTTTTGAATGAATTTTCATTCGTTACATCGAACACCACAATAACAGCATCGGTATGAAGATAAATTTTATTAGGATTTATACGATATTCCTCTTGACCAGCTTCATCCCAAATGTAAATTCCTACTTTCTTTTGCTCAGAATCAAAACATTTTTTTATTAGGAAATCAAAGCCAATGCTAGCTTTGTATTCAGAGGAATAGCGATTATTAACATATCTGTTCAATAAACTGGTTTTACCAACACCAGCGTCTCCAATTAACATAAATTTTACGTAGTAGTCATACTGAGGAACATATAGTGGTGATGGGGGATTCTTTTTTCTGCTTGTATTCATAGCTCATTAATCTCGTTTTATTTAGCGTGGTTAAGTTGATGGAAAAAGTAATGCCCTACATTATAATGAAGCTTCAACATTAAAATAATATTTATTTAAATCCTAATAACCAGGAAAATCCTCCACCCGTATCCTATCTTCATCAATGCCCATTTCGGCTAAGGTTTCCTGCAAGGTGGTTACCATTACTGGTGAGCCGCAGATGTAGTAAAAGGGCGTCATGATATCTGGCAGGTATTGTTGGATGAGATCGGCATTCATCCAGCCGGTTTCGCCTTGCCAGTTAGCATCTGGTTTTGCGAGTGTTGGGATGAAGTGCAGCGCTGGATAAGTGGCTGCAAGGGTGGTTAATTCTGCTAAAAAGGCAGCATCATCACGCGATTGATTGCCATAAAATAAATAACAGGGGAGAGAAGAAGCCTGCCTTTTTGCATGTTTTAACATCGAATAAAAAGGAACGATGCCTATGCCACCAGCGATGAAGACGGCTGGAATAGCAGTGGATTCGTGAAGCGTGAAGTTGCCGGTCGGACCTGCAAATTTGACGGCACTGCCAAGTGGTAAATTAAGCAATATTCGCTTGTAGGCAGAAGGTTGCACGCGGGTTGCAATCATAATATGTGGTTCATCGGGCGCGCTTAACAGCGAGAAGCGTCGTGTGGGACCGCCGGCATCGGTTTCGCTGGGATTAATTAAGGTGAAACCACCATATTGCCCTGATGTGAAGTGAAAACCAGGAGGTTTTTCAAAGACGAGCGCGACGGTATTGTTGGCGACAGCGTAACGGTCAATTAATTTAAGATGGTGTATGGCCATAACACGGTTCTCGTTAGTGATGATACCGTGGATTAGTAGTGAGCGTTTCATTTTGTTTTGGTTCTGCAATAATGTCATTGATCAACCGATCACAAAATGCTTTTAATGGCTGAAAGGCAGCGTCATTTTTTGGATCAAGGATTTCTGGACACTGGATCACCACGAGACAAATAAATTTCAATAAATCTTTAGCACTCTTTTGTGCAGGAATGACAAACGGCGCAGGCTGAAGAAGTGCAATTAGTTTTGCTAATTCAGCTTCATTCACACGGCTTATCGATTTCAAAACTTGAATGAGCTGTGCTTTTCTATCATTCGCATTTAAAATGGCTGGCATTATTTTACCCTTGCTTTAGTTTTTATTAATCAAAGTATATCAACCAATTCTAAAGAGAACCTTAAATGGAAGCAGATGAAATAAAAAAAATGGCGGAGCATTCAGCGCGTCTTAGTTGGGCCTGTCGCCGTGGGATGTTGGAACTCGATGTTTTATTGAGTAATTTTTTAAATGAAGGCTATGCTGCGTTGACAGCGGATGAAAAAATCCAATTCGTCCATTTGCTGAATTGCCAAGATCCCGAACTTTATGCTTGGCTATTGGGTCGCGAACAACCCAAAACGCCTGCGTTTGCTCACCTCATCGCGCGTATTCGCCACCATGCTCGATCTCGAATTTAAGTTACAGCGTTCCAAGCAAGGCATCGCTTTTTTTCTGGGCTTGCTGCTCTTCAGTCAAATCATCGTGCTAAGTTTGACCATTGCTGCCTGGTTGAAAGTATTGCTCATGTTGTGGCAAACCATTTATCTCGGTCGCATTTTGTGGTCGCTTGGTTTGGGTCGTGGTTATCCGCAGCTGGAAACGATCAGACGCTTAACCGATGGGCGTTGGCAATTGACAATGAAAAATCAGCGCTACGATGTGGTATTACGCGGCGATAGTACGGTGACAACGCTGCTGTCAGTGCTGCGTTTTCAGTTGCCACAGCGGTATTTTTGTCAGTCTTGTCTTATCTTCCGTGATGCATTGACCGCTGATGATTATCGTCGGCTGCTTGTTGCCTTGCGCATGGGCTGAGTTAATGATCAACCGCAATCGGTTTACGTTCATCATCAATTGCAACAAAAGTGAATAATCCTTCCGCTACTTTTTTCGCGTTGAGGTCTGGCAACGAGATGGTCCACACTTCGATGTTAAAGCGCATGGATGTATGGCCCACTTTTTCTAAATCGGCATAACAACAAACAGTATCGCCCACTAAAACTGGCTTTAAAAAAGACATGGCATCAATCGAAACGGTGACGACGCGGGAGCCTGCGTGTTGCCTTGCCGCGATGGCACCACCCATGTCCATGTGCGAGACCAACCAGCCGCCAAAGATATCGCCATTGGCATTGGTATCAGCTGGCATCGCGACAATTTGTATGACTAATTGTCCTTTGGGTTTCATGGCATCTGGCATCGTTGTCTCCTTGGTTTTTGTTAACTGTCTGTTGGTATCTTACCTCAAAATACGTTACCATCATGCCCCAAATCTTAGTTACAGATGTCTATGCAAAATATTCGAAATTTCTCCATTATCGCGCACATTGATCACGGCAAATCGACACTGGCTGATCGTCTCATTCAGCTCTGTGGCGGTTTAAGTGAGCGAGAAATGCAAGCGCAGGTATTGGATTCCATGGACCTCGAGCGCGAGCGCGGTATTACCATCAAAGCGCATAGCGTGACCTTGCATTACAAAGCAGCCAATGGCGAAACCTATCAATTAAATTTTATTGATACGCCGGGACATGTGGATTTTTCCTATGAAGTTTCTCGTTCACTCGCTGCTTGTGAAGGTGCATTGTTGGTGGTCGATGCCGGACAAGGTGTGGAGGCGCAAACGGTAGCTGTCTGCTATACCGCTTTAGATCAAGGTTTGGAAGTGATACCCGTGTTAAACAAAATTGATTTACCACAAGCGGATCCCGATCGAGTCATTCATGAAATCGAAGAAATCATTGGATTAGAAGCGCATGATGCCGTGCGCATCAGTGCCAAAAATGGCATAGGCATTGAGGAATTATTAGAACGATTAATTACCGACCATCCACCACCCGAGGGTGATCCGGATGCGCCATTGCAAGCACTCATTATTGATTCGTGGTTTGATAGCTATTTGGGTGTCGTCTCTTTGGTGCGAGTTAAAAATGGCGTGTTAAAAACCGGCGAAAAAATGCAAATCATGTCGACTGGCCGCGCTTATGAAGTGACAGGCCTCGGTGTTTTTACGCCCAAACGCGAGGCGATGGATGTCTTGCGTGCAGGTGAAGTTGGTTATGTGATTGCTGGCATCAAAGAAATTAATGGTGCACCGGTGGGTGATACGTTAACGTTATGCACATCATCCTGCAACCGACCATGTTGCCGGGTTTTCAAACGATTAAACCGCAAGTGTATGCTGGCTTATTTCCCATTCATTCCGATGATTTTACCGCGTTGCGCGAGGCGCTCGGTAAATTGCGATTAAATGATGCAGCGTTATTTTATGAACCAGAATCATCCGAAGCGTTGGGTTTTGGTTTTCGTTGTGGTTTTTTAGGCATGTTGCACATGGAAATTGTGCAAGAGCGCTTGGAGCGTGAATATAATCTCGAATTAATTACCACAGCGCCAACCGTTGTCTATGAAGTGTTAACAACCAAAGATGAAGTATTGCATGTCGATAATCCTTCAAAATTACCAGCGGTCAATTTTATCGCAGAAATTCGTGAGCCCATCGCCAAAGCTAATATTTTAGTGCCGCAAACACATCTTGGCAACGTGATTACTTTGTGTGTGGAAAAGCGTGGCGTGCAAAAAAATATGCTGTTTCATGGCAATCAAGTGGCACTCGTTTATGAATTACCCATGGGTGAAATTGTGATGGATTTTTTTGATCGATTAAAATCCGTTAGTCGTGGTTATGCTTCGCTGGATTATGCTTTTAGCTATTTTCAAGCAGCGGATTTAGTCAAATTAGATATTATGATTAATGGCGAAAAAGTGGATGCATTATCGACCATTGTGCATCGCGAACAATCTCATATCACGCGGTCGTTTGGTTACCGAAAAATTACGTGAACTGATACCACGGCAAATGTTTGATGTGGCAATGCAAGCAGCCATTGGCGCACATATTATTGCGCGACAAACAGTGAAAGCCCTGCGAAAAAATGTCACGGCCAAATGTTATGGTGGTGATATCAGTCGTAAGCGCAAATTGCTTGAAAAGCAAAAAGAAGGTAAAAAACGCATGAAACAAGTGGGCAATGTGGAAGTACCGCAGGAAGCTTTTTTGGCGGTGCTGAAATTGGATGATAAGAAATGACAACGGTACTTGCAATGACAAACATAACAACTGAGGTAGGCAATGAACTTTAATTTCGAATTAATTTTATTTTACGCAACACTCATCACTGGCGTCATTGCTTTGTTTGATGTTTTCTTTTTGGCGGCAAAAAGAAAGCGCAGAGAGCGAGCAAAGCAACCCATGATCATCGAATATGCGCGTTCTTTTTTCCCGGTGTTATTGCTGGTTTTTTTACTGCGATCTTTTTTGTTCGAACCATTTCGTATTCCTTCTGGTTCACTCGAACCCACTTTGTTGATGGGTGATTTTATTTTAGTGAATAAATACGATTACGGCGTGCGTCTGCCAGTGTTACATCAAAAAGTAGCAGGTGCTGGCTCGCCAAAACGCGGTGATATTATGGTTTTTCGCTGGCCACCAAATCCATCAGTGAATTTCATCAAACGGGTGATTGGTTTGCCGGGTGATCATATCAAATACGTTGATAAAATATTGTATGTGAATGGCGAAAAAGCGCCGCAAACTTTCATAAAAGAAGCTGAAGCGCTGGATGAAAGTGGTGCAGAATGGAAAGCAGTCGAAAACCAAGAAAATTTGTTGGGTTTAACACACCGTATATTTCTTGATCCACAAAAAACAAGCCGCGATTATCACGACATCGTCGTGCCATCCGGCATGTATTTTGTCATGGGTGATAACCGTGATGCTAGTGCAGACAGTCGCTACTGGGGTTTTGTTCCCGATCAAAATATTGTTGGTAAAGCCATCTTGGTATGGATGAGTTGGGATAGCGCCAAAACAAATCTTCGTTGGAAACGCATAGGTAGCTTAATTAACTAATGGGTGAGTGATGAGTGACGAATTATCTCGAATATTAAATTATGCTTTTAAAGAACCGAAATTATTGACGGTTGCGCTGACGCATCGGAGCAAAGGCGGTGAGCATAATGAGCGCCTAGAATTTTTAGGCGATGCGGTAGTGAATTTTGTCATTGCAGAAATTTTGTATTTGCAATTTCCCGCAGCAGCTGAAGGTGATTTAAGCCGTTTTCGCTCATCGTTAGTGAATCGCGATGCCTTGGCTGAGTTAGCAAAAGAATTTGAATTGGGCCGCTTTTTATTATTAGGACCGGGTGAGCTGCGCAGTGGTGGTCATGAGCGACAATCGATATTGTCATGCGCGATGGAAGCCGTTATCGGAGCTGTTTATTTAGATGGTGGTTTTGATGCAGCGCGGCAAAAAATTTTGGATTGGTATGAGCCATTATTACAATCGTTGTCATCGGCAGCGGATCACAAAGATCCGAAAACATTGTTGCAAGAATATTTGCAAAGCCGCAAATTATCTTTACCAATTTATGTGGTCTCAGCCATTGCGGGTGAGGCACATCAACAATTATTTACCGTGAGTTGTCAGGTGAGTTCACGCGATGAAAAAACGTATGGCAAAGGCACCAGCAGGCGTCGTGCCGAGCAAGATGCCGCACAACAAATGCTTGAGGTTTTAAAGAAATGACCGTCATCCGTTCTGGTTATGTTGCCATTATTGGTCGACCGAATGTGGGTAAATCCACGCTGCTTAATTGTTTGCTCGGTGAAAAAATCAGCATCACCTCAGCAAAACCACAAACCACGCGCCTGCAAATTTTAGGTGTTAAAACCACAGACGATACTCAGCTCATATACATGGATACGCCAGGGCTTCATGAGGAGCAAAAACGGGCGATGAATCGTTACATGAATCGCATCGCAACCGCCGTCATCCACGATGCTGATGTCATCGTGTGGATGATAGATGCCATTCGTTTTCGCAAAGAAGATGAAGAAGTGTTAAAAAAATTGGAAGCGGTGGCAAAGCCAGTAATATTGGTGATTAACAAAATTGATTTGCTCAACGATAAAAATGAATTATTGCCCTTCATCGCTGAATTACAAAATAAATTTCCTTTCACCCACATCATTCCCATTTCTGCGATCAATGCGACCAATACCACGCGTCTTGAAAATGAAATTGCTAAATTGTTACCGAGCGGTCCGCTTCTGTTTCCAGACGATCAAGTCACTGACAAAAGTTTGCGTTTTCAATTAGCAGAAATTATTCGGGAAAAATTGATACAAGTGACATCAGAAGAATTGCCTTATGCGACAACTGTCGAAATAGAAAATTTTCAGCAGACGAAAAAATTGACGGAAATTTCAGCTATTATTTGGGTAGAACGTCAAGGACAAAAAATTATTGTCATCGGCAAAAAAGGCGCGAAATTGAAAAAAATTGGTACTGAGGCGCGTGTTGAAATGGAAAAACGGCTGAACGGTAAAGTATTGTTACACTTGTGGGTCAAGGTCAAAGCGGATTGGACCGATGATGAAAGAGCGATGAAGAGTTTGGGATATGAGTAACGATGAAGCGCATTTCGCTCGAGCAAGCATATGTGTTGCATCGCCGTCCTTACCGCGAAACCAGTTTTCTGCTGGAATTATTTAGCGAAGAACAGGGACGCTTCAGCGTGGTTGCACGTGGTGTGCGCAAAGTACATTCAAAAACAGCGGGTTTGTTGCAAGCTTTTGTTCCCTTGCGTATTTCCTGTGCCGGCAAAGGCGAATTATTGACACTGACAGCAGTAGAAGCCAATGGTGCAGCAGCGCAGCTGCAGGGAGACTGTTTATTCGCCGGTTTTTATTTGAATGAGCTTTTGCTCTGCCTGCTGCAAAAATGGGATGCGCATCCTCATCTATATGGCCTTTATCATGAAACATTGCGTGCTTTGCAAATATCCCCACTTGAGCAAAAAACCCTGCGTCGCTTTGAAAGTGGCTTATTAGCAGAATTAGGCTATGGTTTGCTGCCTAAAACAGAGATATCCTTGCATAATACCTTTTCATCAGATAAATATTATCGATTCACGCCCGATGCGGGCTTTGTTTTGTGCGACGGTGGCAGCACACTCGCGAATGTTTTTGCTGGTAAAAGCTTGCTCGCCATCGCGAAAGAAGATTGGTATGAAGAAAGTTTACGTGATGCAAAACGCTTAACTCGATTGGTGCTGGCACCGTTACTCGGGTCGCGGCCGTTGCATAGTCGGCGTTTGTTTATTGAGCTGAATGAGGAAAATAAGCGTGGCGAATAAAAATATATTGCTGGGCGTCAACATCGATCACATCGCGACATTACGTGAAGCGCGTCACACACGTTATCCCGATCCCATTGAAGCGGTGTTTGCAGCGGAGCTTGGTGGTGCTGATGGCATTACGGTGCATTTGCGCGAAGACAGGCGGCATATTCAGGAACGTGATGTGACATTGATTGCGGCGGTGTTACTGACACGACTGAATCTCGAGATGGCAGTGACTGATGCCATGCTAAATTATGCTGAAAAAATCAAGCCGGCGCATTGTTGCCTTGTGCCAGAGTCGCGTCAAGAATTAACCACCGAAGGTGGTTTGGATGTCATGACACACGAGAAAAAAGTAGCGGAAGCAAGTCAGCATTTAAAAAAATGTGGCATTGATGTCTCATTATTTATTGATCCTGACATCAAGCAAATTGAAGCGGTACTACGCATAGGTGTGCCAACGATAGAGATACATACCGGTGCTTATGCGGATGCAAAAACGGCAGCACAACGTCTGCAAGAATGGCAGCGCATCGAGCAAGCCGCACAATTTGCACATCAAGCAGGGCTGATAGTTAACGCAGGTCATGGACTGCATTATCAAAATGTCGCAGCGATTGCAGCCATTCCTGTCATCAACGAATTAAATATTGGCCATGGCATTGTGGCACGCGCTCTTTTTTCCGGTTTAGTTGAAGCCGTTCGTGAAATGAAGCGATTAATGATAACAGCGAGATCAACATGACAATCCGCACGCGTTTTTCCCCAAGCCCAACCGGCATGATACATCTTGGTAATGCACGTGCTGCATTATTTAGCGCTTTGTATGCAGCAAAGGCCTCTGGTATTTTTATTTTGCGTATTGAAGATACTGATGCAACACGTTCTGCAGAAAATTATGCTATCGCACTGCAAGAAGATTTGCGCTGGTTAGGTGTGGATTGGCAAGAAGGCCCAGGTGTTGGTGGTGAGTATGGTCCTTATTGGCAATCACAGCGTCAGGCGATATATGCAACTTATTATCAATTGTTGGAAAAAGCGCAGGCTATTTACCCTTGTTTTTGCAGCGATCAAGAATTATTAGTGGCGCGAAAATTACAATTATCTCGCGGTTTACCACCACGTTATGCCGGCACTTGCAGAAAATTATCGCAAGAAGACATTGCAATGCGCATAGCGAATGGAAAAAAACCGGCTTGGCGTTATCATGTGCCAGCGGATCGCTCAATCGAATTTGTTGATGTCGTCAAAGGCCCGCAATTATTTAAAAGTGATGACATTGGTGATTTTATTGTGAGACGCGCGGATGGGACGGCACCTTTTTTATTTTGCAATGCCATCGATGATGCCATGATGAAAGTGACGCATGTGTTACGCGGTGAAGATCATTTGGCGAATACACCACGACAAATTTTGTTACTGCAAGCACTTCATTTATCCATTCCGCATTACGGCCATTTATCACTCATCGTCGGTGATGATGGGGCGCCGTTATCCAAACGTCATGGCAGTTTTAGTTTGAGTGAAATGCATGAAAACGGTTATTTGCCGCTTGCTGTCATCAATTATTTAGTGCGTTTAGGCCATACCTGTGACAGCCAAGCGCTATTACCATTTAATTTATTAGCGACACATTTTTATCTCGAAAAATTAAGTCGCTCACCGGCGCGGTTTGATAAAAATCAGCTGCTTTATTGGCAAAAAACCGCGGTGCAAGCGCTCACCATTGCTGAATTCTGGTTATGGCTTGGTGAAGACATTGCTGCACGTGTGCCAGCGGATAAGCGCACGTTATTTGCAGAAACCATCAAAGCCAATGTGGAATTTCCACAAGATGCGCTGACTTTTGCGCAGATTTTCTTTGAGGATGAGGTTAGGTTTGATGAGGAAAATTTAGGTTTGTTGCAGGAAGCAGGCGTAACATTTTTTGCGACAGCCATAGTTGCCATTGAACAGCATGGTCTCGATTTGCAAGCGGTATTAAACGAGTTGAAGCAAACGCTCAGTGTGCAAGGTAAAAAACTTTTTATGCCATTACGCATTGCACTGACGGGAAAAATACATGGCCCTGAGCTTGCACAAATTGCGACGTTATTGGGTCAGCAAAAAATGATGGCGCGTTTAGTGCGCGCGCGCGAATTAGCTAAAAGTAAGGTGACCTAATGTTAGTGTTGCATAACACCTTAAGCGGACAAAAAGAAAAATTCACGCCACTGCAGCCTGGAAAAATAGGTTTATATTGTTGTGGTGTCACCGTTTACGATTATTGTCATTTAGGTCATGCCCGCACTTACACCTCCGTTGATATCATGGTTCGCTATTTACGCTTTCGTGGTTATGAAGTGAATTACATCAGAAATATTACGGACATCGATGACAAAATTATCAAACGGGCGCAAGAAAATCAGGAAGATTATGCGGCGTTGACAGAACGTTTTACAGCAGCAATGCATGAAGATTTTGCAGCGCTTAATTTCATTCCGCCGAATGAAGAACCGCGTGCCACCGATTTTATTGACAAGATGATTGTGCTGATAAAAAAAATTATTGCAAACGGTCATGCCTATGTCGCGAGCAATGGTGATGTGTATTTCGATGTGCGTGGTTATCCTGATTATGGTTGTCTCTCACATCATCATCTCGAAGATTTGGAAAGTGGTGCACGCGTTGCAGTGAATGACGTAAAGCGTGATCCGCTCGATTTTGTGCTGTGGAAACTCGCAAAACCAGCGGAACCCGCGTGGGATTCGCCTTGGGGTAAGGGTAGACCCGGATGGCATATTGAATGTTCGGCCATGTCCATGGATTTATTAGGTGAGCATTTTGATATACACGCAGGTGGTCGCGATCTTATTTTTCCGCATCATGAAAATGAAATTGCACAAGCACAAACAGCGACAAAAAAAACGTTTGTCAATGTCTGGTTGCATGCGGGATTTCTCCAAATGCAAAAAGAAAAAATGTCAAAATCACTCGGTAATTTTGTTACCATACGCGATGTGTTGCGTGACCATTCCACAGAAACCTTACGCTATTTTTTAATGGCGAGTCATTATCGCAGTCCGCTTTTATATGATGTCGAAGCATTAACGCAAGCAAAACTCGCACTGTCTCGTTTTTACACCGCACTGCGCTTTTTGCCTAAAGCAGCGCGTATCGCAGATAGCACTTACGAAAAAAAATTTATTGCTGCCATGGATGATGATTTTAATATGCCTATTGCATTGGCGGTGTTATTTGATCTCGCTCATGAAATTCAACGTCTACGCAGCAAAGACATCACACTCGCTGCAGCACACGGCGCTTTATTAACGTATCTCGGCGGTGTGCTCGGCATTTTACAAACCGACCCCGATATGTTTTTTCAATCCGACAATGCCATCGACCGCGAAAAAATTACTCGTCTCATCAACGCCCGTGAACAAGCACGCCGCGATAAAAAATGGGCCGAAGCCGACCGCATCCGCGATGAATTAGCCGCGATGTCCATCACCATCGAAGATGGTGCAGACGGGACGACGTGGAAGATGAGTAAATAAGCAGTTCATCTCTCTTAATATTCCTTTAATCTTCACTGAGTAAAATGTTATCACAATACAATTCGATATTTAATTTGATTAGAGGTAGCGCCCAAATGCGGGAATTATTGCTGAAATTGATGAATATTTCTGATGCGGATCAGTTACATCATCTGAATTTGAACTGCCTTCAAGAACTGCCATTTATTCATCTTTATTCTAAAGATCGTCAAGGTAAATACATAGGCAGTAGCAATTCACAGGCTAGAAATATCGGCTACAAAAATGGCCAAGACTTATTTGGACTAACGGATAACGATTTATGTGTGGCAGATGACGCTGCTATCATTCGTCGTAATGATGAGAGAGTCATGATGCAGCAAACGCCCATTTTTTACACTGAAAATGTGACAACACTTAATGGTGATAAATTCAATGGAATGAGTTATAAATTTCCGTTGCGATCACGCTCAAAAAAAACCATCGGCATTATTGGCGCATCACTGCTCACCGAGATGAATGGAAAATATTTGTTGGATATGAAGCTTGCTATGTGTTCAAACAAACAAGAAAGGAAAGAGACTGAAAGATTAACAACACGCGAGATAGATTGTCTTTATTATCTTGTGAGAGGAATGACGGCAAAACAAATTGCAGACACTTTGAAATTATCAAAACGAACAATAGAACACTATCTCATTAACGTAAAAGCTAAATTGAGTTGCACTTCTCGATTTGAATTAGTTAATCAAGCTTTGAAACTGAAGTGCATAAAAGATAAATTATTAGGCTAATTTATCTTTTATTTCAAACGAGTCGTATAATTATTTCTTGGAATTAATCATATTAAATCAACAAGCTCACCAGCATACTGTCAATGTTCACTCGGTATAATAAGAAAATTTGATTTACTATATA
The DNA here is from genome assembly GCA_963735995.1 of uncultured Gammaproteobacteria bacterium. GTDB lineage: Bacteria > Pseudomonadota > Gammaproteobacteria > DSM-16500 > DSM-16500 > Aquicella. The sequence continues at coordinate 451,628 of CAVTNC010000003.1, read as the reverse complement.
AATAAATAGTCTTCAAATTTGCATTAAACCAAATACCATCGAGGTGACCTATGAATAGAAATTATATGGTATTTGATGCCAGTAATCCGCAATCATTTTTTGATGTTAGGGGTTGGATTGGTGCGTACTATGTTAACCTCCCAATGGTTATATTGCAGAAGGCCAAAGGCGCTTATTATTTTTTGATGGAAAAATTATTTGAAAAATTTGGTAAGAAAAAAGAAGCGGCAGAACTAAGAAAAGAAGCAAGAAATTCAGCTGTACACAAAGAACAGGCTGCTGTTGTCAGTAGCAATCCGAGTAGTTTATTGCACCACGAACAACATCATGAGAAGGGGAGCGCTACTGTTAAAGAAGAAAAAGAAAAGCCGCGGGACAACAGGCACTGAGATTGAGTGATGACTTATCCTATTATTTTATCAACCCAACTCGCATATGCTTCCATAAATTTACGCAAAAATTCCTGCGTTTCTTTTTTTGCAATATTCGAATCCGCATCAAACAAAAGATTAACACCACTGATGTAGGCTTCTGGTTGCTGCATGCAGGGCACATCTAAAAAGACGAACGATTGACGCAAGTGTTGGTTGGCACCAAAACCACCTATCGCACCGGGTGAAGCACTGATAATGGCACTTGGCTTGCCGCCCCAAATACTTTTTCCGTAAGGTCTTGAGCCAACATCAATTGCATTTTTGAGTGGTGCGGGAACAGAGCGATTGTATTCGGGTGAAACAAATAAAAAGCCATCAAAGGTTGTCATCAGTTCGCGAAATGCCGTCCACTCTTTGTATGGCTCACCTTGATCGTCAGGATCTTGGTTGTAAAGTGGCAATTGACCAATCTCAACAATTTCCATATGCAAGGAGGATGGAGCAAGTTTCATCAGTGCTAATGCAAGTTTACGGTTCCATGATTCTTTTCTCAGACTGCCAACGATGACACCAATTTTTTTTGCCATACAATTTTCCTCACTTCAATGACTATCATCTTTATTTTTTCACAATTCAGGCGGACAAAAATTAAATGAATAAATACAAGATCAAATACCACTAAGCTTGCAGCATATTGCGCAGCACAAATTGTAAAATGCCACCATGACGATAATAAGCAACTTCATTTTGTGTATCGATGCGGCTTAGTAATTCGATATTTTTTTCGCTGCCATCAGCGTGTTTGATAATCGCTGTGATCATGGCGTGTGGTTGCAACGCATCACTTAATCCCGTGATACTGATGGTTTCTGTGCCATTCAACTGCAACGTTTTACGATTGTCACCTTGCTTAAATTGCAACGGCAGTATACCCATGCCGATGAGATTAGAACGGTGTATGCGTTCAAAACTTTCGGCGATGACGGCGGTGACGCCTTGTAACTTCGGTCCTTTTGCTGCCCAATCTCGTGATGAACCGGTGCCATATTCTTTACCGGCGATAATAACGAGAGGTACGGTTTCCGCTTGATAACGCATCGCTGCATCGTAAATTGAAAGCACATCGCCACTTGGATAATGCTTAGTCATGCCACCTTCAATGCCCGGTACCATTTCATTGCGGATACGAATATTAGCGAAGGTACCGCGCATCATCACTTCATGATTACCACGCCGCGCACCGTAAGAATTAAAATCTTTTGCAGCAACACCTTTACTTTGCAAATAAATTCCTGCGGGACTTTCTGCTTTGATGGAACCTGCGGGTGAGATGTGATCAGTGGTGATGCTGTCGCCAAATAATGCGAGTAGACGTGCATCGTGAATGTCGCTGATGGGTTTTAACTGCAGTGTCATGTCAGTGAAAAAAGGTGGTTGTTGAATGTAAGTGGAATCGCGTTGCCAAGTGTAAGTTTTACCTTCTGGCATGTTAGTTGCTTGCCATTCAGCTGTTCCGACAAATACATTTGCATATTGCTCGCGAAACATCGTGCTGCTCACTTTAGCAACTTCAGCAGCGACTTCTGCATTCGATGGCCAGAGGTCTTTGAGATAAACCGCTTGTCCATGTTTATCAAATCCAATGGCTTCTTTTGTTATATCAATGGATGTCGTACCGGTTAAGGCAAAAACCACTACCAGCGGAGGTGATGCTAACCAATTAGCTTTTACTTGTGGATGAACGCGTCCTTCAAAATTACGATTACCGGATAACACAGCGGAGACGATCAAATCATTTTCTGCAATGGTTGTTGCAACAGGTGCAGGTAAGGGACCTGAGTTACCGATGCAAGTGGTGCAACCGTAACCCACGAGATTAAAACCGAGTTGATCAAGATACGTTTGTAATCCGGCCGCCTGTAAATATTGGCTCACCACTGTTGAGCCAGGCGCGAGCGAGCATTTCACCCAAGGTTTGCTATGCAAGCCTTTTTCCACGGCTTTTTTAGCTAAAAGACCTGCTGCCATTAACACGCTTGGGTTTGAGGTATTGGTGCAACTGGTGATGGCAGCAATGACCACATCACCATGATGCAAAGTAAAATCACTGGTTGTTTTGAACGCCTGATTTTTTTCTTGCTGACGTGCAGCGTCATTTAATAATTGATCAGAGGTGGATTTGAGCGCAGCAAGTAATACTTTATCTTGTGGTCGTTTGGGACCAGCAACACTTGGCGCAACAGTTGTTAAATCGACGTTAACAATATCGGTAAATAATGGCTCGAGCGTTTCGTCATACCATAAACCTTGTGCTTTTGCATAAGCTTCAACGAGTGCAATATTTTTTTCATCGCGTCCCGTTAAACGTAAATAATGCAGTGTCGCAGCATCGATAGGAAAAAAACCACAGGTGGCGCCGTATTCGGGCGCCATATTGGCAATGGTTGCGCGATCCGCAACGGCTAATTCGGCCATTCCTTCACCAAAATATTCCACAAATTTGCCGACAACGCCTTTTTTTCGCAGGATTTGTGTCAAGGTTAGGACCAAGTCAGTTGCTGTGACACCTTCTGGCAAGCGTCCGCTGAGGCGAACACCAATCACTTCAGGAATGAGCATGGATATCGGCTGGCCAAGCATGGCCGCTTCTGCTTCTATGCCACCGACACCCCAACCCAAAACACCCAAGCCATTAATCATGGTGGTATGACTATCAGTGCCAACCAGCGTATCGGGGTAAGCTAAATGATCGTCGTTATGACTAATGGTTTTAGCTAAATATTCCAGATTGACTTGGTGACAAATTCCCGTATCCGGTGGCACGACTCGAAAATTGCTAAACGCAGTTTGACCCCAGCGCAAAAAAGAGTAGCGCTCGCCATTACGCTGCATTTCAATGTGCGCATTGATGTGCATTGCATCACGCGTGGCAAAGGCATCAACTTGCACGGAGTGATCGATAACAAGATCGACAGGCGTGAGAGGATTGATTTGTTCTGCTTGACCACCGAGATGCTGGATGGCATCACGCATAGCACTTAAATCAACCACAGCGGGCACGCCAGTAAAATCTTGCATGAGAACACGTGCCGGACGATAAGCAATTTCTCGTTCTGAGGATTTGGTTTGCAACCAAGCAACAATGGCTTCAATATCTGCGCGAGCAACAGTGTGGTTATCTTCATGACGCAGTAAATTTTCCAGCAAAATTTTCAAGGAATGCGGCAAACGAGCAAGTTCTTTAAAACCCGCTTGTTGCAATGCGGCTAAACTAAAATAATGATAGCACTCGCCGGCAACATCCAGCTTACGCAACGTGTTAAATGAGTCAACAGAGGACACGGTGATCTCCAAAATAACTTCCCAAGCATTTATTGTGGCGTATTATACACCGAGCTAAATGGTTATCATTATTTCATTTGAGGGAAGTGGATATGTTGCCCGCAATTACCACCGTTAAATCTTACCTCCTGGCGTTACAAAACCGTCTTTGTGGCATGCTCGAAGGCGAAGATGGCCGCGCGGTTTTTTGCGAGGAGGTGTGGCAGCACAAAGAAGGCGGTGGCGGCATTACCTGCGTCCTTGCGGATGGTGAGGTGATAGAAAAAGCCGGTGTTAATTTCTCTCATGTCCATGGTTTGCAATTGCCAGCGGCAGCGACCGTCAAGCGGCCTGAATTAAGCAACTCAACTTTTCAAGCACTGGGTGTTTCTGTCGTTGTTCATCCACGCAATCCATACATTCCAACTTCCCATCTCAATGTCCGTTTTATTGTTGTGGAAAATAAATGGTGGTTTGGTGGTGGTTTTGATTTAACACCTTATTATGGTTTTACCGAAGATGCTTGCTATTGGCATCAAATGGCGAAACGTGCTTGTGATCCTTTTGGCGAAGATGTTTATGCTAAATACAAAAAATGGTGTGACGATTATTTTTTCTTAAAGCATCGCAATGAAGCGCGTGGCATTGGTGGTATTTTTTTTGATGATCTAAATGAATGGGAATTTGAGCGTTGTTTTGCTTTTATGCAACAGGTTGGCGAGCATTATTTAAATGCCTACCAAACACTCATCGCAAAACGTAAAAACCATGTTTTTTCCAAGCGCGAACGTGATTTCCAAGCTTATCGTCGCGGTCGATATGTCGAATTTAATTTGCTTTATGATCGTGGCACATTATTTGGTTTGCAATCCGGTGGTCGCACCGAATCCATATTGATGTCGTTACCACCGCTTGTTGCTTGGCATTATAATCCGCAATATGCTGCAGAAACGCCAGAAGCAACACTTAACGAAAATTTTTTGCAGCCACGCGATTGGCTCAATTCAATTTGAAATTGAGTTCGCGAGTTGTGGCTGCGGCGACTTAAATATCAATTCATCAGCTGGTTTTGCTCGTGACTCACAGTATGTTTCCTTGAGAAAGAAGGAAAGAAATATGCCCAAGGCGACGCCGAGCGGAATGACACTCAGTGCAAATGTATAATCGCTTGCCGAATAAATAGGCAAGCCATTGGCGCCTGTTGTTGTCGAATGTAAATCCAGTAATTTGCCAACGATGGGTGGGAAAATATTACCACCAAACATAATTAACATATTCGTTGCAGCAACAGCGGTACCAGATATTTGTATGGGATTATTTTCTTTGCCCAACGGAAAGCAAAGTGGGTGTGAGCCACAGCAAAAACCAATTAAGAAGAACACACAATAGAGACCCCATAAGTTGAGTACTCCCGGTATATAAAACACCACGCATAATAAAGCAGCAGCAAAAAAGCCAGTAAATGTCAGCGGCAAGCAACGTTTTTTAATGTAGTCAGAATAGGCGCCAATGATGGGTCCTGAAATAATCCAACCTAAAAAAGTGAGTGCTGAAACAAAAGCCGCTTGTGAGGGAGTAATTTGAAAAACAGTGATCAAGTATTGTTTGGAATAAGCATCGAGAAATACAGAAGCAGGCAGATAAAGTAAGCAACCAATAATGCCAATGAGCCACATTTGTGGATTGGTGAAAATAATGCGCAACGCATTGAAGAGTTGTCGAGTATTGATGGGTGCACGCATTTCATTAGCAGAATTCACTTGATCTTTTGGTCTATCTTTTATCATACAAAAAATGAGTATGCTTAAAAGCACGCCAATCAAAATGGCTGGACTGAGTGCTTGTTTGTAGTCGAGCTTGCCGGACACATGGGTGATATAAAGTTGCGTCAACGCGCCAAATGACATGCCAGCCGCCGTTGCAAGACCTGCAACAATTGCAAAACGATTGGCAGGCAACCAAACCGAGGCGAGTTTTAAAATGCCAATATAAGCAAAGGCACAACCTAGTCCAATCATGAAGCGACCTATCCAAGCAATGACAAATGTATCGGCTGCAACAAAAGTACTTACACCGAGCGTCGCCATGATGCAGGCAAGGCATAATACAATGCGTACGCCAAATTTGTCATAAATCATGCCAGCGGGAATTTGCATGGGGGTATATGCCCAATAATAGGCAGAAGCAAGCACACCAAACTCGTATGCAGTAATGTGAAAAGACTGGGATAATTCGGTTTGCATGACACTTGGTGAGTTGCGCAGAAAATAATTAAAGCAGTAAAACAGCATACCAACAAAACAAATAAGCCAAGGATAGGCTGACTTGAAAAAAGCATTCGGCCTGCGGGTTGTAGTGTCAATCATAATAAAAAGGTTTCCTACACTTTAAGTAAATACGGTAATGGGTGATTACCGTTAACACATGAGGGGAATGTATCCCTCTAAAAATTCTGCTGACGCTTTATAGCAAACCAAGCAGCGTAAAGTCAATTTATACCCGTTATTGCAACCCATTAAAAAAAGAATAGAAAAAGAAATAATTTAGTATTAGATTAATGGCCTGTAAGTTAAATTTCACAAAGGAGAGTTACATGAAAATGAAGTCATTCGCGGTCTTAGCCTTTTCAGGATTAATCGCAGCTTCAATCGCCAACATTGCACCGGCTATGGCTGATGATATGAGTAATTCCAATGGACAAACCATGCAGACACCACCCGATGACAATGTGCAAAATCAAAATAGTCCAACGACTACCCCACCAACTGATAGCATGAATAACAACAGTAATCCTGGTAACAATAACAATGGCAATACGGGTAGCACCACTGATCAAGGCAGCCCAGATACTGCAACAGGCGATGACGATTATTAATTCTTGAGCTCGTTTTCTGCATCATTTAAGCCTTTCACATCAAGCCATTCCTGCATAGGCAGGGGTGGCTTTCTCAATACAAACTAGTTGTCATATTGAAACAATTCCTCTATTTTGGGGCTTCCCCCGTTACCACCTAACGATGACAAGAGGTTTATTCCATTCCCATGTCTAACCAAACTAAAATCGCTTTAATTGTTGCCATTCTGCTATGGGCTTCAGCTTTTGCAGGCATTCGTGCTGGTTTGCAAGGGTATTCGCCTGAAGGATTGGCTTTATTGCGCTATATTATTGCCTCATTTTGTATGAGCATCGTTTACTTTCGCTTGCCGGAGCGCCAAGCCATCAGCTGGGTGGATAAGTTTTCATTAGCAGTGATTGGCGTGATTGGCATCGGCATTTATAGCTTGACGCTGAATTATGGTGAGCTTGTCGTTTCATCAGGAACAGCCAGTTTTGTGGTGAGTCAATCACCGATTATTACTGCTATTTTTGCTGTCCTTTTTCTTCGTGAGCGGCTGAATTTGCCACGTGTGCTCGGTTTTTTGGTGAGTGTCGCTGGCGTCATCCTCATTGCAGTAGGAGAGAAGGGCGGCTTTAGTTGGGATGATAGCCTCACTTATATTTTAATTGCGACGGTCATGAGTGGCCTTTATTCCGTGTTGCAAAAGCCCTTTTTGAAGAAATACCATGTCATACAAGTGACTACCTATATTATTTGGGGCGGTACGTTATTTTTAGTTTTTTATTTTCCAAAACTTCAATATGACCTTGGCCAAGCTTCCCTCTCTGCAACGCTTGCGGTTGTCTATTTAGGCATCTTTCCTGGTGCATTGGGCTACGTTGCCTGGAGCTATGTGCTCGCTCACATTCCAGCATCGCGTGCAGTTAGCTTTTTTTATTTCATGCCATTTTTATCCATGCTATTGGGCTGGATATGGCTGGGTGAAGTCCCTGTGTGGTTATCCGTTGCGGGCGGATTGCTCGCGATTTTTGGTGTGTGGTTGGTGAATGACTCTTATGCGAAAACGCGCTTACTTATGTTCAGAAGCAATTAATTTATTGGTAAAAGCGAGAGCGAGTGCTGAAACAACGAGGGTTAAATGAATGAGCACCTGCCACATCACGGTAAAATTTTGTTTTTGTGAAGGATCAATAAACGTCCTTAACAGATGGATGGAAGAAATACCAATCAATGCTAAAGCAACTTTAACTTTCATGGTGCCAGCGTTTACTTTATCTAACCATTCCGGTTGATCAGGATGATTGTTTAAATTAAGTGTTGAGACAAATGTTTCATAACCGCCAATAATCACCATAATCAGTAAATTTGCAATCATGACGACATCAATCAAATCCAGTGCACGTAACATAATATCAGTGTCATCTAAGCTATTGATCTTGAAGACAAGATGAGCGAGTCCCAGACCAAATTCGTAGACATACACCGTGAGTACAATAATTAAGCCAAGATATAAGGGCGCCTGTAGCCAGCGGCTCCAAAAAATGATTCGAGGAAAAACATTGGTTAATGATGATTGCATGAGCCACCCCTTCTTTCTTTATAATACAAATTTATTGCAATCTTAACGTTAAACACTTACAAGCGCCACCCGCTTTTAAAAATTCGCTCATTTCGCAAAGGTGAATGGTAAAGCCGCGCGCTTTTAACTGTGCGGCAATTTGCGGACATTCTGTAGGTAAAATAATGTGTTGCTTGAGTACAACGGCATTACAAGCAAAATGTTCGGCTTCTACTTTTAAGACCGGCAATAATTCAAGATGTGCTGCCATACTGCGTTGTGAGGCAGCGGTGAAAGCGGGAGGATACCAAATAGCTAATTGATCATTGAGAGGACAAAAACAAGTATCGAGATGATAAAAATAGGGGTCAATTAATTCACAGTACACGAGGTTGTTTTGGTCAAGATACTTGGTTGTGGTATAAAAATTGCGTGTGCTGCGAAATCCATAACCGGCAAATAATTTATCGCCAGCAAACAAGGCATCGCCCGCACCTTCAAAAAAAGCAGCGCCAGCATTTTCCCAGATATCGAAGCCAGCCTCGACAAACCAAGTGCGTAGATAAGGCACTTCACCTTGTCGTTCTTTATGTTTGAAGTGAGGCAGAATAATTTTATTTTGATAAAGCATGCCCGCATTAGCAGTAAATACCATGTCTGGCCAGCCAGTAACAGGCGTCATAAGATCAATGGTGGCGCCGCATTCTTGGATAGTGTGATAAAGAGTCTGCCATTGTTGTAGTGCTTTTTTAGGATCAATGGGTTGCTTAACATTCATCCATGGATTGATTTCGTAGTAGATACCATAATGATCGGGAGAGCACATTAATAATCTCATCAAATCATCATAAATAAATTCTAAGGAGTGTGCTATTGCTATTTTAGCTTAAGGATTTTTCCGTTAGGATGCGGCGTATAACAATGAGATAAAAATATGGCAAAAAAAATTATCACAGTAGTAATCGAGCTCGCCACTCAAACCCTGTCTGTGCAGTTGGATGGTATTAGCATCAAAGAATACAAGATTTCCTCTGCAAAAAATGGCGCAGGTGAAGTGCGTCACAGTCAGCAAACGCCGCGTGGCTGGCATATTATTCGCGCGAAAATAGGCGGAGGTTGCAGAGCAAATACTGTATTCGTTAGTCGCAGAGTAACCGGTGAAATGTATATACCACCGTTACGCCAAACCTTTCCTAATCGCGATTGGATACTCACACGCATTCTTTGGTTGAGCGGCTTAGAGCGTGGCAAAAATCGCCTCGGAGAGGTCGATACCATGCGACGTTACATCTATATTCACGGCACCCCCGATGATGTTGTGCTCGGTGTTCCGGGGTCACATGGCTGCATACGTATGCAAAACGATCATATCATTGATCTTTATGAAATGATCCCTGTAGGCACGCGCGTTTTCATTCATGAATAAATTTTATATATCAACTAATTACCGTTTTATTTAAGTGTAAAGCATGAAAATGGCATTCAAGTAAATTATGTTATGCTGAATAGTGAATACCTAGAAAAATAAAGGAAAGGCAAACGATAGAATGACCGATAATATTCATGCGTTATTACATTTTTGGTTTGGTACACCTGGCTTCGCTGATTTACCAACAAGCGACAGAACCAACCTTTGGTTTGGTGAAAGCGATGCTGCAAAGCAACAGTTGCTTGCGCCTTATCAGAAAGATTTTGAAGCAGCGCTTGGCAATGAATTAGATGACTGGGCAAGCACTTCCCGTGGACGATTAGCGCTGATTATTTTACTCGATCAGTTCCCGCGTTATTTTTATCGACATTCCCCTGAAGCATTTGCTTATGATAAAAAAGCACAGCAACTCTGCATTGATGGTTTGCGCGAGAGCATGGATAAATCACTGACGCTTATTGAGCGAGTGTTTTTTTACATGCCCTTAGTGCATGCTGAAGATGTTGTTGCCCAAGAAAAATCGATACGGCTTTATCAAGATTTAGTTACTTTATCCATGACAGAAACCACGCAAATCTACCAGCTTTTCCTTGCATATGCTTATGCCCATTTTCGGGTGATTAAAGAGTTTGGTCGCTTTCCGCAACGCAACAAATTTTTAGGAAGAGAATCGACCGATGCAGAGCTGGCATTTCTCAAAAATACATAATATTATTCTTCATTCTTCCACAGTAGTTGGGGTCGTAGCTCAGCTGGGAGAGCGTCGCGTTCGCAATGCGAAGGTCGGGAGTTCGATCCTCCTCGACTCCACCAGGAAATAGATGCTTTATGAGGGAATAATATGAAAAAGTTACATACGATTGTTTTAGCTTGTGCCAGTCTTATCTCCATCACTTCTTATACGTCTGCTTATGCAGATAACAAAGCCGGTGCTGTTACCATAACAGTCGGTGGTGGTTATGATTTTTTTGATTCCAAACGTCACTTGCAAAATGCCAGCATGCCACTTCTTGCGCTTGGCTATGATTTCACGAAGCACTGGGGAATCGAAGCAATGGTGACGGCATTCAACACTAAGTTTGATCGCTCAACACACGAACACAGACAAGTAAATGGTCGGTTGTTTGCCATTGATGGTCTCTATCATTTCTTCCCTTGGCAAGGAATTGAACCTTTCATCTTAGCCGGTGTTGGTTTTACTAGTCTTAGTCCGAATCGCTTTGATGCAAATGATGAAGGAAATATCAATGCGGGTGTTGGCATTCAATTATTTGCTAACGAACTCGTTGCCTTCCGTGCAGAAGTCCGTGATCTATACACTTGGGTTGGCGGTAAAAATGATGTTGTTCTCGATGCCGGTGTAACGGTGGCATTTAACTGGTGTTAGAAAGTCTCGTCATTGCGAGCGCAGCGAAACAATCCAGCAACAAGACTGGATTGTTTCGCTGCGCTCGCAATGACAGTCGTGTTTGCAGTAACGGCAGTGATTAATCAATCCTCCTTCTCACTTCCCCGGCCGCATGACCATCGTCAAATAATCTCTTTCCTTTGATCCCGTGTAGAGTTGTCGTGGGCGGGCTAAGCGATATGGATTGCTGATCATTTCATTCCATTGCGCCACCCAGCCAACTGTTCTTGCGAGAGCAAAGATCACGGTAAACATATTTTTTGGAATGCCGATGGCGCTCAAGGTAATGCCAGAATAAAAATCGACATTAGGATAAAGCTTTTTATCGATAAAATAAGGATCTTCCAAGGCAATTTTTTCGAGCTCCATCGCCAATTTAAAAATAGGATCATTGTGTGCGCCTACTGCTTCTAATACTTCGTGACAAGTTTCACGCATGACCTTGGCGCGCGGGTCATAATTTTTATAAACGCGATGACCAAAACCCATCAAACGGAAATTGTCTTTAGGGTCTTTGGCGCGCGTGATAAATTTACCAACACGAGAAATATCGCCAATTTCATGCAACATGTTAAGCGCAGCTTCATTAGCGCCACCATGTGCCGGACCCCACAAAGCTGCAATACCGGCTGAAATACAGGCAAAAGGATTGGCACCGGTTGAGCCTGCCATACGAACGGTTGACGTTGAAGCATTTTGTTCATGGTCTGCATGGAGAATGAAAATGCGATCCAGTGCGCGGGCTAACACGTTATTCGGTTCTGTTTCTTCACAGGGTGTGCCAAACATCATGTGCAGGAAATTTTCAGCATAAGAAAGTTGATTCTTGGGCTGCATAAATGGCTGACCCGTGGAATATTTGTAGCACATCGCAGCGATAGTTGGCATTTTTGCGATGAGTCGCAATGCGGATATGGTTCTATGCTCAGGATTCTTAATGTCTAAGGTGTCGTGATAAAAAGCAGACAGAGCGCCAACAACACCGACCATAATCGCCATAGGATGTGCATCACGTCTAAATCCATTAAAGAAATTGCGAATTTGTTCGTGCACCATGGTGTGATGCGTAATGTCTTTGCAAAAAGCATCGTATTCTACTTTTACTGGTAATTCGCCGTTTAACAGCAGGTAGCAGACTTCAAGAAAATTGGATTGGCTGGCGAGCTGCTCGATGGGATAGCCGCGATAAAGCAGTATCCCTTTGTCACCATCAATGAAGGTGATTTTGGATTCGCAAGCTGCTGTCGAGTTAAACCCAGAATCATAGGTGAAATGTGCATATTTATGCAGTGAATTAACATCGATGACATCCGGTCCGAGTGTGCCTGTGTATATGTCTAACGCCATGATTTCATCATCTAAGCTGAGTGTTGCTTTTTTTTCAGGGCCACCTTCTGACATAGTGCATTCTCCGGGGTTAAACATTTTATATAGAGTACCTTATTTAAGCATAATTACCCTAGTGCGTTAAATCATTCGTGCTGACTGCCTTGATTGCTGTACGCGCGACTGATTGCAGGATGCAATCATGAGCGACAGGGATGTCGCGTTTGGAGCGAGGAAGCAATCAAGGCAGTCAGCATGAATGATTTAACGCACTAGTTCGCACACACGACAGTGGCAACTGTTTGATTTAGTCAAACTGCGAGAATATAATCACAATGCTTTTGGCTTTTGAAAAAATGCATACTTTTGTAAAAGGAACACGAAAAAGTGAATCAGCCGTCGCGAATTAAGAATCTAAATTTATTTACGATTCATTTTCCTCTTCCTGCCATCGTTTCTATTCTGCATCGCGTATCAGGTGTCATCCTTTTTTTATTGATTCCTTTTATGCTCTTGGTGTTGAGTTGGTCGTTAACAGAATCTGGTTTTGAGATGTTGCAACGATGGCTAAATAGTTTTTATTTAAGAACACTTTGCTGGTTATTGCTCATCCCATTTATTTTCCATTTGGTGGCCGGTATTCGCCATCTATTATCTGACATTGGTCTTGGCGATAGTCTAAAAGCGGGTCGATTGACGGCTCAGCTAACTTTTGTTGTTTCCATTCTGCTCGTCCTATTGGTAGGAATATGGCTATGGTGAAATCCGTATTAAGCGTTGCCCATCAGGGCTTTCGTGACTGGGTGGTTCAACGACTCTCAGCGATGGTGATGGCTGTTTATTTTTTTGGGCTCATTGCCTATCTTCTCCTGCATCCTGGTTTGACATTCGCTGAATGGCATTATTTATTTTCAATCACGGCCATGAAGGTGGCGACCCTTTTGTCCTTATTGTTGCTTCTACTGCATAGCTGGGTTGGGATGTGGACGGTGTTCACTGATTATGTCAAACCCTATGTCATTTGTTCTGTACTCTGTGCCATCGTTATTCTCACGTTAGCGGCCTATTTTTTTTGGGGTCTATTCATTTTAGGGAGTGTTTGATTGATGAAAGTCGTAACGCATACGTTTGATGCTGTGATTGTCGGTGGCGGGGGTGCAGGTTTGCGATCTGCCATTGAACTTTCTCAATCGGGTTTAAACGTTGCTGTTATCTCTAAAGTATTTCCCACACGCTCCCATACCGTTTCTGCTCAAGGTGGCATTAATGCTGCTTTAGGTAACGTCGAAGCCGATGATTGGCGTTGGCATATGTATGATACTGTCGTTGGTTCAGATTTTTTAGGCGATCAAGATGCCATTGAATACATGTGCAAAAACGCACCGCAGTCCATTTATGAATTAGAACACATGGGTTTGCCTTTTTCTCGATTAAAAGATGGCAAAATTTATCAACGGGCTTTTGGTGGTGCGACGCGTGAGTATGGTAAAGAACAAGCACACCGTACTTGCTGTGCAGCAGATCGCACGGGCCATGCCATGTTGCATACCCTGTATCAAAAAAATGTTCAGGCAAAAGCACGCTTTTTCAATGAATGGTTCGCTATCGATTTAGTCAAAACGAAATCCGGTGTGGCGGGTATCACGGCCATTTGCATAGAAACGGGTGAAATTGTGTTTGTTCAAGCACGCGCTACCATATTGGCAACCGGTGGTGCGGGTCGTATTTTTCAGTCAACGACTAATGCGCATATCAACACGGGCGATGGCCTTGGCATGGTGTTACGTGCCAATCTTCCCTTACAAGACATGGAATTTTGGCAATTTCATCCAACAGGCATTTATGGTTCAGGTTCGCTGATCAGCGAGAGTGTTCGTGGTGAGGGTGGTTATCTGATCAATAAAAATGGTGAACGTTTTATGGAACGTTATGCGCCGCATCTGAAAGATTTATCTTGCCGTGACATTGTCTCGCGTTCAGCGGCCATTGAAATCCGTGAAGGACGTGGTGCGGGACCCAAAGGCGATTATGTTTTTCTGAAAGCAGACCACTTGGGTGAAGAGCTCATCAAAACGCGTCTGCCAGGTATTCGTGAACTTGCGATTACGTTTGCTGGCGTGGATCCGGTAAAAGATCCCATTCCGGTTGTCCCGACTTGCCATTATCTCATGGGTGGTATTCCCACCAATTATCATGGTCAAGTATTAACACAAAATACCAAAGGTGAAGATGAACTCATTGATGGATTGTATGCAGTCGGCGAGTGTGCTTGCGTTTCAGTTCATGGGGCGAATCGTCTCGGTGCGAATTCATTGCTTGATCTTGTCGTCTTTGGCCGTGCAGCGGGTTTGCATGTGAAAGAAAGCATCACGCAGGGTTTAGATTTTGTGGCATACGATTCTGCTGAAGTGGAACAAGCATTATCCCGTGTCTATCGTTGGAATGGTAATGTGAAAGGTGAAAGTGTTGCGACCATTCGTGATGCTTTGCAAAAAGTAATGCAAGATGACTTCGGTGTGTTCCGTGCAGAAGATTCTATGCGTGCTGGTTTTATGAAATTAGAAGAATTGCGCGATCGTTTAAACTTTGCATCCATCACCGATAAAAGCGATTGCTTTAATACGGCACGTATTGAAGCACTTGAGCTGGATAATTTAATGATGACAGCAATTGCCACAGCGCACTCTGCAGAAATTCGCACCGAAAGCCGTGGCGCGCATGCGCGTTATGATTATCCGGAACGCGATGATGCGCATTGGTTAAAACACACATTGTATTTTGAAGATAATCGTATCTCTTTCCGTGAAGTGAATAGAAAGCCAGAAGGGATGGCGCCTATACAATTGGCGAGCAGAGAAGAAGAGCATAATGCATAACCAAGGGGATAACATGCCTAAAAACGCGATGACCCGTTTTTTGATTTATCGTTACAATTCCGCAACGGATGCGGCACCAATAACGCAAGAATATCTGGTGGATACTTCGGATTGTGTCATGGTCTTGGATGCATTATTAAAAATTAAAAATACCCTGGATGAAAGTTTATCGTTACGCCGCTCTTGCCGTGAGGGTGTTTGTGGCTCCGATGGCATGAATATTAACGGTAAAAATCGTTTGGCTTGTACGACACATTTAGCATCATTGCAGCAACCGATAACCATCAGGCCATTACCCGGCTTACCCGTTGTCCGAGATTTAGTGGTCGATATGACGCAGTTTTACCAGCAGTATGAGAAAGCACAGCCTTATTTACAAAATGATGAGCCAGTACCCGCGACTGAGCGTTTACAATCGCCAGAAGAGCGCGCTAAGTTAGATGGGCTGTACGAATGCATTTTGTGTGCTTGCTGTACAACGGCCTGTCCTTCTTTTTGGTGGAATCCTGATAAATACATGGGTCCTGCTGCCTTATTGCAATCTTATCGTTTTATTGCCGATAGTCGTGATACCCACAAGCAAGAACGTCTTGCTAATCTTGCCGATCCTTTTAGTTTATTTCGTTGCCGCGGCATCATGAATTGTGTGGATGTCTGCCCTAAGGATTTGAATCCATTGAAGGCAATCAATAATATTAAAGAGGAAATGCTTGAGGATTCGGTTTAATATACATCTATAACCCATTGAAATGAGTAATCAATTAACATGCAAAAACAATCCAAATCGATGCAGGCGCTTTGGCAGGATTCTTATCTTTGTTCTGGAAATGAAAATTATCTTGAAGCGCTTTATGACATCTACTTAGCGCATCCAGACGATCTCGCGACGGAATGGCGTACCTATTTTGATAAGTTAAGTCAGCAAATGACTCGTCAAGCGCCGGAGGTTTCACCGGCAGAAATTCGTGAACACTTTTTGGAACTTGCGAAACACTCAGCTGACGTGCTCGCGGTTCAAGGGTTAGATAGCGTTCAAGACCAACAGCAAGAACGTGTCTTTGAACTTATTACTGCTTATCGCCGTCTCGGCCATCTGCAAGCAGACATCGACCCCTTGCGTTTGTATAAGGGCGTAGACAGTCCGACATTAGCACTGAGTTATTATGGCTTTGCTGAAGCCGATCTCAAAAAAACGTTCAACGTGGGATCATTTTCGAGTTTAGGTAAAACCACGGCGACTTTAGCAGACATTCACCAAGGATTGCGCGGTGTTTATTGTCATACCATTGGTTTTGAATACATGCATATCAATCGCATTGATGAAGTCGAATGGATACGCGAACGCATTGAGCAGGGTTTTGCGCATTTCAAGCCAACCAAAGAAGAACAGTTACGCATTTTAGATCGCTTGGTCGTGGCGGATGGTTTGGAAAAATATTTAGGCTTCAAATACGTTGGCCAAAAACGTTTTTCATTGGAAGGTGGTGATAGCCTCATTCCATTATTGGATGCTGTGGTGAATTCTTCTGCTCAAAAAGGTGTGAAGGAAATTGTGATTGGCATGGCACATCGTGGTCGGCTCAATGTGTTGGTGAATGTTGTCGGTAAAGAACCTAAAGCTGTTTTTGCTGCTTTTGAAGGAACAGGAATACGCCAATCGCATTATTCAGGTGATGTGAAATATCATTTAGGTTATTCCTCCAATGTGAGCACGCCCTATGGTGATGTGCACATTGCTTTAGCGTTTAATCCATCGCATTTGGAAATTGTGGCGCCTGTTGCGCAAGGATCCGTACGCGCCAGACAACGGCGTGCTTGCGATAGCGTGCACGAAAAAGTATTGCCGGTGCAAATTCACGGTGATGCGGCATTTGCTGGCCAAGGCGTGGTGATGGAAACATTTAGTTTGTCACAAGTGCGCTGGTTTACGGTGGGCGGTTCAATTCATATTGTGATTAATAATCAAGTTGGTTTTACCATCAGCAATCGCAATGATGCACGCTCCACACTTTACTGCACCGATGTGGCAAAAATGGTGGAAGCGCCCATTCTGCATGTTAATGCGAATGATGCTGAAGCAGTGTATTTTGCTGCATTATTTGCCATTGATTACCGCTATACCTTCAAAAAAGATGTGGTGATTGATCTCGTTTGCTACCGACGTCATGGCCACAATGAAGCGGATGAACCCTCGGCAACGCAGCCGGTGATGTATAAAGTGATCAAAGCCATGCAAGCACCTTATCTCATTTATGCGCAACAATTAGTGAATGAAGGAGTGATTGCAGCAGAGCAAGATAAAAAAATGGCCGATGCTTATCGGCAAATGTTAGATGATGCAAAATCGGTTGTTAAGATCAGCGATGATAAAGTCGCTTATCAATTTAATGTTGATTGGAGTCCCTTTGTCGGCCAATCGTGGACGGAAAAAGCGATCACCGCAGTGCCGCTTGAACGCTTACAAAGTATTGCTGAACGCATTGAAAAATTGCCTGAAGGTTTTGTGCTACAACAGCAAGTAAAAAAAGTATTCGATACCCAAAAGAAAATGACAGCAGGGGAAGTGCCGCTGAATTGGGGCTATGCGGAAACCATGGCTTATGCGACGTTGCTGGATGAAGGCTATCCTATTCGTTTGTGTGGCCAGGATGCAGGACGAGGTACATTTGCTCATCGGCATGCAATATTACACGATCAAAATACCGATGATGTTTTTATTCCACTCAGTCATGTATCGGCAACTCAAGCGCAAATTAATATTGTCGATTCTCTTTTATCGGAAGAAGCTGTTGCTTGCGTTTGAATATGGCTATGCTTCTGCCGAACCGAATTATTTGGTGTTGTGGGAAGCGCAATTTGGCGATTTTGCCAATGGCGCGCAAGTTGTCATCGATCAATTTATTAGTTCAGGCGAACAAAAATGGGGGAGGCTTTGCGGTTTAGTGATGTTATTACCGCATGGTTATGAAGGTCAGGGACCAGAGCACTCATCCGCTCGTTTGGAACGTTACTTGCAACTCTGTGCCGAAGATAATATGCAAGTGTGTGTGCCATCGACGCCGGCACAAATTTTCCATTTATTGCGTCGCCAAATGTTGCGTCCTTATCGCAAACCACTCATTGTGATGACACCAAAAAGCTTGTTACGTCATCCGCTTGCAGTGTCATCGTTAAATGATTTATCAAACGGTGAATTTCAATTACTGATACCCGAGATAGATGACATCGCCGCTAAAAATGTCGACAGATTAATTTTTTGTGCCGGCAAAGTTTATTACGATTTGCTGAACAAACGACGGGAAAATAAATTGCAAAATGTCGCTATTGTGCGTATTGAGCAATTATATCCTTTCCCGGAAGACCGTTATCGTCAAATTCTGGCCGGGTATGCCGAAGCGAAAGAAGTCGTGTGGTGCCAAGAAGAACCGCAAAATCAAGGTGCTTTTAGCGCGATAGAAGCTATTTTAAAGGCGGCTCTGGGTAAAGGACAAAAACTGCGTTATGCTGGCAGACGCTCTTCCGCCTCTCCAGCAGTCGGTTATTATTCTGAACATGAGAAACAGCAAGAAGAATTAGTGATACAGGCATTAATGAAATAAGGAAACTGCAATGGCAATTGAAGTGAAAGTTCCACATTTACCAGAATCGATAACCGATGCAACGGTTTCAACTTGGCATAAAAAAGTTGGCGATAAGGTGAGTCGCGACGAAAATATTGTCGATTTGGAAACAGATAAAGTGATGCTTGAAGTGCCTGCGCCAGCGGATGGAATTATTAAGCAAATTACCAAAGAAACAGGCAGTACGGTACAGGCGGAGGAAGTGATTGCTATCATCGATACAGCAGCAACGGCTGAGGCATCCCCTGCGCCTGCGAAACAAACCGCAGCGCCTGAGGCGGCTAAAGCTGCGGCATCTGCGCCTGCCCCTGCTGCCAAAGTGGCAGCGACACCGACACTCGGTCCTGCCGCGCGCCGGGCAGTCGCTGAGCATGAAGTGGATGTTTCTGCCGTCAAAGGCACGGGCAAGGATGGACGGGTTACCAAAGAAAATGTCAAAACTGTGCTAGGTGATCAACCGGCTGCTGCGATGACTTCGGCGCCTGTTTCGACAGGTGCACGTGTAGAAAAGCGTGTTCCCATAACACGTATTCGTGCTCGTATTGCAGAGCGCTTGTTAGAAGTCACCCAAAACACGGCCATGCTCACCACTTTTAATGAAATCAATATGGCAGCTGTCATGGCGATTCGTAACCGTTATCGTGAACAATTTGAAAAAAAATACAAAGTGCGTCTTGGCTTTATGTCTTTTTTTGTGCGTGCCTGTCTTGAAGCTTTAAAGCGTTCACCCATTGTGAATGCATCAATTGATGGCAATGATGTTGTTTATCATGGCTATTATGATATTGGCGTGGCGGTCTCAACTGACAGAGGTCTTGTGGTGCCCGTGTTACGTGATGCTGATCAAATGAGCATGGCAGATATCGAAGCGAAGATCGTGGAAGCCGCTGAAAAAGCAAGGACTGGCAAACTGTCACTTGAAGAAATGCAGGGCGGAACATTTCACCATTACCAATGGCGGTGTGTTTGGTTCACTGTTGTCGACGCCCATTTTAAATTCACCACAGTGCGCCATTTTAGGAATGCATAAAATTCAGGAACGTCCTGTTGTGGAAAATGGCCAAATTGTGATTCGGCCGATGATGTATGTGGCGCTTTCTTATGATCATCGTTTAATTGATGGTAAAGAATCCGTGACCTTTCTGGTGTCAATTAAAGAATTCCTTGAAGATCCAACGCGCTTATTACTCGAGGTATAAACAAAAATGAGGATTAAATTGAAATGAATTTGCATGAATACCAAGCTAAACAATTATTAGCACAATATGAATTACCTGTTTCAAAAGGCGAAGTCGCAAGCACAGCGGATGAAGCGCGGGCAATTGCCGATAAAATGACAACATCACGCTACGTGGTTAAAGCTCAAGTGCATGCCGGTGGTCGTGGCAAAGCAGGCGGTGTCAAACTGGTGTCATCGAAAGAGGAAGTGGCAAATGTCGCGCGCGCGTTGCTTGGCACGCAGCTGGTGACTTATCAAACCACAGCAGAAGGTCAACCAGTTAATCAAGTTTTGATTGAAGAACCTTGCGATATTGAAAAAGAACTTTATTTAGGTGCAGTCATTGATCGCGCGAAACAACGCATTGTTTTTATGGCATCCACCGAAGGTGGTGTTGAAATTGAAAAAGTGGCAGAAGAAACATCCTGAAAAAATTCTCACGATCACGGTGGATCCCGTGGTTGGTGTGCAACCTTATCAAGGTCGTGAATGTGCTTTTGCGCTTAGATTTGAAGAGCGAACAAGTAAAACAATTTGTGCACTTGCTCATGGGACTTGGCAAATTATTTCAAGAATGTGATTTAGTTTGCTTGAAATTAATCCGCTCGTGATTACCAAGCAAGGTAATTTATTATGTTTGGATGCCAAAATTAATATCGATGATAATGCACTTATCGTCAACCTGCTTTGCGTGCGATGCGTGATGTGACACAAGAAGATGAACGCGAAAATCGTGCACGTGAATGGGAATTAAATTACATTGCTCTCGATGGCGATATTGGTTGCATGGTGAATGGTGCTGGTCTTGCGATGGCGACCATGGATTTGATTAAGTTGCATGGTGGCAATCCAGCTAACTTTTTAGATGTGGGTGGCGGTGCGACCAAAGAACGCGTAACAGAAGCTTTTAAAATTATTTTATCGGATAAAAAAGTCAAAGCAATTTTGATTAATATTTTTGGTGGTATTGTTCGCTGCGATTTAATTGCAGAAGGCATTATTGGCGCAGTGGCAGAAATCGGCACCAGCTGCCTGTCGTCGTTCGTTTAGAAGGAAATAATGCAGAATTAGGCGCAAAATTGCTGAGCGAAAGTGGTCTTAAATATTATTGCTGCAAGTAGTTTTACCGATGCAGCGAAAAAAGTCGTTCAAGCGACTAGGAGTGTAATGTCATGAGTATTTTAATTAACAAAAATACCAAAGTATTGTGCCAAGGTTTTACCGGCAAACAAGGTACTTTTCATTCTGAGCAAGCGATTGCTTATGGTACAAAAATGGTTGGTGGTGTGACGCCAGGAAAAGGTGGCCAAACACATTTAGGATTACCGGTTTTTAACACCGTGAAAGAAGCGTACGATGAAACAAAAGCAGATGCCTCAGTCATTTATGTGCCAGCACCTTTTTGTAAAGATTCTATTTTGGAAGCGGTGGATGCAGGTATCAAATTAATTGTTTGTATCACCGAAGGCATTCCTGTTTTAGATATGTTGGAAGTAAAAGTATGTCTTGATCAACATAAAGACGTGCGTTTGATTGGACCGAATTGTCCTGGTGTGATTACACCCGGCGAATGCAAAATTGGTATTATGCCAGGCTATATTCATAAACCTGGTAAAGTCGGCATTGTGTCACGCTCTGGCACATTGACGTATGAAGCGGTGAAGCAAACAACGGATATTAGATTTGGGTCAAAGCACTTGCGTTGGTATTGGTGGTGATCCCATTCCTGGAACAAATTTTATTGATGTGCTTGCGTTGTTTGAAAAAGATCCGCAAACCGAAATTATTTTGATGGTGGGCGAAATTGGTGGCAGTGCGGAAGAAGAAGCAGCATGATTTCATTAAGCAACATGTGACTAAACCGGTCGTTGCCTATATTGCTGGTGTAACAGCGCCCGCTGGTAAACGCATGGGTCATGCCGGTGCGATTATTGCCGGTGGCAAAGGCACAGCAGCAGAAAAATTTAAAGCGCTTGAAGCAGCAGGCGTACATACCGTTCGTTCACCTGCTGAAATGGGTAAAATGGTTGCTCAAGTGTTAGCAAAGGAAGTCAGTTAAGCTATGCTCGATCCTAAATTAGTTCGTACTTCGATAGACAACATTGCCGCGCAATTAAAAAAGCGCGGTTTTGTTTTGGATATAGCAAAAATTCAATCAGCTTGAAGAAGAACGCAAACAACTGCAAATGAAAATGCAAGACATTGCAAAATGAACGCAATGTGCGTTCTAAAGAAGTCGGTGTCGCTAAAGCATCGGGAAATGTCGGTGGAAGAGGCGTTAAAAAGCCTGAAAACATTGAGCGATTCATTGAAAGTCATTGAAGAACACGTTTTGCCGAAGTGCAAATTGCGTTAGATGATTTTCTTAGCGGAATTACCCAATCTGCCACATGCATCGGTTCCCATTGGCAAAGATGAAACAGCTAACCAAGAAGTGCGGCGTGGGGTCGAACCAAAAAAATTTTCTTTCACCGCAAAAGATCATGTCGCCTTAGCTGTCGATAAAGGTTGGATGGATTTTGAAACAGCAGCAAAATTGTCTGGTGCACGTTTTGTCGTATTGCGTGGACCGTTAGCGCGGTTGCAACGCGCACTCGCACAATTCATGTTGGATTTGCATACGCGGGAACATGGCTATGAAGAAATTTCGGTGCCAGCTCTCGTTAATGCGGCGAGTTTGTTTGGTACCGGTCAATTTCCAAAACTCAAAGAAGATGTTTTCGCTTTAGCGGGTGAACTTCCTTATTTTTTAATTCCGACATCTGAAGTCCCTGTTACCAATATGGTGCGTGATGAAATTTTAAATGCCACAGCACTTCCATTAAAATTTGTTTGTTATAGTTCTTGTTTTCGCAGTGAAGCAGGATCGTATGGTAAAGATATGCGCGGTATGTTGCGCCAACATCAATTTGAAAAAGTAGAATTAGTACAAATTGTTCATCCTGAACAATCGTATGCAGCGCTTGAAGAATTAACTAAACATGCAGAAAGCGTTTTGCAACAACTAGAATTACCTTATCGCGTGATGGCATTATGTACCGGCGATATTGGTTTTTCTGCAGCAAAAACCTATGATTTAGAAGTTTGGTTGCCAGGTCAAGATCGTTATCGTGAAATTTCATCTTGCAGTAACACCGAAGACTTTCAAGCACGACGCATGAAAGCAAGATGGCGCGATGAAACAGGAAAAATTGATTGGGTACATACGCTAAATGGTTCTGGGTTGGCAGTCGGCCGTACACTGATTGCAGTGATGGAAAATTATCAAGATGAGCTGGGTCGTATTCATATTCCAAAACGCTTACAACCTTACATGGATGGTTTAACTGTTATCGAGTAGGAAAATTTATAAGAGGAGCTTGTTAGTGCGTATTATTAGTTACATATTGTTATTGGTGATCGTGTTATTTGGGATGACATTTGCAACATTAAATTCCGAATCGGTCACCATCAATTATTATTTGGGTCAAAGCGCATTGCCACTTTCATTGTTACTGGTCATGGTATTTGCGGCGGGCTGTTTGGTCGGAATCGTAGTTGGCTTTTGGTTGTTGATCAAAGCAAAACTTGCCAATCATCGCTTGCGTCAACGACTCAATTTGGCTGAAAAAGAAGTTGAAAATTTGCGAGCGATTCCGCTGCAGGATAACGTTTAATGAAGACAGTTTGGTTAATTTTGTTTTTACTAGCAATTGCAATTGCGTGGGTGTTGGGTCGTCGTAGCCAGCCACAGCATGAGCCTCTACGTAAATCAAAATTGCCACGCGATTATCTCATTGGCTTAAATTTTTTATTAAATGAAGAAACTGATAAAGCCGTTGATATCTTTGTCAAAATGTTAGAAGTAGACAGCGACACGGTTGAAACGCATCTTGCTGTCGCGAAATTATTTCGGCGTCGTGGGGAAGTGGATAGAGCCATTCGCATCCATCAAAATCTCATTGCGCGCCCACAACTGGAAAAAATTCATCGCGAACAATCTCTTTTTGAATTAGGTCAGGATTATTTAAGTGGGGGTATGTTAGATCGCGCGGAGCGTATTTTTTTGGAGCTGGTGAATACTAAATCCCATTCGGCATCGGCTTTGCGAACCTTGATTGACATTTATCAACAAGAAAAAGATTGGAAACTTGCCGTGAAAATGGCAGTGCAATATGAAGCAGTGACCAAACAAAATATGCAGCCGGTGATTGCACATTATCATTGTGAATTAGCAGAAAATGCTTATCTTAAAAATCAATATGACAGCGCAATGGATGCGCTGAATAGCGCCATCGTTTCTGATCGTTTTTGTGTGCGTGCTAGTTTACTGCAAGCTAAGATATTGATGGCACAAGATGATTATAAAGGTGCTGCGCAACAGTTAAAAAAAATTAAAGATCAAAATCCGGATTATCTTTCAGAATCCATCGAATTATTGGCCTCTTGTTATGAAGCACTCAATCAAGAAGAAAAATTAGTGGTTTATCTCAAAAAATTATTAAACGATTATCCGCGCGTCCCCGTGGTGTTAATTTTGGCGGAGCGCGTCAGAAAATGGAAAGGGGATAAGGTGGCGGCGAGTTTTGTTGCTGATTATGTGCGGCGTTATCCATCGTTGCGCGGTTTATATCTTTTTGTAAATCTTTATATTTCGAGCGCGGAGGGGAGAGCGAAAGAAGATTTGCATATCTTGCAAAATCTCATGAAAAATTTGCTGGCAGATAAACCGGATTACCAATGTCGTGCTTGTGGTTTTTCGGGAAAAACACTGCATTGGCAATGTCCCGGTTGCAAGCAATGGAGTACGATACTGCCGGTTTATAGTCTTGAAGAAAATTTTTCTTATTAGTTATGTCAGTCATTATGCATCCTAAAGCCTTACCTCTTATTTCCGTTGCACCGATGATGAATTGCACCGACAGACATGCGCGTTATTTTTTGCGTCTCATTGCGCCACATGTGCGACTTTATACGGAAATGATTACGACTCAAGCACTCATTCATGGCGACAGACAGCGTTTCTTGGCATTTCATCCGGATGAAAAATATTTAGCGTTGCAATTAGGTGGCAGTGATCCCCTGCAATTGGCGCAATGTGCAACATGGGGAGAAGAAGCGGGTTATGATGAAATTAATTTAAATGTTGGTTGTCCAAGTTCGCGCGTTTGTTCCGGACAATTTGGTGCACGGCTCATGCTGGATGCCAATCGTGTCGCAGATTGTGTCCATGCGATGCAGGCGTGCGTCACTATTCCTGTGACGGTTAAATGTCGCATTGGGGTGGATGAGCAAGATACGTATGCGTATTTGCAACATTTTATTAAGCAGGTTGCGAGTGCGGGATGTCATCACTTCATTATTCACGCGCGTAAAGCTTGGTTGTCAGGATTAAGCCCAAAGCAAAATCGTGATATTCCACCCTTGCGTTATGAGATGGTGCAGCAAATTAAAAGGGATAATCCGCAATTAACCATTATTTTGAATGGTGGTATTAAAAATTTAGCTGATGTAGTAGCGCAGCTACCTCATGTTGATGGTGTGATGATAGGTCGTGCTGCTTATGCTAATCCTTATGTTTTAGCTGCGATAGAGCAGCATTATTTTGCCGAAAAAAATTTTAAAACACGCCATCAAGTGATAGAACAATTGCTTCCCTATCTAAAGCATCAGCTGCTACAAGGGGTAAAATTAAATACGATCACGCGGCATCTTTTTGGTTTGTTTCAAGGGATTAAAGGCGCCGCTGCTTGGCGTCGTTATTTAAGTGAAAATGCTTGGCGAAAGTGCGCAGATGTTGCCGTGGTGATAGATGCTTTAGCACAAGTACCGATAACAGAAGGTGGAGATGAGTGTCATGGTTGAGTTATTTTCAAAAAATTACAATGTGATTGGGATGATAGGTGTGATCCTGATTTTAATCTCATATTTTTTGTTAAATATAAACAAGTTAACTGCAAAACAACCCATTTATCCTTTCATGAATATGTGCGGTTCATCGTTAATTTTATTTTCCTTAATGTTTGATTGGAATTTGTCCTCAGTCATCATCGAAATTGCCTGGCTTTCTATCAGCCTCTTCGGCCTATATCGCACGCTAAAGTCGCGATTTGTTAATAAAAAATAAAATCATTTTAAGCCTATTTTAATCTCACTTTAAGCTAATCCTAATATTCGTTGGGTATACTATTCACATAAATACATAGATCGCCATTTTGAGCGATCAACGAGGTGTGGGGTGCGTGGTCGGCAGCAACAAACAACAATCTATTCTGATGATGACATCGATGCTATTTTTGCTCGAATGGAAAGATGGAGATCCTTTTTTAAAGAAAGTGATAATAAACACTCTTACTCGAAGCAAAAGGCAAGAGATTTATCTGCGTTAATTGAAAACTGGGATGATGATTTAAAATTTATTCGAATGGCTATCAGAAGAGATGCTTCAATTACGATGCCGATATCGCATCGTGATAACTTAGCCCTTTTTTTAAAGGAAGCAATGCATTTTTACGAAATTAAGGATGAAAAAAAATTACCTACTGTATTTTCTCAATTTAATCGAGGAGTAATATTTAAGCTAAGACATCCTAATGGCGATGATCTTATCCAAGCAGCGTGGGATATTTACGAGAATGAAAAGGATAATGAGGAAGCAATCAAGCAAACAATCCATTCATTCTTAGAATTAGTTCAAAGTGAGGTGATTAGCAAAATAGACAAAGAGATTGATAGGATTAAGAAAATAAATACAAGAGATGATAGGCTGATACATCTTACCCTTGTTAAAAATAAAATATCTAAGCTGGTGGCGGATGAAAGAAAGCGAAGCGTATTTCGATATGCAACGGTTGCTCCTAATCTGGGTAGGCTACAAAATGAGATAAAATCAATTATTGATATTGATCTTATCAATAATACGACGATGAAGGGGCATAGAAGAGAGTGGGCGGCTATTTTTGCTAGAGGGTTATACAATGGCTTATATGGCGCAACGTGGGTCATTGGCGTACCTGCTGTTGTGTATTGTGTAACCGGAAATTTCGGATTTTTCGATTTGCAAACGATAAAAACAACATGTCAGGAAAAATCAGAAGATATATACAAAACAGCAAATCAACTTAAGATTAAAAAATAATGAGGGTATTCACTGAGCTGTGTCATTGCTTCGCTCGCGCTCGCAATGACACAGCTCTCAGACTGTACCTTTATTTTAAAAATTATGAGCAGTTTGTAAAAATCCCTTAAGCCTTCCTTAATTTCCACTTAACGTTGTCATAATCTTACTGCGATATACTTTATGTTATACGTTGCAATGACATAACAGTATGCAATAGCGAGTGAGGAAGATATGAACGGTAGAGAATATTTTATCAAAAGAAAATCGTCAGACCCGCTGGTGGTGAGGGGTTATTTTGGATTTTCTGATGAGAAGAAAAAACTTCTTCAAGAAGAAATGGCGTTAGCAGAAGAAAAAAATATGCCTGAAATTTTTTCTATGGATAATGATGAAAGTATCAGAAAGCGAAATTTTTTTAACAAAGCATTGCGAAAGTTTAATCAACGCATGGAAAGAGAAGTGATAGCTGAAATAAAAGAACAGCAGCGAGAAATAGGAGAAAAAGATTCTCGTTACACTCAATATCAAACTGTAATTAAAAATATTGAGGATGTATTGAAGCATAAAGAAAAAATATCGAGCGAGAAAGAGCTGGTTGATTGTGTCCATAAAAAAAGGGATGAGATTTGTGTTTTAATCGAAAAAGATCTCATCAATAATAAAAATATTAAACAACATAAAGGCTTTGGCACGCGACTTCTTAAAAAAATATGCGATATTGCTGATTCGATTACGGCGATTTTTCCTTCAGTGCATAAGAAATTGCTTGGCAATGCGAATAGCTTGTTTCAGAAGAAAACACGAGCAGAAGAAGATGCGCTCTGCCTTTTAGCTAAAGCTAAAGAAATTAAAATTAAGTAATTGACCGTGTCATTGCTGCCATTGCGAAAATATTCGCTGCGCTTGCAATGACACAGTAGAATAAATAGTCTCACCTTCGCAAGAATTTTAATCTTCCCAACTTAATGCGCCGCCCGTTTGGTATTCAATGACACGGGTTTCGAAAAAGTTTTTTTCTTTTTTCAAATCCATGATTTCGCTCATCCAAGGGAAAGGATTGACAGCGCCTGGATATTGTTGTTCAAGACCAATTTGCGCGCAGCGACGGTTAGCGATGAAGTGGAGATAATCTCTAAACATTTCGGCATTCAAGCCTAAAATACCGCGTGGCATGGTATCGAGAGCGTAAGTGTATTCGAGATCAACGCCTTCACGTATCATGCTAATCGCTTCTTGTTTGAATTCGTCAGTCCACAAATGTGGATTTTCAATTTTGATTTGGTTAATCACATCAATGCCGAAATTAAGATGCATGGATTCATCACGCAAAATATATTGAAATTGTTCGGCGGTGCCAGTCATCTTGTTACGTCTGCCCATGGAGAGTACTTGAGCAAAGCCAACATAAAAGAAAATGCCTTCAAAAATCACGTAAAAAGCGACTAAATCGCGCAGTAAACGCCTATCGTTTTCGGGTGTGCCGGTATGGAAATGCGGATCACCTAAGCTCTGCGTATATTTGAGCGACCACGCTGCTTTGCGCGCAACGGATGGGACTTCGCGATACATGTTAAATACCGCTGCTTCATCCATGCCTAAACTTTCAATGACATATTGATAAGCATGCGTGTGCAAGGCTTCTTCAAATGCTTGACGCAATAAATACTGACGACATTCTGGATTGGTGATGTGCCTATACACGGCTAGCACTAAATTATTTGCCACCAATGAATCTGCTGTTGAAAAGAAACCTAAATTACGCATGATGATGAGGCGTTCATCTTCCGTCAATCCTTCCGAGTTTTTCCACAGTGCCACATCGGCTGTCATGTTAATTTCGTTTGGCATCCAGTGATTTGCGCACGCATCTAAATATTTTTGCCATGCCCAGGTATATTTGAAAGGAACGAGTTGATTAAGATCGGCACGACAATTAATAATTTTTTTGTCATCGACTTGAACCCGCGCGGCACCCATTTCCAATGCTTCAAGCCCAGTGACACCGATATTTGTTGCTGAAATCATGTTGTTCTCCTTAAATTTATTGGCAGGCTTCGCAGGTTGGATCGGTTATCAAGCACGCTTTTGGTGCGGTATGAGTATCCACTTCGACTGCATTTAGCGCGCGATCATCAATGGTTGCTTTTTCAGTGTTGGTCGCGCCTAAGCTGCGCAAGTAATAAGTGGTTTTCAAGCCACGGATAAAGGCATGTCGATAGAGGCTATCCATTTTCTTGCCGGATGGTTCTGCCATGTACAAATTGAGTGATTGTGCTTGATCAAGCCATTTCTGTCGTCGTGATCCTGCTTCAATTAACCAAGTGGGATCAACTTCAAAAGCGGTTGCATAAATTTGTTTTAATTTTTCAGGAACACGATTAATTTTTGCGACGCTGCCATTATAATATTTTAAATCATTAATCATGACTTCATCCCACAAACCAGCTTGTTTTAAATCAGCAACAAGATAAGGATTGATGACAGTAAATTCACCCGAGAGATTCGATTTGACAAATAAATTTTGATACGTCGGCTCAATGGATTGCGAAACACCGCAGATATTTGAAATGGTTGCAGTCGGTGCAATCGCTAACACATTAGAATTACGCATGCCTATTGTTTTCACTTTTTGTCGCAAGCTATTCCAATCCAACGTTTGTGTTTTATCGATTTCCAACATATTTTTCCCGCGGTGTTGCGACAGGATGTCGATGGAATCAATAGGTAATATGCCTTGGCTCCATAGCGATCCTTCGAAACTCGAATAAGTGCCGCGTTCTTCTGCCAATAAAGTGGAAGCTTCAATCGCGTAGTAGCTAATTAATTCCATCGATTTATCGGCAAATTCAACCGCTGCTTGCGAGGCATAGGGAAGACGCAACTGGTAGAGTGCATCTTGAAAACCCATGAGGCCCATGCCAACAGGACGGTGTTTAAAATTGGAATTTTTTGCTTGTGGAACGGAGTAGTAATTGATGTCTATCACATTATCCAACATGCGCAAAGCCGTGTGTATGGTGCGACGCAGTTTGACTTGATCAAGACCTTGCTCATGTCATGTGCGCAATCAAATTAATGCTGCCGAGATTACAGACGGCAATTTCATCGCGCGATGTGTTGAGCGTGATTTCGGTGCAGAGGTTAGAACTATGCACCACACCAATATGTTGTTGTGGCGAACGTAGATTGCAAACATCTTTGAAAGTCATCCACGGATGTCCCGTTTCAAACAGCATGGTTAGCATTTTGCGCCACAAGGTTAATGCCGGCATTTTTTTGGCATTTTTAATTTCGCCGCGCGCAGCTTTTGCTTCATAAGTGGTGTAGGCGTTAGCAAATGCTTTGCCATATAAATCGTGTAAATCGGGAACTTCATCGGGTGAAAACAATGTCCAATCTTGATTGTTGATGACCCGTTCCATGAAAAGATCGGGTATCCAATTTGCTGTATTCATATCATGAGTACGACGACGTTCATCGCCGGTGTTTTTTCGTAGTTCAAGAAATTCTTCTATGTCTTTGTGCCATGTTTCAAGATAAGCACACACCGCTCCTTTGCGTTTACCACCTTGATTGACTGCAACCGCTGTGGCATTTGCGACATTTAAGAAAGGCACGACGCCCAGTGATTTACCATTGGTTCCCTTGATATGTGCACCCATGGCGCGGACATTGGTCCAATCATTGCCTAAACCACCAGCATATTTTGAGAGCAGCGCATTATCTTTGATGGCACCATAAATGCCATCAAGATTATCGGGAACAGTTGTGAGAAAACAGCTGGATAATTGTGGACGCAAGGTACCAGAGTTGAATAGCGTCGGCGTTGAGCTCATGAAATCGAAAGAAGAAAGTAAATTGTAAAATTCTATCGCGCGTTTTTCTTTTTCCTTTTCACTCATCGCAAGGCCCATGGCAACCCGCATGAAAAAAGCTTGCGGCAACTCGAAACGCGCGCCTTCCCAATGAATGAAATAACGGTCATATAATGTTTGCAAGCCGAGATAAGTAAATTGCAAATCTCTTTCTGGTTTCATGGCAGCGATGAGTGTTGCAATATCAAAATCTTTTAAACCTGGATCAAGCAATTCGTGTTGTATGCCGACATCGAGATAAGTGCTGAAGTAGTGCGCATAAATTTGTTGTGGATTTTTTGTGATAAGCGCTGCGTTTAATTTTAAGAATTGCAAACCTTCGCGATACAATTCGCTCAATAACAAACGCGCTGCAACATAAGTATAATTCGGTTCTTTTTCTATCATGGTGCGTGCTGACATGACGAGTGCTTTATTAATTTCACTCGCGGGCACTTTATCAAATAAGTTACGTTTCACATCGTCGATAATGAGTTCGGGCGCTGTGCCTTGTAAGCCAAGGCAGGCTTCTTTGACTTGACGCTGCAGTGCGGCTACATCGAGTGGTTGCACCTTGCCATCGGCTAAAGTGACATGTAACACCGTCACTGATTGTTTATTTGCCGCTTCTTCCTGCTCGCGAACGCGGCGACGTTCTTCGCGGTAGAGGAGATAAGCTTTGACGATGTTGTATTCGCCGGTACGCATGAGTTCCAGCTCAACTTGATCTTGAATTTCTTCGAGATGAATCGTGCCGGCGCTGTGCAGGCGTCTTGCAAAGGTATCTGCAATTTTCTGAGTTAAACGCGCTACTTTTTCATGTATCCGACTTGAACCGGCTGCCGTTTCTCCTTCGACTGCCAGGAAAGCTTTCGTCATGGCAATGGCGATCTTATTGGCGTCGAAGGGAGTAACGGTGCCGTCACGGCGTATCACTTTGATGAGGCCGGGAGCGGTGTGTGTCAGTTCAGTAAGGTGTGATTGCGGTACGGCGGGTATCACGTGAGACGATGTGCTTTGTATCTCCATGTTTGACTTATCTCCACGATAGCAAAAGTTAATTATTCAGTTAATTCGTGAGGCAGAGTTTGTGGCTTGCACTAAGGCAAAACCACAATATGTAGTTGTTTTTCTGCATTACGTTAACAAGATAAAGTATCTAAGTGGAGATAGCAATGGTTTTTTAATATAGAGCTGTGCCAGCGAATGGTTGGCTAAAATCGGCCCTCGATGTAGCCCGTTCTTCACCATTTTTAGGTGGCGCAGGACTGAAGAAATGATGCCCTCTTAGTTTCGCGGCCACAACAGGATCGATGCGCTTCGATTCAAGCGCGGCGATATTTTTCTGATATTCCATGAGTGCCACCTCTTCAAGATTGGCTAACTCTGTTTTCCCGCCAGAACCGTTCCATAAAGCAAAAATGACTTTCCAGTTAACGATTGCACCACACGCCCCAATAAAGTAGGCGAGCACTTCTTTTAGCGTATCGGTGAGGCTAAAAGGAAGGATATTATTGTCTTTATTAAAAATACCGTGACTCATATTACGCATGCTACTGCCGGAGGCGATAGCAAAAATGAAGAGGGGGATAAGATGAAAGAGATAGGCGGGTGATTTTTTGATCTCTTCATATGTTTTAGCAAAGACGCCCGGTGCTTTGGACATGTGTAATGCATAAAATAAAGATGAGATAGCGCCAGGCAAGAAGCCGATGAGTTGTAGAAAAAAAAGAGGAAGTTGTTGCAGGTCGATAGTGGTAGAGAAGATTGTCTTAAATGTAAATTTTAATATCACATTTAATCCCTCAACTGCTTTTTGTGCGAAAATTTGGTGTACGAGTACCGCTCCCGTTAGCCCAAACAATATTTTACCAATAGGGCCTGCATATTTTTTAAATGTGTCGAAAGTGGATGGGGTATTAAAGATAGAACCATTTTCACTGATTTCTTTAATCCGTTGTAGATGTTGAGATTTTATCTCGTCGCTTGGATCAACTGCAGCAGGGAAAAAGTTGCTTAGAAAAAAATCGGCCATGGGCTTATATTCGCTATCTTCTTCTGCCCACGCCTGCATTTTTTGTAGTAATTGATCATAATCCCCTTCAGCAAGAAATGTTTTGATTTCGCCGAGGAAATAATCGAATAAGCTCATGTGATCCATCAACTTAATAATGGTTTGTTTTTCCGCTTCTTTTTTTGCTGTTGAATCTAAGGCTGCTAATATTGCGTCATTGGAAAATAAAAATGTATTGATTTCTTCCATAAGGTCTTTTTTCAAAGTATTTAAGCGTTGCACCGCTTGATTGCGGATGCGTATGTCAGGATTGAATGCATCAATGAGTACCTTCGAGACATCGAGGAGGCCCAAATAACGGGTGGCAAAGCTGAGAAAAGCACTAGAGCCACCCAATAGAGCGGCAATGACATAGCCCACAATTTCAGCAGCAGTGCCTAGAGCAGCCAGTATCTCAGGCAAAAATAAATAAGAGCTATAACCAACACCAAAAGCGGCAATCAATACAGCGAAACCACCGGTTAAACAGAGGATATTCATGATGGGGCTTTCACCAAAGTGGCTGAGCTCATAAAGTAATTTATGTATTGCACTCGGAGCGAAGTCGGCGGCAAAGGCAATATTCATGATAAATGAGCTGATGGAAAAGAAAGATGAGCTGATGCCTTCACTAACGGACATGCTAACGAGGTAATCGATTAAAGTTTTTGGATCACTGTGAAAGGCAAAAATACCAAGTGGTAAAGCAGCAATGATGGAAAAACAGGCTGCGATGTAATGGTCTTTGCCGTATTGCAATCCCAAAATAAATGGTCGGTAAACCAGCTTACGAAAGGTTGTCTCATTCGCCCAATCAAGGCTAGCCTCAAGGCATGAGGATTTGACTTTCACAAGAGGATTCTCGATGTCGAAACTGTTCCTATTGGTAGAGGAGAGCTCATCTAGCTCATCGCCTTCATCATCACTACCACCACCACTCTGATCGTTTTCACTTTCAGGAGCACTGTATCTGAACCGTCCATACACTTCCTTGAAAGTAGAAGTTTGTAAAGGCGGCTTGTTATAGTTTGATGTTGGTGGTGGGAGAGAGGATGGGCCTGCATCAGAGGAGAAAGGCTTGCCGGTAAAAGAAGAAACAAGTGGACGGCCCATACTCTGTCCGATAGCGAGCGGAATTTTTCTTCCAGGGGAGCCTCTCTGAATAAAAGGTGTACCTTCATCATGCTTGCGTAAGCTCATCTTATTATCCTCGCATTTGTGTATTTCTTGTGCGGCAAGTTATAACCTGGGGTCGGGCATTTTGCAAGTCTAAAGTGGGCATAAAGTCGATTGACACCCATGGGATGCGACCATAGAATGCGTCATGTCTGAAAAATTCATACCTGAACATGTCGATCCTTATCGCTATGCCGACCAGGGTCTTGCTTTGGATGGCAGCATCAAAATGGCGGATACGCCACGTTTGAGTGCTGCAGTATCCATCGTGGGAAAGGAGGATATTGCGGTTAAGGTGCAATTTGGTGTTGATGAGCAAGGCATTACCTTTTTGAAAGGACAGGTAAAAGTGCAATTTAGCTTACAATGCCAACGTTGTATGCAACCCTATATTTATGAAATAATGTCCGACTTTGTCTTGGGTGTTGTGAAGACATTGGATGAGGCGAATGCGTTGCCAGAATCGTATGAGCCAGCGGTGACAAAAGAAGGTCAATTGGCATTAAGAGAGTTGATCGAAGATGAGATCATCTTAAATTTGCCAATGATACCAAGACATGAACCTGATACATGTCCAGTCAAATTACCCTTGACTGATTCAGGATTGGAGCAGGAAAGGAGAGAAAATCCTTTCCATGTGTTGGCAGGATTAAAAGATAAGCGACAATAACTTAATTGGTTAGTGGCTCGTTTTAAAGTGGGGAGTTTGAAAAATGGCAGTACAAAAAAGTCGAGTTACACGTTCAAGACGGGGCATGCGTCGTTCACATGATGGCTTAACCAAGCCAACGCTTGCAATTGATGCAGCGACCGGTGAAACCCATAGACGACATCATGTTAGTCCAGAAGGTTATTACAAAGGTCGTCAAGTGATCAATCAAGCTGTGGCCGTTGAAGACGATAGCGACGAAGAGTAATCCGTTGACGACGACAGTGACCACGATTGCAATTGATGCAATGGGAGGCGACTATGGTCCTCCTGTTACCATTCCTGCAGCGCTCGCTGTGTTGGCAAAATATCCTAACTTATCCTTGGTGTTAGTGGGTGATACGAATGTCTTAAATCTGGCATTGGCAAAAGCTCGCTATGACCACAAACGGTTGAGCGTGGTTCATGCTTCGCAACAAGTTGAAATGGATGAACAGCCTTCCTTGGCATTACGCAACAAAAAAGATTCATCCATGCGTGTTGCGATTAATTTAGTGAAAGAAAAAAATGCGGATGCGTGTGTGAGTGCGGGTAACACCGGCGCATTGATGGCAACCGCCCGCTTTGTATTAAAAACGTTACCCGGCATTGATAGGCCTGCCATCATTTCAAGTTTTCCGACGATTGATCCTGATAAAAATATGCGAATGTTAGATCTGGGTGCCAATGTGGATACCAATGTAGAACATCTGGTGCAATTTGCCGTGATGGGTTCGGTATTGGCAAAAGCCGTGGATAATATTTCGCAGCCAAAAATATTTTTGCTGAATATTGGTGAAGAAGACATCAAAGGAAATGAGTTGGTAAAACAGACTGCAAAGCGCTTGGCGGATTTAAGTTGCATACATTTTGCCGGTTACCTTGAAGCGGATGCACTGCATAGTGGCGTTGCAGATGTGATTGTTTGTGATGGTTTCGTGGGTAATGTAGCGCTTAAAACAACGGAAGGTGCTGCTAATTTTATTACAGGATTAATCAAAGAAGCTTTTTTGCGTAACCGTTGGAGTCAATTTGTTGGCTTGCTTGCAAAACCCATTTTAAAAACATTTAGTCAGCGCATTGATCCGGCTGTTTACAATGGCGCAACCTTTATCGGCTTGCAAGGCACGGTGATCAAAAGTCATGGCGGCGCAAGCGTGCGTGCTTTTATGCATGCCATTGAAGAAGCCATACACGTGGCTGAAAAAAATATTCCTGAGCGCATTCGGCATGAAGTCGAAAATTTATTGCAATCGTCACCTTGAGCATTGGGTTGATATCATGACAAACACGACAAAACGTTATTCTCGCATTCTTGGCACGGGTAGTTATCTACCCGAAAAAGTGTTGACGAATTTTGATCTCGAAAAAATGGTTGATACGTCAAACGACTGGATAGTCGATCGCACCGGCATTCGCGAGCGCCATATTGCAGCAGAAAATGAAAATGCCGTGACCATGGCAGAAATGGCTGCGACAAAAGCACTCGCAACAGCAGAACTTACGCCAAACGATATTGAAATGATTATTGTTGCAACGACGACACCGCACATGGTTTTTCCAAGCACCGCTTGTTTGCTGCAACAACGTTTTGGTATTGCTGGCTGTCCTGCTTTTGATTTGAATGCATCAGCGTGTGCGGGATTTATTTATGGTTTGAGTATTGCTGATCAATTCATCAAAAGCGGTGCAATAAAAAAAGCACTGGTGATTGGTAGTGAAGTGATGTCGCGGGTGGTGGATTGGAATGATAGAACCACTTGCGTTTTATTTGGTGATGGCGCAGGTGCCATCGTGCTCGGTGCGAGTGAAGCACCCGGCATATTATCAACGCATTTGCATGCCGATGGCACGCACAAGGAAGTTTTGTATTTGTCACAACGTCATCGCGATCAACTCAATCTTGAAACCGTTAAAATGATGGGCAATCCGCTGTTTAAACTCGCGGTGAATATACTCGGTGATTTGTGTGATGAAACGTTGGCAGCGAATGGATTGGTGCAAGCAGATATTGATTGGCTAATTCCGCATCAAGCCAACTTGCGCATTATCAATGCCATGGCAAAAAAATTAAATCTGCCGATGGAGCGCATTGCCATTACCCTTGATAAGCAAGGCAACACCTCGAGTGCGTCCATTCCACTTGCGTTAGATCAATGCATACGTGAAGGTCGCATAAAGCGTGGACAAGTGTTGATGTTGGAAGGATTTGGTGGTGGTCTTGCTTGGGGCTCAGCCTTAATTAAATATTAATGGGGAGCGAACAGGCGTATGCAAATAGCAATGGTGTTTCCTGGACAAGGTTCGCAAGCATTGCACATGCTTGCGGATGTGGCCGAACAATTTAGCGAAGTGCAGCACACCTTTGAATTAGCATCGACGGTATTGGGTTATGATGTATGGCAACTTTGTCAGCAAGGACCACTTGCTAAGCTCAATCAAACGGTATACACCCAACCTGTTTTATTGACAGCGTCTTATGCGATTGCACAAATTATTGCATCACATTCGGCGCTTCGTCCCACTTTTTTTGCCGGCCATAGTTTGGGCGAATACACTGCATTAGTTTGTGCCAACGCAATGTCATTTAGCGATGCGCTAAGTTTGGTTGCAGCACGTGCTAAGTATATGCAGGAAGCGGTTATGCCAGATGCTGGTGCAATGGCCGTCATCGTTGGCTTGGATGATGCAACTGTTGCAGCGATTTGCAAGCAGGCTGCAGAACCAGTCGAGGTAGTAGCGCCTGCGAATTTTAATAGCCCAGGTCAAATCGTGATTGCTGGAGATAAAGCGCCGATATTGCGTGCCATGGCGCTTGCCAATGCAGCGAATGCGAAATTGGTTAAATTGATTTCGGTGAGCGTGCCATCGCATTGTGACTTGATGCGACCGGCAGCGCTCCTTTTGGCAGCGCAATTGGCAAGCGTAACATTCAGCGTTCCGCAAATAGCGGTGTTGAATAATGTCGATGTCGCTCGTTACGATACGGTTGCTGCTATTCGCGATGGCTTGGTGCGGCAATTATTTATGCCGGTGCGCTGGGTGGAAGTGATACAACATTTTGTGAAAGAAGGCATCACGCAAGTGGTGGAATGTGGTCCTGGTAAGGTGTTGACGGGATTAAATAAACGGATTGATAAACGATTGCAATGCTACTCGACGGGTGATTTACGCAGTTTGCGTGACGTGCTGAAGGCGTATCAAAAGTAAGGAGTGAATCATGTTCAGTGATAGCTTATTAAAAGACAAAATTGCATTAGTAACCGGTGCGAGTCGTGGCATTGGTCAGGGCATTATGCTTGCGTTAGGCCATCAGGGGGCATGCGTGATTGGGACGGCAACAACGGTGGAAGGTGCTGAGCGCATTAAAAAAGTGCTACAACAAGCAAAGGTGGAAGGTGATGGCATGGTGTTAGACGTGACCTCATCGGACTCAGTGCATGCTCTGCTTGATACCATCAAAACCCGTTTTGGCGCGGTGAATATTTTGGTAAATAATGCAGGAATCACCGCAGATAATCTTATTTTGCGCATGAAAGAAGAGGAATGGTCACGGGTATTAGAAACTGACTTGCATGCTATTTTTCGTCTGAGCAAGGCGTGTATCCGTGATATGTTGAAAGCGCATTGGGGACGGATTATTAACATTGGATCGGCGGTTGGTTCCATGGGCAATCCGGGTCAAGTGAATTATTGTGCGGCAAAAGCAGGTGTGATTGGCTTTAGTAAGGCATTGGCATTGGAAGTCGGTTCCCGCGATATTACAGTCAATGTGATCGCTCCAGGATTTATCACAACCGATATGACCCATGCTTTAACGGAAGAGCAACGTGCAGCAATATTCCAAAAAATTCCCATGCAAAAATTAGGGACGGTCGATGATATTGCTGCAGCGGTTATTTTTCTCGCTTCATCACACGCAGGCTACATTACGGGCCAAACCTTGCATGTCAATGGCGGTATGTATTTGAATTAAGTGGCGAGATAGTCCTACTTGCAACTTAGTGATTTTCGAATAAACTAACGCAAATGTTTTTTTTTATATCACAGAGGGTTTAGCGATGATGGTTACGAACACGAATGAAATTGAAATGCGCGTCAAAAAGATTGTGGTTGAGCAATTGGGCGTGAAGGAAGAAGAAGTAACGACCGATGCATCATTTGTTGATGATTTAGGTGCAGATTCTCTGGATACCGTAGAATTAGTGATGGCGCTTGAAGAAGAATTTGAAACTGAAATTCCCGATGAAGATGCTGAAAAAATTATTACCATCAAAGATGCGGTCAAATATATTGTTGAACGCATGGAAAAAGAACCGAAAACGAGTTAACAATTATATTGTCGGCGAGGATATGTGTTGAATAAGAGGCGTGTTGTCGTCACAGGTTTAGGGATGGTAACGCCCTTAGGCCAAGATGTGGAGAGCACATGGCAGGCAATTGTCGCAGGCCGTAGTGGCGTGACGCGTATTAATCATTTCGATGCAGCCGGATTGAGCTGTCAAATTTGTGCGAGCGTCAAAGAATTTGATGCCGCACGGCACATGCCAGAAAAAGAAATTAAAAAAAGAGATATCTTTATTCAATACGGCATCGCAGCGGCGACACAAGCTGTGCAAGATTCTGGTCTCGTGGTGACTGACGCGAATGCCTATCGCATTGGTCTTGCGATTGGTTCTGGGATAGGTGGGTTGCCCAGTATCGAAAAACAACATTCCATTCTTATCGAATCTGGTCCACGTCGGGTGTCACCTTTTTTTATTCCCAGTGCGCTCATCAATATGATTGCTGGCATTGTGTCGATTGAATATGGCATGAAAGGGCCGAATATTGCCTTGGTTTCTGCTTGTACGACGGGCACGCACAATATTGGTGTGGCCGCACGCACCATTGTTTATGGTGATGCAGATGTGATGGTGGCGGGTGCTTCTGAGATGGCGTCAACAAAACTTGGTATCGCGGGTTTTGCTGCGATGCGTGCCCTATCACTGCGTAATGATGCGCCAGAGAAAGCAAGTCGACCTTGGGATAAAGACCGCGATGGTTTTGTCTTAGGTGATGGTGCGGGCATGATAGTGTTGGAAGAATATGAGCATGCCAAAGCGCGTGGTGCTCACATTTATGCAGAACTCATTGGCTTTGGTATGAGCGCAGATGCGAATCACATTACATCTCCAGATCCTGAAGGCAAAGGCGCTGCGGCTGCGATGAATGCCGCCATCATGGATGCTAAAATTACGCCTGAAGCGGTGCAATACATCAACGCGCATGGTACGTCAACACCTGCGGGTGATGAACTGGAAGTCGTCGGTATCAAACGCAGTTTTGGCCAGCATGCTTATCAGTTAGCGGTGAGTTCAACCAAATCAATGACAGGTCATTTGCTTGGTGCAGCAGGTGCGGTGGAAGCCATATTCTGCATTCTTGCACTTCGCGATCAAGTCGCGCCACCGACCATTAATCTGGATCACCCGAGTGAAGGTTGTGATCTTAATTTTGTTCCACACCAATCGCAAGCCATGCTTATCGATGTGGCCATATCAAATTCATTTGGTTTTGGTGGAACGAATGGCACCTTGGTTTTTAAAAGATATCAGTGAACCCTCTTCACAAGGAGGTTGAGCGATGCAGCTATTTTCAATGAATAAATCACGACGT
This sequence comes from uncultured Gammaproteobacteria bacterium, assembly GCA_963735995.1. Classification (GTDB taxonomy): domain Bacteria; phylum Pseudomonadota; class Gammaproteobacteria; order DSM-16500; family DSM-16500; genus Aquicella. The sequence goes on along the minus strand of CAVTNC010000003.1, from coordinate 411,129 downwards.
TATGCCTTCATTTTTTTAGTTGTGTTGGTAGGCTTTGCACTGACTTTTTTTTTCACGTTATTTGCGCCAGTTGTTCATGATGCAGCCGGTGTCATTTATGAATTGCGTGCAGGATCGTCAAAAAAAACAGTGATTGCTGAATTAGCAGAACGCCAACTGATTTTGCATCCTTTGTTATTTTCGCTTTATGTTTATGCAGAACCGAGCGCGCATTTGAAAGCCGGTGAATATCGTTTTGCAAAAGGTGCCACGGCACATTCCATTTGGCGACAACTAACGACGGGTAAGGGCTTTTTTTATCATGCATTTACCATTATTCCCGGTTGGTCGTTTAGTCAATTACGGCAATCATTAGCAACCACCACGGCATTGCGGCCACTGATTACTAAGTGGAGTGATCATGAAATTATGCAGCGACTTGGGCATCCGGAGCTTGCACCTGAAGGCGAATTTTTTCCAGAAACATATTATTACACCAAGCATAGTCCTGATTTAGTTATTTTAAAGCGTGCCTTTGATCTCATGCAAAATCGTCTCAACGAAGCTTGGTATAACCGTGATGGCAGTCTGCCTTATCGCGATGCCTACGATGCGTTGATTGCTGCATCGCTAATTGAGAAAGAAGCTTTTTTAAATGCAGAGCGCAAGATGATTGCGGGCGTGTTGGTGAATCGCTTGCGTAAAGATATGTTGCTGCAATTTGATCCCACGGTTATTTTTGGTTTGGGTTCGCGTTACGATGGCAAAATTCATAAAGCCGATTTGCTGGAAGATAATGCTTACAATACCTATGTGCACAAAGGACTACCGCCGACACCGATTGCCATGCCAAGCATGGCTTCTATCGAAGCTGCTTTGCATCCTGCGCAACATGATTATTTTTATTTTGTAGCGAAAGGCGATGGTAGTCATCAATTTTCCGCGACCTTGTTGCAACATCATGAAGCAGTGACTGATGCCAAGCAACAATCATCAGGTTATTTCAATCAACGTAAAATACGCGCTTATTTACCATCTGTTGTTGGAGGCATGAGCCCATGATGTGTGGCAAATTCATCACCATTGAAGGCACAGAGGGCGCTGGCAAAAGCACAGCGCTCACTTTTATTGCGGAGCATCTCAAGCGTTGTCAAATTGAGGTGATGCTGACGCGAGAACCGGGTGGTACGGATAGGGCGGAAGAAATTCGTCGTGTGTTATTACAGACGACAAACAAAGAAGCGATGTTAGCAGAAACCGAATTGTTATTGATGTTTGCAGCACGCGCGCAACATATTCGTTATAGCATACGTCCTGCTTTGGAAGCGGGACGCTGGGTATTGAGCGATCGTTATGTTGATGCGAGTTATGCTTATCAAGGTGGCGGACGACAGCTTGCCATTGAGCAAATTGCAGCGCTCGATCACTGGGTAGTCGGTGAACTTTATCCTGATTTGACATTGTTATTGGATGTGCCAGCTGAGCTTGGCATGATGCGTGCTGAAAAAAGAGGGCAGCCCAAAGATCGTATTGAGCAAGAGCAAATGGCATTTTTTACTCGCGTCAGAGAGGCTTATTTAGAGCGTGCCAAACAAGATTGTCATCGCATTAAAATCATTGATGCGGGTTTGCCACTGCAATCAGTCGAAGAGCAAATTAGACATGTGATCAATGCATTTTTGCTGAGTCACAATTTATGAGCATGGAACGCTCGTCGCAGCCAGAACAATTATTTCCCTGGCAACAAACAATATGGCAGACACTTTGGCAAGCATACGAAGCAAAGCGTTTGCCGCATGCATTATTGTTTGCTGGAATGAAAGGCATAGGCAAAGCTTTTTTTGCGCAAGCTTTTGCGACGGCGTTGTTATGTCAGCAAGGGAAAGCCGGTAATTTTTGTGATACGTCTTCTAAAAAAAAGAACAAGGCTTGTCATGCTTGTTGTTTGATTGCAAATGGTGCGCATCCAGATGTGTTGTGGGTGAGACCGGAGAAAGAAGGTCAAGCGATCAAAATTGAGCAGATACGTGGTGTCAGTGATTTCGTCAATCAGTCATCTTTTCAAGGTCATTATCGCATTGTCTTGATTGATCCAGCTGATGCGATGAATGCCAATGCAGCGAATGCATTACTTAAAACATTAGAAGAGCCGTCACGTTATGCGCTACTTATTTTAATTAGCAATGCCTATACCTTATTGCCTGCGACCATTTTAAGTCGTTGCCAGCGTATTCTTTTTGCGAAACCCGCTAGCACAGAAGCGATGGTGTGGCTCAGAAAGCATTTGGGTGATAGTGATTATGATCCGGAACTTTTATTGCAATTGACGCACGGCGCCCCTTTGTCGGCAGCATTATATGCTGAAAATGCAGGGTTTTTGCAGCGACAACTTTTGTTGGAGACCTTGCAGTTACTGAGTCAACGTAAATTATCGCCACTTGATGCAGCGCTTAAATTAAAAGATATTGATATCCTGCTGTTATTTGATGGCATGTTAGCTTGGTTAATGGATATATTGCGTTTACAACTGAATGCAGCGCCTGCCATGATCACCAATCAAGATTATGTTGATGCATTACAATTATTAAAAACACAAACAGCACTGTCCTGCAATTTGGCTTTGCTAAATCAAGTGCAACAATTACGTGGCGAACGCGTGCGCGGTATTAATTTGAATAAGCAATTAATTGTGGAAGAAGTATTGATACGCTGGGTGGAGTGTTTGTTATGAAAGATCATGTCTCCTTTCTCGTCGATTCGCATTGTCATCTTGATTTGCTTGACCTGACAGCAGATGGCGGACAATTGGATGCCGTGTTGGCGCGTGCTAAAGCGGCCGGTGTCAGCCATCTGTTGAATGTCAGTGTGAGCTTGGCACAATTTGCAACCGTGTTGCAGACAGCAGAGCGTTATCCTTTTGTCAGCGCATCACTTGGTTCGCATCCGAATGAGCAAGACGAAGTGGTGGATGTCGAGCAACTCATTATGCTTGGTCAACACAAAAAAGTGGTGGCTATCGGTGAAACGGGGTTGGACTATTTTCGTACGCGCGATGATCATCGTTTACAGCAGCAGCGTTTTGCCGCGCACATTAGCGCAGCAAAAACATTGAAAAAACCCTTAATTGTGCATACCCGCGATGCAAAAGACGATACAATTGAGCTCATGCAAAGAGAACAGGCGGATCAAGTCGGAGGCGTCATGCACTGTTTTACCGAAGAGTGGGCCATTGCAAAAAAAGCGCTCGATATGAATTTTTACATATCTTTTTCCGGCATTGTCACTTTCAATAATGCGGCTACTATTCAAGCTGTTGCAAAACAAGTGCCACTCGATAAAATGCTGATAGAAACCGATGCCCCTTATCTTGCGCCACATCCTTTTCGTGGCAAGCCAAACGAACCGTCTTACGTGCGATACACAGCAGAATACATTGCTGCTTTGCGCGGCATCTCGTTTGAAGCGTTAGCGACAGCCACTACACAAAATTTTTTCACTTTATTTGCAGGAGCGAAAACCGCGCATGTTTAGACCGGCTGGCTTATTTATCGGATTACGTTATACCCGTGCGAAACGGCGTAATCATTTTATTTCTTTTATTTCACTGGTTTCTACCATCGGCATTGCACTCGGTGTCATGGTATTAATTACCGTTTTATCGGTGATGAATGGTTTTGATCGTGAAATACAAAAACGCGTTTTTAGTATGGTATCGCCCGTGACGGTAAGTAGTTTCAGCGGTTATTTATCGGATTGGCAAGATTTACAAAATATTGTGGATGCTATGCCGACGGTGACAGCTTCTGCTCCTTTTGTCACAGCAGAAGTGTTATTGAATTACGGTGGCTCGAGTCAACCGGCTTTGGTGACAGGCATTTTACCGGAGCAAGAAAAAAAAGTTTCGCAAATCGCTAGCAAAATGGTGACTGGCAAATTGACAGATTTACAAGCGGGAAAATTTGGCATTGTGCTCGGCGCGAGTTTAGCGAAACGGTTGGATATTGGACTCGGTGAAAAAGTGACACTGGTGACACCGCAAGTATCCCTTTCGCCAGCTGGCGTGATACCGCGCTTTAAACGTTTTACTGTGGTCGGTATTTTTAGCGCCGGAGGTGGTTTTGGTTTTGATGCAGGACTTGGATTTATTGATATAACCGATGCCCAAAAATTATTGGGACTTGGCAGCGATGTCACGGGTTTGCATCTTAACATCAAAAATGTATTTGCCGCGCCACGTTTTGCAGAGACGCTGTCGCAACAACTGACACCCGGTGCAAGTATTACCACATGGACTGATCAATTCGGCGAATTTTTTCATGCAGTGAAACTTGAAAAAACCATGATGTTTCTCATTTTATTACTGATACTTGCTGTTGCTGCTTTCAATATGGTTGCCACGTTGGTGATGATAGTCAGTGAAAAAGAAGCTGATATTGCTATTCTTCGTACTTTCGGTGCAACGCCCGGGATGATTATGCGCATTTTTATTGTGCAAGGCGCATTGGTTGGCATCGTCGGTACGTTGATTGGTGTGATTTGCGGTATTGCCTTGGCGGCTAATGTCACAGCGATAGTGAATGGCATTGAATATTTATTTCGCGTGCAATTCCTTTCATCGAATATTTATTTTGTTAATTATTTGCCGTCAAAAATTGAGTGGTCTGATATTGCAAAAATTTCTGCGGCTTCTTTATTTTTAAGTTTTATCGCAACACTTTATCCTGCTTGGCGCGCATCTAAATTGAATCCAGTGGAGTCGTTACGTTATGAATAATCCTGTGCTCGCCTGCCACGGTTTGCAAATGACATACACCGATGGCGTTTCTAAAATTGAAGTGTTGCGTAAAATTGATCTTGAAGTGAATGCAGCAGAAATGGTGGCAATTGTCGGTAATTCTGGTTCGGGAAAAAGCACGTTATTGCATTTGCTCGGTGGTTTGGATAGTGCAACGGCGGGTGATGTGATACTAAATGGCAAGCACTTGTTGCATTTATCGGAAAAAGAAAAATGTCAGTTGCGTAATCGCCATTTAGGTTTTGTTTATCAATTTCATCATTTATTACCGGAATTTTCTGCACTCGAAAATGTCGGTATGCCGCTATTAATTCGTGGCATGCTGCCTGCGCTTATTCACGAAAAAGCAGCGCATTTGCTTGAACAAGTTGGTTTAGCAGAACGCATGCAACATCGTCTCTCTCAACTCTCAGGCGGTGAGCGACAACGCGTTGCGATTGCGCGCGCCTTGGTGGCAGAACCACTTTGTGTGCTGGCTGATGAACCGACAGGAAATTTGGATCCGCGTAATGCCGAGCGCGTGTTGCAACTTTTCTTTGACTTACAAGTAAAATCTCAGACCAGTGTCGTCATGGTGACGCATGATCTTGACATTGCGAAACGAGCGCAACGGACGTTGCGAATAGAAGAGGGGATATTGGTTCGGGTGTAGAAGAAGTTGTCATGTCGGTGTAGGTATGTCAGCAGATGTGTCATCCCTGCCGCAGTGTCATCCCAGCCTTCGCTGGGATGACACTGCGGCAGGGATGAGACAGTCTATACAATTGTATTCAGCGTTAAGTCATTCAGGTTGCACATCATGAAAAAAAAGGCAGTTTTGCTCATTAATTTAGGTACCCCCGCAGATTGCGATATCGCTTCTGTGCGGCGTTATCTTCATGAATTTTTAATGGATGCGCGGGTGGTGGATATGCCTGCACCGCTGCGCTGGTTACTGGTCAAAAGCATCATCGTGCCCTTGCGTGCTAAAAAATCAGCGGCTGCTTATCAAAAAATATGGCAAGCGCAAGGTTCACCATTGCTGCTGCACACAACTCTGTTGCAACAAGCCTTGGCGCAAATCTTAGGGGCGGATTATCAAGTCGAGTTTGCGATGCGTTATGGCGAGCCCAGCATAGAAGCTATTGTTAATAAATTGCAAGATGCAGCATCGTTGCAGGTCATTCCTTTATTTCCACAATATTCTTCTGCTGCGACCGGTTCTGCCATTGAGCACGTGCTTCACTCTCTTTCCGGTCAGTGGAATATGCCAGCTTTACACATCATCAATGATTTTTATCAGCAACCTCAATTCATCGATGCTTATGCTGATGTGATCAAAAACACACTGGGTGAAACAACAGTGGATATGTTGCTATTCAGTTATCATGGCTTACCACAGCGTCACCTCAAGAAAAGTGGTTGTGGCGATTGTAAGGCCATGCCTTGTCAGCAAAACAAGACACATTGCTACCGTGCACAATGCTATCAAACCGCGCAATTAATCGCTGAAAAATTAGGTTTTGCTTCTCATCAATATCGTGTATCCTTCCAATCGCGTTTGGGATTTACTCCTTGGATAAAACCTTACACCGATAAATTATTGCCGAAACTCGTGCGAAGTGGGGTGAAGCGTATTGCCATCGTTTCGCCTTCTTTTGTTGCAGATTGTTTAGAAACGCTGGAAGAAATTAATATTCGCACGCGAGAACAATGGCGGACACTCGGTGGCAGTCAATTTATTTTTATTCCCTGCTTAAATGCGACACCGCTTTGGGTGCAAGCATTGGCTAACATGATTCACTAACTAAAAGTTATCACTACAATGCAAACTAATTCATCTTTTTTTGTAAAAGCAGCGCCGCTATTACTCATCTTGTTCATCGATGGCATGGGACTTGGTCTCGTTATTCCCATTTTGAATGGCTTAATTTTTGATGAACATAGCGCGTTTTTAGCAACAGCACTGTCGCCACTGATGCACAATGTGATTTATGGTGGCATCATCGGCATATTCATGCTGTGTTGGTTTTTTGGTGCGGCCATCTTGGGCGATCTCTCCGATCAAATTGGACGTAAAAAATCGTTGTTGATTTGTCTTGGTGGTGGTTTTTTCAGTTACCTCATTTCCGGTATTTCGGTTTCTGCACACAGTTTGAGTTTGCTGATCATTGGTCGCATCATTGCAGGTGTGACATCCGGCAGTCAACCGATTGCACAAGCGGCCATCATCGATATCAGCCACAGTGATCATAAAGCGCGAAATATTGGCTACATCTTATTAGCGCTCTCGCTTGGTTTTATTGTGGGACCGTTATTGGGTGGCGTGTTATCCGATAATCGTCTCGTTTCGTGGTTTGATTTTTCGACACCATTTTATTTTGCGGCCATACTCGCTCTCTTCAATATTTTATTATTATTTATTTTATTTAATGAAACATTTGTTGCAAAACATACGACCTTTGCCGTCAATCCTTATCAAGCGATTAGCATTTTTATTTCAGCATTTAAAAATGAAAGAGTAAAAAAAATATCGTTTATTTATCTCATTTATATTTTTGGTTGGAGTAGTTTTTATTCGTTCATTTCGATTTTTTTGCTGAGCGTTTATCACTTTACGCCAACGGAGATCAGTCTTTTTATGGCTGTCATGGGCGTTGGTTTTGCGATTGGTAATGGTTTTTTAGTCAATTACCTCGCTAAATTTTTTTCGTTACGCGTAACATTTATTTATTGCAATGTGGTCTGTGCCATCTTTATTTTTCTCATGCTTTTAGTGCAGCAATCGCTTTTTAATTGGCTGATCATGGCACCACTTGCCTGTGCTGTTTCCGTCGCTTATGCGGCGATACTTACAATTTTTTCCAATCAAGTTGATGAGAAAAGCCAAGGCTGGGTAATGGGCATCACCGGTTCCATCATGGCTTTTGTTTGGGCAATCAACGGCATCATTGTCGGTGTGCTCGCTTCGTTAAATCCTAATTCACCGTTGTGGATTGCTGCGATCAGCTTATTGTTAGCGGCGACGGTGACGGGGATGTTTTATAAGGCGGTTTAAACAAGCAAAGCAATTTCGTCACTGCAAGCAGCCGCCATGTCATTGCGAGCGTGAGCGAAGCAAACCAGGCTTTAATACTGTTTAATCTCACGGATCCCCCCATGATTTCCTTCGTCCTCGCCTTTTTGCTTGGCGATATTTATGTGCAAACATTTGCTTGTCTACCCTCGCTCGCGCTGACATATTCATTGTTAGGTTTCGCGAGCATCATCTATTTTATCGCTCATCAGCGCATTCCGTATTTGCATTTACCACTGGGATTTACCTTGGGATTTCTGTTCACAGTGCTGACTGCGCAGGCAATATTATCTTGGCACTTGCCAACAGCATGGGAAGGAAAACCGCTGATCGTGACAGGTTATGTTGCCGCATTGCCAGTCAGTGATGAGCGACGGACACATTTTTTCTTTGCGCTAAAAACATTGCAGGCAGGTAGTATCCGCAGTACCCAACAAACAACCTTGCGTCTTTCTGCAGCGAATGGTGAGTTGCCGTTACACGTGGGTGATGAGTGGCAATTGCGCGTGAGGTTGAAGACGCTACGTGGCAGTCAAAGTCCTGGTGCTTTTGATTTTGAAGCATGGGGTTTGCAAAAAGGTTTGCGGGCGAATGGTTATGTGGTTGCAAGTGCAGATAATCAATTACTATCGACACATCGTTTTCGTTATCCGATTCAGCATTTGCGCGAACATTTGCAAGCAAAAATCCTGCAATATACACCGCATACCGCCACGTCGCCTTGGTTGCAAGCACTCATCATCGGCGAGCGCAATGGCATCGCTCAAGAAGATTGGCAAGTATTACGCAATACCGGCACCAATCATTTAATGGCCATTGCTGGTTTGCATATTGGACTGATGGCCGGTTTTGTTCATGGCATCGTAGTTAGATTATGGCGTTGCTTTCCCTGGTTGCTGTTGCGCTATACGGCCATGGAAGCTGGTTGTTTAGCCGCGCTGGTTGTCGGCGTTTTTTATGGCGCACTGGCTGGATATTCCATTCCGACTGAGCGCGCTGTCATCATGCTAGTTTTATTCAGCTTGATTTTACTTTTGCGCCGTAAAATAAATGTGTGGACCGTGTGGTCACTCGCTTTATGGGTTGTTTTATTATTAAATCCACTTTCCGTTTTGACCGACAGTTTTTGGTTATCCTTCACCACCATTGCCCTCATCATTTATGGCATGCGTGGACGGTTAGCGCCATGTGGTTGGTGGTGGCAGTGGGGACGAGTGCAATGGGTGATAGGACTCGGCTTACTGCCAATTACGCTTGTTTTGTTCCAAGAAGCATCTGTGGTTTCATTTTTAGCGAACAGTATCGCAATTCCGTGGCTAGGTTTTTTTATTTTGCCGTTTTGTTTTTTAAGCGCGCTATTTTTACTAATTTATCCGCCGATCGCAGGTTTGTTGCTGAATCTTGCTGATAAAAGTTTAGCGCAATTATGGAAGGTGCTCACTTGGTTTGCGTCTCTGCATTTTGCTTCTTGGCAGCAGGCGATACCACATCCCATGCTATTTTTATCGACGATCATTGCTATTTTATTGCTGCTATTGCCAGCGGGTTTCAAAGGACGCTGGCTTGGTTTTATCTGGCTGCTGCCACTTTTATGTTATCAGCCATTGCGACCGGAAGTCGGCAATGTGTGGCTGAGTGTGCTCGATGTCGGTCAAGGATTAGCGGTAGTCGTGCAAACAAAATCGCATGTGTTGGTCTATGATGCGGGTCCAAAATATAATGCGAATAGTGATATGGGTGAGCGCATTGTGTTGCCCTATTTACGCACGCTGCAGATAAAAAAAATTGACGCATTGGTGGTGAGTCATGGCGACAATGATCATTTAGGCGGTGCTAATGCCTTATTAAAAGCGCTGCCTGTCTTGGTGGTGAAGAGCAGTACCCCAGAAAAAATTGCAACGGCCATGACGCATTATTGTTTAGCAGGTGATCAGTGGCAGTGGGATGGCGTGAATTTTTCTTTTATATATCCACCCGCTGGTGCCTTGCATTTAGGTAATAATAGTTCTTGTGTGTTGCGTATTGATACTGGCAGCGAACGTATTTTGTTGACTGGTGATATTGAAAAATTGGCGGAAAAAAATTTGTTGCGTGATGCGGCTAAGCTATTACCATCGACCCTACTTGTTGCACCGCATCATGGCAGTAAAACCTCCGGCATGGCGGCATTCATCCAAGCAGTTCATCCTAAATTTGTATTATATTCAACAGGATATAGAAATCGCTATCATTTTCCCCATCCCTCCATTACCGCTGCCTATGAAAAAATTAATGCGGTGCAGTTGAATACCGCAGAGACAGGCACCCTGGAATGGAAGTTAGAAAAAGGAAAAAGGCCATCATCCATGCAATGGTATCGGCAATATCATCAACGTTATTGGATGCCACTTACGTCGTCTTCGCTTTTATCCCATGCAGCAATAAATCGATAGCCATCAAGAGCGCAGTATTATCTATGGGTTTTTCGAAGGAAACCGATGCGCCCAATGTTTCTGACAAATCCAAATAGCCTGTAGGATCTAAACGACCACCACCAGAAATGGCAATAATTTCTAAATTCGGATGACGATTTTTTACTTCCGCAATCAGCGTAATGCCACTTTTCTTTGGCATGATGATATCGGTGACCATGATATCCGGCGCTGCTTTACGAAGACATTCCGTCGCTTCCTCACCGTTGGTTGCAATGGTGACTTGGTGAGAGGCGCGCTCTAAAACTTGCGTTAACATGTCTCTCACTAAATCATCGTCTTCAACCAGTAATATGTTTGCCATGTTGTGCTCCTTACGAATGATGGATAGTATTATCCACCGTTATTTCAGCTGAGATGGTAGGTAGTAAGATAACAAAAACCGTTCCTTTACCCAATTGGCTATTCACGGTAATTTCACCTTGATGATCTTTAATGATGGTGTGGACGATGGAGAGCCCAAGTCCCGTCCCTTTTCCAACTTCCTTTGTCGTAAAAAAAGGCTCAAATATACGCTCCACCGTTGGTTGATCCATGCCAAATCCTTCATCGGTTACCTCAATTTTGCAATAATCCTGTGGCAAAATGCCGGGAAATTGTTTGAGCAGGGCATCCTGTTTTGGCACAGCAGTGACGCGCAAATTAATGGTGCCTTCACCATCCATCGCATCCACGGCATTATTAATCATGTTAACCAGTACTTGATGAATTTGTGTTTGATTGCCGAGTATGATGGCATCGGTCTCCGGTTCAAATTGAATGATGACGCTTGCGGGTATAGTCGGTCTTAACAAGGCGAGCGCTGCATCGATGGTCTTGGTTAAATGAATAGGTTGGAAATGCTGCTGCTGGCGACGACTAAAGGCCAGTATGCTTGCTACTAAATCGCGACCTCGCTCAGTTGCCTCTAATACTTTGCCTAAATTTTTATAAGTGATACTGTCTTTTGCGACCTCGTCTCTCGCCATCTCGACATAGCCAATAATGGCATACAGTAGGTTATTGAAATCATGCGCAATGCCACCAGCGAGGGTGCCTATCGCTTGCAATTTTTGGCCTTGCAATAAAGCGACCTCTAATTTTTGCTTGGTTTCTTCCACCTGAATGCGCTCAACGATCTCATTTTTCAGCTCTTCATTGGTTTTTTTCAGGGTAATTGCGCGTTGTTTTGCGATTTGGGCGATGCGTATGCTAACGGCCGTCAACAGTGAAAGACCGATGCCAAATGAGACGTCTATCCAGATGTGATAAGACCCAAAGCAATACCACAGCAGCAACGAAAGGATAATCCCAAGCGCTGCCACCAGGTAAGGTAATGAGCGGCTTAACCAGGGATGAGGCGTCATAGGAATGTATTCAAAAAAAGGTTATGCATTTAGCTTAATCGATTGATGCTAAGCTGACAAGGAACTGGCATAATATTCCTCAATTTGACTTAACTGACACTGAGTAATAGCACTGTTTTTTTAGGGAACAAACATGCAACTTTCAAAGATTAAACTAGCTGGGTTTAAATCCTTTGTGGATACCACCACGATTGCTTTTCCAAGTCATTTAGTCGCCATCGTCGGTCCAAATGGCTGTGGTAAATCCAATATCATTGACGCCGTGACTTGGGTGATGGGCGAGAGCTCACCCAAATATTTGCGTGGCGAAGCCTTGACTGATGTCATCTTCAATGGCTCAAGTTCACGTAAACCGGTGGGTCAAGCATCTGTTGAACTCGTGTTTGATAATGCGGATGGTTCGCTTGGTGGTGAGCATGCCAAATTTGCCGAAATTTCCATAAAACGCGTGATTAATCGCGAATCGGATTCTGTTTATTATCTGAATGGCGTGCGTTGTCGCAAACGCGATGTGGTTGATATTTTTCGTGGCACAGGACTTGGGCCACGTAGTTATTCCATCGTTGGCCAAAACATGATTAGCCGAGTGATTGAAGCGAAACCGGATGAGTTACGTACTTATCTTGAAGAAGCAGCGGGCATTTCAAAATATAAAGAACGCCGTCATGAAACCGAATTACGCATAGGACACACCAAAGAAAATTTAGCGCGCGTTAGTGATTTAGCTGGCGAGCTTGAGAAACAATTGAGTCATTTAAAACACCAAGCGTCTGTAGCAGAAAAATTTAAATCGTTGAAACAGCAAGAACGACTATTGCGCGCCGAATGGTATGGTATTCAGTGGCGTCAACTCGATTGCGCCCTCATCGATTCGACGCTGCAAATCAAGCGGGAAGAAACCACGCTCGAAGGACGACACAGCGAATTAAGCAGTGCCGATAGAGAAATTGAACAACTGCGTCACGAGCAACGTGTGGCTCGCGATGCATTTCAAGAAGTGCAACGACGCTACTATGCAGTTGGCAATGAGATTACCCGCATTGAACAAGATGTTTTGCATCATCAAGAAAGAGAGCAGCAGTGGGTGAATGATTTAAAACATACCGAAGGTGAATGGCAAGCCATCAAAAATCAAATTGCAGAATGTGACGAAGATTTTCGCGAACTAGAACATGACATTCAGCAAGTGGAACCACAACTTTCCACAGCGAGTCATGATGCTGATTCGTTGCAAGATGAATTAAGTGCCGCAGAAGAAGCCATGCAAAATTGGCAAACGCAGTGGGATACCTTCAACCAAACCGCAGCGAAAACAACGCAAACTGCGCAAGTTGAGCAAACACATATTCAACATCGTGAGCAACACATACTATCCTTGCAAAAACGCAAAGAACAATTACAACAAGATCAAAGTCGTTGTAATTTTGCCGAATTAAATGACGAAATGATTGTGCTAACAAAACAAGCGGATGAAGTCGCGCAACAATTAGCATTGCAAAATGAACAACTCGATGATTGCCGTCAAGAACTACTAACACAGAAAAAAGCAGAACAAGAGGCGCATGCTGGTTTAGATAAGTTGCGTAGCGAGTTACAACGATTGCAAGGACAACAAGCTGCACTGCGTGCGCTGCAACAAACAGCACTTGGGCAACGTGACAATCCAACCACACCGTGGTTGAACCAACATCAATTAGCGGATAAACCCCGTTTAGCGCAACATCTTGAAGTGGCACCTGGGTATGAATTAGCGGTAGAAAAAGTATTGGGATATTGTTTGCAAGCCATTTGTGTAGATAACTTATCTGACGTGTTACTGCACTTGAAAGATTTTAATTCGGGTAATTTATGTGTGGTCGCAGCAACACCCGCTTTATCCTCAAACAATCAACGAAAGAATGCAACGTTATTGTTAGAAAAAATCACGACACCTTGGCCGCTTGATGCGCTGTTGTCAGGCATTTATGTTGAAGATTCATTAGATGCTGCTTCACAATTATGTGAATCACTGGATGCAAATGAGTCGGTGATTACGCGCGATGGTATCTGGCTTAACCGTTCTTGGTTGAAAATTTTGCATGAAGAAGATGCCGCGCAAGGTGTTTTTCAACGCGAGCAAGAATTAAAACAATTGGCGATCAACATGGAAGCGTCGCAGCAAGCGCAAACTAAATTAGAAAAAAATATTGTAGAATACCGAGAAAAAATTCAAACCTTAGAACAAAAACGCGATCAATTACAGCAGACGTGCAGTCAGCATCAAGCACAATCTGCACAATTTCAAGCGCAACAAAAAATGAAGCAAGAGCGCGTTAACGAATTAAAAATGCAATCAGCGCGTTTGTTGCAAGAGCAACAAGAGTGCATTGCGGCATTGCAAAAAACAGAAGGTGAGTTGATGCAGGCGCGGACACTGTGGCAAGCAGCAATGCATGAGCTTCAGCAGCAGGACGCGAGTCGCGATGCGTTAGTGAGTGAGCGTGATAATGCACGTTTGCAATTGCAAAGCTTGCGGCAAACAACCCATAACCAACAAGAACGCATGCATGAATTAGCGATTCGTCTTGAAACAGCAAAATCACAAAAATCATCCTTGCAACAAGCGATGGCACATTTGCAGGCACAATTGGCTAATTTGACGGAACGAAAAATCACCTTACAAGGTGAAATTTCTTCCATGCCGCCTCTCGATACATTAAAAAAATCGTTATCACGTGCTTTAGATAAACACGTTAGCATTGAAGTGGAGTTAAATACGGCGCGGGTGTTGATGGAATCGCTTGATCAAGAATTTCGTGCGTTAGAAATAAAAAGACAAACCATAGAACATGAAATTAATAAAATTCGTAATACTTTGGAAGCACTGCGTGTTGAATGGCAAGGCTGGAAAGTAAAATCCGATACGATCAATGAACAAATGAAAGAAACGGAATTTGCCTTGGAAGATATTTTGAAAAATTTACCGCAAGATGGCACAGCGGAAGTTTGGGAAGGTAAGTTAGAACAAGTGGTGCAGCGTATCAATCGCTTGGGGCCGATTAATTTGGTCGCGATTGATGAATATGCAACTTGTCTTGAACGCAAACAATATTTGGATAAACAGCTGGAAGATTTGCATTCCGGTTTAGCGACACTCGAAGAAGCGATTGCTAAAATTGATAAAGAAACTCGCGCGCGTTTTAAAGATACCTTCGATCAAGTCAACGCACGTTTCCAAGAATTATTTCCCACCATTTTTGGTGGCGGCAAAGCTTATCTCGAATTAACCAGTGATGATTTACTCTAAGCCGGTGTGACCATGATGGCGTGTCCGCCTGGCAAGCGTAATAGTTCCATTTATTTGCTCTCAGGTGGTGAAAAATCATTGACTGCCATTGCGTTTATTTTTTCTATATTCCATTTAAATCCTGCACCGTTTTGTTTGCTCGATGAAGTCGATGCGGCACTCGATGATGCCAATGTGTTGCGTTTTACCCGTTTAGTTAAAGCCATGGCGAACAAAACGCAATTTTTCTTCATCAGTCATAATAAAATTACCATAGAAATGGGTGAGCATTTGATTGGTGTGACCATGAATGAGCCAGGTGTTTCTCGCTTAGTCAGTGTGGATATTGAGAAAGCGATTAACATGGCAGGGCAGTGATGGCATAAGATGTCAATACAAAAAAACTTACAGCTCCTCCGCGAAAAAATTAATGAGCATAATTATCGCTATTACATTTTGGATGATCCCAGCATATCAGATGCTGACTACGATGTGCTTTTTGCGAAACTTAAAAAAATTAGAATCAGAACATCCTAAATTAATTACGCCAGATTCACCGACGCAGCGTGTCGGAGCGCCACCACTTAAAAAATTTAATGAAGTAGCGCATCAACTGCCCATGTTGTCGTTGGATAATGCTTTCGATGATGAAGAATTGCTAGCGTTTAATAAGCGCATACAAGATCGATTAGGTCGTGATGATGATATTGAATATTGTTGCGAGCCGAAATTGGATGGACTCGCGATAAATCTTCGCTATGAAATCAGGTCAGCTTGTGCAAGCGGCAACGCGTGGTGATGGTTTAATTGGCGAAGAAGTGACGGCAAATATTAAAACCATACGCATGATTCCACTTAAGTTACAAGGTAAGCATTATCCTTCATTGCTCGAAGTGCGTGGCGAAATATTCATGTCGAAAAAAGGTTTTGCAGCGCTCAATGCTGCAGCCATAAAAAAGAAAGAAAAAGTATTTGCTAATCCGCGCAATGCAGCGGCTGGCAGTTTGCGTCAGCTTGATTCTGCGATCACGGCATCGCGTCCCTTGGAGTGGTATTGCTATGGTGTTGGTCGTGTGCAAGGTGCTGCTGTGTTAAAAACGCAAAGTGACATATTAGCACTGGTTAGCCACATTGGGTTTGCGAGTGAGTCCGTTGGTTGCGGTAGTGCAAGGTGTGCAGGGTTGTCTTAATTATTATCGAAAGATGGAAAAAAAACGCGATAAGTTTCCTTTTGAAATTGATGGGGTAGTTTACAAAGTAAATTGTTTAGCGGATCAAGAAAAATTAGGCTTTATTTCTCGAGCGCCGCGTTTTGCGCTGGCGCATAAATTTATTGCAGAAGATGTCGAGACCACCTTACTTGCAGTGGAATTTCAAGTGGGACGTACCGGTGCAATCACGCCGGTCGCACGATTGCAGCCAGTGTCAGTTCACGGGGTGACCGTGAGCAATGCCACTTTACACAATATGGATGAAATAAAACGCAAAGATGTGCGCATCGGTGATACGGTGATTGTGCGTCGTGCGGGCGATGTGATTCCGGAAGTCTTTTCCGTGGTGAAGCAAAAGCGGCCGAAAAATGCAAAGATGATTCGTCTGCCAACCCATTGTCCTATTTGTCACTCAGCGATTGAGCAAGTTGAAGGTGAAGCGATTGCACGTTGTAGTGGTGGTTTGATATGCACGGCGCAACGCAAAGAAAGTATCAAACATTTTGCTTCGCGTCGTGCCATGGATATTGAAGGTCTTGGTGATAAATTAGTTGAGCAATTGGTGGATGCAAAATTAATTACATCGGTTGCATGATATTTATGATTTAACGCAAACACCGTTAGAAAATTTAGAGCGCATGGGGAAAAAGTCAGCTGAAAAATTATTGCTGCAAATAGAAAAAAGCAAGAAGACAACGCTCGCACGATTTCTTTATGCACTTGGTATTCGTGAAGTGGGCGAGGCCACGGCAAAATTATTAGCACAACATTTTAAAACATTGTCGGCACTGGCTGCAGCATCGCTTGAAGATTTGCAAACAGTTGCTGACATTGGACCTGTGGTTGCCGCACACATCGTTAATTTTTTTCATGAGAAACATAATCAGCAAGTCATCGCTAAATTAATAAAAGCAGGTGTGCATTGGGATGCAATAAAAGAAGCAAAGCACTTGCCGCTACTTGGCAAAACATTTGTCTTGACCGGTACTTTAAGCAGCATGACACGTGATGAAGCAAAAGAAAAATTAGAACGCCTTGGCGCAAAAGTAGCAGGCAGTGTCTCTGCAAAAACGAGTTATGTGGTGGTTGGCAGCGATGCAGGTTCTAAATTAGCGAAAGCAAAAGAACTTGCTATTCCTCTCATCGAAGATGATGCCTTTGTGGGCTTTCTTGCGAAATTGTAAGTTACATGCTTAAAAAGTATTGATAATGGGCCTAAATCCATGTCTTTTTAATATTTTCTTAATACTCATAAGCTATAATACTGATTCTAAAATAATTTACTTGCACCAAAGAGGATGCACAAAATGAATGTTAGAGATGACGACGATAGTATGAGCATAGAAGAGATGCCAGTGGAAATATTATTTAAAATATTTTCCTATCTTAGTCCAGAAAAAAATTCTACTGTGGCATTGGTCAGTAGAAAATTTGATTCCGTTTCGTGTGATAATGTATTTTGGATGAGGAAATTCAAGCGACATTTTCCACACATTTTTACACAGCTACCAAACCATGGAAAAATAAATTGGTATGATCAGTTTCGTAAAACTTATGAAGATGAGTATCGAGGATTAACACCCGATATTCGCAAATTATTCTCACTGGTAAAAGAAAACGATAATGATGGTTTAAAACACTGCGAAATCGAATTTGATATTTTACTGAAGTTAGATAAGAAAAAAGTCTCCCTGATGGAATGGGCATTAAAAAAAGACAATCAGCTGCTCTTGGATGATTTTTATAAAATTGCTTTGAAGTATTATAGTGGAAACATGGAATGGATGATTGATCCTAACAAAACGGATAAATACAAAAGAACAATATTACATTGGGCTGTTATTTGTCGCCAATCGCGAGATACAATTGAATTATTAGCTTCAGTAAATGGTGTCGGTGTTAACGTCAATGCTGCTTCCAATACTGGTGCTATGGCACTTCACCTCGCAGCAAAAAAGGGTCATGTTGATGCGGCAAAAGTTTTATTAGAAAATGGCGCTAATGTCCAAGCTGCCTGCGGTGAAGGTGCCAGGCCACTTTATATCGCTGCACAAAATGGTCATTTTGATGTTGTCAAATTTTTATTGGAAAACGATGCTAATATCGAGTCTACACACACTGATGGCGCTACGTCGCTTTATGTCGCTGCACAAAATGGTCATCTTGAGGTTGTCAAAGTTTTAGTAGACTACAATGCTAATGCTAATGCTGATGCTGCTAGCGCTGATGGTGCCACGCCGTTTTATATCGCTGCACAAGAAGGCTGTTTTGATATTGTCAAAATTTTATTAGAGAATGGTGCTAATATCGAAGCTGTTCGCACTAATGGTGTCACAGCGCTTTATATTGCAGCACAAAATGGTTATTTTGATATTGTCAAAGCTCTATTAGAAAAAAGCGCTAATGTCGATGCTGTTTGCACTGATGGTGCAACGCCGCTTTATGCCGCTGCACAATATGGTCATTTTGAGATTGTAGAAATTTTATTAGCAAAAAACGCTAATGCTGGTGCTGTCTGCACTGATGGTGACACGCCGCTTTTTGCCGCAGCACAAGATGGTTATCTTGGTATTGTCAATGCGTTATTAGAAAAAGGCGCTGATGTCAATGCAGCTCGCATTACCGGTACTACGCCGCTTTATATTGCAGCACATAATGGTCATCTTGAGATTGTCAGAGTTTTATTAAAAAAAGGTGCTGATGTCAAAGCTGCTCACATTAATGGTTCTAGGCCACTTCACATCGCAGCACAAAGTGGTCATCTTGATGTTGTCAAAGTTTTATTAGAAAACAATGCTAATGTCGAAGCTGTCTGCACTGATGGTGCGACGCCGCTTTATATCGCAGCACTAAATGGTCATTTTGCTATTGTCAAAGTTTTATTAGAAAACAATGCTAAAGTCGATGCTGCTCTCACTGATGGTGTCACACCGCTTTGTATCGCAGCACAAAAGGGTTATTTTGATGTTGCTAAAATTTTATTAGAAAATGGCGCTACTCTCGAAACTGCTCGCACTGATGATGCTACGCCGCTTTATATCGCTGCGCAAAATGGTCATATTGATATTTTCAACGTTTTATTAGCAAAAGGCGCTAATGTTGAAGCTGCTCGCACTGATGGTGCTACGCCGCTTTATGCCGCTGCACAAAATGGTCATATTGATGTTGTCAACGCTTTATTAGAAAAAGGCGCTAATGTCGATGCTGCTTGCACTGATGGTGCTACGCCACTTCACATAGCAGCACAAAATGGTCATCTTGAGGTTGTCAAAGCTTTATTAAAAAGAGGTGCTAATCTCGATGCTGTTTGCACTAGTGGTGCCACGCCACTTTCCATTGCTCAAAAAAAGGGTCATGGTGCGATAGTCAAGGTTTTAGAAAATAAAAAAAATATTAAAAATTTATATGAAAAAATTCATGATCTGCATGAATACGGCGAGAAGCTTGAAAAGGCTAACATAACAAAAGGTGCAGTAGTAAAAACACTTGCTACCGATCTCAAAAATGAAGCGGATACCTATTTCAGCGATCAAGATAATAATGATTTTGATGCATTTGGAAAAAAGTTTAATGAACTGATACATGATCAACATGATCTGATAACGACGCATCGCAATTACGGTTTAACACCCATCTTAGCAAATATTGCCATTGCGCTTACAGGTATTGGTCTCATTGCTTTCTGTGCTAAAAGCATCTATTTAGGTGTCAATGGGAATATTTCCTGCGCGACACTTTTTTATCATCCAAAAACCAGTAGTGAAAATAAGATTGAAGATATTCAAGTAGCGTTAAATCAGGCTGTGCCTGCAGCATAATAATTGAGGACAGCATGTTTAGACCTGTATCAAAAAATCAGGATGAAACATTTCACATTGGCCTAAGCCGCCATATCATAAGTTATTAGAAGAGATTTTACATGACATTCTACTGACCTGCCCGGTTTTTTAGGACCAAATTCACATAGAGAAATTCGCCCCCGTTGTTAAGTTATCTTCCAAAGTTAATTTAAACTCATTCGGTGTTTTGTAAGCTAAGCTTGAATGAGGCCTCACATTATTGTAATGAATGCGCCAGTCCCCAATGACCACTTTTGCTTCCATGCGACTACGAAACCATTCCATGGATAAACATTCGTCACGAAATTTACCATTGAAACTTTCATTCGTACCATTCTGCCATGGTTTGCCAGGATCAATTAACGCTAACTCAAGTGATTCCTTGCAAGCCCATTCCAGTAATGCCTTGCTTACAAATTCAGGTCCGTTATCTGAGCGCAAATATCGCGGTACACCGTGAATGCTCATTAAACGAGTTAACACATCAATCACACGTTTCGAACGAATAGCACCTGCAACATCAATTGCCAAACACTCTCGCGTATATTCATCAACAACCGTGAGACATTTTAACTTCTGGCCATTAGCGCACGCATCATACACAAAATCGTAACTCCATACCGAATTTCTCGCGGTAGGCGCAAGCGGCCGCAATCTTTTTCCCGCCATTTTTCTCCTGCGTTTTCTAGGAACTTGCAGGCCAGCTTGAGCCCACAAACGTCCGCATCGTTCCTTGCTAATCGCAATACCACTACGCTGTAAAAATATGCGTATGCGACGCGAGCCAAAGCGAGGGTAAGTACCTGATAATGATTTCATTGCATCAATAATAGGCGCATCTTTCACCGGCATCTTAGGCGCATAGCTTAAGTTGGAACGACTAATGTTTAGTAGCGCACATGCTCGACGATGGGTTGAACCTCGCTCAATTGCATAGCGGGCTTGCTCTCTGCGAGCCTGTACGCTTACCATTTTTTTGCAGCAATCTCCTTCATGATTTCAATTTCAAGATCGCGTTCCGCAAGGATTTTTTTAAGGCGTGCATTTTCTGATTCAAGCGTTTTTAGACGCTTAACATCAGCACATTCCAGCTCACCAAATCTTTTTTGCCAAGCGTAAATAGATGCTTCTGATACGCCATTGCGCTTTGCTACTTCTGCAATAGTGTCACGATCTGTTTCGCGTAAAATTCGTACGATTTGCTCTTCGTTGTAACGACTCTTTTTCATGTCTAGCCCTCGGTTGAGGGGGCATTATCTCTAATTTACTTTGGTCTGAAAATCCCGGGGCAGGTCACTACTACATGAATTTTACTTGAGAGGTGGTTTTGGTGATTATGTCACCATTGGCAATACTACAAAACGCTGTTCTAAAGAAGCTGCAAATACCATACGTTTAATTCAAAGCCGAGATACAGATAGTTTAAGTGAAAAAGAGGTAGCTATAAAAATTAAAAGAAATCTTGACCTTAAATCTCACACAACCACGAATTGGTATTTTTTTGGCATTGGTGGCAGAATATCATCAACAGTTAAGCTTTATCGGGATTTAGCAGCTAAAATTGATGATGTTTTAATAGAAAATACCAGAAACAATGAGAATGTTCATTAGTATAAACAATCACTGAGGAGTAACAAATGCATGCAAAACAGACATTATCTTGAAGAAATACTCTATTCTCTAGTAAAAAATAAAAATGTTGAACTAACTTCAGCAACCATAAAAGAAATTAAAAATACGCCAGGTCTTAGTCTTGATATCAGTGCCTATGATTTTTTATTTTTAGCTATCGCTTATAATAATGATTACAAAATTGTAAGTTTATTGTTAGATATTTTATCACCAATGACTGTTGCTGCGACGCTAAAAAAAGTTGATGACAAAGGCAGAACAATTTTCTTGCATGCAGCACGGCATGGAAATGCCGACATCTTGAGCAAAATAATTGAAATATACCGTGATCTTAATCCTGATATCGCGGGCAATGCTAAATTGCCGTGGGAAATTGCTGATCAACATAACAGTAGACCGCTACACTTTTCTGCTCAGCACGGACATTTTTCTTGTGTGCAAATTATTCTTGAAAATAGCGAAAAAGAAAATAGACATAACAGTATCAGACAAATGAATCATGCAGGTGACACAGCGCTACATGTTGCGTTACGTGCATCACAGTTTGAAATTGCGGAATATTTAATTGCTCATGGCGCAGGGCTTTGGATTGAAAATTTTAATCGATCACTTTCTATTGAAGAAAATGCAATATTTCTCTGTCGTCTTGCTAAAAATGGCGGACTTATTGGTCGTGAAATAACAGCTAAGATGATCATCATGCTTAATGAACTTTCAACGACAAATACATACATATTAGTAGGCACTACTCATGGCGGTCGTTTTCTTGATGTGAAGGATATTCAACATGGGGTTTTTGAGCCACAAATTGCAGCTATGGAATACCATCAACTTTGTGATAAAAAAGACGAAGCAATTAAAAATTCTATATTGTTAAATTGCGAACAGACCCTAGCACTGAATCCTGATAATCCTGATCGAGAAAATATTAGGAAATTTTATATGCGATGTGTAGGGCAGGATACACTGTTAAAAATATTAATAACGCGGTTGCAGTTTTCTCCAGGTATTTCACCAAGGAATTTTTATGATACTAAATTAATTATGAATGCAGAAATAAATTCTCGTGAACGTTATCAAAAAATTCCCGAAAATATACTTGATCTTATTCCCTATTATCGAGATAAAGTTGAGAAAGCTGAAAATTCCTTGACTGTTGCAGATGAGGATGATGGAGTGGTGATTAAAGAAGATGAAAATTATGGAGAAAATTTTCAAAATGAAATAATTGAAAGCGAAGATAATTGGGTTGAGCAGGGATCTCTTTCTATAACCGTACGTATGCTAAATGATTCATTAGCGATGCTTGACGAATTTGGGGTAGATATGCTCGGTAGAAAATGCGCCTACTCACCAACTCGTATTTTTGTTGATGCATGTGCTTGTTTGATATTACTAGGAGGTTATAGCGCCGTGCTAGGTTATGGTATTGATTTTGCGATTACGCGATATACAGGTGATGATCAATATCGATGGTATGCATGCCGCAACACGAAAAATATTACATTTACACCAGACTGTGGCAGCGAACCTGCTGAGAATGTTATTTTATTTCCGGGACTTTTTGGCTCCATTGGATTTATTGTATTACTTCTTTTGATGATGGTTTTGATCGCTCGAGATAAGAGTATGTATATCAATGCAAAACAATGGTCTGACATAAAAGAGAGATTCAATTTTTTGTTAACGAATCTACGAATATCAGAACAAAATCACGATGATTTACCAATGGATGATGACGATGTTCGTCGCTTTGAAGAATTAGTGTTGCGATTAGAATCGCCCAGTATGCAGCTAAACAGTCTACTGCATGTTATCGAGGAGTTAAAAAAAGTCACTACCACTATTCGCCGCAGCGTCGTTAACAATGATTATCGCTTTTTTACCAGAGCTAATGAAATGGATGAGGAAGCAAGTGGAGACAGTATTTTACTAAGACCACTGTTAGCGAATAAGCCATAAGGTTTTTTCTTTCATCACGTTGTGCTGACTTCATCATTGATTTTTTTCAACTGTGAAATAATTTTTTCTGCAGGCAGTGGATGACTTAAAAAATAGCCTTGCACAATGTCGCAATGTTGATTTGCTAAGTGTTGTACTTGCTCAGCGGTTTCAACGCCTTCTGCTACAACCGCTAATCCTAAATTGTGTGCAAGGGCAATGAAGGCATTGGTGATTGCTAAATCATTTGGTTGATTAGGAATGCCTTTAATAAAGGATTTGTCTATTTTTAATAAACTGATAGGAAATTTCTTCAAATGACTAATGGATGAGTAACCTGTTCCGAAATGATCAATTGCAATTTTCACACCCGTCGCTTTAATTTTTTGTAACATCGATTCAGCTGATTCAGCATTAGTCATGATACTCTTTTCATTGATCTCGATTTCTAAATAATGAGGCTTCAATTTTGCATCGCTCAATGCACTGGAGATGAGGTAGTCAATATCAGGATGTTGAAATTGTATGGCGGATAAATTTACCGCAACGGTTAAGTGTTCGTAACCTTGTTCTTGCCAGCGTTTATTCATTTTGCATGCTTCACGTAGCACCCAATCACCCAGTTGTAGAATCAAGCCACTTTCTTCAGCGATAGGAATAAATTGCGCTGGATCAATAATGCCAAGTACGGGATGTTCCCAACGAAGCAAGGCTTCAACACCAACAACCATGCCTTTTTTAAGATGAAATTTTGGTTGGTAATAGACCGTCAGCTCATTATTATGTATGGCCTTACGTAAAGCAGATTCAAGCTGTATGTATTCGCGTGACTCCACTGCCATTTCTTGAGAATAAAATTGATAATTATTTTTGCCTTCATGTTTTATTTTGTAGAGCGCACTGTCGGTATTTTTAAGTAAATCTTCGAGAGAACGACCATCTTTTGGATAAACACAGATGCCAATGTTGGCATTAACCTGAATTTCATTTTTGCCGCATTTGATAGGTTGTGAAAAAATGGTCATGATTTTTTCTGCGACAGTGCTGACAAATTTTTGTTTAACGATATCACTTAACAAAATAACGAATTCATTCTCATCTAATTTTGCAAGAATGTCTTCAGAGCGCAAGGTGTTTGACAAACGTATCGTGACTTCATTTAAAATTTCTTCTCTATGCGTTTGATCCAAGATGTTTATTTCGATGAGCAGTATGGCTAAAATTTGATCGCGGCGACTTGCGTGACCGATGGCTTTGTTTAATATCTCATTAAAAAAAATGTGATTGGGTAATGCCGTATGTTTATCATAGCGTACGACATGAGCGAGATATTCGCTGCTTTTCATCGCATCTGCGTCAATGGATCGAATTTTAATTATCTCTTGCTGTAATTGCATATTTAGCAATTCTAATTCTTTTGTTCTTTTTTCTCCTTGATGCGCCAGTTGAATTTTTGTTGCTTTATGATGATCAAGCATTTGGCGGATATTTTTTCTGAGATGATCAACTTCATCGTTGCGGTGAGATGAATCATGATGAGATGTTTTGTTACTAACCCATTGATTCAATGTTTCAATACGCTTGATGATAGTGAGGTGTAGCAGGCAATAACTCATATAAGCAAATCCTAGTACTAAAACGCCAACAATTAACAATGAATCACGGATAGTTGGAAAATAAAGTAACCCGAAGAAAATTATCCAGGTGAGTCCAATGATAAGTAATATTTTATTTTTTATTTTCATTATGTGCTCTGGAATGATTGTTAAAGGATTAACAACAGCATACCTTCATTTATTCATTTTGCGAGCAGATAACATGAAATGCAAGACGATATATAGTCCTTGCGAGTGTTATAGTAGCTATATATAGTTAAATGAATAGGTTAAGTTTTTTTAGATAGT
Source organism: uncultured Gammaproteobacteria bacterium (assembly GCA_963735995.1). Classification (GTDB taxonomy): domain Bacteria; phylum Pseudomonadota; class Gammaproteobacteria; order DSM-16500; family DSM-16500; genus Aquicella. The sequence continues at coordinate 385,691 of CAVTNC010000003.1, read as the reverse complement.
GAGTTGCTATCTATTAAAAAAGGAGATAGTGCGTTATGTCAGATACGATTATGCATGATAATTACACTATTCAAACGCTAGGCAATGAACATATAAAATCTGCTACGCTGCTTTTCACAAAATGTTTTTGTGATAGTGAACCTGTCACCAAACATCTTGGCATTCATTATCAAGATTATGAAAAATTTGCTTTCGAAGTAATACAAAAAGCAGCAAAAGAAGGCATGAGCAAAGTTGCCATCGATCATCAGCATCGTGTGATTGCTTGTGCGATATCAGAAGATATGGCTGATCCTTTTGTGCCACATCTTGCGCATTATCCAAAATTAAAACCGATTATTGCTTTGTACGATGCGCTGTCTGCGCCCTTTGTTAATGGCAAGAAATTCATTAACGGAAAAATTGTGCATGTGTGGATTGCTGCTGTTGATACAGCTTATCGAGGTCAAGGTTTGTCTACTGAAATTGTTATGGCATGCATTGATACCGCTGCACGTAAAGGTTTTGATTTTGCTTACGCTGAATTTACCAATGCGGTCGGTCAAAATGTCACGCATCACTTTGAGATGTTAGAACTCTGTAATCGCGTTCGTTACAATGATTTTGTTTATGAAAATAAAAAACCCTTTGAAGGTTTGGAAGGATCGGCCGATGCGTATGTGGCAGCCATACGACCGGGTGTCAATTTAAATGCGATAACACACTGTTATCACGTGGCAGAAGGCACGCATTAGGCTGGATAATTGAGAGTATTCACAACTGTGTCATTGCGAGCGCGAGCGAAGCAAACCAGGTTTTAATGCTGCTAAGATAATGAAGGTCGTCCATGTTTTTAAGGCTTTATCCGTGTTTATACTTCACAGCAAAAAACCTGGTTTGCTTCGCTCGCGCTCGCAATGACACAGTTCAGTGAATACTCTCGGATAATTAGCCTTCGGTGTTCTCGCTACTTCAAATCACCAAGCAATTCGCGCATTTTTGCTTTGATCATATCTATCGCAATACGATTGCCACCACCACGTGGCACGATGAGGTCGGCATAGCGTTTTGAAGGATCGATGAATTGCAGGTACATCGGTCTCACCGTTTCTTCATATTGTTTCAACACCGAATCCAAACTTCTGCCTCTTTCTTTAATATCGCGCTTTAAGCGACGGATGAGACAAATGTCGAGCGACGTTTCCATGTAAATGCGTATATCCATCAATTCTCGCAATTTTTGTTCGACAAATAACAATATGCCTTCTAACACAATAATCACATGCTGACCTATGCTGCGAGTGGCTTTTTCTCGAATATGCATAGCGTGATTGTAAATAGGCACTTCTATGCTCTGGCCACGCTGTAATTGGATGAGATGCTGCTCAAGTAATTCATGATCGAAAGCATCAGGGTGATCATAGTTAATTTTTGCTCTCTCTTCGAAAGGAATGCCGCTGTGATTTTTGTAATAAGAATCTTCGGAGATGATGACCACTTGATCTGAGCCAAGTTCATTGACGATGGTATTAGCTAATAAGCTTTTACCGGAAGCTGAGGCACCTGAGATGCCGATAATGATAATTTTTTTATTCTTCAAGTAAACTTCTCCTCTGTTGTGCATTTCAATAAAACATACATAGCACCCCGACTACCATGAGAAGGGTTCGCTGAACAGAATGCTAATACCACATTTATTTCGCGCAGCCAATGATTGAGTTTATTTTTTAATATGGGCATGCCGCTTTGCTGTCCTTTGCCATGAATGATGAGAACAATGCGCAGTTTTTCCTGCAAACACTGTTGTAAAAACTGGCCAACCGCTTTCCTTGCTTGCTCGACTGACATACCATGTAGATCCAATATTGCTTCAACATTATATTGACCTTTGCGTAATTTGCGAAGTGTTTTATCCGAAATGCCAGACTGTTTGTAAGCAATAAATTCTTCACTGCCAACAGCAGCTATTTCACTGCCATCAGAGAAGTCAAAACTATCTTTTGGTTGTTGTTTAGTCGGTACTGCCAATGCAGACTTCGTTTTTTTAGCGAGTCGCACTTTGTTTTGCACTAATGGTTTAGTTCCAGCAACCGCTTGGTGAAAAGCCGCTATATCGGTATCGCTGATGTGACGTTTTTTTACCATGGATTAGTCATAACCAATTAATTCAAATTATTCTACCGAAAAATCAGGCGAAGCTGTTGCTATTTATCAGCTATCGCGGTTAAATAACGGCCTGCTAAGGAATGGCTTCTTCGCCGGTTTAGTCCAAATATTACACAATCGAAACGTTTTATTGTATGATGCTTTAATTTGTCAGGTAAACCCATGGACTATCGCGATCAATTACAACGCTTTCTATTTGAAAATGCTTTGGTGCGTGGCGAATTTATTCATATAGAACAAAGCTTTCAGACCATTGTCGCGCAGCATCCTTATCCGCAACCGCTACGCCAGTTACTGGGAGAGGCGCTTTGTGTGGCCGGTTTATTGAGCGCTATTATCAAATTTAATGGCCGACTGACGGTGCAATTTAGAGGGCAGGGTAAGCTCAAATTATTATTAGCGCAGTGTAATAACGATTTTCAATTACGCGGCTTGGCAAAATGGGAAGGAGAATTATCAGAGGATGAGCTCATGGCAGCGCTGCATCAGGGCACGCTCACGATTATTTTGGATGCAGGAACACAGAAAAGTCGTTATCAAGGCATCGTTAACTGGCGTGGTAATTCACTGAGAGAATCCATTGAAGGCTACTTCCGTGATTCAGAACAATTAGCCACAAAAATTTTTTTGGCGGTGGATGAAACGGCTGCGGCTGGTTTATTATTACAAGTACTCCCTGGATCCGTTCAGCACCAGGATGGTATTGAAAAAGAAATTAATCAGCTGAATTTTGCTCATATTGCACAACTGAGTAGTGCACTACAGACAGCTGATTTGTTACAAATGAATTATGCAACACTGTTGCAGCAGTTATTTCCAGAAGAGACCATACGTATTTTTAAACCGAGCGATGTTATTTTTCACTGTTCCTGTTCTCGAAAACGCGGCGAAGATGCCATCTTATTGTTAGGTCGGGAAGAAGCTGAAGCGGAATTAAAAGATAAGCAGACTATCATCGTGACTTGTGATTTTTGTAACAAAGAATATGTTTTTGATCGCGTAGATGTGGCAGCGATTTTTGAAAAAAAATCGAATCTGCCATCCGATATTCACTTTAATTGAAGAAAACTTATGAAAACTAAAAATTGGCTGATTATCTCGCTCGTGGTCCTTACCATCGCTATTTTATGTTGGCTGAAATATCGTGGCGATGTAACGGCGCGCCCGCCTGAGACATGGGTTAGCGTAAAAGCGGTCACCGAAGTATCGCTGCCATCTGAAGTACAAGCAATTGGCGCATTAGCAGCACGCAGTGTCGAAATAACACCAGAAGTTGCAGGTCATGTGGAGAAAATTCTTTTCAAAGATGGTGCTTATGTACAGCAAGGCACGCCACTGGTGCAATTTAATGATGCCACTTATCGCACGCAAGCAGATTCTGCAAAAGCAAAATTAATTTTTAGCGAAAGTAAATACAAACGCATGCAACTGTTAGCCAAAAAAAGTTTTGTGGCGCAGTTAACGATGGATGAATTGTTGGCTGATTTAAAAGGAAAAAGAGCAGAAGCAAAAGCAAGTGATGTATTACTCAGTAAAATGAAACTCACGGCACCATTCGCAGGTGAAGTGAGTAAAAGTAAAGTCAGTTTGGGTGATTATGTGAATGTTGGCATGAGTGTTGTCACGCTGACCGACACCAAACATTTGCGTATTGAATATAATATTCCAGAAAAATATTTATCACATCTCAAATTAGGACAACCGGTTACAGTCACAACAGCGGCTTATCCTGGAAAAACTTTTCAAGGTGTCGTTGCTTACATCTCACCAACAATTAATAGCGACAACCGCTCCATTGCATTGTATGCCGATGTGCCTAACGAAAATCAATTGTTGAAAGCCGGCATGTTTGCAAATGTTGTGCAATCATTGGGAAATGAAGAGCGTGTTCTCATCTTGCCGTCGCGTTCGTTGATTCCCGGTATCGATGGTGAGCAAGTGTATAAAGTGGTTGAAGGTAAAGCGTATTCAGTCATGGTGACCATCGGCAAGCGCACGGATAAAGAAGTGCAAGTGGTGCAAGGCTTAACCGCGGGTGATGTCATCATCACCGATGGCCAACTAAAAGTTAAAAACGGCATGCCTGTCAAATTTACAACATAGAGAGCATATGATTAACTTACCTGCATTTTGTATACGTCGTCCGGCATTTACAATTGTCATCAGTTTAGTGATGACAATTGTTGGCATCATTGGATTTTTACATTTACCCGTGCGTTGGATACCGAACGTCAATCCACCGGAAATATCCATTAACACACTGTATCCTGGCGCCAATGCGCGTTTAGTGGAACATGATATTACCAAAGTCATAGAAGAAACGTTATCGGGCATCAATGGCATTGAAACATTAAGTTCAACCAGTCGGCAGGGTAGCAGTGATATCTACATAACATTTAAATTGGGTCGCAATATGGATGCGGCTGTGGAAGATGTGCGCTCGAATTTGGAGCGCGTTCGTGGTTCGTTACCGAAGGAAGCGCGTAATCCCATTGTGTTAAAAACAGATCAGAGTAATGAAGCGGTTTTATATATTTCTTTCCATGATGCACATCGCAAGCAGCGCGAATTGAGTGACTACGTCGATAAATATTATGTGCCACTGTTTGAAACCATCGATGGCGTGGGCCGTGTTGATGCTTATGGCAAACAATTATCGGCGATGAAAGTGCGACTGGATCCTGCCAAAATGGCAGGCGCAAAAGTCACTGTCGATGAAGTGACACAAATGTTGCAAGAACAAAATGCCTCCATTCCCGGTGGACAAATTCGTGGCTATGATCGTTTTTATAGTGTGCTAACGGATACGACGCTGAAAACAGCGGCGCAATTCAATGATTTGATTATTCGCGACGACAAAAATCAAATGGTCAGATTGAAAGACATTGGTGAGGCCACATTAGATGTGGCATCCGCTGATTCTTCTTTTCGCGTCAATGGGCAGCCGGGTATTGTGCTTGCCATCATTCCGCAGTCCATGGCAAATCCGTTGGATGTCGAACGTGCGGCAAAAAAAACATTTGCTGATATTAAGCGCAGCTTGCCGGCTGGGATGAAGGCAGACATCGTTTACAATCGAGCAGATTATATTCGTGCATCGATACATAGCGTCTACGAATCTTTTATTGAAGCCATTATTTTTGTTTGGATAGTGATACTCGCTTTTCTTTGCAGTTTTCGTGCAACATTGGTGCCCATCATTACCATTCCCGTTTGTCTTATTTCTACGTTTGCTATTCTTTTTGTGCTGGGATTCTCGATTAATACCATCACCTTGATGGCTTTTGTACTGGCGATAGGCTTGGTTGTCGATGATGCAATTGTCATGCTGGAAAATATTAATCGGCACATGGAACTTGGCTTATCGCCATATAATGCCGCTTTGAAAGGTAGTCGTGAAATTGTTGTGCCAATTATTGCGATGACGCTGACCTTGGCTGCGGTGTATGCACCGATTGCTTTCACATCAGGATTACTCGGTGTGTTATTTCGAGAATTTACCTTTACGCTGGCAGGTGCTGTGATCATTTCTGGTATTGTTGCGTTGACGTTATCACCAATGATGTGTGCGCGTTTTTTGAAAAAAACGGAACACCATCATCGTTATGCAATTTATTTAACCCAGCAAATTGAGCGTTTGCAGCAGCATTATCAACGTCTATTAACTTTTTTACTCGCTAAAAGAGTGTGGGTCATGGGCGGCTTGATATTGGTTGCGAGCATAGGCATTGGTGTTTATCATTTTATTCCATCTGAACTTGCACCCGCTGAAGACATGAATCGCATTGATGTCTCCGTTGCCGCTCCTCGCAATGCGAGTTTCCAATACACAGATAAATATGCGCGCCAAATGGAAGCGTTATATGCGAAAACACCGGAAATTACTTCTTATCTCAGCATGACGGGAATATGGTCACCTTCACATTCTTATCAAATTTTATCTTTAAAACCGCGCAGTGAGCGTAGCCGTTCCACCGCAGAAATTCTCACCGAATTGACAGCAAATGGTAATACCATACCCGGCGTCAGAGTGAATGTGTTTGCACCGCCGCCACCGCTTGCTGAATTTGCCGGCGGTGATGAAGGTGATAGTGTGGGTTTAGTATTGTTAACCTCGAGTGATTATCTGAAATTACAACAAGTCACCGCGAAGTTAATGGATGCCATCAAAAAAGTGCCTGGCTTTGTCCATGCAGAAAATAAATTGAAATGGGACAACGAACAATTCCAAATTAACATAGACAGAGAACGCGCAGCTGATCTCAAAGTATCGGTTCCCAATATTGCGAATACCATATCAACATTAATTGGTGGCAGAATCGTTGGTAAAATGGAAGATGCTGATATTATTGTTCAAGTCGGTGAATCTGCATTGGCAAATCCCAATATTTTCCAACAATTTTACGTTCGCAACATGAATAATGAAATGGTGCCATTATCAAGCGTCATGACTGTGCATGAAGCAACGACGCCAGAATTGTTTCATCATTTTGAGCGATTACGTGCAGATACGATTTATCTCACCTTAGCACCACAATTTAAATTAGCCGATGCGATACAAACGCTACAAAAAATTGCCAAAGAAAATTTACCGGAAGATGTTCGTTTTACTTTCACAGGCGAAGCAAAAAGTTTTCTTGAGTCGAGTGGTAAAACTATTTTTACCTTTGTCCTCGCGTTGATTTTTATTTATTTGGTGTTGGTGGCACAGTTTGAAAGTTTCATCGATCCACTCATTATTCTCTTTACGGTTCCATTCGCCATGGTGGGTGCGATGCTAACCTTGAAATTATTTGGTGGCAGCATGAATATTTACAGCAATATTGGCTTGATTACACTGGTTGGCTTGATTGCGAAACACGGCATATTAATTACAGAATTTGCCAATCGATTGCGCCGCGAAGGGAAGTCGATACATCAGGCAGTGATAGAAGCATCATTACTGCGTCTACGTCCCATATTAATGACCACCGCTGCAATGGTGTTAGGTGCCTTACCACTGGCGCTTGCATTTGGACCCGGTGCAGAAAGCCGGCAACAAATTGGTTTGGTGATCACGGGCGGCTTACTTTTCGGCACGCTTTTCTCACTCATTGTGGTGCCTATCACCTATACTTATTTAGCGCCCTTTAGAAAACTCATCACTGTTAATGGAGACTAAGAACGCTTATGCAATTACTCTATGAAATTCTTCCGGTTTTTTTATTTTTTCTCGCCTTTAAATTCTATGGCATGTATGTGGCGACGAGCGTTGGCATTGTGGCAACCGCCATACAAGTTATGTTGACGCGCGTTGTGACGCATAAATGGGACCGTAAACAATTAATTACCATGGCGGTTTTTCTTTTATTTGGCGGCATGACGCTTTATTTTCACAATCCGATTTTTGTGAAATGGAAACCGACCATTGTGTTTTGGATATTTGCCATTATTCTTTTGTGCAGCCAATTGTTTAGTCAAAAACCGCTGATGCAGCGCATGATGGAAAGTATGTTGCAAGGTAAGGGGACGATTCCGCTATTCGTCTGGAAAAAATTAAATGTGCTTTGGGCGTTATTTTTCCTGAGTTTAGGCGGCATTAATTTGTATGTTGCTTATCATTTTAATAATGATCAATGGGTCAATTTTAAATTTTACGGTATCACCAGCGCATTATTTTTATTTAGTCTGCTGCAAGCGTGTTATTTAATGCGCTACATGACGGAAACGGAAAAATGACAACTGTTACGCGCACTAAAATCATTGAAGAGCGCCTACGTGATGCTTTTTCTCCCTCACATTTAGAAGTCATAGACGAAAGTGATCAACACGTGGGGCATGCTGGTCATCAAGGTGGTGGTCGACATTTTGCTGTGATCATACACGCGGATTGTCTGCAAGCACTGAGCCTAGTTGCCGCTCATCGACAAATCTATGCGGTGGTTGACGATATGATGCCAGCGCAAATCCATGCGTTGCGCATAAAATTGCTTTGATGTGATGGTTATAAATGTTGCCATTGCTGAGCGTACTCACAGAACGTGTCATTGCGAGCGTGAGCGAAGCAAACCAGGCTTTTTGCAGTGAGGTATAAACTCTGATAATGCCTTAAAAACATGGACGACCTTCATTATTTTAGCAGCAAAAAAACCTGGTTTGCTTCGCTCACGCTCGCAATGACACGTTCGGTGAATACTCTCCCATTGCTACTTGCGCCATGACAACACCGCTAAAGCTAACCCATTGAATAAGTAAGCTTCATTCTTGCTATAACCCCAAAAATAAGGTCGCGTTGAATCAATAATGGATTTCAAGTACCTTTTACACCACAACATAAAACAGAAACGAGGATAAATACCATGTTTAACACACGCGATAAAAGTGGAATCAATGAGAAAGGTAAAGAAAAAGATGGTGAAGAATTAGAATTATTAATAGTCAATGCGGATTATCGGGATTACGGTAATGCATCACAACCCTTCGCTAAACTGCCAGAAGAAGAGGAAGGTATGGAAAAAAGTGGTGCGGAAAGCGAAAGTGATGCATCTCATACCAAGCAACCTCAAGACCATAAATTTTATTTTTTTGATGATCTCCCAGAAGAACTCGCTGTAGCAATTGCAGAACAGCTCGTTCCATGCAAAGAAAAGCTTGAAGAAAAGGATTTGCATAATCTAGCGCGTTTCGCGATGGCCAATAGAAAAACACATCGTATTGCAGATGCAACATTTATTTCAATTGAACAACAAGATGAAAGTGACGATGCAGTTAAGAAAAAAATTAAGTTAGGAACTTATGGTGAACTTAGACAAATACTCAATAGACCCTTTGCTATCAAACGTGAGATACACGAATTAGAAGAAGGTTATTGGTATAAAAAAATGACTTGCATTCAAGATAGAGAATATGAGCCTTGTTTTATTATTGCACTCTTTGGTTCATCATTCTGCGTAATGTTCCCTTCTGTGGGATTGGCAATTGGTTTGGGTATAGCACTCAAAACCCTAATTCCTGTTGGCGCAACAATAGCTACTGGCTTTGCTAGCGGTATTATTCCGGCATCGATTGGGATGGGCACTCTGATTTATTGTAATGATCTTCCTAGAAGAACTAATAAAAAAATCAAAAAATTACGCAAAGAAGAAGTTCCTAAGCCATTGGTAATGAGGAAATAGACTTAATATGATTCCCTCTCCTTGCGCTATGTAATCAATTATTATTGATCTAATGCAGCACGCACCGCTTTCGATGCCAACTGTTCTGCTGTCAGCAAAAAGACACCGTCACCGCCGCGTTCGAAGGTTAGCCAAGTAAAAGGTAGTTCTGGAAATTGTGCTTGCAAGGCGTGTTCACTGTTACCGACTTCAACAATGAGTATGCCCTTTGGTTCAAGATAATGATGCGCCTCGCGTAAAATGTGCACGGCAAAATCTATGCCGCTATCACCTGCGCTCAGTGCGAGAGCCGGTTCGTGGCGATATTCGGCCGGTAAATTTGCCATTTCTGCTTCGCTAACATAAGGTGGATTACTGATGATCACATTGTATTTTTTCTTTGGCAAATTAGCGTAGAGATCCGATTCATAAAGATGTACCTGATCTTCCATTTCATGTTTTAACACATTAATTTTCGCAACAGCTAATGCATCTTTAGATAAATCACTGGCATCAACTTGTGCTTCTGGCAATGCATTAGCGCATGCAATCGCAATGCAAGCACTACCAGTACATAAATCTAAAACGCGCTCAATGTCATTCACTTGAAGCCAAGGCGCAAATTGATTTTCGATGAGTTCAGCAAGTGGCGAGCGAGGAATGAGCACACGTTCATCAATGTAAAATGATAAACCAGCAAACCAAGCTTCATGGGTGAGATAGGCAAGTGGTATGCGCTCATGAATACGTTGATCAATTAATTGCGCCAGTTTTTGTCGCTCTGACTCGGTTAAGCGAGCATCGAAGACTGCTGCATGCACATCATGTGGCAGATGTAGGGTATGCAAGGTGAGGGCAACGGCTTCATCCCAAGCATTATCCGTGCCATGGCCATAATAAAGACCTGCTTCATTAAAACGGGAAGTCGCCACACGGATAAAATCACGTAACGTGATGAGATCTTTATAGTCGGTCATTGTGGTTGTCTTTGCACAATAAAATTAAGATGAACGATGTTATCAAGGTAGCTCAGCATTGGAAACAACATTATAATCTAATCGCTGTCACAACTAACATGAAGGAATAAGATGACGAATCACATTGGCGCACTCATCATTGATCTTGAAGGTCATGTGCTGACTGCTGAAGAGCGCGAATTGCTGCAGCACCCGTTAGTCGGTGGTGTTATTTTATTCGCACGTAACTATGTCTCACGCAATCAAGTTCAACAATTGTGCGCTGCCATCCGTGCCTCGCGAAAAGCGCCACTCCTCATCATGGTGGATCAAGAAGGCGGTAGGGTGCAGCGTTTTAAAGAAGAATTTGTGCTATTACCTGCCATGGCGAGTTTTGGCAAATTGTATGAAACGGAATCAGCACGTGCCTTGTCCTTGGCGGAAGCATGTGGCTGGCTCATGGCGGTGGAAGTATTGTCTGTGGGAGTCGATATCAGTTTAGCGCCGGTGCTCGATCTTGATAAAGGCATCAGCAGTGTCATTGGTGACCGTGCTTTTCATGGCAATCCTGACATCGTGTTGCACTTAGCGAATGCTTTTGTGGCAGGTATGCGTGAAGCGGGTATGGCAGCAACGGGCAAGCATTTTCCAGGACATGGATCAGTCGTTTTTGATACACATAAAACGCTAGTTCAAGATACACGTTCACTCAAAGAAATCGAACAAGCAGATATTTTGCCTTTTGCTGGTATGATTAAAAACGGCATGATGGCATTGATGGCCGCCCACTTGGTTTTTCCGCAAATAGATGCAAACGCCGTTGGTTACTCACGTAAATGGTTACAGGATATCTTGCGTCATCATTTGGGATTTAACGGCGTGATATTCAGTGATGATTTGAGCATGGAAGGCGCCAATATTTCTGCGAATTATGTCGATAGAGTCGTCGCGACTCGCGAGGCCGGTTGCGATTTTGCCTTGCTTTGTAATGAACGTGTTGGCGTGATACAAGTGTTAGATAGTTTAGCCGCCGATAAACATCAACTGGCGGAAGCAAAATGGGGTGGCTTGCTCGCTGCTATGGTTGAACCACAACCTTATAAAAATACCGAGCGCTTTCAAACAATTCAGCGCAAACTTACTTTTTAGATGAATGAGAACTGTATGCAAACCAAAGATGATATTCAATCCATACTGAAAAAAGCGACCTGTCTTTATAGTTTTAATGAAGTCAATCAAGCACTCGATAGGATGGCGCATGACATTACCCTCAAATTAAAAGACACACGTCCACTCGTCTTATGCGTGATGACCGGTGCACTGATAGTCACAGGACACCTCGTCACTCGCCTGCATTTTCCCCTGGAAATTGATTATATCCATGCCACCCGTTACCGTGGCAGTGTGCGTGGCGGTGATTTACATTGGCTAGTTGAACCGCGCATGAGTTTAAAAGATCGCACGGTTTTAATTGTCGATGATATTATGGATGGTGGATTAACACTCGCTGCCATTATCGATTATTGTCAGCAGGCAAAAGCAAAAGCGATACACACCGCTGTCATGGTCAGTAAGAATCGACAACGTGAACCGGGTGTTAATTTTGAGCCAGAGTTTGTGGGCGTTAAAACCGAAAATCTTTTTTTATTTGGTTTTGGCCTCGATTACGAAGAATATTTGCGTAATGTGCCGGGGATATATGCTGTCGACGGTCTTTAAATCATCTAAAGGAATAGTCTATGCTGAGTTTTGGCTGGTTGATGGCTTTTTTGTTTGCATGTATCGTCCTTGCATATCACCGTGCAGCATTAATTATTTGGACGGGCAGTATTGCTCTCTTACTGATTTTTGCCAGTGTTTTTGGTGGTAGTACATTTGGGATTATTATCGGCTGGATTATTTTTCTGGTGCTCTTTGTGCCACTCAATATGAGCGCTTGGCGACGCCGTTATATCAGTCAACGCTTGCTGGATTTTTATCGCACCGTGATGCCAACCATGTCGCGAACCGAACGGGAAGCGATTTCTGCAGGAACAGTCACTTGGGAAGGCGATTTATTTCGCGGCAATCCCAATTGGCAAACGTTGTTAGCGCAACCAAAAGCCAAGCTCAGCGCTGAAGAACAAGCCTTCATCGATGGTCCTGTTGAAACACTTTGTCGAATGACTAACGATTGGACTATCACGCACGAATTAGCTGATTTACCAGAAACGGCTTGGCAATTTCTGAAAGAACAAGGTTTTTTTGCGCTCATTATTCCGAAACAATATGGTGGTAAACAATTTTCAGCTTACGCGCACTCGCAAATTTTAACGAAAGTCAGTGGTCATAGCATCACACTGTCATCAACGATTGCCGTACCAAATTCTTTGGGGCCTGCTGAGTTATTGTTGGAGTATGGAACGGAAGAACAAAAAAATTATTATTTACCGCGTCTTGCCAGAGGTGATGAAATTCCTTGCTTTGCACTTACATCACCAGAAGCGGGATCCGATGCGAGTTCGATGACGGATCATGGCGTGGTCTGTTTTAGAGAACACGAGGGAGAAAAAAAATTAGGAATATGTCTGCAATTTGATAAACGCTACATCACCCTTGCGCCGATTGCGACAGTGATTGGTTTAGCTTTTAAATTATATGATCCTGATCAGTTGCTGGGGAGCAAAGAAGATGTTGGAATTACTTGCGCCTTGATTCCGCGTAACACGAAAGGAGTGACGATTGGTCGACGCCATTTTCCACTCAATACGCCTTTCCAAAATGGTCCCATACAGGGAAAAGACGTTTTCATTCCTATTGAATGGATAATTGGTGGCAGCAAAAAAGCGGGAAAAGGCTGGGGAATGTTGATGGAATGTTTGGCAACAGGACGCGCCATTTCGCTGCCAGCAAGTGCACTGGGTGGTGCAAAAGTTTTATCGTATGCAGCGGGTGCTTATGCGCGTATACGCAAACAATTTAATACAGCCATTGGTCGCTTTGAAGGCATAGAAGAACCATTGGCCCGCATCGGCGCTTACACTTACATCATGGATGCAGCTCGTACCTTGGTGACCGCCGCCATTGATCATGGTGCGAAACCGTCCGTTGCCTCCGCCATCATTAAATACCACATCACTGAATTTGGCAGAAAAGTTATTTGCGATGGTATGGACATACATGGTGGCAAAGGCATTTGTCTTGGTCCCAATAATTATATTGGTCGTCCTTACGAAGCGGCACCCATAGGTATTACGGTAGAAGGCGCAAATATTTTGACGCGCAATATGATTATTTTTGGCCAAGGTGCAATGCGTTGTCATCCCTATGTGTTTGCCGAACTAGAAGCAGCGCGTTTAACAGATGCAACAGAAGCCCTCGTTGCTTTTGATAAAGCGGTGATGAAACACGTTGCCTTTGGCATCAGCAATGTGGTGCGCTCGCTCGTGCTTGGGCTGACCAGTAGTTTTTTGGTGAGGACACCTACTTCAAAAATGAAACGTTATTATCAACAAGCGACACGTTTTAGTTCGGCCTTTGCCCTGATCGCCGATGTGAGTTTGTTGGTCTTGGGTGGTAATTTAAAACGTAAAGAAAGCATATCTGCACGTTTAGGCGATATCTTAAGTTATTTATATCTCTTATCAGCTGTGTTGAAATTTTATCACGATGATAGTGAAAATAGCGATGATTTACCGGTGGTGCGTTTTGCTTGTTTGTATTGTTTATTCGAAATCCAAGAACGCTTTGATGAACTCATCAAAAATTTTCCTAATCGTGGGCTAGCAATATTACTGAAAGTGCTGATATTTCCGCTGGGCGAGCGTTTTTCAAAACCAAGAGACAGACTCAACCATAAAATTGCACTATTGTTAATGGCGCCGACGGATACCAGACTGCGTTTGGCACAAGGTGCTTTTATTGCCGATGTCAAAGAAAATATTTTAGCATCGGTGCAAGATGCCTTGCTTAAAACCATCGCAGCAGAACCCATCGAAAAAGAAATTAAAGCGGCGAAAAAAGCGGGGACTATTAATGGCTACACCTTGATGGAGCAAGCAAAAGCAGCGTTTGATCAACAAATTATTAGTGCAGAACAATTTACTATTTATTCTGCAGCAGATGAGGCGAGAAAAAAAGTCATTGCAGTTGATGATTTTACATCAGCGGAATTAGTGAGAGGATCAAATTAAATTACACAATAACATCACTAAAATTTATGAAAATTAAAAATATAAGCTCCGTCAAAAACAAAGATCTTTTTTTTTACTTGCTGATGCTAACAGGATTTTTCTTGTTATTGGAGCTCAGTTTTTTTGTGCAGAGTAATAAAGCCTATCTCCCAGATTTCACCGAAATCGCCGGTAAAGTTCATATTCCATTGAGTGTATTGCCCGGTATTTTATATTTTATTGCAGCAGAACTCGCACTGCATTTGATTTATTGCGTCTTGATATGGGTGCTAACGTTATTGGTGGCGCAATTATTCCACACATCACAACAATTAATTTTAGGAATGTCAATTTGGATGATGGGCGTGCTGACAGTGATGGTTGCCAATCAATATTTTTTTCCGACATCAAAATTTTCTGATTTATCGTCGCTACTTTTAGTGACACCTGACATAGTGCATGGTGTTTTTGTTTTTTTGATGGCTTGTTGCTTATTGGTGGTATCGCTTGCTCTCGTGCAATTACTGCGAACGATGTTGCTGTTGCTGCGATTAAAGACGGTTCTTTTTAATCTCTGCTTGCTGATTTTAAGCAGTCTTCTACTCACCATAGTTTTGCGCTGGTATCACGCAGCGCCGTTAATTTATCAAGATGGTGCAAGCAGCGAACGTCCTAACATTATCATTATTGGTGTGGATTCTTTGCGTCCTGATTTTTTGAGTTATTTTGGTCATGACGACATCACGCCACACTTCGATGCTTTTCTCAATACAGCCTCAGTCTTCAGTGATGCGGTGACGCCGCTTGCGCGAACTTTTCCTTCTTGGATAAGCATATTGTCGGGGCAATATCCAAAACACATGGGACTACGCACCAATTTAGCACCGCAACAAGCCAGCGATTTTTCTCACTTGTTGCCAGCGATTTTAAAACGCCATGGCTATCAAACTATTTATGCAACCGATGAAACACGCTTTAGCAATATCGAACAACGTTATGGTTTTGATCGTGTGGTAACTGCACCCATGGGATTTAATGATTTTGTCGTTGGTTCATTAAATGATTTTCCATTTTCAAATTTACTGGTCAATACGTTACTGGGGCAATGGCTGTTTCCTTATAGCTATGCAAATCGCCCGGTGAGTTTTACTTATGATCCCGATACTTTTTTGAATTCGATACGACAACACCTCGATGCGGTGCGCACGCAGCCTTTATTTTTAGCCACACATTTTTGTCTTAGTCATTATCCTTTTCTGTATGCGAATTCGCCCAGAGGTCAATTCAGCGTGGTTGAGCGCTACGATCAATCCATACACCGTGTGGATCAACAAGTGGGTGATTTTCTGGCGTTGCTCAAAGACTATCGCTTATTGGATCATGCCATTGTCGTGATGTTATCGGATCATGGCGAAGCGCTTGAGTTAATGGGTGATCGTGCCACAACAAAAGAATTGTATGTATCGCGAACAATGAAAAGTGTTGTTGCCGCACCATTATTTTATCCGCCAAGTCTTGAAAATGAAGGCATGAACCAATCCGCAGGCCATGGCACAGACGTGCTCGGCTTGACGCAATATCACACGCTATTGGCCTTTAAACTGTATGGCGTAGGGCAACAGCGCATCGCTGCCATCCCCGACATGGTTGCCCTCATCGACATCAAGCCCACGCTCTTACAACTCATTAAGCTACCCATCGTCGCATCAGATGGCATTTCGTTGGCGGCGGTGATTCAAGGCAAGCAAAAAGCACTGTTGCGACGTGCGCCACTTTTCCTTGAAAGCGATTTAACGCCAGAAGCTATCCGTACCGTTCATCCTGAAATGCGCAAAGTTCTGCTCGAAGGCATACAGTATTTTGAAGTGGATCCCAAAACTACCCGTCTCACCGTCAAAGACTCAACCAACCAACTCATCATGGAAAGCAAACAATACGCCGTTATTTATCAACAATGGATATTGGCGCTATATCCTCAAAATCAACATGAGCGTATGCCCATATTGGTGAATCTTGAAACAGGACGATGGACTAACCATATGCAGTCTCGTTTTGCCAAGCATTCGCCTGCTGCAAGCATGATGCATGCTTTGCAAACATTTTATGATAATGAGATTTAATCATTCACAAGACCTTATTGTGCACAACAGCTTGTTTTCGCTACTTTTCCTCTAAATATATCTACGATCAACAAGTTAGCTCACTATTCGTTATGTAAGTGATTGATTGTTAGTACGTAATTACATGTGTGTATTTAATGCGCTTCAAATAAGAAGTCCTGATACAAGCTGTTTTGCACTACTTTTCGATAGCTTACTCACAGAGTTATCCACAGAATCTGTGGACAGAATGAAGGTGTCATGAAATAGGAATGGGAAGCGTGAACAAAATGCGATCTATTTTTTCATTTGGTTTATTTTTCAAAAAATTTCACCTGCGGTAAATGCTTGAAATGTTTATCTGCTGTGATCAATAAAGTCTGCTGATTTAAGCTGGTAGCGTACACAATGGCATCTGCCATGGCGAGCGCATGTTCTTTTGAGATATCTGCTGCACAAAGAGCAAGATTGGTATCCAATGGAATGACTTGCTCATTTTCGGTAATGCCAATGATCTCTAAGGCTAAAGCCGGATTTTTTTCGCGACATATCCACTTATAAAGTTCATATTGGATTAGCGTTGGAATAATTAAGTCTGCAGGGTGCTTCAGGTAGGGTTCAAATGCATTTGCTAATTTGAAATTTGGAAGACATGGTGGCGATATACATTTTCTTACCTTTTTGTTATCGATCGATAATTAGTAATATGGATGATGTGTAGTGAAAAATCAAGGGCAAGTGAGGTGGCATGTTTTGCGAATGAGCTTGCTGCATTACGCTCGGTCAAATTGATTTAAAGACCTGTCTTTTATATTTGATATACTTTATAATATATAAATAGATATATTAATTTATATAGGAAATGGCAATGGGCATACCCTTGATGATACAAGAGAAAGATAATCAACGAATAGATCACTTAAAAAAGGATCTTGGTATTCATAAAAAAATTGATGTTATTAGAGCGGCACTCGCCTTACTTGAGAAAGAGGCGGAACGCGTAAAGCGCATCAAACGCTGGAAGCATGCAGCCAGGTTGGTTGCTAAAAGCAGTCATGAAATCAATAAAGAATTTCAACCACATTCAAGGATAAAATCTTAGTGATCGTTCCAAAGCGCTGGTATATTTACTCCGTCGATTTAGAGCCACGTATCGGCACCAAACCGGGAAAGCAACGACCATGCTTGGTCATTCAACCTAACGAATTTGCAGAGGCAGGTCTTCAAAGTACCGTGGTGATGCCTTTAACATCGAAAGTGATAGTGGCTGATGTTTTTCCATTGCGCATAAAAATTCCTCAAGGTGTGGCAGGGTTAAGTCATGCGAGCGATGTGTTAGTGGATCAAATTCTGGCTTGGGATAATAGCCTGTTTCGCCGAGAACTTGGCATGTTGCCGGAAGATTTGATCGAGGAAGTCAAAGCCGCATTAAAAGATTTTCTGGATTTATAACGACCCCATGTTTCGCGCCAGTGATTATAATGCAATATTATTGAGCAACATTGCCATTTCCAGTACAATTAATAAAAATTATAAAACACGATTCGAGGAACAACATCATGCGATCAACACCAAAGCGAAAGCACCACAACGCAAAAGAGACAGAAGACAACTTCTCTCAGCAAGCAGCATTATTAAATGCGTTGCGTAATGAACGTGAAGAGCAGCATAAAAAGCCTCGCTTAGAAGAGGAAGAAGAAGAGCAGCAATTCACCGATGCTGATAGCGATATTCCTGGTTCAGTGGTTGGTGCAAGCAGTTTAGACGAATCAGCAAGTGATACACCTTACGAAATGACGTCCTTGATAGAAATACTACTACCAAGAGAAATGTTACATCATGCGATGACCTTTTTATCCTTCGCTGAGTTAAGCACGCTGTACTTGGTCAATCATCATTTAGCTGAGCTTGCACGATTCGCGAAAAAAGATGCAGTATTACGCCAAGTTGCCTACGAACGAGCAACTAGCAATAAACCTTTAAGATTCCCTTTGCATCGAAATATGGCACTCACTTCGCTGCCAAAAAATTACACGACACTACATCAACTATTACTGAGTGATGTAGCATTACGCTATCGCAATCCACAACGATTAGATATTTCCTCCGCTCATGAAGCGCTTGTTAGCAATCCATGCCAATTCGTTTTATATGCAGCACAATATGGGCATTTGACAATATTAAATTATTTTCGCGATGAATTTCATACAGATGATGTGACATTGAAAAGTAGATTGGGTCGCACACCGCTTATGTATGCGGCGGCAGCAGGGAATATGCGCGCTGTTCGCTATTTGGTACAGAACTTTGGTGTTGACGTCGATGAATTAGATAAAAGTCATGAAACAGCACTGTTTTATGCGCTTAGATATTCTGAAAATCCTGACAGTATGGCTATTGCTAATTTTCTGAGTAAGGCTTCTTCACCTGAAGGAAATTCATTGTTATTCTGGCTCCTTAAAAAAAGGCCAATCAACATCAACATACCTATCATTAACTATTTGCTCAACGCGGGTATGATACCTGATCTTGATTGCTGGCAAATAGCAACGCGCGGTCAGCGTAAATTGATGCTCTCGCATCATGCCTCTACTCAGCGCGAATTTCGAGCTAGCAAAGTCACTTTCGCCATTTCCGTTGATAAAATTGCATTACTAAAATCTTTATTATCACTAAAGGAGGTGGAAATCGCTCATTTATCCATTGCTGCTCAATATGACAGCGTAGCGAGCATTCGATTTTTAATGTATGCATTTAAAGAACGACTGAGTGCGTTACAATTAATAGACTGCATAGAAACGGCTTTGAAAACGGCAACGCATCATGGTCAGTTAAGAGCAATAAAACTTCTCCTTGCGGAGCTTAGTGAGCGAAGTGATTTTTCTCCAACAAAATATATAACGTTATTACAAACGTTATTCTCAATTGCGATAGAGCAAAAAGGAAAGAACTGCAAAGAATGCGCTCAATACTTATTTCAACAGCTTCAAGCTAAGCAAGCATTAGACTTTGTCCATGTCCTCATCGACTTACGAGATAAAAATTTTCTGACTTTATTAGATATAAAGCGTGTGTACAAACGGATAATACGGGAAATTTTTGCCGATAAATTGTTAGTATTTGTACATAGGGTGGTGAAGATCATCAATGTTTCTGATAGTCGTTTCAATCATTTTTGGATAAAGCAATTAATAAAATTAGATAATGATCCTCATTCATTAAAGGCCTGTCTTGAGATTGCGCTAGATAATGCCATTGCTAAGAAAAATGTTAGTTTTATCCGCTTTGTGTTGGCTGTTTTTATGAATCGTAACTTTACACTTAGCCTTGATCGTTGTAATGAAATAAAACAAATTTTGATCGAAGCTTCCCCCTTTGATAGCTCTACGCTTTACGAATTTATTGAGAAGAATTTAGCTAATGTATGCTTAACTAATAATATGCCTGCTATGTCTGCGCATTTAAATCAAGAAACGGCTTGGGAATCCATGCCGCTTGAGGCGCTTCCGTTTCAAGAAGAAGAGGGTGAGGATAGTTCGTGTTATCCACACGCAGCAATATCAGCGCAAACCACTGCCTCCTCCATCACTTTCTTTTCACCGCAACAACAGAGACCAGTCGTGCCAAGGCAAACACCACTGCCACCTTTTTTTCTACAACCAGCAGCTACACCAACATTAACACCAGCACAGCAAGAACCGTTGGCTGTCGTAAGATATCATTTTGCTGAATAAGGTTGAAAAGTTCTCGCTCATTGCTGATGTTAGTAATATCCATTTACTGCTATTCAGACTTAGCAGTATAATTCCAGAGCTCTGCTCATGACACAGTTGGATAAACGCTAACTTAAGGAAAGAGTCTCGTATGCAGGTGACAAATCTCCTCGGTATTTTCATTGTTCTCGGTTTTGTTTTTTTAGCTGCTTTTTTTCAATTCTCTGTTATTGTCTGGACGATTGTCATTGGTGTGCCGCTCTTTTTGCTATCCGTGTTTGGTTGGCTTTCGTGGTGGTCATTGCTTATTTTATGGGTAGGTTATTTAGCGGCGGCACTCGTTGGAAACCTCGCCACGCTACGGAAGCGTCACATCGTTATGCCGGCTTTAAAACGCTTGCGACAGCAAATGCCAAGTATTAGTAACACTGAGCGTGCGGCGATTGAGGCAGGCGATACGTGGTGGGAGAAAGATTTATTTTGTGGTCGCCCTGACTGGAATAAATTATTTAGCATTCCTAGTCCAACGCTTTCGGCAGAAGAAGAACATTTTATCAATCATCAAGTCGAGCAGCTTTGCGCGATGGTGAATGATTGGGACATTATTTTTAAAGATCATGCATTGTCGATTCAAGTATGGGAATTTCTTAAAAAAGAAAAATTCTTTGCCATCGTCATCCCAAAAGAATATGGCGGACTTGGTTTTTCTGCACTCGCTCACTCAACTATCATCACTAAACTTGCTTCACGCAGCATTAGTGTGGCAGTGAGTTCTATGGTGCCTAACTCACTTGGCCCTGGCGAATTATTGGTGCGCTATGGCACGGATGAACAAAAATCCCATTATTTGCCGCGTTTAGCACAGTCCATTGATATTCCTTGTTTTGCATTGACAGGTCCTGATGCTGGCAGTGATGCCGGTGCAATTCCTGATACGGGCATTGTCTGTCGTCAACCATTAAATGGTGTCGATACACTTGGCATTAAACTTAGCTGGGATAAACGTTATATTACGCTCGCCCCCGTTGCGACCTTGCTTGGTTTGGCCATCCATTTGTACGATCCAGAACAACTACTCGGCGATAAAAAAGATATTGGCATTACACTCTGTTTAATTCCCACATCGCATCCGGGTGTCGAAATGGGTCATCGTCATCTGCCTATGTATTGTGGTTTTATGAATGGGCCGATACGTGGTCAGGATGTGTTTATTCCACTCGAGTGGATTATTGGTGGCGCGTCGATGGCGGGACGTGGTTGGCATATGCTGATGGAATCGCTATCCATTGGTCGCTCCATTTCACTCCCAGCGCTTGGAACGGCCTGTGGCAAAATTACGTATCGCTTGACTGGCGCCTATGCCAGAGTGCGTCGTCAATTTAATACAGCCATTGCTAATTTTGAAGGTATTGAAGAAGCACTGGGTTATATTGCAGGTTATGCCTATCAACTTGATGCTGTGCGCATCATGACAGCGGGTGCAATTGATCAACACATCAATCCTTCTATTGTCTCAGCTATTGCAAAATATCACCTGACTGAGTTAGCACGCCAAGTGATTTCGCATGCACTCGATATACACGGTGGCCACATGATACAAGTTGGGCCACGCAATCCATTAGCGAATGCTTATTTAGCCGTTCCCATCAGCATTACGGTGGAAGGTGCGAATATTTTAACGCGTAACCTCATTATTTTTGGTCAAGGCGCCATTCGTTGTCATCCGTATTTGCTCAAAGAAATTGAATTGATTACAGCTAAAGATACTTCCATTAATGAACTGGATGCTGTTTTGATGAAGCATACTGGTTTTTATGTCAGCAATTTGTTGCGAAGTTTTGCTTATGGTTTAAGCGGTGGCCGCTTGATTTTCGCTACCGAAAAAAATAAGCGCATCAAAAAATTGCAACGACAACTCACACGCATGAGTACAGCATTAGCATTACTGGCGGATACCAGTTTGATATTATTAGGCGGTAGTCTAAAACGCCGCGAGCGTATTTCAGCGCGATTGGGCGATATCATGAGTCAATTGTATATGGCCTCTGCGGTGTTAAAACATTATGCGGATGAGAATAGACGCGCGACCGATGTCGATACTGTTTGTTGGTCATTGCAAATGTGTTTATTCAAAATTCAATGCGCTATTGATGAGCTATTGCGTAATTTCCCTCATCGTTTTGTGGCGACTTGTTTGCAGTGGCTTATTTTTCCCTTCGGTCGCGCTTATCATGCGCCAAGTGATAAGTTGCACAAAAAATTAGTCGATACCATGGTCACGCCTGCTGAATTCCGTGATCGTGTGACCCGATTTTGTTATGTGAGTGCAGAGCAAGATGATTTGATACATCGCTTGGATACCGCATTAACTCAAGTTGCAACCATCGAACCGATACAAAAAAAATTGCAGCAAGCGGTGCAAAGTGGTGCTATTCCACAACACTATTCCTTTGCGCATCGCATTAAAGTGGCATCTAGCACAGGAATTTTAACGACGGACGAAGCTCAACTGTTGAGTGAATATGAAATTTTACGCAACGAAATTATCAAAGTGAATGAGTTTTCTTTTGATTTGAATCAATTGATCGCATAACGAAGGAAAAATACTAATGGCAACAACGCCCTCTTATCAACGTGATGTTTATATTGTCGATGGTGCGCGCACACCTTTTTTAAAAGCGCGAGGTCAACCGGGTCCCTTTTCTGCTTCTGATTTAGCAGTGAATGTTGGCAAGGAATTATTGGTGCGACAACCGTTTGCACCCACTGACATCAATGAAGTCGTGATAGGTTGCATGATGCCAAGTCCGGATGAAGCTAATATTGGCCGAGTGATTGCTTTGCGCTTAGGCTGTGGCAAAACCGTTCCGGGTTGGACAGTGCAGCGCAATTGTGCCTCGGGCATGCAAGCACTAGATAGCGCAGCGAAAGATATTGCAATGGGCCGACATGATTTGGTGCTTGCCGGTGGCACAGAAGCGATGAGTCGTGCGCCATTGCTTTATAGCAATGCCATGACCAAATGGCTAGCGTCATTATCAAGTGCGAAGGGATGGCAAGGAAAATTCAAAACGTGGGCTGAATTCCGTCCTGCTTTTCTCAAACCAGTTATTGCTTTACTGCATGGTTTGACGGATCCGATTGTGAATCTTTCCATGGGACAAACCGCAGAAAATATTGCTTATCGTTTCCATATTACCCGAGAACAAATGGATGAATTTGCTTTGAGTAGTCATGAGCGTGCAGCGAATGGCGAAGAGCAGCATCATTTTGCCGAACTGTTACCCATTTTTTCTGCAAAAGGGGATTGTTATACAGCAGATGATGGCATACGTCATGACTCTTCATTAGAAAAACTTGCCGCACTCAAACCATTTTTTGATAAAAAATTTGGCATGGTGACTGCCGGCAACAGTTCGCAAGTATCAGATGGCGCTGCATTGTTACTATTAGCAAGTGCCGATGCCGTGCGTAAATATCATTTACCAGTGCTTGCAAAAATAGTTGATGTGGAGTGGGCGGGCGTTGATCCTGCTGAAATGGGTTTGGGACCCGTTTATGCCGCTACAAAGCTCATGAAACGCTTGAACTTGCGAGCGGATAATATTGATTTTTGGGAAATTAATGAGGCTTTTGCTGCGCAAGTTTTAGGTTGCCTGTTGGCATTTGAAAGTGATGAGTATAATCAGAAAAATTTTAGCTTAAAGCAATCCTTGGGCAAGATTAGTCTCTCACAATTAAATGTCGACGGAGGTGCGATTGCGCTCGGTCATCCTGTTGGTGCGAGTGGTGCGCGCATTGTGTTGCATCTCGCCCAAGTATTGAAACGGCAACAAGCTAAAAAAGGAATCGCAACGCTTTGTATTGGTGGCGGTCAAGGTGGTGCCATGCTAATTGAAAACGTCTCCGAGGTGTCACATGAATAAAACAAACAATTACCAAAATTGGCGATTAGAAACCGATGCAGATCAAGTGTTATGGCTGTATTTTGATAAACAAAATGCCTCGGTGAATACGTTAGATAGAGCGGTGATGGAAGAACTAGACAGTATCGTCGAAACACTTGCAACCGATACCACGCATAGTGGCGTCATCATCGCTTCTGGCAAAAAGACAGGCTTTATTGCGGGTGCTGATATTGCGCAATTTTTACAATTTAAAGATATCGAAGATGCAACAGCGGTTTTGCTGGAAGGGCAGCGCATTTTAAGCAAACTCGAGGCGTTAAAATTACCGACCGTTGCGATGATTGATGGCTTTTGTCTTGGTGGCGGTTTGGAATTGGTGCTCGCTTGTCGTTACCGTGTTGCCGAAGAAAGTTCAAAAACACGATTGGGCTTGCCCGAAGTGAAATTAGGTATACATCCCGGTTGGGGCGGCACAGTGCGATTGCCACGCTTGATTGGGGCGACCGCGGCATTTAACTTGATTTTGTCAGGACATACCATTAGCGGAAAAGCCGCGGCAAAACTCGGTTTAGTGGATGCCGCTGTGCCAAAGCGACAATTAATTCGTGCCGCAAAATATTATGCTTTGCATGCAAAAACCATCACGCCGCATGAAGCAACATTACTGCAATCTTTGAGCAACAAAAAAATTGCGCGGCAATTGCTTGCTTATTATATGCGTAAGCAACTGAGCGCAAAGGCCAATCCATTACATTATCCTGCATTGTTTAATGTGCTGGATAATTGGGAGCATGTCGGTGTTGATAGTGATGCCGCTTTTATTCGTGAAGCAAAAAGTTGTGGCAAATTATTTTTTAGTGACACCTGTCAAAATCTCGTGCGCGTCTTTTTCTTACAAGACAGATTAAAAGGCATGGCAAAAGACAGTACCTTCTCGCCACGACATGTTCATGTCATTGGAGCTGGTACCATGGGTGGTGATATTGCTGCTTGGTGTGCTCTGCAAGGAATGACGGTCACCTTGCAAGATCTTGAGCCGCGCTATATTGCGCCTGCGATCAAGCGGGCACAAAAATTATTTGAGGATAGGCTGAAAGAAGCCAATCTGGTGCAAAAGGCAATGGATAATCTCATTCCTGATTTAACCGGTGATGGCATTTCGCAAGCCGATATCATCATTGAAGCGGTGGTCGAAGATCTTGCCATCAAGCAAAGCACTTTCAAAATGATAGAAGCAAAAGCAAAACCACAAGCGATCCTGGCAACCAACACTTCCAGTATTCCATTGGATGAAATCAATACTGTGCTACAACAACCGGCGCGTTTAGTGGGCATACATTACTTTAATCCCGTTGCAAAAATGCCCTTAGTTGAAGTGGTAAAAGGCAAGCAGACGAGTCAAGAAACGATGGATAAAGCCATTAGCTTCGTCCGTAAAATTGACAAGCTGCCATTGCCAGTGAAAAGTAATCCTGGCTTTTTAGTGAATCGCATACTCATGCCTTACATGATGCAAGCCGTAAAACTCATGGGAGATGGCGTGCCGATGACTGCGATTGATAAAGCGATGACCGATTTTGGCATGCCTATGGGTCCAATTACTTTGGCGGATACGGTCGGTCTTGATGTCTGTCTCTCGGTTGCGAAATATTTGAGCGAATATTTTAATGCGCCTATTCCTGAGCGTTTAACGCAAATGGTTGCCCAACATAAGTTGGGGAAAAAAACAGGCGAAGGATTTTATAAATACGATAAGCGCGGCAAACAAATTAAGCCGGAAAGTGTTCGCTATGATAAGCCGCTAACGGATATTTCAACGGAGCTCGTGCTAACAATGTTGAATGAAGCCTTTGCTTGTTTGCGTGAAGATGTCGTTGCCGATGGTGATTTATTAGATGCTGGCATGGTGTTTGGCACTGGCTTTGCGCCTTTCCGCGGTGGTCCTATGCATTATGCTAAATCGCAAGGCATTGCTGAGTTGCATGAACAATTTGTGCGACAGCAACAAATGTTGGGCGTAAAAGCAGACGATATACCGGCTTGGGAGAGTTAGTTATCGAGGTAGTTCTTGCAAACTTTTGCCTCGCGTTTCCGGTACAAAAAAATACACGACGAGACCACTGATGACTGCACAAACCGCAACGTAGAGCGCCGGTGCTAGTGTCAAGGCACTATGCTGACTTAGCCATTCGCAAATAATGGGCACGGTGCCACCTAATAATCCATTACCAAGATTGTAGCCCAGCGATAATCCAGTATAGCGTGCAGGCAGTGGAAAATTTTCGACAACGGTAATGGACGTGACGCCTTGTTCTGCAGAGCTTGCCAAGGTAAAGAGCGCGAGAACAAAGAGCACAGTCGGTATGTTGTCGGTTTGCAAGAAATGAAAGCCAATGACAACTGCAATCGCTATCCAAAGCGAATTAAATAAAAACATTTTTCGTCGGCCGAATTTATCGCAAATTAATCCCGCCAAGGGAACGAGAATAATCATGGATCCTATGCATGAAGCGATTAAAACGGACACGTTGTGCACGGAGAAATGTAATTTCTGGGTAAGAAAAAGTGGAATATAAATAAAACAAAAATAATAAAAAGTACTACCCATACACACCAGCCCAAAGGTACGCAATATTTGCAAATAATTGGTTTTGAGTGCCGTTTTAATTGGATTCGTCACTAATTGTTTTTTGCGTTTGAGATATTCAAAAACGGTGGATTCGTGAATTTGTAAACGAAATCGGTATATCAACAGACAAATTAAGCCGCTAATTAAGTAAGGAAGTCGCCAACCATAATTGACCAACGCTTCTTCAGTAAAAACCCCCGTTGCGAAAATACCGACTAATGCGGCTAACAACACACCAATATTGGCGCCGGTGCTCGCGAGCGCAGTGAAGGTCGCACGATAGTTTTTAGGCGAAATTTCGGCAAGATAAATAATGTTACCGCTATATTCACCACCAATACTAATACCTTGCCAAATACGAATGACCATCAACAATATCGGGGCAAGCAAGCCAATTTGTTTATAGGTTGGCAGGCAACCGATAAGCAGCGTAGGCAAGGTGATCATCAGTATCGAAAGACGCAGTGTTCGTGCACGTCCGCTACGATCGCCCATGTAGCCAAATATCAATGAACCAATTGGTCTGCAGAGAAAGCCAACAGAAAAAATACCGACCATGGCAATTAAGGCGACATGTGGATCAGCATTCGGAAAAAAAAGACGACTAAAGAGGGATGAAAAAATAGTAAAAAGCCCAAAGTCATACCATTCTAAAATATTACCAAGACTGGCGCTCAGTATCGACGATAAATAACGCATTATTTAAGTAGACCTTATTTTGCCAGTCGTGTCATTGCAAACGCAGCGAAATACTGACGACAGTTTAATGAACACTTTTATTTTTTCCACTTGATGTTGCAACCAACACTCGCTATTTGCTTTGCACTCACGGGTTGTCCCATGATGATTGCATCAAGTGCAGCGCTCAGTTCATTGCCGGTTACCGGTTGTTGATTTCCTGGCGTAGCTGCATCAAAACGACCACGGTAGACACAGTTGAGTGCATGATCATAGATATAAAAATCAGGCGTACAAGCTGCTTGATAAGCTTTAGCGATAGCTTGTGTTTCATCATAAAGATAAGGGAATGGATAATCGTGCTTCTCGGCTATCATGCGCATTTGCTGAGGTCCATCTTGAGGGTAAGCGCTTACATCATTGGACGAAATGGCGATGAAAGAAATATTTTTAGCTTGATATTTTTTAGCAACCGCCACCAATTTAGCTTGAATGTGGATGACATAAGGACAGTGATTGCAAAGAAACATGATGACAGTTGCAAGCGGTGACTTCAGTTCCTCTAGCGTAACAACCGTGTCAGTGCGCGTGTCTAGCAAGCGAAAAGCGGGTGCTTTGCTTCCAAGGGCTATCATGTTGGAAGATGTTTCTGCCATATTCATCCTTGAAGGAGTTGTTTTGTTTAGCAAATACGGTATCCTTATTGTGCCTCCTATTTCAAGTACATTTGAATCAGATTGAATCTTGTGTGTCATCGCATCAATTAGGAGTATGAACAATAAAGTATAAGGAGAGTCTTAGAATGAAACGTTTTGTCTTACGACAACTATCTGCCGCTTTGTGTCTTGCAAGCGTCGTTGGTTTACCCTCAGAAGCATTTGCATCGGCTTTTCAATTATGGGAACAAGATGGTGCAAGCACGGGTAACTATCATGCTGGTTATGCAGCAAGCGCAGAAGATGCGAGTACTGCTTGGTATAATCCAGCAGGTATTATCCGTTTTAAAAACCAACAAGCTGTATTTGGTGCAACTGCCATCTTATCGTCTTTTAAATACAACGGTAACATTGCCGTCAATGGTCTCGGTGGCATTCCTCTTCCTGTGACAGCACAGGGCGGTGCATTTAGTTTGGTGCCCGCTTTGCATTATGTTGCACCGATTACTGACCGTATTGGTTTTGGTTTCAGCGTTGATGTGCCATTTGGTTTGAAAACAAATTATGGCAGAACATCGGTGTTACGTTATGCGGCCACGTTAACGTCTGTCACTATCATTGACATCAGTCCTTCGCTTGCTTTCAAAGTAACCGATAAAGCATCGTTAGGCGCTGGTTTTGATATCCAAAAAGGCAGTGCGGAGTTTGATAACGTTGCGACCGTCCTCACGCCGCTTGCTGATAGTTTAGGTAGAAATATTGCAACCGATACAGGTTATGGTTATCACCTCGGCGGACTCTATCAATTCACACCAGATACCCGCGTTGGTCTTAGCTATCACTCACAAGTGGTGCATCATTTCAGTGGTTCCAGCAAATTCACCGGACCACTCGCTACCAAATTTAACTTTGGACCGATAGACACGAAACGACTCACAACCAATGTGACCTTGCCACCTTACACTGCATTAAGTGCTTACTCCAAAGTATGGCCGCAAGTGGCTCTCATGGGCAGCGTCATCTACACGCAGTGGAATACTTTCCAAACATTAGCGCTGAATCAAGTCGCTGGTTTGGTGCCAGGTGGTCCATTTCAGTTGATGCCAAGTGGTCGTATTGCTGTCCGCATTCCTGAAGATTATCGCAACACGTGGAATTTGACCGTCGGTGCTGATTATTTTGTGAATGATCAAATTACGCTGCGAAGTGGTCTTGGTTTTGATCAAACGCCGGTACGCAATGCCACGCGTAATGTGCAGTTACCTGATAACAATCGTTACGTCATTGCCCTCGGTGGTCATTTCCAAGCTTGGAAAGTGGTTGGTTTTGATTTAGGTTGGACTCATTTCTTCTTTGCTCAAGCACGAGTTCATCCGCCATTACAAATCACTGGTGCACAAGTTGTCTCAACCAATGGTCATGTCAACGGTGGCGCCGATGTCTTTAGTGGCCAAGTCGTTTGGGATATGATTTAACTGCGTTGCAACAGAAATTTACGGCTTCCCTTCATTCATTCCCCACTTTATCAATGTGGGGAATGAGGAGGGATTATTGAAGATTAAAAGAAGGAGCGTATCCATTCCATAAAGCTTCTCTTCGCTGAATTAATTGTTAAATAACTACCGTGTCCTTGAAAATTATAATGCGCAGCATCTAAGTTAATCACATTCTTAATGCCATCACTTGTGCTGACGGTGATCTCTGCAACCGCTGGATTATTACAAGTTTTGTTTGCATAGACGGTCGCTCTGCAATCGGATAACCAACATTTTGCTGCAATGATATATCCCGGAATTGTCGTGCTTGAGTGAGGATTGATAATGCCACCACTGATATTTGATGAACAACTACCACCATCTAATCGAGTTGTACCATACATATTCGTGTTGTTGGTAATGTTAATTTCAGCATGAGCGGCAAAAGCTGAAAGCGTTAAAAAGCAAAAGGGAACCATTTTTTTTATAGGGTTAATCATAGTTAGTAGCACTCCATGTAATTAAAATAAAAAACGACAGCGATGGCCGTTTATCGTGGTGGAGGATAAAGAAGAATGCAGTGGGCAGCAACAATATTTTTGTTATTCTGGACTCTGTGCAAATGACTAACGTCAAATTATCCTCGCAAATGAGTCGGTATCACTAATCTCTCACCTTCGCTCAGCGTTTGATTATCCACTAAGTTGATGAGACGTATGGCTGCAGCAGAGGTATGAAATTTGCTGGCGATTTTTTCAATGGTGTCATTATGGCGCACCATATAAACGGTATCACCTGGCTGCAATTTTTTTTCTGCGGTGAGAAATGGGTTGGGAGTTTCTAGATTTTTTTGATGTGTCGGTATCACGATTTGCTTACCGCGTGTCAGTCGCTGACCTGGATTTGCCGCTAGCAATGCATAAGTTGCCACATGAAAACGTTTCGCAATCGTTGCTAAGGTATCTTTAGAACGAACCATATAAATGGTGTCACCCGGTTGCAGTTTGTAAGGAGATGATGCAGCGTTCGAAATACTATTTCTTGCTTGATTTAGTGCTGTTGCACGGACATTTTTTGTTGTCACTTCATTGTTCGCAACATCTTCCATGTCATTGTTCGAGGCAGAAACATTAGTGGGAATTAAAAGATGGGCGCCATGAGCCAAATTATTTTTACTCAAGTGATTTAATTTGCGAATAGCACTCGTCGATGTATTAAATTTTTTCGCAATAGTCAGCAAGGTATCACCTGATTTCGCTTTGTAATGTAACCAATTAATTTGGCGACTAAGTGGTGTTCTCGCTAAATTTTCAGTGAATTGTTCTACATTCTCGATGGGCAATACTAATTTATAGGGTCCATGATTTGAAGTGGAGGTCCGATTAAAACCAGAATTTAATTGCATTAATTTTTTATAACTAATACCAGCGAGCGTTGCCGCATATTTCAGATTGATTTGCGTTCCGGTATCAACTTGCGCGAGATAAGGTGCATTCCGTACCGGTGGAAAATAAATAGGATATTGATTGGGGTGACTGATAATCACAGCAAGCGCGAGCAGACTCGGCACATAATCTTTGGTTTGTTGGGCAACCGGTAGCGACCAAAAGTCGGTATCAAGACCTGCTCGAATATTGCGTTTGATGGCAGCTAGCACATTGCCCTCACCCGTATTATAAGCTGCCATCGCAAGCAACCAATTGCCATCAAAAAAACTTTGCAGATAAGCAAGATAATTGAGTGCAGCACGCGTTGAAGCGATGACATCGCGCCTGCCGTCATACCAAAAGTCACGTTTGACACCTAATCCTGTTGCGGTATTTGGCATTAATTGCCAAATGCCTGCTGCGCCGACATTGGAAAGAGAATAGGGGTTATAGCCACTTTCAATGATAGGTAGCAATACTAATTCAGCGGGTAAATGACGTTTTTTGACTTGTTGCAAAATGTAATACAAATAAGGTGCGGCTCGTGTTGCTGAACGTAGTAAGTAATCTTGATTATTCATGAACCAATCAATTTTTGCTTGCACCGCTTGCGTATTTTCGTAATGCGGTAGCGCAAATTCATCGCGCAATACATCCCACAAATTGTCGGCTGTGCGATAACGCGTAATATCATCAGCCAGTTTTTGCTTATGCTCCGGTGATAAGTGCACGCTTTGTTGATAAACCTGTATTCCTTCAACATTAGGCGTTGCCCATGCGATGGCGTTAATGAAGATGATGCAGCCAAACAGCATGCATACTTTTAATTGCTTTAAAAAAACTTGTCGCATTATATTAAGCACACATCGTACCTCAAACACTGCAGTAGTGAGTCAGTCGCAACTAACATTTTTTGATGATTTTTAACCGTCTACGCCTGATAGTTGATATAACGGATTAATGACTGTACGCCAAAATTTAGTATGCTATAGTAGCAAAATTAGTTGGGAGATGGAAAAGCTTTGGCATACAGCTATCGCACCCTTCAACACTGGAATCAGTGGTTAACTCAAACCTACTTAGGCGAGAGCCTCATTGAGGCTGAGACGAAAGATTTGTCGCGCTTGCTTGATAATCACTTCGGTAAACATGCATTATTGGTCGGTGTTCCCAATCAATATGATCTATTAAAAGCAACAACCATCGCTTGTCACAGCTTGCTTTCACCGCTCATCCAGGGCGCAACGGATACCAGTTATATCGAAGGCAATTTTCATGAACTTGCTATTTTGACGGGCAGTATCGATCTTGTTCTGCTTCCGCATACGCTTGAGTTAGTGGATAATCCTCGGCAATTATTAGCAGAAGCCTGCCGTATTATTAAGCCTCAAGGACTGATCGTGATTTGTGGTTTTAATCCCTACAGTGTGTTTGGTCTCAGAAAACGGTTTTCTGCACAGAAAACCGTGCCCTGGTCCAATCATTTTATTGAAGCCTACCAAGTAAAAAAGTGGTTACATTTGGCTGATTTTGAGTTAGAAAAACAAGAGACATTGTATTTTAGACCACCAATTAATAATCAACACTGGCATCAAAAATTAACTTTTTTAGAGTCCATTTTCAGCAAATGTTTCTCTTCATTGGGCGGTGTTTATGTGTTGCTTGCACGCGCACAAGTGACACCGTTGACGCCAATTCGTATGCAGTGGAAACAGCAATTGAGCGGTATGCGAATATCAACCACCATTTCAAGCCATATCGCTGAACAATCAAAATGACTCGAAAGCACGTAATCATCCACACCGATGGCGCATGCCGCGGCAACCCAGGGCCAGGCGGTTGGGGTGCCATCTTACGTTATGGCCGACATGAGAAAATTCTATCTGGCGCAGAAGATCATACCACCAATAACCGCATGGAATTAATGGCTGCCATTCAAGCCCTTGCTGCTTTACACGATGCTTGTCGTGTGGAACTCTATACCGATTCCCAATATGTACAAAAGGGGATTACACAGTGGTTGTCAGGTTGGAAGCAACGCGGTTTTAAAAAAGCCGACAAAAAGCCCGTTAAAAATGCTGATCTCTGGCAGACATTAGATAGTGAAGCTAGTCGGCATGAGATGAGCTGGCACTGGGTAAAAGGGCATAGTGGTCATAGCGAAAATGACCGTGCGGATGCCGTTGCAAACCAAGCAATTGATAATCTATTACTTAAAAAAAGGTAAAACAGCGATGCGAAAACGACAAATTTTATTGGATACCGAAACAACCGGTATCCGTGTGGAAGATGGACACCGTATCATTGAAATTGGTTGCATCGAAATGATTAACCGTAAACTAACCGGTCAATCTTTTCATTATTATCTAAATCCTGAGCGTGAAGTAGATAAAGGTGCCTTTGCCGTCCATGGTATTAGTAATGAATTTTTGCAAGATAAGCCGCTGTTTCATACCATTGCGCAACGTTTTGTTGATTTCATCATCGATGCAGAATTAATTATCCACAATGCGCCTTTTGATTTATCTTTTCTTAATCATGAACTACAACTGACAAAGCAAGGTTTCAAGTCAGTGACCGATTATTGCGAGGTATTAGATACCTTAAGCCTTGCTCGACAGTTGCACGTTGGTCAGCGTAATAGTCTCGACGCGCTTTGCAAACGTTATGGTGTTGATCTCTCCAAACGGGATTTGCATGGCGCTTTGTTAGATGCAAATTTACTCGCCCAAGTCTACCTCGCTATGACTGGCGGGCAGGGCAATTTCTTTGATGCCGTGAGTGAGCGCGAGATGACGGCAACCAGCGAAGCTGCCTTTGTGACACCTTCAACACTTGAAAAATTGCATACGCCTCTTTTAAGCGCATCGCCAGAAGAGATAGACCATCATCAACGTTATTTGCAAGCGATGCAGGCGAATGGCACTTGTTTATGGCTGCATGAGGATAAAGGTTAATAACCACAATCTCGTGGACGTTTCGACT
Source organism: uncultured Gammaproteobacteria bacterium (assembly GCA_963735995.1). Lineage (GTDB taxonomy): Bacteria > Pseudomonadota > Gammaproteobacteria > DSM-16500 > DSM-16500 > Aquicella. The sequence continues at coordinate 351,736 of CAVTNC010000003.1, read as the reverse complement.
AAATAAAGTTAATATTCAGTGCTTACAACGCGATCACCAGATAATAATGCAAGCTAGGAGAGATGGCTGAGCGGTCGAAAGCGGCGGTCTTGAAAACCGTTGAGTCCTCTGGGCTCCGGGGGTTCGAATCCCTCTCTCTCCGTCAAGTTAACCCAACAGAGGGGACAGTTTTGATTAAAGTTTTATTAGTCGATGACCATGAATTGGTTCGTCTTGGAATAAAGCGCCTACTGCAAGATGTTCAAGGATTGAAAGTAGTTGGTGAAACCTCCTCGGGTGAAGAAGCTGTCCTTTTAGCAAAAGAATTGGTTCCAGATGTCGTTTTAATGGATTTACACATGCCTGGCATTGGCGGTCTTGAAGCGACACGCAAAATGATGCGTCATAATCCCGATATTAAAATTCTGGCATTAACGATATATGAAGATGAGCCTTATCCTTCGCGTCTGCTACAAGCAGGTGCCTCGGGTTACATAACCAAAGGTTGTGATCCTGAAGAAATGATACGTGCCATTCGCACTATCCATTCCGGGCAACGTTACATCAGTCCTGGTATCGCACAACAAATCGCGATTAAACGTTTTACCAAAGGCGAAGAATCGCCACTCGATCTTTTATCTGAGCGAGAATTACAAATCATGCTCATGATTACCCAAGGACAAAAAGTACAAGATATTTCCAAAAAACTTTGCTTGAGTCCTAAAACCGTTAACAGTTATCGTTATCGTATTTTTGATAAATTGAGTATTAATAGTGATGTGGAATTGACGCTGATGGCAATGCGTCTTGGCATGATTGAAGGCGCGAAAAACGATACGGAGTGATGGTGGTTACTGTCATCCCTGCGCGCACTGTCTTCACATTTATCCTAATACACCTAACCTATGCGCGACATTAAAACATTCCTAGCTCATCTCTCGCCTTACCCAGGTGTTTATCAAATGCTGGGTGAAAATGGCGAAGTTTTGTATATCGGTAAAGCAAAAAATCTTAAAAAACGTATTGCCAGCTATTTTAGCAGTCACGCAAAAGATCCAAAAACAATCGCGCTGGTAAAACAAATTAAAGATATCGATTTCACTGTGACGAACAGCGAAAACGAAGCAGTATTACTAGAATGCAATTTAATCAAAAAACACCGCCCACGTTATAATGTGTTGTTGCGCGATGACAAAAGTTATCCCTATATTATGATTTCTAAGCATCCTTATCCACGCATTGATTTATACCGTGGGCTGCGGAAAAAAAACGTCCTTTATTTTGGTCCTTATCCCAATTCACAAGCGGTTCGCGAGACAATTAGTTTATTGCAAAAAATATTTCATATTCGCACCTGTCGAGATGCTTTTTTTGCAGCGCGTACTCGTCCTTGTTTACTTTATCAAATTGGACGTTGCACAGGACCTTGTGTGCAGCTGATTTCTGCAGAAGATTACGCCGCAGATGTTGATCATGCCGTGATGTTTTTGGAGGGTAAGAGTCAGGAAGTGATTGAGCAACTCGAAGCACGCATGGAGATGGCTGCCAAGGATTTACATTTTGAATTGGCTGGACAATTGCGCGATCAAATTAATCGGCTGCGACAAATTCAAGAACGGCAATATGTGAGTGTTAAATCGGGTCATGCTGATATCATCGGATTAGCACTCGAATCAGGCATTATTTGCTTACAATTATTATCTATTCGCGGCGGTCAACTCTTAGGTAGCCGATCTTATTTTCCAACCGTGCCACTTTATTCCAATCAAGATGAGATCATGAGCGCTTTTCTCGCGCAGCATTATCTTAGCCAAGCCATGGCAGCAGATAGCATACCCAAAGAAATTATTATCGAAACCAATCTCACTGATCATGATTGGTTGGAGAATGTGTTGTCAGAGCAGGCACAGCATAAAGTACAAGTAATACGTCCTCTGCGTGGTGAAAAAAAGAAATGGTTAGCGATGGCAACTACGAGTGCGAAACAAGCATTGGCTGCTCATCATTTTAATAAAACGAATATGGCGCAACGCTTGATGGCGTTGCAGCAGGCGTTACATCTCAACAATATACCTGAGCGCATCGAATGTTTTGATATGAGTCATAGCATGGGAGAAGCAACGGTTGCATCTTGCGTCGTCTTTGATCGTGAAGGACCACGTAAAAGCGATTATCGTCGGTTCAACATCACACTGATTACGCCGGGTGATGATGTCGCGGCTATTCAACAAGCAGTGGCGCGACGCTTTAAGCGTTTGCAAAAAGACAAAGCGACATTGCCGGATATGGTGATTATTGATGGCGGCAAAACACAGCTTGCAGCCGCTAATAAAGCATTTGCAGAACTTAACCTTGAAGGCATTTATTTGATGGCGGTTTCCAAAGGACGCGAACGCAAACCGGGTTATGAAACTTTGCACCGACAGCATGAACTGTCATTACATCTTCCAGCAGATTCACCCGCATTGCATTTTATCCAGCAAATTCGAGATGAAGCGCATCGCTTTGCTATTACCTCTCATCGTCAGCGACGTGATAAAGCAAGACAGCAATCCACCCTGCAACTGATACCGGGTATCGGTGCTAAAAGACGACGTGATTTACTACGTTATTTTGGTGGTGTTCAAGGTATTGCTCATGCTAGTCTTGATGAATTAATTAAAGTACCTGGCATTAGCCGTTCATTAGCAGAGCGAATATTTGCAATACTCCATGACGCGACCCTATGATCAAATGTTTAATTGGCCTAACGTACTGACCCTAGTACGCATCTCACTTATTCCGTTGCTGGTCTTCTTTTTTTACCTGCCTGTTTCCTGGGCCCATTTAGCTGCTTCATTATTATTTGCCATTGCATCGCTGACCGATTGGCTCGATGGCTATTTGGCACGCTATCTCAAACAATCCACTAAGCTTGGCGCTTTTTTAGATCCGGTTGCAGATAAATTAATGGTTTCCATTGCGTTAGTGCTAATTGTTGCCGAGCCAACATTTAAATATGTCAGTGTGACATCTGGCGTCGTATCCGTGCCGACCTTTTTCATTACGTTGCCAACAGCGATTATTGTTGCACGTGAGATTATCGTCTCAGCATTCCGTGAATGGATGGCAGAAGTTGGTAAGCGAGCAAATGTTTCGGTTTCCAACTTGGGTAAAATTAAAACTGCAGTACAAATGTTCGCCTTGGTTCTCATGTTGTATTGTGATAACACGACGAATGCCTTTTTTGTTTTTTCGAGCTATTTTTTATTTTATATCGCCGCAATATTAACGATTTGGTCCATGTGCGTTTACTTAAAAGCGGCATGGACACAATTAGTATTGGCTTAGATAAAATCACTTGACAACCCTTGGTGCCGGGATAGAATGACACCGCAATTGAAGAGACCCATCGTAAAAAATAATGGGTTTTTTCTTGAAATTATGCGGGAATAGCTCAGTTGGTAGAGCACAACCTTGCCAAGGTTGGGGTCGCGAGTTCGAGTCTCGTTTCCCGCTCCAAACGAAACAATAACCGTTATCAGTCAGCCTCTGCCCATGGGGCTTTTTTATTCTAGATGCTATATGGCTGGGTGGCAGAGTGGTTATGCAGCGGCCTGCAAAGCCGTGGACGCCGGTTCGATTCCGACCCCAGCCTGATTTTGAGTAACGATGTGGAAGATTATCCATATCCGTAAAACGATTGACGCTCTCGTTATGGAGAGTAATGCCCGGGTGGCGGAACTGGTAGACGCAAGGGACTTAAAATCCCTCGGGATCTAATCCCGTGCCGGTTCGATTCCGGCCTCGGGCATGATTATGAGTAGAGTGGATGCAGTGTGATACACTGTCCACTCTGCTAACAACTTACTCGTGTAGGTTATGTAATGACATTTGTCGTGACGGAAAAATGCATACGCTGTAAATACACAGACTGTGTCGAAGTTTGCCCAGTCGATTGTTTTTATGAAGGCCCTAATTTTCTTGTCATCAATCCCAGCGAATGCATAGATTGTGCCTTATGCGAACCAGAATGTCCGGTCAACGCCATCTATTCTGAAGATGACCTACCAGCAAAATATCAGCCATTTTTAGCATTAAATACCGAGTTATCCGCAAACTGGCCCAATATCACCCGCATCAAAGATGCACCGCCTGATGCAGATGAATGGAAGGATGTGGACGATAAGCTGCAGTATCTTGATAAAGAATGGCCAACGAAGGAGTGAGTCATCATGAAACTACTCGCCTTTGATACCTCATCGACAACTTGTTCCGTCGCTTTATTGCATGGCGAGGACATTACCGCTCGACACAAAATTGCACCCATGCAACAAACACAGTTGATTTTACCCATGGTAGAAGAATTGTTTAGCATGACGGGTATTCATTTAACTGATCTCGATGCAATTGCCTTTGGTGGTGGTCCCGGTAGTTTTACCGGCATTCGTATTGCAAGTAGCGTGGCTCAAGGACTTGGTTTAGTTGTGAAATGTCCTATTATTCGTATTTCCTCACTGGCAGCATTGGCGGAAGCTGCGTTTCAGGCTCATCAAGTGCGCGACGTATTCGTGGCAGTCGATGCGCGTATGCAGCAAATTTATTGGGCAAACTATGCCGTGCAAGATGGCATCATGCAGCTAGTTGGCAAAGAAGAAGTCATCGCTCCCGATGCGATTACCTGCCCAGTCGAAAAAAAGGGATATGGTATTGGCGATGGTTGGCCAGTCTATGGCGATAGACTCATCAAAAAATTAGGGTTTCAACCGCCATTATTGCCGTCAGCTGATCATCTCATCGCGACTGCCTTAGTGACGTTGGCGCAAGCTAAAATGAAGAATGGCGATAGTCTGACACCGGCTCAAGCTATTCCTATATATCTTCGTTGAGATTTACGCCCTATAAGTCTAGAATTCCTCACTTAAAATGCTAAGCGGGAGCGATGCTGCATGAAAGGTGTTAATAACGGCGAGTGCCAAATTATCATTGACCAAATTCAACATTATATAAAAAACCATGCTAATAAGAACGAAATTCCTCTACTTTCTGCTTTTGCTCAACGTTATTATTCTGCTTGTTCGGTAGAAGATTTAAAGCATCGCTCGATTGAAATGCTGTATGCAATTTTGCTTTCCCATTGGAAATTCATTAATCAACGATCGCCTGGTGAAGCAAAAATCAAAGTGTTCAATCCAACGAAAGAAAATGATGGTTGGGAATCAACACATACCATTATTCAGCTTTCTCATGATGATGTTCCTTTTATCGTCGATTCTGCTCGTATGGTCATTAACCGTTATGGTTATCAAATTCACTTTATTGCGCACTTTGGTGGCTTGAAAGTGATACGTGATCGTCATCATCATATCACGCGATTATTGCCACTCGGCGAGCTTGAAAAAAATGCTTCATCCGAGGCACCGGTCTACATTGAAATTGATAGGCTTATCGATGAAAAAGCCATGGTCGAACTCCATGTTGAAATTGAACGCGTGCTACAAGATGTGCGCGTTGCTGTAGCCGACTGGCGTAAAATGGTGAGCCGTGTGGAAGATTGTCTGCACGAATTAGAACAAAATCCGCAAGATTTAGATCCAGATGAAGTTGCCGAATCGCGAGATTTTTTACGCTGGCTCATTAATAATAATTTTACGTTTCTTGGTGCACGTGATTACAAATTAATTGGCAATGGAACGAGTCGCGCATTGCAAATTATTCCAGGATCAGGCTTGGGCGTGCTGCGCGATGAAACCTTAGGTGCCACTTCAAAAAGTTATGCTGAACTACCACCACAAGCACGAAAAATGGCTTTGTCAAAAAATATTTTGATCATTGCTAAAACCAATACCCCATCAACTGTACATCGAGAAGCCTATACCGATTACATCGGTGTGAAACGTTTTAACGAGAAAGGAGAGCTAGTTGGCGAACGACGTTTCATTGGTCTTTACACGTCGACTGCTTATCATTCAAGTCCACGCCAAATTCCTTTTTTACGGCATAAAGTAGATAAGGTTCTTGAAAATTTAGGCTTTCCACCGGATAGCCATGATGGCAAAGAAGCTGCGCACATCATGGAAACCTTACCGCGCGATGATTTATTGCAAGCGACCTACGAAGAATTACTTGAACTGACCATGCGGATTATTCAATTAAAAGAACGCAAACGGATTTGTTTATTAGTGCGCCGAGATGCTTTTTACCGCTATTTTTCTTGTCTTGTGTATGTGCCACGTGAAATTTTTAACACCGATCTTGCGCTCACAATACAAGCCATATTGATGGATGCGTTTAAAGGATTAGAGTGCACCTTCACCACGTATTTTTCTGACTCGGTGCTAGCGCGCATACATTTTCTCATTCGCGTCAACCCAAAAACCGTCATGGATTACAATGTCAAACTTATCGAAAATCAGTTGATTGAAGTCGCACGCTCATGGACTGATGGCTTGAAAGATCAGTTGATTGAACATTATGGCGAAGCAAATGGTTTGCGTTATTACAGCAAATATGGAAAAGCGTTTCCGACCAGTTACACGGAATATTTTTCGCCAGCAGAAACGTTGCGTGATATTGAAAAAATTGAAGCACTATCCACGGAAAATCCGCTGAATATGTTGTTCACTCACGCCAATGGTGGCAAGACACTCAGCTTAAAACTTTTTCATGCTGAAGAAACCATCGTCTTATCCGATGCACTACCCATACTTGAAAACATGGGATTAAGAATCATTGGCGAGCGCCCCTATGAGCTCAAGTTCAAAGATGGCTTGCGTGTTTGGATCAATGATTTTGATATGACTTATGCTGTTAACAAAGAAATTAACATCAGTAATATCAAAGATAGTTTTCAAGAATCATTCACGCAAATTTGGTTTGGTCATGCCGAAAATGATCGATTAAATCGTTTGGTATTGGAATCCAATTTGACTTGGCAAGAAGTCGCGATGTTACGTGCTTATACCAAATATTTACGGCAAACCGGCTTTACCTTAAGTCAAAATTACATAGAAGAAGCCTTAATTAATAATGCAGAAATTACCAAAGCATTGGTGCAACTTTTCATTTTACGTTTTGATCTCGCTTATCAAAAAGGTGATCATTCTAATCCCAGTGACTTGCTTGCCTATATTGAACAAACGCTGGATGCTGTCTCAAGTTTAGACGAAGATCGTATATTGCGGCGGCTATTGGAGCTCATACAAGCAACCATACGCACCAATTATTTTCAGCAAAGTGCTGAGGGCAAAGCAAAATCCTATCTTTCACTGAAATTTGATCCACTCGCTATTTCCGATTTACCATTGCCACGTCCCAAATATGAAATTTTTGTTTACTCGCCACGCGTTGAAGGCGTGCATTTGCGTGCGGGTAAAGTCGCGCGCGGTGGTATACGTTGGTCAGATAGACGTGAAGATTTTCGCACCGAAGTATTGGGTTTGGTGAAAGCGCAGCAAGTCAAAAACACGGTCATTGTGCCAGTCGGTGCGAAAGGTGGCTTTGTGGTGAAACGCTCACCAACGGCTGAGATGAGTCGCGATGATTACATGAAAGAAGTCATTCGTTGTTATTCCACTTTTATTTGTGGTCTGCTCGATGTTACCGATAATATTGTCGATGGCAAAATTGTTCCGCCACCGCATTTGGTACGTTACGATGGTGATGATCCTTATCTGGTTGTCGCAGCCGATAAAGGCACCGCGACATTTTCTGATATCGCAAATAGCATCGCAGCACAATATCATTTTTGGTTAGATGATGCTTTCGCATCGGGTGGCTCTGCAGGTTACGATCATAAAAAAATGGGCATTACCTCGCGCGGTGTTTGGGTTTCCGTTGAGCGTCACTTTCGTGAATTAGGTATCGATACAACGAAAGATGATTTCACTGTGGTTGGTATCGGTGATATGAGCGGCGATGTTTTTGGTAATGGCATGTTACTTTCAAAACATACCAAACTTGTCGGCGCATTTAATCATCTGCATATCTTTTTAGATCCGACACCTGATGCAGAAGTCAGCTATGAAGAAAGAAAACGTTTATTTAATATGCCCCGCTCGAGCTGGATTGATTACAATCCTGAACTGATTTCATCCGGCGGTGGCGTGTTTAACCGCTTTGCAAAATCCATTAAGTTAACACCCGAAATTAAACATGTGTTAAATACCAAAAAAGATAGCATAGTTCCCAATGAATTAATCCGCGCGATGTTAAAAGCATCAGTCGATCTCATTTGGAACGGTGGTATTGGTACTTTTATTAAGTCGACACAAGAATCACATACCGATGTCGGTGATAGAACGAATGATGCTATTCGCATTGATGCAACGGAGTTAAATGCTCGCGTCATTGCAGAAGGTGGCAATTTAGGGGTGACGCAACTTGCGCGCATCGAATATTCTTTGCAAGGCGGCATTGTCAACACTGATTTCATCGATAATTCAGCGGGTGTTGATTGCTCCGATCATGAAGTCAATATCAAAATTTTATTGAATCACTTAATCGCCAATGGCGAGATGACCAAACATGAGCGTAATAAATTATTAGAAAAAATGACGGATGAAATAGCGAATTTGGTGCTAGTTGATAATTATGATCAAACACAAATGCTAAGTCTTGAAGCATCCGTGGCACAACAAACCATGGATTTATTCCGCCATTACATGAATGATCTCGAAAAAACGGGTCGGCTCGATAGAAAACTTGAATATTTACCTGACGAAAAATCATTGCTGGAACGCAAAGTAAATAACAAACCACTGACTCGTCCTGAAATTGCGATGTTGCTTGCTTACTGCAAAATGTATTTGAAGCAAGATATTTTAGCAACCAATGTGCCTGAAGATCCTTATTTTGCTAAATTTTTATTAACGGCTTTTCCTAAACCGTTACGAGAAAAATATCCAGCACAAATGAAAGAACACAGTTTGCGACGGGAAATTATTGCCACGCAATTATGTAAAAGCATTACGGATCGCATGGGCATCAATTTTGTGGAACGCTTACAACGTGAAACGGGTGCATCACCTGCCTTTGTCATCCGCGCTTTTACGATTGCAGAAAATATTTATCACATGGATACTTTTTGGAAACAAATTAGTGCATTAGATAATATCGTCAGCCCCAACATACAATATCGCATGATGTTGCAACTCTATTATCTCATCCGACGCGCAACACGTTGGTTTTTACGTAATCGTAAATCCACTATTGATATCCAAAAAACCATTGATGATTTTGCACCGTCCATCACCGAACTTTTCAAGCATTTACCACAATTATTAGATGGTCCTGACAGAGAAGCCTTTGATACGGCCGTCACTTATTTGCAAGAACAAGAAGTGCCAGAGAAATTAGCGAAGAATGTTGCAGCCTACAATACTTTATTCACATCCCTTGATATTGTTGAAGCGTCAAAAAAATATTCCTTGGATTTATTTGACGTTGCGAAAGCTTATTATCTTATTGGTAATCGTTTGGAATTAAATTGGCTGCGTGAACTAATGAATTCCTATGTCGTAGAAAATCAGTGGGATGAATTGGCGCGTGCTGGTTTTCGTGATGATTTGGATAGAGTGCAGCACAAATTATGTGCCCGCGTCCTCTCGATGAAATTACGCGAAAAACAAGACAAAAATATTGAAGAACGCATAGAAATTTGGATTAACCGTTATCAATTTTTAATGGAAAGATGGCAAAAATTACTTACCGATGTGAAATCGAGTGATATTGTTGGCTTTGTGACTTATTCCGTTGTATTACGTGAATTGTTTGACTTTGCACAAGCAGCATAAGGATGGCGACATGCGTTTGGAACAAACAATCGATATTAATGGCGTTGACATGCATTACCGAGAAGTAGGTGAGGGCGATCCTATTTTGTTTCTTCATGGCGCGCCGATGTCTTCCCATGTTTGGCGTAACATCATGCCGCATCTTGCACCGTTAGGTCATTGCATCGCGCCGGATTTAATTGGCTTTGGTCACTCGGCTAAACCCAATATTGACTATACGCTCGATGATCACATCAATTTCATCGATCAATTTATTGCGCGTTTAGGTCTCTCGAAAATAACACTGATAGTGCAGGGTCTTGGCTCTATCATCGGGATACACTATGCCATGCAGCATGAAAAAAATTGCAAGGGTTTGGTTTTTTACGAAGCTTTTTTGCGTTCCTTGCACGATGATGATGTATCGCTGCCGCTGCATGAACACTTAATTTCTTTGCAAGATCAAGAAATCGTTCATGAAATTGTAACGAATCCATTGAATTTTGTTGATAAAATCATACCGCAACAAGTGATGCGCCCCTTAACCGATGCTGAACTGCAGCTCTATCGCGAACCCTTTTTGGCCTCAGGCTCTGGCAAACCTATCATTGAATATTTGAAGGCCCTCACAACAAAAGAGGGTGACCGCTCAGCGAATAAATTAATTGCAGATTATTCTTTGAAATTAACGCAATCCACCTTGCCAAAATTAATGCTATATTCAGTGCCTGGATTTATCACCACCATGGCAACGGTGATGTGGGCGAAGGAACATATTCCTCATTTGGAAATTGTCGACATCGGTGAAGAACTGCATCTTGCGCAAGAAAGTTGTCCTGTGCTCATGGGTGAAACCATCAGTGTTTGGTTGCAAGGTATCGAAGCTTAGTGAAATTATTTGTTGGAGTTATGTAAATGTCAGCTTATTCAATTGCCATTGTGGGCGCAACGGGTCTTGTCGGTACTACGTTGCTTGCGTTGCTCGAAGAAAGAAAATTTCCGATTAAACAGCTTTATTTGCTTGCCAGCGAGCAATCGGTTGGCAAAACGCTATTGTTTCAAGGTAAGGCTCATCCTATTCAAGAACTCGCTACCTTTGATTTTCAACAATCCAATCTCGCTTTTTTTTGCGTCAGCAATCAGCTCGCGACGCAATATGCGCCAAAGGCGGCAGCACTTGGCAACATCATCATTGATAAAAGTCAGGTGTATCGTAATCATGCAGATGTGCCGCTCATTATTCCTGAAGTTAATTTGGCAGCGCTTGCAAATTTTCGCAAAATGAATATTATTGCGAGCCCAAATTGCAACACCATTCCCATTGCGGTTGGATTACAACCGATATACAGCGCTGTCGGCATTAGCCGCATCAATGTGGCAACTTACCAATCAGTATCGGGGACTGGCAAAGAAGCTGTCGCTGAATTAACCGAGCAAACACAACAATTGCTCGCTCATCAACAAATTCAACCGAAAGTTTATTCGCAACAAATTGCCTTCAATGTGTTGCCGCATATCGATGACTTTGAAGAAAATGGTTATACCCGCGAAGAAATGAAAATTGTTTGGGAAATGCGAAAAATTTTTAACGATCCCATGCTCGCTATTAATCCGACTGCTGTGCGTGTTCCTGTTTTTTGTGGTCATGCTGCCTCGGTGCACATTGAAACAAAAGCTAAAATCACTGCCGCAGAAGCGACCGAATTATTAGCTAACGCACCTGGCATCAAGCTCATCACAGGTAAATATCCTTATCCAACGCCCGTTCAAGATGCGGCCGGCAAAGATCATGTTTATATTGGCCGCTTGCGTGAAGATATTTCGCACGAAAGAGGATTGAATCTCTGGATAGTCGCTGATAATTTACGTAAAGGTGCTGCGTTAAATGCTATTCAAATTGCTGAACACTTAGTCGAGCAACGTGTATTCGCATGATATTACTCTTACTAAAAAGTTATTTATTTCTTTTGCTAACGATTGCAGGCAGCGCATTTTTTATTTTTGTCAGCGGCTTGTATTGGATAGTCAAAAAAGAAAAACATCGTGTTACGCAGTCACAGACATCATCTCTTGATGTCAGCGCTATTGCTGGCGAAGATAAAATCGCAACGCAATTGGATTTAGCACATGCTTACATGGCCGCTGATAAAAAAAAATTGGCGCGAGAAATGTTAGCATCTGTGCTTCGAGCGGGTGGCAAAGCACAAAAAGAAGAAGCAAAACGTTTATTGAAATCGTTGTAATAGCGCATGCGTATTGCTCTTGGTGTGGAATATAACGGAACAAATTTTTATGGTTGGCAAACACAGCCACAATTGCCAACCATACAGGGAACACTGGAAGCTGCCTTAGCAAAAGTTGCGAATGAACCCATACACCTTTTTTGTGCCGGGCGCACCGATGCCAATGTGCATGCGACCGGTCAAGTCGTGCACTTTGATACGCGTGCAAAACGCCACATTGATGCCTGGATTTGGGGCACGAATGCTTACTTACCACCGGGTATTGTGGTGCGTTTCGCTCGCGCCGTTGATTATCATTTTCATGCGCGCTTTACTGCAATTGCGCGTCGTTATCGCTATATTATTTACAATCATCCGATACGTCCTGGTATTTTGCAGACGCGCGTTACTTGGCATTATTTCCCATTAGAAGTGCAGGCTATGCAAAAAGCGGCAACCTATCTGCTTGGCGAACAAGATTTTAGTTCCTTTCGTTCCTCACAATGCAATTCAAAAACACCCATGCGTAATGTCACCGCCGTGCAGATTGAGCGTCATGGCAATTATGTGGTGATGGATGTTGAGGCGAATGCCTTTTTGCATCACATGGTTCGCAATATCGCAGGCGTATTGATAAAAATTGGGGCAGGTTATCATCCACCTGAATGGATGCAAACGGTACTCGCTGCAAAAAGCCGTAAAGCCGCTGCAGAAACAGCAGCACCCGATGGGCTATACCTGACTCAGGTGCGCTATCCTGAGCCTTATATTTTTCCCGTGTCTCAAAGCCTATTTTTGTTATAATGCGAGATTCTGTCAGCGCGTTACAATAGGTAACACTATGAGTTGGTTTAAAAATTTATTACCGTCCCGTATTCGGACCGGCACCAGTAATAAAAAAGGGGTGCCAGAAGGTTTATGGTCTAAATGCGATAAGTGTAATGCCGTTTTATATCGCTCGGAGTTAGAGAGAAATCTCGAGGTATGCCCGAAGTGTGATTATCACATGCGTGTTTCTGCACGCAGACGATTAAGCTATTTTCTGGATGCCAACACGGCAACAGAACTAGCGATGGAAGTCGGTCCTGAAGATAAACTCAAGTTCAGAGATCTAAAAAAATATAAAGATCGCTTATCGGCAGCACAAAAAGAAACGGGAGAAAAAGAAGCGCTACTGGTAATGCGTGGTCAGTTATGCCGCTTAGGTGTGGTCGTCACTGCTTTTGAATATGGATTTATTGGTGGCTCCATGGGTGCTGCTGTCGGCGAGCGTTTTGTTCGCGCGATTAATACAGCGATACAGCATCGTCTTCCGCTAATTTGTTTCTCAGCAAGTGGTGGTGCTCGTATGCAAGAAGCGCTAATTTCGCTGATGCAAATGGCCAAAGTCAGTGCCGCACTCGCGCAATTATCGTTGCAAGGCATTCCTTATATTTCAGTGTTAACGGATCCTACCATGGGTGGTGTTTCTGCGAGTCTTGCTATGTTAGGTGATATTATTATCGCCGAGCCCAATGCGTTAATTGGCTTTGCAGGACCGCGTGTCATCGAACAAACCGTACGAGAAAAATTACCCGATGGTTTTCAACGCAGTGAATTTTTATTAAAACACGGTGCCATCGATATGATATTGCATCGCAATGAATTACGACCGGTGATTGCCCGTTTGCTGGCAAAGCTCACTCAACAAAAAGTGAGTGCCGCAGCAGAATAATGCAATAAAATCGGATAGCATACATTGATAAATTATTGTTGAGGTGAATAATGGAGCGAAGAACAAAACATCGATTGTTGGGTTTACTGGTGGTGATAGGTCTTGTGATTGTCTTATTACCTTTATTTGAAAGTAAACGAGAACTGACAGCTGAAGCAACCGTTATCAAAGCACCACCGTTTCCTGACCAGTCCGCTCAAGTTGCAGATATTGCCGATGAAGTAACGCCAACCGTTGAGGCGCCGACTGAGGTCGCTGAAAATAACAACAAACAACAACCAGACGACACCATTAAACCGATGACGATTACTGCAACGGCAACACCAACAATAAGCCCGCCAACGGATGTTGCGCCAGTGACACCCATCACGCCCGTTGCGACTAGCACATCCATCACACCGGCCACATCCATTGCCGTCGCAGAAAAGACTAGCTCGCATACTGCATCATCGATAACAACCGCACTCAATGCGGTTACAAAACCAGTAACAAAAATTAAAAAAATTGTTCACGTCGCAACAAAACAGACATATCCAAAACCATCCCGTGCCAGCATCAATCTCGCACCGCTCGATGATAATGGTCTCATCAAATTAAAAAATGCTGTATGGGTAATTCAAATCGGCACTTTCAAAAACAAAACGACGGCCTTGCGTTTGGTGAATCACTTACGAGCGAATGGCTATCGCGCCTTCATTCAGCAAGTATCGAATTCACTCGGTGAGCAAACACGTGTCTTTGTTGGTCCCGAACTGAAACAAGTCGCTGCACGGCAACTGGTGAGCGAACTCGAATCGGCAATCCATATTCGTGGTATTGTCATTCGTTATCAACCACTGACACTTTAAAAAATGTTACTCACGCAATCGATCATCCAATGCAACACACCGGGACGTGGTCTGATTAACATTAGCGATACCATACGCAAGCACATTTTGCAGTCAACGATCACGACTGGCTTGTGTCATCTTTTTCTCCATCACACCAGTGCGTCGTTAATTTTTTGCGAAAACGCAGATCCCTTGGTAACACAGGATTTAGAAGCCTTTATGCAACGGCTGGTTCCAGATGGTGATGCACTCTATCAACACATTGCAGAAGGTGATGATGACATGCCATCACATGTGCGCACCGTGTTAACGCAAAATTTTTTAGTGATACCGATTACTGAACATCAATTGGCGTTAGGTGTTTGGCAGGGAATTTATCTTTGGGAACATCGTCTCGCATCGCATCAACGACGCTTGACGGTGACATTGCAAGGATTATGACGTTCAAATCTCCGCTAATTTTTTCTCACCCATTTTATCCCACAGCAACGCATGACCGCGTTCATGCCAGGCACCCAACACAATGCGGGTGTATGCTTTATGCTGAACCGAAAATTGATGTATCGCTGGCCTATGCGTGTGACCGTGTATGAGAAAATGCACGTTATGTTTATGCATGACTTGCTTAACGGCATCTTGTGTCACATCCATGATATGACCCGCGGTCACTTCAGTATGTTGCTTACTCTTGTTACGCATTTTATCAGCAATTTTTTTTCGCAAAAACAATGGCAGCGACAAAAACAAAGTTTGATAAAAACGATTGCGCCCTTTTTTCCGTGCTTGCAGATAAACCACATCCTGCGTACATAAAGTATCACCGTGCATGAGCAGTACAGGCGTGTTGTAAAGCATTATTTTGGTTTCATCCATTAACAATTGGCAACCCGTTTCTTTTAAAAATTTTTTACCGATTAAAAAATCGCGATTGCCATGCAGAAAATAAACCGGTAATCCCTGCTGAGTGACAGCTTGCAGTGCTGCAATCACTTCACGATGCAGAGGTGAGTCATCATCATCGCCTATCCACACTTCAAATAAATCGCCCAAAATATAAAGCGCATCCGCTGAAAATAGACAGCGTTTTAAAAATTGCAAAAATTGCTGTGTTATTTCAGGGCGTTTTTCTTCAAGATGCAGATCAGCAATGAAAAAAGTTTTGCCGTATGTTGTCATAATTGCCTGTTTAATATAATAACTTTGTGGGCATTATATCTTATTCTAAACTCTATTCTATAATAAAAGTATAAGCTTATCAGGATAAGGAGAGTGTTATGTATCTATTAACTGATAAAACGGCGATTGCCCTGTGGCAAAGGGTGATACAACATGCTGAAGGGCGTTGTGCCATTGCGCTCGGTAAAGAATTTGAAAATTATTTAATTTCACTATTGATACGTTACACCACACAACCTGAGATCGCGAAGCAAGTCATGAGCATTGCTTATCTTGATGCACTGAGCTTAGGGAAAAAGGAACGCAGTATTTCTTTGCAACAAGTGGGTGATCAATGCTTGCTGTTGGCGGGTTTATTTCCGCAGATTGCAGAAAGACGCCACGTCAAAATTACTTATTTTGTCCATCTCGGTCGCACCGCTTATGCGGAAATCTCAGAAAAATCCAATGATTTCTTTTGGACACTGGCCTGGCATTTTATCACCTTGATGGATGTGTTGCAGTCAATACGACCTATTGCAAATTTACAGCCACTGCAAGCTTATGAACTGTGGGATGAATTGGGCAGTCAACGCGCTTTGCAAATTTTAAAAGAATATAGCAACGGTCTTCCCATTAAATGATTTGTAACTGGTAAGCTCCCTCATTAAAATAGCCCCGGTATGGAAAAGTTGTCAGCCTTCGCTGGCATGACAAAGTTCGTGATAGGGGAGTTTCTAATTATGCGTTTGATATTGCTCGGCTGCCCAGGTGCTGGAAAAGGCACGCAGGCTAAATTCATCACCACGCGATACCACATTCCCCAAATTTCTACGGGTGACATTTTGCGTTCTGCAATTCAGCAAGGCAGTGCTTTAGGCAAAGAAGTCAAAGAAATTGTCGACAGTGGTCGCTTGGTGACTGATGACATCATGATAGCGTTGGTAGAAAACCGTATCCAACAACCCGATTGTCAGCACGGCTTTTTACTGGATGGATTTCCGCGCACAGTGACACAAGCCAAGGCTTTGCATCACCATGCGGTGATTGATTATGTCATTGATATCGATGTTCCCGAAGAAGAAGTGGTGAAACGGTTAAGCGGTCGTCGTGTTCATCCTGCTTCCGGTCGCAGTTATCATCTCACTTACTTACCACCACGGATTGCTGGTAAAGACGATGTGACAGGCGAAGCACTGATACAACGTCCCGATGATAGTGAAGCAACCGTGCGACAACGCCTTGCTGTTTATCAACAGCAAACCCATCCCTTACGGGAGTTTTATCTTCATTTCAAACAAGATGCTGGCATGCATAGGCCACACTATGTCAGAATTGATGGCACAGGCTCTGTGGATGAAATCAAAAGCAGAATTTTTTCTATCTTGGACTCACATAAGGAAATTGTCTAATGAAGAAACTTGCTACGCTCATATTCATGTGTTTTTCTCTCTGTTACATGTCACTTACTTTTGCTGCTAATCAAGCCTCTCCCCTTGGCTTTTGGAAAACAATTGATGATGTCAGTGGACAACCCAAATCCATATTACATGTCTATGAAATATCGGGTCGTCTGTTTGGTCGCGTTGTAAAAATTTTTCCAAGTCCGGGAAAAACTGAAAATGAAGTCTGTGACGCCTGTGAAGGAGCGCGACACAACCAACGTATCGTTGGCATGGTCATCATGGAGAATTTAAAACAAAGTAGTGATAATCAAAATCAGTGGACCGGTGGTGAAATTCTCGACCCAAAAAATGGCAAAACCTATCATTGCAACTTGACGCTCATCGACAATGGCCAAAAGCTCGAAGTCAGAGGTTACATTGGCATTTCTTTATTCGGTCGTTCGCAGACTTGGTTAAGAGTGTCAGGGCAACACGGTTAATGGCTAAATGACCACTGCAACAGAAGCAACCCACTACGATGCGACAACACAACAGCTATTTTGCTGTGGTGATTGGGATATTGCACATCTTCCTCTTCTCGAAAAAACGCTAGCGCAAATACCTTGGCCTAAAAGTGGTGATCTCATTATTAATGGTGATGCGATTAGCCAAATGGATAGTGCTGGCGCTTGGTTGTTGAGCAAATGGCAAAAAAAAATTGCACAAGAAAAAATAAATGTTGGCTTGCAACATTTTTCAGACAAGCACCAAAGTCTTATTCAAATTGTTGGTAACAAATTAAAAGAAGAAGATGCGCTCCCGGTGGTGAAAGCACCGGGAAAATTAGCGGTTATTGGTAAAAATACCCTGGAACAATTGAGGGAGCTTCAACGTTATCTTAGTTTTATTGGTGGACTCGCCATTGAATCTTTGCGCATTGTGCCAAATCCCTCACATTGGCGTTTGTCCGCGGTGGTGATGGTGATATATCGCACCGGTTTTCAAGCGCTGCCTATCATTGGTTTATTATCTTTTTTAATTGGCGTGGTGTTAACTTATCAAATGGGTTTGCAGTTACGTAACTATGGCGCAAATATTTACATAGTCGATTTGATTGGTTTAGCAGTGTTACGTGAATTTGGACCACTGATTACCGCTATCATGGTTGCTGGTCGCACCGGTTCTGCTTTTACAGCGCAACTCGGTATGATGAAACTGAATCAAGAAATTGATGCGTTGAATACCATGGGTGTGACACCTGCTGAGTTATTGCTGTTACCAAGAATACTCGGCCTTTTTATTGCACTGCCACTCCTGACCATGTGGGCTGATTTATTTGGTGTCTTTGGTGGCATGGTGATGTCAAATAATATGTTGAACATTACCTGGTATGATTTTCTTCATCGCTTCCCTCACGTGATCCCACTGAAAAATCTCTTAATTGGTTTGCTAAAAGCACCGGTTTTTGCCTTGATTATTTCCAGCATTGGTTGTTTTCAAGGCATGCAAGTTGAAGGCAGTGCTGACAGTGTTGGACGTAATACCACGCGCAGTGTTGTCCTCGCCATCTTTTTCATTATCGTCGCCGATGCAGTTTTCTCGGTGATTTTAAGTAAGTTAAAATTATGACAACGTCCGATGTCATCATTGAAGTAAAAAATTTAAAAACATATTTGGGTGATACCTGGGTACATAAAGGCATCGATCTCACGGTCAGTCGCGGTGAAATTCTTGGCATTGTTGGCGGCAGCGGTTCAGGTAAAACCACGCTGCTGCGCGATATGTTAAGTTTGACGCAGCCATCTTCCGGATCGATACGTATTTTTGGCCACGAATTAACGACAGCATCGCCTAGCACCTTGCTTGCAATACAACGCCGCTTTGGTGTGTTGTTCCAACAAAATGCGTTATTCAGTTCACTGACCTTGTTAGAAAATGTTTGTTTCCCTTTGCAAGAACACACGACGCTTGATGCAGCAAGCATTCGCGAACTCGCTTTACTTAAAATTCTCATGGCGGGCTTGCCCGTTGAAGCAGCTATTAAATTTCCAGCAGAATTAAGTGGTGGCATGCAAAAACGTGCAGCACTTGCTCGCGCAATTGTGCTTGATCCCGAATTAATTTTTCTGGATGAGCCAACAGCAGGACTCGATCCCACAACTGCCGCTGGATTTGATGAACTCATTTTGAATTTACAACGTACCATGGGCTTAACCATCGTCATGGTCACGCACGATTTAGATAGCCTTTGGAAAATAACAAATAGGGTTGCTTTTTTGGGCGAAGGAGTCGTATTGTGTATAGACAAGATGTCTCAGTTGGTTAAAAATCCTCATCCTTTGATTCAAGAATTTTTCAGCGGACCTCGAGGACGAGTAGCCGAAGCGAGTTACCAACATGCCAAAAAGTGATGACAATGGAGACTAACGTTAACTACACCTTAGTCGGGATATTTGTCGTTGCGTTGGTAACGGCGATTATTCTCGCTATTATTTGGCTGTCATCGGGTTTTTCGTTAGATCAATACTCCATTTACAAAATTTACATGGAAGAATCGGTGACGGGACTCAGTGTCGATGGACCTGTCGAATTTAATGGCGTCAATGTTGGCACCGTTAACAGTATCGAGATCAACCATAAAAATCCTGAATTAGTCGAGTTGTTGTTAAGTGTGAAAAATACGACACCCATTACCAAAGGAACCTTTGCTACGTTAAATTCGAAAGGAATAACGGGCATCACCTATATTGCCCTCAAAGATAAAAGCACGGATCTTAGACCTTTAGTTGCAGAACCAGGCCAACCTTATCCTGTCATACCGACTGCGCCTTCGCTTTTTTTACGCTTAGATACCGCACTAAAACAATTATCGACGAATTTGCGTAAAGTATCGGAATCGATACAATCTGTTTTAGATCCGGAAAATCAACGCATGATTAAAGATACCTTGCGTAGTCTGCAAGAAATCACGGGGAATTTAGCGACTAACAGCGACAAATTTAATCGCATTTTAGAAAATACCGCGAAAGCGAGCCAACAATTTACGCCGTTAATGCAATCCACCGTCCAAGCTATGCACATGCTAGAAGCACAAACCTTGCCAGCGACTTATCGTTTAATGAATAATTTAGACAATATTACTCGAACCGTTGCAGAGGTCGCTTTGGAACTAAAACAAAATCCTTCTGTGCTAATACGCGGTGCAGAACCTGCGCCTTTAGGTCCAGGAGAAAAGAAATGAGATGGGATAATATGTTGCCGAAATTACTCTGTGTTTTATTCAGTGTTACCTTGCTAAGCAGTTGCTCATTGTTGTCACCAGTTAAATCCAGAGCGCAATCTGCTTATATTATTAATGCTGTGCCAACACCAGAGACACATCGCACGCATCACGTTACGCTATTAATCTCGACACCGGAAACCAGTGCTGCTTACAACACCACGATGATGGCCTACACCACGCGACCTTATCAAATTGCTTACTTTAGTCAAAATCAATGGGCAGAAACACCCGCACAAATGTTGCAGCCTTTACTTGTGCAGGCCATGCAAGAGACGCATTATTTTCATGCCGTGGTGACACTCCCTTTTTCTGGTCACTATGATTACGTGCTAAATACGCAAATTTTACGTTTACAACAAGATTTCACTCACCGTCATCCTTGTTTGCAATTAAGCGTGCGTATGCAATTAACCAATGCAACGACCAGCCAAGTGCTCGCTACCAGGCAATACACCATCGATGAGCCACTGCGCTATGCCTCACCCTACAGTGGTGTCATGGCCGCAAACCGCGCAATGGAACGCTTACTGCGACAAATAGCGGCTTTTTCGATTGCGAACGTGTCTCGCCTATGACCTTTGGCAATTAAATTTAAATTAATCAATGTCTTAAAAAAAAATCCTCTAGTGTTTTAACCACTTTCTCGCATTTTGGCGTAAAATAGAATTATAAAAACAAGAAAGAGGAGTGCGAGTGATGCGCTTGATGAGGCTATTACTATTGTCCTTGTTCTTATTCTGTCTATCGTTTAATACGTATAGCTATCATCATCGCCACTCTGGCTTTAGCGAACCACCATCCCACATTTCACCACCCATGGAAAAAGTCATTATCGTTGATCCCCGTGCTCATAATTTTGGTGCCTACGATGCTTCTGGGACGTTGCTACGTTCGGGCGTGGCAACGGCTGGCTCTGATTGGTGTCGTGATTTACATCGTCGCTGTCATACTCGCTCGGGAACTTTTCGCATTTATACCTTGGGTAGTCCAAGTTGTATCTCACACAAATTTCCGCTGCCAAGAGGCGGTGCGCCTATGCCTTACTGCATGTTTTTTAATGGCGGACAAGGTCTACACGGTTCTTATGAAGTGGTTGCCGGCAATATTAGTCATGGCTGTGTGCGCTTGCATGTCGATGATGCAAGATGGATACGCTATAACTTTGCGACCATAGGAACCAAGGTAATTGTGAAGTCTTATTGACATCTCTCCCAACCACGGTTTCGACATATCTATTGACAATCCTTGTCATCGATATTACTTTTTAGGCTGATTATCTTCAGGGCGGGGTGTGATTCCCCACCGGCGGTATGTTTACTTTAAGTTTGTAAATGAGCCCGCGAGCGTTTTTTCCTAGAAAAAACGCAGATTTGGTGAGAAGCCAAAGCCGACGGTATAGTCCGGATGAAAGAAGATACATCGCTTGGACATTGTCTCTTTGCTGTGTTCATTTGCTTTGGTGTACGCCCTGATGTGATAAAAAAGGGTGGAACAATGAACACGAATCAGCATGCACATTATCTATCATTGGCACTGCATTTAGCAGCAGAAGGGCGTTATTCCGTCTCGCCTAATCCCATGGTGGGCTGCGTTATTGTTAAGAATAATCACATTGTAGGTCAGGGTTATCATCAGCGTGCGGGTGATGCTCATGCTGAAGTCATTGCATTACAACAAGCAAAAGAAAACGCGCAAGGAGCGACGGCTTATGTGACGCTTGAGCCTTGCTGCCATCATGGAAAAACACCGCCTTGTACTCATGCGCTAATTGCCGCGGGAATTAAGGAAGTTTATGTCGCATGTAGCGATCCTAATCCATTAGTCGCAGGAAAAGGCATCAGTGACTTACGGGCAGCTGGCATACGCGTTCAAGTGGGCATACTGCAAGAAGAAGCACGACAATTGAATGAAATCTTTTTTCATTTCATGCAACACAAACGACCGTTTGTGATGGCGAAATGGGCTATGTCATTAGATGGCAAAATGTCAGTTGCAGCAAAAGATGACAAACAAATTTCTTCCACTGACGCACAATATCATACACATCAATTACGACGTCAAGTCGATGCCATCTTAATTGGCGCAGGCACTGCGCGTGAAGATAATCCGCAATTAACAGCGCGATATGCAAAAGAAAGTGAATCTATCACAAGACAACCACTGCGAATTATTTTAATGGGTCAGCAAACACTGCCGGTGAATTTAAAAATTTTTTCGCCATCCTTGCCAGGAATAACCTTGCTTGTGGTCACAAAAAAAAGTGATGAAGAAAAATGGCGTGCTAAGCTGACAGAAAAAAATGACGTGCTTAGGCTGCCTGAAAATAAAAATGGCTTGGTCGATTTGCCACATTTATTAGATGCGTTAGCCAAACGGAATATTACCAGTCTTTTGGTTGAAGGTGGTCGCACGGTGCATGAAAGTTTTTTTAACGAGAATTTAGTGAACAAAACACATGTGTATTTAGCGCCGACCATCATCGGTAGCGGGAATCGCAAACAACCACAAACCATTTTACATTGTGCACCACTCGGTTGTGATTTTCATTTTACGGCAGAAATTGCAGGTAATTCGCATGTTTAATGGCATCATTGAAACAACAGGCATCATTACCCATTATGAAAAAAAAGCAGATTGCATACACCTCACCGTGTCACCGCATCAAGCGTTTGCTAATTTAAGCATAGGCGATAGTGTAGCGATCAATGGCGTGTGTTTGACGATCACTGAATTTAATGATCAAACGTTTGTAGTCACCTTGGTGCCTGAAACGTTGCGCTTAATATGTGCTGAACAAATGATGCTCGGCAACAGTGTTAATTTAGAAAGAGCAATGAAAGCGAATGGCCGCATGGGTGGCCACTATGTGCAAGGCCATATCGATGGCACTGGCATGATTATCGCGTTTGAACCAGATGGCGAGGGTGGGGCGATGATCGCTAAAATCAGCATGCCAAAAACACTGGCAAAATATATCGTGAACAAAGGCTATATTGCGATAGATGGCATGAGCATCACGGTCATTGAAGCATGCTGCGAATGGTTTAGCGTCACGCTGATTCCGCATACGCAAGCTGTCACCATTAGTAAACATTACCGCGTTTCGTCTTGTCTTAATATTGAAGTGGATATTTTAAGTAAATATGTCGAAAAATTATTGAGGAGTGAATAAAACATGCAACCATTTATCAAAAATGTTGAAGCGGCTTTGCACGATTTGCGCCAAGGAAAAATGATAGTGTTAACCGATCATCCCGATCGTGAAAATGAAGGTGATCTTATTTGTGCTGCGGAAATCATCACGCCAGAAATGATCAACTTCATGATACGCAATTGCAGCGGCATTATTTGTCTGCCGTTAACGGAGATGCAATTTAAAAAATTAGGTTTAAGTCTCATGGTGCCACCGCATGAAAATAACAGTCACCGTGGTACACCTTTCACCATTTCCATTGAAGCAAAAGCAGGCATATCAACCGGCGTCTCCGCTAAAGATCGCGCCACGACTATCTTAACAGCCGTGAAAGAAACAGCATGCAGTGATGATATCGTCAAACCAGGACATATTTTTCCGCTGCTCGCAAAAGAGGGTGGTGTGCTCGAGCGTCAAGGACACACAGAGGGCGCCATTGATTTGGTGCGTTTAGCAGGCTATTCGGCAGCGGCTGTTTTATGTGAGGTGATGAATGCAGATGGCACCATGGCGCATGGCAAACAATTAAGCGAATTTGCAATGCAACATCAATTAAAAATATTGTCCATTGATGATTTGATTGCTTATCGTCGCTGCAATGAAAATTTAATTGCAGATGAAGCAGCCGTTCAACTCGTCCTCGAGCCACATGGTGCGTTTCATCTCTCGGTGATAAAAGAAAAAATAACGGGAAATGAGCATATTGTGTTAACTAAAGAAAGGAAAAATCCTGAAGTCGCAACGCTCGTCAGAATTCATTCCTCGTGCATCACCGGCGATTTATTTGGCTCGACGCGCTGTGATTGCAATAAACAACTTGATTTTGCGCTGCAGCGCATCAGTAAAGAAGGTGGCGTTTTGATTTATCTGAATCAAGAAGGACGTGGCATTGGTCTTTTTAATAAAATAAAAGCCTATTCACTGCAAGAAAATGGTTTTGATACCGTGGATGCTAATACGCATCTTGGCTTGCCTATCGATTCCAGAGAATATTATATTGCCGCGAATTGGCTCAAAAATAATAATATCACTGACATTGAATTACTGACCAATAATCATCACAAAAGCGATGATTTAAAAAAATTTGGCATTGACTCTGTGAAGATGACAACCATGCCGATTTTTTGCAACGAAAAAAATAAATTTTATTTGCAAACTAAAAAAGAAAAATTAAATCATGCCATCAATTGTGATTGGGCCTAAGGAGAGATTGCGATGTTAAATTCAGCGATGCACATTGCCATTGTCGTTAGTCAATTTAATGAAACGATCACTGACAAATTACGGGAAAGTGCTATATCAACATTAATTGATTTAGACGTTTTGCGAAAAAATATTCATGTTGTTAATGTGCCTGGCGCAATTGAAATTCCTTTAACAGCAAAATTATTAGCGCAAAGCAAAAAATATCAGGCGGTGATTTGTTTGGGTGCCGTCATTCGTGGCGAAACCAGTCATTATGATTATGTTTGTCAGCAAGTGAGTCAGGGTTGCCAGCAAGTCATGTTGGCATTTGATATCCCCATTATTTTTGGCGTACTCACGACTAAAAATGAAAAACAAGCACTCGAAAGAGTGACAGGATTAAAAGGTAACAAAGGCAAAGAGTCAGCGGAAGCAGCTATCCACATGATTAAAGCTGTGCGCGACATCACGACACAGGTAGCATCGTGATGTCGCTTATCATTTGTTGCATCAGGAACCGCGTCTGATGAGATGCATGATGAGTGAGATGACAAATAACACAATGAAAATGAAAAATAAGATTTTTGCAATGCCAACCGCAGCACCTGCAATACCACCAAAACCAAGAACACCTGCGATGATAGCAACGATGAGAAACAATATTACCCAGCTTAACATGAGGTCGCTCCTTATTTTAGTTTACGTTGGTCACGCATCTTAAAGTTTAATTTTTCTCCCTTCACCTTCGTCATCCTGTTCTTTCAAGCGTTTTTTCTCCAGCCGTTCTGATACGGTAAATAATTTTGGTTTATTGAGATTCGCTCGTTTGCTTGATTGCGTGTAGGATTCTTTTAAGCGAGCGGCGATATCACCACAAAGAACTTTGGCACTATCTTTTACACCAAAGGAACCGGGTGTATTGGTTGCAGCGGCTTCTTGAATTTTCATTGAATTAAATAATTGCACAAAAATCGCGATGAAGTTTTCTCGTGCGGGTCCTTTGTCATCATAACCTGGCAGTGTGCCATAGAGATCAAAATAAATTAACATGGCATTGCGATACATTTCATCGTAGCCTGTTCTATCCTTACCGCTTTTGCAATTTGTCGAAACGGCACCACCCATGGCTTCGACCAGCAAGTCTTGATAAGCAACGCGATAGGCAGACTTGTTTCTATTCAGCGTAAAAAATCTAAAACCAACGGTATCTAATTCTTTTATTTTTCCGATGGCAGCAAGACGTAGCCGAATGGATTTGCTTGGGCCATCTTCATTCTGTTGTCGTCTTATATCGTCATCTATCGTGTCACTATGTTGTTTATGAATTCTTTCAATGTGCTCTTTATTTTCTTTTCGACCTAGTAACGATGAAATGAAACCTTTACCAATCAATCGACGTAAAAAATTAGTCGGATCATTACCCGTCACAACAGCATCTTCTACCATCAGTGTGTCGTTTTCATTTCTTGGGCCACGATTGCTTCGTGATTTAAGTGTTTCCTCAATGGCTTTTATTTGCACGTTAGCCAAATGAGTATCTTCTGGACTGGTGCGCACATCACTCAGCAACATATGAATGTAACTCAGCGGTTTTTTATTTTCATCGTTGTCTTGAAAAATACGTTGTTGATTTTCGCGAGCAAGTTCATCTAACGATGTAATCACTTGCTCAGCATTAAGCTTGGCATTTTTCATTTGCTCATCACTCACCATTTCTTGCGGTACAAAAGAGCTGGTTTTTAGATTAGCGGATAAAATTTCGATAGCATTCTCATCATTTACAGAAATCAAATATGAACGACGGGCATTTTTTATGCCGGGAATATTCTGCATGGCGGAAGACTGAAAGAATTGTTCGCATTTTTCCCAGTCACCAGCAAGATCCTGTGGCACTTTTTCCAAAAGCCACGCCTGCTCCCAAGGCTGCATTTTTTTAAACCATGTTGGCTTGTCAGCGCTGCGTATGCTAAAAAATTCTTTTTTAAGACTATCAGGAAAACCATTGCTGAGTGGTGTGTCAATTTGTAATATTTTTTTTATTTCACCGCTGCGTGGTGTAATTAAATCAAGTTCATTGATCAGTACACGATGACTGTTATAGTCTGCCACAAAATAGCGTTCTGATTTTCTGATAATATCAACGGCTTCAACTTGGCGTATGCCAGTTTCTTTGGTGATGCGTTTTGATAATTCATTCAAGAAAGCATCAATGCTCATTGGTTTATCACTTAACGCTTCTTTTTCCATCGCAATAATAATAGCCAATACTTTTTCTCTTTTTGCTGGATTCGTAGAAATGTATCCGGAGTGGTCTAAGTGAGTGGCAATACCACCCAGAATACTTAATTTTCTGGCGGCTAATGATTTTTTTTCTATTAAAGCTAATTGTGATGCGCTGAGCGCTTGCTGATGCGAGCTTTTAATATAAGTGACATTCATTCCTTCATAAGTATGCGTGTAATATTCATAGGGTGGATTAGGGTATTTTTCGCATTCAAGTCGTTCTAATTGTTTTCCTATATTGTCTAAGACTTCCTTGCTGTTACGACTTTCGACAATACTAATTGTCGGCAAATTCGCCGCAACACTATTTTTTGCCGTCGCATTAGCATTAGCGAATTGGTTACGCGTATCTTCCACTAACGCTTGCATAAACTCGGTATCGGTTTTTGTGTGAGATGAAGTCATTTTTTTATCCTTCTATTGTTTATAAAACCAGTATAACACATACTTTTTTTATTATTAAAATCAACAAGATAATTCAAAAGTCCATTATTCATTGGTGGACGAGCAATAAGGATTAATCTTTATTTGCCTTAAGTCACTATCATAATTGGCGGATATAGCAGCTATTAGATCATTGATGTTGTTATACACGTCGGCATTAGTGAGTGCCCACGGCTCAGAACTTTGCATAGCACCATTGTCAGCAGCATTGACATCCGGTTGTTGAATAATGGTATACACTGACGAAGTCGATGATGAAGTAAACTCTAAAAATTCCGTTGAAGTAATCGGTAGCACGGGTACCGGTACCGGTACTATTTGAGTGGATATTAGAAAGCCATTAAAGAAGAGTGGATCATTGATGTATCCTTGCAACGGACCAGTATAGACGACCGTAATGGGAATATTAGGTGGCGTTATAATATTGGTATTGCCACTGTTTGCTACCAAATTATTGATGTTTGCAAAAGAAGTAATAATCGCGTTGGAATGATTAAATGCATTGCCTTGGAATAAACTATTGTTGGTCAAAGTGATATTGACAGCAGAACTGTAGGCAAGGTAGTTAAGCGTATTAGTGCTACTTAATGAGCCGCCATTTATCATGCCAGTGATGTTAGCATTATTTGCAAAGATGAAATTATTGCCGCTGTTACCGCCAGTTAAATTCTGTATATTGCTGAATCCACCACCAACACCCGTTACTGTACCCGCGTTGGTGCTGGTGATAGTCCAGGTGTTTGCTGTGTTATTCGCTGTCAATGTATTTGCACTACCGCTACCACCATTGACGTAACCCGTGAGAGTGCCGCCGCTTAAGGTGAAATTATTTGTGCCGCTGCCACCAGTTAAATTCTGCATATTGTTAAAATTAAATGTGCCGCTAACACCAAGGACACCATTCAAGCTGCCACCATTCGTTGTACTAATCATCCAGTTTTGTGTGTTGCTGTTATTCAATGCAAATACATTGTTTGCACCACTACCAATCACATTGAGATTATTCAATGCCAATGCGCCAGTGATACTAAGATTATCACTCGTTAAATTCAGATTTTTATTGCCATTGATACCGTTATTCAGCGCAATCGTTGCGCCTGTTAATGTGGTATCTGCACCGAGTGTCACAGCATCGTTATACGTTTGATTGCCGCTCGTGTTAACGATGCTGCCATTAAGTATGTCAGTACCGCCACCATTTAACGTGAGATTACTGATATTGACAGCACCATTCAGTGTTGAACCATTGCTACTGGTTAACGTAAGATTGTGTGCGCCATTAATTGCATCCAAGCTGATACCACCTGCGCTTGCACTCAAGTTAGCATCACTGCCTAAGTTAACGACATCGTTATATGTTTGATTACCTGCTGTATTGATAGTGTTGGTATTAATATCAATAGCAGAACCATTGGCTGTTAAGCTTGCAAGCGGTGTGCTACCACCGAGTGCTGCACCAAATGTAGTGATGCCGTTACTGTTGATCGCAAAGGCAACATTGCCATCGACAGTTGTATTGATGTTAATGTTGCCTGCGCTGCTGTTGAAGTTACTATTTGCAATCAGGTGGAGCGGTGCGTTATAGGTTTGAGTACCACTGGTGTCAACTGTCCCCGCAAATGAAAGATTTGTATTGCCAATGAGACTGCTAAGAGGAGTCGACAAGCCAAGGTCAGTATTCAGCTGGATAATGCCAGGACCTGCGAGTGTTAAATTGCCTGCACCATTGATGCCGCTATTAATGCTAAAGATATTGTTCGCTGTGTTACTGCTGATGATGTCATCCGTGCCATTATTCAGTGTGATCGCGCCAGATATACTTGCTGTTCCTGTGCCAGATAATGAGCCGCCATTTAATGTCACTGGTACGTTGCCAGCAAGCGCCACAGCATCAATATTAAGTATGGCATTGGATGCAACCAATGCAGCGGATGTATTGCCTAAGCTAGCTGCATTAGCAATGCTCAAGGTGCCTGCATTCACATTCGTTGCACCGAAATAGCTATTATTACCAGAGAAAATGAGTGTGCCTAAACCACCTTTGGTGAAGCCACCGCTGCCACTCATGATGCCGCTGAAAGTAGTCGCGTTGTTATCATTGGTCGCGAGTGTTGCTGAGCCGAGTGTGACATCACCTGCGCCTGCGAGTGAGCCAATCGTGTCATTATTGTTATTCAGATTAAAGGTAGCGCCTGTTGCAACCGTGACATCACTGAGATTTGGAATGGCATTTGCTGCACCTAATTGCAATGTGCCAGCATTAATAGTTGTTACACCTGAATAACTGTTGCCGCTATTGGAAAGGATTAATGTACCGCCAGCATTATTTTGTTGCAACGCACCACTACCACTGATTGCACCACTTAGTGTCGTGGTGCCACTATTCGTTACTGTCAAGGTATCACCACTGCCTAACGTGCCATTGCCGCTCAAGGTGATATTGTTGCTGCCATCTATCATTGCTGTACTGCTATCAACAGTGAATGGATTGACAACAGGATTAGCAACAGCTGTCACTGATGCGAGTAAGGTAGCATCTAAAGTGAGATTACCCGTGCCGAGTGGATTGATATTATCATTGGCAATTTGCAGCACTCCGTTGGTGAGTGTGATCGCACCCGAGTAACCACTGTTTGATCCAGCAATAGCAACTGTGCCACCACTGGTATTTTCTGCGAGTGTGCCAGCGCCTGACAAACCAGAGAAAGTGGTGGTGCCGCTGTTAGTGACATTGAGTGTGCTGTTATCATCTAGCGCGCCACTCTGGCTAAAAGTGATGTCACTTGTTCCCGCGATACCAATCGTTGCATTGTTACTAACAGTGAAACCACTATTACCAAGTGTCGTGTCGATTAAAGCTTGCAGCGTGCCACTACTTAATACCAGTGCACCAGTACCAAAAGGATTAGTCGCATTATTGGCTTCCAATGTGCCACCACTTAACGTGGTCATTCCAGTGTAAGTGTTAGTATCTGACATCACTACCGTACCAGCTGATTGCGCTAAATTACCACTGCCGCCGATATTGCCATCCAAGGTCGTGGTACCGGTGTTGCTGAGTGTCAACGTATCACCACTGCTCAATGTGCCATTACCATTCAAGGTGATATCGTTGCTGCCACCAATCGCTGCATTACCACCAACCGTGAAGGTATTGCCCAGCGTGACGCCACTGATATTTGTTAACAACGTACCGCCATTTAATGCAAGTGTACCGATACCTAATGGATCAAGATTATTATTGGCAACTTGTAATGTACCGTTGGTGAGTGTGATCGCACCGGAGTAATTATTGTTTGAGCCAGCAATCGCAACGGTGCCGCCACTGGTATTTTCTGTGAGTGCCCCTGCGCCGAGAACATTAGAAGACAAGCCATTGAAAGTGGTGGTGCCGGTGTTAGTGACATTGAGTGTGCTACCACTATTACCGAAGGCACCACTGTTGCTGAACGTAATATCGTTAGCACCTGCAATATTCACTGTCGCATTGTTGCTAACAGTAAAGCCACTATTGCCGAGTGTTGTATCAGTTAGCGCTTGTAATGTGCCGCCACTTAAAACCAATGCACCGCTACCAAAAGGATTGGTCGCATTATTCGCTTCCAATGTACCACCGCTTAATGTGGTTGTTCCGTTGTAAGTGTTATCGCCTGAGACAACCAACGTTCCTGCGCTTTGATTTACACCACCGGAACCACTTAAAGTACCACTTAATGTAGTAGTGCCTATGTTATTGATCATCAACGTATCACCACTGCTCAATGTGCCATTACCATTCAAGGTGATATCGTTGCTGCCACCAATCGCTGCATTACCACCAACCGTGAAGGTATTGCCCAGCGTGACGCCACTGATATTTGTTAACAACGTACCGCCATTTAATGCCAGTGTACCAACACCTAATGGATCAAGATTATTATTGGCAACTTGTAATGTACCGTTGGTGAGTGTGATCGCACCGGAGTAATTATTGTTTGAGCCAGCAATCGCAACGGTGCCGCCACTGGTATTTTCTGTGAGTGCCCCTGCGCCGAGAACATTAGAAGACAAGCCATTGAAAGTGGTGGTGCCGGTGTTAGTGACATTGAGTGTGCTACCACTATTACCGAAGGCACCACTGTTGCTGAACGTAATATCGTTAGCACCTGCAATATTCACTGTCGCATTGTTGCTAACAGTAAAGCCACTATTGCCGAGTGTTGTATCAGTTAGCGCTTGTAATGTGCCGCCACTTAAAACCAATGCACCGCTACCAAAAGGATTGGTCGCATTATTCGCTTCCAATGTACCACCGCTTAATGTGGTTGTTCCGTTGTAAGTGTTATCGCCTGAGACAACCAACGTTCCTGCGCTTTGATTTACACCACCGGAACCACTTAAAGTACCACTTAATGTAGTAGTGCCTATGTTATTGATCATCAACGTATCACCACTGCTCAATGTGCCATTACCATTCAAGGTGATATCGTTGCTGCCACCAATCGCTGCATTACCACCAACCGTGAAGGTATTGCCCAGCGTGACGCCACTGATATTTGTTAACAACGTACCGCCATTTAATGCCAGTGTACCAACACCTAATGGATCAAGATTATTATTGGCAACTTGTAATGTACCGTTGGTGAGTGTGATCGCACCGGAGTAATTATTGTTTGAGCCAGCAATCGCAACGGTGCCGCCACTGGTATTTTCTGTGAGTGCCCCTGCGCCGAGAACATTAGAAGACAAGCCATTGAAAGTGGTGGTGCCGGTGTTAGTGACATTGAGTGTGCTACCACTATTACCGAAGGCACCACTGTTGCTGAACGTAATATCGTTAGCACCTGCAATATTCACTGTCGCATTGTTGCTAACAGTAAAGCCACTATTGCCGAGTGTTGTATCAGTTAGCGCTTGTAATGTGCCGCCACTTAAAACCAATGCACCGCTACCAAAAGGATTGGTCGCATTATTCGCTTCCAATGTACCACCGCTTAATGTGGTTGTTCCGTTGTAAGTGTTATCGCCTGAGACAACCAATGTTCCTGCGCTTTGATTTACACCACCGGAACCACTTAAAGTACCACTTAATGTAGTGGTGCCCATGTTATTGATCATCAACGTATCACCACTGCTCAATGTGCCGTTACCCGTCAGCGTAATGTTATTGCTACCGTTTATCTGTGCGCTTGGACTGCCCACCGTGTAATTATTACCTATTGTTGTTGCTGTACTTGCCTGCAGCGCACCATTGTCTAAAACAAAATTGCCTGTGCCCAAAGCATTCGCGGCCGTGCCAATTTGCAATGTGCCATTCGATAAGGTGGTAGTACCTTGATAATTGTTATTGTTACTGCCAGAGAGTATGAGCATACCGCTGGTATCTTCAGTAATGTTTCCAGCGCCGCTTAAATTACCACTTAATGTGGTGGTGCCGGTATTGATGATGCTAAGCGTATTGCCGCTATCTAATGTGCCATCACCACTTAATGTAATGTTATTGCTGCCGCCAATAGCACTATTGCCAGTTAAAATAAACAGATTGCTAAGCATGGTATTGTTAACACTGGTTTCAAGTGTGCCGCTATTTAATGTCATGTTACCGGAACCCAATGCCGTATTACTGCCGACATCCAATGTGCCATTATTCAGTGTGCCACCGGAATAAGTATTATTGCCATTGAGTGCAAAGGTACCAGGACCCGTTAAAGTTAAACCAAAACCAGTGCCACCGATATTGCCATTCAGTATTAAGAGATCGCTGCTATTGATAGTGCCAACGGTGGTATTGCCATTGAGAGTAATGCTGCCATTGACGGTTTCACCGCTGCTACCGCTACCCACCAATGCACCATTATTACCCGTTGCACCGACACCACTTAAGTTGAGGTTATTGGCAATGGTCATGCCATTATTGATTTGCAATGTTGCGCCACTTGCAACAGTTGCCGTGCCCAAACCAAGCGCTGTATTGTTGGCAACTTCTAATAAACCTGCGTTGATGCTGTCATTGCCGCTATAGTTATTTGCGCCTGAAAGGGTGAGCGTTCCTGTTCCCAATTTAGTGAATGCAGATAAATTACTGAGCATACCTGACAGTGCGCTGACTGTGTCTGTGTTACTAATGGTTAACGTATTACCATTGCCATTCACCGTACCGCTACTGGTGATATCACTGCCGCTTAGTGTCGTATTGACACCGAGTGTCATTGGATTATTACTGTAATTTTGGCTGCCCGTCGTTGTTACACTACCACCATTGATAGCAATGCTACCGGCACCGGTTGTCAAGCTAGTGAGTGGTGCATTACCACCCACTGCACCACCTAATGTGGTTGCACCCGTGCTATCCAGCGTTAGCGCAAATGCACCATCGATAGTGTTCGCGATATCTAAAGCACTACCTGAAAATGTCGCTGCACCGATTAATGTTAATGGCGCATTGTAAATTTGGCTGCCCAAGGTTGTTATGTTATTGCTGATTGCTGTCGTTGAATTATCAGTGATACTAGCAAGTGGCGTTGAGTTACCAATGATATTACCCAAGGTGATCATGCCTGGACCTTGCAGTGTCAGCCCAAAGTTGCCATTGATAGTACCACCTAGCGTTAAGTCATCACTGCTATTTTGCGTATCAATGATACTGTTTGCTCCCAAGGTGACATTGCCATTCCACGCTGCACTACTGCCGATACCCGTTAATGAACCACCAGAAAGCGTTAAGGCATTTGCAATGGTTTGATTATTATTTTCAATGGTTGCACCGTTATCAACGGTGACATCACTCGATCCCAATGCGCTGCCGTTATTTGCAATGAGTGTACCGCCGATAATGCTGGTAGAACCGCTGTAAGTATTCGTGCCCGATAAGACTAATGTGCCAACGCCGCCTATAGATAAGGTGACACCGCTACCACTCAGTGTATTTGATAAGGTTAAGATATCATTCGTTGCATTATTGACATCGATGGCATCCGTGCCATTTAGCGTGATTAGGCCACTTAAAATATTTGCACCATTTGCATTATTGTCAGTCAGTGTACTGCCATTATCGAGTATTAAATTATTCGCAATCGTGAGCGCTGTGCCATTTAAACTTAATGTGCCACCATTACCCACCGTGACTGTCCCGCTACTCATGGCATTATTATTTGCGACTTGCAATGTGCCAGCATCAATCGTCGTTGTGCCGGAGTAAGTATTTGCACTATTGAGATTGAGAACACCGCTGTAACCACTGCCACTATTCAACACGAGATTGTCGACATTGCTACCCATATTGCCGCTGATGGTGCTGATGCCCGTAGTATTCAACGTGAGATTATCGCCTGATGCGCTGCCATTAATATTGGTAAAGCTTAAGTTAGCACCATTAAAAGTCGTACTACCACCGAGTGTCACCGCGCTGCTGTAAGTTTGATTGCCGCTAGTCAATACCGAGCCGCCATCGACATTGGTTGCACCCGTAATGGCAATGCTACCCAGTAAATTCGCCAACGTACCAACGTTGCTACCAAAGGTGACCATGCCACTGCCTGTACTGGCTAAACTAGTTAATGCGGTTGTATTGCTAATTGCACCAGCGAAATCAACAGCGCCTGTGCCGGTTGAGAGTGTTAATGCTTGCGGTCCATCGACAGTGCTCGCAAAAGTAATATCATTATTATTTGTGGTTAACGTCACTGGATTACTTGCCGTTATCACCACTGCATTTTGATAATCTTGTATACCCGTTGTGGTGATATTGCTGGTGTTAATCGCTGTATTGCCACTTGCATCAACAGTGAGATTAGCGAGTGCATTCACAGAGCCCACATTGCCATTAAAATTCGTCGTGCCATTTGCATTGACCGTGAGAGCATGCGCGCCATTAACAGTTGAGCCAAATGTGACATTACCGCTACTCGATGTCAGTGTTGCATTAGCGCCCAGTGCAACAGCACCAGCATAAATTTGGTCACCTGATGTCGCTACGCTGCCACCATTTAGGTTAACTGCACCACCAAAGTTGACGCTGCTTGTTCCACCAGCGATGGTCGTGATGGTGCCATCTATAGTGTAAGTTGTTGCTGCTGTCGTGATTAAATTGGCAATTAAATTCGCTGCATTGCCAAGCGTCAAATTCACTGAACTCAATAGTGAATACAAAACATCAACGGAAGATTGACTGCCAAGCGCCGTACCGAGTAAGGAATTTGAAGCGGTGGTAGCACTTGCATCAACACTAATATCATTGGTACTAAGCGTTAAGCCAGATAAGCTGCCACCACCTATAGGCGCAACAGCAATTAAATTACTTCGCGTGCTACCCGTGCCCAAATAAAGGAGTAAATCCGCATTGTCAGCGACCGTGCCATATGGTTCTGAAAAGATGAATGAGCCATTTGCAGTGGTGGTCGCAGTATCAATCAACGTACCATCCACGATGAGATCCACCGTGACACCCGAACCTGTGGGTGCGACACCGGAAATAATACGTGGCGGATGCGAATTAAAGGCCAGTAAGAAAGGATAAGAAGCGCCATTGACAATGCCCCACGTATTCGTGAAATCCCAACCGGAAAATGTACTTTGTTGCTGCATATTCGTCGTGATTTCACCAGTACCTGCGGCACTTGTTGCTTGACCTGAGGCTTGTGTATCCCAATAATTATTCGCAGCGACTGTGCCGGAATTTGCACCAATTAAGCCACCCACAGCACTCGTGCCGGTAACAACACCAGCACTGTATGACGTGTTCAACGTACCGCTATTATTACCGATGAGACCACCCACATCGCTACTACTGCTACCGCCAGTGACAGTCGCTAGACTGTAAGTGTTGCTGATCGTGCCCGCGTTGTTACCAACCAAACCGCCGACATTTTGCGCATTCGTCGCGCCGCTCACATTGCCGGCACTGTAAGACAAATTAATTTGTCCAGCATTGCTACCCGCTAAAACACCAACATTCGTTAAACCAGTGATGGCAGCGTTGGTAATGCCTACCTCAGTCACAAGACCTGCAGCACCAATATCACCGAACAAGCCAACGTTTGCAGCAGTGGGCATATCAATCGTCAAGTTCTGTATTAAAAAGGCACCGCCATTCAGGCTACCAGTAAAGGGTGTCATGCTCGTGCCAATTGGAACAAAACCAGCACC
The DNA here is from genome assembly GCA_963735995.1 of uncultured Gammaproteobacteria bacterium. Taxonomy (GTDB): domain Bacteria; phylum Pseudomonadota; class Gammaproteobacteria; order DSM-16500; family DSM-16500; genus Aquicella. The sequence continues at coordinate 315,188 of CAVTNC010000003.1, read as the reverse complement.
ACTATTCCAATTGGCAGTGATTGCAGCATTAATGTTGGTATTCAACACAAAATTTTGCGACGGCGTTGTCGCAATACCTTGCAGACCAAACACATCAACAATTTGATAAGGATTACCGCTTGATCCATCGCCACCCGCAGCACGAATGAAGGTTGAACCCGCGCCGAGTGCAAAATTATTTGCAATGGTAAAAGCGGGAAGGGTGCCAACTTGTGTCCATTGTCCGGCTGTTAAATCAAAATTATTGACATCGACGGAACCTGTTGGCGTGATGGTATTACCTGCAGATAATTGTAGCGAACCCGATACATTTGTCAGCGCACCACTCAACGTGATGTTGTTACCCGCGTTGAGACTCAATGTATTTGTTCCACTCCAGTTCACATTATTGAGCATCAAGTTGCTGCTGCCACCATTAGCATTCAGTGTGGTATTGCTGTTGTTCGTGATGTTGATAGGATCATCATAGGTTTGTGAACCACTGGTGGTAATCGCTGTCGTATTAATCGTATCCGTTGAACCACCACCGACTGTTAAACCACCTAACGGATTGCTGCCACCAACGATGCCGTTAAAAGTATTACCTTGATTGGCAGAAAGTATCAGCGTATTCGGTGTGCCAGTAGTGGAATCCAATGTATTGTTAAAGATAATGGTGTTGCCAGTTGAGTTGAGTGTGATATCTCCACCAATTTCTGTTTGGTTGTTGTAGGTTTGATTACCACTGGTCGTCACGTTGGTACTCAACACATCGATGCCACCATCACCCAACGTCAAGCTAGCGAGCGGTGTTATACCACCCACTGTGCCATTTAAATGAATCCCGGTTGCGCTGAGGAGTGCGAGATTTTCTGCACCATCAATGGTGGCAGCAGAAGAGAAGAGTAAACCACCACTATTTGAAGTTAATGTCGCATTTGCACCTAAGATAATTGGGTTATTGTAATTTTGATTGTTGACGGTAGTGATCGCGGTGGTGTCGATATTTGTTTTTGCAGAACCTGCACTGGAGGTTGTCAGGCTAGTTAATGGTGTTGCATTACCGATGGTATTGGCAAAGGTGATGCTACCTGGACCACTGGTCGTCAACGAATTGGCGCCATTGATAGTGCCGCTTAATGTTAATACATCACTACTACTTAATGTGTTGATGCTGCTGTCACCACCCAACGTAATATTACCACTCGCTGTTTCTCCGCTACTGCCTGTACCGGTGAGTGTGCCGCCATTTAAAGTAAGTGCATTATTAATCGCAATGCCATTATTCAGTTGCAGTGTCGCACCACTGGCAACAGTGGCAGCGCCACTACTGATAGCCGCATTATTAGCAAGTGCTAGTGTGCCGCCGTTGACAGCTGTCGTGCCACCATAATTATTTGTGCCACCGAGCGTTAACATACCGGTGCTGCTAGCGCCCAGCGTAAATCCACCACTACCACTGATAACACCATTATACGTTTCTGTACTGCCCTCATTAACGGTGAACGTAGCAGAGCCGAGAGAAATATTACCGCCACTTGTTCCGCCTCCCGATAATCCTGCCACCGTTTGATCATTGCTGTTTAAGTTGAGTAGGGTATTAGCCGCATTCGCCAGGATAATCTTGGTTGCACTATTTAATGAAGCACCGGTATTTAGAAAGAGAGTGCCAGCATCAATAATGGTGTTACCACTATAAGTGTTGCTACTACTTAGTTTGAGTGATCCACTTCCAATTTTAGTTAAACTATCATTCGTACCACTGATGCCTGAATTGATAGTCAGTGTATCGCTAGCGTTCGCAATACCAATGGTTGTATTAGAACCGAGGGCCACAGCAATGTCGCTGCTAAGAGAAGCGGTACCTGTGCCTATCAATGCACCTTCAGCACCAACACCGGTACCATTTAAATTGAGTGTCGTTAAACTATCAAGTGCCAGATTGTTAACCGCTAACGTACCGCCATTAATTGTCGCTGTGTTCGTGCCAAGAGCGGACGTGCTATTTGCATTGAGCGTACCACCGGTGACTAAAATCGTGCCGCTGTAACCTGTGTTTGTGCCTGCGAGTGTTAGTGTGCCAGTACTTTGATCAAGTGCGCCGCTGCTATCGCTGCTGCTTAATGCGCCGTTTAGTGTTGTTATTCCCGTATTAGCGACATTCAATATGCTATTACTGTTAAGTGCGACACCATTTGTGACGGTAATATTTTTTGTACCGCCAATGGTAGCCGTCTCTGTTCCACCGATACTGGCACTGCTGTTGCCAAGTGTTGTCGCGACTAAGGCTTCGAGGGTGCCGCCATTTAGATTGAGTGTACCCGTACCAAATGGATTGGTTGCATTATTTGCTTCTAGTGTTCCACCACTTAATGTTGTAGCACCACTATAAGTATTATCACCTGACATCACGACCGTACCCGCGCTTTGGCTAAATGCACCGCCACCGCTTAAAATACTGCTGAAAGTCGTTGTCCCACTATTGCTAACTGCAAGATTGCCGGTCAAGGTACCGCTATTGCTGAATATCAAATTATCAACACCATTGATCGTGCCGCCAGATAAGCCGATGGTGAAGCTACTATTACCTAAGGTTGTGCCACCACCGCTGGTCGATTGCAGCGTGCCGCCATTGATAGCCAGACTACCTGTGCCAAGTGGATTAGAGGCATTATTCGCTTGCAACGTACCACCAGTCAGTGTCGTTGTTCCTGTATAGGAATTAGAACCGGACATCACTAACGTACCTGCACTTTGTGTCAGTGCACCCGCACCGCTGACATTGCCACTTAATGTTGTCGTGCCTGTATTGCTAACAGTGAGATCACCGCTATTCAAGATGCCGGAGCTGCTGCTTAAGGTGAGATCGTTACTACCACCAATAGTGGCACTACCACTCACGGTATAAGCATTGCCAAGCGTAGCAGCTAAACTTGCTTCTAACGTTCCGCCATTTAAATTAAGATTGCTACTGCCGAGTGCATTGGTCGCTACACCAATTTGCATCGTGCCATTGGTTAAGGTCGTTGTTCCTGTGTATGAACTATTATTGCTGCCAGAAATGACCAGTGTGCCACCACTTGTATTTTCAGTCAGTGAACCAGAACCGGATAAATTACCACTCAAGGTGGTCGTGCCCATATTCGTATCCGCAAATATATCGCCACTACTCAGCACGCCATCACCACTTAACGTGAGATTATTAGATCCATTGATAAGCGTTGTGCCACCCAGCGTGTAAGCATTGGCAAGTGTGGCAGTGAGACTGGATTGCAAATTACCGCCATTTAAATTCAGTGTTGTTCCTGTGCCCGTGCCAAGTGCATTTGTTGCAACACCAATTTGTAATGTGCCTTTGGTTAAAGTCGTTGTTCCTGTGTATGAACTATTATTGCTGCCGGAAATTGCAAATGTGCCACCGCTTGCATTTTCAGCGAGTGAACCGGATCCTGATAAATTACCACTTAAAGTCGTTGTGCCAGTATTTGTATCCGTGAGCGTGCCACTGTTTAATGCGCCAGTACCACTCAATGTTAAATTATTACTACCACCAATCGCTGCATTACCACCAACTGTGAAATTATTCAGCACTGGATTCGTTGTGGCAGTAACAGATGCTAGCAATGTGCCGCCATTTAATGCGAGTGTACCCGTGCCTAATGGATCAACATTGTCATTTGCAATTTGCAATGTGCCGTTGGTAAGTGTGATTGCACCTGAGAAATTATTATTTGATCCTGCTATCGAAACAGTACCACCACTGGCATTTTCTGTGAGTACACCACCAGAAATAGTGGAAGACAAACCATTGAAAGTGGTGATGCCAGTATTTGTGACATTGAGTGTGCTGCTGCTATTCGCAAATGATCCGCTGTTATTGAAAGTAATATTATTGCTACCAGCAATCGCTGCCGTATCACTACTACCAACAACGAAGCTGCTATTTGCAAGTGTCGTTGCAACTAATGCTTGCAACGTACCACCATTAAGATTCAATGTGCCTGTACCAAATGGATTCGTTGCATTATTTGCTTCTAATGTGCCACCACTCAATGTTGTGGCACCGGTATATGAATTATCATCTGAGACAATCAACGTACCGGCACTTTGACTTAAATTACCAGCACCGCTTAATGCACCACTTAAAGTCGTTGTACCTGAGTTACTAACACTTAATGTATCACCACTGCTCAGTGCGCCAGTACCACTCAACGTTAAATTATTACTACCACCAATCGCTGCATTACCACCAATCGTGAAATTATTTAGCACGGGATTCGTTGTGGCAGTAACAGATGCTAGCAATGTGCCGCCATTTAATGCGAGTGTACCAGTGCCTAATGGATCAACATTGTCATTTGCAATTTGCAATGTGCCGTTGGTAAGTGTGATTGCGCCTGAGAAATTATTATTTGATCCTGCTATCGAAACAGTACCACCACTGGCATTTTCTGTGAGTACACCACCAGAAATAGTGGAAGACAAACCATTGAAAGTGGTGATGCCAGTATTTGTGACATTGAGTGTGCTGCTGCTATTCGCAAATGATCCGCTGTTATTGAAAGTAATATTATTGCTACCAGCAATCGCTGCCGTATCACTACTACCAACAACGAAGCTGCTATTTGCAAGTGTCGTTGCAACTAATGCTTGCAACGTACCACCATTAAGATTCAATGTGCCTGTACCAAATGGATTCGTTGCATTATTTGCTTCTAATGTGCCACCACTCAATGTTGTGGCACCGGTATATGAATTATCATCTGAGACAATCAACGTACCGGCACTTTGACTTAAATTACCAGCACCGCTTAATGCACCACTTAAAGTCGTTGTACCTGAGTTACTAACACTTAATGTATCACCACTGCTCAGTGCGCCAGTACCACTCAACGTTAAATTATTACTACCACCAATCGCTGCATTACCACCAATCGTGAAATTATTTAGCACGGGATTCGTTGTGGCAGTAACAGATGCTAGCAATGTGCCGCCATTTAATGCGAGTGTACCAGTGCCTAATGGATCAACATTGTCATTTGCAATTTGCAATGTGCCGTTGGTAAGTGTGATTGCGCCTGAGAAATTATTATTTGATCCTGCTATCGAAACAGTACCACCACTGGCATTTTCTGTGAGTACACCACCAGAAATAGTGGAAGACAAACCATTGAAAGTGGTGATGCCAGTATTTGTGACATTGAGTGTGCTGCTGCTATTCGCAAATGATCCGCTGTTATTGAAAGTAATATTATTGCTACCAGCAATCGCTGCCGTATCACTACTACCAACAACGAAGCTGCTATTTGCAAGTGTCGTTGCAACTAATGCTTGCAACGTACCACCATTAAGATTCAATGTGCCTGTACCAAATGGATTCGTTGCATTATTTGCTTCTAATGTGCCACCACTCAATGTTGTGGCACCGGTATATGAATTATCATCTGAGACAATCAACGTACCGGCACTTTGACTTAAATTACCAGCACCGCTTAATGCACCACTTAAAGTCGTTGTACCTGAGTTACTAACACTTAATGTATCACCACTGCTCAGTGCGCCAGTACCACTTAGCGTGAGATCATTACTACCACCAATTATTGCATTACCACCGACAGTATAAGCATTGGCAATAGAGATACCATTGCTATTTGCTGCCAACGTGCCACCATTTAATGCAAGGGTATTGGTGCCAACTGGACCATTCGTGACACTACCTGTGCTGCTAATGCCAAGTAACAGAGTGCCATTTGTTAAAGTCGTGCCGCCACTATAAGTATTTGCAGAAGAAAGGAGTAGGGTGCCACCCGTACCATTCTCAGTGAGTGATCCTGCCCCACTTAACGCGCCACTTAATGTAATCGTACCAGCCGTATTTGCGATAGTTAGATTACTACTGCCATTACCAAATGAACCACTACCATTTAAAGTGATACTATTGCTGCCGTTAATTGTCGCGGTATCACCATTGCCAATCGTGTAAGTATTAACAAGTGGATTCGTGGTAACAGCAACAGTCCCTTGTAATGCACCGCCATTTAATGCGAGTGCGCCTGTGCCTAATGGATCGGTATTATCATTCGCGATTTGTAATGTACCGGAAGTAAGCGTGATAGTGCCAACATAACCACTATTTGCGCCACCAAAGGAAACGATGCCACTACCTGCATTGATAGTGATTGCATCAGCAAAAGAATCGGATCCAGTTAAATTATTTGTAAAACTAGTCGTTCCTGTATTCGTGATAACCAACGGCACGGTATTGGTCAGTGTCACAGCGCCAGTAATTGTAATATTATGCGAACCGATGATCATATCGGAATTTGAACCATTCTCACTAGCTGGCATGTAACTATTAGCAAGTGTTGTGCTAACTAAAGCTTCTAGTGTGCCGCCATGTGTAGTCGTAAAAAGTAAACCCGTACCAAAAGGATTGGTCGCATTATTTGCGATCAATGTGTCAGCAAACTCAACGTTGCCCGCATAACCACTATTATTAGCGGAAAATGTATCTGCTCCCGTGCCATCTAGTAACAAAGTGCTGCTGCTATTACCACTGATGATGCCTGAGATAATACTATTGAGATCATTATTCGTGATCTCAAGTGCCTCACCATTCACATTCAGCGTACCACTAATATTGATGTCACCCGTTGTTCCAGAGGCGAGGGTAACGCTCGTTGTTCCAACCACCACCGGCCCGTTTAATGTAATATTGCTTGATCCACCACTGATAGATTCAACATTGCCATTTAGCGTATACGTGGTTGCTGAGCTGGTATTAAAATTAATATTGCTATTGGTTGCATTACCCAGTGTGAGGTTGTTACTTGCAACAGAGTAAAGAATATCGGGATCAGACAACACACCAGCCGCCGTTGCTAAATCCGTATTCGACATCGATGCCGTATTTGTACTACCAACATTGATAGCGTTAGTCGTCAGTGCAATATTGCTGAGGCTTGCGCCACTCACTGGTGCAAGATCAACAGCATTGCCAAGTGTGGTGCCGCTATCAAGGTAAATGAGTAAGTCACTCGCATCAGCAATCGTCTTGTTGATATTTGAGATAGCATTATTACCTTCGAGGAAATAATAAAATCCATCACTACCTGTCAACACAGAATCGAAAATACTGCCATTAACAGCTAAATTTACGGTGTGACCACCACTTGCAGATGAAAGACCTGAAATAGCGCGCGGCGTGCTCGGATAGAAAACTAAAAGATAAGGATAAGATTGATTAGCGATGATGTTCCAAATAGACCCAAAACTAAAGCCGCTAAAGGTCGATTGCGTCATCATGTTAGCAGTCGACTCGCCAGTACCACCTGCGCTTGTCAGTTGGCCTGATGTTTGGTTATCCCAAAAATCATTTGTTTCTGTACCACCCGTACTGACCCCAAGAAAACCACCAACGCCAGATGTTCCACTCACAAGCCCTGTACTAAACGAAGTTGCTATCGTGTCTAAATTACCACCGGCAAAACCACCCACGTTCGTTGTGCCGGTAACTTGTCCCATGCTATACGCATCGGAAATATTGGATGATGCGCCAATATTTTGCCCAACAAAGCCGCCGACATCCGTACTACCTGTGACGGACCCCAAGCTATATGAACTGGAAATGGTACCGGTATTTGTTCCAACAAATCCACCGACAGCATTACTGGATGCTGCATTGACAGTTGCGGTGCTATAAGAATTACTGACGCTATTTGTATTATCGCCCACTAAGCCGCCAATGTAACTTGCCGCACCTGAGGCCAACACAGAACCGAGTGAGGAGGAATCAGTGATCGTACCCGCATTTTCACCAATCAATTCACCAACACCAAAAGCAGTACCAGCACCTGTTACCGTACCTGAACTTGAGTCATTGGTGATAGTGCCACCACTATTAACACTCCCCACTAAACCACCGACGGCTGTTTGTCCTGTTACATTCACATTTGTTAAATTAAGGTTTTCGATGGTGCCATTCAGTACTGAAAATAATCCGACATCGGTGCCAGTGGATTGCTTGATGTACAAGTCATTAATAGCGAATCCATTGCCATTTAACGTACCAGCGTAACCTGCGGCCATGGGCACAAAACCGAGGCCTGTGCTGGTGCCAACATTCGTGCCCCAAATATCAGCGGCATTATTCATGCCGCTGGTTAAATCAATATTGTTGGCAAGTGTGTAATTCGCACCTAATGCAGCACCCATGAGTTGTAGTTGATGCGCATTAGTAACCGTGGTACTCCATTCCATTAATAATATCGGTCTAGTGCCATTTTGAAAAATAAACCATGTGTCTGCTGGCGGCGTTGCCGTATTGCTAGCACTATCGACAATGCTCCAGCCACTGAAGGTGCTGATGTTCATCATGTTAGCTGTTGTCTCACCGGTCAAACCGGCTGCACTGCCAGTACCGACACCTGTGCTCGTTCCTGATGTAGTGGTATCCCAAAAGTCATCAGAGAGTATGTCGGCATTATCGCCAACAAAACCACCTACCTTGGTACTGCCAGAACCAGCTGTAACGAGTCCAGTGCTATAAGAATCGGTGATGGTGCCAGTATTAGTATTGCTATTAAATCCAGCAAAGCCACCCACTTCTGTACTGTTGGCACCGACAGTAACGGATCCTATGCTGTAGCTATTACTGACGACATCACTATTATTAAAGCCAAGCAAGCCACCCACCATGGTGCCGACACCAGTCACATCGACAGTGGCAGCGCTATAAGAATCGGATACACTTTGCGCCGTACCATTACGTCCGATCAAGCCACCCACATAGGTACCTGCACCCGATACGGTGACAGAACCCGTACTGTAAGAATTACTGACGCTACCACCTGTTGAACCGATACTATTGCCGAGCAAACCACCAATTTCTTGTGTACCTGAAGGGCCACTGACGGCTGCTGAACTATATGAATTTGTGATGTTTGCACCGCTTGCATCAAGAATGCCGACGAGTCCACCGGTACCTTGACTAGCGGTGGGACTGGTGCTGGTTTCTGCAACCGTACCCGTGCTGTAATCTGTGTTGACGGTGCCATTATTGACACCGACTAAGCCACCCACATTGGTGCTGCCGGTGATATTAACATTGGTCACACCCAAATTTTCTATGGTGCCGGTATTGAAACCAAATAAACCCACGCCAGTAGTGGAAGGTAAATTAATGGTGAGATTATTAATCGTAAAATTCTGACCCGTAAACGTCCCGGAAAAAACAGTGGTACTGTTACCAATAGGTGTAAAGCTACTCAAGCTACTCGCATTAATATTAGTATTAAGTGCAAATTTTCCACTCCATGATGCACTGTTACTACTGACGTCTTGCAAATCATTAGCACTGTTCACGAGCATGTACGCTGTCATACCACCACTACCTGAGTTGGTATAAGTAGTCGGCGTATACGTTGTATTAGTCGGATTATAATAAATAGTGGCCAGGCCTTTCATACTGATGTCACCTGCGCCCACCGTCACATTACCACCTGTGCCAGCACCGGTACCAATTTCAAAAGCAGCTGCGTTATTAGCTTGCAAGATGAGTGCCGCACTTCCGTTCGTATCCGTGATCGTCGAATTTAAAATGATGTTGTCGTAAGCGGAAAGTGTCAGCGAAGTAGCAGCCGTCCAGCTGATGGGATTTGCAACCGTGATATTGCCCAAACCTGTTCCTGTGCCACCCGCTGTCGTTTGCACGATGACGTTTGCTAAACCTAATTCAGTATCCAATGTCGTGGTATTTAAAACAGAGGTTGTTGAATTATTATTAGCCGTGAACAATCCACCCGTTTGCGTGACATTCGATGTCGTACCGGTGCTAATCGTTAAGTCAGAAGGATCGAGCAACCATGAACCCAAGTTGCCATTCGGTGCGCTGGTATTAACATTAATCCCACTCACATCGAGATAGGGGCCAGATGTTTCGGCATAACCACCATTACCACTCAGCGTGCCACCTTCAGCAAGTATCGTGCCATACGCTTTTGTCACATTATCTGACCAGAGCACGACATTACCACCATTACCGCTGTTGATAGCGTTCGCATTTAACGTCACACCCGGCATCATCACTGTCGCATTGGCATCGGGGAGAGGGCCTGCACCATGTGCATTACCACCAATAAAAATATTGCCGCCACCGGCACTGCCACTGACATCAATGGATGTCGGCGTATCTAAAAGAATATCATTGCCAGTGATTTCAACCGTACCACCTGTTTGTCCTGCTTTTTTACCCGATGCATTTAATTTTGCTGCAACATAAACCTCACCCTCATTGGGATCACCCGAAATAATAATCTCACCATTCTGTTGATATACTGATTTTGCTTCAGCCACACCTTGCATATCGATAACATTATCGAGCACACCTTGTGCCGCTGCTGCTGTCACTAAAATTTCGCCACCATTGGCAATTAATTTTCCGGTATTGGTGACACCATTTTTAAGTAGATTACCATTTTGATCGACACCCGCATGTGAGGTCGGTGTGGTAATTGCAAAATTGATGAGATCATTACCTGCAAAACTCATGGTAAATGCATCACCGGATGCTAAAACAATATGGCCAAGATTCGCTTTTATCAAACCACTATTTTCAACACCCTCACCAACGAGCGCAATGAGACCATGATTCGCTGCAATGATTTGTCCTTGATTAATTATCGATCCCGAATAACCAGGCACATTGGCAAATTGATAATTGCTATTCAAGAAATTTTGATCGGTAATATTAGCTGTCGATGCAATTAATCCACCCACATTGACATAAGCCGAAGGACCGAAAAAAATTCCCGCAGGATTAATCAAAATAATTTGGCCCGTTGCTGTCAACACACCAAAAATTTGTGATGCACCTTGAGTTCCATTAATGCGATTTAATGCAATGCCACCGACTGGTTGTAAAAAATGCGTCGCTTGTTGTCGACCAATATTAAAACTTTGCCAATTGATAATGGCTTTTTGACTGGCTTGGTTGACGATGGTTGAGTTGGATGTTTGTTGAATTGAGACACTACCTGAGGGGACATTATTTAACACCGGATTAGCAAACGTTGAGAACGTTATCAAGAACGATGCTAGTCCGATGATAATATGTCTGATGGTCATTCCAATTTTTGGAGTAAACCACATCCCAATCATTTCACTCCTTCTTTATAGTTATAAATTGTGACTAACTAGAATGATTAATTTCTCTTATTTCCACTATTTCACTTTTTCCTCTATATAGTTAAAGTGTAACTGATATTATTAACTTTGCTTTAATGACCCATGGGCTAAATTCTCTTTCATATTGAAAAAACAAGGAAAAACGCGAAAATATCAATTTATAATAAAAAATGCTTAAATTTATTGTTGTATTTTTTTAATACATATTTTGAGTTATCGTTAACTTAATACTGCCAATATGCCTATATTGAGAGCCAGTAGGGTGGAGCAGTCGCATGCTATAATGCCTCTATTAATCAACGGATATTCATAAAGGAGGGTACTTAGCCATGAATGCATCACCACTTGAAAATCCAACTCTAGCCGCCTTCAGTAAAAATTGGAGTCAGTTTCTTATCTGGGGCATCGTCTTGGTTATTTTAGGCTTGATTGCCATCAGCACCACTGTCATGACAACGTTAATTTCTGTTATCTTTTTAAGTTTTCTGCTTTTAATTAGTGGAATAGTGATTATGGTTGATGCTTGCACCTTCTGGTGGAAAAAAGGAAATGGTTTTTTTCTTCATTTACTTTTTGGTATTTTATATTTTGCTATTGGCATTATGTTACTAGAAAAACCCATTTTGACTGCTGTTTCACTAACTTTACTACTAGGTATTTTTTATCTTGTTTTAGGATTATTCCGCACCATTGATTGCTTAACGACACGCACACCAAGATGGGGCTGGAATCTTTTTAATGCGATCATTTCATTACTGCTTGGTATTTTAATTCTCTGCAACTGGCCGTTATCTGGTTTATATATTATTGGTTTATTCGTTGGCATCGATCTCTTGTTTACCGGGTTGTCATATGTCATGGGTTCACTTGCTGCACGGTCTTTAATAAACAAATAGTCATTGTATCCGCGTGCTACTTTCAATAAAATGGCCGGTAACCTTTCTTACCGGCCATTTTAGTAAGGACATTACTATGGATAAAAAACACACGCCCATCCCATTATTTGATACGTTAGACTATCTCGATGCGTCATTCGACGCTCAAATGCCACGCGTCAAATCCGAGCTACCTCATGGTATCGTTATTGATGATGTCTTGACGGATTACAAACACACGTATCATTTTCTCCATGCTTATCGCGGCAGCGCTGAAACATTCAAATCCTATCGCAGAGAAATTGAACGTCTCTTACAATGGTCATGGTTTTTGCGGGCAAAATCATTAAAAGATTTACGCAGAAGCGATATAGAAGCTTATCTCGAATTTTGTCAGGCGCCGCTTAAAGATTGGATTGGTGTTAAACATGTTCCGCGTTTTCTCAGCAAAGATGGCTCACGTGTAGCGAATGTGGATTGGCGACCATTCGTTGCTGCGATCAGCAAAAAATCTTATCGTGATGGCAATCTTCCCAATATTAAATCCTATATGCTTTCACAAAGCGCCCTACAAGCCATTTTTGCGATCTTAAGTAGCTTCTACAATTATCTGGAACAAGAAGAATATGTCAGCGGTAATCCCATTGCCCAGATACGCCAAAAAAGTAAATTCTTGCGAAAATATCATAGTAAAAAATCAATACGCCGTTTATCTGAGCTGCAATGGGCTTATATTATTGAAACCGCCGAATTAATGGCGAGTGAAAATCCTGGCTTACATGAACGCACGCTTTTCATGATGAATGCGCTTTTTGCTATGTATTTACGCATTTCAGAATTGGCCGCAAGTTCCCGTTGGACACCGCAAATGGGCCATTTTCACAGCGATATGGATGGCAACTGGTGGTTTAAAACAGTGGGCAAAGGTAATAAAGAACGCGATATTAGTGTGAGTAATGCGATGTTAGCAGCATTAAAACGCTACCGTATTAGCTTGAGCTTAACCTCCTATCCTTCACCCGGCGAAACAACACCGCTCATCCCTAAGGCGAATGGCAAAGGCTCAATTGTGGGAACAAGGCATATACGAAAAATTGTGCAACAATGTTTTGATAAAACCATGGCACGTTTAACCGCCGATGGCTTCGTTGAAGATGCAGAAATGTTAATGGCTGCCACTGTGCACTGGTTGCGTCATACTGGTATTTCAGAAGATGTAAAAATTCGACCACGTGAGCACGTCAGGGATGATGCCGGTCATAGTTCAAGCGCTATTACCGATCAATACATTGATATTGAATTACGTGCAAGACATGCCTCGGCAAAGAAAAAGTTAATTAAATTTTAATAGCCTAAAAAAATAAATACAGACTAGACTAGTAATAGCAAATTTAGGAAAACGAATTTGATGAAAACGGATAGCCATCAATCGAAACAAGCCCTGCATGATGCTGTCACTATGCATGCGTTATTTGAAAAATGTGCTGAAAAAAAGCCTCATCATATTGCAATTGTTTTTGAAGGTCGCTCACTCACCTATGGTGAGCTCAATCAAAAAGCTAATCAGCTTGCGCATTATTTGCAAAACAGGGGCGTGCAACAAAACACTTTAATTGCGATTTCAATGGCAAGATCACCCGAATTGATGATTGCCATCCTCGCTGTTTTAAAAGCAAATTGTGCTTATCTACCGCTAGATGAAACGCATCCAGCTGAACGACTACTCTACATTCTTAACGATGCCAAAGCGCCTGTTCTGCTCACGCAATCAACATCCAGTGAGAAATATTCACCCTATCAAGGCGAAAAAATATTACTCGATAGTATGTGGCCCACAATCGACACACATCCCTCACATAATCCATCAACTATTTCTAACAGTGAAAATTTAGCCTACGTTATTTATACCTCCGGTTCGACAGGGAAACCGAATGGGGTGTTGATTGAACATAAAAGTTTGGTTAATTATATCAACTGGTTTGGTCACTACAGTCAATGTCGCCCGCAAGATCGTGTCGATTTCTCAGCCAATTTTATTTTTGACATGGCGGTGACAACATCTATCGCAGCTCTCGCATTAAGTTTACAAGTTGTTATTTATCCAGACGGAATAAAAAAAGATATTCAGCAATATCTTGATTACCTCAATAAAAATAAAATTAATATTATCAAACTCACACCCAGTTATTTTAAATTAATGGCACAAGAAATAAAAAATTATGTTGTTGATCTGCCGCATTTGCAATCCATCATTTTAGGAGGAGAAAATTTATTTACAGTGGATTGTCGGGATTGGCTTGCTACTTATCATAAACATCATTTATTTAATGAATATGGACCCACCGAAGCAACTGTTGCAATCACTCACTATAAAATTACGAGTAAAAATGTTCATCAACTCTTAGCCACCGTGCCCATAGGCAAGCCAGGATTTAACATAGAATGTTTATTGCTCGGTGACAATAAATTACCTGTTCCTCATGGCGAGATTGGCGAATTGTATATTAGTGGATCCTGTTTAGCGCGAGGTTATTTAAATCAAACAGAATTAACGTCTAAACGATTCCTGCAAATTAATGCATCAAATCAGCGATGGTATCAGACCGGCGATTTGTGCCGTTATTTGCCGGATGGCAATATCGAATTTATCGCAAGAGCAGATGATCAAGTGAAAATACGCGGCTACCGAATTGAACAAGGTGAAATTGCGGCTGCATTAGCATCTTATCCTCTCATCAAAGATGTCGTTGTCATTGCACGGGGAAATCTGCCACATGAAAAGCAGCTAGTTGCTTATTTAATACTGAAAGACAAGGCGCTCATTCCGAGCAAAAATGATTTACGACGTTACTTACAACAACAATTAGTCGATTACATGATTCCATCAAATTTTGTGATACTTGATGCGTTTCCGTTAACTGCAAATGGCAAACTGGATAAAGAAGCATTACCATCCCCTACTCTTTCTTGTGATAATTTTTCGTCACAATCAGGCTCAATACTTGAACAAAAAATAATTGTCATTTGGCAGGAAGAATTTCATCTCAAAAAAATTAATAGCAATGCCAATTTTTTTGAACTCGGTGGCTATTCATTAATAGCGGCACGCATCATTTCAAAAATTGAAAAAGTTTTTGGTAAAAAAATTAGACTGGAAGATTTTTACAAGGCAGACAGCATCAAGCAATTAGCGATTATCGTTGAGTCAGCAGAAAGTGGCATTAAAAACATGACATCGATCAGCAATGACTCAACGACTTCAACTAACATTGCGCTTAGCGATTTCCAATTGATGCTTTGGATGTCGAATACTTTTGAGCCCAAAGCCAAAAAACTGAATATCATCGCAAAAAGACGGTTATCTGGGAAGCTGGACCTATCTGCATTAAATTTCGCATTTGCATCACTTTTTAAAAAACATGAAATATTATCTTATCGCATAGCAACATTTTTTCCAGAACAATCGCTAGAAAAAAATATTCCGTTTGAGATTTTTGAAAAAAATTTATCTAATTATTCTGCTATCGAACGTGAAGCAGCATTATCTGCATCACTGGATGCTCTCCTCAATCATTATCCATGGAAAAAACATCAACCTATGATAATAGCAAAACTATTTTATCTTGGAGATGCGCTATCAGAATTACAAATTGGCATACCTCATATCATTTTTGATAATTTTTCTGAAAAAATATTATTTTCTTATCTATCGACCGCCTACAAACTTTATAAAACGGGTGACAATGCTAAAAAGCATACTTTACCTGAATCGATACAATATAAAGATTATGTTAGCTACGAGCACAGCCGATTAAATCAAAACGTAGAGAAAGCCATTCATTTTTGGGGGGAATATCTTCGTCATACTCGTTTACTGACATTGCCATCGGCCGAAATTATCCAGGATATGAAGAAAAATAATATTGCTTATTCCACCTACCTCGAATTAGCTGACGATACCTTGGAAAATTTACAAACGATATGCACTGATTTTCACGTTACCATTACTGACATCATATGTGGGGCCATCGCAATCGCCTTGAAAAAAGTTGCAGGTCATCTTAATCGCGACGAAATATTTATTAATATCGTCAAATCAACCAGAGACAATGAGACATTTGATAAAATAATCGGTTGCTTTATCCGCCTTGATCCAATCAAAATTGATATCAATACGAATCTAAATTTAATTGAATTATCTAAATTCATACAACAATCAAGAATTGAAATTGAACCATACCAAACATGCTCCGGCATCATCAAAATTGCAAGCGTCGATAAAAGTTACCGCAAAAAATTTATTAAAAATAATTTTTTTAAAATCGCATCCATCCTCTATGCTGCTTTTTTTAACAAATTAAAATTAAATCCAAAAATTCTCGCGATGTGTGGTCGCATAAATTTTTTAAGAACAAAACAAAATTTTCTTATCGATGTCAACTTGCTTGAAAATTTTATTTTTCCAGAAACTGATAAAAATTTGTTTGGATATAAAATAGTAGAATCTAAAACACATCATTATGATTTATCAAATATTGATAATATTTTGGATATTTGTTTATTTAGAAATGAAAGCATAGATCAAGCCTATTTAGTGATTTCTGGTAATTTAACAGCGTCTTTCCGTCAACAACTTGGTAATGAAATCAACAACTCACTGAAAACCCTCATCCTAAACGTGTTAAGCTAATCATAAGTCGCCTCATTAGGAGGATAGTTATGCAAAAGAGCTATCATGCGAGCGGTATTCACAAAAAATTTCAGTTGACCGACTACCATCTTCAAACCAGCAAAATAGTCAAAGCCTTTAACGCAGAAAAATTAGGCAAAGCTTATCTCATCCAAAAAGATGAATTTCCCGCACTGGATGGCGTGACCGTTTACACGCTTGAAGTTTGGGAAGCATGCATGCGGCTACCACATTGGCATCCTAATGCAGCTGAGCTTGGTTATGTTATCGCTGGCACGATTGAAGTTATCATTTGGCGCTCACCGGGCGAGACTGCAGTTTTTAAATTAGGTCCTGGCATGTGCTGGTTCATCCCGCAAGCATCACTGCATTCACTAAATAATGTTGGAAAAGAAAAAGCACGATTATTGGTTGGCTTTAGTTCTGAGCATCCACAAGATATTGATTTACCCGTTGCCTTCAATGGAATTCCTGCACCCATTCGCGATGCTTATACTTCACCGCATGCAGAATTACGTAAGTGGAATGGCATCATATCAAATCCACTACTCGGCCATTTTCCTGTGGATGCTGCCATCAATTCCATGTTGCTAGAAAGTCCTTATGGATTTGATCTCGCCAAAGTGACGCCACTTTTTCAAGATCCTAAATTAGGTTCTGTTGTGTGGGGCGTAAAAACGAATTGGAGCATACTCGAAAAAATTTCGATGTTGCGCGCGCATTTGAAACCAGGAACAGCACGCGATCCCATTTGGTATCCTGATGCAGGAACGTTATATGTGGTAGCAGCAGGCAAAGGTCAATTTACTATTATTATTGCCGATCAAAAACCTACACCGTTTGCGGTGACGCTGTATGATTATATCTATGTTCCAACTGGCGTCTTACACACTTTTTCCAATGCTTCAACAACAGATGATTTTGAAGTAGTCGCCTTTTTCACCCAAGAAAATCCCCAACCCGAAGTCTCACTCACCATTGCGACAGCATTTTTTCCCAAAGAAATTAGCAACGCCGCTTTAACCCAATACGGTAACGAACACAAATCAGGTAACCCACTTCGCGATTTGAAATTTACCGAAGAAAATCCTTATTTGTTGAAAATTGCAGATAATAAACAAGTTGAGTAGCAGATGTTGTATCAAAAAAATAAGCTCGGCGATCAAAGGCTACTTAGAAATATTTTTACTACCTGGCCTTTCTTTGCTTGACCAGGATGGTTCGGTTTCTCCTTGTTCATTTCTCCACTCTCCTTTTTGCAAAGGTTTTTTATTTTCCCTTCGTTGAAAAGGTTTTCTTAATAGCGAGTTAAAAAAGTTAACAAGACTCGATAGTGCCTTTTTAATGTTCTGAAAGCTAACAAGTCTTATTTTTTCATCCGCACCAAACATTTTTTTTGACAGACTTCGATCATGTATTTTCATTGAATTTTTATTTAGCTTATGACTAATACTCCGCATATCACTGTCTTTATCTTCAACCATAGATATGGTCGATGTAGTCGTTATAGTAGTGATACTTTTTCCATCCACTCGTTGATATGGATTCTCAGGATCATCTTCATATCTGAATCGAACCAGATCAAATTTTTCTTCAAAAAGAATGTCGCCATTTTCTTGTGTAGTAAATCGATATTCGAGGAAAGCCGGCGTTGCACTAATTTTATTTTTAGTACCTGCAAGGGCAGTACTTATTCCTTTTCTACCAGCTGCTAAAAATCCATGTTGATTAGCGCATGTGACAATATAGTCTCGTATCTCATCGCTACATTGAAGCTCCCTAGCAACACATTCTTTTAAAGCGTCATCATCATTATCTATATCTTCTGCAGTAACTTGATAACCATTAAACGTGATAATGATTGCCTTCTCAGGATCGTCTGTTTGTACGGTTGCTCCTTGCCAATCAATTCTTGTTTGCTCAGGCGTTAAATATTTTTTCTTCTCGTCGAATTTTATTTGGAGTTCGTTATGAATTCCAGGCTGGATTTTTTTAAATAATGTTTTAAAGAATTTATGTGTCATTTTCGCCCCGTTTACTTAATTGAGCTACCTATTCTCTATTATTCTAGCCCTCTTAACTTAAGGTCTCCTTAAAAGTTGGTCATTTTCAGTACCCTTTCACCACCACCAACGTCCCCCGATAGAGGTTCGCTGCAGATGGTCCTTCCACAAAATGGTAGCGTAACCACTTCGCATCATCAACATGCACCCGCACGCAGCCATGGCTGATATTTTCAAATTGTACATTATTTGATCCATGTAACGCCATGTTTCCATTGAAAAACATGCAATAAGGCATGGGCGCGCCATCATATTTATGCGAGACACATTCGCTATTGCCCAATGAATAGATGCGAAAACGACCTGTTTTCGTGCGACAAGAAGAGGTGCTATCAGCACAATCATAGGCGCCAGCCGTCGCAATTCCCCAGCGAATCAGCTTTCCTCGAGCATTATAGGCGCCATAAGCATGGGCATTGGGATCGACTAGTATGAGTTTTTCGGTATTGTGTTTGAGTTGCTGTGGCAGCGGTGCATCGTGCGTATCAAAAGGCGAGCCACTGATCTCGTAGTAACTTTGTGCTGCACATAACGATGGAAGAATAAAAAAGAATAATATTGAAATAAAAAAAACTGCTAATCGTGCTCTCCTTAGCAAGATAATGATCTCCTTTTTACCTTGACTTATTTAGCGCCAAGTTGTGCTTTTGCTGCAGGTGCTTTATTAATGGGAACGAGTACGGAATAAGATTCTACTTTAGACTTAGACATATCTGGATTCAATGTATTTAAATCGCGAATGCTAACACCTGTTGATTTGGACACTTTTGCCAAATTCATTTTCTTGGTGCTGCTTACTTCAGCGAAATAAGGTTTATCCGTAACCGGTGGTAATTGTATGCCATATTTTTCTGGATTTTTTACAATGGCAGCAACCGCTAATAATTTTGGAACATATAATTTCGTTTCTTTAGGTAAACGCAATTGCCAAAAACTTTGTGTCCCTGCGCGACGTACTGCAGATTTAATTCGTTGTTGCCCACAATTATAAGCAGCAATTGCCAAATACCAATTGCCTTTAAAAAGTTTGCCAAGGTCATTGAAATAAGCTAAAGCTGCTTTGGTAGATGCCACCACATTACGACGACCGTCATAACCTGATTTTACTTTCACACCCAATTCTTGTGCGGTAACAGGCATTAATTGCCATAATCCGGTCGCGCCTTTTTTTGAGCGATCATTCGGATTAAATTCACTTTCAATAATAGGAATCAATGCTAATTCAGCAGGTAAACCACGCACTTCTGTTTGTTGTCGAATAAAATAAATGTAAGGCGCTGCTGCTTTCAAGATTTGTTTTAGCTTTTCTCTATCGGCAAGCAACTTGCGAATTTCAGCTTGAACTTGTGTAGATTGTGCTTGATGATCAAGCATGAGCTCACGGCCCATATTGCTCCACACCGATTCAGCTGGTTTGACAGTCGAGGGTTGCGTGTTGCTGGATTCGCTTTCAAGTGTTTCCGTCGTATTATTCCAAGCAATTTCCGTGGAATTAAATTCAGTTACGACGGGATTATCACTCATTAAAACGATGATCAAGCTACAACTTAAAACTGCCAAGAATAAATATTTTTTGTAGTAGGTAATTAATTGCATCGCGACATACTACATGAAAACCACTCCTGCGGGAACCCTTTTAGGCCATTTTTTTATAATTGCACTGTTAAGTATCTAATTTTTATTATTATTTAATATTGCCAGCAACGCAATAATAACGAATAATGAATAATGAATGATCACTGTTATACTTAAATGGTGCATCATCAACATCACAACTTTTTCAGGATGAAAAATTATGAATGATACAACTGACCCTTCTTACAAAAAATTACTCATCAATAAACAAGCGTGTTTTTCTCCACTATCCAAAGATGAAAACGACGTGCTCGCCACTTTATTTGTCGAAGTTCGTATTGCTGCAGGTGAAACTATCGTAAAAGAAGGCGATCCTGTTGACAGTGTTTATTTAATTGTAAAAGGAAGTGCGGATGTGCGTCACATCACACTCAAAGATCATGTTCCGCAAATTCAATCGCTTGCTACTTTAGGCCCTGAAGATGCAATTGGATTAAATGAAGCTGGTTTTTATTCTATCTCCGGAATAAGAACTGCAACGGTAGTCGCAACGACAGACATGATATTATTGCGATTGAGTGTTGCTGCATTTCATGGATTTGCGCTGACTTATTCTCACGTCAATGAAGTCATGCGAAAAAACGCTGAGAAAATGTTAAATACTTAAAAACAAATTACGGTTTAAAAGACTCCCGATTAATAGCCGCACTACGTGCAACGGCTGTGCTAATTAATCGCTTCATCACTAATCCTTGCAAATATTGATCCATGGTACACATGCCTAAATCACCATTGGTTTGTATGGTCATGGACATGTGAGCAACTTTATCTTCACGTATTAAATGACGTATGGCAGGCGTTGCGAGCATCACTTCAAAAGCTGCAATTCTGCCGCCACCCACTTTTTTTACTAATGTTTGACACAACACGCCTTGCAAAGATTCCGCCAACAAATTACGCACGCGATTTTTTTCTTCATTCGGAAAAATATCAACCATACGACTAATGGCAAGTGGTGCAGAACTCGCATGTAACGTTGCCATGACCAAATGGCCTGTTTCTGCAGCGGTCAATGCTAAACGCATCGTTTCAAGATCACGCATTTCCGCTAACAAAATGACATCCGGATCTTGGCGCAGTGATGAGCGCAAAGCTGCAGCAACGCCAGATGTATCACGATGAACTTGACGCTGATTGATGAGACTTTTTTTAGGAAGATGAATAAATTCGATGGGATCTTCAATGGTAATGATATGACAAGCGCGGTTTGCATTAATGTAATCAACCATGGCAGCAAGTGTTGTGCTTTTTCCTGAACCAGTTGGTCCGGTGACCAGCAATAATCCATAGGGCAATGCTAATAGTGATTTTAAAACCAGTGGCAATTGTAATTCATCAAATGTAGGCACCGCTTCAGGAATGACGCGAAAAACAGCTGCAATACCATGCAATTGATGCAACCCATTCATTCTGAAATTGCCAATATCTGGTAGTGACAATGCCATATCAAATTCTAAGTTCGTTTCAAATTCTTTTTGTTGTTCCTCACTCATCACACTATAAATTAAGCGTTTGGTTTCATCGGGTGTGAGAACAGGATAATCTTTCATCGAAGACAGATCACCATCAATACGTAACATCGGTGACAATCCAGGTAAAATATGTAAATCAGAAGCTTTTTGATTAACACTTAACTGAAGTAATTCGTTGATCTCCATTCGCTTCTCCTTACTCAGATTTATTTCAACATGCTGCGTAACACATGCTGCAAAATGCCACCTTGCTTGTAATAATCCACTTCATTTTGTGTATCAATACGTGAAAGTAAATCAATTTTTGTTTCTGAACCATCTTCGCGATAAATAACAGCTGGTATCGTCATCCGCGGTTGCATTTGCTCATTCAATTCATCAATATCAATGCGTTCATTGCCCGTTAAATTTAATGTTTTGCGATTCATTCCAGAAACAAATTCCAACGGGATGATGCCCATACCAATTAAATTTGAGCGATGTATGCGTTCAAAACTTTCTGCGATGACCGCTTGCACGCCAAGTAATTTTGGACCTTTTGCTGCCCAATCACGCGATGAACCGGTTCCATATTCTTTGCCTGCAATCACAACCAACGCGATGCCTTCTTCGCGATAACGTTCAGCTGCATCAAATATTGCTACTACTTCTCCACTCGGAATATGTTTGGTAAAACCACCTTCCTTACCTAATACCATTTCATTTTGTATGCGAATGTTTGCAAACGTGCCACGCACCATAACTTCATGATTGCCACGACGAGAGCCATAGGAATTAAAATCCTGAATGGCAACACCTTTCGATACTAAATATTTTCCTGCTGGACTATCTGTTTTGATGGAACCTGCAGGTGAGATGTGATCTGTTGTAATGCTATCACCTAATAATGCTAATATTCTCGCACCGCTAATATTGTTTAATGGCTGCGGCTCACGTTGCATGCCATCAAAAAATGGCGGATGTTGAATGTAAGTTGAATCATCTCGCCAAGTGTAGGTTTGTGCTGCTGGAATTTTCATTGCACGCCATTCATCTGATCCATGAAAAATAGTCGCATAACAATCATGAAACATCTCACCGGTAATGGTTGCAACTTCACGCGCAATATCTGCATTACTCGGCCAAATATCTTTTAAATAAACTGGCTCACCCACGGTGTCTTGTCCGATGGGATCTTTTGTCAAATCGATGAGCGTTGTTCCCGTCAATGCAAACACTACCACTAATGGTGGCGATGCCAACCAATTTGCTTTGACTAACGGATGAATCCGTCCTTCAAAATTACGATTGCCAGACAATACGGCCGACATAATTAAATCATGCTCGATAATGGTTTTCTCAATTGCTATCGGCAGCGGCCCTGAATTACCAATGCAAGTGGTACAACCATATCCCACCAAACTAAAACCCAATTGATCCAGCGAACTTTGTAAATTTGTTTTTTGTAAATATTGCGTCACCACTTGTGAACCCGGTGCAAATGACGTTTTCACCCACGGCTTTCTTTCTAATCCTTTTGCGATGGCTTTTTTTGCAAGAAATCCTGCTGCAATTAATACATCCGGATTTGAAGTATTGGTGCAAGTGGTAATCGCTGCAATCACCACATCACCGTGATGCAACGAAAAATTTTCATCCGTTGCAAAGGAAGATATTTTTTCGTGATCGCGTTTATTTTCTGTCAGTAATTGATCGAATGATTTTGCTAAGTTTGGTAACGCCACTTGATCTTGTGGACGCTTTGGTCCGGCAAGACAAGGTTTGATGGTTGATAAATCAAGCGTGACGACATCAGTAAAAAGCGGATCAACACCTTGTTTCGTCATGCCACATGCCTTGAATTTTTGCATACTGCTCAACCAAACTGATGGTATGTTCATCGCGACCGGTTAAGCGTAAATATTGCAGTGTCGCCTCATCCACCGGAAAAAATCCACAAGTAGCGCCATATTCAGGCGCCATATTTGCAATGGTTGCTCTATCTGCAATCGTTAAATCAGCGAATCCTGCACCAAAAAATTCGACGAATTTTCCAACAACGCCTTTTTTTCGTAAGATTATGTGTAACCGCCAACACTAAATCTGTTGCTGTGATGCCCTCTTGCAACTTGCCAGTCAATTTAAAGCCAATGACTTCGGGTATTAACATGGATATGGGTTGGCCAAGCATGGCAGCTTCTGCTTCAATACCACCGACGCCCCATCCCAGAACACCCAGACCATTTATCATCGTTGTATGACTATCGGTACCGACTAATGTGTCAGGATAAGCATATTTTCTACCATGCGTATCTTGCGACCACACCGCTTTGGCTAAATATTCCAAATTGACTTGATGACAAATTCCAGTATCCGGTGGCACCACACGAAAATTTTGAAATGCTTTCTGCCCCCAGCGTAAAAATTCGTAACGCTCATAATTTCGTTCCATTTCTATTTTTGCATTGATGTTAAATGCATCTGCCGCGATGAATGCATCAACTTGTATCGAATGATCAATCACTAAATCAACGGCTGATAGCGGATTGATTTTGAGTGGATCACCATGCAGTTTTTTGATAGCCGCGCGCATGGCAGCCAAATCAACCACTGCCGGCACGCCAGTAAAATCCTGCATTAACACTCGCGCTGGACGATAAGCAATTTCACGATGTGAAGCTCTTTCTTTTGTCCACGTACACACTGCTTTGATGTCTTCAAAAGTAACCGTATGCTCGTCTTGATGACGCAATAAATTTTCTAACAAAATTTTAAGCGTGATAGGCAGTCGTGCTAACTCATTAAAACCGGCTTGTTTAGCCAACGCTAAGCTATAGTAATGGTATTGAATACCGTCAATGGTAAGTATGCTCAGGGTTTTTTTGGCGAACTGACTGGTTATACCATCTTGTTTCCCTTCTTCATGAGGATCAATTTTTCGATGCTCGCCCATGGCCCAAGAAGGCGCATCACTTGCTGGGAAAGATTCTTCTGAAGTTTCATCGATTAACAATTGATTTTTTTTCGTTTTTTTAATCAGTCGATTAAACCATTTACTTAGTAGTCTCATAATGTTACCTCGAGTGTCCATACAATATCCCTACCCTTCATAATAACATTTCTTAATTACCTCTGTGCTAAACTTATCAAGTCGATATCGGTAAGTCGAGGAATAGCAAAGATGAAAACTCGCCCTGTTTATATTGCTGGTAGTGCACGTACACCTTTTGTCAAATCATTGACGGCTTATCGTGATGTGACTACCCAAGAATTGCTCACCGCCGCAGTGCAAGCACTTGTTACTAAAATGCATTTGCAAGGTAAAGTGGTTGGCGACGTAGGACTCGGCGCTATCATGAATAGTTCCTATAATTGGAATTTGGCGCGCGAATGCGTCCTTGGCACTGACCTTGATCCACATACACCCGCTTACACCTTACAACGGGCTTGCGGCACCAGTCTTGAAACAACATCGCAGATTGCACTCAAAATTGCCAATTACCAAATCGACAACGGCATTGCCGGTGGTGTCGATACCAATAGTGATTTACCACTCATGTTACAACGTCGTTTGGCGCAGAAATTACTCCGATTGAATAGTGCAAAAACCATGGGTGACCGTATTAAAGTTTTACTTTCACTTCGACCAGCGGATTTTAAACCAGCCTATCCTGCTGTCGTTGAGCCACGCACTCATCTCTCCATGGGCGAGCATTGTGAAAAAATGGTAAAAGAATGGCAAATTTCACGCTTAGCTCAAGATGAGTTGGCATTGCAAAGCCATCAAAATGCCAACGCAGCTTATGAAGCTCACTTTTATGATGATCTTGTTTTCCCATTCAACAATGTGACGCGCGATCAAATCATCCGCGGTGATACCTCACTCGAAAAACTCGCACGTCTTAAACCTGCCTTTGATCACTCAGCCGCTGGCACCTTAACCGCGGGAAACAGCAGCCCATTAACCGATGGCTCAGCCACCGTGCTACTCACCAGTAAAGCCGCAGCCGAGCAATACCATCATCCACTGCTCGCTCGTTTTGTAGACGCAGAAGTCGCAGCCGTTGATTTTGTTCACGGTGAAGGATTACTGATGGCGCCAACCATTGCTGTCAGCAAACTACTTGAAAGGAATCACCTATTACTACAAGATTTCGACATTTATGAAATTCACGAAGCTTTCGCTGGGCAAGTACTTTGTACCTTAAAAGCATGGGAATCTGAAGACTATTGCAAACGCGTCTTGCATCGCTCCAATGCTTTGGGCTCCATTGATCGCAGTAAAATGAATCTAAAAGGCGGCAGCATCGCACTCGGCCATCCTTTTGCTGCAACCGGCGCGAGAATAGTCGGCAGTCTCGCCAAAATGCTACACGAACGCGGTAAAGGGCGAGGCTTAATTTCAATATGCACCGCAGGTGGTATGGGCGTTGCGGCAATATTGGAAGCGGTTACTTCTTAAGTTGTCATGCCCCAGCGGATTGTCGTCTCCCAACAATGTCATGACTGTGATTGTCATGCCAGCGAAGGCTGGCATCCAGGCTTTTTTGTGAATTCCTGGATGCCAGCCTTCGCTGGCATGACATCCTGGCACGACACAATCATGCTTATTTAAGACTTCTCACTGCCTTCTTTATCATCAGCGGTGCTCATGTGATCTTTAAACAAATCACCTAAGGTTGTTTTGAGTCCAGAAGAATCAGCGCCTTTCTTTTTCTTGCTGCCAGTCGCTGCTGCAGGCGTGCTGCTTGCAGCCGTTTTGGCGGTGGTTGCTTTACTTGGCTTTTTAGCAGGTGCTTTGGCATCCTTAGCTTTGATAGAAAGCGTAATCGCATGGGTTTTTCTATCAGTGCCCATGATTTTAGCTTCTACCGAATCACCTACTTGAAGCTTGGTACGAGCATCTTCTACTTTTTCAGCAGATATTTCAGAAGCACGTAAAACACCGCGAATTCCTTCAACCAATTCAATCACCGCTTGTTTCTGATCAACTTCAACGACAGTACCTTTGACGATGGTCCCTTTCTCATTTTCGCCAAGATACTGGGCGAGTGGATCATCTGCCAGTTGCTTTAAACCTAGCGCAATGCGTTCACGCTCAACGTCAATGGCGAGAATAATTGCTTCGAGCTCATCGCCTTTTTGATGCTTGCGCAATGTCTCTTGTGCATCTGTTTCACTCCAAGCAATGTCAGAAAGATAAATCAAGCCATCTATGCCACCATCCAGTTCAAGGAAGATACCAAAGTCGGTAATGGATTTAATTTTACCTTTAACATGCTCATTCTTTTCATGGTTCTCAGCAAAAGCGGCCCATGGATTTGCGGTGCATTGTTTGATACCTAAAGAGATGCGACGACGTTCGGCATCAACATCCAAAACCATCACTTCAACTTCTTGTCCTAAGTGTATGACTTTATTTGGATTAACGTTCTTGTTGGTCCAGTCCATTTCAGACACATGAACTAAGCCTTCTATGCCTTCTTCGATTTCCACAAAGCAGCCATAGTCAGTAATGTTGGTGACACGACCACTGATTTTGGAAGCAACTGGATAACGCTGGCTAATATCATGCCACGGATCACCGCCCAATTGTTTCAGACCCAGCGATACCCGCACATTATCACGATCAATTTTTAATACTTTTACTTTGATTTCATCACCAATGGTTAAAATCTCGCTGGGATGCTTAATACGCTTCCACGACATATCAGTAATGTGAAGGAGACCATCAACGCCACCCAAATCAATAAACGCACCATAATCGGTGAGATTTTTGACGATGCCTTTGACTTCATCACCTTCATTAATATTTTCTAATACCGCAGCACGCTCAACATTACTTTCCGCTTCAAGAACGGCACGTCGAGACACAACGATATTGTTGCGTTTAGGATCTACTTTGATCACTTTAAATTCGAATTCTTTGCCTTCAAAACTTTCTGGGTCACGAATCGGTTTCACATCAACCAGTGAGCCGGGTAAAAAGGCACGGACTTTATTAATTTCAACAGTAAATCCACCTTTGACACGACCAATGATAGTACCGCGTATGGTTTCTTTCGCTTCGTATGCTGTTTCTAAATGGGTCCATGATTCAAGCCGTTTCGCTCGCTCACGGGAAAGCCGTGTACTGCCGAAGCCATCTTCCAATACTTCAAGTGCTACTTTAACTTCGTCGCCCTTATTGATTTCAAGCTTGCCACTTTCATCATAAAACTGGTCAATTGAAATATAAGATTCGGATTTTAAGCCCGCGTCGACAACCACATATTTTTCTTCAATACGTTCTACGGTAGCGGTGATGATGGCACCTGGTAACATCGGTGTGTTTGTTAAACTCTGTTCGAATAATTGCTCAAAAGTCTCGCCAATATTTTTGCTCACTATAAAACCTCAACTCAAATTTACAACGGTTAATTAATAATCTTAATCTGCTACCCCAACCTCAGCGAATTTAAACATCGTTCGGTTTGTTGTAGCAGGAAAGGCCTTTTTTCCAGTTTTTCTTTCCATTTCAGATAGAATCTTTTCAACAACTTGATCAATGGTAAGTTGATCCGTGTCTATGCAAATGGCATCTTCTGCAGGCTTAAGTGGTGCAACAGCACGTTCTCTGTCACGCCTATCCCGTTCATGGAGCTCATTTACAAGGTCGCTTAGGCTAACATTAATACCCTGTTCCATCAACTGTTTATAACGGCGTTTGGCGCGTTCTTCTGCACTCGCCAACAGGAAAAATTTGAAGTCCGCATCAGGAAAAATGACTGTTCCCATATCACGGCCATCAGCCACTAATCCAGCAACACCACGAAAAACACGCTGACGACTCAACAAAGCTGTTCGCACGGCAGGAAAAGCGCCAACGATAGAGGCTGCATTACCAATTTGTTCAGTGCGTATGACGGCAGTGACTTCCTCACCTTCCAAAATAATGTGGGGAGCATTGCTTTCTTGCGCTAAAAATTGGACGTCCAGACGCTCCGCCAATATTTTTAAAGCCCTTTCGTCATCCAGTCCCACGCCATGTTTCTGTGCTGCCAAAGCTAATACCCGATAAAGTGCGCCGCTATCTAAAAACTTCCAACCAAGCCGCTTTGCT
The DNA here is from genome assembly GCA_963735995.1 of uncultured Gammaproteobacteria bacterium. GTDB lineage: Bacteria > Pseudomonadota > Gammaproteobacteria > DSM-16500 > DSM-16500 > Aquicella. The sequence goes on along the minus strand of CAVTNC010000003.1, from coordinate 286,209 downwards.
AAAAGCAGGCTTACGGTTCCTTTCCCAGTACCACTGGCACCATCAATTGTAATGACCGGCTCCTTGCTAAGATTCATGCCTTTTCATCTCCTTTAATTTCATCCTCTTTAATGTTGACGATACGCTCGAGGCTAACCAAGGTCTCGCCTTCACCCAATTGGATCAAACGTACACCCTGAGTATTTCGACCAATGACCGATATTTCAGCTGCAGGCACTCTCACCAAAGTACCCCGATTACTAATCAGCATGACTTCATTTTCGTCAATAACTTGGATAGCACCCACCACTTTGCCATTGCGTTCATTGACCTGAATGGAGATAACGCCCTGCCCACCACGACCACTTAAACGATATTCATCGAGTAAAGTACGTTTACCATAGCCATGTTCGGTCGCCGTCAAAATATCACCTTCACGACAGACAATTAAAGAGACGACTTTTTGATCGGCTTGTAATTTAACACCACGCACACCGATCGCTTGACGACCCATGCAACGCACTTTGGTTTCAGCAAAGCGCACAACCTTACCCGCATCGGTAAAGAGCATGACATCATGATGACCATCTGTGATATCGGCTTGGACTAACTGATCTCCTTCATTTAAAGCAATGGCGATAATGCCATTGGAACGAGGACGTGCAAAATCGACCAGCGCCACTTTCTTGATAAGCCCAAGCGATGTTGCCATAACAACGTATTGATTTTCTAAATACTCACGCACTGGCAAAAATGCATTGACTTTTTCACCCTCAGCAAGCGGAAGGATATTAACAATGGGCCGGCCTCGTGCTGTGCGATTAGCTTGTGGCAGTTGATACACTTTGAGCCAATAAATTTTTCCATGGTTAGTAAAACATAACACCGTATCATGCGTTTTCGCGACAATCAGGTAAGCAACAAAATCTTCCTCTTTCATGATTGTGGATGATTTACCACGTCCGCCACGATGCTGAGCTTGATAAATATCTAGCAATTGTGTTTTGACATAGCCTTCATGAGAAAGCGTCACAACTACCTCTTCATCGGGAATGAGATCCTCCATCAGCATCTCACCCTCTGCATTCTCTTCAATTTCAGTACGCCTTGCATCCCCAAAATCATTTTTGATGAGTAGTAAATCATCGCGTATGACTTGCATCAGACGGCTAGGATTTTCAAGAATGGTTGTGAGTTCCATAATTAATTTTTGCAGTTCTTTATGCTCATTCAAAATTTTATCTTGCTCAAGTCCAGTCAAGCGATGCAAACGCATGTCGAGTATGGCTTGGGCCTGTTCGGGAGAAAGACGATAACCGGCATCGGATAAACCGTAATGTTCTGTCGTATGCATAATGGCATCGTGTTGACCCGCACGCGTTAAAATTTCGATGGTTTGTACCGCTTGCCAAGCTGGTATCATCAAGGCTTTTTTTGCTTCCGCAGAATCCTTTGCTTGTTTAATCAGCGCAATCATCGCGTCGATATTTGCCAATGCAACCGCTAAACCTTCCAAAATATGGACGCGATCACGCGCCTTTCGCAAATCAAATACTGTACGCCGCGTGACAACTTCTCGACGATGGCTAATAAAGGCTTCAAGCAATTGCTTGATGTTAAGAATCTTCGGCTGCCCATCTGCCAATGCAACAATATTAATTCCAAAAACACTTTGTAATTGCGTCTGCACAAACAAATTGTTTTGAATCACTTCGGTATTTTCACCGCGACGTAATTCAATGACCACACGCATACCTTGCTTATCCGATTCATCACGTAGCGCACTGATGCCTTCAATTTTCTTTTCTTTAACAAGCTCAGCAATACGCTCGACTAATCGAGCTTTGTTAACTTGATAAGGAAGTTCCGTGACGATAATGCGTTCTTTACCGGATTTTTCGTCGGTCTCGATGTGCGTTCTGGCACGCACCACGACTCGCCCACGGCCGGTATGATAAGCTTCGATGATGCCATTTTTTCCTTGGATGATAGCACCCGTTGGGAAGTCAGGTCCTGGTACATGAGCCATGATGTCATTGATACTGAGTTCCGGTTGGTCGATGAGCGCGATGCAAGCATTAATAATTTCAGTTAAGTTGTGTGGCGGAATATTCGTTGCCATACCAACTGCAATGCCCGATGACCCATTGACCAAAAGATGAGGCACGCGAGTGGGTAACACCACGGGCACCATTTCGGTTTCATCGTAATTCGGCACAAAATCAACGGTTTCTTTTTCAATATCATCTAGCAAAGCATGAGCAAAACGAGACATGCGGATTTCGGTGTAACGCATCGCAGCAGCCGCGTCGCCATCGATGGAACCAAAGTTTCCTTGACCATCAACGAGCAGATAGCGCATGGAAAAAGGTTGTGCCATACGCACAATGGTGTCATACACCGCCGTATCACCATGAGGGTGATATTTACCAATAACATCACCGACGATACGTGCTGATTTCTTATAACCTTTATTCCAATCATTGCCGAGCTCATGCATAGCAAATAAAACACGGCGATGAACCGGTTTTAAACCATCGCGAACATCTGGGAGTGCACGTCCCACGATGACACTCATGGCGTAGTCAAGATACGACTTTTTTAATTCATGTTCGACACTGACTGTCTCAATTTCTTTAGCGATAGGATTATCCATAATGGGCTACAATTTTAAGTGAATTTTAACCGCAGAATTATACCATGATAATGGCATTTTCTGTATGCAATTTCGCGAATTCTTGGAGAGAATGCTGAGAAGAGCAATTAGCTGCTTTTTTCCCGTAAAAGACGACGCAATATCTTGCCCACATTCGACTTTGGTAAGTCATTAACAAAGTCGATTTGTTTAGGCAGCTTATAGTGCGTCAGGTGCTGAGCACAATAGTTGATAATCTGTTCTGCCGTTAAATCAGGGTTATCTTTGACAATGAAAGCTTTTGGCACCTCGCCTGAGCTTTCATCGGAGACAGCAATAACGGCCACTTCCCGTACGCCAGGGATATTAGCGATGACATCTTCAATTTCATTAGGATAGACATTAAAACCTGAAACCAGAATCATGTCTTTCTTGCGCTCGACAATGCGGACGAAACCTAAATCATCTACGGTGGCGATATCGCCTGTTAACAACCAGCCATCTGAGGTAAATACCTTGGCCGTTTCTGCTGAATTATTCCAATAACATTTCATCACTTGCGGCCCTTTCACCGCAAGCTCGCCTGCTTGGCCGGTTGGCACTTGCTGATGGTTATCATCGAAGAGCGCAATATCCGTTGATGGCACCGGCAACCCAACCGTCCCATCAAAACCACTTTGTGTGACTGGGCTAATCGCGACACAAGGAGAAGTTTCGGTCAATCCGTAGCCTTCGAGTAAAGGAGCATGGGTGCATTCTTGCCATTTATCAGCAACCACTTGCTGAACCGCCGTACCACCACCCAGCGCGAGACGCAAATAATTAAAATTCAGCTTGGCAAAACTGGGGTGCTTTAGTAATGCATTAAACAAAGTATTCACACCCGTGATAGCCGTAAATTTAAATTTTTTCATTTCATGCAAAATACTGGGAATATCACGTGGATTGGTAATCAGTACATTCAAACCACCCATTTTGACAAAAAAAAGGCAGTTCCCCATCAACGAAAAAATATGATAAAGCGGCAAGGCCGTGATAATAATTTCTCGCTCACCAACTAATAATGATTTAAACCAAGCATAGGCTTGCTCAATATTTGCGACAATATTGCGATGCGTTAAAACAGCTCCTTTAGAAATGCCCGTTGTTCCACCGGTGTACTGGAGAAAAGCAATATCCTCATTGTGAATGGGAATAGGCGTAAATGTCAGCGTTCGACCCATACTCAGTGTTTGCTTAAATAGAATTGTTCGTGGAATATGATGCTTTGGAATTTTATGATGGACATATTGCAAGAAAAAATTGATTAACCACCCTTTGAATGGCTGCAATAAATCACCTAATTTCGTAATGATAATATTTTTTAATAATGGCAATCTTGGTAAAGATTTTTCAACAGTATCTGCAAAATTAGCCATCACAACAATAGTAGTTGCGCCACAATCAATAAGCTGATGGGTTAATTCATCGGGCGTATAAAGAGGATTTACATTCACCACGATGACGCCTGCACGCAATGCCCCAAACAGAACGATGGGATATTGCAATGTATTCGGCAGCATAATCGCCAACCTATCGCCTTTTTTTAATTTGAGTTGTTGTTGTAAATAAGCAGCAAAATGACGGCTGTCGCGATCGACATCCGCATAACTCAATGTTGTACCGAGATTGTAAAAAGCAGGATGCTTCGGTGCTTTCTGACAAGTGATATCAAAAACTTCAAGAAGGGATTGATAGGCATCAGGATTAATTTCAGCAGGAACACCAGGGGAATAACTTTTTAGCCATATTTTTTCCACGGAAGAATTCCTCGTAAATAGCCTCTCGTCAACGCGGTATACCCATTAATTTAAATCGGGACGGCCGGATTTGAACCGGCGACCACTTGCCCCCCAGACAAGTGCGCTACCAGACTGCGCCACGCCCCGTGAAGAAACAGCACATTAAACTAATTGAATATGAAAGCCTAGTATTGTTTGTCATCTCATTCTTGTCATCCGCGGCTTATCCGCAAGACGATAGAAGACGAGATTAATTGACACAGATTCTAGCACTCATCCTAGCTCAATTTATTTAGCGGCTTGTGTATTTCTATTTGCAGATTTTGCAAAACCATTTCAAGATCTGCAATCACTTTTTTTACTGTTGCATTCATTTTCATTGTTTGGCTAACGGGTTCTTGAGCCTGAGCCAGTTGTACACGCGCACCTTCAATGGTAAAGCCATCGTTGTAAAGTAATTTCCTAATTTGACGCAGCAGCAAAACATCTTGCTGCTGGTAGTAACGACGATTGCCACGACGTTTAACGGGTTTCAACTGAGGAAACTCTTGCTCCCAATAACGCAGCACATACGCTTTCACCGCACAAAGATGACTAACCTCACTGATAGTGAAATATCGTTTGTCCGGAATGGTCGGCAAATCTTGCTGCCCTTGTTTTTTTCGTTTCACGTTGATTTATCCTGCACATCTTTAATTTCTTTGCCGATATGCGTTTCCACTCTCCCCTTTAACTTTTGTCCACAATGAAAAGTGACGACGCGACGAGCAGTTACTGCAACTTCTTCGCCCGTTCTTGGATTGCGTCCAGGGCGCTCGCGTTTATCATGAAGAGTGAAATTTCCGAAGCCAGATATTTTGACTTGTTGTCCTTGAATCAAGGCTTCTGATATGTATTTAAAAAAAAGTTCTACAATTTCTTTTGATTCACGATTGGTAATGCCAATTTCTTGATCCAAATGCTTAGCTAGATCAGCTTTTGTTAGCGTGGCCATGTTAACTCCTTAATGCTGCGTCAAATTGTCCTTTTAACGTTATCATCACTCGACTTAACAACTCCGCTACTTCATCTTCAACTAAAGTACGTGTTGGATGTTGCAATATTAAAGCCAACGCAATACTTTTATGGCCAGGTAAGATTCCCTTTCCTTGGTAGACATCGAAAATAAAAATGTCTTTTAACCAATCACCTGCACATTCCTTTATTGTATCCTGAATATCTTTTGCGGGTACAGCCTGATTTACAATAATTGCCATATCTCGTCTAATCTCAGGAAATTTCGAAATCTCCTGAAGAGGTCGTCTGGTTTGTCGCTTAAAATTTTCTACTTCAAGCTCAAAAACAAAGACGGGGCCTGGAATATCTAAGGTCTGCAAAACGCTTGGGTGTAGAGCGCCAAGTAGGCCTATGCGTTGTTCTTGGCAATAAATGCCAGCGGTTTGACCTGGATGCAAGGCAGGATGGGTGTAGGCTTTGAAGGATATGGCTTGTTCTGAGTGGAAAACAGCCAGGAGATTTGCAATATCACCTTTCAAATCATAAAAATCGACTTCGCGGGCAGGTACGCCCCATTGTTCAGGCAAGTTTAAGCCGGCTATCAAGCCGGCGAGCATGGTTTGTTCTATCAGCTGATTTTCTTGCCACAAAAAACAAGTGCCCGTTTCAAATAAACGAGTTCGATATTGTTGGCGGCTACTATTGTATTGCATGGCACCGACTAAACCTGGCCAGAGATTCGTCCGCATGACACTCATATCGGCGCTGATGGGATTCAGCAAGGATAGGGATGTTGCATTCGGATCAAGACAGGCTTGGATTTTTTTATCGATGAAGCTATAGGAAATGATTTCGTAATAGCCAAGATCGCTCAGCATCTTACTTAAGACAGTGGAGATTTCATCTTGATGGATGGCTTCGTTAATTCGCAACTTGGCATTTATTTCGTGGGTAGGAATGTTGTCGTAACCATAGAGTCTCGCAATTTCTTCTATGACATCTTCGGGAAGGTTGATGTCAAAACGATGCAATGGTGCTGTTACCTGCCAGCCTTGTTGTTGACGCTGACAAATAAAACCAAGTGATTGCAGTATCGTTTCTACTGCCTGATCAGAAATGGAAATACCAAGCACGTTTGCGATTTTTTCACGGCTGAGATCAATCGCTAATCGTTTTGGCATAGCATTTTCGCTTATTACCTCAACAAGAGGCCCCACTTCACCGCCGGCAATTTCTTTGATCAACGCCGTTGCTCGTTCAATGGCAATGCATTGGATGTCAGGCGCAACGCCGCGTTCAAATCGATAAGCGGAATCTGAATTCAAGCCATAATATTGGCGTTGACGCGCAACGATCTCGGGAGAAAAATAGGCACTTTCCAGAAAGATGGAGCTCGTCTCTGAAGTAACACTTGAAGATTGACCGCCCATGACACCTGCAATGGCTAACGGTTTTTCAGCATCCGCGATGAGCAGTGTTTCGCTCATTAATTTTTGATTGCTGCCATCTAACAGTGCAATGGTTTCGCCATTGTTTGCAAAGCGGACGGTGATACTCGATTTGATCGTGTCTAAGTCAAAAGCATGCATGGGTTGCCCAAGTTCTAGCATGACATAATTGGTGACATCGACAATCGGATGTATGGCGCGGATACCACTGCGACGCAGTCGCTCTTTGATTAACGTTGGTGTGATGGCATCTTTGTTGATGTGATGGATGCTGCGACCAACATAGCGTGGGCAAGCAGGGGGAACTGCTACGTTAACTGATAATGTATCCGTTTTTGTGGATGGCACCACCGGCTTAATCATAGGTGCATTCAAAGACGTTTTAGTCAGTGCCGCTAATTCACGGGCAAGGCCTGCGACACTCAAGCAATCTCCGCGATTGGGTGTGATACCAAGTTCAAGAGTGAAGTCATCCAGCTGTAAATAAGTCCAGACGTCTTGTCCAAGTGGTGCATCCTGAGGAAATTCAATGATGCCTTCGCTACTTTCAGCCAAGCCAATATCTGTCAGAGAACAAAGCATGCCACTTGAAATGACATCACGAATTGAAGTGGAAGCAATGGTTTTATTGTTTGGCAACTTAGCATTCACTAATGCCACCGCCGTCTTCATGTTCAACCTAACATTGGATGCAGCACACACAATGGTAAGTGGCGTTGCATTACCTGTATTCACTTCACAAACATGCAAATGATCAGCGCTAGGATGCTCACTCACTTTAAGCACCTGACCCACGACCACTCCGGTAAACTTATTAGCAACCGCTGCAAGCTCTTCTACTTCCAAGCCAGCCATGGTAAGCGTCGTTGCAAGATCATCATGGGATAATTTTGGATTCACCCACTCACGTAACCAAGATTCGCTGTATTTCATATCGATTTTTCCGCTAAAACTGCTTTAAAAACCGCAAGTCATTTTCAAATAGTGAACGTAGATCAGAAATACCATACTTCAGCATCGTTAAGCGATCTACACCAACGCCAAAAGCAAAACCGCGATACTTTTCGCTATCGATACCAGCATCACGCAACACATTGGGATGGACCATGCCAGCGCCCAGCACTTCAAGCCAGCCAGAATTTTTGCAAATTCGACAACCCTTGCCATTGCAATTTAAACAGGCGATATCCACTTCTGCTGAGGGTTCGGTAAAAGGAAAATAAGAAGGACGAAAACGTATCGGTGTGTCTGCAGAAAAAAAGGCATGGAGAAATTCGCTCAACATGCCTTTTAAATCAGCAAACGAAATAGTTTCATCTATCACCAGACATTCCATCTGATGAAACATGGGTGTATGCGTGATGTCAAAATCGCGACGGTAGACTCTGCCCATAGCAACCATGCGTAATGGTGGTTTGGTTTTTTTCATTGATCGAATTTGCACGGTGGACATATGCGTGCGTAACAACAGGGCATCGGGAAAATAAAACGTATCTTGCATCGCACGTGCTGGATGTAACGGCGGAATGTTGAGTGCTGCAAAATTGTGATAATCATCTTCTACCTCTGGACCTTGCATGAAGGTAAAACCCATTTGAGTAAAAATTCGTCTAAGCGCATTAAACGTTAACGTAACAGGATGAATGCGACCAAAACGCTGGCCACGTCCCTGCAAAGTGATATCGATGGCTTCATGCTCAAGTTGCGATTGAATGAAAAGCTGCTGCAGTTGCTGATCACGCTCTTTGATGAGCGTCGTAATTGTCTCTTTTGCTGTATTCACTTTCTGACCGGCTGCAGGACGTTCTGCTGCAGGTAGTTGCCCTAACGTTTTTAAATATTCGGTTAATTGGCCTTTTTTGCCAAGATAATGCACGCGACATTGATCCAGCGATTTTAAGTCGTTAGCAGATTGTATGGCTAATTGCGCTTGTTGCAGAATGTCATCGAGTGCTTGCATCGTCAGGGCCATGTTCCTTTTGGGTCATTGTAGCAAATGTAGTGTCGTGCAGCGAAACACGGGATACGCTGCGGCTAATGATCCTGGGTTTCGCTGCGCTACACCCAGGCTACATTTGCTTAACTAGTGCAATTGATTAAGCGGCACTACTACCCAAGCTTATCTTCACTTGCTCAACTAAAGCAGCAAATGCGGGCTTATCGTGTACAGCAATATCAGCCAATACTTTGCGATCGATTTCGATGGAGGCTTTCTTTAAACCATTCATGAAAACGCTGTAGGTCATGCCATGAGAGCGAGCGGCAGCATTGACACGGACAATCCAGAGGGCACGAAATTCACGTTTGCGTTGACGACGATCACGGTAAGCGTATTGAGCAGCTTTGATGACAGCTTGTTTGGCGACACGAAAAACACGGCTTCGAGCACCATAATAACCTTTCGCTTTAGCGAGCACTTTCTTATGTCTGGCTCGCGCAATCACACCACGTTTGACTCTTGGCATAGCAATATCCTCTTTTTGGTTAAGCCAGGCACCTTAGTAAAATAGAGGCGAATGGCGGGATGTTAATTAAAAAAATCGATTAAGCATAAGGTAGCATTTGCTCTACTCTACCCTTATCTTCATCACGAACGATGAACCCTGCGCGTGCATGGCGCTTCATTTTAGTTGTTTTGCAAGTCATTTGGTGACGGCGCTTTGCACTTTGACACTTAAAACCATTACCGGTTGCACGGAATCGTTTGGCAGCACCCCGATTTGACTTCAACTTAACTTTATTTTTACCTTTATATGCTTTTGGCATTTTATCCACCCTACTGATTAAATCGGTTATGTTAATTACTTCTTCTTTGGCCCCAGCACCATCACAATCTGGCGACCTTCAAACTTGGGATGTTGCTCAACGATACCATCGTCCACTAAATCGACGATGATACGTTGTAATAATTGCATGCCGAGTTCCGGATGTGACATTTCACGGCCACGGAAACGAACTGTAATCTTTGCTTTATCTCCATTCTCTAAGAATTTGATTACACTACGCAATTTAACTTGATAATCCGCTTCTTCAGTGGCTGGACGGAGTTTAATTTCTTTAATTTGGACCCGTTTTTGCTTTTTGCGAGCAACCGCATTACGCTTGCTCAACTGAAATTTATACTTACCATAATCCATAATACGACAAACAGGTGGCTTAGCATCGGGCGAAACTTCTACTAAATCAAAGCCTGATTCCTCGCACATTTTTCTTGCTTCATCGATCAATACAACGCCACGCTGTTCTCCTTCTGCATCAATCAAACGCACTTCGTGACATCGTATCTCCTCGTTAACGCGAGGCTTCTTTTCAGTACTAATCCTACATCCTCCTATTCAGTTCGACCCAGCTTTGCGACTTCTATCCGTATTAATTCAATATATTGCTCAACCGACATGTTGCCTAAATCTGCACCTTCTTGCGTTCTGACCGTTACACTGCGTGATTCAACTTCGCGATCCCCTATGACTAAAAGATAAGGAATATGTTCAATAGTGTGCTCGCGGATTTTAAAGCCGATTTTCTCATTTCTCAAGTCCGATTTTGCTCTGACGCCGTGATTTTTCAATTTATCCGTCACTTCCCGCACAAAATCAGCCTGTTTATCCGTAATATTCATGACCACCGTTTGTACCGGGGCTAACCAAGGGGGTAGTCTACCAGCATAATGTTCGAGAAGGATACCCATAAAACGTTCCATCGAGCCTAAAATAGCACGATGCAACATCACCGGTATTTTTTTGCTGCCATCTTCTGCAATGTAGGATGATTCAAGGCGCCCAGGCATCGTATAGTCTATCTGCAAAGTGCCGCATTGCCACATACGCTGTAAACAATCTTTGAGGTGAAATTCAATTTTAGGGCCATAAAATGCACCTTCGCCTGGTTTGATTTCATAATCAAGATGCAGGTCTTGCAGTGCTTTCGCCAAAGCACCTTCTGCACTATCCCACAAAGCATCGGTGCCTATGCGTTTTTCAGGACGCGTTGCCAATTTAACGATGACCTCGTTAAAACCAAAATCACGGTAGACAGCCAAAACCAGCTTGATGAAATGTGACGCTTCTTCTTGAACTTGTTGCTCCGTACAAAAAATATGGCCATCGTCTTGGGTTAATTGTCTAACACGCATGAGACCATGCATGGCGCCTGTCATTTCATTGCGATGCACACAACCAAATTCAGCCAGCCGTACCGGTAAATCACGATAGCTTTTGAGTCCTTGTTTGAAGACAAGAACATGACAAGGACAGCTCATGGGTTTAATGGCAAACTGTCTATCGTCGGCTAAAACAGTAAACATTTCTTCGCCAAAGTTAGCTAAATGACCTGATTTTTTCCATAAGTCCACATCCACCAATTGCGGTGTCACAATTTCTTCATAACCTTGCTGGCTGATTTTCTGGCTAATATAATCTTTGATGGCACGGTAAATGGTCCAGCCATTGGGATGCCAAAATATCATGCCGGGCGCTTCTTCTTGGACGTGGAAAAGATCCATGGTTTTGGCTAATTTACGATGATCGCGCTTTTCAGCTTCTTCTAGATTTTTGAGATATTCATCGAGGGATTTTTTGTCTTTCCAAGCAGTGCCATAAATTCGTTGCAGCATTTCATTATTGGAATCACCTCGCCAGTAGGCGCCGGATACTTTGGTCAGCTTGAAGGCTTTGAGGACGCCAGTGCTTGGCACATGGGGTCCGCGGCATAAATCGGCGAAATCGTCTTGTTGATAGATAGTGAGCATTTCATTCGCGGGAATGTCTTCAATGATTTTGACTTTATAGTCTTCGCCCATTTTTTTGAAAAATGCGATGGCATCTTCTCGACTCACCACTTTGCGCGAAACAGGATAGTTGTTGCTGGCAAGCTCATGCATTTTTGCTTCAATTTTAGCGAGATCATCGGTAGAAAAAGGCGTGGCAAAAGCAAAGTCGTAATAAAAACCATTTTCAATGACAGGACCAATGGTGACTTGAGCAAGTGGAAATAAGGATTTAACAGCATGCGCTAACAAGTGGGCGGTTGAGTGACGTATGACTTCAAGGCCATCGGGATCGCGATCAGTGACAATTTTAAGCTCGACATCGTCATCGATTAGATAAGAAGTATCGACTAATTTTCCATTTACATTTCCCGCAAGCGCAGCTTTTACCAAGCCACTGCCAATGCTCGCAGCCACATCAGCAACGGTGATAGGGTGATCAAATTTTTTTTGACTTCCATCTGGCAACGTAATGACAGGCATAAAAAGTTTCATCGTATCCGTTATTAAAAAAATAAAATCCCCTGCGCTTAGCAAGGGATTTCGTCAGGTTTGGTAGGCACGAGTGGGATCGAACCACCGACCACCACCATGTCAAGGTGGTGCTCTACCACTGAGCTACGTGCCTAAAAATTCGAGGTAAAGATACAACGCGGCGTGGCAATTAGCAAGATGGCGGCAGTGACTGTTGTCACTAATTTTAAGCGCTGCGAGCAACTAGTCTAGTTGAAATAAATTAGTATGCAATTTAGGAGCGGGTGATTTGGGCAACTGATCTTTAACCCGCTTCACCTCAGCAAGTAAGTGGTTGATGAGGGCATTGTCTGCAGTGGGTTGAATGAGACTGAGCCGCAATATTAAATCGCGCAACAAAACATCTGCATGAAGAATAAGTGCGGGAGAATTGTCCTTCATGGTTAAAAATGTTTTTTGAGCGTCTAAAATAATTACTCTCGCTGCTAACTTCAATGACATTTTTTGCCTGTTAAACCATGAGTCAAACCATGTGGGCGCACACTTTTCTAAAAGGATAGTAAAGAGTGTTGTGATGTCCTTCGCTAAAGGATGCTCAGTTGATGTATTGATAACAGTATTGAATAGACGCGCTTTTCTGTAATCATCGTCTTGCCTCTGTATTTCCTTTTTTTCAAATTCTTTTCTGTTTTGAAAATCACGGGTTACTTGGCAATTATAATATTCTAACCGCTTTCTTAGCGCGCCGACGTAGCCGCCTAATTGTTTTTCCTCTTTAACGGCAATAAAATAGCGATTACCAAAAGGCGGTTTTTCAACAACAAAGTGGTGCTCTCGGCTGTTTTTTGCTTTCTTTATTCCCGGCTGAATACAAGATAGCTCCTCTAAATTTACGCCATCTTCCGCCTGATTTTTGGTGAGATTGCTGCTATCAGGATCGACTTGGGTAACAACTTTTGTGACCCGTTTTTCCTTAGTCACAGTGATAGAATTGGAAGTGACAAGATGATCGCCATGCTCGGGCAATAACGCTCTATGCTCATGATGACTGGCAACGTGAGTAGCATCTTGTATTAGTTTTTTAGAATGGGAATAAGTGAGATCATAGCAAATACTGCCTGCAATGGTTGCCTGTGCACCACCTGCTGTTTCAAACGAAAAAACCGAATTGGTAGATATCATAGACTGTTTAGACTGACTTTGACGATGAGCAGCACTAATATAGTGGTGAGCTGGACGATCAATTTTTTCACGATCCGTTCGCTGAAATAATTTATATTTACCCTCGTAATTAAAATCATCCTCGTGAGGATTCGCTTTACAAAATGGATTGATGATAGGATTCTTGCCACATTGAACATATAAACAGACATTCATCACTTCATTATCTGCATTTAGCAGAGCGAAAGAACTTAGCAGTAAATGACAATTTTCTTTTTGATTTTTTGCAATAACCTCTATCGCTTGAATAAGCAAATTAAATTCTTCCTCGTTCATTGGTTTTTGTGTGTAAAACGCAAATTCACTGGTTAAAAGACGGGTAACTTTATTTTTGCAATCATCTTTAATAACAAACTCACCTGCTTCGTTTTTTTCACAATTATAGTTAAGATGATAAACATTTGTTATTTTAGCTAATGCATCAATATGCTGAATGAGTCGTTCTAAAAATTTGCCTTTATCTTTTGTTGTTTCTGCTTCTCCAAGAGAAAGCGCCTGGGGTTGGCAGATATGAATATCACGAACATAAATCGGCTGATTTATTCTCTTTTTTCGCTTCTCGATGATACGCAATAATCTTGCTTGTGTGTTCATGTTTTTTTACTTTAGTAATGCTCACCACTATCGCTCGTCGCCATCTCTTTGGATGGATAATTTAGTATAACTAAGTAATGTTAACGTTCTATTAAATGATTATTGCAGGCATGCGCTGCAGAATGCTGACTTTTAATGCTGTGTGTTTTATCACTATGATTTTATTAGCATGAAATAATATGAATTCAACGCTACCTCGCCATAGCAATTTAAGATCGAAACTGCGATTAATTATTTAGCTAATGCCAATTCCCGCAATTGGTGAATATGATCGCGGAGCCTAGCGGCTTCTTCGAATTCGAGGTTATGAGCATGATCATACATTTCTTTTTCGAGATTGTTGATTTTGGCTGACAGTGCTTCTGCTGATAAATGGTAATCATCTGCATTGCCATCTGCTATTTTTCGTTTGGGGAAAAGACGGCCGCGGACAGATTGGTCGGAATAAGCGCCTTCCATAATATCGTGAACAACTTTGGAAATGCTGCGTGGTGTGATGCCATGTTTTTCGTTGTACGCATGTTGCGTGATGCGTCGACGCGCCGTTTCTTGCATTGCGCGTTGCATGGAACCTGTGATGCGATCGGCATAAAGAATGGCTTTGCCATTAAAATGACGCGCCACGCGACCAATGGTTTGAATGAGCGATGTTTCTGAGCGCAAAAATCCTTCTTTATCAGCATCTAAAATGGCAACCAATGATACTTCTGGCAAATCCAATCCTTCACGCAAAAGATTAATACCAACGAGTACATCAAAGATGCCAAGACGCAAATCACGAATGATTTCGACACGTTCAACGGTGCCAACATCTGAATGCAAATAACGAACTTTGATGTTGTGTTCTTCCAAATATTCCGTCAAATCTTCTGCCAACCGTTTCGTAAGCGTGGTCACTAACACCCGTTCTTTTAGTATCACGCGCTTATTGATTTCAGATAACAAGTCATCGACTTGTCGAGTAGCAGGACGCACCTCAATTTCAGGATCAAGTAAGCCGGTCGGTCGCACCAGTTGTTCAACAATGTTTGCTGATTGTTGCAACTCATATTGACTAGGCGTTGCCGATACATAAACAGTTTGCGGTGCGCGCGCGGAAAATTCATCAAAACGCATGGGGCGATTATCGAGCGCCGATGGCAAGCGAAAACCATATTCAACCAAGGTTTCTTTACGCGAGCGATCGCCACGATACATGCCATTTAATTGTGGCACGGTGACATGCGATTCATCGATAATGAGTAGCGCTTCTTTTGGTAAATAATCAAATAAAGTGGGTGGCGGCTCACCCGGTGCACGACCTGATAAATAACGCGAATAATTTTCTATGCCTTGGCAATAGCCTAATTCTTGCATTAATTCGAGATCGTAAATTGTGCGTTGTTCTAAGCGTTGCGCTTCGACTAATTTATTGAGTTTATGTAATTCAGCTAAACGCTCGCGCAAATCCACGCGAATATAATCGATGGCTTTAATAATGGTGTCACGCTTAGTCACGTAATGCGATTTTGGATAGATGGTCAAGCGCGGCACGCGACGCAATACTTCACCGGTGAGTGGATCGAAGTATGCTAAGTTTTCAATTTCATCGCCAAATAATTCGATGCGCACTGCTTCACTATCGGATTCAGCAGGATAGACATCAATCACATCACCGTGCACGCGATATGTTGCTCTGTGTAAATCCACATCGTTACGGGTGTATTGCAATTCAGCTAAACGCCGCAAAATAAAACGCTGATCCACTTTATCACCACGATCAAGATGCATGACCATACTGAGATACATACGCGGATCACCTAAACCATAAATTGCAGAAACGGTTGCGACAATGATGGCATCACGCCGCTCTAAAAGTGCTTTGGTCGCAGAAAGCCGCATTTGTTCTATGTGTTCGTTGATGGCAGCATCTTTTGCAATATAAGTGTCGGATGAGGGAACGTAAGCTTCCGGCTGGTAATAATCGTAATACGAAACAAAATATTCGACGGCATTTTTCGGAAAAAAATCTTTCATCTCACCATAAAGTTGCGCCGCAAGGGTTTTATTTGGTGCAAGAATTAACGTGGGACGTTGTATCGCCTGGATGACATTTGCCATCGTAAATGTTTTGCCAGATCCAGTGACACCGAGCAGCGTTTGATAAGCAAGACCCTGCTCAATACCGTTAATTAATTGATTAATAGCCTGAGGTTGGTCGCCAGCAGGCTCAAACATCGCTTGTAATTCAAAATTTTGTGTCATAATTTGAGAGATGATGCGCTTTAGCTATTATTTTAAGACGATTGCAATAAAACGAGATCATATCATGACAACACCCATAACAAGCAAAAAATTATCGACGGCTGAAAGCAACGATGTAGCGCTGCAACTCGCTGATCGCGTGCAACGCATTAAACCCTCAGCAACCATCATGGTCTCGGCACGCGCAGAAGAATTACAGGCGGCGGGTAAGCCCATCATTAATCTCAGCATTGGTGAGCCTGATTTTGACACACCGGATCACATCAAAGCAGCCGCGATGATTGCGATAGAGCAAGGTCATACTAAATATACGGCGGTTGATGGCATTAAGCCTTTAAAACAAGCGATTGCGACAAAATTCGCGCAAGAAAATCATTTAGCGTATGACCTGAAACAAATTCTGGTTTCTTGCGGTGCTAAGCACAGCCTTTATAATTTATTTGCTGCTGTGTTAAATCCCGGTGATGAAGTCATTATTCCTGCACCTTATTGGGTTTCTTATCCTGACATGGTGAAATTAGCCGATGGTAATCCGGTGATTGTAAAAACGGATATGGCGCAACAATTTAAAATGTCAGCAGCAGAATTAAAAGCAGCGATAACTGCTAAAACGCGAATTATCATTTTGAATAGTCCATCTAACCCAACCGGCATGATATACACCAAAGCGGAATTAGCTGCTTTGGCTGACGTCATTTTGCAATATCCACAGTTGATGGTCGCGAGTGACGATATTTACGAACATAACATTTGGAATCATCAGCCATTTACAAATATTGTGAATGTTTGCCCTGCACTCTACGATCGCTGCATCGTCATCAACGGTGTTTCCAAAACGTATGCCATGACCGGCTGGCGCATCGGTTATGCTGCAGGACCTGCCAAAATTATTGCTGCGATGAAAAAAGTGCAGTCACAAAGTACGTCTAATCCAAGCAGTATTTCGCAATATGCAGCGCTCGCTGCTTTGCAAGGTGATCAAAGTTGTATACAAACCATGACTCAAGCTTACAAAGAACGACATGACTATGTTGTCGGTGAATTGCAGCAAATGCCAGGCATCAAATGCCTTCCTTGTGATGGTGCATTTTATACTTTTCCGTCCGTTGAAGGTTTGCTGAATAAAAAAACGGGGATGACAACGGATTTGGAATTTGCCGAGTTTTTGTTAACGGAAGCAGAAATTGCAGTGATTCCTGGCGCGGCTTTCGGTGCGCCTGGGTTTATTCGCATTAGCTATGCGACGAGGATGGAAAACCTCGTCGCTGCGATGGGGAGAATGAAGCGGGTGGTGATGGCGTTGGTGGGTGGGGGAATTTAGCCGCCTTGATCTGGGCGTTTCCTAGCTTGATGATGTTTTTTATTATCCGTATTGTTTGTTCTACAAAAGAAGAAGCTTAAAAAACCACCTTTGGATTTCGTAGCCGCTTTAGGATTTAATAAAGCCTCAACTTCAGCATCTTTAAGCTGACCACCACTCTCTTCATCAAAAAAATTTTCTATGGGCTCGTTAGCAGTTTGATTCGAGCCAAAAAGGTTCCTCATAAATATGGCAATCTTGCTAGTACTATTTCTAGCTGGAAGAAAACTTCCTCCGCTATTATCATATTTTCCTAGCTGCTCTTTAAATTTTACAGTATTTTTATCTACTATCTTGATAGAAGCATTTAAACTTTTTTGTGATTTACCTAAAGCTACTCGCTTCATATAAAGTTCAGTTCCTGGGAATCTCGATTTTATAAATCCAAAGCGTGTGCTTTCTTTCTTTGTCATGTAATTGTCATAGGCATTTTGGAATTCATAATTTCCAGCCTGAATCATTTCGTTTCCCTTTTTCAGTATGTCAATTTTTCTTTTAACTTCGAGGGCGGCTGCATATTTCTTAGAATCTGGCTTGTTAACGCGATCTGACGTCTGAGCTAAAATACCATCAGCTTTCTCAGAATGTTTTTTGTGAATAGCCTGAAAATCTTTATTAAGCGCCACAACTTTTTTATTTATGACATCGTTAGTGTAAGCCATGATTTTAATCCTCCGGTCCAACCTATTTAACTACTTTCATACTAGTAAGTATCACCCACGAATGTTAAGGAAATATGAAAAAAATGGGGAAAAACTACGATTTTTTCGGGAATTAGGCTTCTATTTTTTAAGCTTATGTTAATAAATGAGCACTAGCATCCTCATGCTTCCCGCAATGACAAAGTCTGCGCGCAGCAAGCTAAGCATTCCAGATCGTTTCCCCCTTTGAAAAAGGGGGATTTTTATAAAACATGCTTTGTTTTTGCATGAAATGAATAAAGCAATTTTATAAAAATCCCTCCTCGCCTCCCTTTTTCAAAGGGAGGAACGCTTCGCTTGGCAGCTATGGAATAACACAGACAGCGGCTCGAGAAATTCTCGCGCCGCTGCTGGTTTCCTCATCACGCTAAACCTTATTGTTATAGGTATGTTAGTCGGTGAGGAAGTTACCGTATCCTGATGACTACCTTGTTGAAATTATTGCACTGTCAGGTTAAGAAAATCTTAGGATAGTCGCGTCTCAAAAAAAAATTTTTCGGGGCTAAATTGTATTGACGAGGGCAGGACTCACGATTAGTATTCTCATCCATTAACGACCTTCCCCGGTAGCTCAGTCGGTAGAGCAAGTGGCTGTTAACCACTGGGTCGGCGGTTCGAGTCCGTCCCGGGGAGTGGAATTCCTGTCTTGTTGTGTTTCAATCATACTAATACGGAGTTTTACTGAATGGAGCGTCTTAAGCTGCGTCAAGCCCTTATTCATGAAAATCCGCTACAAATCGTCGGCACCATCAACGCTTATACTGCTCTTCTTGCCAAACAAGCTGGCTTTCGCGCTATTTATCTTTCTGGCGCAGGCGTTGCCAATGCTTCATATGGATTGCCAGATTTAGCCATCACTAATTTGGGCGATGTGGTGGATGATGTGTATCGGATTACTTATGCTTGTGATTTACCTTTGTTGGTCGATATCGACACTGGATTTGGCACAGCATTTAACATCGCACGCACAATTAAAATGCTGATACGTGCGGGAGCCGCCGGCGTGCACATTGAAGATCAAGTGCAGGCTAAACGCTGTGGGCATAGACCGAAAAAAGCGCTGGTGGATACCGCAGAAATGTGTGATCGCCTCAAAGCAGCGGTAGATGCCAACGACGATGCCGACTTTGTCATCATGGCAAGAACCGATGCGCTTGCGGTTGAGGGATTAGATCAGGCGCTCGCGCGTGTTGCTGCATATGTTGCTGCCGGTGCCAATATGATTTTTTTTGAAGGCGCGACTGAATTACAACAATATCGCGCATTGACGAAGGTTTGCGCCGTGCCGGTGCTCGCTAACATCACGGAATTTGGCGTCACACCGCTATTTTCCAAAACAGAATTGCAGCAAGCGGGTGTGCAACTCATTCTTTATCCGTTGAGTGCGTTTCGCGCCATGAGTGCCGCTGCACTGAAGGTTTATCAAACAATACGCACGCAAGGAACACAAGCTTCGCTGTTACCCGAAATGCAAACACGCGATGAACTGTATCGCACACTTAATTATTATCAATACGAAGCAACACTGGATCAATTGTTCGCACAAGGAAAAGAAAAATGACGACAAAAACGGGTGGCTTAGAAGGCATTATCGTCGGTGACACTGCCATCTCAACCGTTGGCAAAGAAGGCATTGGGTTGACTTATCGAGGTTATGACATTCATGATTTGGCAGCGCAATCCACCTTCGAAGAGGTAGCTTATTTATTACTGCAAGGAACACTGCCGACAAAAACCGAACTGGCGGCTTATCGTGATCGGTTAGTCAAGCTACGTCGTCTGCCTAATGAAATAAAATTATTGTTAGAAACCATTCCGGGTTCGGCACATCCCATGGAAGTATTACGCACAAGTTTATCTATGCTTGGCACTTTGGAAGTGGAATCTGCACAATACGATGATCATGCCATTGCAGACAGAATGATCGCTTGCACGCCGAGCATGCTGCTTTATTGGTATCATTTTCATCAAAACAACACGCGTTTAGAAACGTGGCACAGTGATGAACCAACCGTGGCGGGTTATTTTTTGCAATTGTTGCATGGCAAAAAACCAGAAGAAGAAATTCGTCGCGCCTTGGATGTGTCGCTCATTTTGTATGCGGAACATGAATTAAATGCATCGACATTTGCAGCACGCGTGACAGCTTCCACTGAATCTGATTTTTATTCAGCGATCGTTTCTGCTGTTGGTACGTTGCGTGGACCGTTACATGGTGGCGCCAATGAAGAAGCGATGCGGTTGATCAGCCAATTTAAAACACCTGAGCAAGCAGAAAAAAAGATACACGAAATGCTGCTGCAAAAAGCCAAAATCATGGGCTTTGGTCATCGCGTCTATAAAATTTCCGATCCGCGCTCGGATGTCATCAAAGCGTGGTCGAAAAAACTCGCGGCACAGGCACGCGATGGTTATTTGTATGCTGTTTCAGAAAGCATAGAAAAGGTGATGCGGGATGAGAAAAAATTATTTCCCAATTTAGATTTTTACAGTGCCTCGACCTATCATTTTTGCGGCATCCCGACGCTCTTTTTTACGCCGCTCTTTGTGATTTCACGCCTCAGCGGTTGGAGTGCCCACATATTTGAGCAACGTGCAAATAATCGTTTGATTCGACCAGAAGCCAATTATATTGGACCCGCACCGCGTGCATACCTTCCTTTAGCTGAACGAGCATAAGACATGACCATCACTGTTGATGAAAATACCCGCCCTGCTGTCGATACAGCATTAGTAAAAATCGCAGATTATGTTAGCAATACACAAAATTTTTCTGCACTCGCCTACTCCACCGCTAGACTTTGTTTGATGGATGCCTTGGGTTGCGCGATTTTGGCGCTGCAATATCCTGCTTGCAGCAAATTGCTTGGGCCTATCATTCCTGGCACAACCGTACCCATTGGTGCACGTGTGCCTGGCACGCATTTTATTCTCGATCCCATCTTGGCTGCCTTTAACATTGGTACCTTAGTGCGCTGGCTGGATTTCAACGATACCTGGCTCGCGGCTGAATGGGGACATCCCTCTGATAATTTGGGCGCCATTTTAGCGGTTGCCGACTACATCAGTCGTACCAAAGTGGCTGAAGGTGATGCACCGTTATTAGTGAAAGATGTGCTACAAGCAATGATAAAAGCACATGAAATTCAAGGGATATTAGCACTCGAAAATGGTTTTAATCGCTTGGGCTATGATCACGTTATTTTGGTAAAAGTAGCATCAACTGCGGTTGCAACTCACCTACTCGGTGGCTCGCATGAGCAAATAACCGATGCACTGTCGCAAGCGTGGCTGGATGGTGCAAGCCTTCGCACTTATCGTCATGCACCAAATACTGGCTCGCGAAAATCGTGGGCAGCGGGTGATGCGACCAGCCGTGCCGTACGCCTCGCTTGGCTCACATTGCAAGGTGAAATGGGCTACAACAGCGCACTCACTGCCAAGCAATGGGGATTTTATGATGTGGTCATGCGTGGTAAACCACTGCAATATGCGCGACCCTTTGGCGATTATGTGATGGAAAATGTCTTATTTAAAATTTCTTTTCCCGCCGAATTTCACGCGCAAACTGCGGTGGAATGCGCGGTTAAATTGCATCGTGAACTCGATAACAAGTGGGAGCAAATTGAAAAAATTGTGCTGACGACGCAAGAATCTGCCGTGCGTATCATCAGTAAATCAGGACCATTGCATAATCCCGCTGATCGCGATCACTGTCTGCAATACATGGTGGCGATTGCCTTACTACACGGTGATCTTAAAGCCGACGATTATGAAAATGCAGCAGCAAAAGATCCCCGCATCGATACATTGCGCGCCAAAATGGTGGTTGAAGAAGATAAAACCTATACTGCCGATTATTTAAATTCAGAGAAACGCTCGATTGCCAATGCCATACAAATTTTTTTCCGTGATGGCACGCACACCAATAAAGTGGCGGTCGAATATCCTATCGGTCACAGACGACGTCGTGAGGAAGGCATTCCCCTCTTGTATCAGAAATTTGAAAATAATCTGGCGCTACATTATCCAGAAGAAATGGCGCAAGGTTTAGTGGAATTGTTTGAGAATCATGAGGATTTAGAAAATCTGCCCATCAATGAATTGATGGACAGATTTGCGATTACGCTTGAGTGATCATCAGCTGTTTAAGGATTGATTGTCATGCCAGCCTTCGCTGGCATGACAATTCATTTTTTGCTCTCCATCAATCCTTAAGTTGACGCCTATGCGCGAAGGCGGGGATGACAGCTCGATACCGTGATTATTTAGATATCAATCCTGTGTAAGTACCGCTAGCAGCACCTTGTATTGTAGCGTTGGCATTTTGTACCGTCTGTCCAAATTTGGTTTTGAGATCGGCAAGGCTTGGGGAAACAATGTTGCCCAACCATTGCACGGCCGTTTGGAAGGACGTCACAAATTGCGATTGATGCCACCATGCTTGATTGCCAAGCGGCGTGAGTTGGACGACAAAGATGATGACCAAGTTAATGAAAAAACCACGCACTAAACCAAACACCGCACCGAGTAAACGATTACCGATGCCCAATATGCCTGTCTGGACAGCGATGTTTAACAACGAGCTGATGATGGCACCGACAATGATAGTTGCGATAAATAAAAGTGCAAAGCTAATACCAAGTGCGGCGTAAGAAACCGGTTGCGCTGCATTGGCACCAATGCTCGCCGATGCTTGATTAACGGCACTTTGGACGGAGGCAGAATGCGTAATCATCTCGGCCAGGGGATTTGAGAAAAGAGCGGCGATAATAATCGCTGCAATTAACGTCACTAGCGCAATCACTTCTTTGACCAAGCCACGTTTCAAACCGATTAAAATTGAAAGAAAGAAAATGATGAGGACGATGTAATCAACCCAATTTAAATTGGTGGCCATGTGTAATCCTTATTGTTTGTTGACGATGAGGTAGTATAACAAGCTCATTATAAACTGCTAGTGCCGCATCATAGCGACCTACAATGTCATCCCCGCGAAGGCGGGGATCCATGCTGAATTTCTCGCAAAGTGCCTGAAAAAATAGCTTGTATGTGCATAAAATCTTTTTACTCCCAATCACCTGAGTTGCATAATGATGGATCCCCGCCTTCGCGGGGATGACATTGTAGGTCGCTATGACAGCGCATTATCAAGAAGCTTTTCTCTTGCGATAAATCACACCAATCGCACCTATCATTTGCACCAAATCAGCCGCATTTGCTGCACAAAGTTCGGTAAATAATTGTCGACGTAATTCGCGGTCAGTCGTTTGAATGCGGATTTTAATCAGTTCGTGATCATTCAAGGCGCGGTTAATTTCTTGATTGACGGCGGGCGTTAATCCCTGATGACCAATCATGACGACTGGTTTTAATGGATGTGCCTTGCCTTTTAATTGTTGTCGCTCTTTGGGTGTCAGTGACATGACGTCCTCGCATACCGCTTAAAGCGCGGCATTATAACTGATGCAAAGCGCTTAAGCCATGATGCGATCAGGGGCATCGCTGAATACCGCATCCACACCCATGGCATAAAGTGCCTGGGCGCGATGATCATCGTTGACGGTGTAACACAAGAGTTGATTATTCATGGCTTTAATTTGCTTGGCTGCGGCGACAGTCATGATTTCGTGATTCACGTGAACAGATACGCACTGCAATTCTTCGCAAAGTGCCTGCCAGTTGGGTTCCCATTCGTGTAGCAATAAGCCACAGCGTGCCTGCGGAAAATAGTGGCGCAAATAGCGCAAGGCATCAACAGAAAAACTGGAAAATAAAATGGTTGACGGTCGTTGTTGCAAATAGCCAGACATGGTTTCGAGGATGCGGATAACCAGCTTTTCATCTTGACCCGCTGGCGCTTTGATTTCCACATTGGCAGATAATTGTGTATTGCTGAGGACATCAAGCACTGCCTTAAGTGTTGGAATTTTTTCACCTGAATAGATGGGATTAAACCAGGATCCCGCATCGAGCGTTGCAAGATAAGCCGCGGAATGCACACTGACCTCTCCCCTGCCATTGGTTGTGCGATCAAGTTCATCATCGTGAAAAATAATCGGCACATTATCAGCCGTTAACATGACATCAAACTCTACCCATTTTATGCCTAATTGTGCCGCCTTGGTGAAGGCAACTACGGTATTTTCAGGCGCATAGGCACTGGCTCCACGGTGAGCAATCACCCGCGGATTAAAATTAAGTGAAACCATCGCTGAGATGCACTCCTATCACGCCTAAAATAATCAGTGCTAAAAAAATTATTTTTTTTATCGAAATGGATTCGTGAAAATGGATAATGCCAATTGTTGCTACTAAAACAGTACCCACACCAGACCACACCGCATAAACAACGCTTAATTCAATGTGCTTCATCGCAAAGGTCAACGCGACAAATGAGATGCTATAAAAAATAGCAAGCCAGATAGCCGGTTTTAATTTTTGCAACCCATGTGACAACTTCATGGATATGGTACCGAGCACACCAAAAATAATGGCGATGGCAAGACAAATCCAACTATCGGTTAGCAGTGATATTTTCATGCTTGTTTAAGTCCAATGACACCTACAATGATGCAGGCTAAGGAAAGTGATTTCAGCAACGTGATATGTTCGTGAAAAAAACAAATTCCAATGATAAAAATAAGCAACGTACCAAGGCCAGACCAAATTGCATAAGCAAATCCTATCTCTAACCGTTTGAGTGACAAGGTGAGAAAAGCAAGCGAGGCCGCGTAAAAAATAAAAATGAATATCGATGGCTCGAGTTCAGTAAATCCTCGAGAAAGTTTCATTGAGGTTGTGCCTGCTACTTCGGTGAATATAGCAAGTGTCAGGTAAAACCAGGCAAGCGTATTGGTCATGATTTTATTTTGCAATTTGTTTTGCGACCACATCTGGCATGGCAGCTAATACTACCATCGCTTGTAATTGCACTTTGTTACCGACCGATAAAGGTGTTGCAACACTACGCAACATGGACGTTTTCGCCATCAACATATTATTTTCGGAAGGCATAGGTTGCATGGGTGGCAAGGAAATAAAGTCGATAGTGTGCAGCGAAAATTTCTGATCGGGATATGTTTTGTTGAGCACATCAATTTCGGTTTTGGCTTGTTGATAAAGCATTGCTCGTAGCAAACTATTCGCCTGTTTTTGTTCATCTTCACTGGGCGTAAACTGCACATCTTCTATCGTTAATGTTTCGCCGGGTTTGCTAATCGCTTTGGCTTTGTCACGAAGACCGGCAAGTTGTGTTTGCAACAAACGTGCTTGCGCCATAATTTGTATGCTTTCTAATCCCGATTTATCTTGCTGACGGTTAAACGAAAGGATGTGCCAATCGGCTTTATCGGCCAATTGATTTAATTTTTGCATGACATCTGACTGAATTTTTTCAATGCCTTGATCGGTGACGGCTGCATTCACACTGACATCCACCAATGCTGTTTTCGTTGTCACCCATTGCTCAGCTCGCAGTTGCAAGCTCACTTTATTGAGTAACGGTTCAAAATTAATTTCTGCCCAAAGCGGCGTAACCATTAACAGAGCAAACAGCAGTACCACTAGCTTTTTCATTTGTTTCATCCTTGTTGATTAGCAATGCGCCTATTCTATGAAACTTGGCTGTGGTAATCCAGTGATAACACACTTCCTATTCTCACCTCAGCTGCTAGAATAGCGGCAATTCATCATTCACTTAGAATACCCATGCCAGCAGCTGACATTTTTCATCCTCCCCTGCCTAAAAAGCATGGCGAGCATTTTTTCTGGGGCAATCTTCAGGGTGCAAGTGTTGGGCTTGCGCTTAGCAATGCCATTCTGATGAGTAAAAATCCGCTGTTTATTATTGCGCCAGATAATCTCACCGTCTCCCATCTCCTTGAGACATTAGCATTTTTTAGTGGTGAAGAGGCAGACGTGCTGCATTTTCCCGATTGGGAAACACTGCCCTATGATCATTTTTCGCCGCATCAAGATATCATTTCAGAGCGGCTCGCCTCGCTTTATCGTCTTCCGCACTTAAATCGCGGCGCCATCGTGACTACGGCTGCCACACTGATGCAACGTTTACCACCGCGTGATTATCTCGATAGACACAGTTTTTTGTTGAAAATAAAAGACTCACTCAACCAAGATAAATTGCGTTTACGTTTGACCATGGCGGGTTACCATCCAGTGAGCCAAGTGCGCGAACACGGTGAATTTGCCATTCGCGGTTCGATTATTGATTTATTTCCCATGGGCTGCAAACAACCCTTTCGCATCGATTTGTTTGATGATGAAGTCGAATCCATACGCCTTTTTTCCACCGACACCCAACGTTCGCTTGAGAAAATAGATGAGATACGCTTGTTACCCGCCAAAGAATTTCCTTTGAGTGAAAATGCCATTGATATTTTTCGTCAAGCTTGGCGTCAACACTTTAGTGGTGATCCACTGAAATCGCCGCTGTATCAAGACATCAGTGAAGGACTTTGTTCGCCGGGTATTGAATATTATTTACCGTTATTTTTTGAAAAAACAGCCACTTTATTTGATTATTTACCTGCTGAAACTTGCATTGTCACCTTGCACGACACGTTGACAAAAGCAGCAGATGCTTGGCAAGAAATTACCTTACGTTATGAGCAAGGTCGCCATGATCTCTCGCGACCACTGTTAGCACCAGAACACATGTTTACACCATTGAAAGCACTCGCTGAATCATTATCATCTTATCCACAAATTAGCATCACCCATGAAACAAATAGTGATAATTACCATTTTCATACCGCCATCGCACCTGCACTCGATATCAATCACAAAGCAAGTGAACCACTCGCCACACTTAAAGAATTTGTCACGACTTACACCGGTCGCATTTTATTTGCTGCTGAAACCATGGGACGACGCGAAGCAGTTTTACAGCTATTTAATAGCATTGCTTTACATCCGCCATATTTTTCAAGTTGGAAAGATTTTTTAACAAGTGATGCGCCACATGGCATCACCGTCACACCGATAGAAGATAGTTTTAGTTTGGAAATGCCAGCGCTAACACTCATCACTGAAACACAATTATATGGTAAACGCATCATGCAAACGCGGTTGCGTAAAAAAACCACGCAAGATGCGGATGCTTTGATTCGCGATTTAACCGAATTACAAATCAATGATCCCATTGTGCATATTGATCACGGTGTTGGACGTTACCGCGGCTTACAAACACTGAATGTGGGTGAGCAACTTGGCGAATTTTTATGTCTCGAATATCAAGATGAAATAAAATTATATGTGCCGGTCGCATCATTACATTTAATCAGTCGCTACACCGGCGCCGATCCAGAAACAGCGCCGATGAATAAACTTGGCAGTGAGCAATGGTCACGCGCAAAACGCAAGGCCGCGGCCAAAGTGCGTGATGTTGCCACTGAATTACTGGATCTTTATGCAAAACGTGCGGCGCGTAGTGGCGATGCTTGTGTCTTTGCTAATGAACAATATGCGGCATTTGCAGCGAGTTTTCCTTTTGAAGAAACACCGGATCAACTTCAAGCAATAGAAAATGTCATTGCCGATATGACCTCCACCAAACCCATGGACCGCGTGATATGCGGTGATGTCGGTTTTGGTAAAACAGAAGTTGCACTGCGTGCCGCATTTCTCGCCGTACAAAATGGCAAGCAAGTTGCGATGCTGGTGCCAACAACGTTATTAGCACAACAGCATTATCAAAATTTTCAAGATCGTTTTGCCGATTGGCCAATTGAAGTTGCTTTATTATCACGATTTCGTAGTGGTAAAGAACAACAAATGACATTACAGCGCATGCAACAAGGTAAAGTGGATATCGTCATCGGTACCCATAAATTGATACAAGATGATATCCATTTTAAGTCATTAGGTTTACTCATCATCGATGAAGAACATCGCTTCGGCGTCAAACAAAAAGAAAAATTAAAAGCACTGCGCGCCATGGTTGATATTTTGACGCTGACAGCAACGCCCATACCACGCACACTCAACATGGCATTAGCGGGGATTCGCGATTTGTCGCTGATTGCCACACCGCCTGCTCGACGATTATCGGTCAAAACATTTGTTCACGAATATCAAGATCACATTATTCAAGAAGCGATACAACGTGAAATTTTGCGCGGCGGTCAAGTTTATTTTTTGCATAATGACATCACCAGCATTAACAAAAAAGCCGCTGAAATTGCCGCACTTGTTGCAGAAGCACGCATCGCAGTTGCGCATGGTCAAATGCATGAGCGCGAACTAGAACGCATCATGGCAGAATTTTATCATCGACACAGCAATGTGTTGGTGTGTTCCACCATCATCGAAAGTGGCATCGATATTCCAACTGCAAACACCATCATTATCCATCGCGCTGATAAATTCGGTTTAGCACAATTGCATCAATTACGTGGCCGTGTCGGTCGCTCGCATCATCAAGCTTATGCGTATCTGCTGACACCACCGAAAAAAAGCATGACAGCCGATGCTGTGAAGCGTCTTGATGCCATCGCCTCGCTTGATCAATTGGGCATTGGTTTCACCCTCGCCACCCATGATCTTGAAATTCGTGGTGCCGGTGAGATGCTGGGCGTTGAACAAAGCGGAAATATGCATGAAATTGGCTTTACATTATACATGGAGCTATTATCTCGCGCAGTCGATGCTTTACGAAATGGACAAGAACCGGATATGGAAAAATCGCTATTGCATCATCGCTCAGAAATTGATTTGCATTTGAGTGCACTGATTCCTGAAAATTATTTGTATGATGTTGAACTGCGTTTGCAATTTTACAAACGCATTGCCAATGCAAAAAATATTGCTGAACTCGATGACATCCAAGTGACAATGATAGATCGCTTTGGTTTATTACCACCACCACTAAAACAATTATTCGCCATCACTGAATTAAAATTGCAAGCGGATCAATTGGGCATCAACAAAGTTGAAGCCAATGAAAAAAGTGGTAAGTTTGAATTTGGCGATGCACCTAAGGTGAAACCGGAAACCATTATTCGGCTGATTCAAACGCCCGCTAGCACATTACGTTTGGATGGCCCAACGCGTTTACGCTTTACCTTGCCCTTGCATGACGCGAAGGAACGCATAGTGTTGGTGAGGCAATTACTTGAAAAGTTGGCAGCAACATGATTGATGCAGAAACCACCATCATTACGCCTAATCGTCGTCTTGCCGCCTTATTGCAGCAGCAACAACTAGCCGCACTGCAACAGGAAAACTGTGTAAAAACAGCGGATATTTTGCCGCTAACTGCATGGCTTGAACGTCTCTTTCGTGATGACACGCGACTCACCTTTACCGAACTTCCTTATCTTTTAAATACGCGACAAGAACAATTTTTATGGGAAAAAATCATCACTGAAACGAATGCGCATCATCAATTGTTGCAACTTGCAGAAACAGCCAATATGGCACGCGCAGCTTTTGTTATGCTGAATCAGTGGCAAATTGCAATAACGGATGACGCTTTTCAACAAGCAGATGATTATCTAGCACTGCAACAATGGGCACAGCAATTTACCCGCACGTGTGATGAAAAAAATTGCATCGCAGCGCTGACCTTGCCTGATTATCTTGGTAAAAAGATTGCAAAAAATAGCATTTTACTGCCAAAAAAATTGGTATTAGTTGGTTTTACCGAACAAGCACCGCAATTACAAAATTTCCTTTCCATTATTGAAAAAGCCGGTTGCACTGTAGAGATAACCGCACTCACGCAACAAAATGCAGCATGCAGACGTCTTGCTTTAGCAGACACTGACGATGAAATCGTGAACATGGCTTTGTGGGCGAAAGCGATGCATGATAACGAACCAACTACCCGCATTGGCTGCGTCTTGCCCGCGCTTGAAAAAATGCGTGATCGTGTTTTGCAAATTTTCTCCAGCGTATTTGCCATGCCAGGTGTTGATCGTATTGCAAGTGATGTCGCACCTTTTAATATTTCTGCGGGTAAAAATTTACTGCACTACCCGATTATTCATTGTGCGTTGGAATGTCTTCACTTATATAAGCAAACCATTAGTATTGAAACATTGAGTTATTTATTAACTTCCCCTTTTCTTGGTCATGCGAATGTCGAACGCAGTAAACGGGCAGCTTTTGATGGCAAATTAAGACAACACAATATTCATCACATTGCTTTATCGTCACTGATCGCAGCAACTACCAAACAAAAATCACCCTCCCTTAGCGAGAGTTGCCCGCAACTTGCACGGCAAATCACCGCGTTTTTAATTTGTTTGCAAGAAAACATCACGCAAAATAATCAGCAAAAAACGTACCAAGACTGGGCATTACTCTTCACGCAATTATTGACTTTATTAGGTTGGCCAGGTGAACGTAGTTTGAATAGTGAAGAATATCAAATCGTTGATGCCTGGCTTGATATGCTGCATGATTATGCACTGCTTGATCACGTTGCCACACCGGTTGAATGGCATGATGCCTTGCAAACATTGCATCAATTTGCCAGCAAAACATTATTTCAACCGAAAACGCCAGCAGCACCCATACAAATATTGGGCGTGCTCGAAGCTGCCGGCATGCCCTTTGATGCACTGTGGGTTGCAGGTTTCGATGATATTGCTTGGCCGCCGCAACCACAACCAAATCCCTTTATTCCAAAAACCTTACAACGCAAATTACATTTGCCGCACGCCACAGCACAGCGTGAATTACAATTTTGTAAAAGTCTGTTGCAACAATTTAAGCAAAGTGCAAAACAGGTTATTTTTAGTTATGCCGCAAAAAAAGATGCCTTAGAATTGCAGGTAAGTCCACTGATACGTGATGTCATTGAAATCGCTGTCACTGACTTGGTGCTCGCGACTTATGAAGCACCGATTGACAAACTTTATGCGACACGGCTCATCGAAAATTTAGTGGATAATGTTGGTCCTGCGGTTACTGCAACTGAAAAAATCCGTGGCGGCGTGAATGTCATTAAATGGCAAGCCTTGTGCCCATTCAAAGCCTTTGCTGAATGGCGTTTGCATGCACGTGAAATGGAAGCGCCGCTTCCTGGATTGCGCGCGAAAGATCGTGGCACCATCTTGCATAAAATTCTTGAACTTGTTTGGGAAAAGTTACAAAACCAAGCGAATCTGCTTGCCATGTCAACCTCGGCATTGCAAGCATTAATCGCTGAGTGCATTGATCATGCACTCACCGAAGTCACACATGCGCATAGTGCATCGACACAATATCTCGCGCTAGAAAAAAGTCGTCTGCTAAAATTAACTTCGCAGTGGTTACAGCATGAAAAAGAACGACCACCTTTTACCGTGATTAATAATGAAAAAAGCACAACGATCACACTCAATCAATTATCGTTAACCTTACGCATTGATCGTGTTGATCAATTAAGTGATGGAAAAAAACTGATTATCGATTATAAAACCGGAAAAAATAATGACGTCAGCGCCTGGTTTGGTGATAGACCGGAAGAACCGCAACTGCCGCTTTATGCTTTGCTGGATAAAAATAATCACGTTGGTTTGACCTTTGCGCAAATCACGACGGGCGATTATTTATTTAAAGGTGTGAGTCATGCGGAT
Organism: uncultured Gammaproteobacteria bacterium; assembly: GCA_963735995.1. Taxonomy (GTDB): domain Bacteria; phylum Pseudomonadota; class Gammaproteobacteria; order DSM-16500; family DSM-16500; genus Aquicella. The sequence continues at coordinate 254,425 of CAVTNC010000003.1, read as the reverse complement.
ATCGCGATCGCTGGCATTAAAAGTTTATCGCGCGTTAAATTGACCACCGCTCTTTCATGGGCAGAGCAACTTGAGGCATGGGAAACGGTGATGCTGCGTTTGAGTGATGAATTTTATCATGGCGAGGCAGCTGTTGATCCAAAACATGCGACACAAACCTGCACCTATTGTGCTTTGCAGCCACTCTGTCGCATCAACGAAGAGCAGGATGAGCAACATGAGTATTGAAGAAGACAACGATGCACGTCAACGCGCTTTAGATGTGCGCCATTCGTTTATTGTGCAAGCGCCCGCAGGTTCTGGTAAGACAGAACTTTTAATTCAACGATTGCTAGCCCTTCTCAATCAAGTCACAACACCCGAAGAAATATTAGCCATCACCTTCACCAAAAAAGCCGCTAATGAAATGCGTCAACGTGTGTTAAATGCATTAAAATCAGCAAAAAATGAGAGTGAACCCGCGAAAGTTCATGCTAAAAAAACCTGGCGACTCGCAAGAAGTGTCTTGCAACGTGATGCAGACTATCGGTGGAATTTACTGGATAATCCTAATCAATTGCGCATACAAACCATCGATTCGTTGTGTACTTATCTCACCAAACAATTGCCGCTACTCTCTCACTTTGGTTCATCGCCTGCCATCGCTGATCAACCGCAAGTGCTATACCGTGAAGCCGTGCAAGAAGTATTGACGCATGTGGAAAAAAATTATGAGTGGTCAGAAAAAATTTCGCATCTATTACTGCATGTTGATAATGACTTAAATAAACTGCAAGCGTTGCTCGTCAGTTTACTTGCCAAACGTGATCAATGGCTGACTTACATTCATCTCGATCTTGATACAGCTCACATCAAACAACAACTGGAGCAGCATCTTGCTGCCGTCATTACCGAAACATTAAACGATGTGCGTGCGACTTTTCCCAGCAGTTGTGTTACTGAATTGCTAGCAATAATGCATTTTGCGAGCGAGCAATTAATTGCAACACATCCTGATTCACCGCTCATTGCTTGTCATCAACTCACAACCTTACCTGAAAATGACATGAAAGCTTGGCAGGGCATCATGCAACTTTTACTCACCAAACGTCATACGTGGCGTAAACGTGTCGATGAAGAAATTGGTTTTCCTGCATTGCATCGTCTCAAAGCGAGCGAAAAATTATTGCATAATGAATACCGCGAACGGTTCAGTCACTTAATGATGACCTTAAGTGAAAACGAAACATTGCGTCTGCTGCTGATTGAATTATCATTTTTACCAACACCTTATTATCAACCGCAGCAATGGGAAATATTGCGTTCGCTCTTTTACATTTTGAAAATTGTCAGCGCTGAATTGCGTCTTACGTTCCAACGTCACGGCCAAATTGATTTCATCGAAAATGCCATGGCTGCACGCGTTGCACTTGGTAATGATAATGATCCCACAGATCTTGCGCTTGCGCTCGATTATCAAATACGTCACATTTTAGTTGATGAATTTCAAGATACGTCTTTTTCGCAATATCAATTGCTACAAAAACTCATACACGGTTGGGAAAATGATGATGGCCGCACGCTTTTTGTGGTCGGTGACACCATGCAATCTATTTATCGTTTTCGTGAAGCAGAAGTGGGTCTTTTTATTCGCATGTGTCAGCATGGCATCGGTAATATTGCGCTAACACCGCTAACACTTTCAGTGAATTTTCGTTCGAGTGCACACCTTGTGGCGTGGAATAATAAACTTTTTTCGGCTATTTTTCCCCAAAAAAATGATATCACCACGGGGGCGGTGAGCTATCATGCATCTGTTGCTGAGCGAGAACAAGCAGAGGCCACCATTCCCATTTTTGGTTTAATCGATGCAGATGATGCAGCACAAGCTGCCGCCATACTCGCTTGGATTAAATCTACCCAGGAACAACATCCAACTGACAGCATGGCAATTTTAGTGCGTTCACGCAGCCACTTAACAAAGATTATTCCTGCATTAAAAAAAGCAAAAATACCTTTTCATGCAGTCGATATTGATCCGCTCATCTCCCGACAAACAATACAAGATCTTCTCGCACTCACTCACGCATTGCTGCACCCTGCTGATCGCATTGCGTGGCTTGCGATATTGCGCGCGCCCTGGTGCGGCCTTACGCTCGCTGATTTACTGCGCATTGCAAATGAAGATGCCTACGCTGCCATCGCAGATCTCATCGCGCGTCCCAACATACAAGCAAAATTGAGCGACGATGGTCGGCTACGTTTAGCGCGTATCATGCCTATCTTGCAAGAAAAAATACAGGAACGCGGTCGTTTCGATTTGCGTTCTTGGATAGAAAATACTTGGATATTGCTTGGTGGCCCTGCGTGTTTGCAAGATGAGGCGGATAAAGAAGACGTCCAGACATTTTTTAAATTATTGCAGTCCATTGATAAAGAAAATACGTTATTAAATCTTGATCGTTTGAAAGAAAAAATAAATTTCTCTTTTGCATCGACACAATATCCTGATGCGTATTTGCAAATCATGACCATACACAGTGCAAAAGGCCTTGAATTTGATAGCGTCATCTTGCCACATTTAGAACGAAAAATGCCAAGAGATGATAAATCATTATTATTATGGATGGAGCGTCCTTTAAAAACAGATAAAATGGCGCTGTTACTGGCACCCCTTTCTGGCATTGGTGATGAAAAAGATAAACTTTATGAATACGTGCATAGACAGCAACGCATTAAATCAGATTATGAAACCGATCGTTTATTGTACGTGGCAACAACACGCGCTAAAAAAAGATTGGCACTTTTTTTTAATGCCCATACTGACGAAGACCAAGAAATAACTAGCGAAAGTGGTAGTTTTCTCGATAAAATCGTTACGTTAGTGCAACCTGAAATTACCACTGCGAAACGTCACGAAACAGCAACAACACAAAAACGGTCTATCCGTCGATTAAGCACTGCATGGTTAAATCCCATTCAAGCGTTGCAAACCAACAAAATTATTTCGCATCAACAACAAAGTGGTTTTCAACTGAAAGAAGTAAAAGCAAAAATCATGGGCATCGTGCTGCATAATGTGTTGCAACACATGGCGGTGCATGGCATCAACTGGTGGCAACAAAAAAATCAGCTTGAACATTTTTCTTATTTGCATTTGCAATTAAAACAACAAGGCCTTAAGCCACATGAACTTAATGAAGCGGTATTGCAAACAGCAGAATGCATAACGAATGTCATTGCAGATAAACGCGGCAATTGGATATTGCAACCCCATTTGGATGCGAAAGCAGAATTTGCGATCACCGCCATCATCAAGCAACAAGCTAAAATGTTAGTCATCGATAGAACCTTTGTTGATGAACAGGGAACGCGCTGGATTATCGATTATAAAACAACTAACAAAACACCAACGAATCTCATGGATTTTCTCAACAAACAGCGCAATAAATACCAACAACAAATGCAAGATTATCATGATGCGATGCGTTGTATTGATGAACGCCCCATTCGACTGGGCTTATATTTTACTAGCTTGCCGGCTTGGTGTGAGTGGTCGGTTGATGATAATTGACATCGACAAATCATTTGCTCAAGCTAACATTTTGTGATAATTATGCTGCAAATTAATAATAGAATCGTTGAGGGAATTGCTATGCTGTTATCAACACGAAACCATCACTACATTACTTTTTTTATTTGGCTCAGCTGTTTCATTTTCGCTTGCAATACTTATGCAAATCACAACACGACGCAACAAGGTAAGCCATTCAATCACATTGTATTTTTTGGTGATAGTCTTACTGATAATGGCAATTTTTATAATTCTAATTTTGGTTTTGTTCCGCAATCACCACCTTATTTTAAAGGGCGTTTTTCAAATGGCCTTGTTTGGGCTGAATATATTGCTGATCATTATACACAGTCTCCCATTACCACAGAAAATTACGCCATGGCTGGATTAACGGCCACATTGCACGATGCAGCTAACACACGTTCACCCTTCACACTTACAGGAAGTGTCAATAATTACTTAGTACATTCACCACTTTTTGGTGATAAGTCGACAACGTTATATATTATTTGGGTTGGCGCAAATGATTATTTATGGGGTGAACCAAATGTCGATAAACTTACAACAGAAGTCATTAGTGCCATTAAATATAATATCGATTATTTAACTATTTTTGGCGCTAATCATTTTCTCATCATTAATTTACCTGATTTATCACTCACACCTGCTGGCATCAGTTCACCGCTGCGTGACAATTTGCATGCGCTAACAACCATGCATAATCAAAAATTGCAAGCGCTGGTGACAGAAATGCAAAACAGTTATAAGCAAATCAATGTTCATCTCTTCGATAGCAATGCAGTGATCAGTGAATTAAGTAATCTCGATGAATTCAACAAAAAATATCAATCTCATCTCACGAATACCATGACCGCTTGTTGGTTAGGTGGCTATATTGGTGATAGCACACCCACTTCGTTAAACAAAGAAGTGCTACAACAACAATTGACAGCGCATATTCGCGGCAAAATGCAATCCAATCGTTTCGACACACAGCGATTTACCAACATCATTGCTAACCGACCCGATTTACGCATTGCCTATTTGGTTAGTCGCGCGATGCAAGAAAAATTAACACCTTGCGCTAATCCAGATGACTATGTTTTCTGGGATCAGATACATCCGACTGTCATCATGCATAAAATTCTCGCGGCGAGTATCATTCCGTTTATTGATCAGAATTATATGGTGCAAAGGTAAAGGGTTATTTCTGTGAAATTGTTATCACTGCGCAACTCATCCTGCATAATTGTCATCCTGCATAATTGTCATCCCTGCGAAGGCAGGGATCCATCTCTAATATGCAGAAGAGGTAGTGTTAGGACTGGATCCCTGCCTTCGCAGGGATGACAATTATGCAGGATGACAATTATGCAGGATGACAGTTGCGCCGAGATGACAATTTTCTTACCCAAGAATAATATCCATCAATCCAAATAAAAATCAGGATACAATGCAACACCCGCATTCAATGCATATTTGCTGAAATCGTTCACACCACGTTCGCTCAACAATACTTCGTCAATAAAAAAATGTCCGCTGAGTTCACGACTATTGCTCGTAAAAATGGCATAAGCCGCATCAGCGACGATGCTCGGATGACGACTAGCCGCATATAATTCCTTGGGGAAATTCACCGAAATGGCAGCGGTTGCAATCAGTGTCTTTGGCCACAATGAATTAACAGCAATGCCATCAGCTTTAAATTCCTCTGCCATACCGAGTGTGCACATGCTCATGCCGTATTTGGATAAGGTGTAAGCTAAATAATCTTTGAACCATTTTGCTTGCATATTTAATGGCGGCGAGAGATTTAAAATATGCGGATTCGCTGCTTTTTTAAGATGAGGTATCGCTAATTTTGCGCACATGAATGTAGCGCGTGCATTCACGGCAAACATCAAGTCAAAACGTTTCATGGAAATATCCAGTGTCGAACTTAATTGAATCGCACTCGCATTATTTACCAAAATATCGATGCCACCAAAGTGTGCAACGGTTTGATTGATGGCCTCTGTCACCATCGTTTCATCACGCACATCGACCACCAACGGTAATGCTTTGCCACCGGCATTTTCAATTTCTGCCGCAACAGTGTATATCGTACCCGCCAAGCTTGGATGTGCCTCAGCGGTTTTCGCAGCGATCGCAATCATCGCGCCATCTTGCGCACAACGCAACGCAATTTCACGACCAATACCCCGACTGGCACCGGTGATGAATATCACTTTTCCCTGCAAAGAATTGGTTGACATGTTTTCATCTCCTGATTGATGCAATTCCTATAATTCACGCCACATTTGTCGTCCCGCACTCACATGATGCATTGTAGCGTTACAGGACGAAGAAGTCACAACAGGTTTGCTGACTGTGCTTTGTAAAATTAGATTACTTTGCTGCCGTTTAGCAGATACCATTCTCAGGGTAATACGATAATACGCAGCAATTAACAATTGCGGCTGATTCACCTCACTCATCATTGCGCAGGCATCATGAGCAATAAATTCCACAAAATAATAATAAATCATTCCTGATTCATTTCCCTGACAAGTCATTTGTTGCCACCAACTCAGTGGTTGCTGTGACAAGGTAGTGCTTGCCATGTATGGCCGCTGACAATTTAATTCGTTGTTAAGTAATTGTTGCTCGAGTTTACGTAAAACACGATTCGCAACGTGCATCTCTTGTGCACGTGTCCACTGTACATCGTGCATTTTAAATGTCAGTGCAATTTGTTGCAGGCTATAAAAGCTGAGCAGCACAAACAATTGCAAAAAAATTAACACGGTGAATAAGACAAAACCGCTGCTTTGACGGCAAATTCTAACGTAAAGCAGCATACACATACCATTTTTTGTGTAACACACCTTGAGCAAGATCAAGTGTAATCGCAACGCCTTTCACCTTACTCCATTCATGAACAGCACTCGACTTTACCTCAACCCATTTACCATTTTGATACACGGTATAAGTCAGCTGCATATTGCGTACACCTTCAACCAATTCACGCTGATGTCCCTTGCCATCCTGCATCCATAAAGCGTAAATGACTTTATTTTCTTGATCGAGACGCTTGGTTGGCGCAACAAAATAAGTATTATTTTCTAAATGAAAAATTTCAGCTGTCTCGTTGTATTGTCGATGCAAAGGTGTCATCGAAAAAATTTTTTGCTTATCTTTAATTATGCTGACCGCTGCCACTGCAAAAATATCGGCACTCTTGCAATCTGCAATAATGAGCATGTCATGCCTGCCAAAAGACACATTCGTTGTCGTGACAATAACATGACGATTTTTCATCGGAACTGCCACGTTAGCATGCGTTGCGGCGGCATACCGTAATGTCATTTCATTTTCGCGATAACTAATTAATTTATTTTCATTGCTGATCGAATATTGCGAAGGCGCATACAGTGGAAAATCTGCTGTTAATTTACCACAACCAATATAACCTGCCTGATGAATCGCAGTACTCAAGTGTGCACTCGCCGCTTTTCCTTGATCTTGCAGACGATACAATGCTAATTGCCACGACTCACTGCGTTTTGCTGCACGATAAGCATCAAAAAGAATGCTCAGCAACAACAAACTGAGCACCATGCTCACCATCACTTCTATCAAAGTCAAACCAAGTTCTTGTTTTACAAGCTGACATCGATGCGCAAACATCCTGAACGTCCTATTTTATTTTGCTGACACAAATGTTGTTGCGACGCTCCCCATCCCAACGACAAGCTAAAATTCGGGTAATATCCCATGACGTGTCCCGCACCTTGGCCGAGCAACAAATGATTTTGCTGATTCCATGATGCAAGCATTGCATGATCAATTTGTTGCGTAACCGTTAAGCGCTCCACCATATTATTTAATTGTTGCATCGCCACAGTGACCTCATAGGCAACCGTTGCTTGCCGCAATGCAATGACCTGCACTGCATCGAAGCCAAACAAAAGTAAGGCGATGAGTAATAAGCTGATGAGAATTTCAATCAGGCTGACGCCAGCATTTAGGTGCAAGGATACAGCCCTACCCATGCCGTCCAGCAAAATCCAGCATAAATTGCAGCAGTGCATCGACACCGGCTTCTGGCATCGCATTATAAATGCTGGCGCGAATGCCACCACTGACGCGATGGCCGCGTAAATTGGTTAAGCCGTTTGCTGTTGCTTGTTCGAGAAATAAGGGTGTCAGTTTTTCATCGCGCAAATAAAACATCACATTCATCATGGAACGGCAAGATGCATGGATGCGACTCACGTAAAAATCACTGTTAGCATCGATGAGTCCATATAATTTGCTCGCTTTGCGTTGATTACAAGCATACATGGCAGCGACACCGCCTTCACGTTTCAACCAAGCGAGCACCAATCCCAGCAAATACCAACTATAAGTTGGTGGCGTGTTATAAAAAGAATGGTGATCTGCATGTATTTTATATTTGTAAAGTGTTGGTGTCAGCGGAAGTGCTTCTTTTATTAAATCGTCACGAATGATCACCGTGGTAATGCCCGCTTGCCCCAAATTTTTTTGTGCGCCCGCATAAATAATGCCATAGGCATTCACATCAAGCGGTCGCGATAAAATATTTGATGTCATGTCTGTCACCAATGGCACATCTGTCGCTGGCACCCAAGAAAATTCCACGCCATCGATGGTTTCATTCGCTGTGTAGTGGAGATAAGCAGCATTTTTGCTTAATTTCCATTCTTGTTGCGGTGGAATAAAAGTCAGGTGATCACGGTGTTCGCTGGTCGCAGCCACATTTACTTCGCCATAGCGTTTTGCTTCTTCAATGGCTTTTTTCGACCAAATACCGGTATCCACATAATCCGCACGGCGATTCTCGCCAAACAAATTCAATGGCACCATTGCAAATTGAGTGGACGCACCACCCGCGAGAAAAAGCACATGATAATGTTTTGGAATAGCCATCAACTCTCTGAGATCAGCTTCCACTTGTGCTGCCACTGCTTGAAATTCAGGACCGCGGTGACCAAGCTCCATGATGGACATGCCCGTTCCCTGCCAATCCAGCATTTCAGCTTGTGCTTGCAGCAATACTTCTTCCGGCAACATGGCAGGACCCGCGCTGAAATTATAGACACGATGCATCACCCTACATCCTCACTGATTACAATGTCGCTATCCTAGCAATTCTTTTTTCGCTTCGCTATCATCATTAATACACAGAAATAGAGAGTATCATTCACATGTCCTATGCAGACATTGTCAAATTTTTCGTCGCTATGATTATCATGATGAATCCATTGGGTTCATTATCTATTTTTTTACAATTGACTAACAAAACAGCCATTCAAGATCAGCGTCAAATAGCGATCAAATGTAGCATGGCCATCGCCATTATCATGGTGGTATCGATATGGATAGGCGGCGCAGTGCTAGACTTACTCGGCATCACCATTGATTCATTTCGTTTTGCGGGTGGCATCATTTTGCTGCTCATCGGTCTTTCCATGTTGCAATCGCATCAAAGCGCCGTTACTTTCACGCCTGAGGAAGACATCGCAGCCGAAGAACGTCATTCCATTGCCATCGTTCCCATGGCACTGCCCATCATTGTTGGACCTGGTGCGATTAGCACGCTGGTTTTAGCATCAAATGATTATCCGTATTTTTTCTCCAAATTATACCTATCTTTGTTCTGCGGCATCTTGACGGTAGGCATGTTTATCATTTTGTATTATGGCGGTGCCATTGGACGCTTTGTTGGCGAATCAGTGATGAAAGTCATCACTCGCATCATGGGCATGATCATCATGGCGATTGCCGTTAGTATGTTAGCCAATGGTTTGCTCGGTTTAATTCCGTCGTTGCGGACCTAACATCAACTCAGGTCGCACCCATTCTTTAAATTCTGTTTCGGTCAAATAACCTAGAGCAAGTGTCGCTTCCAAAAGTGAAGTTCCCTCATGCCAAGCTTTATGAGCAATTTCAGCGGCCTTGTCATAACCTATTTTTGGCGCAAGTGCTGTGACCAACATCAATGAGTGATGCAGCGATTTATTAATCACTTTTTCATCTGCCTGCAATCCTTGCACACAATATTGATTAAAAAGACGTGACGCATCAGTGAGTAGTCGCAACGAGTGCATGAAATTATAAATAATGACTGGCTTAAACACATTCAATTCAAAATTACCTTGTGAATCAGCAAAGCCAATCACCGCATCATTACCCATGACTTGCGCACACACCATGGTCATGGCTTCAGACTGTGTCGGATTTACTTTGCCAGGCATGATAGAAGAACCTGGTTCATTCGCAGGCAATATGAGCTCCCCCAAACCACAACGCGGTCCTGATCCTAACCAACGAATATCATTTGCTATCTTCATCAACGCACACGCTAACATTTTGAGTGCACCACTTGCGAACACAAAAGCATCGTGCGCGGCAAGTGCTGCAAATTTATTTGGCGCAGAAACAAAGGGTAATTGGGTTAATTTTGCAATCATGGCCGCTGCTTTTTCTGCAAATTGCGGATCGGTGTTAAGCCCCGTACCAACCGCCGTGCCACCGATAGCAAGTTCATACAATCCCGGCAAGGTTTTTTGAATGGCGGCCATAGCTGCATCTAATTGTGCAACATAACCTGAAAATTCCTGGCCCAACGTCAATGGCACAGCATCTTGCAAATGGGTGCGACCTGTTTTGATCAGGTGCGCAAATTGTTTTTGTTTTTCCGCTAAACCATCGCGCAATATTGCAATCGCCGGTAATAAATCGTGAACAAGCGCTTTTGCTGCTGCAATATGCATTGCGGTTGGAAAAGTATCATTTGAAGATTGTGATAAATTGACATCATCATTAGGATGAATGGGATGCTTCGCTCCACGCGACCCTGTCGCCATTTCATTCGCACGATTTGCGATTACTTCATTCACATTCATGTTGGTCTGCGTACCACTGCCTGTCTGCCAGACACGCAACGGAAAATGTTCGTTGAGTTCGCCAGCACTCACTTCTTCAGCGGCTTTGACAATCAATTCTGCTTTTTCTTTACTGATGAGATGCAATTCAAGATTAGTGAGCGCCGCTGCTTTTTTTAGCAAACCAAAAGCATAAATTAATTCCACCGGCATTTTATCGTTGCCAATGGCAAAATGGTGTAACGACCGTTCGGTCTGCGCACCCCAATACACATCATCATTCACTTCAACTGTGCCGAGACTATCTGATTCTTGTCGCGTTTTGTTTGTTTTTGTCATGTTTGACCTCATACTTTTTATTCAATACTTTTACTCACTAACTCATAAACATCGTTAGATAAATGCGGATTGGCAAGCAAGCAATGGAGTTGCTCACGCATCAGCGCTTGCCGTTCTTTATCATAGCGTCGCCAAGTAGTCAAAGGATAAACCATGCGCGCTGCAATTTGCGGATTTAATTTGTCCAACTCTTCCACCACGCTTCGTAAAAACGCATAACCTTCGCCATTTTCCGCATGAAAATGCACGGCGTTACGTTGCACAAACGTGCCAATCAAGGCATACACTTTGTTGGGATTTTTGATATCAAAGGCAGGATGCTGCATCAATTTTTTCACTTGTTGCAACGCATTCGGTAATTTACTGCCTGCTTGAATAGCAAACCATTTGTCCATGACCAAAGCATCATGTTGCCACTGCGCAAAAAATTGCTGCAAGACTTGATCGCGATAAGGCGTATCGAGATTTGCAAGCGCAACCAATGCACTTTCGGCATCGGTCATGTTGCGTGCTTCCTGAAATTGTTGCAAGCCATGCTCAAACTGCGATGGCAACAACATTAAATAAGACAGACAACGATTTTTCAATTGCCGCTCGCCCACCTCTTCCATACTAAAATGATAGGGACGCGATGCCTCATGACCAGCAAGATATTGATCCAACAACAATGGTTGTAATTTTTTTGCCATTTCAACGAGTAAAAATTCGCGCACGATGTGTATCGCAGTGACAGCAACGACTTCCATTTGTTCACCCACATATTTTTCCGAAGGAAGTGCCAACATCTCAGCCAGCAAAAATTTATCTTGTTGGTTATGCAATAATAAATATTCCATGATTTCAAACAAAATAGTCGGTGCGACTAATTTTTTACCTTGTTGTTGATCAAGTACTAAATCCAGCATTATTTTCATCGCTATTTTTTGCAATGCTTCATAACGATTAAAAGGATCAACATCAAATTGACATAACAGCTGCAATTCTTGCATGGCATAAGCATAATTTAATTTCACCGGCGCAGAAAAATTTCGCAGCAATGAAGGAATGGGACGCGATGTCACATTACTAAATTGAAAAGTTTGGCGCGCCGCAGTTAGTTGCAACACGGTTTCTTTTTCTACACTGTTATCAGGCAAATATAAATCGATTACTTCCCCTTGTTCATTCAATAAACCCATGCGTAGCGGAATTAAAAAAGGTTGCTTCACCGGTTGATTGGGCGTTGCATTGGTGTGCTGCGTCACGGTTAACGTATAAAGTTTTTCTTCAGCGCGATAATCTTCTTGCACAGTCAATTGTGGTGTACCTGCCTGACTGTACCACAATTTAAATTGACTAAGATCTCTTCCCGAGACATCTTCCATCGCTTTGACATAATCTTCAATGGTAACTGCCTGACCATCGTGACGCGAAAAATATAAATCCATGCCTTGACGAAAAATAGTTTTACCTAATATCGTTTGCAACATGCGCAACACTTCTGCGCCTTTGTTATAAATTGTTGTCGTGTAAAAATTATTGATTTCAATATATGCATCTGGTCTAACCGGATGCGCAAGGGGACCTGCATCTTCTGGAAATTGCACTTCGCGAAGCGCACGCACATCACGTATGCGCATCACAGCAGGAGAAAGCAAATCTTGGGTAAATGATTGATCACGAAAAATAGTCAAACCTTCTTTCAAACTAAGTTGAAACCAATCCCGACAAGTCACGCGATTACCCGACCAATTGTGAAAATATTCATGACCAACAACAGATAAAATGTGTATGTAGTCATCATCCGTTGCCGTTTCAGGTTTTGCTAAAACATATTTCGTATTAAAAATATTGAGACCTTTATTTTCCATGGCGCCCATATTGAAATCACCAATCGCAACAATCATGTAAGTATCCAAATCATACTCACGACCATAAGTGACCTCATCCCAACGCATGGCTTCTTGCAAAGAATAAAGTGCATGATGTGCCTGATCACCATACCCTTTTTCCACATACACCCGTAAATCAATATCACGACCGGTGCAAGTGACGAAGTGATCTTGTAACAAATCAAAATCACCCGCGACCAGCGCAAATAAATAACTTGGTTTTTTAAAGGGATCTTGCCAAGTCGCAAAATGACGTCCATTGTCTAATTCACCCGAGTCGATGAGATTACCATTGGAAAGTAAATAACGATGACGTTTATCTGCAATGATAGTGGTGGTGAAGCGCGATAAAATATCGGGATGATCAGCAAAATAAGTGATGCGTCTAAATCCTTCTGCTTCACACTGCGTGCAATAAGTATCGCGAGAGCGATAGAGACCACTTAAAGCCGTATTTTTTTGTGGATAAATCGCAACCGTGGTCGTGAGTTCAAATTGTTCTGGCACGTCGTTAAGAATCAGTCGCTCAGCCGTCACTTGATACTGTTCACTTGTCAGCGTTTTTCCATTTAACTGAATAGCAATTAAATTTAATTCCTCGCCATTTAAAACGCAGCTATGTTTGATTTGTTGGCTCAACGGATTACGTCGCAGTGATAATTGCGATTTCACTTCCGTCACCTCATCCGTTAATGCAACGATCAACTTGATTTCATCAATTAAATACGCGGGAACTTGGTAATCTTTCAAGTAAGTTGTGGTTGGTTCGCTAGTTGTTTTTTTTAATAATATGGATTCTGACATGCGCTAACCTCTTAAAAAAGCATCATCATGATTTAAATAACACACGCTTTATTGCGGCTTTTGACTCGCTGGCGTTAAGTTACGATTCGGTGTTGACAAAGGAACCGTATTTGTTTGCGGTTGTGCTGGCATATTCATCGTTGGATTCATGTTCGGTGTTGATGGAACGGTGTTTATTTGCGGCGGCGTAGGCATATTCATCGTTGGATTCATGTTTGGTGTTGACGGCGGAACAGTATTTGTTTGTGGTGGTGTGGTCATGTTCGCATTGGTATTCGGTGCTGCTGACAGAGGTGCCACAGTTGACGGCGCAATTGCAGGCGCTGTTGGATTTGGTTTAGGTGTCGGTGCTGACTGCAGCATGCCAGAAGAGGTGGTAGGTGGTGTGATGGTAGCGGCACTGTTTGCAGGTGGCATGGATTGCACCGATTGGGGTTCTTTGCCAGTAGTCGTCGGCACTTTCGATTTCTCAATCATTTTCAAATTACCATTTTCATCAATCACTGTAACTTGTCTCTCACCCGCCGCATTGGTCCCGGTGATTTCACTTTTTTGCGTAGCCGTATTATTTTTAGTGGTGGTGGACGTCTCCGCTGGCAGCATCTCAGCCAACACAGCTGACGATAGCAACGCCAGAGAAATCGCTAAAAAAATGGGTTTTTGTTTCATATGAATTCCTTTTCAGTTATGCTTTTCGTTATACGAATATAAACATATCATTGCTAGGCAGGCAAGATAAAAGGCAAGTGACTTCACTACGCAAATACCCATGACAAATCAAAATTACGACACAGCCGAACTCGCAAAATTTGCTAACCTCGCCGCCCACTGGTGGGATAGTGCGGGTGAGTTGAAAACGTTGCATCAAATCAATCCATTGCGCTTGCAGTTTATCGCAGACAAAATCGCTTTATCCGGCAAACAGGTGCTAGACATTGGTTGTGGTGGCGGCATACTGACAGAAAGCATGGCGCTACTCGGTGCCACTGTCACTGGCGTTGATATGAATGCTTCATTGATTGAAGTCGCCAAATTGCATCAACTTGAAACGGGAACGCGGGTTGAATATTGTCATACCACAGCCGAAGCCATCGCGCTCGAACGCGAAGCAGTTTACGATGTGATCACCTGTCTTGAAATGCTGGAACATGTCCCTGATCCTGCCGCCATTGTCAGCGCTTCTGCCCGCTTGGTAAAACCGGGTGGTCATGTATTTTTTTCCACACTCAATCGCAATCCTAAATCCTATCTATTTGCGATTTTAGGCGCAGAATATTTGCTAAAACTGTTACCGAAAAATACTCACGATTATGCAAAATTCATTCGTCCTTCAGAACTTGGTCGCTATGCACGGGATGCTGGTTTATCCTTACGGGAATTAAAAGGTATTAGCTATCAGCCGCTCGCCAAAACATTTAGCCTGACGGATGATACATCGGTGAATTATCTTTTCTATGCAACAAAGGATAATGGCAGATGAATAAAGAATATTTCCTGAGTATTCTCGTCATTGCGAGCGTAGCGAAGCAATCCAGTAACGCTGCTGGATTGCTTCGCTACGCTCGCAATGACGAGAACACACGCCCAACACCTGATAAATCTTCCCCATGAAGATCATACGCGCTGTTTTATTTGATCTGGATGGCACATTGGTCGACACCGCACCGGATCTTCTTTACGCGCTCAATCAACTACGCAAACAATACGATAAATCGCCACTGCCACTCTCCGCCATCCGGCCATTGGCAAATCAAGGTTCTAAGGCCATGTTGAAATTTGCTTTAGGCGTCGATGAAAACGCCACCGATTTCAAATCATTACGCGAACAATTTTTTGCGCTTTACCAAATCCATCTTGCCGATGCTACGCAATTTTTTCCACACATCGAGCGCGTGCTCGCGTATTTGGATGAGCAATCCATACCGTGGGGCATCGTCACCAACAAGTTAACGCGACATGCAACTGCTTTACTACAAGCCATGCAATGGCGTTATCAACCAGCGTGCCTGATTTGTGGCGATTCTTTGCCAACCCAAAAACCCGATCCCGCACCCATACGAGTCGCTTGTGAACGCTTGCAACAATTGCCCGCACATTGTCTCTACATTGGTGATGCTGAAAGCGATGTCATTGCGAGTCGACGCGCTGGCACGCAATCATTGGTCGCATTGTATGGCTATATCAATGAAGATGAAAATCCACTGACATGGCAAGCGGATGGTTATATCGAAACACCGCTTGATATTTTGAGCTGGATTGCAAAATAACAAAGTGATGAGGCCAACTACAATATCGTTTGCGATTGAATGAGCTTTACACCGGCTGCTTGCATCGCAGCAAATGAGCGTGCCACATCACCTGATTTTAATTCCACACCACGACAAGCATCGGCAATAACGTACACATTAAAACCCTGGTCTATGGCATCCAATGCAGAGAATTTCACACAATAATCTGTGGCCAAACCCATGATGTAAACATCTTCGATGTTGGCCGCGCGCAAATACTCAGTCAATCCCGTTGAGCGCAAATGGGCATTATCAAAAAACGCACTATAGCTATCGATGTGCGTATCAACACCTTTAAAAAAAACTTGCGTCACTTTATCAACCAAGAATTGCGGATGAAATTCCGCCCCTTTACTTTGTTGGACACAATGCACCGGCCATAAAACTTGTGTTACCTCAGCAAGCATCACCACGTCGCCTACTTTTTTTCCCGGATGGTTAGCCGCAAAGCTCGCATGATCTTGTGGATGCCAATCTTTGGTCGCAATTTTCACCGCAAAATGATCGAGTAATTGATTGGCGAGTGGAATAATTTTACTCGCATCGGCAACCGCCAAGCTCCCGCCCTCACAAAAATCATTTTGTAAATCAATAAGAAGCAGTGCTTTTTTGCTAGTCATGATTTTATCTCTCCCTTCATTCATAGGAAGGATTTTAATCAGCTGATGGAATTTTGCACGGAATTTATTTATGATTGCCACACACACAAAAGAAAACGAGGCCAAAATAATGCAAATAAGACGACACCCTTCACCGGGAAGCCCTTCGCCAGGAAGACTACCTTCTCTCATTCACCAACCACGCTTCGTCTATCGCAATTTTTTATATGCTTTTGATGCCGAGAACTTTTACCCTATCCTTGAGAAATCCCGCGACCCTGATGAATCCGCTACAAGACTTGAATTTCTTGATATTGATTTTCGTCTTGAAGAAAACCAAATCTTACTCAATGAACTGGTAGCCGTTATCAACGAAAGTAATATTACGACACTCGAATTTGATAGATGTAAATTCGATGCCGATTTTTTAACGTTATTTCAAAATACCCTTGTAGACTGTGTCGCCGTAACGGATGACAGTGTCAAGCAAGCAAATCAATTTTTGCCTGAAGATCTTGAAGAATATTTGTGTGAAAATAGAAATATTTATTTAGGCCGCGTCAGTATCAATGGGCAATTATTGTTAGGATTAGGCTTCGAAATAAATAAGATGCTATCGTTGTCAATCTCCGATACCCAAAGAGCTATTTACCTAAAACTGTTTGTCACTATTATTTTCTGCACGAGTTTATTGAGTGAAAAAAAATATCATGAAGCGGAAGTTTTAATACGGCATATTCAGGAGAAAGTATTTAATTTTCCCCGTGTCACCGATAGAGGCATTCCTTTCAAAACAGTGCTCATGTTCTATCTATCATTGTTATCTAATATCGCTCAACAACACTATACCAACAAGTCATTTTTTCCTGCTTATGAACTTTTTCTTGTCGCTTATCGCCTCAAAAATACACAACAGGATCGTGATGACGATGACGAGCGCACATTACTTTTTTTCGCAGAAAAAGCGATACAAGCGCTGATAGACTATCGGCAAGAACACAACAAATACACCCGAGATAGTCGAATCTCTCAGCTCCTACAACCTGCCTTAGTACATTATTATAATATTGATAATCCAACCCAAGAAGATGAAACATCTCACCGTAACATACGATTTTTATTATCCAACGAGGCGTACGAATCATCTTCTTTCAGCAAAGAATATCCTTGTGGACGTGCTGTCTACGCGGATAGGCATTTTACTATTCCTGAACTGCAAGCCTTAATGGAATACCTACAACAAAATGAACATATGCGATGTCTTCAATTTGATCATTGTACGTTTCCAAGCAAAGACGAATTTGATCTCGAAAGAGAATTAACGGCCATGGTTAGCATGGATACCACAAGCTTCGCCAAACTAATGACGGCAAGAAAAAAAGGACTGCCGCAGGATGAACTCACTGACATGCTGCGTGAAGATGCCTCTGCTCCTCGCAATGCAATATTGCAAGAAGTTTATCTTAACGGTGAGAAATTGACCGGTTATGGTTTCGAATTAAATGCTTTATTTTCCACCTTAAATAGCGATGCACACGATTCAGTTCCTGCGACATCTTCCTTTCACGATTTTTTACATGCAACACTTTTTTCTTCACCTCATCATCCGGCCATTTACACGCACTTTTTAGCAATCTGTGATTTATACACTCGTGATGATAAGCATCATGCTGATATGCCATATTTTATCGATTTGATGAGCCTGGTTTTCAATCAAGAAGCGGCTCACCTATTCCAAGGCACGGCCATCATGACACTGTTGCAACATGACTCCATCGCAACGCATATGCAGCAACGTTTACGTTTGCTGCAATCGCTGCTACCCTGCCCTGCAGTGAACAAAAATGCGATGGTGATGATGGATTACGCCTCTTTTTCGTTGTATAAACAATCGCTTTTCACCTTTTTTAATCCATCAAAACCATTGCCTCAACTCAGTCAACAGGATGACCCATGTTGTTTGATCTTTTAACATTAGGCTTACTCCGCGTGAGTGGCATGCAAGCTAAAAATTTTTTGCAAGGCCAGCTAACGTGTGATGTCAATGCCATCACAGAAAACGCACCCACACTTGGTGCGCATTGTAATCCACAAGGGCGCATCATTAGTTTGTTTTACTTATTTTATTGGCAATCCGCTTATTATCTCCTCATGCCACGCGAGCTCATTACCATCGCAGAATCGGCATTAAAAAAATATGCGCTTTTTTTTAAGGTGGAATTAAGTGATGTCAGTCAGCAATTTCATCTTTACGGCTGCACTGACACCTGGGATGAACGCAGCAAAAACGAAGTATTGCTAACACTGCCGGTATCATCATCACGATGCATTATCATGACAGATGCAATGACGGAAACGCATGCTAAACAAGTTGATCTTGAAAGCGCTGCTGCTTGGAAATACCTGGATTTCTGTCAGCGTCTCCCGAGTCTTTATCCAAACACATCGCAACAATTTCTTCCGCATGAGCTGCACCTTGATAAATTAAACGCCATAGCCTTTAACAAAGGTTGTTATACCGGTCAGGAAATTATTGCTCGTATGCATTATCGCGGCAAACTGAAAAATCATCTTTATTTGGCAAACATTGCGAGTGCTACTGCACCCCAACCCGGACAAACCATTTATGCGCTACACGCAGATGAAATAAATGCTAGCGGCACGGTTGTTGATGTCTGCCAACGTGCAGAAAGGGATTATTGGGTGTTATTACTCACGACTGATAATCATGCAAAAAACCAACATTTATTTTTGGATAAAGACGCTTTGCATTATTTTGAGATACACTAAAGCGTTGTCGTGACAACTGTGTTCACGATGACACTTCATAAAAATCGAAACAGGCGAGACACTGCATGACAAAAAAATTGCGTATCGTACTCGGGCAACTCAATTTGACTGTCGGTGACATTGACGGCAATCTAACAAAACACCTCGAGGCTGCTGCCACTGCTCGCGATCAACTGCATGCCGATGTCATTGTCTTTCCTGAACTCAGTATCACTGGCTATTCACCACAAGATTTATTATTACGCCGTGCTTTTATCACCGATGCGAAAGCCGCTTTAGAAAAATTGCAGCGAGAAATAAAAGGCATACACTGTCTCATCGGTCACCCTCATGCAACAGAATCTGGTTTACACAATGCTTGCTCGCTAATATACAACGGTAAATTGTTAGCTTGTTACAGCAAACAATGGTTGCCCAATGAAAATGTTTTTGATGAACACCGTTACTTTAACCCAGGAAAATCAGCCTGCGTTGTTCCCATTCATGATGTCCCGGTCGGTTTAATCATTTGCGAAGATTTATGGAAAATGGAACCAACGCGTCAAGCAGCCGAACACGGCGCACAACTGATACTGTCACCCAATGCCTCTCCTTTTGAAGTCGAGAAGCACGCGCAACGACAACACGTGCTCGCCAATTGTGCACAACTGAATCGTGTACCCATCGTATATGTCAATCATGTCGGTGGCGAAGATGAATTACTCTTTGACGGTGGCTCCATGGTGGTGGATGAACAAGGAAAAGTGTGTCAATTTGCCGGGTTTTTTAAGGAAACACTCTTTCCAGTGGATATCGATGTCAGTGCCACACCAAAAATTGTCACCAAAGATTTTACCTTGCCAGCGACCACCGAAAAAATATATCACGCCTTGGTATTGAGCTTGCGCGATTACGTTTTGAAAAATGGTTTTCGTTCGGTGTTAGTTGGCGTTTCTGGTGGTATTGATTCGGCATTGACGCTTGCGCTTGCCGTGGATGCACTCGGCAGTGAAGCGGTGCATGCCGTGATCATGCCATCACGTCATACCGGAGCGATCAGCTTAGAAGATGCCAAACTTTTAGTGGCTGCCTTAAAAGTAAAAAGCGAAACCATTTCGATAGAAACGACTTACACGAGTTTACTGTCCACGCTGCAACCTTATTTTGCTGATCGTGAAATGGATGTCACCGAAGAAAATATGCAAGCACGCTGTCGCGGCGTGATATTGATGGCACTTTCCAATAAATTTGGTCATCTGGTATTAAGCACTGGCAATCGCAGCGAACTCGCTGTTGGTTATTGCACGCTTTATGGTGATATGGTCGGTGGTTTTGCCGTACTGAAAAATGTGCCAAAAATGCAAGTGTATGAACTCGCTCGTTATCGCAATCAAGATCAAATGGTCATCCCAGAACGCACACTAAAACGTGCCCCGACTGCTGAGCTTGCACCTGATCAAAAAGACCAAGATTCGCTGCCACCTTATCCAGAGCTTGATCGCATCTTGGAATGTTATATCGATAAAGAACAGAGTCAGGAAGAAATTATTGCTCAAGGTTTTAGTGCTGATGTGGTGATGCGGATGATTACTTTACTCAACAAAAATCAATACAAGCGCCAACAAGCACCCATTGGTCCTCACATTAACCCGCAATCTTTTGGCAAGGACTGGCGTTATCCGCTGACGAATAAGTGGAAGGGATGAGATGATTATTCAGCGACGACCACTCTTTAATAAATTCCATTTTCCTTCAACAAATTCACCACATAATTTGCCAACAACTGATGCACGACTTTCGTTGGGTGAACGTGATCCCAAAATAAATAATTATCCGGATTAGCACAGGGTTGCACCCCGGCACTCGCTGATTGTGCTGTGCTGTAGGCGACTCTTAATTCAACATTACCCATGATCATTTTATTTATTTTAGCATTCGGTAATGCAGCGAGTGCTGCGTTGTTGCCATCATAGTTGCCAGGATAACAAGCGTCATTCACATTGCTTAATTGGTATTGCGCACGCTTACTTATTAATTCATTAAAATATTGCATGACATCCACTGCAATGAATTTCACATTAGGATGTTCGCTCTGTTCTTTCTTCATCATCAAAGCGAGCTTCAAATTATGTTGCTGCGATAATTGCGTCAAATTTTCCGCTAATTTTGTGCCTTGTGTGGTCGCCCATGGCGTGAGACCAAGATTGGGTAAATTGGGAATGAGAAATATTGTTGCGCCGAAATCAATTAATTTGTGTAGTTGATATTGTATGGCTTCAACTGTTTTCGTTGTTGCATACTGCACATCACTGCGTCCCGACAAATAATCATTGCCGCCCGCCCAAATCACAAAGAGATCACGCGATGCTTTGCCTTGGTCGTAAGGGTAGAGCATCATATACGTGCTAACTTGTACGCCAATATCATCCGGCGCTACATTTTCGCCACCATAACCCGGTGCCTCAGCCCAAGCACCCCCAAACGCATAATCTCTAAATTCCGTTACCGATTTCGTCAAATTCAGCATTTGACCGACATTTTCTATCCACACCAATCCATTGGAAAAACGACCTTGATAATACGGTGGACTCATAGGCAACACCGGCAATTTGCTGCAAGTCATTCCGAGATATTGACACAACTGATCACCCAGCCATGAACGATGGGATGTTGCACTATAAAGATTGCCATTGTCGGATAAGCTATCACCAAATATGACTATTTTGCTGATTGTGGTCGCGTATGTTGGTATGGAAAATAGAGATAAAACAATGAGTAATAATGCAATATTCAACCATTTCTTTATGATTGATGGCAAATAAAAAGCCTGTGTTAACAGCATGTTGCCGCTCCTCGTTTGATTATATTTTATACTGATTGCGACTACATTAGCTATTTTTGACTACCGATGTCAAGGAGCTCATTCCTCATGCGAAGCCGGTGCTGATGAATTGAAATCCACTTTGGTAGCCGGATAATTATATTGCAGCACTGTCAACGTATCCTGGGTCTCTTTCCTCATCCCCAATTGATTATACGATTTAGCCAGCAAGACTAGGCCGTCTTTGACGCTCGGCGCACCCTGATAGTGAGCGATCAACGTACTTGCGCGATTGGCGGATGCCACATAGGCTTTGCGATTATAGTAATATTCTGCAACGTGCAATTCGTGATCCGCCATGATATTGCGCAAATAAACCATGTATTGATGTGCCGCTGGAACATAACGACTATGAGGAAAACGTGTCACGAGATCATTGAAATCGCTGTAAGATTTTTGCAATTGCACCAAATCACGGGTCGCAAGATCAATGGTGAAAACACGCTCCAAAATACCTAAATTTTGATAATAGTCTGATAAGCCACGCAGGTAATAAGCATAGTCAACATAAGGATTCAGCGGATGCATACGAATAAAACGCTCTGCTGTTGCGGATGAAAGCGCATATTCTTCTTTCATGTAGTAAGCATAAATTAAATAAAGTTGTGCCGATTCGGTATTTGCACCATAAGGGTATTGCACATCCAGTGCTTCAAAGCGCTTGATTGCCTCTGCATAACTTCTGCTTTGTAATGCAGCCTTGCCACGCAGATAAATTTGCTGCGCCGTTTCACCTTTGTAAGCTTCCGCAGGATCCGTTGCGCTAGCACAAGCAGCGAGCAATGCGGTGAGCAACGTTATCATGGCAACTGCGATTAAAATCTTTTTCATATGTTGACTACCTTCGAGATAATGAGCTTTTTAAGTTAACTGACGACACACCTTAGTACGGCGTGCATTGTAAATCAAATTCTGTCATCATTCACCGGGCTATGGCAGAGAAATATACCTTTATTATTCCCGAAACCCTTGCTGGCGATCGTCTCGATCAAGCCTTGGCAAAACTCATGCATCCGCATTCTCGAACAGAGATCAAAGAATGGATAGAAAGCGGACATATTTTAGTCGATGAGCACAGCGCAAAACCTAAACTAAAATTAATCGGTGGCGAAAACATTAGCGTCACCACACCAGAACGCGCGCCATCGTCATGGGAAGCGCAGGCGATTCCACTCGATATTGTTTATGAAGATGAAGCACTCATTATTATCAATAAAGCTGTCGGCATGGTGGTTCACCCAGGCGCTGGCAACGCCGATCAAACGCTGCTCAATGCGTTATTACATCATGATCCGCAACTACAAACGCTGCCCCGCGCAGGTATATTGCATCGTCTCGATAAAGACACTTCCGGCTTAATGCTCATTGCAAAAACACCGACTGCGCTGAAACATTTATCACTGCAATTAAAAAATCGTCGTATTACGCGAGAATATCAGGCCATCGTCTATGGCCTTATCATTAGCGGTAGCACGATTAATGCAGCCATTGATCGTCATCCTATCCATCGAAAGCGCATGGCGGTGATGGATAATGGCAAAGAAGCGATTACACATTATCGTGTCATGGAAAAATATCACGGCATCACGCGATTAAGGGTACGTCTTGAAACCGGACGCACGCACCAAATACGCGTGCACCTGGCACACATTCGTCATCCCATCGTCGGTGATGCGACTTATGCACTACGTATTCCCTTAGAAAAAGGCATGAGCCCCGAAGCCCTTACTGCTTTGCGGCAATTTAAACGTCAAGCGCTGCACGCTTTTGCCCTGGGCTTCATGCATCCTGTCACGAATGAACCGATGCACTTTGAAGTCGATATACCCGATGACATGCAGCAACTGATAGCAGCGTTACGCGCGAGGAAATAAAATGCAAACATTACAACCGAATTGGCCAGCACCAAGCTGTATCAAAGCTCACACAACCTTGCGTCACAGTTGGGGTCAGCGGACTTCACCTGATCAGGAGCCAGGCAATCGCGATGCTTTGTCGTCATTGCTAAATCTTCCCAACGATCCCATATGGCTGACACAAAAACACACCGCCTGCGCCGTTGAAGCAACACCTGACAATAAAAATCTTATCGCTGATGCTTCATTTACCATGCAAACGCAGCGTATTTGTGTCGTCCTCACTGCCGATTGTTTGCCGCTACTCCTTTGCAATAAAGAAGGCACCCATGTCGCTGCCATTCATGCAGGATGGCGAGGTCTTGCAAATGGTGTGATTGAAACGACAGTGCAAGCCTTGCAGCAAAACCCCGACGATTTATTGGTGTGGTTGGGTCCTGCCATCGGACCAAGACAATTTGAAGTGGGCGCTGATGTTTACACGGCCTTCACTGAAAAACATGCCGAGTCCAAAGCTGCTTTCATCCCACATACAAAAGATAAGTGGTTAGCTGATCTTTATGCACTGGCGAGGCACCGTTTGCACTTGCAAGGTATCTCTCATATTTATGGTGGTGATTTCTGCACTTACACCCAAGCGGATTTATTCTATTCCTATCGTCGCGATAAAGGTGCAACAGGACGTATGGCGAGTTTAATTTGGATTGCAGACAATTGATGATAAGATGGCGTTTAACGAAGCGTCAGGGGGGAATTTATGAAACGATTTTTATCGCATTGCCTAACTTTTTTCATTTTCACACTCACAGTATTTTCGAGTACCCTCAGTTTTTCCAGCACAACGCCCATTAGTAATAGCTTGGCGCCGATGTTGCAAAATGTCTTACCGGCTGTCGTTAATATCCGTGCGCAAATCAAAGTAACCGATTTCAATACGTTGCGCGAAATCATCAAACAACGTCGCGGCAATCAAACTGATAATAATGATGGCAGTGATCAAGCATTACCCTCTACCTTTGTTTCTGTTGCATCCGGTGTCATCGTTGATGCAAAAAACGGCTATATTCTCACGAATTCACATGTCATCAGTGATGCCCAAACGGTCACCATTACCCTCGGCGATGGCCGTCACTACACAGCCAAAATTATCGGCTTAGACAAACCATCCGATGTTGCGCTACTACAAATCAAAGCCAAAAATCTAACCGCTGCCCCACTCGGCGATTCACTTCAAGTGAAAGTCGGTGACTTTGTCGCAGCCATTGGTAATCCATTTGGTTTAAATCAAACCGTCACCTCAGGTATCGTGAGTGCACTTGGCAGAACAACATTAGGCATCGAAAGTTACGAAAATTTTATTCAAACCGATGCGCCCATTAATCCCGGTAATTCCGGCGGTGCACTCATCAATATGCAAGGACAACTCATCGGTCTTAACACGGCCATCTTAGCGCCGGGTCAAGGCAGCATAGGTATTGGATTTGCTATTCCTGCCAGCATGGCAAAAAGCGTCATGAATCAGCTCATTGAATACGGCGATGTTAAACGCGGTATGTTAGGTGTCGGTGCACAAGATATTACGCCGGAACTTGCCACTGCCTTCAACATGGGAACAGCCAAAGGCGCCGCTGTCACACAAGTATGGCCTGACTCACCAGCGAAACAAGCTGGCATACAAGTAGGTGACATCATTACTGGTGTCAACGGCAATGAAATCAAAAATGCGAGTGATGTCGTCAACACCATCGGCTTTTTGCGTGTCGATTCCAAAATTAATATCAATCTTTTACGCAATAATAAATCAATAACGGTGAACGCCACGCTTTCTGATCCAAAGAAACGTAAACAATTAATTGAGCAAATGGATCCTTTCCTCTATGGCGTTGGTCTCAAAAATTTAAAATTATTAAGTCCTATTCATGGCAATGTAGAAGGCATCATTGTCACCGCTGTCGAAGAAGATAGTAAACCTTGGCAATCTGATTTACGCCCAGGTGATGTCATCACCTCGGTGAACCAACAAAAAGTCCGCAATATTGATGAGTTAAAAGCAGCCATACAAAAAGCTGGCAATGCCTTGCTACTCAATGTGCTGAGAGGCCCGAGCGCGGTATTTTTGGTGATTAGCAAGGAATCTTAGGTGAAAAAAGCCTGAGACTTAATAAAATCAGCCAAAGTTTTTGTAAACCTTATAACATCCGGCTTTGATCTTATGGTCGCACTAATCATTTTCATGCAGCTTCTTTGCGATGATGTTTCTTAATATCGGTCTTTTTGTTATGTCTCAGTATTCCCTCAATAATAGTAGGTTCACGTTGTAGCAACAATAAAAGAATTCTCGCAGGGCCATGTGGATGTCGGTTACCTTGCTCCCAATGTTGCAATGTTCTTGCGCTAAAACCGAAGCGGTCGGCAAATGCCTGTCTAGATAGTTTGAGCTTTTTTCTAATAACTCTCACATCAATTTCGTTAGGAATTTTTACCTTATGAACAGCCACATGCGTTTTTTTACCGCGCATATAATCGATGGCTTCTTCCATCCCTTTAATAATTTCATTACCAATATTTCGTTTAGTCATGATGTTTTTTCCTCGCTGTTTTACACTCTTCTTTCAATACCTTTGCCAATGATGTCATCTTTCTCTTCTGTTCAGCGGTTAAATCTTCTTGTACGCCTTTGCCATAAACGGCTAGTAAAAAAACAGGGGCAGTTTCATTATAAAAATAATAAATTACCCTTAATCCTCCTCGTTTGCCTTTTCCCTTTCCTCCCCATCTGAGCTTCCTAACTCCGCCCGTCCCTGGAATTTCATCCCCTGCATCAGGCTGTCTGGCTAAAAAATCAATCAATTCATCTCGTTCGGCAACACTGATACTCACTCCAACATGAGATAAAAATGAAGGAAATTCAATAATAGTAATCATTTTTGTCATTGTTTATGATGCTCCATTGGGGCAGTTATGTCAAATCCATTAAAGCAGAATGGAAAATGTGCGGTATTTTTGGTGATTAGCAAGGAATCTTAAAAAGCATCATCCCACTGATGACAATGGAGTGCAGCTCTTATGTTGCATAGAAATGCTCAACGTTGCGCATCCCAATATCGTAAAAAATATCGCCAAGGTCAGTGGCGACATCGTATCGAAGTTAGCAATTAAAAAGCTGATGAAAGCCGAACCCAACATTTGTATGCAACCAATCATTGCAGAGCAACTGCCACTGATGTGTCGTAATTCTTCCAGTGAGTGCGCTATCGCATTTGGAATAACGATGCGCGCACCGATCACGTAAACAGAAGTCGGCAATAAAATGGCGGTTAAACCTGCGTAATCAAAAAAATAAGTAATGAGCATCAGCAAACCACCGAAAATTAATAACATCGTTCCGATGATGAGTAATCGGTATGTGCTCATACGCAAAGCAAGTTTGTGAACCAACATGCCACCAATTAAATAGTTACTGGCAATAATAACGGAACACCAGCCATACTGACTCGGCGATAATCCCAGTCCATCAATGAAAAGAGAAGGACTGACTTGAAAGTAAGCGATCAATCCTGAAAACGCTAAGGTGTAACAAAGCGTGCCGGTGATAAAAGATCGCGTGGTGAGAATTTGGTAATAGTCCAACAAAATTTTGCTGAGCTTGATCGAGGGATGCATAAGATTTAAATTTACTTTTTGTTTGTTGGTTTCTGGCAAAAATTTTAATATCAGGCATAACACAATGGCCACATACGCTGTTGATAAAATAAAATTCGCTCGCCAACCACTTTGCTCTTGAATATAGCCACCTATCACCGGTGCAATACACAATGTGATAACGAGCGCTGATGTCGTATAAGACCATGCTTTAGAAAATTCAGCGCCTTTAAAACAATCACTAGCAATCGCACGATTTAATACTCCACAAGCACCCGCACCCGTTCCTGCAATAAAGCGTGCCACTAAAAGTAAACTGGAAGAAACAGCGATCGCGCAAATTAAATTACCCAATACAAAAATGCTGAGTCCAACCAGAATGACATTGCGGCGTCCGTAATGATCAGAGAGTGGTCCATATATCAGTTGTGAAATACTAAAGCCGAGTAAATACGTCGTTAATGTCATCTGCACGCTTTCACTGGATATACCGAAGTCACCACCAATAGCAGGCAAGGAAGGCAGATAACTATCAAGCACAAAACGCCCTATGGATGAAATAAGGCAAAGTAACACGATAATCTTACAATAATTTATATTTATATTACGCATCATCCACTCCCTTATAATGCTTTATGACCCTGAATTTTAATAAAAAAGCATTAAATAAACCGGCCTATTCTTAGCTAATTTAATGCTGATTACAAATGTTATTTTTAGTGCTGGTATGTCAACTTAATACTGCGTATTTAATGCCATCTTAATC
This sequence comes from uncultured Gammaproteobacteria bacterium, assembly GCA_963735995.1. GTDB lineage: Bacteria > Pseudomonadota > Gammaproteobacteria > DSM-16500 > DSM-16500 > Aquicella. The sequence continues at coordinate 226,167 of CAVTNC010000003.1, read as the reverse complement.
TTCATCCGGTATGATAGGCTATCCAATATACCGTTAACTTAAATCATGAATAATATAAGTAAAATCAATACATTCGCTTTGACGCTGCTGATTACTGGTGCGATTGATAGCATACGTAATCTACCGGCTTCTGCTTTATTTGGCTCAACCCTCGTCTTCTTTTTCATTTTTGCAGCCATTTTTTTTCTCATTCCGACTGCATTGGTATCCGCTGAATTAGCGGCTAATGTGGATGAAGGCGGTATTTATCAGTGGGGACGATTGGCCTTTGGTGAGCGTGTTGGCTTTCTGGCCGTTTGGTTGCAATGGGTAAATAATTTGGTGTGGTTCCCAACCATACTTTCTTTTATAGCAGGAACCGCAGCTTATCTCATTGATCCAGCGCTTGCACAAAATAAATTTTATTTGGTCGGTGTGATTTTATCGTCATTTTGGTTTTTAACACTAATTAATTTAAAAGGCATACGCCTTTCTACAAAATTCACTAGTTTTTGTGCGATCACCGGCTTAATCATCCCCGTCACCCTCATTATTATTCTCCTCGCGGTGTGGTTATTCCTTGGCAAGCCGTTGCAAATTCATCTTACCAGCAGCAGTATATTGCCAAGTTTTCAGCATTCGGATAACTGGATAGCGTTAACAGCCATCATGCTTGGTTTTGCCGGCATGGAATTGGCAACTGTCCACATCAAAGACGTCAACCAACCGCAAAAAACATTTCCACGAGCGCTCGCTTTTTCGAGTGCTATCATCCTGATCACCATGATGCTCGGCTCACTTGCCATTGCCTTCGTGCTGCCTTACAACCAAATTAATTTGGTCAACGGCACGATACAAACCTTTGCTTATTTTCTGACCGCCTATCATCTCAGTTGGCTAACACCAATATTAACATTGTTATTAGTGGTCGGCAGTTTTGGTGGCATCATCAGCTGGGTTGTCTCACCCATCAAAGGATTAGCGCAAGCAGCAACGCATGGTTTTATGCCGCCCTTTTTGCAACAACAAAACAAGCATGGTGTCCCACAAAATATGTTACTCACTCAAGCTGTTTTGGTCAGCATTGTTTGCTTAGCCTTCCTCTTTCTGCCAAGCATCAATGCTTCTTACTGGTTGTTGACTGCACTCAGCACCCAACTTTACATGCTGATGTACGTCATCATGTTTCTTTGTGCCCTACGCTTACGCAAAAAAAATGCCTGCAATGCCGCAGCATTTTCTATTCCTGGCAAACAAGTTGGGTTAAGCATCGTGTGTGGCTTAGGCTTAATCGGCTGCATCGTTACCTTACTCGTTGGCTTCATTCCACCAAGTCACATGAATATCGGTAGTGGTTACTACTACGAATTTTTATTCTTGATAGGCATGTTCGCCATGATGTTGCCCATATTATTTTTCTACTGGTATCAAAAGAGAATCAGCCTACGTTTATCTGCAACAACACTTGGTTTAGATGCAATTCAAGCGGCTATTGTTGATCAAAAATAAGTGCTTCTATTCCCGCTGCTTTCGCAATTGAGATGAGTTCTTTCGACAGATGAAGAAACCGAATTGGTTTTTGCTGTTGCTTTGCAAATTTAATCCACTCAATGATGAGCGCCAAACCCGAACTATTGCTGGATAGTAATTGCGAAAAATTAAAATTCAATTCAGAACAGGCACGAAGTTGCGGCAAACTTTTACCATAAAGTAGTTGCACATTGGAAAAATCCAATGTGCCACTGAGATGAAATTGGTTATCGTGAAAAATAATATCTGCTTTTTTTTGCATGACGTTTTTCTCTCAATCGTCATTGCGAGCAAAGCGAAGCAATCCAGCTGCACTGCTGGATTGCTTCGCTTTGCTCGCAATGACAATGCTATACTGCAATGGCATAAACATCCTTTACTCTTATTGTCTAGAATTATGTCCTGACAACCGTTGCAATAATTGCGTCATGTTACCTTGCTGCAAAATATCTGCAAATTGCGCACGGAAACTTTCTAACATGTCGACACCTTCCACCGACATATCATACAAACGCCATGCACCGCCATTGCGAACGAGACGATAAGAAACATTAATCGGCTGGTTTTGCGAGCTATCAATTTCACTATTTACTTCAACTGTATTTCTGCCTTCAGTGCCACCACGCACCGGAAAAAAACGTATCGTTTGATCTTGGTAAGACGTCAGTGCAGAAGCATAAGTACGAATGACAGTGGTCGTAAATTCACTTTTAAATTGTTGTCGTTGTGCAGGTGTCGCGCCTTCCCATACACTCGGTGGCAACACTTCTCTTGCCATTCTATCCAAATCGGCAAAAGGCACCACGTAACGATGCGCAAGGTTGTAGACAATTTGTGGTTTTGTTTTTAGCGTGGCTTTATTTGCTTTTAAACCTGCAATCATATTATTCGCAATATTACGCAACAAAGAAACAGGATCGCCAGATTGGGCGTAAGTGGTCACACAGCTGAAGCAAACAAAAGAAATAAGTAAACCGATTGAAATAAGTTTAAGAGTGCGCATTATTATCTCCATTACCATTATTATTTGTGCTATTGCTGTTACTGATTTTGTAAATGAATTGCCCTATCAATTTCTCAAGCACCATGGCAGAACGCGTAATTGCAATTTGACTGCCGTTTTTGAGAAAGGTTTTACTATACTGAGGCGATATTGCGACATAATTATCACCCAGTAAACCTGCCGTATAAATTCCCGCAGAAGAATCATCGGGAATTTGGTTGTATTGATCAAAGATGCGCATGGTAACAACTGCACGGAAAGTAACTTCATCCAAATTAATAGCGGCCACTTCACCAATTTGCACGCCACCAATTTTGACTGCTGAACGAACTTTCAAACCACCAATATCATCAAAATCCGCCGTGACACTGTAGGTTTTTGCGGGTAGCAAACTAGTCAAGCCGCTCACTTTAAACGCCAACACCGCAAGCGAAACAAATGCAAGTATTAAAAAGAAACCGACAAGACTTTCGATTAATCGTTGAGGTCGCATTACCAATCCCCTATCATCATGGCGGTTAAAATAAAATCAAGACCTAATATAACAAGAGATGAATACACCACCGAACGCGTCGTGGCAGTCGCAATACCAGAAGAAGTGGGTGTTGCAAAATAACCTTGAAATACCGCTATCCAGGTAACTGCAATGCCAAATACAATACTTTTTAGAATACCATTGACGATATCCGCATGAAAACCAACGGCCGCTTGCATATTCGACCAAAAAATACCGGCATCAAGGCCAAGCCATTTGACACCCACTAAATAAGCACCATAGATCGCCGTGGCATTAAAGATGAGTGTGAGCAGTGGCATGGAAATAAAACCGCCCCAAAATCGTGGCGAAATCACCTGACGTAACGGATCCACCGCCATCATTTCCATACTGGATAATTGTTCAGTTGCTTTCATCAAACCAATTTCAGCTGTCAGCGCAGATCCCGCGCGTCCGGCAAATAAAATGGCGGTCACGACCGGCCCTAACTCGCGAGCCACACTCAACGCAACTAATGGACCCAACTCTTGCGATGCGCCAAATTTAGCTAAGGTATGATAACCTTGCAATGCCAAAACCATGCCAATGAATAAACTAGAAACAATAATGATGGGTAAGGACAATACGCCTTCGGCATAAACTTGTTCTATCGCCAGTGGCATTCCTTTACGTAAGTTAGGTAAGTGAAACAACACGCGCGCTAATAATAATCCGGCTTTGCCAAGTTGCCGCAAATTTTCTATGCCCCATGCGCCCAACAAAACCATTTGCTGCATCATGATGCGGCTCCAAGAAAATCTTGCACGAGGGGTTTTGCGGGATAGTCAAATGGCACTGGACCATCAGGCAATCCTTTAATAAATTGTTGTAACTGGCTGGAAGATTGTGAAAGAATTTCATCAGGACTGCCATGGCCTATCACTTTTCTATCGGCAATCACGTAGACATAATCAGCAATGCTCAAGGTTTCTTTAACATCATGGGAAACGATGACGCTCGTTAAACCAAAGGCATCATTTAACATTTTCACCAGTTTCACCAACACACCCATGGATATTGGGTCTTGCCCAGTGAAAGGCTCATCATAAAGAATTAGTTCAGGATCGAGTGCAATCGCACGTGCTAAAGCGACACGTCTTGCCATGCCACCGGATAACTCATTTGGCATTATCTCTGCCGTGCCACGCAAGCCAACCATTTGCAGCTTGAGAAGGACGAGGGTGCGTATCATGGATTCGGATAGCCTTGTGTGTTCGCGCAGCGGAAAGGCGACATTTTCAAAAACGTTAAGATGGGTAAATAAACCGCCACTTTGGAAGAGCATACCCATACGTTTACGCAGCTGATAGAGTTTTTTTCGTGAAAGCGCATGAATAACTTCACCAGCAACCCTAATTTCGCCGTGCGTCGGTGCGAGCTGACCGCCAATTAAACGCAATAACGTGGTTTTGCCGGTGCCGCTTGGGCCCATAATAGCCGTGATTTTCCCCTTGGGGATGATAATATCCACTTCCTGGAAAACGACTTGGCCGTTTTCATGCTGGAAGGACATATTGCTAACTTCAACTCGGTTTTCTAGCATATCTTCTAGTTTCGCAAATGGAGAGAGAAATTGCTAGGGGAAAGCCTATTGAGCTAAGATAGGGCACTCGATGAGATAGACAACTGATAGGGTTTTTTGATGGACTTTGAAAAATGTTGTGAGCTTGGCCGCACCGTTATCGAAACGGAAGCACAAATGATTCGTGATCTCCTGCCACGCATTGATCAGGACTTTGCTAAAGCCTGCCATTATTTGCATGATTGCAATGGCCGCATTGCAGTGATGGGCGTCGGCAAATCCGGTCATATTGGCAAGAAAATTGCCGCCACCTTTGCAAGCACCGGCAGCCCTGCCTTCTTCGTTCATCCCAGTGAAGCTAACCACGGCGACATGGGCATGATTACGACTACCGATGTGCTGCTCGCGCTTTCCAATTCCGGTGAAACAGAAGAAATTATCTCCATCCTGCCCTTCATCAAACGTCTCAGCATTCCTTTGATCACCTTGACGGGCAAGCCGCAATCAACGCTTGCAAAGGCTGCAACCATCAATATTAATGTCAATGTCGCCAAAGAAGCCTGTCCCTTAGGTTTAGCGCCAACGGCCAGCACCACCGCCGCACTTGTCATGGGCGATGCGCTCGCGATGGTGTTACTGGAGAAACGTGGCTTTACCGAAAACGATTTTGCTCTCACCCATCCCGGTGGCACGCTCGGCCGACGCTTGTTACTCACGGTGGATGAAATCATGCACAAAGCGCCCGACATTCCATTCATTCTTGATACGGCTTCGTTAAAAGAAGCACTGGTTGAGATGACACATAAAAAACTCGGCATGACCACCATCATCGATGATAATGGTAAGTTAGCGGGCATATTCACCGATGGTGATGTTCGCCGTGCTTTGGATAAAAACTTGAACATACAATCCACAGCGATAGCGGATGTGATGTCTAAAAATCCAAAGACCATATCCAGTGATTTTTTAGCAGCCGGCGCTTTAAGCATCATGGAAACCTATAAAATTACCGCCCTCGTTGTCGTTGATACTGCACACCAACCCATAGGCGTGATTCATATCCATGACATTTTGCGTGCGGGAGTCATTTAATGCAGTCGGTGACTGAAAAAGCGAAAGCAATTCGGTTATTAGTGCTGGATGTCGATGGCGTATTAACGTCTGGTACGATTTATTACGGCGATCAAGGCCAGGAACTCAAAGGATTTCACTTGCATGATGGACTCGGTCTTAAATTATTACAAAAAACCGGCGTAGCTGTCGCTATCATTTCTGGAAAAAATTCATCCGCCGTGACGCGGCGCGTTGAAGAACTCAACATCGAACATGCTTATCTTGGTTACGATGACAAATTACCAGCCTTTGCTGCACTCAAACAAAAATTACAATTGTCGGATGCTCACATTGCTTACATGGGTGATGATCTTCCCGATTTACCACTGCTACGTCGCGTCCATTTTGCGATTACGGTCGCAGAAGCACCTCAGCTCATCCGTGATCATGCGCACTACATTACCAGCAATAAAGCAGGTCAAGGTGCGGTACGCGAAGTGTGTGAATTGATTATGCAAGCGCAACAAAATTATCAGGCAGCGATCGCGCCTTATTTGCAGTCATGACTTATAAAAATCTTTTTTTGAGTTTATTGATGATTATTGTGGTGGGTGTTGCCACGTGGACTACGTTTTTATTTTATCCCTCACAAAACATTACACTCATTCCAACGGTCACTTCTCCTGATGCTTACATGGAAGAAGTCACGGCTACCATTATGGATATTTATGGCAAACCCAGCATGAAAATTGTGACACCGAAAATGTTGCATTTCGCCGATAACGACACCACAGAACTCACATCGCCAGAACTCACGCTTTATCGAAAAGCGAGTGCGCCCTGGTATATTACCGCAAAATTTGCAGAAGCAACCCAAGGTATAGACCAAGTTGATTTTTGGGATGATGTTACGATACATCGTCCTGCACATCAACATCAGCCAGCGACTCTGATCAAAACCACAACGCTCGTTGTCTACCCAAATAAAAAAATGGCGGAAACGAAAGATAATATCACGCTCATTCAACCCAACTTAGTGGTGAAAGCAAAAGGCATGCAAGCCGACATGAACACCGGCGATATTAGGCTACTCTCTCAAACACAAGGAGAATATGTACCCGATGCTAAATAAATTCGTCATGTTATTTTTTTTGATTTGTGCCACTCGAGCACTCGCTCTGCAAGGTGATAACCATCAAAAATTGGCTATTATTGCCGATGCTGCAATTTACAATTACAAAACCGGCATCAATATGTATGAAGGTCATGTGCAAGTTGATCAAGGCACCACTCACATCACCGCCGATAGATTAATTACCAAAAATAATGCGCAACATCAAATTCAAGAAGCAGCTGCTTACGGTTTACAATCGCTCGCTCACTATTGGACGTTACCAAAAGTGGGTGAAGCCGAAATGCATGCCTATGCTAACATTATTAAATTTTATCCCATTGAATCGAATATCACCTTGGAACAAAAAGTGCATGTCACCCAAGGAGAAAATAGTTTCCAAGGAGAGCTGATACACTATAATAGCAATGATCAGACCATCGCCGTCCCTGCTTCTCAACATGGCCGCGCGGTGATTGTATATAATCCCGATAAATAATGTGTGATAACCATGACCTTAAAAGCAGAACATCTGCATAAAAAATACAAAGCACGTGATGTGGTAAAAGATGTGTCACTGACTATCGAGCGCGGTGAAATAGTTGGTTTGCTTGGGCCAAATGGCGCAGGTAAAACCACTTCGTTTTACATGATGGTTGGCTTAATTCCTGCTGACGGTGGCAGTATTTCTATCGATGGTCATGACATCACCAAATCACCGGTGCATACACGCGCAGCGCTCGGCATGAGTTATCTGCCACAAGAAGCGTCCATTTTTCGCAAATTGACTGTGGCGCAAAATATCATGGCGATTCTTGAATTACGCAACGATTTATCGCGCGTAGAGCGCAAACGCATGCAAGAACACTTGCTCGAAGAATTTCGTATCACGCACATTCGCGATACACTTGGCATGAATTTATCCGGCGGCGAACGACGTCGCGCAGAAATTGCAAGAGCACTCGCGACTGAGCCAAAATTTATTTTGTTGGATGAACCCTTTGCCGGCATCGATCCCATCTCCGTCATTGATGTTAAACGTATTATTAATCATTTGCGCAAGCGCAATATTGGTATTCTGATTACGGACCACAATGTGCGTGACACCTTGAATATTTGCGAGCGTGCCTACATTGTTAATCAAGGTATAATCATTTGCGAAGGAAATCCGGAAACCATTTTAATGAACAATGAAGTGCGCACCGTGTATTTAGGCGAAGAATTTGATTTGTGAAAAAAATGGAAAATTATCATGATAAAACAAGAAATGATTATCCAAAATAAATTGGGTTTGCATACAAGAGCCGCAGCAAAATTAGTGGATACGGCAAAAAAATTCGCGAGTCATGTTGAACTCATCTACCGTGATCGCGTCGTTGACTGCAAAAGTATTATGGGTGTGATTACACTCGGCGCGCAAAAAGATAATGCGCTGATTGTGATTGTGACGGGTGAAGACGAACAACAAGCATTGGATGCCATCATGACATTGGTGAATGGTAAGTTTGGTGAAGAATAGGTTGATTACTTATCCTTTATCCTGCGCTATACCGTCGTGGTGTTATAGCCTCCGGCGTCAGCATATGAAAAGTGTCTACCATCTTCTCTGTTTCTGTGGATTTAGGCGTAAGTTCCCCCTCATTTTCAGATCTAGGCGTAAGATTATCCAATCCTGTGCTATGCCGTCGTCGCTTTGGCTCCATCACCTCAAAATCCCTAGGAGAAAGTAAATCAACGTGAATCATTGGGATAGTCAAGCGTTTAATGTGCATTTCAACATGCTCTCTGTAAGACGAGGATGACAAACAATTTTTTAAATCTGTTAAAAAATTTTTGCATTTATCAGCATAGTCTGGATAATCACGCGCAAAATTTGACAAGTACAAAGTAATATTATTTTTAAAGTCATCATCAACTTCATTAACCTGTGATGACGCAAAAAGGCTTCCTGTTAGCCGTGAAAACAGCGGTTTATTTTTGACATACAAATCTGGATATTGTTTACGATGAATTTCCAAATTCAACCTAACAATTTTATAGTGCGCTAACCCACCACCATGATTTTTGATATCTTGCCATAAAGATGCAACAAAGGAATTATTCACTGCCTGTAATGTTTGCTTGACACGCATTTTCGCCTTATCAACTTGCATTATTTTTTTTAAGAGGGCTTCGGTTGGGGACAATAAATAAGCTATTCTTAAAAAGAGAGCGGCACTTGTATAGTTTTTTTCACGATACTCTGCAGAGCCATTGAATTCAAGAAGATGATGGTACGTATTCAATATTCTATTCTTAATACGACTGCCATTAAAATAATTAATTAAATCACGTCTCATCTCATAATTATTCATATTGCCATTATATTTTGGCCAGGACTTAGCATGTTGTAACTGCAATCCTTCTGGCGCAGGCGGACACAAAATGAAAAGCGCATGATTAAATTTAGCGAGAGCATGGGCCTTAGCAACTGCATCACGCTTTAATGCACACGTATCAATAAAGATGTCGGCATCCGCTTTATTAAGCAAGACATATTGCCTAAAAAAACGATAAATATCACCACAGGTATGCTGCATTGCGCTTGATACAAATGCAGGGGCATTATCAGATGCTTCGCTTTCTTCATCATCAATTTGATTGCTTGGTTGCTGTTTTCTATCGTTAATAATCAAATCAGCACGAAAACAGAGATTATAATATTCCGTTAATTGAGTGAAATACAAATTCAAGAACTTTAAATCTAGCGTAGTAAGCTCATCAGATTGTTGCCATTCGCTCTCTTCCTTCGAAAGCGTTTGTTTCTCTCGTTCAATTAAATCACTTAGGGTGATTTCTTCTTCTCTGTTATCTTTCAAGCAATTTTTTAAATTGTCGAACAAATGCGTTAATATATATTCACAATTTATTTCTATTTTTCTTCCTTCATATTCAATCAATGCACTCGCCATGATGGATTCGCGTATTTTGCTTATCTCTCTACTCCAATTATTATCTTCAAGAAGCAATGATAATTTTTTTTCTTCTACCCATTTATCCAAAAAAATCTTTGCATAAAGACTATCTCTTTTTGTGTTAAAAGTACTGTAATCAGCAAAAATACTTGCACGAATGTGTGCAATACGTGCATGAGCTCTCTCAATTGGGCAACGGTATTTTGTATAAACATCTCCAGGCTGAAACATAGTTGATCCAAATGCCTCAGCAAAAAACAAATCCGCCGATTGCAAAACGCTTTCGATTTCAACATTGGCACCCAATAAATACTCACACAATGCACTCACCTGTAGCGGGCAAGTTGCAATATCTAATGGATTGTCATCGACTACTAACGTGATGTGACGAATACCTCTTTTAGTTAAATTTCTAATCAACGCTCGGTTATTGATTACCTGTCCAGTCGTAAAATCGGCCAAAACATCTTGCACATTAAAAATGTAATGAATATTAGAATGCGTAGACGTTGTTTCTTCCTTAGCAAAATCTAAAAAATCATCGTGATGAGGCGATGGCTGCTCATCAAAATCTGAGTTGAGAAGAGGTGGTGCTAGCTCCTCATCGGAATCTGATGAACCTTCGTGAATAGATCTAGATGAAGTTTTTCCTTTGTCAGAACCAGATGAGCTGAATGTATCAACCGGTGGTTCTACTTCGCCTACCTCTGAGGAATCATCGGAATTAGTCGGTTTATTGTTATCGTCTTCTGATGCTGAGAAATTATCAGTACCTGATGTTCCTTCTTCATCGGAACTTAACCGCTTATCGAGAATTCGTCCATCCATCTCTCCCTCCTTGAAACCCATAAACACATCATGCGTTAACTACCTGCAATCATCATCTCTTCAATTAAAATGGAACCGGTACGCACGCTACCACGCACATCAATATCATTTCCCACTTCCAGCATGCGAGCAAACATATCCTGCAATTTACTGGCAATGGTGATCTCGTGAACTGGATATTGAATTTCACCATTATCCACCCAAAAACCACCGACACCGCGCGAATAATCACCCGTGAGTAAATTCACACCATGACCCATGAGTTCGGTGATCAGCAAACCACGGTGCATGGTTTTTAGTAACGCCGAAAGATTTTTATCGCCTAATTTGATGCTGAGATTATGCACGCCACCGGCATTACCCGTGGTTTTCATCCCTAATTTTCGTGCTGAATAAACACCGAGTGCATACTGGCGTAACACACCGGCTTCGACAAAAACATTATGGCGCGTTGCAACACCATCACCATCAAACGGTACGCTGCCCAATCCCAATGGTAAATGCGGTTGTTCGTCCAACTGAACAAAGGATGGGAAAATTTTTTGTTCTAATTTATCCACCAAAAAAGAAGCTTTACGATAAATATTGCCACCGGAGATGGCTGATGCAAAATGTTGTAACAAACTGCGTGCTTCTTCTGCCGCAAAAATTACCGGCACTTTCATGGTGCTGAGACGTCTTGCACCTAAGCGATGCAGGGTACGTTCCGCTGCTTCTTTGGCAACGACAGAAATGCTTGCAAGATCTTCAGGGCGAGTGGCAACGGTGTATCCATAATCACGCTGCATATCATCACCGTCTTTAGCCACCAACACACAAGAAATTTCATGACGGGTATGGGGAAAATAACCAACAAAATCATTGCTATTAACATACATAGTCATTGCATCGCCCGTTGCGATACTCACTTCTTCTGCACTCATGATACGTTTATCGTAGTGCAGTGCTTCCCGCTCACATTGGCAGGCAAGCTCAATCGCATCAGCAACACTGATAGACCAAGGAAACGCCAAATCTAAGTGTGGATAGTTAAAAGCGAGTTCTTCTTTGGCAGCCAATCCTGCAGCAGGATCGACATCCGTAAATTTAGCAATATGACAAGCGGCTTCGACTGCTGCGCGCACCGCTTCCGGTCGAATGTCTGAAATACTCGCCATGCCTGAGCGTTGTCCAACATAAACTTTAATTTCGATGACTTTGTCTTGGTTATATTCAACGGTTTCAACAGCACCTTCGCGTGCCGAAACGGAATAGCCTTTACTCATTGCAATGCATGCTTCTGCATGGTCTGCCTGACAACGTTTCGCCTCAGCAAGAATATGGTTTGCCACTGCTTGCAAGGCCGTCACATCAAACAAGCTTTTTTCAATGTCATTCATGCGATTTTGTTCCACCCACAGTTAATTCATCAACACGCAAAGTTGGTTGTCCGACGCCCACGGGAACGCTTTGTCCATCTTTGCCACAAATACCAATACCTGTATCCAATTTAAGATCGTTGCCAACCATGGATACTTTGGTTAACACATCTGGACCATTACCAATGAGTGTCGCGCCTTTGACTGGCGCACCAATTTTGCCATTTTCAATCAAGTACGCTTCACTCGCTGAAAAAACAAATTTGCCAGATGTGATATCCACTTGACCACCACCAAAATTAACGGCGTACAAACCTTTTTTCACTGATGCAATAATATCTTCTGGCTGTGATTCGCCCGGCAACATGTACGTGTTAGTCATGCGCGGAATCGGCAAATGCGCATACGATTCGCGCCTTGCATTGCCCGTGGATTTCATGCCCATTAATTTGGCATTGCGTTTGTCCATCATGTAATTGCGCAATATGCCTTTTTCGATGAGGACATTATTTTGTGTTGGCGTTCCTTCATCATCAACATTGAGTGAGCCACGGCGCTCATGCAAGGTGCCATTATCAACGATGGTGCATAAGGTGCTTGCAACGGCTTCACCCATGCGTCCTGAGTATGCTGAAATACCTTTGCGATTAAAATCGCCTTCCAATCCATGACCCACCGCTTCATGCAATAACACACCTGGCCAACCAGGACCAAGTACCACCGTCATCGGACCGGCAGGCGCATCTATCGCCTCAAGATTCACCAATGCTTGACGCAATGCTTCATCGGCATAATGAAATAGCGCATCACCTGCAATTAAATGTTGATAATCAAAACGACCACCACCACCGGCATAACCGGATTCACGACGACCATTTTGCTCGACGATCAAGCTAATATTAAATCGCACCAGCGGTCGCACATCGGCTGCCATGTGACCATCACTCGCCATCACTAAAATACTTTCATGTTCGCCAGCAATGCTCGCTGACACTTGCACAATGCGCGTTTCTTTTTTGCGAATGTAGTGATCCACTCGCTGCAACAGCGTTACTTTTTCTTGATCTGATAAAGAATGCAGCGGATTGCTCGGCAAATAAAGATTATGACTCGGTTCTTTGCGCCAAGCACTCACTGCCTGCTCACCACCAAGCGTTGCAATACTGCGCGCAGCGCGACTCGCCTGCAATAAAGCAGGCATGACGATATCATCTGCATAAGCAAATCCCGTTTTTTCGCCGCTAACCGCGCGAACACCAACGCCACGATCAATATCAAAACTGCCACTTTTAATAATGCCATCTTCCAAACCCCAAAACTCGGTGTAAGACGATTGGAAATATAAATCGGCATAATCAATATTTGTTCCAGCTAATTGATAGAGTACTTTTTGCAATTCGTTATCGGTTAATCCTGAAGGATCAAGTAAATCATGACGAACCAGATCAAAAACAGTAGACATATTGAGCTAACCTAAGTTGAGTAACTGAAAAGGGATTATGCAGAATAAGTAGAGAATGGCAATATAAAACACTCACTATCCTTCATTCTCCCGCGGTAATAATCCTGAAGCGATGGGTGCACTCGGCATATCACCACGTCGTAAAAACACTTCATGTTGTGGATAAGGTGGGCGAATGCCATGAGAAGCAAATGTATCCCAAATATGGATGAGTACTTCAGACACCACACTTTTTCGTGAACTGACTTGGCGGATATTAATAAAATAACGCACTTCAAATTCCATGACAGTGTCGTCAATTTGTGTCAGCAATACTTCAGGAACGGGATCTTTCAAAATATCTTTGTGTGCCGCCAACACATTTTGAATAATCACTTTCACTTCGTGCGGATTATCATGACGTCCTGTTTTAATCGGCACTACACTTCGCACAATATTATCGCGCGCCGTCCAATTGGTGAATGACTTATTAAACACTTCCGCATTCGGCACCACCAATTCCATTCTATCCCAAGTGCGCACCGTGATTGCGCGACTGCCAATGTGCAGCACATCTCCTTCAACACCATTAATGTTGACAATATCACCGACACGCAGTGGTCGCTCCACTAAAATTAAAAAACCACAGGCAAAATTATTTGCAAGATCACGCAAGCCCCAGCCAATACCAAAAGCAAACATACCAAACACCACAGCGAGTGCTCGCAAATCAATGCCAAGAACACGCAAGCAAATAAAACCACCCAAGAGAATCACACTGTATTGACTTAAAATAGCAAGACTATTGCGTATGCCCATGTCTTTGGTGCGCGACAACAATAATCGATAAACAAATTCGCGTATCCATTTTGCTGTCCAATAAAAAACAGAAATCACCACCACTAATTCGAGAATATTTAGCAATGTAATCGTAGTATTCAACACACTCACCAATTGGTAATGCAAAAGGCGCGTCAAGCGTTCTACTATCGGTGATTGCTTATCCCAACCATACAATAAAAATAATACTGCCCAAGCCACTAAAAAAAGCGTGATACGCAGTATTTTATCTATCGGTTTTAAAAAAGCTTCAGTCCACAACCAACCATTATTAACATATTGAATCATTAAACGAGAAAGCTGTTCCATGCCATCTGACAAAAGACCCCGTAAAATTAGGTAGCCAATGAGGACAACCAAAAATAATCCTTCATAACGCGAAACCGTCATGATCAAATTAACAAAACCAAACAAACCAATCACCGAATTAGCAAACATGAGTATGGGAATTAAGATGCCTATCAAACAAATACTTTTTTGCAAGTAAGGATGTTGTGATTCCATATGCGATAGAATCAAATTGGGCACCACATCCCAGGAACGCAACAACAACAATGACACCATCATGAGGAGACACAAGAAAAGACGATCACATAAAGTTTGTAGTTCGTAAATCAACGGGAGCTGATGCACAAAAACCGTTAATGCCGTGATCACACCACCTATCCAAATAAAATATTGTAAGCGACGAAATAATTTTGTATCACGACCCGTGGCATCATGAGTCGTCTCAACCAAACACAAGCGTGCAACCGTCATAATGCCTTTGAAAATCAGCCACACCATGGATAAATAAAGAATGAAAATAAAATTGGCCATGGGAATATTGAAGAAAAATAAAATAGCGATCGCATTGCTGATGATAACAAGATCAAAGAAATTACGTTTCAACCATTGCAAGCTTAACCACTTGGAATTAATGCGCTCACGCCAAGAATAAGGACGCTCGAGTAATTGGCTGAGCGCTTGATATAAAAGATAAAGCCCGGCATAAAACAAACACTGCAGAATACCAAAAATAAACCACGCCAAAAGACTCATCGATTGAATCGCCTGCATGGAATAATTGGATATGCTTTTCATCATTTGAAAAGTCAATGCTGGCACGAGCAACATTTCTTTGCCGATATCGATCAGCGCTTTAACACCAAAAGTAGGAAAACGTTGACGAGCGGAGAGTTCAACTTGCAGCGCATGGTCAAGCGTGAGACGAAAAGCAGCTAAGCGTTGATTCAAATCAAGCAATGAAGCATCGGCTCCTTGGTAAGCCACTTGAAGCGAATTTAAATTTTTGATGTAAGCGGCATCCTTTTCATTTTTTTGCGACAAAAAGGCAATGTGTTTTTCTAAAATTGTCGTCCGTGATTTTAAAACACCATCTAAACGGCTAATTTGCTTCAAGGCAGCTTGCACCTGATCACTGATTTCATACAAAAGACTGATGGAATTACTTTTTAACACCGTTAATTTCATTTGTTGAATTTGATCTTTATAACGCGCGATCAGGGATTGCGAATAAGCAAAATTAGCATTTTCATTGGAGTAAAAAATATCACGCTCAAGCGTTTTATAGTTGTCTTTGGATTTTTGTGGATCCACTTTTCGTAATTGAGTGTATAAGCGATTGAGTTGATCTAGCCAATAATTTTGCTGCTGCTGATATGCGAGCTCATCTTGCACTTGCTGTTGTTTTAAATGCATCATTTTGCGTGATTTTAGCAAAGCACTCAGTCGATTATGTTCATCAATTTTAAGTTGCAAAATCGCACTCGCACTCGTTTGCAAACGCTGCAAAAAGTTAACGCGCACTTTTTCAAGTGCTAATAATTTTTTCTGATAACTGCCATCAGCATGCAGCTCTTTGGTGCCTGAAACTTCATTGGGCGCCGCTTTCAAGCCAAACATACCGAGTACATTTAATTGATTTTCAATTTCTCGAATATTTTTCCCAAGCCATAAAATGGCTTGTTGTGAATCCGTTAATTCGATATTAATGCTATCCAAATTCGATTTTGAAACTGAAATATCGAGCGCAATTTTATCTAACATATTCTTGTTAACTTGTTGCACCGATAATTGTGATGCGACTTTATCGTGTTGTTGCTGCAGTTCAAATAACTCGCGCTCAGTTTGCACCAAACGATTTTGTAATAACGTATTTTGTTGGCCAACGAGCGCAATGCGATCAATGGTGAGGTTTTCATCGACATCGCCCGCCGCAAAGGCCGGCATGAAATTGATCAGCAAAAAAAATGTAACAAGGATGAGCCCTGTTTTAATCAGCAGGTGCTGGCGCATGATACAAAACCTCATTTTTGAGCAAGATAAGAAAAAGAATACCAGGAAAACATAAAACAACCGACCAAAGATAAAATTGTACCCAGCCTAAATGGACAACCATGACACTGGCAAGTGGTCCGAGAAAAACGCGTCCCAGTGATGCCACTGCTGAAAATAAAGCAAATTGGCTCGCCGTGTATTGGTGATTACAAAGCGACATCATGAAAGCGAGCAATGCTGCCGTGCTTAAACCACTGCAAAAATTTTCGATGAATATGGTAAATGTCATCAAAGCAAATTGTTTGCCAACCGCAGCCAAAACAGCAAATAACACATTGGAAACTGCCTGCGCCAAACCAAACCATAAGAGCGCTCGATAAATACTCCACCGTGTTAACAACGCACCCCCGACGAAAGCACCGATAATGGTCGCAACAACGCTCATCACTTTGTAAGCAAAACCAACTTCAATCAACGTAAATCCCAAACCATGTAACAAAAAATTCGTCATGAGCGCTAAGGCCAGTGCATCGCCAAATTTATAAAAAATTAAAAAAAGTAATAGCATCATTATTTTTTCGCGCTGCAATAAATCACGCAGCGCAGCGAATATGGTCGCAGCAAGATGTGATGAAGTGGGATTAAGCTCAGTGGCGCGCGGTAAAAAATATGTCAGCATGAGAGAAAGCAACATGAAACCCGCCATGATGTTGTAAGTGAGGCGAAAGCCAAGATAACTTGCCACCACAAGTGCAATGCCGCCTGAGAGCAGCGTTGCAATGCGATAAGCAAAAATATAATAAGCAGAACCCAAGCCTCGCTCTTTTTCACTCAACACATCTGTCTGATAAGCAGAAATGGCAATATCTTGTGAAGCGGAAAAAAAAGCCAAGAGCAAGGCCATAACGCCCATTTGTTTTGCTTGCTGCAATGGTTGCATTTCTGCTAACCCAAGCATGGTCAGGATCAAGGCAATCTGCATCAGCAATATCCAACCACGACGTTTATCGAGTAGCGGCAACTTAAAATGATCCATGAGCGGCGCCCACAGAAATTTTAAGGTGTAAGGTAAACCGAGTAAGGTCAAGAAGCCTATGGTTGTGATATCCATGTGGGCTTCGGTAAACCAGGCTTGCAACGTGGAGCCGGTTAATGCGAGCGGCAAACCCGCCGCAAAGCCCAACGCCAACATCGCAAGCAGTCTTGGATTCAGCAGTATTGTTTGCATGGAAAAAGGCATGATAGTAAACCGTTGTTTAAAATGACATTTATTTAAATTTTAGGTAACGGATATGCAGAAAATTGCATGAAATATTATCATTAAAATCATCTCGGCGATAGAAAAAGTCAAAGCGCTTCGTTAAACTGTGGCGAAGCACATATGCCTCCATCACTTAAAAAGCAGGGAAAACATGAGCATCAGCATATTCGATCTTTTTTCGATAGGCATAGGTCCATCGAGTTCGCACACCGTTGGCCCCATGAAAGCAGCAAAGAAATTTGCAAGCTTGCTCGCAACTGATGGCAAACTTGCTGCTGTCAAACGCATTAAAATTGAGTTATTTGGTTCACTCGCTTTTACCGGCAAAGGTCATGGCACTGATAGCGCTATTTTAATGGGATTGGCCGGCAATGCACCGGATACCATCAACCCTGCACTCATACAATCTGACGTCAAAAAAATAATTGAAAGTCGTGCGCTTCCCTTACTCGGCTCTCATACCATTTCTTTTGATTACGTGCATGACTTTTTGTTCAACTTCAACGATAAGCTGCCAGCACACACCAATGGCATGCGTTTTAGTGCTGAAGATAAAGACCATCAGCTACTCGCTGCTGGCATTTATTATTCTATCGGTGGCGGTTTTATTTTAGATGAAGCAGAAGCGAGGCAACCACATCACATCAATAAGACAGATGTTCCCTACCCTTTTACCACAGCGAAAGAATTAATAGCCCATTGTGAAGCTCAGCAACTTTCTATCAAAGACGTGATGCTCGCTAACGAACAACAATTACAACGCATGCCGGATGTGCAAGCAAGCTTGCTGCACATTGCGAATATCATGCGACAGTGCATCGATCACGGTTGTGAAAACGCCGGCATATTACCTGGCGGATTAAACATCAAACGCCGCGCACCGCAGCTGTTTCAAAAATTACAATTAAAAGGAAAGCCCCGCTCACATCAATACACCGATAGCATGGAATGGCTTAATTTATACGCCATTGCCGTGAATGAAGAAAATGCCGCCGGTGGTCGCGTCGTCACCGCACCCACCAATGGTGCGGCAGGCGTCATCCCTGCTGTCATGCATTACTACCTCACGTTTTATCCAGAAGCAAAGCCTGAAGATGCGAGCGACTTTTTGTTAATAGCCGGCGCCATTGCCATTCTTTACAAAAAAGGGGCTTCCATCTCGGGTGCTGAAGTCGGCTGCCAAGGTGAAGTCGGTGTTGCTTGCTCCATGGCGGCCGCTGCACTCACCGCTTTGCTGGGCGGCAATTTATATCAAATCGAAAATGCAGCAGAAATTGCCATGGAACATCACTTAGGCATGACCTGTGATCCTATCAATGGCTTAGTGCAAATTCCTTGTATTGAACGCAATGCCATGGGTGCCGTGAAAGCGGTTAATGCTGCACGTCTTGCTTTGTTAGGTGATGGTCAACACTATGTCACGCTTGATAAAGTCATTGCCACAATGAAACAAACCGGCAAAGACATGATGACTATCTACAAAGAAACATCTCAAGGCGGATTAGCGGCTAACCTTCCGGAATGTTAATGCTGCGAGCGTTTTGCTGCCTTAACGACGCAACTTTCTAATCTTATAAAATCGCCATACCATCATCACAGGACCGGACATCACATAAATAAAAAACAAACTAAACAATACTTCCGGTGGCTGCAATGCAATCGCCGCTAAAATAAAAACCATCATGACGGCCATGAAAAATGGCACTCTTCCTTTAAAATCGAATGACTTAAAGCTGGAATAACGAATGGTCGTCACCATGAGACTGGCCACGATAATGGTTAAGATCGCAACCGGCAAGGCCACTAACGGTCCTGCGACATCATAAGTCGAGCCGAGCCAAACAAGACTCGCTATCAATCCAGCGGCAGAGGGTGATGGCAATCCTTGAAAATAGCGTTTATCCGTTACTTGCGTATTAAAACGAGCCAAACGTAATGCCGTTGCTGCCGCATAGACAAATGCCGCGAGCCAACCGAGTTTTCCCAATTTAATTAAAGACCAACTATAAATCACTAACGCTGGAGCGATGCCAAACGCAGCCATATCCGACAAACTATCGTATTGCGCACCAAAAGGGGTTTGCGTATTAGTCATTCTTGCCACTCGACCATCGAGTCCATCTGCGAGCATTGCAACAAAGATGGCAACCGCTGCGGTGTCGAAATACCCTTTCATCGCAGCCACAATGGCATAAAATCCAGCGAATAAGGCAGCCGTAGTCAGGATATTGGGCAAGAGATAAATACCACGGTGAGACAAGGATTCGGGTTGCTCTTGTTCAACTTCTTGCTGTTCATCTTTCATCGTGACCTCGCTTATTTTCTATTAATTCAAATGCTTGAATGCAAGTTTCAAGTGCAGGATCCAGAGGGGCTACCACTTTAATACGTTGGCTGGATGAAGGTAAAGTAAATTCAACGGATCGTGCATGTAAAAACATCCGTTTTAAACCCTGTTGTCGCACTAATTTATTGAATTCAGTATCGCCATAACGATCATCACCTGCAATCGGATGACCTTGATATTGCGCATGCACCCGTATTTGGTGAGTACGCCCGGTAAAGAGTTTAACTTCAACCAAACTTGCGCCGCAAAATTTTTGCAGTGTATGAAAAACACTGAGTGCAGGTTTGCCATCACGTCGCACAGACACCACATGCTTGCCGCCATCACGATAATCTTTATGCAAGGGCTGCTCCACGCGCAATTCACTATCCTTCCACTTGCCTTTGGTGAGCGCCCAATAAATTTTCGTGATCAAGCCTTCGCGAAGCAAAGCATGCAATTCACGCAACACCTTTTTCTTTTTACCAAGTATCAAACACCCTGAGGTTTCAGTATCCAAACGGTGAGCCAACTCCAAATGCTTAAATTGCGGATACATGTGTCGTAACGCTTCAATAACGCCAACTTTAATGGTGCTGCCAACGTGGACAGCCATGCCGGAGGGCTTATTGATCACCAACAAATTCTCATCTTCATAAAGAATACAATCGGCTAAGCGCTCCGTACTCTGCTTGCCAGGTGGAATCAGCACTGCTTTCTCTGGCAAATAAACGGGCGGGAAACGGACACTGTCACCTTCTTTCAGCCGATAACAAGGCGAGATACGCTTTTTATTAACCCGCACTTCCCCTTTGCGTACCATACGATACACATGAGATTTCGGCATATTTTTAAACGATGCCAACAAAAAATTATCGATGCGCTGGCCTTCCACTTCACTCGATACCGTAAAATAGGTCACTTTTGACTTTGTTTTATCCATTATTAAATTACACCCCAAGATTGGTTTTTAATTGATATGAAATAAGGATATTGGTAATATTCGCTTTAACCTTAATCGGTATCAGTTGGCTGCCATTTTACAGCCATCGTGAATAAAGTTTAGTACTTTTAGTTGAATTAAAACGTGCAACACTAAGCACTGATGATGATAACGTCACTTATATGGCTGCTGAGGCGCTAAAGTGACAGAGGCAATGAATTCCTGGCGTTTGAATGCGATTCAAACCGAACGATAGACTGAGCAAGAGTATGAATAGCTTTGTAAAATTGATCAACACCCACGGCCTGAACCCTGATGGAGTGACCGATAACCTACTGTTTCGGCGATTAGATGAGCTTCGTGCTACTGTGCTGCGAAAAGCAGCGCCCTAAAAGCCACTCTGTCTTCCAGAAAGCAACGCCTGCTTCATCATCCCTTGTTGTTAGCACCTAATATAAGTGGATGAATATATATGAATAGAATGCTTATCAACGCAACTCACAAAGATCAAGAGTTGCGAATTGCTCTCGCTAATGGCCAATATCTCTATGACCTCATTATCGAATCAAGTTCTCGCGAACAAAAACAATCCAATATTTACAAAGGCGTAATCACCCGCATAGAGCCGAGTTTGGAAGCGGCTTTTGTCGATTATGGTGAAGGACGTCATGGTTTTCTTCCGCTCAAAGAAATTGCACGCTCTTGTTTCAAAAGTACTTATGTCGACAGTGGTAGACGACCGAGCATCCTCGAAGTACTTGAAGAAGGACAAGAACTCATTGTTCAAGTTGAAAAAGAAGAACGTGGCAACAAAGGGGCAGCCCTAACCACTTTTATCACCTTGCCCGGCTGTTATTTGGTGCTAATGCCGAATAATCCTCGTGCAGGCGGTGTCTCGCGACGCATTGAAGGCGATGAACGCGACGAATTGCATAGCGTGCTCGGCTCACTGCAAGTGCCAGAAGGCATGGGTTTAATTATTCGCACAGCCGGCGGCGGCAGGTCATCTGAAGAATTGCAATGGGATTTAGAAATCTTGCTGCGTCTTTGGGATGTGATTCAGAAAGCAGCGGCATCACGGCCTGCTTCCTTCTTAATTTATCAAGAAGGCAATGCCGTCATCCGCGCCTTGCGCGATTATTTGCGTAAAGACATTGATGAGATCTTAATTGATCAAGAAGAACTCTACCAAGAAGTGTGCGAACACTTGCGACTCATCCGTCCATCCGAGTTCATTAGTCGCGTCAAACTCTACAAAGATCCAACGCCGCTATTTACGCGCTTCCAAATTGAGAGTCAGATTGAATCTGCTTTCCAACGTGAAGTTCGTTTACCATCGGGCGGTGCCATCATCATTGATCACACCGAAGCACTGGTTTCCATCGACATCAATTCTGCTAAATCCACCAAAGGCGGTGACATTGAAGAAACCGCTTCAAAAACCAATTTGGAAGCGGCTAACGAAATCGCAAGGCAATTACGTTTGCGTGATATTGGCGGCCTGATTGTTATCGATTTTATTGACATGACACCGATACGTAATCAACGCGAAGTTGAAGATTGCTTGAAAAAAGCTTTATCGGTGGATAGAGCACGCGTGCAAATTGGTCGCATCTCACGCTTTGGTTTACTCGAGATGTCACGACAACGATTACGACCATCGCTTGGTGAAGCAAGTCGCATCACGTGTCCACGTTGCTTAGGTCAAGGAACAATACGCGGTGTTGAATCGCTGGGCTTATCCATCGTTAGACTCATAGAAGAAGAAGCGATGAAAGAAAATACGGCGCAAGTGCGAGCCATATTACCCACCGAAATTGCGGCTTATCTCTTGAATGAAAAGCGTCAAGCCATCATTGATATTGAAAAACGCCAAAGCGTGACGGTGATTGTGGTACCCAGTAGTCACTTGCTAACACCACAATATGAAGTTGAACGTATTCGAACATCTGACCTCACTGATAAAGATGAAAAATTAGCTAGTTATAAATTGACCATCAAAGCCGAAGTGGCAACACCCACTCAATATCCCACGCAGAAATCGCATCAAGAAGCGGTGGTAAAAAATATACCGAGAGAAGAAATGTCGGCGCCGGCTGTCACTGCCGTGCAATCTTTTTCCTCAGCAAAAGGCAAACCGGGATTATTGCAAAAACTGTTTAATCTTCTTTTTGAGAAAAAAACCAAACCTGCGACTACGCAACAAGCGCAAAGTTCAGTACAACAGCGACCTGACCATCGTATGCGCTCAACATCGCCTAATCGTCGCAGAGGAAGCGGCGGTAGCCGTCATCATAATCAACGCGGTCGTGGACGAGGTGGTCGCGGACCCGATGGTACACATCGTCATCATGAAAACCGCGATAATCGACCGAGAGAAACGCGTGAACCACGCGATGCGCAACAACAGCCACGTGAGATGCAAGCACCACGTGATGCGCAAGCACTTCCAGAGGCTCGAGCAGCCAGTGAGCACCGTGATACGCGACAACATGTTGCACCGGTACAACAACCATCAAGTCATGTATCCACTGCACCGGTTGAACGTGTGCAACACAGCGAACAACATGCCGCAACACCTGCCGTAACACACGAGCAACATACCACGCCCGTGATGAGCGACGTCACACCTTCATCCACTCCGTCTGGGGAAAAACAGCAACAGCAGCAAAACCGACCACATGACCGAAAACCGCGCTCACGTTTCCATCCACGTCGACGTCATGATAATCGGCCACATCACGCAGCAAAACCAGAACAACCAGCGGCGGATCCAACTCGATTGGAAGGTGAGGATATTTATAGCACGAAGAAGAAAGAAGGCGGGGAAGAGTAAACCATGCCATCCCCGCCTTCGCGGGGATGGCAAGTTCGTGACAACGACAATTTAATTTGGCAACCCTCACCCTTCCTCTTCACCACTCAAGCGTCTGGCTTTTGCTTCCAGCATTACGGGAATATCGTGAATGATAGGATAAGCCAGCCTATCGAAACGACAAATGAATTCTTGATTGGCAGAGTCATATAACAATTCACCCTTGCAAACAGGGCATGCTAGTATTTCGAGTAACGTTTTATCCATGGCTGTTTTTTAAATAGTAAGTAAATGATAAATGATACTACTCGGATGTAAAATGAATGACAACTTACCCCTTTAATTTGCGTGTTGTTCATCCTTCGTGGATGGAATGTCTGACTAACGGTTTAGCACAACTGAATCCGGTTTATCTTGCCTCACTTTCTCAAACCAAGCAGTGGTTACCCGGCGCTGAAAATATTTTTAATGCGTTTTCCTTACCACTAGACGAAGTGAATTATGTATTGTTTGGCGAATCGCCTTATCCGCGAGCTGAATCGGCGAATGGTTATGCTTTTTGGGATGCGGCGGTTAAACAATTATGGGCGCCGACGGGATTGAGTAAAGCCGTGAATCGCGCCACTTCGTTGCGAAATATCCTGAAAATGTTACTGCTCGCAGAAGGCATGCTAGCTGCTACTGATACTGGGCAAGCGGCCATTGCTAAACTCGATAAACAGCACTTGGTACAAACCAATGACGCTTTGTTCAATAACTTACGCCATCATGGATTTTTATTATTGAATGCCACACCGGTTTTGCAAGCTCAAGCACCCGAAAAAGATGCGCGCGCTTGGTTGCCATTTATCAAGGTGTTGCTTGATTGTTTGTTAGCAAAACGTCCCGATGTCACTTTTTTGTTATTGGGTCGCATTGCTAAAACGATTAATCCGCTCATTGCGCATCAAGCTGTGCGGCGTTTCGAAGCTGAACATCCGTATAATCTGTCATTTATTACCAACAGTGATGTGCTAGCTTTTTTTCGGCCACTGCACTTGTTGCAGACGCCAAACTAAAACAGACGTTTGCTATACTTTTTTAAAAAAGATACAGTTATACAAAGTAAAGGGGATCATAATGCGCATACTTCTTGTGGAAGATGATGAATTACTCGGTGAAGGAACGCGTAAAGGATTGACGCAAGATGGTTACACCGTCGACTGGGTAAAAGATGGCAGTCTTGCTGATCAAGCTTTGCAAACAGAAAAATTTGATTTGGTCGTTCTTGATTTAGGTTTGCCGAAAGTGCCTGGCATTACTGTGTTAGAGAATTTGCGTGAACGCGGTGATACCACACCCGTGTTAATTTTAACTGCGCGTGAATCCATAGAAGATCGCGTCAAGGGATTGGACAGTGGCGCCGATGATTACTTGACTAAACCATTTGATCTGTTTGAGTTACTCGCTCGTTTGCGTGCATTGCAGCGTCGTTTTGCATCACGCGCAGCACCTTTGTTAGTTCACAACGACATTTCCCTCGATCCTGCTTCACATACCGTCACTTATCAGGGCAATCCCATCAATCTATCGCGCCGAGAATTTGCCTTATTGCATGTTTTACTGGAAAATGCAGGACGCGTGTTATCGCGCGAGCACTTAACGCAATCTCTTTATGGTTGGGGTGAAGAAGTGGATAGTAATGCACTGGAAGTACACGTCCACAACTTGCGTAAACGCTTTGGCCAAAATTTCATTCGTACCGTGCGTGGCATTGGGTATACCATCGAAAAAAGTAAAAGCGAAAAATGATCCGATCGATCAAATACTTTCTTTTAATCAGCTTGCTGCTTAGCATCACGGTTGCTTCTGCGATTAATGGCATTGGAAATTATATACTCGATGAACATGTCATTCAGCCTTACCTCGATAGTCAGTTGGTGAGAGTCTCTTCGTTAATTGATATTTTAGGGCATTCGACACGCGCTAATTCCAAAATTAAGACGGATATCATCAACTACCTACGTCGCACTCAACCCATCACCAAGCAAAAATTTCTTTTCCAAGTTTGGGGAAAAAATGGCGAATTACTGCTGAATTCAGCGGATCACTACACCATTTCGCTGAGAGAGGCGGCACCTGGATTCAGTGATCAAGTCATCAACGGTGATGATTGGCGTATTTACAGCAACTACGATGGCAAATTGCACGTCAAAATCGTCGTTGCCGAACTTTATAATTTGCGTCGTGAATTGGCGGATGACATTGCGCGAAGTAATGCCAATATTTTGTTGGTCACCTATCCTGTCTTTGGTTTATTAGTTTGGTTCATCATTAGTCTCGCCTTACGTTCGGTGACGCGTGTTACCAGTGAAATTTCAAATCGCGCATCAACGTATCTTGAGCCTGTGCAATTAACGGAAATTCCTTTGGAAATAAAACCGTTGGTGGCCGAACTCAATCAACTTTTCACTCGGTTAAAACTTGCCTTTGAACGCAATAAACGTTTTGCAGCAGATGCAGCGCATGAATTGCGTACTCCACTTGCCGCCTTGAAAACCCACGTGCAAGTGGCGCTCAATGCCAATAATGAGTTAGATAGAAATAAAGCATTACAAAAAGTCATTGAAAGTGTGGATCGCAGCTCGCACGTCGTGGCACAACTCTTGACCTTGAGTCGTCTTGGTGAAGAAGAAGCGCTGACCGATGTCAAACCAGTCGATTTGCATAAATTAGCCACAGAAATCCTTGCTTATCTTGCGCCGCACGCCTTAGAAAAAAACATTGAAATTGAGCTCTTGCCACCACCCACACAAGCCATCGTCCTTGGCAATGACACAGCCCTTGGCATCTTGATTCGTAATATCGTTGATAATGCCATACGCTATACACCGCAAGAAGGTGCGGTCACCGTCAGCATACTCGATACCACAAGCAGCGTGATTTTTCGGGTCACGGATACCGGTGGTGGCATTCCAAATGAGCTACGTGAACGGGTTTTTGAGCGGTTTTATCGTATTTTAGGGACGAAAGCATCGGGCAGCGGCCTAGGTCTTGCCATTGTCAGCCAAATTACCGCTCTGCATCATGCCACTATTCAGCTGGCAACCCCACAAAATGGCATTGGCCTGCAATTCGATGTAGCATTTCCCAAGTATCGCGCATAAAATTAACGGTCTTTCGTTAGGAACAAGTAGACATCCCCATGCTAAAACGTTTATTACCACGTCAAGAAAGTTTTTTTCAATTGTTTCAGCAAGCCGCCGATAAATTACAACTCGCGTCCAATGAATTTTGTGCGATGCTAGAACATCTTGACCAACAACAACACTATGTTGATGCCATTGCGATGCATGAAGAAGCGGCTGATGACATTGCACATGCTAATTTTGAATTATTACATAAATCTTTTATTACGCCCTTTGACAGACACGATATTCATCAATTAACGAGTACTCTCGATGACATTATCGACTTGATCAATCGCATTGCGCAGCGTTTTCCTTTTTACCAATTGCAAACTGTTCCTTATGAAGTCATTAAACTTGCTAAATTAAGTGCTGAAGCAACGTCTCATCTCAAAGCGGCGATTTATAATTTACATTCTTTAAAAAATTCGGCCGTCATCTTCAAAGAATGTAACGAAATTGATTTAGTGGAAAGCAAAGCACATCAAGTGGTACTTGCCGGTGAGAAAAAATTATTTATGGAAGAAAACGATTTTAAAGCTTTTTTTAAGCTCAAAGAAATTTATGGTCATACCAAATTAGTCATTAACCGTTGTCAAGATGTTGCCAATATTCTGAAAGGCATCGTGCTCGAGTATTCATGATGCAATCACCGTTAACATTAGTTTTTATCTCCATTGGCTTGGCACTTTGTTTTGATTTCTTAAATGGATTTCATGATGCCCCTAATTCCATTGCTGCCATGGTATCGACACGCGTTTTAAAACCACACTGGGCTGTGTTGTGGGCGGCGTTTTTTAATTTTGTGGCATTTTTATTTTTCGGTGTGACGGTGGCAAATACCATAGGCATGGGTTTGGTGCAACCCGATGTCATCACCACGGAAGTGATTTTTTCGGCGCTGCTCGGCGCTATTTTTTGGAATATTATCACTTGGCTTTATGGATTACCGTCCAGTTCATCGCACGCGCTCATTGGTGGTCTGATTGGTGCGAGCATTGCCCATGCGGGAATGCAACCACTGAAGTGGGTGGGCATTATCAAAGTGCTTGCTGCCATTGTGATTTCACCTTTGTTAGGCATGGTCATGGGCATGTTGTTAGTCGTCATCACTGCCCGACTTTTTTTCTACTCAACGCCACAACGTGTTGAAGGTTGGTTTCGTCGTTTACAATTTATTTCATCCGCCTTCATCAGTCTTGGGCATGGCAGTAATGATGCGCAAAAAACCATGGGAATTATCGCGATTTTATTATATTCATCGCATCTCATCGGCGATAAATTTTATATTCCTTTTTGGGTAGTGGTGTCTTGTAATTTTGTGATCGCCATGGGCACTTGTTTTGGCGGTTGGCGCATCGTCAAAACCATGGGCATGCGTATTACCAAATTAAAACCCGTCACCGGATTTTGTTCTGACACAGCAAGTGCGATCACGCTCGCACTTGCGACTTGGTTAGGCATACCCGTTTCGACTACGCATACAGTCACAGGTGCGATTATTGGCGTTGGTTCGTTAAATGGTTTTTCCGCGGTGCGCTGGGGCGTTGCAAAAAATATTGTCTGGGCATGGATATTAACGATACCCGCAGCCGGTTTAGTGGCAGCACTCATCTGGCACATCATGCGACTTGCGAATGCCGATGCAACATTGGCATTGTATGGAACCGTTTTTAGTTATGGATGATGCGAAAGAATATGGGTCAACTCTTCGCAAAATTTCATGGGTTGCGATTTAACTTCGCAACTCATTATTTACAGATTGATCAAAGTAAGCTTAAAAGTGTACAATGCCTTCGCATACTAGTTTGCACACACTTAATAACTTGAGCTAACGCTGTTGTAAGTGCCTCTATACAAACAAAAAAACGCAAACACCAATGCCATTGATGACAAATTAATATCGCCACAAAACGAGGTAATAACATGCGCGCTCAATCACCACTTCCATCTAAGCGAAAAAGACAAGAACAACCCCCTGAAAAGAAAACAGCACCACCTAAAAAAATATGTCGTAAAAGTAGAGCTGTTTATGTTAGCAAAGCTGAGGCGAATGCAATACGTGACTCATTGAATCACGTTACGCCAAAATTCATCATTTGTATTCTTCAAGAAATGATGGAGGATGCACAGACGAAAGATGCTTCTGTTAAATTTATGAATACCAGTATCCCGTCTATTCAAAAAGCAGTGATATCTCGATTACTTAAACGTGAAATCCTAATGAAAAATCTGACCTCAGATGAGGTGACTGCCGATGATGTTAGATACAACCAAATTATTCACTGTCTCGCTGGACAGATTGGCACTGTCATTAACAACCTATCGTACCTTGATAATATTGTTCGCAAAGAGACTAAAAACGAATATATCTTTAATGAAAAAATTACAGCACAAGATACATTAACACGTTACACTATTTTAAAAGAATCTGAAAAACAAAAAAAATCTTATAGCGCCAAAAAAACATGCCGCGATGTCAACAAAATATTTGAAACAAAACTAATGCCAGATGAAGAAGTTGAATTAAGGGGGGCATTGACAAAAATAAATGCTGCTGACATTAAAAAAGCCATCAAAAATCAAGCAGCAAAAGATGAAAGCCACAATAACTATTTTAAAATAGCTGACGTTTTGCATGAGTTAACCGATGGATTGATCGATGCGATCATAAAAAAACGAAGTGTTACTGACGTAAAAAAACAAAAGGTAGCAATATCTATCGTCACCAAGTTCACCCATTCTCAAATATCAAGAATGGTTATCCATATGGGCAAGGGAGGAATAGTCGGAAAAAATGATGGGAAATACTTTATAAAAGATTGGACGTTTTTCGATAATTTTTCTGCAAGTGATGCGCCTGTGGTTAGACGACGAAAAAAACTAAAACAACAACCTACAAATGATCCCATTAACGATATGCAATTTTTTCTTAATTCACTCGCCACAGCACCGCAACAATCATTACTGCAATTGCACAGTATTTTTGACAGCCAGCGTGCAGCGATGCCAAAAAAAATTCCAGCATTACAGTCAACTTCACACAAAATGACTAATACGAAAATATCGCAAGGTTGAAAATGAGAATAAAATCTACCTAGCGAGGGCTAGGTAGATAAATTTTGTTTTCTTAGATTAAATTATTTTTTTCTTTTTAAGAGCTTAATAAATCAGCGCCTAGTTGTGCTGCTATTGATGAGAAAAAATCCATGATCCTCCGTTGGTGGTTCATCCTTGCTCTCTTCTATTTCAATTTCGTTTTCTTTCCTGTTTGCAGGAATAAAAAGTCCTAATTTTTTTTGAACATTAAATTGACTAATTTCACATCCTTGCCACCGCCCATTTCTAAAAGATTCTTTTGGATTAGCATTATGATCGAGTAAGCACTGAGCAATTTCTGTTTGGTTATGAAAAACTGCGTATGCAACGAGAGACCACTCTCCCCAGCTTCCACTCGGGAAAAGTTGATCTGCATCAGCGCCATGTTTAAGTAAACATCTGACTAATTCTTTTTTATGAGAAAACACAGCATAAGCAAGAAACGACCAGTCTTGCCAACCTCCCCGTACAAATTGCTGATTGACTTGCAGCATTGCTTCCTCATTATTTTCGAGCAAACATTCAACTGTTTTTACTTGATGATGATAAACGGCGTAGGCAAGCAGCGACCAATTTTTCCATTGTCCAGACTCAATGACCTGATCAGCCTTCGCACCGCTAATCAGCAAGCATTTTATCAGTTCAGTTTTATTTTCGAGCACCGCATAGGCAAGCAGTGACCAGCCTTCCCACTTGCCATTGATGAATTTTAATTCAGCCTCTGCACCATGCAAAAGCAAAGCTTTAAAACATTCTAATTGATCGTGATAGACAGCATAGCTAAGTAATGTCCAGTTACCCCAAGGACCAAATTTAATAATTTGGTTAGCCTCTGCACCATTAATCAGTAAGTTATGCACAATGTTTTCATGATTTTTGTAAACAGCGTAAGCAAGAAACGACCAACCTTTCCACCAACCATCTTTAAACTCAGAATCCATATCGTCATATGCTTCATCTGCAAGAAGTGTATCAACATGATGATGAAGATTGTTTTTAACTGCATAAGATAATGGTGTCGTATTTTTTAATCCTAAATTAGAAATAATATCTGATAATATTTTTTCTGCATTTTGTTTTTTTGTTGCACGGATTTTTGGCTGCCTGAGTGTTATGTGATTTTGATGAGATGATATAAAACGACTTGTCTCCTCAAGCGCTTCTATCGCTTTTGTATCAATTTGCAAATTTTCTCTATTTCCTCTCCCGATCAGTTCGTCTATATTATAAAATTCTTCGTTATTGAATTCTTCAATTTGCTGTTTACCTTTACGAAGCATGACTACTTCTCTCCTAAAAAAATGGCCTTCATGTCAATTCGTGCATATTCGGCGGCATGATTCCGTAATTTTATTGAAAATTTCCTCATATTTATCTTGTGCCATCCGAGGGTTCATTGCATATAATTTCACTATGTCTTTTTTGGCAAGTTGTAAATCGCTAGCACTGAGGTACAAGGAAGCTCGACGGTGAAGTGCTTGCTGATGTTCTGGCTCTTTTTCAAGAAGACGGCCTAGATAATTAATTGCTGATATTTTGTCTCCCAAGGCAACAAAGCAATCGGCGCAATAAATGTAAAGAGAAGTATCTTCCGCTTCTTCTGCAAGCATCGTAATAAATAATGGCAATGCTTCTGCAAATTCTCCTTTACGATAATGATTTTTGGCTATCATTTTATGGTCCTTATCCTCCCATTCGTCTTCTGACGCTTCAGTTGGCATTAAACGAGCGACAGCTTTTAGATTTCTCGGGCGCTTGCCATTTTCTGCATAATGCATATCAGGCTTTTGTAAGTGAGAAAAAAAACTAATATGAGCAGGACTTGTAGTTGATACTTCTTGCTTTGATTTTAATGTTGAGTTATCTGCAAAAATTCCGACCAAACGCGAAAGAAAATTCAATTGTTGATTTATCGCACATAAATACGCAGACGATTGCTTAACTTGCATCTGAATACAAATAACATCGATGCGCTTTCTACTTTCTTCAAGATGTGAAATTAAATTTTCTTGTGCTTTGCACGCACGATCACGTAATCTTGCCCACTGCACATCATTGGATGTCTGTTTGTATTTTTTTTCTGTCAGATCAGCTTTATGTTGCTCAGAATAACGATAAAGTTTATTTACAATTGTTTCCATTTCTTCAAGTAGTAATTCATAAGCTGTGAGACTGCTTTTGACATGATTTAATGCGATACCATATACCAGTAAATCGCCACCATCGCCACTCAATGCATATAATTGGTCGCAAATAATATAAAACAAACATAATTTTTGTAAACATCCATGAAAAAGTAAAAAATTATCCATGGCATCTTTCCCTTTAAAGCATTTTAATATTCCTAAGTCTTTCTTTAGCTTCGCACCTCCATCTTCAAGCCACCAATTATCTGCCCTTAACAGCTGATTCCCTAATGGAAGGAGCAAATTATTTCCATTAATAAAATCATTCCGCACAATCTGTTCAAAAGTAAATTTCACTATTTGCTGATCTAATTCAAATTGACATGGCGGCAAAGCTAACTTAAATGCGCCACTGTTGGCTAGGTGATGCAACAAAGCACCAGTAAACGTATTATTTATCACGTTTTCATACAAGGGAATTCTAGGTTTTCTCACTTCTCCCAAAATAAAATTAAGTGGCGTATCGTCTGTATCTCTGAATATGTAAAATAACAATTCGATGCCACTAACAATACTGCCTTGCACATTCAACTTTAACTCATGAAATTGTTCTCGCGAACTTTTTCGAGACATTGCCAATTTAATCAGCGGCTCAACATTATCTCTTAATACATCTCTCACCTTCATAATAATTTGCTTGCAGCTAGGTAAAGTAGCGCCAGCTCTAAAGATACCTTGATTATTATAAAATGCATCTAGATATTTTCGTCTTGCTCTCACAATGTGAATAATATCATCACTAAAATTAACCTTTGATAGCATAATCAACCAATATTTAAATTCCTCCCAAAATAATGTCATGGGATCATAATCATAATTGCCACCTGTCCACATTTCATCTCGATGCGACTGATACAAACAAATATAATTCATCATCTCTTCAATATGCAGTTTTAATGGTGATAGTTTATTTACATAAGGCATCCATTCATCCACCTCTTTCTTCGGCGCAAAACCACGTTGAAAGAGTACGGGCACATTCTTTTCAGTCATTTCAAAATAAATGGGATATTGACTGTCCTCAGACTCATTTTTATTGTCGTCAATCTTTAATGTTGTTAATTCCTTTTTTTTCTCAAGTTCAAAGCAATAAGCCTTATAGGTACGTTGTATGAAATTGATTGTTCGCAATTCATCTGCACTATACCTGTTCCATGTATCTCTAATATGTTCTACAGCACGCCTACACAAAGGAACTGCCACAATGGTGGCTGCAGCAACAACCGTTGTTGCTGCAGGCACTGCAATTTTTAATGCTTCGACTGGATCTGTTAAAGCTCTTATCTGCATATGTCACCCCTCTTTCATCAAGTTATGTGCATTCATTGCGGCAAAAAAATTTTTAACCTTCTAGTGACATGACCCACGCTTGAGGGTATCTTTGCCTCTAGTTCGCCTACTGATTTAGCAGCGGCAGAATACATTGTGTAAATAATTTTTGGCATCACTAAATATAGGTATTGTGTAGCTTTTGATTTTATGCTAGGTACTTTGTAATTATTAAGATACTGATATCCATGAGGAATGACAAAATGGATTTAATACCCATCGGTCAACGAATCATTAATGCGCCTAATCTTGCCGTGTTTAAAGAAGGTATGAGTGAACTGCTCACCACACTTAACATCGATTATTTTTCCTATTACACAAAAGCTAATGACCATATTCTGATTACAAATTATCCGTCTGAGTGGGTGCAAGAATACCTCAAATTAAATTATGGCGAGTTAGATCCTGTTGTCAAAGAACGATCATTATCCTATTCGCCTAAGACCTGGGATGAATATATTAATTACGCTGCATTAAAAGATCACGAAGCAAGATTTTTTGAAAAAGCCAGTCAATATGGTATCAATTATGGGCTTGCTGTTAAAATCAAGGGTAGCGGTTACCGATCTAGCGTCATCAGTTTAGTTGTCAATAAAGATAAATCATTATTAATGAATGATAATTCTAAATGCGTAATTAAAATGTTTGCAAGCATCATCAATGAAAAACTACTCTGTTTTATTGCAAATGAAAAATCAAAGCCTATTTTAACTGCTCGCGAAACTGAAATTTTGCACTTTGCAAGCAAAGGCAAGACCAATTGGGAAATTTCAAAAATACTGGGGATATCGGAAGACACCATCAAAGTTCATATAAAAAATTGCATTACCAAATTAAATGCTGTCTCAAAAACACATGCCATTGTCAAAGCGATATCAACTGGTAATTTAAATTTACAGGATGTTTTATAAAGGTCAATAAACATGTTCTCACAAAATATAGTGGATAGAATTAAGAAAAAATTGCTAGCTGCAAGACAATTTGAAATTTTACTCCCACCTTTTTCTGAAGCAACAGATAAAGAAATTCGCGCGTTAAGTGCGAAAATGATTGCAGATATGTTTCCAGAATGCCCAACCCAAGCCATCGACTACGATGGCCATTCTGCATATATCGCTATTCGCTGCCCTGAAGGCCATATCATCGGGATAGCAAGATTAATTTTAAATACCGAAAGCAAGAAAGACGTCTCTTTTCAAGTGGAAGAATATCCTGAGAAATTGCTAGGTTGTGCTTACAAAGCTATTCCACAAAATCAAATTGCAGAAATTTCGAGAATATTTGTTAATCCTGCCTACAGAGAACAAGGTGGTTTTTTAGCCTTATTAAAAGCCACTTTCATGTTATGCGAAAAACAAGGGATCACCCACCTTTTTTCCATGGTTGATCCGGAGCTTGACAAAAAGTATCAGCAATATGGCTTGCATTACACACCCTGCTGCGAGGCATTTGACATTTCATATACAAAAAAAGGTTTATTTGAAGCGATTTATTTTACTGAAATTGAGCAATTACTCGCTGATATACCCGACCCTGAGCTTAAGGAATTTCTGAATGCAAAGACGTCATGCCATCGCGACAAAGCTGCCTGTTGTTTTTAATAGTTAATGCAATAACCCTGCGCAAAAATATGAAGTGTTCTTGCAAAATAAAATTATTTCTTCATCACTGATATTTTTACCCTTAACAAGATCTAAATAAGCAACCTCGTTTTTTTTAGCGCATACAGTCATATCCATGATGTTAGCATCGTGCTTACCAATAAAAATAATGCTTCCTCGCTGTTGCTGCAGATAATTTACCACGGCGGTTGGAAAATCAGTCGGCGTACTGCCACGCCTCAGGAGATTAATTTCACCACCAATTCTTTGATCTTCTGCTGAGCGTTGCCTATCAATCATATAAGTAAGATTGCTAGTATCACGAGGAACAGACTGCTCTAGCTCTAACACTAATTGTTGATATGTCTTAAAGTTACCAACAAATAAAAAATGATATTTTTCCGTATCGATGCTGCCTAAGGTCATCAATACTTTTTTTACTGTTTCTATTATATGTGATTGTTGTTGTGATGCAGCCATGCCAATTGCAATGAGTATGGGTGTACCCTGCACTCTTCTTTCTAAAGAATGCCATTTTGCTGTTCGAAAGATGGAAAAATTTTCTAATGAGTCGGCGCTTACTTGCATAGCAAGATGCTCATACTCACGCTTAAGTGTCACAAAAAAGTCGTCTTCCTGAACAGTTGCTTGAGGTCGTCTCATCTGCCTTTCCTTATAACAACTTTCAGTTGTATTGATAAATTCCATTATTTTGCCCATGCATTCCATTGTGCGATCATTATAAGATAGTACATCCATCATCGATAAAATTAATTGTTCAGCACTCGTTTGGTAAATACCACTACCATCTGAGCCAATCACAAAAGGAATTTTTCTCTCCAAACAAATCAACACCGGCAACGCTGACAGTTCATCAACCATACCAAGCGCAATATTTGAATCAGGATTAAATTCAACAATAATTGAATCTTTTTTCGCAAGATTTGACATCAACAGCAGCGTATCGCTATCTTCTATCCCATAAATACCGTGACCGATGCGTACAAAAACACCAAATTCTTCCGCAACAATCAACGCATTCTTTAAATTATCACTATGAATATTCGTCTCACCCGCATGTATTCGCATCACGCGTTGATGCTGATTTTCACTTATCCATTTAGCAATAGAGCGAATACAATCCAGATACTTTTCGTTTGGTGACCACTCATGTCCTGCAAAATCAACACCAACAATGTAATGGCTTCTTGAAGCTATGGCTAACTTATGTATGTCATTCATCATTTTTTTTTGTGATTCATAATGGTATATCGCTACTAAAAATCGTATTTTTACACCCGTTCTTTTTTCAATTTCAGGTAAAACCGCATGTGCAATCTGCAGCCATTCCGGATCGAGTATGCAGTTCATCGATAATTCAGCATAATCAATACCCTGTTCTTTATATTGGTCAGCAATCAATGTTAAAAAATCTGCAAAAAATTCTTTTCTTCCCGTAATAAAATCTCTTAGATAATAAATATCTTCCAGTGACACAAAAGCAAGCGTCCTATCACAAGGTATTGCAAGACAAGCTTGCAATCTACTCAATGATTCTGCTGATATGGCTATGTTCTGATAAGGCATGGATGCTTGCAAACAGGATTCTGGATTAATGATCCCGAGTTTACGCAAGATGTCTGTTGCAAAATGCACAGTCACATCGGTTCGTCTTCTAACAACATCCAGTAAGGTGACACTCGGCAATATGGCATCAAAATGTGTGTGTAAATCCGTGGAAATGCAGTACTTTCCAGTTTGCAGCAACCAAGAGGTTGGTCTTGATAAGACACAATCATTTAAGCGACGAGTTTGTGATACGGTTAATTTATTAAAAACGTTCATCACAATAGTTGCGGCGTCAACGTGAAAATCAATAAATTTTACATCAGCCATATATAATGACATCCGCCAAGAAGGCAATTTAGCTGAGAAATGAGCGATAAATTTGTCATTCCAACTCAACTCTATTTCTTCTTCAACATCTTCTCGGTGAAACCGGATACTAAGTAGCCGTAGCAAATTACGATAAGATACCTCTCTTCCGCGCTCGAAATTAATAAGTTGAAGTGCAACACGCTGCTCTATGGTGTGATAACTGATCTTCAGTGCATAAAATTTGTTAATATCAAGAAAAAATTCTTTCTCAACACTTTCCACTGCACGATGATGCTGCGATACTTCATTCTGATCAAGACATTCTTCCTGCAAAGATCTAATATCACTTTCTAATTGTCCTCTAAAATCAAGATAGGAACCTTCCCAACTGATTCCTAATCTATCAATTTCTGCAATAAAATGTCGCAAACAATCCTCAGCACTTGCCACTTCTTTTTTTTCGACGAATATCCTTGCCAAGCCAAAATAAGCCCAGCCGGGATAACGTCCGGTCCTTAACTCTTCTTGAACATTTTCATAATAGCGAATACATAATCGATAATATTCGAAAGAACTGTCTAAATCTCTTTTTTGATTATCTTCATAACGAAAAACCGCACCAAGCGCATTATACACATAGCCTATTCCATGATCGCGTTTATCTAACGGCAATGATTCATTTACTTCTAGCGCTTCACAAAAATATTGCACAGCTTTTTCATAAGCTTGTGACTGCTGGTAAATTGCACCTAAATTACTAAGACAGCATAAGTATTTAACTTTATCCTCTTTTAAAAAATCACTGCCGCGGGAATAAAGCAATACTTTCTCAGCCTCTTCTAATTCATCCAGCTCTAGCAATACTATCCCAAGTTTATAATTTAGTTCTTGAAAAAAAATATCGTCCTGATATTGTTTTCGTGTTTCTTCATCATCAATAACGGCATAAATCATTTTTTTGATGGACGAAAAAATGGTTTTCTCTTCGCGTGTTGCCACACTCAACGATACAAGATTGCTAAGATATTTAAATTTTTCCCTTATATCCGGCCAACAATGATCACGGGCAACAAGTATCTTTTCTAATCGTGATCGACACACTTCGGCTGACTGCAAATCGTCAATTTCAATATAATATTGTATTATTTTATTAAATAAAGAAATGATGTCTCCGGGAATAATGTTGCATAACGAAGCAAATTCTTCGCTATTACAAACGCCATCTAATTCAAGCAAAATTT
The DNA here is from genome assembly GCA_963735995.1 of uncultured Gammaproteobacteria bacterium. Classification (GTDB taxonomy): domain Bacteria; phylum Pseudomonadota; class Gammaproteobacteria; order DSM-16500; family DSM-16500; genus Aquicella. The sequence goes on along the minus strand of CAVTNC010000003.1, from coordinate 187,887 downwards.
CTTTTGCTTTACTTAAAGACATAGCATCGTAATAATTAAAATTAAATGCTTGATTCATACTAACAATAGCAAGCGTTGTTTGTTCGTTAACATAAGATTGCTGCGCAGCATATAATACAGGATCATTTCTCTTTAACACACGAGCGCCCTCTTCCCAAAATTGGATAACCACATGCTGCGCGATTATGCACGAAGAAAGTGTATTAGTACCAAGTTGGCATTATTTCGGATTCTGACCTACTTCTCTTTATGCGTTTCATCAATGACATCTGTATTTGCCGGTGGCTTGAAATTAAAAAATGTCGCTGGCAAATTGACGTTGTCTTTAGCATTTTTAAACTGTATCAGCGTTGCATGACCGAGTTGATCTTTAAGGCGCATGGTGCTCAGTTTTTTATTCGTAAAATCCAATTCGATGGAAGAAAACATATTGTCGGCTTTTTTTGGCGTCAACAAAAATTGTTCTGTTGTTGATGACGTATTCGGTTTAGTACTCACTGTGAAATCATCTTCCAGCGCATTATTCACATGGCTCAACAACAAGGCAGGCGTTTCACCTGCGACATTTTTAAGTGAACGCAAGGTGACTTGTTCTAAATCAGGATCGTAAATCCAGATGCGTGATGCATTAGCAATGATGAGTTGTGGTATCGGTTTCACAATTTGCCAACGAAATCGACCAGGTCGTTGCAGCGCCATATGACCGTATGATGTTTGTATTACTTTGCCGCGATTGTCATAAACGGTTTGCGTAAAATCCGCTTGCAATGTGTGCATTGCATTTAAACGCGTGGATAAATTGCTGAGTGTGGTATCAGCATAACTGATGTTCGCAACTAGCATGAAAAAAAAAGCGAGATAAAAAAATTTCCAAGAAAATTTCATCGATTAACGACTCCTGTTTTGCATGCTAAAAACCTCAATTCATCGCCGGCACTGCTGCCAGTACTTCGCGAGCACCGGCATTATCCGGTTGACTCACGACACCTGCCGCTTCCATGTCTTCCATGATACGCGCTGCACGATTGTAGCCAATACGCAAACGACGCTGCACCAGTGAGATGGAAGCACGCCGACTTTCGGTGACGATGCGCACGGCATCATCGTAAAATGGATCTTGCTCGCCGCTTCCTTGTGCATCACCCTGCCCACTGCCATCACCGGCTTCATCCGTTACTTCATAAAGATAATCTGGCTGACCAGCGCTGCGCCACGCTGCAACCACACGATGCACTTCTTCATCTGCCACATAAGCACCGTGCACACGGATAGGAACACCGGCACCGGGCGGTAAATACAGCATATCGCCATGACCTAATAATTGTTCTGCACCTTGTTGATCCAATATGGTGCGCGAATCAATACGCGACGATACTTGAAAAGCAATACGCGTTGGAATATTCGCTTTGATTAAACCTGTGATCACATCAACCGACGGACGTTGTGTCGCGAGTATCAAATGTATGCCTGCAGCACGCGCTTTTTGTGCGATACGCGCAATCAAATCTTCAATTTTTTTACCCACCACCATCATCATGTCAGCAAATTCATCGGCGATGACGACGATAACTGGCAGCGGTTCAAGATGCGTTTTTGCCGATGCTTCATCCGTCACTAACACACCTGGTAGCGGAATCGGTTGACCTTGCTTGATGGCATCCGTCACTTTCTGGTTATAGCCAGCCAGATTGCGCACACCTAATGAGGCCATGAGACGATAACGTTTATCCATTTCTGCCACACACCAACGCAAGGCATTGGCTGCATCTTTCATATCGGTGATGACGGGTGTCAACAAATGCGGAATGCCATCGTACACGGATAATTCCAGCATTTTTGGATCAATCATGATGAAGCGCAGTTGGTCTGGCATGGATTTAAATAGCATGCTGAGCAACATGGCATTCAATCCCACTGATTTACCCGACCCCGTGGTTCCTGCCACCAACAAGTGCGGCATTTTGGCAAGATCAACAACGACAGGATTACCCGAAATATCTTTACCCAACACTAAACTCACCGGTGAGCGCGATTGCACATAACGATTTGATTCCAACATGTCGCGTAGCGTAACAAGTTCTCTATTTTCATTCGGTATCTCAAGACCAATCACGGATTTTCCTGGTATCACTTCAACAATACGCACACTGACCGTTGATAGCGATCGCGCAATATCTTTCGCCAGTCCGGTAATTTTGCTGACCTTAATGCCAGGTGCGAGTTCCAACTCAAAGCGCGTAATCACAGGACCGGGATGCACCGCAACCACTTTCACCTCGACGCCAAAATCAGAAAGTCGTTGCTCCACCAGTTGGGATAATTCCTCAAAAGAAATATTGGCAAAGGCTTTGTCATTGCTAATCGCAACGGGATTTAGCAGCGTTAGCGGCGGCAACATGCCGGCGCAGAGTTTAATACCAGGATCCAGCATCTCAATTTTTTTCTTTTCGCGTGGCATGTCGACTTTGACAACCACCGGCGGCTTCACCAGTATTTTAGGTTCTTCACGCAAATCTTCTTTCGCTTTGCTAATCACCGGTTCAATGCGCACTGGTTGTTCTTTGATAGCCACGCGTTGTTTGCTGCGCAAGTATTGAAACCCTTGATAAACCAGCGCACCGAGCGCATCAATCACTCCTAACCAAGATAATCCTGTCATCAAGGTGATGCCACAGAGCAAGGTGGTGACAAGCAGCAAAGTAGAACCGATTTTATTGAAGAGCAGTGTTAACCCACTACTGAGCAAATCACCAATAATGCCACCAGAAGCGGCTGGTAAATGTGATTTTGTTTGCCAATAAAAACTAAACAAACCACAGCAACTGATGACTAAAAAAATTAAGCCGACATATTTAAAAACAAGTTCGTGCGTTTTTTTCGGCAGCCACTCACGTTGTTCCACCATGCTAAGCCAGCTTAATAACACCATCAGCAACGGCAGCAAATAAGCGACCACGCCAAACAGCGACAAGAGAATATCGGCAATAAAAGCGCCGACGCGACCGCCCCAATTTGCCACTTTGTTGCCAAGCCCTGTGCTTGACCAACCGGGATCACTGATGTGATACGTTATCAACGACACTAACAAAAATAATGAACAAGCGATGGCGATCAGAAACAATCCTTCGCGTAATCGATGTCGCATTTTCACCGAAAGTGGCCTGCGTTTTTTATTATCAACTGCTTGTTTGTATCGATTTTTCATGTGATTTTGCGATTCCTTCAACTACATATTTACCCGTAACACAGCTTCTCGTACTATATAACACCTGAACATAATGAGAAATAGAGAACATCCCTATGACAACCCCTTCGCACCATCGCGTCCTTATTTTAGGCTCCGGTCCTGCTGGCTGGACAGCGGCCGTTTATGCTGCACGCGCAAATTTAAAACCAATGCTGATTACTGGATTAGCGCCGGGTGGTCAACTAAATACCACGACAGATGTGGATAATTGGCCAGGTGGCAGAGAAGGCTTGCAAGGTCCCGAACTCATGGACAGCATGAAAGCCCATGCTGAACGTTTTCACACTGAAGTTGTGATGGATGACATCACTTTTGCGGATTTAAAACAACGCCCTTTTTTGTTACGCGGCGAACAAACCTATACCTGTGATGCCTTAATCATTGCAACCGGCGCCAGTGCAAAATATTTAGGATTACCGTCTGAAACCGCTTACAAAGGACGTGGTGTCTCCGCTTGCGCCACCTGCGATGGCTTTTTTTATCGCAATCAGAAAGTAGTGGTCGTCGGTGGTGGTAACACAGCCGTCGAGGAAACACTGTATCTTGCGAATCTTGCTTCACACGTCACGCTCATCCATCGCCGCGACAAATTGCGCGCCGAAAAAATCATGATAGATCACCTCATGCAAAAACGTGAAGCCAAAGGCAATATTGATATTGCTTGGGATAGCATTGTGGAAGAAATTACTGGCAATAACCAAGGCGTGAATGGCATACGCATCAAAAATAAAATCACTAACGCGGTACAAACCATCGATGCAACCGGTGTCTTTATTGCTATTGGCCATCAACCCAATACTGCTATTTTTGAAGGTCAACTCGAGATGGAAAATGGCTACCTCAAAATACAAAGCGGCATAGGCATCAATTCCACCGTCACCAACATTCCAGGCGTCTTTGCCGCAGGCGATGTCTCAGATCCCACTTATCGCCAAGCCATTTCTGCGGCAGGATCGGGCTGTATGGCAGCATTAGATGCAGATAAGTATTTGGATAGCTTATAACAATCACGCTATACTCATTCCCATTAATCATTATCGAGACACTATTACATGTCAAAAGAAGAGCAAATTGAAATAGAAGGCACCGTCATCGACACCTTGCCAAATACCATGTTCCGCGTGCAATTGGAAAATGGTCATTTAGTACTCGCTCATATTTCCGGCAAAATGCGCAAAAACTACATACGTATTTTAAAAGGTGACAAGGTAACGGTGGAAATGACACCCTACGATTTAACCAAAGGCCGCATCACTTTCCGCCACAAAGAAGGCAGCCCGCGACCAACGCCTAATGAAAAAGAAAAGCAGGAATAAAAGATGGTGCAGGTATTATCAACACGAAAAAAATTTATGAATGCGCCTTCGTGACTGCCGTATCCAGCATATCTTCGATCAGGAATTTTATTTTTCCTCTTTCTGCTGTCACCTTAACATGACCGCCTTTGCTTAATTTACCGAAAAGTAATTCTTCCGCCAGTGGCTTTTTGATTTGTTCTTGTATCAATCTCGCCATGGGTCGTGCGCCCATTTTTTTATCGTAACCATTTTTAGCAAGCCACGCTTTTGCTTCGTTATCCACTTCCAAAATGACGTGACGTAATTCCAATTGTGCTTCAAGTTCGGCAATGAACTTACTCACCACCAATAATATTGTTTTGGTATCCAATGCACCAAATTGAATGATGGCATCCAAGCGATTACGAAATTCCGGCGAAAATAAACGATTAACAGCTGGCATGATCTCGCTGACATTATCTTGTGCAGTAAAGCCAATGTTAACTTTATCCATCGCATCGGCACCGACATTGGACGTTAAAATTAACAGGGTATGACGAAAATCTGTTTTGCGACCATTCATGTCGGTGAGCGTGCCATGGTCCATGATTTGCAATAATAAATTATAAATATCAGGATGCGCCTTCTCAATTTCATCGAGCAACACAATGGAGTGCGGTGTTTTGTTGACAGCTTCCGTCAACAAACCCCCTTCATCATAACCAACATAACCAGGCGGTGCGCCAATTAAGCGTGAGAGTGAATGACGTTCCATGTATTCCGACATATCAAAACGGATAAATTCCACGCCTAATATGTTGGATAATTGTTTACACACTTCTGTTTTACCAACACCCGTTGGCCCAACAAATAAAAATGAGCCTATGGGTTTTGTGATATCACGCAACCCTGAACGCGAAAGTTTGACGGCAGCGCTCAATGTTTCAATCGCTTCATCTTGACCGTATATCATCATCTTGAGATCGCGCGCTAAAAATTTTAATACTTCTTTATCGGAAGCTGAAACATTGCGTTCAGGAACGCGCGCAATTTTTGCGATCATTTTTTCAATATCAACCACTTCAATTATTTTTCGGCGATTTTCTTCTGGCAATAAATATTGATAAGCGCCCACTTCATCAACGAGATCTATCGCTTTATCCGGTAAATGACGATCGCTGATGTAGCGTGCAGAAAGACGTGCCGCAGCTTCTAGTGATGCATCACTGTATTTCAAATTATGATGCGCTTCAAAACGACCTCGCAGCCCTTTCAACACATCTATCGTTTGCTCAATCGTTGGTTCTTTGATATCAATTTTTTGGAATCGTCTATCGAGTGCATGATCTTTTTCGAATATGCTGCGATATTCTTTGTACGTTGTTGAGCCTATGCAAGTAAGATCACCGGATGCCAGCAACGGTTTAATCAAGTTAGACACATCCATCAAGCCACCCGATGCTGCCCCCGCACCAATGATGGTATGAATTTCATCGATGAAAAGGATAGCGCCTTTTTGCTCATGCAATTGATGCAACACACTCTTTAATCGTTTTTCAAAATCACCACGGTATTTTGTTCCCGCGAGTAAACTACCAAGATCGAGCGAGTAAATAACACTGTCATTTAAAACACTTGGTATTTTTTTCTCAATGATGAGTCGCGCTAATCCTTCGGCAATTGCCGTTTTTCCAACACCTGCCTCACCCACTAACAACGGATTATTTTTGCGACGACGGCATAATACTTGTATGGTACGTTCAATTTCTTCGGCACGACCAATTAAAGGATCAATCAAGCCTATTTTGGCACGGGCATTTAAATTCGTTGTATAAAGCTCAAGCGGACTGCTGCCACTTTCATCACTCATTCCTTCTGATTCATCATTGTATTGATTAAAATGATGTTCTTGTTGTTGCGGTGCTTTTGTCTTCACCGTGCCATGCGCAATGTAATTGATCACATCTAAACGACTGATATTTTCTTGGCGAATGAAATGCACGCTTTGACTTTCTTGTTCACTAAAAATAGCTGCGAGCACATTCGCGCCCAGCACTTCTGTTTTTCCTGACGATTGCACTTGAAAAACAGCGCGTTGTATCACCCGTTGAAAACCGAGTGTCGGTTGCGTATCTCTATCATGAATATTGAGCGGAATAATGGGCGTTGTGCGATCGATAAATTCGGTGAGATTTGTGCGCATGCGATTGACATTCGCACCACAAGCTTTCAAGACATCCAGTGCCGACGTATTATCTAAAAGTGCCAGCAACAAATGTTCAACGGTAACAAATTCATGACGCTTGTTTCGCGATTCTTTAAATGCTGCATTGAGTGTATATTCCAGTTCTTTGTCCAACATGACACACCCTCCTGCACCTTGTTGTTCACTTCATACAGCCTCCATGCTGCAGACCAACGGATGTTCGTGAACCCTTGCGTACTCGATCACTTGCGCTACTTTCGTTTCTGCACAATCCTTGCTGTATATCCCACAAACTGCTTTTCCCTGATTGTGCGCGTCCAGCATCGTATCGGCCGCTTTTCGTCTATCCATGTGAAAGAACTTTTCCAACAAACTGACCACAAACGCCATGGTCGTAAAATCATCATTGTGCAACATGATCTGATATAAAGTGGGTGTTACTAATTTAGTATGATCCACCTTCATTAAATATGCTTTCCCCACCTCGTTTTTCATGCTGCTACCCTTCTTATAGTCGATGAAATGATAATTTTCAGGTAAATAAAAAATATTTTTATTTGTGCCTAATAATTGAGAAATTGCAGCTATTAATGAAGAAGATAAAGGATGCAAACTCGTGTCTGGATGATACACGAGCTGTCGTGATTGATCAATAATGCATCATTATTGATTTTATTGGGTAAATTTATCAGCCTAGAAAATTGGCGCTAGCCATGCTTTCTCGTCGTGATGACAGTGCTACATCGCCTGGATAATCGCCTCGCCAAAACCAGAACAACTCACTTCTTTCGCATCTGGCATTAAGCGCGCAAAATCGTAAGTGACTGTTTTAGCCGCAATGGCGCCTTCCATGCCGAGTATGATGTGATCGGCTGCCTCAGACCAACCTAAATGACGCAGCATCATTTCTGCAGACAAGATCAGCGAGCCTGGGTTCACTTTATTCAGCCCAGCATATTTTGGTGCCGTGCCATGCGTTGCTTCAAAAAGTGCAATGCCATCACCGATATTGGCACCCGGCGCAATACCAATGCCACCCACTTGAGCGGCGAGTGCATCAGAGATGTAATCGCCATTTAAGTTAAGCGTTGCAATCACGCTATAATCGGCTGGACGCAGCAAAATTTGCTGTAAAAAAGCATCCGCAATGACATCTTTGATCACGATGTCTTTACCGGTTCGTGGATTTTTAAACACTTGCCAGGGACCGCCATTTAAAAGCGCCGCACCAAAATCCGTGCGAGCCACTTCATATCCCCAATCACGAAATGCCCCCTCCGTGTATTTCATGATGTTGCCTTTGTGCACTAACGTCACTGAATCACGCTCATTATCGATAGCATATTGAATAGCGCTCCGTACTAAACGTGACGTTCCTTCTTTCGAGACAGGTTTTATGCCTATGCCACAATGTTCAGGAAAGCGGATTTTTTTAACATGCATTTCTTGTTGTAAAAATTGTATTATTTTTTTAGCCTCTGCACTGTCTGCCGCCCATTCAATGCCAGCATAAATATCTTCAGAATTTTCACGAAAAATAACCATATTGGTATGCCATGGCTCTTTGAGCGGACTCGGTGTGCCCTTGAAATAACGCACCGGACGCAAGCACACATAAAGATCAAGTTCTTGTCGCAACGTGACATTCAGCGAACGAATGCCGCCACCCACTGGCGTCGTAAGGGGTCCTTTAATGGCCACAACAAATTCGCGCATGGCTTCTAAGGTTTCAGCGGGCAACCAAGTATCGTTGCCATACACTTTGACAGCTTTTTCACCAGCAAAAATCTCCATCCAATGAATTTTTCGATTATCGCCATAAGCTTTGCTAACAGCTGCATCGACCACCTTTTTCATCACCGGTGTAATATCCACACCCGTGCCATCACCCTCGATATAAGGCAAAATTAGCTGATCAGGAACATTCAAATTGAAATGCGCATTAACAGTAATTTTTTTGCCCTGAGACGGGACAGTAATGTGTTGATAAGTCATGGCTAAATCCTTAGTTTTAGAAAAGCAAATGACGCTCATGTTAACAAGTCAAATGAGCGTGAACAATAGCCATTTCAGCTTTTAAAATAAATAAAAATTTTTTTAAGATTGCTTTAATCTACGTGCTTTAAACTCTGCCTTTAAGTTCAGGGTTAAATTGGTGCTCATATCTAAGGATGACGATAAAAAATGTTGCGGAACACATCCATTGTACATGTCACAGCAGATGATGCTTTACGGATAATCTTTGCGGAAAAAGCATTGGTTAAACTCATTGCATCACCCATCAACAACAAGAATGATGAAAATAAAGATGAACATTGGCGCTTTCTCGTTAAACAGCTTAAAAAGCCACACCGATTTAGACCAGCACACGCCTACCCAAATCACGATCGTGATCAAAAATTAAATTTAGCTAGCGGAAAATGGGAAAAGCGCAGAGGTAAAAATAATAAAATATACCTACCCAGTCAATTTAAAAAGAACATGCAAATTAGACCTAAGCAAGGAGCCGCATACACTAAAAAAACATCCACGACCTTGTACCTTAAAAACATCGCACTGTATGCCGTTCAAAATGGTCATGAACTTGGCATTGTGTTTGACAGTGAGCAATGCAGCATTAAAGCTGGCCAGATTTGGCTGGAAAATGCTGTTACCAATAAGCGTTGGATGTTTGTAGCAAACAATGAATCAGATGAGAAAGAATTCGCTGCATTAAGAAAAAAACACAAACCAACAACACTCCCTAACATAAGAAAGAAAAAAAAACTCGACAAACATAACGAAGTGATGGCACGCGTTCGTGATCCGATTGCTGTTTTTACACCTATCTATGGTGCACAAAATCCAGTAAGACGTCTCAACTTAATCACTAAAAAATATTTAGTTAAAGCTTGGTTGCATCGTGATCTTCCCATGTTAGTCATGACAACAAACACCGCGTTTCCGCCAAGCGAATATTCTTTAGAACAGCAAACGGATGATATCAATACCGCACTGATTGCGGCTCTCGATGAAGATGATCCCAAAATTTATCAGCATTTAATCGCTGATATATTCGACGTCACGATTTTTGATACTGAAGAAAATACTGATGATTCTTATTGCACTCTTTTGAAAGCGCTGATCAAGAAGGATCCTGATTTTGCTATGCTGCGAACTGTTACTGCTAATTTTTGGTATAAGACCTTACTATTTGCCATCAAACATCAGGATGTTGAATTAACAGTATCTCTATTAACAAGTAAGGCTATCGGTGAAGCAGAGAAGCAAGCAGCTATGCGTTTGGCAATTAGTCACCCAGATTGTGAGTTTGCAAAATCTTTATTTGCAAATGTATCAATAGAAAAAAAACAAAAACATAGCGCCGCCCTTTTGGAGCTACTAGAGGAAGATACAAGCACCGTTACAAAACTACTACCGGGCATTCAAGAAGACGCCACTCTTTTCGTCAATTTAGTCGGATTTTTTAAGGAAAATGGCACTGCAACGATTGAAAAACCTGCTTTGATTTCAGCTTTAATCACTCTCGCTAATCTCTCAAGCACTCAAGTACTTTACAGCTTACTACTTCGCCAAGAAATGACTGAGCTCACGTTTGATGGTCATCCAGAACTTTTACTAATGGCTATAGAACGTGGTGATAAAAAATTAACTGATTTATTATTTGAGCGATTATTTGATAGCAAAGATGAACAACGCGACAATAGCAAGATTATTCGGGCATTGATTAACCTCATTAAAAATGGCAAATCGAACGTGGCACTCGATTTTCTTCATCACAAACAAATGCAGGCAATGATATTTGTTGACGACTGCGCCGTTTTACTTTATGCAATGCAATATTGTAAAGAAGATGATCCCATCATAAAGATGTTAACGGAGAAAACTGCTTCCTACGCCGTGATTAACAACGACAAAAATGCTGCAAAATTAAGCGATGCATTGGAAGAATTAATTAAAGCTGGCCATATCGATACCGTCATTAATTTTTTGTGGACTAAAAGCATGCGTTCTAAACGCTTAACTAATTTTTTGTATGCAAAGCTAACTTATTTATCGTTAGCTCACGAAGAATTAGCATCATTGTTAATCGCAAGATCGGCACCTATCAACTTCAACATGCATAACAAGCACTTTTTAGTTCACTGCATCGAGGCTAATCGCAATAAATTGGTCAAATATATCATTAAGAAACGTATAGATGTATCAAATACATCCCTCGAAAAAGCACTCAGCATTTCAATCGCTAAAAATAAGAAAAAGCTTACACAGTTGATACTAAAAATCATCTCAACACGTGTATATTACACATGGACAAAAGAAACCTCTCTCGACATGATGCGCTTTGTAATAAAAAATGGCGATACTGTACTGATCAGAAAATTTTATCCTGCGTTCGTTAAATTGCACGGTGATGATGCCAGTAAAATATGTTTAGACATCGCAATTGATTTTCTTGAAAAAAGCATTCGTATAAATGATGAAAGCATAGCTGCCGTTATGATTAAACATTTTTTAGAGAAAATTGTTTTATCTCGCGGTGATTGCATAAAGATTTTTACAAAATTAATTGAAAAGCGTTGTGCTGATGATGTCTATAACATTTTAACACATGTAAAAGATACGCTGCGCTTTGAAAATTTCCAGGATATTTCTTTCATCAGGCTTATTTTGAATGCAAAACAAGAGAAATTAATAGCCCTTTTAATAGAAAGAGGAATGGATGTTAATCTTGAATTTGACAACATGACGTTGATTCAGCATTTAATACAAAATAAATTGTATAAACTTGCAAATAAATTATTAAGTGAGGCCTCCTTATCGCCTCATCATTTACCAGCCATCATCCTTAATAGCGCTGAGTCCAATCAAGAAAGACTCGCTTTGTGCGCCACTCGATTGGCGCTTGAAAAGAAAATTCCTTGTAATAATCGGCGATTTAACGCATCAGGAAATTCTGCTTTACACTACGCCGTTCAGTTTGGTCTTAAAGAGTTAGCGAGAGAATTATGTAAAAGTGAAGATGTTAATATTTATTTTAAAAATAATGATCAGCCGACGCCGTTGTCACCATTAGACTTAGCATTGAAAGCGTTTGATGAAAGCATACGAGCAGTCCCTGAAAGCCGGAAAAGAAAAAAAACATATGCAGAACTTATTAAAATATTATTAATCGGCAATCAAAAGAAACGTTTGGAGCAACAACAATATCGAAAAATATTTTTAAAGTTAATTGAACATGGTTGCAGCAAACAAGTCACGGCTATTTTAAAAGCAATACAACCCACCATTGATTTTGGCGACGATGCCAGCCTTTTATTTGCAGCACTTAAATGCCAAGACTTGCATTATAAAGATGAAGAATTAGCAAAATTTTTAATTAATAACGGCATGCCACTTCAACAAAAACAAGGTGATTCCGCTGTAGAAGCGATGGCTGTTGCTGCCAACAATAAATGCTTTAATGCAATGTATGCGATGTTGGGTAGAAAAGACATTACATCCGATGCCGTGATAATCGCTATCCTTTATGCCGTTAACGAAGATCAAGAATCCCTCGCCAATAATGCTATCGCCTTAGCACATCAGCGTGGCATTCATTTTAACAGTCGTTTTCTGGCATACAATGTATCAAACAAGAACTCACAAAATACTGCTTTGCACTATGCCGTACAAACCGGCAATGCGCGCATCATGCAAACATTGTGTAGGAGTGGCGATGCTAATATCACTTTAAAAAATGCTAACGGGAAGACTGCATTCGATATCGCCCTTGCCATCTACGAAAAAGCAGCAAGAGGAAGCGGTGAAAAAGAAAAGTATGCATGCATTATTAAAATTTTAGTATTACAAACCATGAGAATAAATCAAAGCCAATATATTACCGCTATTCAAAAGCTAAAAGAAAATGGTCATGGCATTATCGCGGAAACGATTGAAAAGTCGCTTAAAGAAACGTCACGGCAAACACAATCCTTCTTCAATAACATGGGGAGCATAAATGCACTGCGAGCTTATGCAGTGAAACTACAACAAGTATCCCCTAAAAAGCATCAGTCCAAAAAGAAAATGGAGCAAGGAAAAGAAAAAGCCAAAGAAATACTCGATATGCTTGATATTGCAAGTCACGCGACAAATCATGAAGAAATTATACAATTATTTTCTAATAAAAAATTAGAAAAAGCGCTCAGTCAACATCGCGATCTCGAGTGGTTTCCTTCGGCTTTAAGACCCGCAACGGATACGGCAAAATTATTTTCTCGTTCAAAAAAAGAATTAGCTTCACGTGCCAAAGAACTGAATGATTTAAATTTGCAAACAAGACGAGAAAGTAGCAGATGATGCGCATCATCGTCGGTTATTTTACAAAAAACGAGGTTGATTGAATGTTCAGAGTCTCTCCTATCGTACGTATCACCGCCAAAGAAGCTTTGCGTATCATTTGTAAGGAAAAAGCGCTGGTTAAACTGATTGCATCACCAATCATCAACAAAAGTGATGCCAATAAAGATGAACATTGGCATTTTTTACTTAAACAGCTTAAAAAACCTCATCGATTTAGACCAGTGCATCCTTATCCAAATCATGATCGTGATAGAAAATTTAATTTGCTCACTAAAAAATGGGAGCAACGCCAGGGTAAAAATAATAAACCTTATCTTTTGAGTCCATTTAAAAAAGATTTAAAAATAAGGCCAAAACAAGGTGCTCAGTTCACTAAAAAAACCTCCACCACCTTGTACCTTACCAACATAGCACTTTATACGGTTAAAGGTGGTCATGAGCTTGGCATTGTGTTTAATAGCATGCAATGCCATATTAAAGCTGGACAAATTTGGCTTGAAAATGCGTTTACTTATAAGCGCTGGATGTTCGCAGCAAACAATAAGTTAACTGAAAAAGAATTTATCTCTTTAAGAACAAAACATAAACCAACGTCACTTAATCGCATACGAAGTATAAAACAACGCAAAAAACACAATGAAATTCTAGCACGCGTTCGAGATCCAATCGCTGTGTTTACGCCTGTCTACGATGCAAAGAGCCCCATCAGACGTCTTAATTTAATCACAAAAAAATATCTCGTTAAAATGTGGTTGCATCGTGATGTCCCCATGTTAATCATGACAACAAGCTCTAAGCATCTTCCCCATGAATATCCATTAACACGTCAAATTGATGATGTCAAAATAGCACTGATCGCTGCTAAACGTGGCTCACCCATTTTTAACGATTTAATCGACGATATCTTTAACGTAAAGATACTCGATACCGAAGAAAATACGGCTGATTCCTATTGCACTTTTTTGAAAGCACTGATAGCTAACGATCCTAATTTTTTTAATTTGCGAATGGTTCCTGCTTCATTTTGGCATGGCTTATTGATGTTTGCCATTAAACATCAAGATATTAAATTAGCAATATCTTTGTTATCAAGTGATGTAATAGAAGAAATTCAGCAACACACCACAATTTTTTCGGCCATTATCGACCCTGATAGAAAATTGCTAAATGCATTGTTAGCCAGTCATACCATCAAAAACAAATATAAACATACATCTGCCCTGCTAGCGTTGCTTGTGAAACCTGCAAGCACCATCGCAAATTTAATACCTGGCGTTCAAGCGGATACTGACATCCCGCTTTTTGTAAATATAGTGGGGTTTTTCGAGGAAAATGGTGCAGACCACCTTGAAAAAGCGACCTTGATTTCAGCCTTAATAACGTTTGCCAATTTAGCTAAAAATTTAAACACAAATGCACTCTGCAATTTACTTAATCGACCCAAAATGCGTCATATCTCGTTTGATGGGCATCCTGGACTGCTACTTTTTGCAATTGAACGTTGCGATGATGCATTAATTGATTTGTTACTTGAACGCGATGGCATGCAGGTTGATGAAAGCAAGCTCATGCTGGCATTGATAGATCGTATTAACAATAATAAATCAAAAGTGGTTCTTGATTTTCTTAATCACAAAAAAATTCGTCAAATGAAATTTCAACTGCGTCCATTATTTATTCTGACCGCCATGGAGGCTGGCTGGGAAGCTGAATTGATACATGAATTATGTAAAAGAAACTCATCATCACCACGCGAGACTATCGCTAACGATACAGAATTAAGTGCTGCGCTGAAAGAATTCATTAATAACGATAAAATTGCGACCGTCATTCATTTTTTGCAATCGAATGTTGCAGAAACTTTACCGTACAACACACTTGAAGCAGCTTTGAGCGCTGCGATACTTAAAAATTCAATAAAACTTGTGCAATTACTCATCTTACAAATAGTAGCACTTCATTATGGATGGTCACAAAAAGCATGTCTCAAGGCCTTGCGTTTCATCATTCAAATTGGGCATGTTGGACTAGCAATGAAACTTTCTCCCGTGACGCTGCAATTGTTTGGAAATAATCACCATCAAACAGGCTTAGATATCGCGCTTGATTTACTTGAAAAGAGCGACAACAGTCAAGATAAAGAAAAATATGTCATGATGATTAAATATTTTTTAACTGTGATGGATTTATCTCACTCTGATTACATAAAAACATTCACCACGCTAGTTAAAAAAGATTGTGGTGACCATGTGTATGGCATATTAAAAAATATAAAAAGAAATCTTCATTTTAATAATTGTCCTACTTTTATGTTTCTCGTCATAAACAAGAAAAAAGAAGCCTTAGCTCAACTTTTAATAGAAAGAGGAATGGATGTTAATCTCAAATTGAATAGGATGTCTCTGATTGAGCACGCCCTGTACAATCAATGCGATGTGCTTTCTGACGCACTATTATGTCACCCTACTTTTGATTTCACCAATTTGCCCGCTGTCATACTTGTTGGCGCCACTAAAAATAGAACAGCATTTACACTACGCGCCATCTCAATGTCACGTGACAAAAAGATTACTTTTAATTGTCAACGATCCGATCTGACAGGAAATACTGCTTTGCACATGGCTGTCCAGCATGGCAATAAGCAATTGATAAAAAAAATATGCAATAGCGAAGATGTTAGTATTCAGATTAAAAATAAAGCTACACCTCCTTTGTCGCCACTCGACTTAGCGTTAACCTTACTCGAACAAAGCACAACATCCGTTCCTCAAGATCAAGAATTAAAAGAAAAATATACAGACATCATACAACTCTTATTAATAAAAACTCGAAATAAACCTTTGAGCCAAGAAAAATATCAAGCGGTATTTTTAAAATTAATTGAACTGGATTGCTGCAAAGAAGTCACAGCAATTTTACAAGCCATACCACAACCTTCCGTTTACTTTTACGATGATGCATTTATAAAAGAGCCCGCCACAGAACAAGAAACAGCCGTAAGTATTGCGATTAGGCGATATGAAGATGCAGCCCTCGGCAATCAAAAAGAAACAAAGGAAGAATATGCGCTTATCATTAAACTTTTATTATTACACGCCAAGAATATCAATCCAAGTGAGTACAGAAAAGCGATAGAAAAACTGCGACGCTATGATCATGTCGCACTGGCACAAACAATTGAAGATACTATTAATGAAACATTGGTAAAAACTAAATTTTTTATCAACAACATGAATAGCGTCAAAGCACTGCGACTATATGCTGAAAATTTACAAAAAGAATTTGATGAAATGAGAAGGCCAACTGAGAGAGCAAAACAAGGCCAGGAAAAAGCGAGAAAAATATTTGCACTCTTTGCGACTGTTAACGAGGCAACAAGTTATAAAGACATTAAAAAAGCATTTTCTAATGATCAATTAAAACAAGAACTGAATAATCATCGTGATTACAAATGGCTGCCTGCATCTCTTCGACCAGCCACTGATTCCGCTAAATTATTTAGTCGCTCACGATATCATTTAGCAACACAAGCTAAACCTAAACAAATTAAAAATTTAAGTTGGGCACTATAATGCAGCTAAGTATAAAAAAAAATTCCTCACCGATTATCATCGGTCTCTCCGGTGGCGTCGACTCAGCCGTTGCTGCCTATCTCCTGAAAGATGCGGGACATCCTATTGAAGCTGTGTTCATGAAAAATTGGCAAAGTGATGATGACACTTATTGCAGTGCAAGCGATGATATGGCAGATGCAGCAGCCGTCTGCGATTTGCTACACATCGATTTGCAAGTGGTCAATTTTGCTGATCAATATTGGGAACGTGTTTTTAGCTATTTTTTGGCTGCCTACCGCGCTGGTTACACGCCAAATCCCGATATTCTTTGTAATAAAGAAA
This sequence comes from uncultured Gammaproteobacteria bacterium, assembly GCA_963735995.1. Lineage (GTDB taxonomy): Bacteria > Pseudomonadota > Gammaproteobacteria > DSM-16500 > DSM-16500 > Aquicella. The sequence continues at coordinate 170,916 of CAVTNC010000003.1, read as the reverse complement.
TCAAATTTTCTGCTTTTTTAAACTATGCCAAACAACGTGGTGCGAGCGCCATTGCAACGGGACACTATGCACGCATTCACGAGCATGGACAAACGCGACACTTATTAAAAGCGGCTGATCTTGAAAAAGATCAGAGTTATTTTCTTTACGCGCTTAATCAATATCAACTTTCTCACAGTCTTTTTCCCTTGGGTGAGATGCAAAAAAAAGCAGTGCGTCAACTTGCAAAAAAAATCGGCCTGCCTAATCATGCAAAAAAAGACAGCACCGGTATTTGCTTTATTGGTGAGCGCAAATTCAAAAAATTTTTAAACGATTACTTACCCAGCAAAAAAGGTGACATCGAAACAATAGACGGTGAATGTCTCGGTGAACACGATGGCTTAATGTTTTATACCATAGGCCAACGCCAAGGATTGCAAATCGGCGGCAAAAAAGGCAAAAATCAGGCCGCTTGGTATATCGCCAAAAAAGAGTTGCAACGCAATGTGTTGGTCGTGGTGCAAGGTGACCACCCTGCCCTCTACCAACCCGGATTGATCGTAACGGAGCTGCACTGGATAGCAGAACCACCGGCATTTCCCGCAAAACTTCAAGCGAAAACCCGTTACCGTCAAGCAGATCAAGCGTGCATGCTTGCGCCATTCGATAATGAGCAATTCCAAGTTACCTTCGAAATCCCGCAACGCGCCATCACGCCAGGTCAGTCCATTGTTTTTTATCAGGATGATATTTGCTTAGGCGGTGGTATCATTAAGAGCTAACTATTCAGGAGCTCATGATGGATACCACCGCACTCATGGCCATCTCACCCTTAGATGGCCGCTATGCAGCAAAAGTGCCTGCTTTGCGCGCTATTTTTAGTGAATTCGGTTTGATGAAGTATCGCGTTCTCATCGAAATTCGCTGGCTTGAAACCTTGACTGACGATGCGCATCTTGCCGATTTACACCCACTCAGTACGGATGCAAAATTGTTATTGCAAAATCTCATCGACAATTTTTCACTGCAGGATGCAAAACGCATTAAAGAAATTGAGTCAACCATTAATCACGATGTCAAAGCCGTCGAATATTTTATCAAGGAACGTATCAGCAACCATGCTGAACTTGCCGCCATCAGTGAATTTATCCATTTCGGCATCACCTCAGAAGACATCAATAATCTTGCTTATGGCATGATGTTAACGGACGCTCGCAGTGAATGCTTATTGCCATCATTGAGTGCCATCCTGTTACCGTTGCGACAATTTGCACATCAATATGCAGACCTTGCAATGTTGGCGCGTACCCATGGACAACCTGCGACACCAACGACTGTCGGTAAAGAAATAGCAAATGTCATTGCCCGTTTACAACGTCAATTAGTACAATTAAATGAAATTAATTTCATGGGAAAATGCAATGGTGCATCTGGCAATTTTAATGCGCTGGTCGTTGCTTATCCTGAAATCAATTGGCAAACCGTCACCAAAAAATTTATTGAAAAATTAAATTTGACAGTGAATCCCTACACCACACAAATTGAACCGCATGATGTCATCGCCGAATTTTTTGCCGTGCTCTCACGCATCAACAACATCCTCATCGATTTTAATCGCGACACGTGGGGTTATATTGCACTCAATTATTTCACCCAAAAATCCCTTGCGAATGAAGTTGGCTCATCCACTATGCCACACAAAATTAATCCCATTGATTTTGAAAATGCCGAAGGCAATCTTGGTTTAGCGAACGCAATTGCCGAACACATGATGACAAAACTGCCGATTTCACGCTGGCAGCGTGATCTCTCTGATTCGACTGTGCTACGCAATGTGGGTGTTGTGCTCGCGCACGCTATTCTTGGTTATCAATCAACTTGCAAAGGCATCGCAAAATTAGAACCAAATATAAAAATCATTGCCAGTGATCTTGATGCGCATTGGGAAGTATTAGCAGAAGCCATACAAACTGTTATGCGTCGCTATCATATTGCTGAACCTTATGAAAAATTAAAGGCTTACACGCGCGGTCAACCCATCAACCAAGAAAAACTTCAGCACTTCATCAAAGCCTTGGAGTTACCCGATGATGTCAAACAACGCCTGCTGCAATTAACACCAAGCGATTATCTCGGTTATGCAAATGCGCTTGCCAAAGGCATATAGCGCCAGAAAATGTGAGATAATAAGGATAGTTCCTCATTGGAGGTTACCTAATGAAATACCTTCTTGGATTCATTATCTCCTTAATATTACCGACGTCGCTTTTTGCTTTTTTCTGTCCATCGAATTTTAATCAAATTAATGTCGGTGATACGATTGCGCAAGTGATACAGCAATGCGGTAAACCAGACAGTCAAAATGACACAAAAAAAACTGATGAAAATGTCCCACAGCAATGGGATTATTATGTTCCGCAAACAGTAGCAACAAGTGGCATGGCAGCCGCGCAAGGAACGTTGCGAACACAAATTACCTTTGATGCGAATGGCAATGCCATTAACATCAGCGTCAATGGTATTGGTGTTGGCTCAAGTTCCATTTGTGGTAACACCAACATTAGTTTGGGTGATAATCGCGATAAAGTGAAAGCAGCTTGCGGCAAACCCGTATTCATCAATAAACAAAGTGTCGCAGAAGGCGGCGAAAAACCGCCTGCTACCAATATCACCACCATGATTTTTAATGGCAATACGCCTGTCAAATTAATATTTGAAAATGGTGTGTTGAAAGAAGAACAATAATTATCGATACGAATCGATGTCATCATACGAGTAGATGACATCGTACGAGTAAGTGTCATGCGAGCGTTGGCTGGCATCCAAAAATGACTGTGTAGAAAAGCCTGGATGCCAGCCAACGCTCGCATGACAATTCATTTTTTGCTCTCATCAATCCTTAAGTTGACGTCTATGCGTGTCTTCGTAGGGATGGCACTTATTCGCAATAACAATCATTCATTTTTGAAATTAGCTTGCTGAAAAAATAATAATAACTCGCGCTCTAAATTGTCATTGATCGTTGCATTCACCGTTAAACACCAATGCCTTTCATCAGCGAAATGCAGGCATTTTACCGCATCTTTTTCTGTCATCAGCACGGGATGGGTGTCATCGAAATAAATATCCTCGGCCACGTAAAGATGATGATCGGGAAAAATGTGTGGAATGATTTCAAATCCTGCCAATTGCAATGTTTGAAAAAAACGTTGTGGATGACCAATGCCGGCGATGGCGTGAACTTTTTTTTGTGGAAATTCGTTGAGCGGTAATTTTTGTTGTGTTTGCAAAGAAAAAAGCTGGTAAGGTTGTAGCATCATGGTAAAAGCATCCGTCTTGCTACCACCATTTATCACTACAAAATCTACCTCAGCCAAACGACTGCGATGTTCGCGTAGCGGCCCTGCCGGCAACAAATATTCATTACCAAGACGTCGCTCACCATCAATGAGCGCAATTTCCATGCAACGACCCAAGCGATAATGTTGCAAACCATCATCACTGATGACCACATTACAATCGGTTTGCTGCAATAAAGTTTGCACCGCAGCCACTCTATCAATGGCAATGACGAGTGGGCACTGCGTACGCTGTTTCAGTAATATCGCTTCATCACCCACATCACCTGGCAAATCATCTTGCTTAACTGTGCGCGGCAAACGCTGTTTTTTGCCACCAACACCGCGACTGACTATCCCTGGGCGAAAACCCAGTGTTTGCAAATAAGCAGCGAGCCAAATCACAAAAGGTGTTTTGCCGGTGCCACCCACAGTGATGTTACCAACCACAATGACCGGTGTGGAAAAATGCTGCGCTTTAAAAATTCGGCAGCGATAAAGAAGTCGTCTTACCCAAACAACAACAGCAAATAATCCAGAAAAAAAAAGCCAGCCTAATGTTGTTGGATGCAGCGTTTTGTCATACCAATACGCTCGCGGATCACCCCACATGGGTCACATCCAATAAATGCGGCGTCTCTTTAAATTGCATGCGATATAATTTTGCGTAATGACCATTTTGCGCTAATAACACATCGTGATGACCACATTCCACAATTTTTCCTGCATCCATGACAATGATTTTATCGGCATGTTCAACGGTAGAGAGACGATGCGCAATCACCAGTGTCGTGCGCTGCTTGATTAATTCATCTAATGCAGATTGGATGTAACGTTCTGATTCGGTATCAAGCGCAGATGTTGCTTCATCGAGAATTAATATCGGTGCATTTTTCAAAATAGCGCGCGCAATCGCAATGCGTTGTCGTTGACCGCCAGAAAGCAAAACACCGTTTTGACCAATCAGCGTATGTAAACCCTGCGGTAATTGCTCGATGAATTCCATCGCATAAGCCGCTTTTGCAGCTGCCATCACTTCCGCATCTGTCGCATTATTAAAACGACCATAAGCAATATTATTGAAAACCGTATCATGAAATAAAGTAACGTGTTGCGATACCACCGCAAATTGTCGACGTAAATCATTCAAATTGTAATTTTCGATTAACACATCATCGAGAGTAATGCGACCATTGTATTGACTATAAAATCGCATCAACAAACTAACCAACGTTGATTTGCCACTGCCTGAGCGTCCCACTAAGGCAACAATTTCACCGGGTTCTATCGTTAAATTAATATCATGTAACACTTGTTTTTTTGTTTCGTAAGTAAAATTCACTTGTTCAAGCACAATTTTTCCTCGCGCTCGTGCAAGCGATTGAGCACCACTGTCTTCTTCTTTTTTTTCATCCAGCAATTCGAAAACACATTGTGCGCCGGCTAAACCACGATAAAGTTTATTTTGCACGAAGGCCAAATCTTTCATTGGTTTTAGCAACGCAATCATGGCCGCAACCATCGCCACAAAACCACCGGGTGAAAGGAGTGAGTCTGCAATATGCAACGTGGCAATATACAACGTGAGTGCGAGCGCTGCAGCAGTGATGAATTGCACCGCCGTCACACTGAGTGAGCGTGTCACCACAACTTTCATTTCACGCTGCCTGTTGGTACGCGCCGCACGATTAAATTGTTCGGTTTCGTATTCTTGACCTTCAAAGGTACGCACCACTTTGTAACCTTCGATATTTTCTTCGGTGCGATGATTTAATTCTGCAATGGAATCTTGTATGCCTAAACTTAAACGACGGATGCGCAAACTCGTCATGCGCATGATGACCATCACCAAGGGAATGATTGTGAAATAAAGTAGCGTCAATTTCCAACTGATAGAAACCATGACGATAACAAGACCCAATGTCAAAAAGATAGATTGAATCGCTGTCGTCAACACATCAGCGCTTGCATTCGCTACTTGATCAACGCCATACAAAAGAACAGCAAGCACTTGGCCGGTGGTGGTTTGATCATAATAACCTGCGGGTAAACGCTGCAATTGCGCGAATAAATCTTGACGCAAACGCATGATGACATTGCGCGACGCCGAGGCAATAAAATAACTCGAAAAAAAACTGGCAACGCCCCGCAGCATAAATACCGCCATCACCAAAAAGGGTGCATAACTTAAAAAATGGTGATTACGCGCAACAAGACCGCGATTGAGTAAAGGCTTCAAAAAATAAACAAACCAAGCATCCACCCCCGAATAAAGCATGCTCGCCACCCCCGCAATCACCAACGCAAGCCAATACCGCCTGACATAAGTGAATAATCGGGAATAAATATGATAGGCATTAGCGACTTGTTTTGGCTTAAATTGCAGCCTTGGGTGCGTAGTGACCATATGAATTTTTGAGCCTATTTATCAACATTTTCGGCCGTGTATCCTAGCACAGCGCAGTCTAACCGTCATCCTAATCACGTCCTTCCCTCGATGTTTATGTAATGCCTATTAGCTGCCTAATGAGCAGCTTTTAGATTGACATTAGGCAATATTTATGTTACGTCCATCTCGTGCCATTTGTGCGCAATGGCAACAAGATTTTTTTGAAAACAATATTTCCAAGTAGAAAGCACACGAAACAATATTTAGAGGAAATAAAAAAACGGAGGATGAAAAACCATGAGTAAAAAACATATCGATATAGATCAACATGAAAAAGATATATTGAATGATCTTGAAAAAGGTGAATTCGTATCGGTCGATAATGTCAGCGAAGAAATGCATAAAGCCAAACAAGCGGCCAGTAATTTTATGAAACGAAATAATCGAATTAATATTCGTATTTCTGGTGCTGACCTCAATATGATACGCAGAATTGCCGTACAAGAAGGCTTGCCTTATCAAACACTATTAGCGAGCCTTATCCACAAATTTGTATCGGGACGATTGGTGGATAAAGGTAACAAGACACATAAATAAGTAAAATCAGCAACATCATCGCAACTTAATGACGTAAGCTGCGATTCATGTAAAAATACGCCCTCATTCATGAGGATATTAACTAAAATGCAAGCTCTACAAGCGATTATTGATGCCGCCTTTGAGTCACGTGCAACGCTGACACCACAAACGGTTTCTAAGGAAATTAAAGACGCAGTGAATGAAGTCATTCATTTGCTCGAGTAACAGGTGGGGTAGCAGCAGTTCGTCTGTAGCAGAAGGTCGTCGTTGCGAGGAGCGCTTTTTGCAACGCAGCAATCCAGTCTTGGACGTTAGCTTTGTAGAAATAGCAGCAAAAAACGTAACATCTCCCAGATTAATTTCTTGAAAAATTTATATACTGTACATTTCGTGCAGTCAGAATGATTGCGCGAAATGTGTGGAAAGAAGATATTAAAAGCGATGATGGGTGATTATAAAAATATCGTTGTTTCTGATCGATATGCTGCTTATAACATTTTTGATAGCAATCAACGACAGATATGCTGGGCACACCTCAAGCGAGACTTTACGAAATTAGCGGAGCCCACTCTATTCGACAGCGAATCGGTGGATTGACGGAACCGAATATGTCGCCAGAAGTGCATCGCTTAACGTAACATGTAAACTGCAGAAAAAAAGCTCCTTTAATTTCCTATGTATATATGAACGAAACTTTTCTCTTTATATGTCAGGACGCCCAAATCTGATAAAACGACAGAATCGTCGGGATATGCGGCAATTTTAGAATTTAATGAGAGGCAATTGATTCGTTATCTGAAAGGAGTCGCTGTGTCATGTAAATAATTTCGCGCCAGCGACTAATTAATGGCCAAATATCAAAAAAAGCACAAACAGTCGTAGTAGCTAAGATTGCTTATGCTTGCCTTACATCTGCTGCTAATCGCTGCCTAACCTGCTAGACATTTTTTAGCGCCATCAAACTCATGCTCTTTCTCTTCATCAGAATGAGAAGATTTGACGCCAGACTTAGCTTTGTTCTCTTCGGCTTTACCAAAAAATAAATTATCATTCGCCGAGATTGCCGCAGTTTCTATTAATTGCCTCATTTGTGGAACTGAACAAATAGGGCCGTCTAATACATCTACCTTCATCATTACAGGCCCTCTAAGTTTTTCTTGTTTCTCTCTGATTTGTTTAATAATCAGTCCAAGGATTTCATCCCCATTTTTTCTTGTTGCATCAATAGGAGTGATTCCAAGTGGAAAAATTAATTGACCAGTTCGAATTCGTTCCTCGAGATTATTTTCACAGTCTAAAGGTTGCATGGAATAGATATTAAAAAAACAAAAACGAGCGGAAGCCGCTTCAAGAGAAATATTATTTAAAATTTTATTTTGTATTCCTGCAACGTGAGCAAGTCCTATGCGACCAAACACGGATGCTGTTTCTTTTAAATAGGCATCACTCATTTTCGTATCTCTTTCACACATAATAGGGAGAGAACAAACTCTCGCACCTTCTTTATTCTTCATATCAATATCTATACCTTTATAAGTGATACCATTATTTTTCAGTTCAAGTAAAAATGTTTTGAATGTTAACCCTGCCGAACGGCGAGCAATCGTCACTTCAGTACTATTTAAAACATCAGAAGGTGGCATTGCATTAATATTAATTATCCCATATACGACAAGTGCGATAAGATATTGACTCAAAGCATTTTTATTTTCAATATTAATGCCGAATTTGAGAAATTCTTGTCGATGTATTTGATATAATTCTTCACTAGCTTCAAGCTCCTTCATTGAACTTTCTAAGTTCCCGCTCTCTGGCATTTCATCAAAAAATACTTCATAGCCCAACGTCTTAAGTTCTGAAGCTAATTTTGCGAGAATTTTTCCGGTGATAGGATCCTCGTGACTCTCAGCAAATATCAGTGTAGGAAGCATAGGTGTATTACGGGGTAACATAGAAGTATCCTCATGTTTTATTAATTACTAATAAGCCGTATTATATTAGCGCAATCTTAAGCCAGCATTAAGTAAAATACGCTTGATATTGGTCATCACGGCAATCGCATGAAATTTCATGCGATTGCCGTGGCTATGATCCCGCTACTTGTGGGAAATAAGATCTCCTTAATATTTCTCTGCTAGACTAACTATCGAGATAGATAGAGTGACTAGATGATGCTCATAAAGATAATCTTAAGTTGCTTAAAAATTATAAATTGAGGACAAATCAGATGGCTAGATTCAACCGAAATTATGATTCACTCCTGATATTTTTAAAGAAGGAAGTTTTCCTCAAAAAGGGTGAGCGAGCTGTGAACGCACCTGACTATTTAAGTGCTGATGGGTATTCATATGTGTATGAGGCCGAGCTAACTGATAGCCAATTTGAACGCCAGTTTCGTGGTCCAGTGCAACCACTGGCTGACATGGCAAAAGATGTGATGGATACCTTCAAACCTTATAAAGGTTGGTACCAATTTCGACGTGAGCTGATGCAGCCATTACGTGGCGCAGGGAATCTTGTCATTGCGGCAATAACGCTTATTGGTGCCCCACTCGTATTTATTGCGAGCACAATGGTCTATATTTTTAAACCCTCGACTTTCTTAAAAAATATGCGTAAGAATTTTATCAATACTACCGCTTGGCTTTTAGATGCTATTACCACTGGCATTCGTGGTGGTTCGCAAATTGTCACTACTCCTCTTTTGGTTCCTCGCATGGGGTTGCGTGGAATACTGACGTTGTTTCATCAGCCTAAAATCGAAGAAAACAAAGGCATACATCGACTTGTTGAAAAAGCGAATGCAAGCAAGGAAAATATGTATCACATTACCTTAGCAATACACATAAAATTTATAAATGCACATCGTAAGGGTCAAGTGACGAGCATTGATCCCACAGCAGAAGATAAAGTCTACACTCCTCTTACCCAATCCGATGTGGGTAACCAACAGTACAATGCCTACTTGAGCTTATTTAAACCCGCTGTTCCTCAAAATAATCAAGCTAATATTCCTATCCACAACAACAAACCGAAGCAAGCATAATCACTCAAAACATCATCGCAACTTAATGACGTAAGCTGCGATTCATGTAAAAATACGCCCTCATTCATGAGGATATTAACTAAAATGCAAGCACTACAAGCAATTATTGATGCCGCCTTTGAGTCACGTGCCACGCTGACACCACAAACGGTTTCTAAGGAAATTAAAGACGCAGTGAATGAAGTCATTCATTTGCTCGATCAAGGCAAGGTGCGCATCGCAGAAAAAATACAGAATGAATGGCTGATACACACTTGGCTTAAAAAAGCGGTGTTACTTTATTTTCGCATTCATGACAACACCATCATGCAAGGTGGCATGACCCAACACTTCGACAAAGTACCACTCAAATTTCAAGCTGAAACGCACGAAGAATTTGTCTCAGCGGGCGTGCGCATTGTGCCGCCGGCCATTGCGCGCAAAGGCGCCTACATTGCGCCGAACACCATCCTGATGCCGTCCTACACCAACATCGGTGCCTACATTGATAGCGGCACACTCATAGACACTTGGGCAACCATTGGTTCTTGTGCGCAAATTGGTAAAAATGTTCATATTTCCGGTGGTGCAGGCATCGGTGGTGTCTTAGAACCGTTGCAAGCGAACCCAACCATTATCGAAGATAATTGCTTCATCGGTGCGCGTTCTGAAATTGTGGAAGGCGTGATTGTGGAAGAAGGTGCTGTCATATCCATGGGCGTTTTCATCGGACAAAGCACGCGGATTTATCATCGCGAAACGGGGAAAATTACTTATGGTCGCATCCCCGCTGGTGCGGTTGTTGTCGCCGGTAATTTACCCAGTCAAGATGGAAAATATAGTCTTTATTGTGCTGTCATCGTCAAACAAGTCGATGCAAAAACGCGCAGCAAAGTCAGTCTCAACGAATTATTACGAGAAGTGCAATAATGCAAACCGTCATCGATTTAGCCATGCAATTAATTGCTTGTCCTTCCATCACGCCTGTTGATGCCGGTTGTCAGATATTGCTGAGTGAACGCTTAGCACGTGCCGGCTTTCACTGTGAAGCCATGCGCTTCAATGATGTTGATAATTTGTGGGCACGCTACGGCAATAAAGCGCCACTGTTGGTATTTGCCGGTCACACGGATGTGGTGCCACCAGGACCTGCGGCCGACTGGCGCTCACCGCCTTTTCAACCCACCATTCGTGACGATCACCTCTACGGACGCGGCGCCACTGACATGAAAGCAGCGATTGCTGCCATGGTCATTGCTGCTGAAAATTTTATTCAAAAAACCCCGGATTTTCCAGGCTCAATTGCTTTTCTCATCACCAGTGATGAAGAAGGCCAATCCATTGATGGCACGAAAAAAGTTATCGAACGCTTAGTCGCGCGAAAAGAAAAAATCGATTATTGCCTCATCGGTGAACCAAGCTCTCTGCATCACCTTGGTGATCAAGTGCGCATTGGGCGCCGCGGTTCTTTGCACGGCAGCTTAACTGTGCATGGCAAGCAAGGCCATGTGGCACATCCGCAGTTAGCAAAAAATCCCATACACCAAAGTCTGCTCGCACTCCATGAACTGGCCCATCGCGAATGGGATAAAGGCAACGAAAATTTTCCGCCGACCACTTTTCAAATCACTAACATTGCGAGCGGCACTGGCGCTGCGAATGTTATTCCCGGACATCTTCATGCCTTATTTAATTTTCGTTTTGGCACAGCGATCACTGTCGAAGAATTAAAAAACCACACCCGTGCTCTCTTCGATGCGCAGCATTTAACTTATGCGCTGGAGTGGACACTTGGCGCCGAACCATTTCTCACGCGACAAGGAAAACTCATGACCGCAACCGCCATCGCCATCAAAAAAATGACCGGACAAACGGTGCGCTTATCAACGGGCGGTGGCACATCAGATGGTCGTTTTATCGCACCCCTTGGCGCAGAAATTGTTGAACTTGGCACATCACATGCAACCGCGCATCAAGTCAACGAATGCGTCGCTGTTGCTGATTTGATGACACTCACACAAGTGTATGAAGAGATACTTCAGTATTTATTTTAAGATTTCCCCGTATTTTAAACGCGCTCTTTCGTTGCACTCTGTAACATTCTAGTTTAACCTTACGCCCTTGCATAAGACCGTCGTGGAGAGGTGTCCGAGCGGTTGAAGGAGCACGCCTGGAAAGCGTGTATACGTTAATAGCGTATCGAGGGTTCGAATCCCTCTCTCTCCGCCAAAGACAACGTTAGAATATCCAGTAAATCCATCGTAGCGAGCATTGGTCCCGCCGCAACGATAAGCTGTGAACCCCGCCAGGTCCGGAAGGAAGCAACGGTAACGGCTGATTCGGGTGCCGGCGTGTGGCTGGTGTTCGCTACGATGGGTTTAAGTGTTCAGGAGCTGAGCAATATTCTATGAGCTATCAAGTATTAGCCCGCAAGTGGCGCCCGCGCACCTTTGCAGACATGGTTGGTCAAGAACATATTTTGCGCATGTTAAGTAATGCCTTAGCGCAACAACGTCTGCATCACGCCTATTTATTTACCGGCACACGCGGTGTTGGCAAAACCACCTTGGGACGCATATTTGCCAAGTGTTTGAATTGCGCATCCGGCATCACCGCTCATCCTTGTGGCACCTGTCATGCTTGTACCAGCATCGATGCCGGTCACTTCTTAGATTTATTTGAAGTCGATGCCGCCTCGCGCACCAAAGTTGAAGATACCCGCGACTTACTCGAAAATGTTCTCTATCCACCCACGCAAGGCCGCTACAAAATTTATCTCATCGATGAAGTTCACATGCTGTCTAACCACAGCTTTAATGCCTTGCTAAAAACTTTGGAAGAACCACCCGAACACGTCAAATTTATTTTAGCGACCACTGATCCAAAAAAATTACCCATCACAATTTTATCGCGCTGCTTACAATTTCATTTAAAACGCATGACGCCTGAGCAAATTGCCACGCATTTGCAACACATCGCAAACAGCGAACACATTCAATATGAATTGCCCGCACTCACGCAATTAGCGAAAGCCGCTGATGGCAGTATGCGTGATGCGTTAAGTTTGCTTGATCAAGCCATTGCCTATGGTCAAGGCAATGTGTCTCGCACTGAAGTGGAAACCATGCTGGGTAGTTTGGCGCAAGATGATTTATATCCGCTACTCGATGCGCTAGCTGCACAAAATGGCCCATTACTCTTTGCAACCATAGCAACGCTTGCAGCACGCGCACCTGATTTTCAGCAAGTATTAGCGGCCTTGCTCGATCTCTTCCATCAAATGGCGCTGCATCAAGTTGTACCGAATGCTGACTTGCAAGATGAAGCCATCGCCACTTTCGCGGCGCGTTTTACCCAAGAAGATGTGCAACTTTATTACCAAATCGCACTCTTGGGTCGTCGTGATTTAGCGTTGATGCCAAGTCCACAACAAGGTTTTGAAATGATAATGCTGCGCATGTTGGCATTTAAACCAAGCTTATCCGGCAGCGTGACAATGGCACCGGCGCTGCAAATTGACAGACTGCCAGCCACACCTGCTCCAGAAGCAGCGGCAACAGAAACGGCAGCCAGCACAACGCCTGCGCTGCCAGAATGGCGCGACATCCTTGCTAAACTCGAGTTGTCTGGCATGGCCTATGCCCTCGCCTCCAATTGCACATTGCAGCAGATTAACAATAACAAAGTGCAACTGGCACTCTCTGCAAATCACCAACCCATGCTCAATGCAAAATTAAAAGAACGCCTCACCGAAGCGCTGAGTCGCTATTTACAACAATCCGTGCAACTTGAAATTGCAGTGACCCACACGGAATTACTCACGCCATCGAAACAACAGCAACATGAGACCGCCAAACGCCTCGAAGAAGCCACTAACACTATCTCGCAAGATACAACCGTGAAACAGCTGCTGCAGATGTATGATGCGACACTTGAAGTATCGCTTTTAACCTGAAAACCAATAGATCAATCTCAGCATCTTTGCTAAAATGCGCAGACATTATTACCGATTACGGAGTGCTACTGATGAATAAACCCACAAACGATAAACTCGGCTTGAACGAAATCATGAAGCGTGCACAAGACATGCAAAAAAAGCTGCAAGACATACAAAAGCAAGTCGCCGATCTCGAAATCACTGGCCAATCCGGTGGTGGTGTCGTCAAAATTACGATGACCGGTCAACATTATGCCAAGAAAATTATGCTTGATCCTAATCTGCTGAAAGAAGAAAAAACCATTATCGAAGATTTGATTGCAGCCGCGATCAATGATGCAACCGATAAAATTGAAAAATCATTGCGCGATAAAATGGGTGGTTTAGCCGGCATCAAATTACCCGAAGGCTTTGGCGACGCCAAATAATTTCCTGGATGATGGGAATGCTATGCGCTTTAGTCCGTTGCTTGATCAACTCATAGAAGCATTACGCTGCCTGCCGGGTGTCGGTCAAAAAACAGCGCAGCGTATGGCGATACAACTGCTAACACGCAGTCGTGACAATGGTAAACGCTTAGCACAAAGCTTACTCGATGCAATAGAACAAGTGGGTCATTGTGAACGTTGTCGTCTTTTTAGTGAAACCACTTTATGCGAAATTTGCGCTTCCACACACCGTGATGCTTCATTGCTATGTGTGGTCGAAAATCCAATTGATGTCACGGCTATCGAACAAACCGCTAGTTTCAAAGGAAAATACTTTGTGTTGCTCGGTCATCTCTCACCACTGGATGGCATCGGTCCCGATGAAATTGGCATCACCCAATTAAAAACGCGTTTTGATCAGCGCGATATCAAAGAACTTATTCTGGCAACCAATCCCACGGTGGAAGGTGAAGCAACAGCTCATTACATTGCTGAACTTGCAAAACAGTACGCGATCAAAGTCACTCGCATCGCTCGTGGTGTTGCGCTTGGCAGTGAATTGGAATACATAGACGCAAGCACGCTAGCGCATGCCTTTCTCGGCAGAGAGGACATGGCATAACGCCCTCATGCGTGTGATACTCACTTTTTTTTTCTTCATGCTGTATTTTTTGCTGAGTCCAAGCTTCGCCGATCGTTTAATCATCGAACCTGACATGGGACGCGCGCCACTGCTTGCAACGATTGCAAACACAAAACATTCCTTACACCTCGTCATGTATGGTTTCACCGATGAACGCCTGCTCGAAGCGATTCTGCAAGCACCGACACGCGACAAAACCATACAAATTTTGTTAGAAGCGACACCGTATAAAGCAGAAGATGAAAATAATAAAACCATCGCTGCCTTGAAAGCAGCGCACATTGCTTGGCAGGGAAGTTTGCCACCACTCAAATTAATTCATCAGAAAACCTTGGTGAGTGATGAGCGTGTCGCGATCGTCATGACGTTTAATTTCACGCACTCGTCTTTTAAAAATGAAAGAAATTTCGGCCTCATCATCGATGATCCGAAACGCATACAGGAAATTAATGCGATTTTTTCGGCAGATTTTAATCATGTGGCACTGCCGCAAGTGTCGGCGGATATTATTTTAAGTCCTGATAATAGTCGGGAAAAATTATTAACGCTCATCCGCAATGCGACACAATCCATTAAAATTTACGCCCAAAACGTGAGCGACTATCAACTTATCGGCGCGCTTTTTAAAGCAGCGAAAAAAGGCGTGAAAATTGCCATCATTACATCAAGACCGTTACGACAAAAACAAAGTGAGTATCTCGCGCGCGCTAAAGTCAGCATCCATCAGAGCAAGCGCTTATACATACATGCAAAAGTACTGATCATTGATGACAAACTTGCAGTCATCGGCTCCATTAATTTTACTCGGGCCTCACTCAATCAAAATCGTGAACTCGCTGTTATCTCGCATGATGTTGCTGTGATTAACGAATTGAATACGGTATTTGCAGAGGATAGTCATGATGCGGAAAATATTACGCCAAAAACAATAGAACAAAGCTCGCCAAATAGACTGCTGCATTGGTTGCGGTTGCTTGAAAAATTTAATGTGAAAAAATTCTTGCCGCGAGAGACGACTCGCTATCGCGAACATCACTCGCACAGAAAAAAGATGCGTTATGTAAAAATTCCGGTTACTCCCCCTTTTTCAAAAGGGAAACGGAATTTTTAGATTGTCGGTTATGACATCGAGTAATCCTTTGCGAGCAGGAGAAGGTGAAACAGCTTGCGGAGGAATAATGGGTTTTACTGTCACTGCTGGAAACAAGTTCGGGGAATAAGTAGGTTGTGTCGCTTGTTCCGCTGGGCTTTTTAATTTATTTAACCATTTATCCAGCACAGCTACAAAACACACATCTTGTGTCTCCATCAGATGCACAATGATGGGTTGTCGCTCAGCAAATTCCGTCGTCATAATTTTTTTAATATTATCTTGCGTATCATTAAAGCCAACAGCAAATGCACGTTGTAATTCCCCTCTGGCAAATTTTGGCAATGACGTGCAGCTCATCGCCATCACAAAGAGATCGAGGAGTCGTTGACTAAGCATTTTGATTTGCATCACAAACATCCAATATTCATCATCAGTCAGTTCTGTGTTTTTGTGATATTGTTTTAATTTCTCATTAAGTTGATGGAGCAAACCGATACACTGTTGGTTAGTGACAAGAAAACCCTTTTTTTTCTCCTCATCAAATACAACTTTTTCACCAAAAGTATTGATCATATTTTGTTGGGCATAAAGAAGTTTACTCATCAAATCAAACTTAATGACAGCTAAACATTTTATTCGCTGCTGTGCTGCATCTGGCAGATCCTGAACTTGCTGTTCACCTTTTATCTCAGCAAGCAGTTTATCTATTTGATTAAAATCGCGAGTCAATTTTTCTTCAGGAACGTCCATACGAATTTTTAAGCCGCAGCTTAATGCCACTTCCTTCAACGTATTCAATAATACTCTTCGATTAGCATCCGATTCTCTTGAGCAAATGCTTGCAAAAAAACTTTTTATCATTTTATCCTGCTGGTCACAGGACAACCCAAACAAATTTGGGAGTTCCCTTTGAAAAGTTTCTCTGTCTACCTGCGATAAGATATCCCACAATTTCCCATAAGATTCATCTTGGCGTTGTTTTTTATTTTCACCTTTTGCAAGAATTTTTGAAATTAATAAATTAAGTTGCGCTTCATATTGGCGAGCAATGTTCTGCATTTTTTCAGCAATATCAGGTGCTGGAGCGATAGTATAATTTTCATATCTAAACCATGTATTAAACGAAACAAAATCGATGACACCCACTTTCCGCCCTGTTTCATCAATCAACCAAACTGGTCTCTCCATCAATTGCCGTGAAAAGGGGCAGTTGAATTGATGCAAACAACGTTTCGTCGTTAAGAGAGAACCCCATAATTCAGCATCTACGTTTTGCGCTTTTTGAGGTTTGATGGAATCAAACCGTACGGCTAAACGGGCTGCATATAATTGTCGAATTGATGGCTTGCCATCGAAGCTTGCAAAATAGCGTTCCAGTAAAATGTCATTAGATATTTCATCACGTGCCTTCATCGTAAAACCCCTCGTTCTAATTTTATAAATCGAATAATGATATAACGTTTAGCTAATCCGCTAATGCAGCGTCGAACGAAATGATTGGGTGATGGTGGCGGGTGCACTCAACATAAATTTCGGAATATCGACATTGAACTGCTGTTCATCTAAATTTTGCAATTCATAATGTCCTTCCATCGTTCCCTGCGGTGTTGGTAGCTGACAATAACTGGTATAAGAAAAGTGTTTATGCGGTTTTATCAGCGGCTGCAAACCAACGACACCTGCGCCATGTATTTCTTCCACTCGACCACTCATATCGGTGATACGCCAAAAGCGATGCAGCAATTGTACAATTTCTTCGCTCTCATTGGTAATAGTAATCTCATATGACCAAACATACTTTTGGTGCACCGGATCGGATTGTTCGACGACATAATGGGGTTCTGCGCTGATTTCAATAGAAATTTTCTTTTTAATCATGATGATAGCCTCAATATCCATACCAAAATACAGCAAAAATGACAGCAACAAATAGTAAATAGGCGATGAAACCAAGGCAAGCCGCTTTGGTAGAGAAGCTAATTTTTGTTTGTTTATCCTGTGGTTGCATACATTCCTTCAATTACTTTCTATTTGTTGCAGCAGCTTTTGATGAATGCCACCAAAGCCTGAATTACTCATCACCACCACATGATCACCTGGCTGCAAAGCGAGGACAAGGTTTTTTACCAAAGCATCGACATCGTCATAAAGCGCTGTCGGTTGTTGGAATTCAGCAAGCAATGTTTTCAATCCCCAATCAGCCACCGTGCTTTTGCAAAAAACCATATTGGCATCATGGAGTGCATCGCGTATCCGCTCTTTGTGCACACCCGTCCGCATGGTGTAAGAACCAAACTCAACCACAGCGATCAAGCGCGCCTCATCACCAATTTTTGCGCGTAATCCCGCTAATGTCGTCGCAATGGCCGTTGGATGATGCGCAAAATCATCGTAAATCACAATATCGTTTGCTTTGCCTTTAACTTCTAAACGACGCTTTACATTTTTAAATGTCGCAAGCGCTGCGATGGCAGATGCTGGCGCAATGTCCACATGATGTGCCGCTGCAATTGCGGCTAAAGCATTATCAACATTATGTTGTCCCAACAAATTCCACCGCAGATCACCAACGCGTTTTCCCTGATGCATCACAGCAAATGCACTGCCATCGCGCGCTAACAGCTGCGCTGTCCACTCACTCGTCGTGCCGGCAAAGGTTGTTTGCGGCGTCCAACAACCTTGCGCGAGTACATCGTTTAAGTTTGCATCTTCGCCGTGACGCACAATTAAGCCATTGCCAGGAAGGGTACGCACCAGATAGTGAAATTGTTGTTTAATCGCTGCAAGATCAGGAAAAATATCGGCATGATCATATTCGAGATTATTCATGATCAAGGTTTTCGGTTGATAGTGAATAAACTTAGAACGTTTATCAAAAAACGCACTGTCATATTCATCCGCTTCAATCACAAAATAAGGACTCTCACCTAGACGCGCTGACACCTTAAAATTTTCCGGCACGCCGCCTATCAAAAATCCTGGATTAACACCTGCTTGCTCCAATATCCAAGTCAGCATGCTGGTTGTCGTCGTTTTGCCATGCGTTCCAGCGACAGCGAGCACCCAACGTGAACGCAGCACTTCATTCGCGAGCCATGCAGGACCTGATAAATACGGAATACGTTGCGTCAAAACATGCTCAATCGCTGGATTGCCGCGCTTAATGACGTTACCCACAATGACACAATCCACCTCTGCTGGAATGTGCGATGCTGCATAACCTTCACTGAGCGAAATACCTTGCTCTGCTAATTGCGTACTCATGGGTGGATAAACATTCATATCCGATCCACTCACCGCATGACCACATTGTTTTGCTAGCAACGCAATGCCGCCCATGAACGTGCCACTAATACCTAAGATGTGTATGCGCATGTTTTTAACCTAAATTAATGCCACCAGATGAGAGGGATGACGTCGTTAAGAAATGTGCTATTATGAACAAATTTACATTATCCCGCAAAGGGTAAGTCAAAATGGATACACACGGATTGTTTGATGCCATTTTAGATAGCGCCATTCTACTCGACAAAGCAGGACGCATTGTCAACTGGAATGTCGGTGCCACCTCACTCTTTGGTTATGCCAAAAAAGAAGTGCTGGGTCGCTCCGTTAATCTGATTTACGATCGCAATTATCCCTTTCCTAAGCTCATTCAAGAAATGCATGAACAACAAAAAAAATGGCAAGAAGAGACGCAATTTATCCGTAAAAATGGCGCTAAAGGTTTTTGCAAATCATCGCTCTCTACACTGCCGCAGAATGAACACAACAAAATTACCTCACTCTTAATTCATCAAAATATTTCGGCTTATCAACAGCAAGCGCAAGAATTGCAAGCGATGCAAACATGGCTTTGGACGGTCAATGGATTACTCAATGACACCATCAATCATCTCGAACAAACCGAGCGAAAATGGCGAGAAAGTGAATTACGTTTTCACTTGCTGGCAGAAAATGCAACCGATGTCATTTCAAGACACACGCTGGATGGTGTCTTTCTCTATGTTTCACCGGCAAGTAAAAGTTCAATTGGTTATGAGCCAGATGATTTGGTTGGCAAAAACATTTTTAAACTCATACATCATGAAGACGTGGCTAAAATAAAAAAAATATTTACCAGACGCCGCGAAAATAGTAACAACAAACCCATCGTCTATCGCATCAAACGCAAAGAAGGAGAATTTCGCTGGTTTGAAAGCAATATTCGCTTAATCATCAACGAACAAACGCGCAGCATACATGAAATTCAATTAGCTTCGCGCGACATCACCGATCGCATACTCGATAAAAAAGCCCGCTTGCGCGGCCAACAATTAGCACATGTCTTTCGTTTAAGTACCATGGAAGAAATGGCATCAGGCATGGCGCACGAAATTAGTCAGCCACTCGGCGCCAT
This sequence comes from uncultured Gammaproteobacteria bacterium, assembly GCA_963735995.1. GTDB lineage: Bacteria > Pseudomonadota > Gammaproteobacteria > DSM-16500 > DSM-16500 > Aquicella. The sequence continues at coordinate 151,103 of CAVTNC010000003.1, read as the reverse complement.
CATCAATTACACGCGCGGTTGTGTCCGTCATCTAGAAAATAGAGATCATGATCATGACCAACTGAAAAACGTCATGCAAAAAGCCGTGATACAAGCAGAACGTGCCGGTGAAATTGTGCAACGCTTGAAAAACTTTTTCTGCAAAGGTCAATTAGTGAAAACACCTTGCAAAATTAATAACGTCATCCGCGAAACAGTGAGCTTCATCAAAAATGAATTGAATACTTCTAAAACCAAAGTTGATTTTAATTTTGACAAAAATATTCCCTTCATGTTCATCGATAAAATTCAAATGCAACAAGTGCTGATGAACTTAATCCAAAATGCCATTGAAGCGATGCATGAAAATCACACGCGGGAAAAACGCATTTGCATACAAACAAAAACGATGAATGGCAAAACAATAGAAGTCATTATTAATGATACCGGTCCTGGTTTTTCCAAGGACATCGCGAGCAAAGCCTACATGCCTTTTGTCACCACCAAAGCACATGGTCGTGGCATGGGACTTGCGATTTGTCGCTCCATCGTCGAGGCGCACGGTGGTCAATTTATTATTAACTCGAATCAAAACAGTAATAGTTGGGTACGTTTTTCTTTACCGATTTCCATTTGAAAGGAGTTAGCATCATGTCAATGCTCGAACCTAAGGTTTATATTATTGATGATGATCAAGCCATGGTGGAATCTTTATCTTGGATTATTGAATCCATTGGTCTCGAAGTAAAAACCTATACCCGCGCGCATGATTTTCTTGAAGAATATGATCCGCAACAACATGGCTGTCTCTTACTCGATGTGCGTATGCCAGGCATTAGCGGTCCTGAATTGCAAACGAAATTAAGTGAACATGGATTGCCGACACTGCCGATAGTCTTCATCAGCGGTCACGGTGATGTGCCGCTTGCCGTGCGCGTCATGAAAGCCGGCGCCATTGATTTTTTAACGAAACCATTTAACGATCAAGTCTTACTTGAAAGCATTAATAAAGCCTTACGCATTGATAAATCCAATCGCGAAAAACGCCAGGAAAGCGCCCAAGCACGCGCCAAATTTTCCCTGCTGTCGCCGCGCGAAGTGCAAGTATTGCAAGGCATAGTCGCCGGTAAGCCAAATAAAGTTGTTTCTGCAGAATTAAAAATTTCCTTGAAAACAGTCGAAGCCCACCGCGCCTCCGTCATGAAAAAAATGGGCGTGAAATCAGTACCCGAACTCGTCAAACTGGTGCTCGCAAATAGCATACAAGAAGAGACAGTTGAGGAAGAATAATTCATATAGCCAAAATAAGAATATATCTCAGTCAACTTAGTGTTTTCCTGATGGGATAAACCCTGACTTAGGTAAGTGTATCTCAGCGCAGTATCCTGGTTTATTCCTAATTTTTATCAGTGTTCTTTAGTGCGATGATTGTAATCCCCCTACTGAAAGACATGGATAGCAATACGCGTTAAGGAGATGCGGATATGATGAAGCGGAAGCAGGTGTTGATCGTCACCAATGCCATTACGGATGAAGAAGTATTACAAATACGCAAAGCGTTTCACAGCGAATACCAAGCAGAAATGAATATCAAAGTAAGTCTGGTACATGTGATTCCTCACCTACCCACTTGCTATTTCAACATTCCATCCATGGGGATGTTAGTTGAAAAATATTATGATGAAGCGAAACAATCCTTATTCCAAGTTGGCAAACACTTAGGTGTTGCCAAAAAAGACCAGTGGTTAATCTCTGGAAAAATGCGCACCGAAGTATTGCGTTTAGCCAACAAACTCGGCTCGCAATTCATACTCGCAAGCGCGCAACAAATTAAAGAATTACAACGCTCACTCTTTTTCAAAAATTTGCACGAATATGCCATGATACGCAACATTAACCAAATTGAGCAGTTGTAATAGATCTGTTACCTCTGCGAAGGCACATTGTCATCTCTGCAAAGACCCATTGTCATCCCCGCGAAGGCGGGGATCCAGCTCAAAATAGGTAGCAGCAGTAACGTTAGAACTGGATCCCTGCGCAGGGATGACAGTCTGCAATCGCAGCGTCCGCAGCATACAAATCATTGTTTTTTCCCTGCAGATAAGATACAAATCACCCATCATCGTGTTCACGAATAATTGTTTGGAGTAATCCTCATGGAAAAATGTAATGCCCTTTATGCGCAATCCGGTGGCGTCACCGCGGTGATCAATGCATCTGCTTGTGGCGTGATTGAAACGGCAAGGAAAAATAGCGATAAAATTGCTAATGTTTATGCAGCCAAGAATGGCATCATCGGTGCATTAACCGAAGATTTAATTGACACCAGTCTCGAATCCGCTGCCGATATTGCCGCTTTGCGTTACACACCCTCCGGTGCTTTTGGTTCTTGTCGTTACAAACTCGGTGCGATAGAAAAATATCGCAAGCAATATGAACGCTTGGTGGAAGTATTGTCTGCGCACAATATTCGTTATTTTTTTTATAATGGCGGTGGCGATTCGCAAGATACCGCACACAAAGTCTCGATGATCAGCCAAGAACTTGGCTATCCCATCACTTGCATTGGCATTCCAAAAACCGTCGATAATGATTTACCATTCACCGACAATTCGCCTGGTTTTGGTTCAGTTGCAAAATATGTTGCGGTTTCCATACGTGAAGCAGGTTTAGATGTGGCTTCCATGGCACTCACTTCCACCAAAGTTTTTATTTTGGAAGTCATGGGCCGACACGCTGGTTGGATTGCAGCAGCCGCTGGTTTAGCTGCAGAAAAAGAAGGTGATGCACCTCACCTCATTCTTTTCCCCGAAATTCCTTTGCATCCTGAAGTATTTTTAAAACGCGTTGAGACTTGCGTAAACAAATATGGTTATTGCGCAATCGTCGTCTCAGAAGGATTAAAAAATCAAGATGGTCATTTTGTCTCAGAGCAAGGGTTAGTGGATGCCTTTGGTCACAAACAATTAGGCGGCGTCGCACCTGTCATTGCCAAACTGGTGAAAGATCAATTGGGCTACAAATACCATTGGGCGCTTGCCGATTATCTGCAACGTGCCGCAAGACATATCGCTTCCAAAACCGATGTCGAACAAGCCTATGCGGTCGGCAAAGCGGCAGTCGAGATGGCACTTGCCGGCAAAAATGCGGTGATGCCCATCATTGTGCGTGACAGTAATGAACCCTATCACTGGTCCATCAGCGATGTGTCACTTGCAAAAGTGGCGAATGTCGAAATCAAAATGCCACGCGACTATATCACGGCAGATGGCTTTGGCATCACCGCCGCCTGCCGGCAATATTTATCACCGTTGATACAAGGTGAAGATTACCCACCTTATCAACATGGCCTACCACATTATATTCAGCTGAAAAATCAACTGGTTGCTAAAAAATTAACGACGGTATTTGAGATTGTGTAATTAAAGTTGAACGTTATGCATGTATAATAAATAAATAAAAATTATTTTTACAAAACGAGGAAAAAATTATGCGAACATCCGCTGACACAGGAACAGAAAAAAAATCGTATTACACCATTGCTGCCTTCAAGAGAGGCGCTCTTAAATCGCCACCTCCAAGAATAAAAACTAATTACGCCTTCAGTGCAAAAGAATTAGAAACCATTTTGCGTCAGCCTGACATCCATTTACTCTCTTTTGTGCAAGAAGAGAATTTAGAAAAATTATTTTCGACATACTCAGGTATCGCATGCTCAACTAGTCGCACGTTTGATTATGCGGTACTGCAAGTCGAACAAGTTGGCATCCGTCTTATGATCACAGGCTTTACCTGCATGCTTGGTACCGATGTGATTGATAGCCCTAATCGGGAAATAAAGTCGGTTACTGAAAATTTCATGATCGACCTCGAGAAAGTTGAAGTAAGATTTGAGCAAGATTTTTATGAAGCGTTGAATAGCATAAAAAATATTTTGCGACCTGCCGACTTACTCTACCCACCTAGAATTAAATGGGCGAAAGAAATGGCTGCTCTTGATAATCGAAGTGAGGATGTCACAACGACGATAAATGCATTGCAACGTGGCAAAGAAGGAATCAAAGCTTATTTGGCAATCACCCAAAAAGCCATTAGCGGCGAAGCCATTCCACGCGATGATATACAAACATTGGATAGAGCAAGCAACTTTTTGCAACAGCTTCAGACTGAAATGGCGAGCGATGTTGAATTACAGAGTAAGCTTATTAAAGTTTATCAAGCCGTAGAGGAAAAAATGAATCGTGCTCAAAATAAAGCCGCCCTGCAAACTCATGGACAGTTTTCCAAACAGCAGCAAGGCAGCAACCCTGTGCAAAAACGTCCTGCTCCTGGTCGTGATAAAGGGTAAGATAAATTTATTCCCTCACAAAATAACGTGTCATGCCAGTCTTCGCGAGAGAAAACAATCTCACAACATATCGCTTTCCAAACCATGCTTTTTAAGAATTTCTCGCAGCGCTTTCAAAGCGCTCATTTGAATTTGACGCACGCGTTCACGGGTTAAACCAACGGCTTTACCGACTTCTTCTAGCGTTTCGCGCTCATAGCCATCGAGTCCGAAGCGTCGGCATAATACTTCGCGTTGCTTTTCAGTTAATTCACTCAAGCATTGTTCTAAACTTTCATGCAAGCGTTCATTCACCAGTGATTGTGCGGGATCAATCGCATTTTTATCTGCCAGTGCTTCTATCAATGGCTTACTCGTCATGTTGTCATTTGATATTTGTTTATCTAATGACACCATGTGTTCATTTAATTCCATCATTTTTTTGACATCATCAATGGATTTATCCAGTGCGTCGGCTATTTCTTGGTAAGAAGGTTCATGATCTTGTTTTTTCATTAACTCACGTGCTGTCGATAAATATAAATTTAATTCGCGTAAGACGTGTATCGGTAAGCGTATGGTACGCGTTTGATTCATAATCGCACGTTCTATGGTTTGTCTTATCCACCAAGTCGCATAAGTGGAAAAACGAAAACCACGTTCGGGATCAAATTTTTCAACGGCACGTAACAAACCGAGATTGCCTTCTTCGATTAAATCAGAAAATTCTAAACCACGGTTGTAATAGCGTCTCGCAATTTTAACCACCAAACGCAAATTGCTTTCTATCATTTTTTTCCGCGCTACTGCATCGCCTTTAATTGCAAGACGTCCATAGTGAATTTCTTCAGCAGCTGTCAACAACGGCGAGTAACCAATTTCTTTTAGATAGAGTTTGGTAGGATCGAAAGAATGATCTTTTTCTTCGTTAAGTATCATTGTTTTTGTTTTATCCTTCTCGGTTGGTGCTTTCTTTTTTGCCATCGATAACCTCATCATCCAATCTGCAGTGGCAAAACCCAACCGGATAATTCATCCATCACTTTGTAATGTGTCAAATCAAGATGCAGTGGCGTGACTGAAACATAACCGGTATTCACCGCATAAAAATCTGTGCCAGGTCCTGCATCTTGTTCTGGGCCGGGTTGACCTACCCAATAAATTTTTCTGCCACGGGGATCGAGCGCCTTTACCGTCGGTTCTGCAATGTGTCGCGTGCCAAGGCGAGTGACTTGTATGCCATGCAATTCGGATAACGGCATATCGGGCACATTCACATTGAGTATGGTATCAAACGTAAGCGGTGTTTGTCGCAAACGCTCTACCAACAATTTTGCAATCTGTGCAGCGGTATCATAGTGTTCGCAGCGAGGACCAGAAAGTGACACGGCGATGGAGGGCAGTCCGAGAAAACGTCCTTCGGTCGCAGCCGCGACTGTGCCGGAATAAAGTACGTCATCACTGAGATTTGAACCTTCATTAATACCGGCGACAACCATATCGGGCATTTCTTTCAAAAGACCGGTGACTGCAAGATGGACACAATCGGTGGGCGTGCCATTGACACTGAAAAAACCATTGGCGGTCGTCACTACGCGCAATGGTTGATCCAGTGTCAATGAATTACTGACACCACTACGATTACGATCGGGTGCCACCACAGTGACATCAGCAATTTTACCGAGCACTTCGGCAAGATAAGCGAGTCCTGGTGCGTGGACGCCATCATCATTACTAATCAAAATTTTCATTGCTCACCCTTACTTTAAAATTTGATAAAACGTTTCGCCTTTTTTTATCATACCCAATTCATTCCGTGCGCGCGATTCCGCTGCATCTTTGCTATTTTGCAGACGTTCAATTTGAAATAGTAGTGTTTCGTTGCGCTGTTTTGATTTTTCATTTTCTTGCAACTGAGCAATAATCTTTTTTTTGAGTACATGCATATCGCGAATACCACCTGATTCAAACCACAATCTGCATTGCAAAAAAATAAGTAAGCTGAGCAGAACACTTACCAGTAAATAAAAACGTAATGTCACCATTAACCAAGCACTCGCGCATTTTTCGTCAAGTGAAATCGGGAAAACACGGCGTGTCCTGCATATTTTCCATGACGACCCAGTTGCTCTTCAATACGCAACAATTGATTGTATTTAGCGACTCTATCACTGCGACACAACGAACCGGTTTTGATTTGACCCGCATCTGTCGCAACTGCAATATCTGCAATCGTCGTGTCTTCGGTTTCACCGGAACGATGCGAAAGAATGGTGTTGTAATGTGCATTTTTTGCTAATGCAATCGCTGCCAAGGTTTCACTCAGTGTGCCAATTTGATTGGGCTTAATTAAAATGGCATTGGCAATGTGTTCTGTTATGCCTTTTTGCAATAAGCTTGTGTTCGTCACAAAAATATCATCACCGACTAATTGAACTTGTTCGCCCAATCGCTCCGTTAATTGGCGAAATCCTTCCCAATCGTTTTCTGCCATTGCATCTTCAATGCTAATGATGGGATATTGCTTGATCAGTCGCGCAAAATAATCTATCCATTCTGCTGTCGGCAAAACGCGATTTTCTCCGGGTAAATGATACAAACCATCGCGATACAATTCGTTAGCAGCGACATCAAGACCCAAACAAATATCTTTCTGTGCATCATAACCTGCCTGCGTAATCGCAACTAATATCAACTCCAAGGCTGCTTCTTGGTTCGGTAAATTCGGTGCAAAACCGCCTTCATCACCAACGCTCGTCAGATAATTTTTATTTTTGAGTATTTGTTTTAAGTGATGAAATACTTCCGTGCCAGCACGCAACGCATCAGAAAAAGTCGGTGCGCCCACTGGTAAAATCAGGAATTCTTGAAAGTCGAGATTGTTATCTGCATGAGCACCACCATTAATAATATTCATCATCGGCACGGGTAAAACATATTGCGTCGCTTTGCCAATATATTGGTATAGCGGCATTTTTTGGCTATTTGCAGCTGCTTTTGCCACTGCAAGTGAAACGGCAAGCAATGCATTTGCACCGAATTTTTCTTTGTTAGCCGTGCCATCGAGTGCAATCATCACTTCATCAATTTCATGTTGCCGTGTCACATCAAATCCGCGCAATGCCTCCGCTAATTCATGACGAATCAATGAAACAGCTTGCAGCACACCACGACCGAGATAACGTTTTTTATCATTATCACGTAATTCCATGGCCTCGTGCGATCCCGTCGATGCACCCGATGGTACCGAGGCACGGCCCATCTCACCTGTGGTTAATATCACTTCCGCTTCAACGGTTGGATTACCGCGTGAGTCCAAAATTTCACGCGCTTTGATGGCTTTGATTTGAGACATAACTGCTTCCTTAAATGTGTAATACTTCTTTAACAAAAGGTATCGTTAATCGCCGTTGCGCAGCAAGCGATGCTTTATCCAAGGCATCCAGTGTGGTAACTAACGCATCCATGTGCCGTGGACAATGCGTCAAAATATATTTCCCCACTTCTTCAGACAAAGCGATGCCGCGCCGCTTCGCCCGCATGATTAATACCGTTAATTTTTCAACGTCTGAGAGTGGATGAATTTGGTAAACAATGCCAGATGCTAAACGCGAAACTAAATCAGGCAATGGAAGCTGCAGGGATTTTGGCAAATCGTGCGCTGCAACCAAGAGCGCACCACCTGCCGCTTGCAAACGATTATATAAATGAAAAATAGCCATGACCCATTCAGGATGAGCCGCTGCCACATGCAAATCATCGATGCAAACCAACGCCAATGTTTCTAATCCATTTAGCATATCCGGCGACAAATGAATAAGCTGATTGAGTGGTAAATACACGGAACGAAAATGATGTTGATGCGCATAATGACAACTGGCGTTAAGCAAATGACTACAACCTTCACCGCGCGCGCCACACAAATAAATCATGCGCTCACCTTTGCCACTCGCCGTTTCTTTTAACGCACAAACCATTTCACTATTTTGACCAGCATAAAAATTATTGAAGGTTGCTTCATCATTCAAACTGAGGCCGAGGGTTAATTGATTAATGGGATGCATTTGGCAAAACCGATTGTGACCAAACATAACCAAAACGATTATTCGGTCTATCTTCATACTTGAAAGCAAGGCGTTGACCTTTTGCTGCCGCTTCTTGAAAAGCCATGGCCGAACCGCGAACCAAAACGGATACTTCAACCACATCGCCTGATACACCCACTAAACGGATTTTCTGTACTGGCGGGAGCTGTCGTAAATATTCCATCAGTTGTCCATAATCTTCACGCTCAACCACATTCATCACTTCTAATTTCACCCATACTTCGTTTTCATGTCTTGGCTTTAGCACTTCCAGTTTCGATAAGGTTTGACTAACTTGGTTCACCACCGTATACAACACCGCTTCCGGTGTTTTATCTGTAATCGTCCAGTTCCACTCTTCTCCACTCGAAGCCAACCGCCACTCACTCTCAATGTTGCCACCTTGACCGACTTGCATTTTGCCGATCAACAAAGCATCCGGTGCATAACGTTTTGCAGCTTCTTTTAACACTGGCATGACCATATCCGTCACATCATCGGTGGAGACTTGACTCACATCATCAACGTCCATCACCGGAAATATCAGCGGTAAACCAAATTTTTTGCCTTGGTCTTTGGCCAGCGCAAAAATGTCATTTTGTGTTTCGTTGCTAATGATTTCGGTCGCTTTGTCATGATCGCTGACGGCTAACCAAACTAAAATCAATGGACGACTATTGCCCCAACAGCTGACGCCTGCTTTTTTTAACAAGTAATTAACGGCATCAGCATCGTAGCGTATGCGAATAATATATTCGGATGAAGTCGTGGTCGTGGAGGAATAGCTGATCTCTTGCACATAATAATCCGCACGACTGAGATTCGCAGCAATGATTGGATTTTTACTAATTTCTGGATTACCACTTAGCTTGATCAACACTTGCAGAAATCCATCTTTAATCGCTGTGGCTTTTAAATCATCGCTCTGGGCAGCAACCGGCAACTGTGCTTGATAGAGGCTCAGCATTTTCACTGCAAAAGCAGCAGGCATATTGCAAAGCATGACACAGAAGAGAAACACAACAACGATTTTTTTCATATCCATACATGCCAAAAGACAAGGTAGAGTTAGTATAACGTAATAGCGCCGCTCGATAAAATCATTAACGACAATTCTGAAGCATTATGCTAGATTTTGCTGCCAAAATGGGAAAGACATCACCTTATGCTGAAAGCGCTACATCGCATTCGCCACCTTGATACCGGGTGGCTAGACACCTTCTTTTTGCTTATCGTCATAGGCAGTCTTTATTTCATTCTGCTCGGCAACCGCCCCCTCTTCGTGCCAGATGAAGGGCGTTATGCTGAAATTGCCCGGGAAATGGTCGCCAATAACGATTACATCACGCCTTATTTGAACGGCATCAAATATTTCGAGAAACCCGTGTTATTTTATTGGCTGCAATCAGGCGCCATCAAACTCGCTGGTCTTACGCTTTTTAGTTTACGCATGGTCAATGCCCTCCTTGGCGTGCTTGGTTGCTTGCTTACTTATTTTGTGGCGCGACAACGCTATGGCCGTCTCACCGGTCTGCTAGCCGCCCTTATTCTCGGCACCAGCCTTCTTTATTTCGTCATGGCGCACATGATTAGCCTGGATTTACCCGTCACGGTGACGTTAAGCGCAACGCTCTATGCGGTTTTACTTGGCAGCCAACAACCGCTTGGCCTAAATCGCCGACTTTATTTTCTCGCAGCAGCTGCAGCTGCTGCATTGGCCGTCTTAACGAAAGGTTTAATTGGTATCGTCTTCCCCGTCATGATCGTCGGATTGTGGCTGACACTCCTCGGTGAGCTGCGGACATTACGCCACTATTACCTAGGTTCTAGCCTGCTGCTCTTTCTACTCATTGCAGCACCCTGGCATGTGCTGGTGCAATGGCGTAATCCTGAATTTTTTTATTTTTACTTCATTGAACAGCATTTTTTACGCTATACCACGAAAGAAATAGGCCACTATCAACCCGTTTGGTTTTTCATTCCAACGCTCATCCTCGGATTTTTTCCCTGGATTGTTTTTTTGCCACAAGCCATCGTCAAAGCATGGTCATGGACTTTTAAAGAACGGCATCATTATCGCCACGAATTATTTTTTCTCATATGGGCGTTTACGATCTTCCTCTTCTTTTCCTTTTCCAAATCGAAATTAATTCCCTATATTTTGCCGCTATTTCCACCGCTTGCTATTCTCACTGCGCGTTATTTGACAACTTGTCTCAAACAAAATAGTGCGCGAGGCATCTTGATTGGTGATGGCTTTTTAATCGCATTCGCCGTTCTCATCAGCTTTACTTTTTATCATTTTTTGCAAACCACGCTCTTTGTCAACATCTACGCTGCAAAAATGTATCTAACGCTCGCAGCGAGCCTTCTCCTCATCGGTGCTCTCATCGCTTTCTTTTATGCGTTTAAGTCTCTCGCTAAATCACTGTGCATCATCTTCGTCACGACTTGGCTTTTTTTGCTGCTCATCATTGCTGCGGTTCCTGCGATTGACACGCGCAGCATACGACCACTCGCTTTGCAATTAAAGCCACTGCTCAAAGCAAATGATGTCGTCGTTACGTTCAATCAGTATTACCAAGACTTGCCTTTTTACCTCGAGCGCCGCGTCAGTATTCTCAATTGGCGCAATGAATTAACTTTCGGCATGCAACAGCAAGATACCCATGCCTGGATGTTGAACGATACCCAATTTTGGCAAGCTTGGCACAGTAAGCAACGGGTTTTTGTTATCATGAGCAAAGAACAATACCAAGAATTAAAACATCATCACCGCCAAGAAAATTTTTCAGTGTTAGGAGCGACGATTAACAATGTCTTATTGGTGAATCACCGTTATCACGAATAATTTGAATCTATTCGCTGCGCTCGCAATGACATCACTTGTATATTTATAGCCCAACAACATCTTTTCTGTATCACTATGTGATGTTTTACCGCCCTAGACTTGACATGCTAAGGCGTTGAGTTATATTGCAAGTATGGACTATCAAAAGGAGGCGGCTGCAATATCATGCTGATTAAATCCCAACTCATCGGCGAACTTAGCAAGCACTTTCCCCACCTTCCCGAAAAAGACATTGCCTTAAGTGTTAATCAAGTTATCGAACACATGAGTGAAACACTAAGCAGTGGCGGTCGTATTGAAATTCGGGGTTTTGGTAGTTTCAACCTGCATTTTCGACCACCTCGCCGTGCCCATAATCCTAAAACCGGTGAAAAACTCATCACCAATCCCAAATATGCTGCTCACTTCAAGCCCGGCAAAGAATTGCGCGAACGCGTCAATGGCAACAAACACTTGCCCATAGAATCGGTGACGCAAGCTGAATTGGATGATGAATCGGATTAATGTCTATCGTGACTGAATCCTGCTAGCAAGATAACAACACTACATAATCCAAATGATCGCCTCTTCCGCTTGCGGGAGAGGCGATCATGTTATGCAATCGGTAATGTCACGCCGCGTTGACCTTGGTATTTTCCGCCACGATCTTTGTATGACGTTTCACAAACTTCATCGGACTCGAGAAAGAGAAGTTGCGCAACACCTTCGTTCGCGTAAATTTTTGCGGGCAAGGTCGTGGTGTTCGAAAATTCCAGCGTGATATGGCCTTCCCATTCGGGTTCGAGTGGCGTCACATTAACAATGATGCCGCAGCGAGCATAAGTGGATTTACCGAGGCATATGACCAGCACATTACGGGGAATACGGAAATATTCCACGCTGCGTGCTAAAGCAAAAGAATTCGGCGGGATAATGCAAACATCGGCCGTGACATCGACAAAACTGTCAGCAGCGAAATTTTTAGGATCGACGATCGCGGAATTAATGTTAGTGAAAACTTTAAATTCGGGTGAGCAACGAATATCGTAACCATAACTCGAGGTGCCATGCGAAACAATTTTGTCTTTACCATCATGACGCACTTGATTCGGCGTGAATGGTTCTATCATGCCCTGCTCTGCCATGCGGCGTATCCATTTATCAGATTTAATACTCATCATGTGACCTTACAATTAGTGGATGGACTCTGTTCTACCACAACTTTGGGAAATTTAGCTGAATAATCTTTAGCCTGTAGCGCAAGGGTTGCCGCTACTTTTCGTGCCATGGCGAAAAAAATTTGAGCATAATCACTCTCTGGCGCATGCACAACTGGCGGCTCGCCACTATCGGTTAATTCGCGAATGGACATGGCGAGTGGAATTTCTGCCAGCACGGAAAGCGCATATTGTTGCGCGAGCTTGCCTGCGCCACCGGCACCAAAAAGAGGCGCTACATGACCACATTGTTGGCAATGATAGTTACTCATGTTTTCAACGACACCAAGCAAGGGAATATTTAATTGGCGAAACATCTCACAAGCGCGTTCCACATCACGCAATGCCAAATCTTGTGGTGTGGTGACGATGAGCGCTGCACTCAACGGAATTTTTTGGCATAACGTCAATTGCACATCGCCGGTTCCTGGCGGCAAATCAACGATGAGATAATCCAATGCTTGCCATGTCGTATCATGTATCAATTGCTCCAGTGCCTTACCAAGCATAGGACCACGCCACATCATGGCGGTATTACCATCCACTAAATAACCAATGGACATGGATTGTATGCCGTGACGCACGATAGGCGTTATTTTTTTATTTTCAATGACCGGCCGTAATTCTTCTGCACCGAGCATGGTCGGTTGACTTGGGCCATAAATATCCGCATCGAGCAAGCCCACTTTAGCGCCTTCTTGCGAAAGTGCGAGCGCAAGATTAACCGCGACGGTCGATTTGCCAACGCCACCCTTGCCGGAGGCAACTGCAATGATATTTTTAATTTGCGGCAGTGCTTGCAATCCTTGTTTACCAACATGGGCATCGATCACCGAACGTAATTTAATTTCCAGCTGCTTATTCGCGACAAGTGGCTGCAACAATGCCATGAGCGTTGCAATCATCTGCTGATGGAGGCGATCGCAGGGATAGCCAAGGACAATATCAAGCACCACACGATGATCTTCAATCGTAATCTGCTTCAGTGCTTTTGCTGCGATTAAATCTTTTCCAAGATAAGGATCTTGATATTCTGCAAGTTGCATTTCGATAGCATGTTGCAAGGTAACACTCTCCAACGTGATTTTAATTTGCTATACTTTAGCACTTTTTAACCTGAAAATCGTGAGCGATACACACTATGCCTGCCAAACGTAAAATTTTAGTCACAAGCGCCCTGCCCTATGCCAATGGCGCCTTACACCTCGGTCATCTAGTTGGCTACATCCAAGCTGATGTGTGGGTGCGCTTGCAAAAAATGCAAGGTGTTGATTGTCTTTATGTTTGCGGCAGTGATAGTCATGGCACGCCCATCATGATACAGGCTGAAAAATGTGGCCTGACACCCGAGGCACTGATTGCGAAAGTCAGTCACGATCAAGAAAAAGATTTTGCCGATTTTTTCATTGATTTTGATAATTACTACACCACCCATTCTGCAGAAAATAAAACCTTGGTCACCACGATCTATGAACGCCACTTGGAAAAAGGAAATATCGCAAAGCGCACCATTAAGCAATTATTTGATCCAGTAAAAAATATGTTTTTACCCGATCGCTACATTAAAGGTGAATGCCCACGCTGTCAGGCGAAAGATCAGTACGGTGATAATTGTGAAGTCTGTGGTGCAACCTATACACCCACCGAATTAAAAAATCCTTACTCCACACTTTCTGGTGCAAAACCCATAGAAAAAGAATCGGAACATTTCTTTTTTAAATTACAACACTACAAAGATTTTTTACAAACATGGACGCGACATGGTCATTTGCAAGCTGAAGTCAGCAATAAATTAGATGAATGGTTTACCGATGGTTTAAGAGAATGGGACATCTCGCGCGATGCGCCGTATTTTGGTTTTGAAATTCCCGGTGAATCAGGAAAATATTTTTATGTTTGGCTGGATGCACCGGTTGGCTATATGGCAAGCTTTAAAAATCTGTGTGAAAAACGCAAAGCATTAAATTTTGCAGAATATTGGGATAAAAATAGCACGGTTGAACTGTATCATTTTATCGGCAAAGACATCATTTATTTTCATGCACTTTTCTGGCCAGCCCTCTTGCATGGCGCTGATTTTCGCACGCCAACTGCCATTTTTGCCAATGGATTTTTAACGATAGATGGCCAGAAAATGTCAAAATCACGTGGCACATTTATCAAAGCGCGCACTTACTTGGATCATTTGCATCCAGAATATTTGCGCTATTATTTTGCGGCTAAACTGAGTGATCGTATCGAAGATTTAGATATTAATTTCGACGATTTCATGCAACGCATTAATGCGGATTTAGTGGGAAAATTCATCAATATTGCGAGTCGCTGTGCGAGTTTTATCACGAAAAATTTTGCTGGACAATTATCGGCGGCTTGCAGTGAGCCTCTGCTTTATCAAGAATTTGTCGACAGTGGTGACATCATTTCAGCTTACTGGCTGAAAATGGAATTCAGTCATGCGATTCGCCACATCATGGCGCTCGCTGATCGCGCGAATCAGTATATCGATGAAAAAAAACCGTGGGTGCTCATTAAAAATCCTGAGCAACAGCAAACTGTGCAAGCAGTTTGCTCGATGGGCATTAATTTGTTTCGTGTGCTGATGATTTATTTAAAACCCGTGTTACCGCACACTGCAAAACAAGTTGAAGATTTTTTGCAAGTGTCACCACTGATGTGGCAGGATAAAGATCATCCCTTAGTTAACCATCGCATTGGTGAATTCAAACCACTGATACAACGTATTGAACATCAACAAATAGAGGCAATGAAAATGGCAGCGCAAGAAGATTTGACACCTGAACTTAACAAAGAAGAAAAGAAAATCGCAGAAAAACCCGCGAAAAAAGCTGAAATATCAATTGATGATTTTAACAAAATTGATTTGCGCGTCGCGAAAATTTTGGAAGCGCATACCGTTCAAGGTGCTGATAAATTATTGCGTCTCATCGTTGATGTGGGTGGCGAACAACGCCAAATTTTTGCTGGCATCAAAGCAGCTTATCAACCAGAAACCTTGGTGGGCCGCCAAGTGCTCATCGTTGCGAATCTTGCACCGCGTAAAATGCGCTTTGGTTTATCGGAAGGCATGATGTTAGTAGCCGTTGGTGGCGATGCGGCTGACATGTGGTTAATCAGTCCGGATGACGGTGCAAGCGCTGGTTACAAAGTGCAGTGAGCTGATAACATGCGTCGCGTCACACCACAACAAATTGATCAATTACTGCCGCAAACACAGTGTGAATTGTGTGGCTATCCTGGTTGTCTGCCTTATGCTGAAGCGATTGTGGATGAGCAAGCACCGATCAATTTATGCTTGCCAGGTGGCACAAAAACATTGGCGGCTCTCGCGACATTGTTACAAGAAGATTCGACACCGTATTTGGCTGACATGGCTCTAAAAACCAAACCACCCATACTCGCGTTAATACGCGAAGCGGAATGCATAGGCTGCACGAAATGCATCGCTGCTTGTCCCGTCGATGCTATTCTTGGCAGTGGCAAACAAATGCATACAGTGATTGCGGCAGAATGTACCGGCTGTGAACTGTGTGTGCCCGCCTGCCCTGTTGATTGCATTGATCTCGTGACAACCGCTGCGCCAAGTGATGAGAAAAAAAATTATTTTCGTAACCGTTATCAAACAAGACAGCAACGATTAGCAGAAGAAAAAATGGAAAAAGAAAGAAAAAAAATGGCGAATTCCATCGTGATGAAAAAAAAATATATTGCGGAAGCACGACTGCGTGTGAAAGCTAAAAAGCAAAGAAGTCCAATGGAATTTCTTCCTTTGAAAAAGGGGGATTAAGGGCTGGGGGCTCGACGCATATTTTTTTAGGCTGCATGGCATAAACCCTCATCAATTGCGGCCAGAATGCAGGAATTTTTTTACATTAAAAAGATGTGGTTGCTGGAACGCTTACCTTTAAATTGCTTATCATGGTTACTCATATACACCTCTTTTGATAGGTAAAGTTTATCAAATTTGGTGTCTACTTTTGCAGGGTCAGCTCACTCTTTTGTGATTTAATTTTAAAAACTTTCACTACTGTGTCTTTTCAATAAGGCGGCATCTTTCCCACTACCTCTTTAATCCAAAACATTTTCGGAAAACTCGCAGGAAGATAACCCGTAGATAAATAAATGTTCTTAAATCCGTACTCATATAACTCTTTCGCGAAATCCTGACCTTTCATTTCATCGTTTAAGTCAGAATCAACATAAATAGGCGTAGATAAATCAAATTTATTTATGTCCGCTCTAAATGCACGAATTGAGTTATATGCCGCAATCGTTTTACCCATAGAAGCTCCGTGCATAACCCAAGCCTGAGTAATAGACTCATAGTCATCAATAAAAATTATATCAACTAACATTGTAATTTCACGTTTAGAATTTTCTTGTATTTTTGGCTCATTAACATTTGAGTAAAATATTTTATTAATAAAAATGCCTAAAACAAAGAGCATAATGGGATAAAACACAAGCCATTTTGAAGACAACATCAGAATTGTAAATAATGCCAACATTACCACGGCTATGATTTTTAATACACCACTTCGTCTATATAATACATAAGAAGTTAGGCACAACGCGTAAATGAACACAAAGTTTGTGCTAACAACTACTAACATCGTTTCAAGAAATGAAGGGAATAAGGTTGATATCAATATCACACCAATAAAAATCGACCCTAACGTGTATATTGCTCTAGTCGGGATATTTTTATTATCCAGCGCTGAAAAATACACTGGAAGCTTTTTCTGTTTTGCACACGAATAGATCAAACGCGAGATGCCCCAAATCCAGCTATTAAAGTTAATTTGAACAGCTAAAAAGGCAAAAATAGTAATCACTAAAGTAGCTATTGCGGGGTGGAAAACAGTTTCAGACAATTGATATAGACCAGCAATAGGATTAACGTTCGCTTGTGTAATATTAGATTGGCAGCTAACTGAAAGAAGCAGGTATAACAGTCCGCAACAAAATAACGATACAAACATACTTATTTTTAAATTTCTGGCAGGGTTTTTAAACTCACCCGCCATAAAAGTTAAGTTCTCAAATCCAGCAAACGCCCAGAAAGCAACCACGGTGCCCGGCAATATTGATATTATATCTATTGAGGCAAAATTAAATGATGTTTGGACTGCCATCGTTGGTGGCGCAAGAATCAAAAGAACAATGCTGACAATCGCTATTAAAAATGTTATAGCCAATTGAATGTTAGCGCCAATCTTAATTCCAGATAAATTAACAAACATCCCGCTTACCACAATGAAAATTGCCGGCGCTAACTGGAACAAAGTCCCGCCGGAGAAACAATTTTTCACATACTCTCCTACAATCAAAGCGGAAGAAGGCATGCCTAAGCTAACAGTACCTAAAAACAATATTGGAATAGTTGAACCTATACGACTTCCAAGACCCGCAGATACAAAACCCTCGATACCGCTCTCATTTGGTATTTCTTTTACCATATCACTGAAAATATAAACCAAAGGAATACATAAAAAGGTAGTTAATAACCACACCCAAACAGTATCCTTTCCGCTTATAAAATAAGTAAGTGACGGTAAAAAAAGGATACCTGATCCAAGAATTGAGCCAAACGCCAGTGAAATACCATCTTTAAATGTTAACTGCCGTTTTAGATTTTCCATTATTGATAGCCATTAAATAAAATTAATCGGAATGTAAGCTGCCATACTCTTAGGCAATAGCTTTACCCCATTTTTTCCACAATATTCATGCACTGTACGTTCTTCGTAACTACCTGTCACCAAGATAGTCCGATGTTCGATTTTAAGTTCTTTAATTAAAACAATCCCATTAGTATCTTTATCGAGAAATTCATAATCACACAAGTATAAAATATTATCGGATTCAACTTTGTTAGCGTTTTTCCAGTTAATAAACTTAAAAGGACAACTAAAATTGATTACTTTTAACTTCGAATGAGATTTAGGCAAATCATCAACTAACCTCTTATCCCATATCTGGTGTATTAAATAATCATCATCAATAATACAAATCGTAGTATCATTTTTGATATTAATCGCGCCGACGAACCATTGCGGACGCTCTGATTTTGGCAGCAGTATTTTTACTGTTGCACCTTCATGCTGCTTGGATTCAATAATCAATTGACCCTGGCAATTATTCACTATCTTTTTAGCATGGAATATACCAAGTCCATTTCCATTAAATTTTCCGCTAGTGATGCCCGGGTGACCTAGCTTAGTTAATATATCCGGTGAAATGCCAATACCGTTATCTCGAATAGAAATTTGCGCATAATTTTGTTCTTGCCTTAAAGTAACAGTTACCTTTCCAACACTTGTGATAGCTTCAACAGCATTATTAATAATATTGGATATCACTCGCTTAATATTGCTTAAAGGAACTTTAACAAACAAGCCATAACTATCCTTACTATTTAAATCTAACTCTATTGAAATTCCTGTTTTAGCTCTATATTGTGTGCGTTTTTCAGATATTATACTTTCGATAAGCGCCGGAGCTAACTGACCAGTTAATTCTTCTTCTGCGACATAGGAGTCCTCATCATTATTTACAACGGTAGCATGATGAGTGACGAGCAAATTATTAGCTATATCCTTGATCCGACCAACAGAATTTTTGATTAGAACTCGCTTATCTTCCGATAGAGAAGCAGTAGCTTGAACAACCATTTCTAACACGACCAAAGGTGACTGAATATCATGAGCCACTTGAGCAGCAAGACTACCTAAAGCATCTCTCTTTTCAATCTTAGCCAAACTCTCATAATAAGGTTTAAGAATTAATCGTTTCGATATGAGTAACCAACTAATCCATATCGAAAGCAATATTAAAAGTTTAAATGACAAATCTGACCATAATTTAGAAAGCAAATTACCCCTATAAAAACCATAAGGGTCGTTAATTTCCACGTAGAAATAACCTTGTTTATCATGTTCAAAATTAAATGCACCTACATATACATATTTTTCCAAATGTGTATCGAAAGAAACTTTATTGACTTCTTTGTTCATAATGCGTTTGTGCGTATTTATTTTTACTATTTCTGATATCGAGCATACTGTATTTAAATTAATTTCAGTTGATGCCACAGCTAAGCACTTCTCATTTTCGTTCATAACATACAACTGATATTTAGCATTACCAAATTTTTTTGCTATTTCTGATACACGCATTGCTATTGCTTCATAATTACCAGACCAATACTCTTCCACCATTGCTCTTTGTTGAAAATCAAAAAAATGCTCTAGTTGCAATAATGAAATATTAGCTCTTTGTTTGTTTTCTTTAATATATCCAAATGCATATATAAACGATATTGAAAGAATGCAAGCCATTAACACAGTTAGAGAGAGTATATTATACAAGTTTAGCAAAATCGCAGGGTTCTTTAATCGGAATGTTTTGAACTGTGACAGCATTATTTGTCCTCCATTATCGAAGTGACATATTGTATTTTTTCCGGAGAAATTTTATAAATATGCATCTCACGAACTGGAATATTATTTTTAAAATAAAAAGCATTCGATGTCGTTAGCTTTATATCATGAATACTACTCAATATATCTCGTAACGTCTTGCCTGTTTTAGACTCATTCTTATGTTTAAATGCACTAAACACTACCCACGCTGAATCAAAACCTATGGCATTAAAAGCCCCAGCTTGTTTATTAAAACCATGAAGAAATGCTGATTTAAATTGGAAATTTATTCGAGCTTTACTATCGGCCTTCCAACAAATATTTCTATAAGCAGTAAATCGATTTTTGTATGATGGGTTACTTTTAATATACTTAATAACGCTTTCATTACTACCCCACCCATCACTACCAATATAGACAGGAAAATAACCTTTTTCAGCAGCTTGCGAAGAGAATCTTTTTAAATCTATATCGTAAGTTAGCATAACCACAACATTAATATTTTTTAATATAAAATCATCAATCTCTTGCGAGTAGTCTGTTGTTTCGCGCAGTACTTTTTTTGCAATTATTTCATTAGATGATAATCGCGAATAATGATTGATAAATGAGTTGGATAAGCCATCTGGATAAGGCAAAGAAACATCATGAATCACGCCAACTTTAGTATCCTTAAGATTATCATGTACGAATAAAGCAAATTGACGTGAAACAGCATCATCTGGCGTACTCATCGTAAATACATACGGCTTACCCTCACTAACCTTTACATTTGTTGCCGTTGGAGAAAGCAAAATCACATGACAAGAATTTAATATTTTGCCCATTACCATTGCTTCTTCTGACATCTCAGCGCCAATAACGACAGGAATTTTTGCTTTGCAAATCTCTTCTGCCGTTTTAGCAACAGAGGCCGAATTATGAGGCTTAAATGAATAAGAAATTAATTCGACTTTATAGCTACTATTCTGTTTTTCAAAAAATGATTTGGCGGTTTGAATTCCCTCAATCATCTGTTGTGCTGTAATGTCATATTTATTTCCCTCACTAAATGCTATAGCGGCTTTAATCGGAGCAGTGTTATCTGAATAAGCAAATGAGCAGCCAAGGATAGCCAATGAAGATATTTGGATAATTCTGACCGCATTTTTTAGCTTGTTATGCTTCATTAGTTACTACCATGACTCATTGTAAGGTCTAATGTCCCACTCAAAAGTCCAACAGCTACTCTCTTGATGAATAACATGTAAGATGCTGTTAGCAATTGATGCGGGATTAATGAACTTTTCACTTTCAATGTTTGGATTGAGTTTTCTTGTTCTTGGATTATCAATCAACCCATCAATAATTAAATGAGCCACGTGAATGCCTTCAGATCCTAGTTCTCTTGCTAAACTTTGAGAAAGTTGTCGTAACGCTCCTTTTGCCACAGCAAAGGCCGAGCACGATTTACTGCCACGCAAAGAAGCTGTTGCCCCTACGTTAATTATTGAAGAGGGTTTTTGTATCACATCCACCGGCAAACTTAGCATTGATTGAATCGGATTAAATGCGGAAAAGAAATTTAGTTGCAGCGAATTCAACATATCATTAGCAGATAACTCTTTGACTTTTTTTCCCCCTGTCCAAGTTGCAGCGCAATTCACTAGCGCAAATATTTTACTATGCGTCTCAGCGATCTCTTTAAAAACATTAGACGTTTTAGCAGCATCAGAAAGATCAACAGCATGCACACTGATAAGAGGGCCATCCTCTCTCATTATCTCGAGTCGTAATCTCTCAAGATCCTCTATATTTCTAGCTATAAGAGCTAAAGGATAATCCATACTATATGCTTGCACTGCAAGCTCTCGTCCTAATCCTTTTGTAGCTCCTGAAATAATAACTACACCTTTCCCTAATGACATGTATACCTCATCCTAATTACGTATTTGGTTGCGATTGATTAACAGCATAGGCTTTCATTCCACCCCAGAAATCACTCCAGAATTGAATTCCAGCCATAAATCCTAAAACAAAATCATCTGTATCTTGTTTCGATTGTTGGAATCGTAAAAAGTTTGAAACTGCTAATCGAATATGCTCACCTTCAATTTCTCTATGTAAAATAAAAAACATACTCTTGCCCAGCATCATCTTTGCGTTATCATCATACGCAATTGATGTAAATAGAGTCTCAATATTTTCCACAGCAGGAATTTCAAGCCCTAATAAAACGCCAAAGATTTGCATGTCTGATTCATAGGATAAAAGCTTTCCTTTCAAATCATTTAACGCTGCACTTATCAGACTCTGTTTACTTGCAACAGTATCATTTCTTGTTATCTCAGCTGACATAATAGCAGCCCAAAACAAATCTGGATGTATTTGCGTACTATCACGCATTCCCAACTCTTCAAATGCACCTTGCACAACATAATGCCTAGCTAAATTATTAGAAACCATTGCGGCTGCTTGACATAAGAATTGGGGCATAAAGATTGAAAAAGCATGCCAACCGGTTGCAATAATTGAAGCTGTAGTTATATCTTTGGGAAGGTTTGACGCAAAATTTTCAAAAATTTCCCTTTCATTCATTTTTTGATGAAAGTAATTAGTCCAATTAATTACATCCGGATGATTAACAGTAAATATACTTTCAATCGTCCCACTATACCCTAACACTTTTGCAACCGAAGCCATCTTATATTTCCTCGCATCTAGCAATAATTTCTCAAACAATCCTTTTCATCCCTTACTAACCGTTGTACTTGAACAATTAATGATTAAATCTGATAAAAGTGTTTTATTTGGTCATTAATAATACTAATGCGCCATTCTAAAACAGGACTAATAATAAATCAATTTGCGATTAATAATTGACAATCGAATAATCGTAACTGAGAATTAATTCTCACAGGATCATACTGTCGTACAGTAAAACGAGGATAATAATAGACTGCCCACTAGGAGCGGTATATGTCTAAAGCATCATTGAATGAAAAAGAAGCATCACAATACATCGGCATGAATGGAATTCGAGCAAACAGAACCCAAGGACTGCCTGAACAAGTAAACCTTATACATCAAAAATTTCAACTACTATACCAAACGCAAATTAAGGTTTTATTAGCGATGGGGTGCTGAATTCATCGGTTTCCAGCTGGGATTATTCCAAGGACCTGTCACGGTATAATAGTAAGTTGCTACTTTATTCACTTGCGAGCCAATTAAGCTGCTCACCGCGAATGCTGCAGCGCCGACGATGGGGTTGCCGGCTGAAATTAGCGTGGCAGCAATGGGAAGGGTGGAGGTGACATTGGGGGTGACGCTCAAGGTAAAATGATAGTCTTTTTTATTCAAACCGATACGTCCATCAATGCCCACTTTCGCGACGGGGCCATCAAAGCGCATGTTGTTGGTAAACACATCGCCATTACGCAAATTAAAATCACCGCGCACCGAATCAAAGCTATAACCTTTTTGAAAAAGATCGCTAAAATCCAAGGTCAAACGACGTGGTATGGTTTGCAAACTAAAGATGCTGAGCATGCGACCAAGATCCATCTTCGCGCCATTTTCTTTACCAATATCGACGATGCGACCACGCTCAACATCGAGTGTCGCACGACCATTTAGCAACGAAATTTTTGGTGCATAAGGTGCACCACTCCAATTCAAATTAAAAGTAAGACGACCATTACTCGCTTCAAAATTTTTCACATCCAAGCCAAAACCTACCAGCAAATCGGTCAAGTGTATCGTCGTTGCATTACCTTGCAAATGTGTTATGCCCTGCTTGCCAGTTTGATTCCAATCACCGGTTGCGTGCAAATTCAATCGCGGTGAAATGATATTCAGCATCAGTATGTTTAAGCCATTAGCACTTGGGCGCGTCTTAAAGGTCACTTGTCCTAGTGACAATGCATTGTAAGCAACATTATTAGCAACAAACGAAATCACTGGTAGTGAACGTATGTCGATAGACGTTGCCATCTCTGCTGTTTTGCTCGTCGAACGCAATACAAAGCGTTGGAATTGCGCTGTGATTAAACCCGCTGCCGTGATTTTTTTCGGGACTTTTATTTGTCCTGCGATATCGTTACTCGCAATATGCACATCCCAAACATCGGTCAGTGCGGCGACTTGTAAACGCACTGCATTCAACCGCTCTGCTCCCACTTGCACCGTTTGCGCAACAACATCTATGCCACGCAAATTCAAGTTAGATAATTGCGTGCGATTGTTTGGGTTAAGATATGTTTTTATTTTATCCCAATTAAGTTCCTCAATATTACCGGTAATATAAAGTCCTGGTGCTGAAGGGAAATTCACAGTACCTTTGCCAAAATGCAAATTAGCCGAAAGAATATTCCATTGTTGTTGCTGATGATTCAATATCAACGCTGCACTCAGTGCATCAGCATAAACAAGCGTCAACCGTAACGGTGCTTTTTCAGCAATAACAATATCCGCCGAAAAAGCCTTTTTTTCAGCAGCGTTTTTGCTGTAACCATCCGGCAGTTGCAGCGCGACACCTGCTAAATCCGAATGCAATTGCAAGGAAAGCGGTGCCACTCTTGACAAATTAAGTTGTCCCATCACAGCTGTTCTACCACTCGCGATTTTTGCCAGTGACAGATGCAACCATTGTTCAATATCCCTAATAGCTAATTGCGTCGCAAAATGTGCTTGTATGATAGACACATTTTTTTGTTGCACTGTGTCAAAACTCAATTGCAACGGCTCGCCAAATAATTCGCCAGCAATGCGCTCTGCCGTCACGGAATTTTCGGTGAAGGAAAGTCGGCCGCGGAGATGACCAATGCGCAGTTGCGAAAGCGGCAATAATAACGTGGCATCCTGCATCGTTATGCCACCTACAACCGCTGTGTTGTCGGGATTTTTCAGTGGCATGGTTAGTTTCAGTTGCAAAGACATAGGCCCTTTCAATGTCATCTCACTCAACATTTTTCCAAAAAATTTCTCTAATGGACTTTGATGCAGCAAGCGTGTCACTTGCATAAAATCAGCCTTGATAGTGTCGCTATCCACTTCCAATAGTTGAGGTTTCGCATCACCAAGATAAGGAATGATGCCTTTGATATGGCTCAACGGTATATCCAACAATTGTGCTTTATCGATGTCGACTTCCATGCGTCTACCGATAAAAAGAATTTTACCATTCATTTTTTTTAGTGTTGGCCAATGCGGTGCAAAATTAAGATCGATGTCGCGTGCCATGCCAGAAATACTGAACAACCCTTTGCTTTGATCCGCTTCATTAAAAGGAAAATCTGCCAGTGGCCCACGCAACGTCGCAACACCCCCATTCACTTCGCCGGATAAAATAGCTTGTTGCAACCATGCAACTAAATCTTTATCGAAGGTTGCCATCGGCAAATAACGTATCAAGTGTTTGGCATTTTGCAGCGTAAAATGTGCCTGCATATCAGCAATCGGTGACCCTTGTTGCGGCAACGTGAGCGTGCCTGTGATATTAGCCGCGAGATCATCATTTAAAATTTGTAAAGTGGGCACCGTCAACACCCAAGCTTGTTTTGCATTTTGCTGCAAACTCATCTCACCCGAGAGTTGATCGATAGTAATAGGACGCGTGAATACAGCAGGATAATCAAAAACACTGCGCTGACTAGTCAGGGTGAGGTTGCCATGCATCGCATTCCAACGCATTTTTCCCGAGAGATTTTTCACGCTCGGCAATTGATGCCATGATGCAAATTGCAGTTGCATGACATTTGCGTTGAGCGCGAGATGACGCCAATCGGTCCATGGTGACGCAAACGTTGCAGACATTTCTTGCAACTGACCTTTCACTTGCAAGCTTGATATTATTTGCTGTGTCGCTGTCGATAAAAAAGCTGGCGCTGAAAAAATAAATGGCTGAACATCCGCCATATCGACATAACCCAAGGTCAACACTTTCGGTGACCACGCACCACTTGCATCAACACCATACGATAAATAAAAACGCGTTGCTGGCCAAAGATGCTGTGGCAAATCAATTAAAATATCTTCACCAGCAAGCACTTGATTACCACCATCACGCTTCCAACCCACATTACCACTGAAGCGCGTGATGCGATGCGTCGATTGATCGCGCGCAGAAAACAAATGCAAATCATACAATTGAAGTGTGCTTTGCACACGTTGCAAACCACCCTGCTTCCATATCGCCCACACTTTTGCGCTGGCAATCCCTTGCTTCACTTGAAAACCTTGCCAAGAAAAATGATTCAACCACTGCGTTAAAGAAAATCCTGATACATAAACATAAATTTTTGCGCGTATGGTTGCAAAATCAAGTACCGTACCCATCCATTGCACTGCGACTGTCATCTCAGTTGGGATGTCTTGATGCAATATGGCTTTACCTAAAATGGAATGCTGATTGGCGGTATTCACACACGTTAAATTGTATAACGTGACAAAATATTTTTCGTTCTTGGTATTGGTATAGCGCACATCGATATCGCGCAAAATAAGGCGATTTTCTTGCGACAAAAAGCCAAGGGCATCTGTCAACTTTGATTCTGATTTGTAGGGTGGATTATTAAATCCACCGAGCGATGGAAAGCCTTGCACTTCCAATTCACCGCTGGCTGCTTGATGCACATTGATATCAGCACCAGCAATCATGATGCCGCTTGTCACCCATTTGCGTTGCCATAAACTTTGCGGAATGGAAAAGAAAACACGGACATTTTTAATTTGTAACAGCGGTTCGTTACTATTTTTTTTCAGCAAGGTCACTTGTTGCAAACTAATTTCGGGCTGATAAAGATACCATGATACCCTCACCTTATTGATGGTCACTGGCGTGCCTAGCAATTGTGATGTCCATCGTTCAAAGTCAGCGCGATGGTTATCTAATAGCGGTGTCAACAAACTACCAAGACTCACCAAAATAGCAGCAACGATGATAAGCGCGGCAACGATCAAGCCCGTTTTTTTTGCTAATGCGCTCAGTACTGGTTTCACCACGGCCATGTTATGCCACCTTAAACCAACGACGAAAATCCCGCATCAGAATAAAAAGCCACGGCCAGAGCAACATGCTGGTAATAGGAGCCAGCCAATAAAGTGGGCTCCCTGGCAATTCACCAATGAAGCCTTGGATACAATATAAAATGAATTGATAAAGTAACACGAATATAAACATGCTTAAACTTTGCTGCAGCAATGGAAACATGCGCAACCGAATGTGCATACGGCTGACAAAATAAATGACGATAGTAAATGCGAGCGCATGCTCACCCAATAATGTACCGCTCAGTGCATCCACCAGCAAACCCACTATCCAGGCGACACCAACACCCACACGATAAGGTGTCATCATCGCCCAGTACATCAACACCATCAGCACCCAAACGGGTCGCAACCATATCGCCCAATCCGGCATGGGCAACAAGGCCAACACCAATGCCAGCAGCAAAGTCATGCAAATCGCAAAACGACTATGCATGTTGCTGATACCAAATCAGTAATACTTGTCGACTACTATCCACATGCGCACTCGGTTGCAACGACACATTGGCAAATTGATGCGCGGGATCTTTATCGACGACAGATACTTTTGCCACAGGATAACCTTCGGGATAATGATCACCTAATCCGGATGTCACAAAAATATCACCCACTTTCACATCGGCCGTTTTCAACACATACAATAAGCGCATTTTACTGGCGTAACTCTCACCAACAGCAATGGCACGCATGCCATTACGGGTATTTTGCACCGCAATGCCACTGTGAGGATCCGTCACCAACAGCACACGACTGGTAATCGGCCCAACTTGTATCACTTGACCCATGACGCCATTGGCATCCAACACTGGCTGACCGACATAGACGCCATCTCGTGTACCTTTGTTCAATATCATTTGATTCACAAACGGTTCTGAATTAACGGCTAATAATTCCGCTATCAAGGTTTTTCCTTTGACCTTATGTGATGAGGTGAGCAGCGCTTTTAAATAATTATTTTCTGATTCGATGGCAAGTAAACGTTGTAATTGTGAACGCAACAACAATTGATCGGTGCGCAAACGGAGATTGTCATTGACGAGTGCATCATGGCTACTCATCGCACTTTTCACATCATCAATAAATTGTGTTGGCCAACTGACGATATATTGAAAAGGAGCGAGCGGTAACGAGATAGCGGCACGTATCGAAGAAAAACTCGCGAGCCGTTTATCCATTACCATTAAAATGACAGCAAGCGTAATGAGAAAAACGGCACGTAATCCGGATTGTGCTTCATGTGTGAATATAGAGCGGATAGGTTAACCTCCACTATTCCTTCAATAGAAAATCAACACCTGATGTTTCTATCATCTCCAATGCTTTACCACCGCCACGCGCAACACAAGTCAGTGGTTCATCCGCCATAATGACCGGCAAGCCGGTTTCTTCCATAAATAAACGATCGATGTTACGCAAGCAGGCACCACCACCGGTTAACACCATGCCACGCTCTGCAATATCAGAAGCCAATTCCGGTGGCGCTTGTTCCAGTGCGGCGCGCACGGCACCTAAAATACCGGAAAGTGGTTCTTGTAATGCTTCAAGGATTTCATTGCTGGTGATGGTGAAGCTGCGTGGTATGCCTTCCGCCAAATTGCGACCACGCACTTCCATTTGCAACATTTGATTCGCCGGATACGCTGAACCAATTTCGTGCTTGATACGCTCTGCCGTTGCTTCACCAATTAAAATGCCATAATTGCGACGCACATAACTGACGATGGCTTCATCAAAGCGATCGCCACCAATGCGAACGGATGCCGCATAAACAATGCCATTTAATGAGATGATGGCAACTTCTGTTGTACCACCACCGATATCAACCACCATGGAGCCACGCGGTTCTTCAACCGGCATGCCAGCACCCATCGCTGCCGCCATGGGTTCTTCGAGTAAGAAAACTTCACGTGCACCGGCACTGATGGCGGATTCTTTGATAGCACGTCGCTCAACTTGCGTCGAACCACAAGGCACTGAAACCAGAACGCGAGGACTTGGACGTAAGATGCGATTTTCATGAACCTTGTGAATAAAATGCTGCAACATTTTTTCAGTGACGGAAAAATCGGCAATGACGCCATCTTTCATGGGTCGGATAGCGCGGATGTTGCCAGGTGTTCGGCCTAACATCAATTTGGCTTCGCTGCCCACAGCCACCACTATCTTTTGGCCACCAAATTCATTGCCTTGTCGAATAGCGACCACCGAGGGCTCATTCAAAACAATGCCTTTGTCGCGCACATAAATCAGGGTATTTGCTGTCCCTAAATCAATTGATAAGTCATTTGAAAAATAACCACGGAGCTTTCTGAATCTGAACATAATGCAAGCCTTTCCTTATAAAAACAGCATGAACAATTAAACGCATTCTATCAAGTTAAGTAGCAGACGCCAACGATCATTTCTCTTCTTCTTGCTCATGCATTATAATGCGCCACGCTTTGCACTCTACTGGAGCTTTAACTATGTAACTCACACCTGATGAGGTTAAAAAAATCGCTCATCTTGCGCGTTTGAATTTATCAACCGAAGACATGGCACTCTACACCCCACAACTCGCCGGCATATTAGATTTCATTGCACAAATGAATACCATAGACACGGCAGCGATAGAACCGCTGTCGCATCCTCTTGAGCTTTCCCAGCGCTTGCGTCCGGATGTCGTGACCGAAACCAATTTGCGTGAACGCTACTTAGCCATTGCTCCACTTGCAGAAGCAGGACTCTATCTTGTTCCTAAAGTCATCGAGGAGGCCTGATGTTGATGCATCATAAAACCCTCGCCGAACTCGCCAAAGCACTTGAAGCGAAAACAATTTCGAGTGTCGAACTCACCGAATTATTCATCCAGCGCATCAAAGCCATTGACCCAAAATTAAATAGTTTTATCACCTTAAGCGAAGAAACCGCACTCCTCGCAGCGAAAGCGGCCGATGCAAAACGCGCTCAAGGAAAAGCCGGCGCTTTGACTGGCATCCCTTTCGCGCACAAAGATATTTTTTGCACGGAGGGCATTAAAACCAGTTGTGGCTCGAAAATGCTGGATAACTTTCATTGCGCCCTATGATGCAACCGTGGTCGCTGCACTGAAAGAAGCAGGCACGGTGTTGCTTGGCAAAACCAATATGGATGAGTTTGCCATGGGTTCATCCAATGAAAATAGTTACTATGGCCCCGTTAAAAATCCTTGGGATCTCGATCACGTTCCCGGTGGCTCATCGGGCGGCTCAGCAGCTGCCGTTGCAGCACGTCTGACACCTGCTGCAACCGGCACCGATACCGGCGGCTCGATTCGACAACCGGCCGCGCTTTGTGGCATTACCGGCATCAAACCAACTTATGGACGCGTCTCGCGCTATGGCATGATTGCTTTTGCATCAAGCTTAGATCAAGGCGGTCCCATGGCAAAAACCGCAGAAGATGCCGCTATCCTTTTAAATGTCATGGCAGGTTTTGATGCACGGGATTCCACCAGTGTTGATCAACCCGTACCCGATTATACAGCGACGTTAAACGATGCCATCAAGGGTGTACGCATTGGTTTACCAAAAGAATATTTTAGTGCTGGTTTAAGTAATGAAGTAGCAACTGTCATTCAAGCGGCTATCAAGGAATATGAAAAACTGGGTGCGATCATCGAAGAAATCAATTTGCCGCACACTGCACTTTCTGTTCCCGCTTATTATGTCATTGCACCTGCCGAATGCTCTTCTAATTTGGCACGCTATGATGGTGTGCGTTATGGCTATCGCTGTGCAGATGCCAAAAGATTTGCAAGATCTTTATAAACGCTCACGCAGCTGAAGGTTTTGGTGATGAAGTGAAACGACGCATCATGATTGGCACTTATGTTTTATCCGCCGGTTATTACGATGCCTATTATCTCAAAGCACAAAAAATTCGCCGCTTAATTCGTGATGATTTTATCCAAGCATTTAAAAAAGTCGATGTGATTTTATCGCCGACCACACCCACACCCGCTTTTAAATTGGCCGAAAAAACCAATGATCCGGTGAGCATGTATCTTTCCGATATTTATACCATTGCCATTAATTTAGCTGGTTTACCCGGTATTTCTATTACCGGCGGTTTTGTGCAAGGGTTACCGATAGGCATGCAATTGATAGGTAATTTATTTGGTGAAGCAAAACTTTTTAATGTTGCGCATCACTATCAAAAAGTCACCGATTGGCATCAACGAATGCCGGAGGGATATTAAAATGGAATGGGAAGTCGTCATTGGCCTTGAAGTTCATGCACAATTATCCACGCATCAGTAAAATTTTTTCTGGCGCGCCGACTGCCTTTGGTGCAGAACCTAACACCCAAGCTTGCGCCATTGATTTAGGCATGCCTGGCGTTTTGCCGGTGTTAAATCAAGAAGTCGTGCATATGGCCATTAAATTTGGCATTGGGCACTGAATGCTGATATTGCACGCAAATCCGTTTTTGCACGGAAAAATTATTTTTATCCTGACTTACCAAAAGGTTATCAAATCAGCCAATATGAACTACCCGTGGTAAAAGGCGGTCACATTGATGTGTTGCTCGACGATGGCAGCAACAAACGCATCAACATTACTCGCGCGCATCTTAGAAGAAGATGCTGGCAAATCCTTGCATGAAGATTTTCAAGACATGACTGGCATTGATTTAAATCGTGCTGGCACACCCTTATTGAAATTGTGTCCGAACCCGATATGCGCTCGGCAAAAGAAGCGGTCGCTTATCTAAAAACATTGCATTCGCTAGTGCGTTATTTCGATATTTGCGATGGCAATATGCAAGAAGGCTCGTTTCGCTGCGATGCCAAT
Organism: uncultured Gammaproteobacteria bacterium; assembly: GCA_963735995.1. Lineage (GTDB taxonomy): Bacteria > Pseudomonadota > Gammaproteobacteria > DSM-16500 > DSM-16500 > Aquicella. Next base: position 119,380 of record CAVTNC010000003.1, on the reverse strand, counting down.
GTTTCCATTCGACGCAAGGGCGACACCAAATTCGGCACGCGCACCGAATTAAAAAATATTAATTCCTTTCGTTTTGTTGAGCGCGCCATTAATTATGAAGTTGAACGCCAAATTAATATTCTCGAAAGCGGTGGCAACATCGCGCAAGAAACACGGCTTTATGATCCCAATAAAAATGAAACCCGTCTCATGCGCAGCAAAGAAGAAGCCAATGATTATCGCTATTTTCCTGATCCTGATTTACTTCCTCTCGTTATCACCGATGAATGCATCGCAAACGTGCAACGTGGTTTACCGGAATTACCACAGCAAAAACGCGAACGATTCATGACGCAATATGGTTTAAGCACATACGATGCCAGCATATTGGTGAGCAGCAAAGACATGGCGAATTATTACGAAACCGTCGTCAAAGCGTCACAAAACCAGCCTAAATTAGCAGCCAACTGGCTCATCAGTGAATTGCTCGGTGCACTGAATAAAGCGGGTCTTGATATCAACGAAAGTCCCATTACAGCTGACACTCTTGGTCATTTGGTGTTACGCATTGCAGATGCAACCATATCCGGCAAAATTGCTAAAACACTTTTTGAAGCCTTGTGGAATCGCGAAGGCAGTGTCGATGACATCATTGCAAAACAAGGTTTAAAACAAGTGACTGACAGCACAGCCATCGATGCCTTGATCGACAATCTCATTGCCAGCAATCCTGAACAAGTCGCCGATTACCGTGCAGGAAAAGAAAAATTATTCGGCTATTTTGTGGGACAAGCGATGAAAGCATCGGGCGGCAAATTAAATCCGGCACAATTAAATGCGTTGTTGAAAAAGAAATTAGATGCTTAAAATATTATGGATACAAGAAAACGTAAGAATCAGAAACACCCTGTCCGAACATTTGATTATGTAACCAAAGACAGTCAGCTACCCGTAGAAGAATACATAGGCATTATTGTGCCCACAAACATTGAGCAGGGTGGATTTGAGGCTTTGAAGATATATCTCAGTATGCATCAAGAAAATTATGATGCGATGATATCGAATACCGTGGTTGTGCATAATGATCCCCAACAACTAATGATAGAACTAAAGGATAAAGTACAAGCAAATTATTGCTATGACAAAGGTTATGACTTTCATATTATTGCCATCGATAAATCAATTACCGAGCGAGTTTACGATAAAGAAAATCCAAAGCGGCGACTTTATCGGGCAATACAGACACTCAGCGAAGAAAAATACCGTGTCTCCATTATTTTTTGCAAGGTATCACTGCCCACATTTTTAGGTCGGGTTGATACTGTCGCCGTCAATCCAAGACCTATCGAATGGACCTATGCCTGCTTGCCACAAATCGAAGACGATGATTCCCTGGAAGAGTTTTGTCGCTCGATGTAAATGAGCGTGTTCACTGGATTATCTCCACGATTGCCATTGCGTTGTAGCCTGGGTGTAGCGAAGCGAAACCCGGGTTCCGCTTCGCTACACCCAGGCTACTACTACAAGGCAAGACAATCATGACAGATTCGTTTCGCATCAGCCGCTAAGTGTGCGAAAATAGCACGATGACAGCTCACCCCACCCTTAATTTGCATGGTTACACCTACGCCGAGTTATTTCATTCGGCAGGATTAATGCGCCTTGATCAGGCTTTTCTTGCCAAGCTGCAAGCAGAATATCCTTTGTTGCAGGCAGGTTTACTTGCTTATCGTGAGGGGATCAGCACAGCAAATTCGCAAGAAACCAGTGAATTATTAATCAATTGCGCAACTTACCTTGAGAAATTTCTAGCGCAACTTTTTGGCATTGAAGAAGCGGTCGCAATCAGTCAGGCCAAAACCACTTTGCATAATCCAGTATCGATATTTAAGAAATATTTCGTGTTACGGCGCGCCAAAAAAGAGCTTTTGCGTGTCGAAAACTTTCCTTCTTTTGAGCAACTCGATGCTTGGTTACAAGCAGAATTGAAAAAAGCGCCGCTCACCACGCCAGATACCGAATTAGCTGTTGCCCTCCTTGGCACACAATATCTTGATCAAGTCGACCGCTATGCCGCTGACATCGAAAAACTCGTGCAATGGTGTGCACGTGCTCTCACCGACAAGCAAGGTCTTACTCGCATTGCTACTTGGGTCAGCTTTGCCATTCCAGAGCGATTGGAATATGCCAACCTGGTGCCCATCACCCCCGTTGATGATGCGTCTGGTCGTCTCAGTGCGCCAGAAAACACCTGGCGTTTGCGCAATGGTTTTAAGCTCACCGATGAACGCATGAGCGCACGTCACGTTCAAGATGAAGTGAATTACTGTATTTATTGCCATGATCACGATGGCGATTTTTGTTCTAAAGGCTTTCCAGTCAAAAAAGGTGATCCCGCGCAAGGCTTCAAAAAAAATCCCTTGGAGGTGACGCTGACGGGTTGTCCTTTGGAAGAAAAAATTTCTGAAATGCACTTCTTAAAAAAAGAAGGTTTTACCTTAGGTTCGCTCGCTATGGTGATGATTGATAATCCCATGTGTCCTGCAACCGGTCATCGTATTTGCAATGAATGCATGAAGGCCTGCATTTATCAAAAGCAAGATCCGGTCAATATTCCGCAAATTGAAACGCGCGTGTTAACCGATGTGTTGGCGTTACCTTGGGGTGTCGAAATTTATGATTTGCTGACACGGTGGAATCCACTGCGCCAGCAACAATGGGTGATGAAACCTTACAATGGGTTGAAAATCATGATCGCAGGCATGGGCCCAGCGGGATTTACCCTCGCCCACCATTTGCTGCTGGAAGGTTTTGCCGTGGTTGGCTTTGATGGATTAAAAATTGAACCCTTGCCCGAAGCATTATTGACTCAACCGATTTATGCCTATGATGACCTCATCGAGTCCCTCGATGAACGCTTGATGGCAGGCTTTGGGGGTGTTGCAGAATATGGTATCACCGTGCGCTGGGATAAAAATTTTCTGAAATTAATTTATTTAAGCTTGATGCGTCGCCCCACTTTTCAAGTCTTTGGCGGCATTCGTTTTGGTGGCACCATCACAGTCGAAGATGCTTGGGACATGGGCTTTGATCATTTCGTTGTTGCCGTCGGCGCTGGCCTGCCCAAGGCATTATCCATACCAGGCAGCATGGCGCCTGGCATGCGTCAAGCCAATGATTTCTTGATGGCCTTGCAATTAGGCAACGCCGCTAAAGCAAGCAGCCTCACTAATTTGCAAGTCAGATTACCTGCTGTGGTCATTGGTGGTGGCTTGACGGGCGTAGATACGGCAACTGAAATTCAAGCGTATTACATCACCCAAGTGGAAAAAATCGCGAAACGCCATGCCTTGTTGGCAAAAAAACATGGCGAAGAAGTATTACGTCAAGAATTGGATGCTGCCTCTCAAGAAATTCTCGCTGAGTATTTAGCACATGGCAAAGCGCTGCAAGCCGAACGCGAGCGCGCGAAACAGCAAGGTGTGCCACCTAATTTCATCAAACTGGTGCAAGCGTGGGGTGGCGTCACCATTGTGTATCGGCGGTCCCTGCAGGAATCACCCGCGTATATTAACAATCACGAAGAATTAAAAAAGGCGCTGGAAGAAGGTATTTATTACATCGAAGGCATCGAGCCACGCGCTGTTCAGTTAGATCAACACGGTCATGCGGCAGCACTCATTGGTGAGCTGCGAATAAAAAATGATGACAAGGAATGGGTTAACAGCGAACAAGAAGTATGCTTGCCAGCACGTTCCATTTTGGTGGCGACTGGTACTCAACCAAACACTGCTTATGAATTTGAACACCGCGGCACATTTAATCGCGTAAAATTGCAATATCAACATTATGAAGATGAAGCCGGTGAATTAAAACTGGCTGCCGATATCGCTCACTGCAAAGAAAAAACGTTTGGGCCATTCACGTCTTATCGCAAAGATCATCGTCGCGTTAGTTTGATTGGCGATACCCATCCTGTCTTCCATGGCAGCGTGGTCAAAGCCATTGCGTCTGGTTTGCATACTTACCCTAAAATTGTAGCCCTACTAAAAAACCAATTAGGACAACATGGAAGTGATGCAGAATACCAGTCTTTTGCAGCACACATGCAACAGCTGATGAATGCAAAAATAATTGATATCGTGCGTAAAACAGAGCACATCATCGAACTCACCATTGCTGCGCCATTAGCGGCCAAACATTTTGAGCCAGGCCAATTTTATCGGCTACAAAATTTTGAGACACTCGCCCATCACGCTGACGATACGTTGTTGCTAATGGAACCGCTCGCCCTCGTTGCAGCGGAATGTGATCGTCAGGCGGGCACTTTAACTTTCATCGTCAATGAAAAAAATAGTGTCAGTGCAAAATTGTGCGCTACATTAAAACGCGGTGAATCCGTCTCACTCATGGGACCAACCGGTGTTCGCGCAAAAATGCCAAAGAAACGAGAAACCGTGCTCATCATCGGCAACCAAGCAAGCTTTGCTTTTTTACGGAGTTATGGCGTTGCTTTGAGAGCTGCCGGTCACCAAGTTCTTTACGTTGGCCAATTTAGCGAGCCAAGCGAAGTGTATTGCCAAGATCAACTGGAACAAGCAGCAGATGTCATCCTCTGGCTCACGGCAAAAGGAATAATCACCCCGCACCGGGCACACGATATGGCACTCACTGGCACAGATGTCATTGCCGCTCTTCTCGCTTATCAGCAAGGAAAATTAAATACTGCTGTTACGCTGCCACTGACCACGGTGAATAGAATATTCCTCGTCGGTGATGCCAACTTGCTGCGGCAATTTCAAGCCGCACGACAGGGGGCACTCAAACCTTATCTCAACCAACAGCCCAAGGTATTTGGTTCGGTATACAGCAATATGCAATGCATGCTAAAAGGTGTGTGCGCCCAGTGTTTGCAATGGCAAATCGATCCTGAAACCGGTGAGCGCACCAAAGCGGTTTTTGCTTGCTCTTGGCAAGATCAACCACTAGAACTGATAGACATCGATCACGTTGCAGCAAGACACAGTCAAAATAGCTTGCACGAAAAAATCAGCACGCTTTGGGTACAACATGTTTTTGCAACGCAGGATGTCCCACGGATTTAGGCTAACTTGGTAAAGTTGGTCAAAGTCCAATATAATACGATTTTACGCGGAGTACTCTCACCATGGCTTTAATTATTATTCTTGTATTGCTGGCCCTCGTTGGCTTTGTCATTCTGACTTACAATCGGCTTATTGCTCAAATTGAAGCGGTACGCAACAATCAAAAACAAATCGACATTCAACTGGATAGACGTTTTAAAGTATTTGAATCACTGATCAATGTGGTAAAAAAATACATGGATTATGAACAAACCACTTTAAAAGATGTGGTCGCACTGCGTAATCAAGCAGAAAAAGCCAAAGCAAGTGGTGATGAAAAAGGACGTATTGCTGCTGAAAATCAAATTTCTGATATTGCATCGCGCATCAACGTGGTGTTTGAACAATATCCGGATTTAAAAGCCAATCAAAATGTTTTGCAGTTGCAAGAAGAAATTGTTAGCACGGAAAATAAATTGGCTTATGCCAAGCAGTCTTATAACGATAGCATTGAAATATATAATGCCAACAAAAAATCATTTCCCGCTTCAGCCATTGTGGCCACTTTTCACAGCAAACTTGATTTTGATTTTCCTTATTGGCAATTGAGTGAACAAAAAGTTGCAGAACAAGAATCTTATACTGTGAAACTTTAACGAAGAAACTCCGCAGTTGTCGTCTCAGCTTTTGCTAAAAAACTGGATCCCAGCCTTCGCTGGGATGACGCTGACATTAAAAGCTGGGATGACGCTGACATTAAAATAGGTAATAAATATCACTGATGAGAAACGACTTAGATGCCTACACACTATCCGCTGCGGATTGGCGTAAAACACTGAGACAAAATAGTCGCCGGACTTATTTTGTCATCATTCTTTTTTTTCTAATTTATTGCGCGATTGGTCTCTTGGTTGATATGTATCTCGCCTCGGCTGTTTATCCGCGCGCAAGCATGACTCAGCTTTTTGAAAGCTTAGTCACCTTGCAACGCTTTCCCCTGGTGACGCTCATTATGTTAGGCATTGCAGCAATTTCGCTGTATGTCAGCTATCTCTTGCATGACAAACTCATGCTGCTTGGCACGGAATACCATGAAATCACGGCGCAATCAGCTAACAATGTCACAGAACAGCAACTGTATAATGTCGTTGAAGAAATGAAAATTGCAGCTGGACTGCGTTACATGCCAAAAGTTTTCATCATCGAAGCCGATTACATGAATGCTTTCGCCAGTGGTTACAGTGAAAAATCTGCGATGGTTGCGATCACCCGTGGTCTCATGGAAAAACTGAATCGCGATGAATTACAAGCGGTGATGGCGCATGAATTAAGTCATATTCGTCATCTGGATATTCGCTTAACACTCACCGCTTCCTTGCTTGCCAACATGACCATCATAGTCCTCGATATACTTTTTTATAATGCACTTTTCAGCAGCGGTCGTCGCAACAGTAATGATCGTTCACGCAATTCATTGCTCACCATCATTATTATTTTGCGCTACGTCTTACCCATTGTGAGCGTGTTGTTGCTTTTATATTTGAGTCGCACGCGAGAATTGATGGCAGATGCAGGCTCAGTACAACTGATGCGCAGCAACCAACCACTTGCATCCGCGTTGTTAAAAATCAACGACGATCATCAACAACATCGCGATCAATATGCTCGCGCTTATCGGCAAACACCTCATGAAAATGTACGCCGCGAAGCTTATCTTTACGATCCGATGCAAGCTGGCATTGAATCGATATCCTCGATCAGTGATCTCTTTTCCACTCATCCAAGTCTTGCGAGTCGATTGGCTGCATTGGGCGTTAAATTGAAACAGTAAATGTAGCATCAAATCGATCGCCACTTGCTCAAAGACACCTCGCACATGTCATTCATCGCATGCTAGTATTTAGTTATCGGGTTATGGATGACTCATAGCAACTATGAAACATTTTAGCTTACGACTCATTGCGTTTGCTTTATTGTTACCCAGTCTGTTGCAAGCAGCGCCTTATTATGGTGCAACGCTTTCTTATGCGCTCATTACCAAAGAACCGCCGGCGCTTCGTGGTTATCAAGTCATGTTGAATTATGATCCTGAGCGTTTTAAGTGGCGACATTTTAATGTGTATTTTGATGGTGGTTTTTCGCATTTTTGGATTACTAACACGCCCTACTACACCACCGTCAACATCTATTCCGTGGCACCGGTGGTCCGTTACACCTTCAAAAAGCGCGGGCCCATTTTACCTTATCTTGAACTTAGCATTGGCCTTGCTTACTTGAACCATACACATCTCGATGATCGCAATCTTGGCATACATTTTGCCTTCCAAGACCGCATTGGCATTGGCGCATTTTTAGGCAAAGCAGAGCGTCTCTCCATTGGCATACACGCCGTGCATTATTCCAATGCACATTTATCAGAACATAATTCTGGTATCACCGTGCCTTTGGTGCTCGATGTTGGCTACCGTTTTCAGTAAGATACGCCCTTCATTAGGGTGAATGGCGCATCACCATGTCAAAGCGGATAGCGATTAAAAATCATCAACAAGAAATCCAACTTATTGGAAAGCGCTGCCTATGGGGTTTTATCTTCATCTGCTGCTTGATCGTTTTCTTGATACTGCGTCTTGCTTACCTGCAAATTGATAAACACAGTGTCTACAGCACCTTATCTGCCAAAAATGCGCTTGATCTGGTTCCTGTTGAGCCATCGCGCGGCTTGATTTACGATCGTCATGGCATTTTACTTGCAGAAAATATTCCTGTTTTCAGCTTAGATCTCATTCCTTTTCAAGTGCATGATCTCAAAAAAACGTTGGCGACACTTAGTAAACTGGTCACACTGAGTGACAGCGACATCAGTCAATTTCTGAAACAAGTGAAACAACATCGTCGCTTCGATGAAATTCCGCTGAAACTGCGGCTGAGCGAGGCAGAGGTCGCCCACTTCACCGAAAACCAGCATCGCTTTCCCGGCGTCATCATCAAAGCGCGTTTAATTCGGCATTATCCTTTTGGCGAACAATTTAGTCATGTGCTTGGTTATGTGGGACGTATCAATGCAAAGGAAGTCAATGAAATTGATCCCATCAACTACAGTGCTAGTCACTATATTGGTAAGGTCGGCATTGAACGCTATTACGAAGAAGAATTGCACGGCAAAGTCGGCTATGAACAAGTGGAAAATGATGCGAGCGGCAAACCTATCCGTGTGCTCCGAGAAATTAAAGGCACACCCGGTAAAAATATTTATCTCACCTTGGATAGCGGCTTGCAATTAGCTGCTGAAAAAGCTCTCGCTAATCATCGCGGTGCCATTGTTGCCATCGAGCCTGCAACGGGGCAGGTGCTCGCGATGGTGAGTCAGCCAGGTTATGATCCTAATCTTTTCGTTGTTGGCATCAACCAAAAAGATTATGACGCATTACAGCAAGCTGCGAATAAACCTCTTTTTAATCGTGCTCTGCGTGGTCTTTATCCGCCTGCTTCTACCATCAAGCCGTATCTTGCATTAAAAGCATTGGATAACAATCTCATCACGCCTGATGAGACTGTTGCTGATCCAGGCTGGTTTCAGCTGCCAAATTATTCACGACGTTATCACGACTCGACGCGCAATGGTCATGGCGCGGTGAATCTCAACAAAGCCATCCTTGCTTCCTGCGATATTTATTTTTATGTCTTGGCACTGAAAATGGGCATACATCGCATCGATGATGTGCTGCATCAATTTGGTTTTGGCGCACCGAGTGGCATTGATCTTGAAGAAGAATTATCTGGCATTGTTGCGTCGCCCGAATGGAAACGCAAAGCAAAAGGCAGCGCGTGGTATCAGGGCGATACCATACTCTCAGGCATAGGCCAAGGTTATATGCAAGCAACGCCATTGCAACTGGCAAGTGCTGTGGCAACACTTGCCAATCGTGGCAAACGTTTTACACCGCATTTATTATTGGGCGAACAAATACCAGGAAAAAATTATACGGCGCAAGCGCCCACATCATTAAGCCCTGTGCTACTCGAAAATGACATGGCCTGGTCAGTAGTGATCAATGCCATGACCGATGTTGTCACCTCCTCACAAGGCACAGCGCGTCGTTATGGCCGTCAGCAGTCTTATACCTTGGCTGCCAAAACAGGTACCGCGCAAGTGATATCACGACGTAATCCAGATGAAGAAGATAATAAACAAACGCACTTGCCAGAGAAGTGGCGTGACCACCATCTTTTCATCGCCTTTGCACCTGTGATGCAACCAAAAATTGCACTCGCCATCATTACCGAAAATAGCAATGCAGCGATTGAAGCAGCACGTGTTATCTTCGATCATTATTTAGGAAACAATGAACATGCGTATCGACAGCTTAAAACACCTGTTGAAAAAGCCAACTCATGAAACGCGTTATCACAGTATCTGGCAGATTATTCATCTAGATATTACCTTGTTGTCTTTTTTATTGTTACTAACAGCGATGGGTTTATTCATTTTGTACAGTGCCAGTAATCAACAATTACGTGTTGTCGAAATGCAAGTCATGCATCTTTTATTTGCTTTTGGCGTGATGGTCATCTTTGCGCAAATTCCTCCGATTTCGCTGCAACGCGCTGCGATTTTTCTTTATGCAATCGCCCTCATCTTGTTGGTGATAGTGCTGCTCACAGGACACATAGGCAAGGGTGGGCAACGTTGGCTTAATTTAGGGCTCATGCATTTTCAGCCAGCAGAACTGATGAAACTTGCAATTCCTCTCGTGCTTGCTTGGTATTATCATAAAGTACATTTGCCGCTCACAGCAAAATCCCTGCTCATCGCCATTCCCATTATCTTTATTCCTGCACTGTTAGTTGCGAAACAACCTGATCTTGGCACGGCCATACTCTTGATCATTGCAGGTTGCAGTGTGTTATTTCTTGCTGGATTAAGTTCACAAATCATGGCCTGGCTCTCCGTCGTCGTTGCCATTTGCATACCCTTCATTTGGTATCATTTGTACGATTATCAACGACAACGTGTGCTGACCTTTCTCAATCCGGAACGCGATCCACTTGGCAAGGGTTACCACATTATTCAATCTAAAATTGCGATAGGCTCAGGCGGTCTCTTTGGCAAAGGTTGGTTGAATGGCACTCAATCTAATCTGCATTTTTTACCTGAGCATTCCACGGATTTCATTTTTGCCGTTTCTGGTGAAGAATTAGGTTTTGTCGGCAGTCTTATTTTGATCTTAATTTATTTTTTAATTATTTATCGTGGCTTCACCATCACCTTGCACGCTCAAGATACTTTTTCGCGTCTGTTAGCTGGCAGTATCACCTTTACTTTTTTTGTTTCCCTGTTTATCAATATAGGGATGGTCACCGGTCTTTTGCCGGTGGTCGGCGTTCCCTTGCCGCTCGTTAGTTATGGTGGTTCATCCATGGTGACGGTGATGGCAAGTTTCGGTATTCTGATGTCTATACAAACGCATCGTAAGCTTGTGACAACATAAGGGAATGGCATGCTAAAACTCGTTGTAATATTGATCGCACTACTCTTTTCCACTTTCAGCCAGTCGCTTTATGCCAATGCCGATTTTGTCAACCGTCAGGATGTCCAAGCATTCATCAATAAAATGGTTAAAAAGCATGGTTTCAGTAAACCTTCATTAATCGCCCTTTTTAGCGCCGTTAAAATCCGCCCGCAAGTAATGCAGCATATTAAAAAACCATTGGAAAAAGAAACTTGGCATACTTACCAACGTTTGTTTGTAAATGAATGGCGCATTGAGCATGGCGTTAAATTTTGGAATAAATATGCGACGAGTCTTAACAAAGCAGAACAAATTTACGGTGTGCCAGCGAGCATCATCGTTGCCACCATCGGTGTCGAAACGCGCTATGGTCAAAAAACCGGTGAATACCGCGTCATTGATGCACTCACCAACATCGCTTTCAGTCCATCTACTCGCGCCACTTTTTTTCGCACCGAACTCGAAGAATTTTTGTTATTAACCCGTGAGCAACACTTAAATCCACTCAAGGTGTATGGCTCTTATGCAGGCGCAATTGGACAACCGCAATTCATGCCCAGCAGTTATCGTTATTATGCGGTGAATTTTTCTAAGAGCGGCAAAATTGATCTCATGCACAATGAAGTGGATGTTATCGGCAGCATTGCCAACTATTACAAAATGCATGGCTGGAAACCGCAACAATCTATCGCGACACCCGCACTCATCACCGGCAATCGTTACCGTGATTTGTTAAGCCACAGCAACCAAGCTTACACACTCAAAACACTTGCCAGATACGGTATCCAACCAAAAACGAAAGTCACCCAGCCGACACTCAAAGCAAAAATCATTGAATTGCAGAATCGAAAAAGTCAAGAATACTGGTTGGGCTTCAATAATTTTGAGGTGATTAAACGCTATAATCCGAGTGATTTGTATGCCATGGCGGTTTATCAGCTCAGTACTTACATCTCTGCATTAAGGAATAGATAACTTATGGAACATCGATTTTTTCGCCACGTTCAAGCTGTTTTTGTTGTCGCCTTCATTCTTTTATTAAGCAGTTGTAGTTCTCATCTGGCAAAGCAAGATGGGCCACCTAATTTTTACGTTGATGAGCGCAGAATTCCAAATGCCGTGCCCAAAGTCGAACCGCTAGCAAAACGCGGCAACATGACATCGTATCGGGTTTTTGGTAAACGCTATTACACGTTAAAGTCCAGTCGTCATTACGAAGCCGTCGGCATCGCTTCCTGGTATGGCACCAAATTTCATGCGCACAGCACATCAAGCGGCGAGCGTTACAATATGTTAGCGATGACAGCAGCACATAAATCGTTACCATTGCCCACGTATGTTGAAGTGACCAATTTAAAAAATCAGCGCAAAATTATTGTGAAAGTAAATGATCGTGGCCCCTTCGAAGGCAATCGCTTGATTGATTTATCTTACGTTGCGGCCAAAAAACTCGGCATGCTCGGTCATGGCACTGCACGTGTTCGTATCAAAGCGATCGATCCGAGAGGTAACGCGCGGCCCATTAAATTTGCCAAACATAAACATCACCTTGCAAAACCTGTCTCTCGCGCTCTCGCTCAATTAACGCGGCAGAGGCAGCGACGAAAATAATTTCGAAAACGTTGGCATACATCTTTCGCAATGTAGTGGCAGGATGATTCTAACAATGAAAAATATAAATCAAAAATACATTTGCAGCTCTCAAAAAAATGCCACGGTCATTACCAAAATACTGCAAAAACGATTATACTTTTAGATAGCTCAATACAAAATTAAGCAGCTCAGCGAGGAGCAATCATCATGCGAGTGAACCTATTAAAATCAAGTTTCTTGCTTATTTTTCCTTTTCTTGCGTGGACCAGTTTGGCCTATGCCATCGATACTAGTACTTCTAATTTTTATGCAAACCCAGTGAATCCAGCACAAACCTATGTTCTCGCCATGGGTCAAGGATTAAACACCTTATCCTCAAATACGCCTACCTTAGTTGGGACCACTCATGATCAATGTCCAAATGGAACCAACGCCTGGGTAAGTGTTTCAATAGAAAGTACGCCCATCGCGGGTGGTGGTAGTGGCAATTCCTCTTGCCCCATCTTAGGTATGCCCGCGGCAAATGGTTATCCCGGTTATGTCCAAGCACCAAATGGTAACACTGGTGGCTATAACGTTTATGTTAACTCTTCTATACAAGTCGGTGGTTCGTGTGGAAATATGGCTCCTCTTGCTTTTACTTGGACAGTTTATTGTTCTAATCCCGCCTCGTGATAATCTATGACGACTATCATAAGGAATAATCAGCCATGCTCTATGCGCTAATCTCCCTCGCTGGCATTTTACTCACCCTCACCTTTGTCATTGGCACGCATGAAGCGGCACATTTTTTGGTAGCGCGTTGGTTTAACATCAAAGTGCTGCGTTTCTCTATTGGTTTTGGTAAGGCGCTCTGCACGTGGCATGATAAAAAAGGAACGGAATATGTCGTGGGCCTCATTCCGCTCGGTGGTTATGTGAAAATGTTGGATGAAACGGAAGGCACCGTTGCTAAAGCTGAACAGCAGTTTGCTTTTAATCGCCAACCTTTTTATAAAAAATTCTTGGTCGTTTTAGCAGGTCCCATGACCAACATACTCTGCGCACTGCTCTTGTATTGGGTAATTTTCATGATGGGCTTTGTCACCATCAAACCGATTATTGGTACTGTTAATCCACGCTCGATTGCAGCGGAAAGTGGTTTGGTGGCGAATCAGGAAATTGTGAGTATTGATCATCATCCAACTTCTACCTGGTCTAGCATTTTGTTTCGTCTTATCGCGCATGTGGGTAATCAAGATCACATCCTCATTGAAGTGAAAAATCCGACAGCCACGACGACTGAAATGCATACGCTCGATATTTCTAATTGGCATTTATCCGGACTGACACCTGACCCACTTGGCAGCTTAGGCATCATGCCTTACGAACCCGATGTTCCGCTCATCATTGGTGTGATTGAACCGCAGTCGCCTGCTGCAGCAAGTCCATTGCAACTGGGCGATAAAATTATCGCCGTCAATCACGTCGCGATCAAAACATGGGAAGCACTGACCAACAACATTATCAAGCATCCTCGCGCCACGCTCACCTTCACGCTTATCCGTGCAGGTCACAGCATCAACGTTCCCGTCACGGTTGGCGACCAACGCAATTTATGGCTGCATAAATCGGGATATTTAGGCATAGGTCCGCATTTTGTTTGGCCGGCGGCTTTGCAACATAAAATTCAGTATGGCCCCGTTCTCGCCATGCAACATGCTACTCTCGAGATCACGCAGTTCACTTATTTTAATTTATTAATTTTCGGCAAAATGCTGACGGGAAAATTATCGCTGCAAAGTTTAGGTGGTCCACTCACCATTTTTCAAACGGCGGGTGATGCATTGAACTCAGGATTCCTTTCTTTCATCGGTTTTCTCGCATTTTTAAGCGTTTCTTTAGGCATTATTAATCTGCTGCCGATTCCAGGATTGGATGGCGGTCACTTGTTTATTCAGCTGATTGAATTTATTTTTCAACGTTCATTGCCGGTAAATGTGTTAATGCTGCTTTATCGTCTCGGCATTATTTTTATTTTATTCATTTTAATTCAAGCCATCACCAATGATGTGCTACGGTTGTATTAGAAGCCCGCTTGCAAATAGCTAGGATGTTTACCGCATTAATTGTTATTATCATGATCACACGCCTACACTATTTCAGTGTCGATCAATGGCACGAGTGCGAGTTTGATGGTAAGTCAGCGTCACTATAATGGAGCGTAACCGATGAAAAAATTAATTTTGTTGTGCTTGACCCTTTTAACGGCAACGAGTTTTGCAGCGCCATTGCCACTGCAGAAGCTCACTGTCATGCTCGATTGGTTTCCTAATCCCGATCATGCGCCGTTAATCATCGCAAAACAGCAGGGATTTTTCAAAGAACAAGGCTTGGATGTTGAACTCATTGGTCCAAGAGATCCAACAGATCCACCGAAAATGGTCGCTGCCGGCAAAGCCGACCTTGCAATTACTTATGAACCGGCTTACCTCGAACAAGTCGACCAAGGCCTACCATTAATACGCATTGGCACGTTAGTCGATAAACCGCTTGATTGTTTAGTGGCACTCAAAAGCAGCGGCATCAAAACGCTCGCTGATTTGAAAGGCAAACGCATTGGTGTCAGTGGCAACGGTTTGGCCGCGAATGTCATGCTGAAAACCATGCTGACAAAACAAGGCTTATCTGCTAACGATGTCGAAATCATTAATGTTCATTACAACTTAACGCAAGCACTCTTATCTCACAAAGTGGATGCCGTCACTGGTATGGGACGCAATTTTGAAGTGCCACAACTGGAATTGAATAATCAAAAATTAGTCGTGTTTTTCCCCGAAGAACATGGTGTTCCAAGTTACAGTGAACTGATATTCGTCAGCCAATCAGCACATGCTCAAGATAAACGTTTTCCCCGTTTTTTAACCGCGGTCAAAAAAGCGGTGAAATATATTGATGAACATCCGCAAATGGCTTGGCAACAATTTGCAGCGCTCTATCCTGACGCCAACAATGCGCTAAATCGTCAAGCTTGGTTTGCCACCATGCCTTATTTTGCAGAAGATCCTGCTGGTTTTAATAAAAAAGAAACCCAGCATTTTGCGCAATTCATGCAAGAAAACCATTTGATTAAAACATTACAACCAGCATCGAACCCGCTGGTCGCGTTAAAATAAGGATGCTGCCATTGTCTTGGTTTTTGCTCATCGGTTTAAATGCCAGCGTGTTATGCATGTTGATCCTGTTGGTGGTAAAACAAATACTAGCAGGATCACAGCAGAATAAAGCGAGTGAACGCATTGAAGTGCATCTCGCTCAAATGACGAAAGCGCAACTGACGAGTGAGCAAGCACTGCGAGAAAATTTGTTACTGAATTTTTCTCGTCTGCAAGAAGCGATTCTTAACAAAGTAAGTGATGCACGTCTGCAACAAACACAACAATCGGCTGAGCTCAAAGAACAATTGCAGCAAGCATTCGCCAATCACCGTGCACGTTTTGAAGAAAGGCAATTTGAAGCGTTAAAAGTATTGCAAGATACCTTGCAAAAAGGCGTGCAGGAAAATCGTCTGCAAGTGAAAGAAGCACTGACCGATTATGCTAAGGAATTGGGTAAGCGGGTCGAGCAACTGACACATACGACTGAAAAAAAGTTGCAGGAAATTAATCAGCAAGTAGAAAAAAGATTGGCAGATGGTTTTGAAAAAACGAATCAAACTTTCAGTGACGTCATCAAACGCTTAGCCTTAATTGATGCCGCACAAAAGAAAATTAGCGAACTTTCAAACAGTGTCGTCAGTTTGCAAGAAATTTTAAATGACAAACGTTCGCGTGGCACCTTTGGCGAAGTGCAATTATCTTCCTTGATACGCAATATGATTCCCGAGCAGCATTTTAATTTTCAACATTTACTCAGCAATAACAAACGACCAGATTGCATGTTATTTTTGCCAGAACCCACTGGCAATATTGCCATTGATGCGAAATTTCCGCTGGAAAATTATCGTCTTCTCATTGATAGCGCACTCACTGATGCAGAACGGCAGTCTGCTGAAAAGCAATTTAAGCTAGATATCCGCAAACACATACAAGATATTGCCGAAAAATATATTGTTCCTGGTGAAACTGCAGATGGTGCCGTCATGTTTATTCCTGCTGAAGCCATCTTTGCTGAAATTCACGCACGGCATTATGATTTAGTTGAAATCGCGCAAAAAGCCAAAGTGTGGATGGTCTCACCCACGACAATGATGGCCATACTCACTACCGCTCGCGCCGTGTTAAAAGATGCAGCAACACGCAAACAAGTGCACGAGATACAAAAACATTTACGTCTACTCAGTCATGATTTTGAGCGCTTCCAACTGCGCATGGACAGCCTCGCAAAACGCATTGCACAAGCCCATACCGATGTCGAACAAGTCCACATTTCATCACGCAAAATTTCACAGCGCTTCGTGCAAATTGAGCGGGCGGAGTTGGATGCGGAGGATGTGGTGGATGAATCTATGGTTTGCTTTAATGATGCGATCTTGTTGGTGGAGCCCAGGTAACTGGCCCGCCAACAGCATAAGCTGGGCGCTCAGGATAGGTTTGCATAGGACGAGAGACAGGTCGTTGATATTCACTGCTTGAACCAAAACTACCGTAGTGAGACACCAACGTTTTTTTGCTGTGGCCAAGCGTTTGCCCGGTTAGACCACTTGAAGTTAAATGTTTCTTTTTTCCCTGGTTTGGTTCCGCACAACAATCCGAAAAACAAGAATTGATAAGAAACCCAAGATTTCTTAGCAAGCGACCCATTGCGCTAATCCCTGAACCAATTGCACGCAAGATAGAGAGACAAGTGTTATAAATATTTTCTCGCCACGAGGGTTCCTCAATCTCTCTAATGGTTGGATCAAAGCTACTAGTGCGCGATTTATGTAAAATATCGAGCATTTTTTCCCGTAAATCCTGTTTAGCGTTTTTAATCTCCTCATTACGTATTTCTTTTTTATCGACATGACGACGTGCCACATTAATAAAATTTCTCACCAAGTCGTCTAAACATCCTGTCAAGTCAACTTCAGCCTCCTTTGCAATAATCCCATCTTCTGAAATCTGCAATAAATAGGTGTAATAATCTAACAGTACAATCACAAGATTTGCCGGCGTCCAAATCTCAATTTCTTCTTCTATTTTTTCTTTTGATGGTTTAGTGACTTGCTCTTCTTTTGCCGGTGCAACCGATTTATTTCCTGATGTTTTTGCAGTCACGGCTAATTGGCTATACTTTGTATCCTTCGCCGAGATATAACGAGATTTTTCTTGCTGAAGACCAAATTTAATCAAAAGTTCTAAGCACATTTTACGGCGTCGACCCGTAATTAATACATTCCATAGCCAATTTGTCGGCTGAGGCGTTTTCCTATCTGGACTATCCGCTGCTACTACCATATTTTCCATCCAATAAGGATATTGGCTGGGAGGGTTAGTGAGTTTATAGACTTTATAGAAGTTGAAATCCTTTATGTCTTTAAACTTAATATGATTCCAAAAGTATCTGGTACGTCTACTGCGGCGTTCTGAGCGTTTGCTAAGCATTTTGCCATCCTTCGCTATTTTCTTTAATGTTGATGAATGTATTATAAGTACCCATTATTAACGTATTCTTAGCACCAGCCATTTTTATCCCCAAAATTTTATTTTTGCTGCCCTATTGGCTATTTTGTGTAATTTTTGTATAATGGGCATAATTTTTAAATGTGTATATTTTGTACCGGGAGGAAAAATGAAAAGATTAATCCCTAACAAGTTAGTGATCATGGTGAGCGCGTTATTAATTAGCACGGGTGGTTTTGCAGATATTAATAGCCATTCGGCACAGTTGAAAGCACTTGGTTCCGCATGGAAAACAAAGCAAAGCGTGAATTCACAACAAACTAAAAATGACATTACCATGGTTTACGGTGGTGCCGATGTTTCTCGCCGACCAACCCTCGTTTCCCATATTGCAACTGCTTAAATTCTTAAATTCCGTCATTGCGAGTAGAAAAGGGCAGCAATTGTCATGCCAGCGAAGGCTGGCATGACAATTGCTGGCACAACGACACAGTTCAGTGAATACTCTCTATTTTTCCTGCAAACAAGCTGCCACTGGCGCATAACTTTGTCTGTGTATACGACAAGGACCTAGTTGCTCGAGTGCTGCTAAATGTTGCGGCGTTGCATAACCCTTGTGTCCGGCAAAACCATAGGCGGGATATTTTTTATCGAGCATGCGCATCACTCTATCGCGACAAACTTTAGCAACAATGGAAGCTGCGCTAATCGCGGGTTGCGAAACATCGCCCTGAACGATCGCCAAGGCGGGACAACTGAGAGCGGGGCACTGATTGCCATCAATCAAGGCAAGTTCCGGCGCAATATGCAGGGCATTCACCGCACGCTGCATCGCTAAAAGACTGGCTTGCAAAATATTAATGTCATCAATTTCTTGGACACTCGCGCGTGCGACCGACCAAGCAAGTGCATATTTTCGAATTTGCTGAAAAAGATTAACACGTTGACTTTCGCTCAGCTTTTTTGAGTCGGTTAATCCTTTGATGGGATGACGCGGATCCAAAATCACTGCTGCTGCCATCACTGGCCCTGCGAGTGGTCCACGTCCTGCTTCATCAACCCCTGCTAATAACACATCCTTTTTTGCATCCTGCATGGTTGCTCATCACTTCTATTAATTTAAATTGTTCATCCACTTTGGTTTGCTTCGCTCGCTTCACTTTCATATGCAATTCTCACTGGCGATTCATCAAGCGGTCTTTCGATGACTTCGCGAATCACAAAACGTGGTCGTTTTCGTACTTCTTGATAGATGCGTCCTATGTATTCACCGACAACGCCCAAGCCAAATAAGACGATGCCTAAAAGGAAGAACATAATTGCGAATAAGGTAAAGACACCCTGCACTTCAGGGCCAACAATAAAACGTCGCAGAATTAAAAAAACCACAAAAGCAAAACTACAGAGGGAAATTAAAACGCCTATCATGGTGAAAACTTGCAGAGGAAAAACAGAAAAGCCGGTGACTAAATCAAAGTTGTAGCGTATGAGTTTATATAAATTATAACTCGAGGTACCAGCACTCCTTTCAGCATGCGCCACACCAACTTCCGTGGGATTAGCAGCATAAGTTAAGGCGAGCGCTGGAATAAAAGTATTGCTCTCACCCGTTGCCACCATTAACTCGACAATATGGCGGCGGTAGGCACGCAACATGCAACCTTCATCCTGCATCTTCAATTTAGGCATCATCCAAGCGCGCAGATGGTTGTGCCACTTTGACACTTGCAAGCGCCACCAAGAATCTTGCCGATTTTCGCGGAAGGCATTGACCACATCGTGTCCTGCTTCCATCGCCGCCACTAATTTGCCGATTTCTTCCGGTGGGTTTTGCAAGTCGGCATCCATGGTAATGATGATTTCACCACGGACGCGCTCAAAGCCCGCCATGATGGCCATGTGCTGACCAAAGTTACCATTGAAGTGTATGACACGGATATGCTGTGGACGACGCTCATGCAAGGCTTGTAAGAGGACTGCTGAATTATCAGTACTGCCGTCGTTGGTCAGGATGATTTCGTAAGGTTTATCTAGCTTATCCAGCGTATTCGTTAAGCGGGTATACAACTCTTCAAGCACTTCCTGCTCATTATGAACGGGAATAACGATGCTGATATAGGGCTTCATGCTGTTCACCTTTGTGCTGCTTATTTGCGGCGGATTATATTATGATTGTAGCCACGAAATATATAGTTAAGATTGCAGTGTCTCTATGAATAGTAAAACCATACGCGCTATTTTTTTACGCTTTCGTCAAGCTAACCCGAAACCGCAGACGGAATTAGTTTATGGCAATCCTTTTCAGTTATTGGTGGCTGTTATTCTATCGGCTCAGGCAACAGACAAGTCGGTTAACAAAGCCACAGCGCCTTTATTTGCTCACATCGATACGCCCGAAAAAATGTTGGCGCTCGGTGAAAAAAAGTTAGAAATGTCTATTAAAACCATAGGCTTATACAAAAATAAAACAAAATACTTGATGAATACTGCAAAGCGTCTCGTACAACAATTTCACTCCACGGTACCCTCACAGCGTGCAGCACTCGAATCGCTGCCAGGCGTCGGTCGGAAAACAGCCAATGTGGTGTTAAATACGTATTTTGGCGAACCTGTAATTGCCGTCGATACGCATATTTTTCGGGTGGTGAATCGCATTGGTCTCGTCCATGGCAAAACGCCACTCGCCGTTGAAAAGCAATTAATGCAAGTAATACCGGATGAATTTAAAAAAGATGCGCATCATTGGTTAGTGCTGCATGGCCGTTATGTCTGTGTCGCCCGCAAACCCCACTGCCCCACTTGTCTTATTCGTGATCTTTGCGAGTATAAACACAAAACGGTCATCCGCTAATGTATGCCAACAACCGTGACACTTACCGCGACGCTTTTTTTATTGCTTGGCAGAAATACCAAGCTGCACTACCATTGCAACCCATAGAAAGTGCTTTGGTTACCATCATGTTGCAACATCCGGAATACCATACGCTTTTAAATAAACCCAGCGATTATGCTCACCAAGAATTTGCTATTGAAGAAAATCCTTTTTTTCATATGAGCCTGCATCTTAGTCTGCGTGAACAAGTGAATACCAATCGTCCTGCAGGCATAGTCGCCATACAGCAAAAATTACTGGCGCAATATGCGGCGCATGATTGTGAACATAAAATGATGACCTGCTTAGCTAAACTTTTGTGGCAAGCACAAGAAACAGGTGTGACGCCAACGGATGAATTGTATTTGGAAAAATTGCAGGCGTTATAGCGTGATGCAAAGAAAGCTGTGTCATGCCAGCGAAGGCTGGCATCCAGTCTTTTTAGTGAATCCCTGGATGCCAGCCTTCGCTGGCATGACACAGCGTTGGCATGGACAATGCACCTCTAAAAATAATAATCAAACTGTGCCGTCACTGCGTTATCTGCCTTGCCGGATTGCGGCACATTGGGCGATGCGGAGCCACCCGCGCTGGTTGCAGTATTGCTCTTCGCATAATTAACATCGCGGCGAAATTCTAAACTTTGCAAGGTATTGCGCCACCATGACATATTCAGCAGCAAGGAATAGCGATTCAGTGGTATGCCAAGTGCCAGTGCTTGATTGGATTTGGTAAACCCAAGACCAGCAGATGCGGGTTTGTTGCTAAAAATAGTGAAGGAATAAATGGCTTCTGCATCCAAGGCCCACGGTTTTGCGCCGTGACCGTTAAATGACATGTCACCCGGACTAAATCGATTGGATGTGCCAACATATTCGGTAATGAGATTAATTTTTTCACCAATATTTAACAGGGCATACAAATTATAACCGGGCACATGGTGACGTATGCGTTCAAAGTTCGCAAAATTATTGCCGTTTTGCATGCCGACTGAATCAGCCGTATTGCCAATGACACCCGCACCTACTTTGCCATTGACAGAACCGATAGCAAATTTATAACCGAGATTGATACCACCATTATTAATTTTACTTTGTGCACCCGTATGACTATCGCCAGCAAAAATATAAATTGCGCCAAAAAAAGCATTTTTTTGCTGCTGCTGAACACCAAGCAATAGGGATCGCGCTTTGGTTCGCATCAGTAGCTGAGTGAAAGGTGCTGAAACCATTACCGATGCGTAAGTACCATAGGGCACATAAAATTGACCAACACTGCCATAAAATGGTGATTTAGCAAAATCACCGATGGTGATAAATGCTTTATTCACATAGACATTGGAACTTGAGGTAACCGCTATCGGGCGATTATCGCTGTAAGATAATTCTATAAATCCCAAGGTCCATTCGCTCGGGCCTAAGAAAAATGCATCGATAGACACATTGGAGACATCAATGTCTGTTGCTGAGGCACCGACACCTGGACGCATATAACCCGCTTGCGCTTCGACTAAACCACTTAACAACAAATGCGAGTGATAAGGTTCTTTAAAAATTTCGCCACCCATGGCGGTCAGTTGCGTCAAAATACTTTTTCGTATTGCCAACAACTGCACATCTGTATTCACACTCGGACTGTTAACGATTAAATTTGAACCTGCATATTGAATAGGCACACCGACATAAGGACCCGTCGACACAAATGCTTGACCGGGAACATCAAGATCAAAGGGGAGATATTGAATTTCTTCATTTCGATACAGCGAGAGTTGCTTTCGCGTCAATCGTGCACTTGGTGGTGGTACGTAGGCTTCTTGCTCTGCGCTAGTAGTAGCCTTTGCCACACGTTGATGTTTAGCGCGTGGATTCCTGGTTGTTTTATTGCCATTCCTGATTTCTTTTTTCAGCACCGTCACTTCTTTTTGCAATTGATTAAGCTCTGCTTGCAATGTTTTGGTGTGCGAAGAGATTTTTTTAATTTGCGTACTATCCGTCGTTGCAGCAAGTGCCACATCTGACAATGTCAGCCATCCTGCCAGGCAACATGCCAACGTAAAAAATAGTAACCGAATTTTCATTCTGATAAGTCCTTTCGATGAGGGGGTGCTGAGATAGAGTGCTGTGCACATTATCAAAAATAAATCGGCAACTCAAGGGGCGCGATGCAAATTATTTTTTTAATAAATCAACTCAGTATCAACTGCTCTCATGCTTATGCTGCCACTCAACGGGATGATCCCTTATCTCTTTGAGTTCATCTGCATATGGCTCAAGCAATTTTTTAGCATCGGGCAGCCAATATTTTTTAAGCTTGCCAGAAAATATTTTCATAAATAAAAGATTGAAATCTGTGCTAGCCAATCCTTCCGCGTATAACATAAGATTTGAAATACGTTTTAATGGTAAGTTTTGAATAGCGTCAATTGATTTAATTTCTTCTTCGATCCGCTCTATCGCGCGCTTCCCTTTCGTTATTTTTTCATCAATCTCAGGATTCGCCGCCACCATAAAAAAGCGTTCTTGATCATATGTTGTTCCACACAAGGCAGCACAGCGACTTGCTGTGTTATGCAAGTGCTCGATGAACATTTCTTTCAGTTTGGTATACAAGTCATCTATTTCTTTTTCTTTCTTTTCTGAAAAAAACCCAAAGCCGCTTTGCATGGTATTCACCTCGTTTTGATAGCCTATACCATCATCATAGCTAGAAAATGAATATTCTGACAGTTTCAATCATTGCAACAATGACAAAATAATTTTTCTGATTGAATCAAGCATCATAGTAATCATAGAGTTAAATCAAAAAAAATAGGCACTTTTCCCAAAGTTTGACACCGATCCGGTAATAATCAATAATCAGTTGCACTCAAAAGGTAGTCCTCCTAAAAATAGAAAAGGTTATTCCTATGCGCACCACGACGCCACCTTCTCCACTATCACGAAAAACCAAGCAACAAATCGTTGCAGCATTACAAAAAATAGATAGCGATGACTTGAGAATTGCGTTAATCAATGCAGCTTTCAGGCTACATTCATTTCCTGCTGTGTCACATGAAAAATTGGGTGTACTACAACTGGCTTATCAAAAACACGGAGATGATCTTGACCTAGTCTTTATCATGGAAGAAGCTATCAAAACCCACATTACAAATAGTGGCTTTGAAATTTTTCAAAATTATCTCGGCGCTCCATTTGATGCAGAACAATGGAACACAGGCTTTTTACTTTTTCTAGCTAACGAATTAAACATCCCATTGACGATAGAAAAAGTAGTGGAAGGTTACATACAAAATGGCAAAGTAAATTGGCGAATCCTCGAAGGAGATAACGTTTTTTACCCCAAACAAAATCTTCAAGACGAAGATTTTGCACAAGCACAAACTTGGCGTATGAGCTGGGAACAATTTCGTCTCTTCAAAGACAGTGGTAAACGATCAGGAACAGTTGCCATTACTAAACAGCGTTTTGTTGAATCATTTGCAACAGCGTACCAATATCAGGCTGCTTTTGTCTGGAGCGAGCTTAAAAGAAAAGGAATTTTAAATGCGAAGGATCGTTTGTCGGAACCATGGCGGATGGTAAGCAATGATGTGATGAAGTTGCAATCATTAACTAACAGCGATTTAGTTATCCGCATGGAAAACATCAAAAAATGTTTGAAAGAATTAAAAGATACCAATAAGGGTAACCCTATTACCAAAAAAATATTTATCGACTACTGGCTGAAAGAAAATAAAGTTAGAGCTAAAATAATTTGGCATCATTTAATACAAAACGAAGTAATAAATAAGCAGAAAAAAATAGCCAGTTTGGAGTTTGAAGACCTTGGCCTTACAAAGAAATTAAATTTAGCTGATGATTATCAAGCTATCATAAGCACAATATACAAAATTGCGGATAATGCAGCTTACAGAAAAAAATTTCCATCGATGGATAATGTAACGAGTAATCGCAAAGAGAGAGACAGAAAATGTTGCAGCAAGGAAGGCACAGTCAAAAATAATTTTCCTCACACTCGAGCCTATTGCACTAAACGTTGGGATGTGAGTACCTATGGTAATTTATCTGCTCATCGCTTAACCACAGATGAAACAGCGAATAATAATAAAGATAAATTAAATTATGATCATATTCCCAGTGCCAATGCTATTAAGCAGAAGGCAGGCAAATTAGTTGCGATAATTGATACACAGATAGCCTCTGATAATAAAGAATTAGAAAAAATTTTAAGTGCCAGAAAAGTCCAAGCTTCTCCCGCCAAAAATCAGAAGAAAGCAACAGAACAGGATAAAGTCGTGTGTAAGCTGTTAGCAGAAGAGAAAAAAATTCGAGACAAATTAAAAAATTCCCAACAGAAGCATGACCAATTTACAAAAGAGCAGGAAAACAAAGACGGATGGTGGTGGTGGACAATTGCCATCCCAGAAAAACTTCACCGGCAAGGTGCAACCTTCAAAGCATGCTCATCAGATCAACGAGCATCAACAACACAACCGTTTTTAAAAGATGTAACTACTTATTTTGATATTCTGAAAACTAGGCTGCATGAATTCGCCTTACAGCCAGAGGATCACCTAAAAGCAATAGGCGCATTTCGATATTTATATCATCGCGAAACATCAACTCCACAAAAGTCTGTGTGTAATAGGGTGAAAATAGGTTACACTCCGCAAACTTTTTTTTCTCCTGAACAAAACAAAAAAATCGACACGATTTTTAACGAAGAAATAAAAACTTTTCTAGAGAAAAGAGAAGGCATTAACAAAATATAACTCGCCTATCAAATGGAAAAAGATGTATGATTACATCTTTAAACCTGTTTTATCCTCCGCCTTTAACGCCACTTGTTTTTCTACACAACGCTCAATTAAATTTTTCAACGCATAATTGGGAATAATTCTAGGAAGTTCTAACACAGGTTCATTTGTTAAGGGATCGGTGCCATACATTGCCAACCACTGTTTTAGCGAATCATGTTCATAGCTATGTCCATGCGGCGCTAAAATAACGGGGTCATCCATAGGCTGACGCGTGAGCGGACAAATGAATGCTTCTGGCATAATGTGTTCTGCAGATTCTACTGCGGAGGTTTTCTTGAGATCTTGTTCAGCTTCTTTTTCTTTACCTTTGTCTTTGTCATCCTGTTCTTTTTTATTTCTTGTCTGCTCATGAATTTTACGAAGTTCCTCGTAGATACTGATTTTTTTCGTTGCTGATGGTGCAGCTTTGAAAAGTTGTTGCATGGTCGATCCTTTGGGTCTGTTGCGGCTTAGTATTCCTTGAGCCACGAAATTAGCTGCTTCTTCTTCACCTGCTTGCTCAAGATTATTAACCATAAAGTCATCGATACGATCTTGCAAATTACAATTTGAATAAAGTGACCTATCTTCTAACAATTGTCTCGTAGTGGGATCCGTGACAGCTCTACCCTCAGCTTCACAAGTAGCCATCCAACCCAAAATACCCGCACGATCATACGTTTGTCCGTATGCAGTTACCACAGCATCTTTCATCAATTCACAGGTGATTGGACAGTAAAACTCATCGGGATCTTCATCAACATCAAGCTCGCTTTGACTTTTCTGTAATTTGATGACTGAACCTTCGAGTGAAGAAATTTGGTCTTCTTCATTTTCTTCATGATGAATGAGGTACATTTGTCATACATCCATAAAAAGAATTTAAATCAAAAATCATGATGCCATCAAAACTGATGCCCTCATAACGCGCTGCTGAAAAATCGTATAAAGGTTCAGGATTGACTTGATGCGTACGTGGATCTATTTCAAAAACACAGGTTTCAAAACTTGCTTTACCGCCTGGCTGATATTCGATGTAGAGAGAACCGAGTTTAACACCAATAGAAATTCTTCCATTCCATCTATCTCCTTTTAACAAGACGACGAAATCTTCTTCGCCTTGCAAGTAGCTTTGTTTGTCTTCTTTTTTAATTTTTTGTAAATAGCAGATATTGAACTCACAGCCATCAAACACATCTCTTGCATATTTTTTTGGTTTTGCATCATCCATCTCGTTTGTAGAATAATGTTTATGTTCATTGTTTTCATCTAAGCTCGGTATGCGTTTTTTACTTAAAATACCCTCTGTTGTTGCCGTCGCTGTTGCTGCTGCTCGGACGCTTGCTCAGGCTCTTCAGTTGAATTAGTGGAAGATGTAAAAAAATTTCTTAACTCTCTACCGAACATATCATTATCCCCTATGGTTTTGTGATGTAACTTGTTATTTTGTATGTTATTTTTTTATATTGAATGATTGTTTTTAAGCCTGCCATAAAGACAAGAATGACAATGATACTGCGCAAAAAACAGTCATGTCAATGTTTGATATGTCGAGTTAGAAACTCACACAGCGAAAACCCACGTGTTGCATGCTCGTATCCGGTGAGGTTTTCATTCTGGCTGAGACGCGATAACCAGAGCAATAACGTTCATTGCATAAAAACGAGCCGCCGCGTAAGGCTTTTTTTGGCATCAGGGGTTCATCGGGATCATAACTTGCAGTGGGACCTTGCGGATTTGTGACACCTTCTTTAACCATCGAATAATAATCGTGATGATACCAATCCGCTACCCATTCCCAAACATTACCTGCCATGTCATATAAGCCATAACCATTTGCAGCATACGTTGCAACCGGTGAGGTATAAAAATAATGATCGCGTAACGTATTGTGATATGGAAATTCACCTTGCCATGTGTTGGCCTTCACCACACCGACATCAATCGGTTCATTGCCCCAAGGATAAATTTTATTAACTAAACCACCACGTGCTGCCCACTCCCACTCTGCTTCTGTTGGCAGACGTTTACCTTGCCATTTGCAATAAGCATTTGCATCATCCCACGACACATGGGTAACAGGATGCGTTAAACCTTCGAGAGAACTTTTTGGTCCACGCGGATGTTGCCAACTTGCACCCAGTGTCCACGACCACCATTGCGCTGGATTATCGAGTGAAACAGGATGATCGAGCGGCGTAAAAACTAAGGATGCAGCAACTAACAATTTGTCATCGGGTTTAGGTGTCTCTGCTGGTAGTTGTTTTTTTAGCTCGTTCCAATCAGGTTTTTTTTCTGCGGTTGTCACATAGTGTGTTGCCGCCACAAATTGTTGAAATTGCGCATTGGTGACTTGAGTTTTATCCATCCAAAAATGGTTGAGAATCACTTTATGTTTTGGAAATTCATCTGTTTTGGCTTGGTTATCATCACCGCCCATCATAAAAAATCCTGCTGGAATTTGTACCATGCCAACGTGCTCAACCGATTTTTTAGCAGACGTGACAAAACGATGCGGGATAGCATGACAAGGGCAGGTTTTACCTTTATTTATTTCTGTTGCAACAGCCGCAGTCGCAGATAAATAGCCTGCCAAGAAAGTAACGACAATATTTAATTTCTTTTCCCACATCAATATAATTGCTCCTTCCCTGGCAAATTATTTAATACCGCGCTAAATAAAAATTACCAGCTTTGACTTCCACCCCAACATTGATTACCACATGCCGTGGAAAAAGTATGATTGCAAAGATCTTTAAAAGCTTGAACGGTGCTAACAACCTGACCTGCAGCCAATTGCGGCTCACAACTATCAAATTTTTTGGTGCCAGCAACCCTTATTTGACCGACAACATAAACATCACCACCAACGGCATAAACCGATTTATCTTTATCATGAGAATAACAAACGATGTAACAACCGGGGTTACCTGTATATGTATTATCAATAGGTAGTAATTTTTTAGTAAATCCTAGCGCGGGAGTCAATACTCGCGTACTGCCACTAATGTATACCGGTAATGGATTGGGTAACAAATCGGTTGCATCCTCTGCTACAGCTGAAAAAGAAGCAAAGCATAATAACAAGATGGCGTAGCAATTTTGTCTTTTCATAAAAAAACTCCTGATTAATAGTGATATCATCATGCCAGATTATTCTCTACCGAGCCATCAAGTGCCACATACCAAACCACTGCGTTTTTCTGGCATGGGAAGCGCTTTAATCTGTTCTTGCAAAACAATTAATGTGGGCTTTGGCGCACCAAAGTTCATCATGAATTGGTAGCCGCTGAATTGTGCTGGAAAATTTTCATAACCAACCTGCTCATAGATTTTTTCGCGACCAGCGGCTGCGATGATAAAAAGATGATTGATGTCAGCTAATCCTAATTCGCAAGTTTTATGCATAAGGTATGCAAGTAAAAACATTTCTCTGTGATATTTTTTTTCTTCTTCCGTCTCACCTTTAAATTTTTCAACTGGCAATATGCTTTGATCGACAACTTCATCTGACAAATAAGCAAAACCATTTTGCATGCGTAATATTCTAATCATGCCAGCAATATGATTATCGCCATCAAGCATGACGAGCGGTTTTATAAATTTATTTTTAAAGCGCGACATTTTCCCTTGAAGTTCTTCATTTTTATATTCGGCATCTTTATCAGGTGTGAATCTTGCCTGCTCTAAAATACCGTGAATTGCTTGATAACGTTCGGTGGGATCACTGTCTGCGAGCAGCGTTTTTTCATCCGTGACAAAATGAAAGCGGTTATCCATATCAGCAGAGAGTTCTTCATATTCGCGTAATATCGCTGCGGTTCTTTCATTAAATTCGTCTCGATTGCAATGACGGAAACGAGTAAACGTTGAATTTTCAGGTGCAATAAAATCAGGCAAGGTGCAATTATCGGGAACTAAAATAAATTCTTTTGCGCCCATCTCACTCAATAACGCTGCTGACAATGCGCTTAAAACAGTTTCAGCTTCTTCTTGAAGTGCTGCCAATCCATCCATATTAATCGAACCTGCAATGGTACGATCAGTAGGGTCGATAGCAATCGTTTGCAATATTTTACCTGTCTGCAAATGTGAAATTTGGATAGCGTGGGTGTAATCATCTTCAACTATCACATCGATGGAAAAGTAAGAGCCACCTGCTAAATGCTTTTTTTGCTGCTTTTTAATCTCTACCACTTCTCTTTTTGCTGTGAACATAGATAATCCTCATTTTGTCGTATTTTAAATAAAATTATTTTTTTATTTGCTATAAGCATCTTGAAATAATTTATCCGTTTCTTGATGTAAAACTCCGCCAACAACCATCCCTTTATAAAAAAATTATTAATATTGACCCCACTGATTTGGTGACGGTGAAGGCGTTTGTGGCTGTGTTTGCGGTGATGCTGGTGCTTGTGGTGCTTGTGGTTGTGAAGTGGGCAATGGAATTTCTGGTTTACTTAACGCCTTATATAAGTTTTGCTCGTTGTAAGGTTGGTTTTGATAAAGTTGATTATAATTTGCAGCATTTCGTGAAGTGATTAAATTATCTAATGTTTGTGCCTGTGATTGAAATAAATTAACAAAAAAAGAACCAGCGAGAAAATCTCTGCCGATGTTAACATGCAACATGACTATCACTAAAAATATCAGACTAATAATATAACCACGCAAAAATCCCAACGAACCACCTACTTTGCGGTTTAACAAAGCATAGGGAAACGAAAAAGCTTCGATAAAACCCGTGACACTTAAACCCGCTTCACATAAAGAAAACACACCGACAAAACAAATTAATAAACTGATGGAGTACATCGTTTGTATCAGCAAACCGGCCGTCAAATGACCTGCGCCAATGGCCATCATAAAATTTTGCGTGAGTTTATTATCAACAACATTATTCATGATGGGTGAGCTATTAAAAAAAGTAGCCAAGGGAACCGTAAATTTAATCGTACCGATTAAAGCGGCACTTAAGCACATCGTCGAAATGATTTCTTTCGTTGCGCCCCGTGACATCCCAAGAACGGTATTAATAGTTAAAATTAAAAATATAAAAAAATCTAACCCATTCCAACTGCCCATTATTTTCACCTATCCCCATCATTTAATACTGAAAAGCAAAGCCAATTGGTTGGAGAATATCATGAAGCATTTCCTCTATTCCAATGTAAAATGGGTATTTGCTCCAATCGCAAGCAAAGGACAGCAAATTGACCATTACTGAGTAAATAATGATCAATGCTAACTAGCGTGATAATAACGCTATTCTTGCAATTTCGCCATTGGACAGATTAAATGTCATATGATTATGAGAAAACAGCTAAATGATACGAATTTCTCCCACTATTTTACTCGATGAAGCTGAAATCAAATTTACGTTTATTCGTGCCCAAGGTCCTGGCGGACAAAATGTTAATAAAGTGGCAACGGCTGTGCTATTACGCTTTAATGTTTTACATTCGCCTTCATTGCCGGAAAATATTCGTACACGATTATTAACCCTAGCAAAAAACAAAATTACGCAGCATGGTGATTTAATTATTAAAGCAAGTCGTTACCGTACACAGAAAAGTAACAAACAAGATGCGATGGGTCGCTTACAAACATTATTAAAACGTGCAGCCATCTTGCCTAAGAAACGTAAAAAAACTAAACCAACCTTTGGATCAACACAACGTCGCTTAGAAAAAAAGAAATTGCATGGAAAAGCAAAATCAATGCGACGAAATGTTTTTTAGGATCAAAAAAGAGTTGGTGTTCTGATTCGTACGCGAGGACATGAATGCATTGAGCAAGCGTTGAGAGTGAGATATCATGCCGCATGGCATAAAAGACATCAAACAACTATAAATAACCAGAGTCCCTATCATGAAATCAAGAAGAAAAACCCTGATTTTGGCTTCCTTAGATTGGACGCGCCCTAAAGATCCTCCCTCATCGTTAGGACATGCTTCTATTTTAGCTAATTTGTATCGTCATAAAATTCCAACGATAGCTAAATCGTGGTCAGTTAATCAGCTTGATTTTAATGCTGACGATGTCTCTCAGTTCATCATGTCTCATGCTAATGAAACAACCGATGTTGCTTTGGGTGCTTTCGTTTGGAATGAACCTTATTTACAGGAAATATTAAAAAAGATTCGCTCGCAATCATTTCCGGGAAAAATAATTTTGGGCGGTCCTCAAGTAAGTTATGTAAAGCGCGGTTTAGAAAAATATTATCCGACAGCCGATATTTTTATTCGCGGTTATGCTGAAGAGGCACTGGCTCAGTTATTTTTATCTGCTGATGATAAACCGGCTATTCAAGGCATACATTATGCGGGCGATCAGGATGTTGGACGATCTGCACTCTCAAATTTAGAAGAATTACCTTCTCCTTTTTTAAGTGGCGTCATTACACCGCAACGATTTATCCGTTGGGAAGCGCAGCGTGGCTGCCCTTTTCGTTGTTCTTTTTGCCAACATCGCGAATCTGATGATAGCATGATGCGACGTCACTTTTCGCAATCACGTATTATGCAAGAAATTGCTTGGTTAACTTCTTTTCCAATCATTCAGGATATCGCTGTATTAGATCCTACTTTTAATGCTGGACCCAATTATTTATCTATCATCAATGCATTTTCAAAAAATAAATATACCGGAAAACTAGCTTTACAATGTCGGACAGAAATGATCACCGAAAATTTCTTAGATGCCATTCAAGAACTAAATGAAACCGCTCACGTCGTACTAGAACTTGGTTTGCAAACAATACATAAGGCCGAACAAAAATTGATTGGAAGACCCAACAATATGGCCAAAATAAAAGAAGTACTAGCAGAAACACGCCAACGTAATATTGCCACCGAAGTTTCGCTTATGTTTGGTCTTCCCGGTCAAACCGTAAGTTCTTTTGAAGCATCGGTCGATTTTTGCAAAAAAGAACGCGTGCCGACTTTGCACGCTTATCCATTAATGTTATTAAGAGGCACGCCGCTTTATGATGAGAAGGAGCAGCTTGGATTAATTGAATCGAAGGATATCGCCTCCGATAAAATTGATCGTGTACAAGAACACATTCCACACGTCGTGGAAAGTCGAACATTTAGCCGCTTAGAATGGCAAGTAATGGCAGGAATTGCAGCATCATTAGATGAATATAATGCTAACAATAAAATGAGAAGTACTTTAGCCCACACACTTTGGGCAACTAAAAAAAATACTTTAAGTCGTTCAATAACAGCTGAACAAAGAAAAAATTTTGGATCTTTGTAAAATTGAGAGTATTCACCGAACTGTGTCATTGCAAAAATTCCGCTATTCTACGCATAAAATTAGCGGTTACAAGCGAGAGCACGGTGCATCTAAATGGTTAACGCTGAATTAGTAAAACCATTATAAAAAATAGTATCAAGATTTACTGAGCAAACTTGAGCAAGCGCATGCATTTTTAATCCAAGATTTCTCGCAACAGGTAAGTCGCAAATTGACAGTGATATTGCTTAACGAATAACGTTGAATGAAAACCCCATAAAATGTTTTGCTGAGCATGGCACTCCTTTTCAGCATTGGGCCGTCACTTTGTATACTCGTCGTGACGCTTCACCCACTGCATGGGCCATTCAAGTTCAGCTTCATCTCTACCATTTGGAACAAGATCGAGGATACCGTAAGTTGGATTTAGAACTTCAAGACCGCGTCCGGTGGTGAAATACGTGTGAAAAACGTCATTGCCATCACGATAGAAAATACTAATTCCCGGCGATTCATCTTTTTCACCGCTTGAGACGCCGAAGTCGAGATTAAAGTCGCTGCCAGCAGACGATACCCAATCGAAGTGCCAGTCCATTCGCTTTTTGTACTTCTCAATTTCTTCAAGTGGCGCTCTTGAGATGGCTTTGAATGCGACATCTCTATGCGGAAGATGAAAACGCAACCCGGAAAAATTGTCAGCCCAAAACGAGCAGCTCGGGCAACCCTCTCCCCATCCGGGACCAAGCATGAAATGGTAAACGAGGAGCTGAGTTTTTCCTGCAAACAAGTCGGCAAGTGTCTTCTTCCCATTGGTCGTCTGAAAGATATATTCCTTTTCAATTTTTACCCACGGCAAGGCGCGGATTTCTTGGGTGAGGGAATCCCGTTGCTTCGTCAATTCCTTTTCTTTTTTCAACAGCTGCGCACGAAGCTCGACCCATTCAGTCATGGAAACGGCTTTATGATTTTGCTTAGTCATGTTTAGTTCCTTCTCTCATTATGATGTTCGAAAATTTGTTCCTAACAATTCTTGTGAGCCTGAACCGGGTCAATGGTCAGTAGTTCATGCGTCAATGTCAGCTCTATCTTGGTTCCGGTCGGTTTGAAAATCAAGAGCAAATAAAGCCAAAGACGATTGTATCGCTTGGTGATGAATTTTATGCGCTATTGCCGCCACTTTTCTCATGCGTTAGTGAAACAAAGAAAATGAAAGAAGAAAATCAGCAGTTGTGGATCATTTTACTAATAGTATTCACTGATGGAATAAGTTGAAAATTTTTTTATTAACTACTATTATAGCGAACAATATATTATCAGATGTTACTAAAATCTATGAAAAAAACTATTCTTGAAATTTATGCTCTCGCCGTGTGCTTCATCATCATTATCTGCTTTGCTGTGACATTAGGCATGGCCATACATGATGTTATCCAAATTAAGTATCCATCATTTACTTTGAATGCATGGCAGTATGAAAAATTTCAGTCGAATGAAAACTTTTGCTCAAATAAATTAGTAACGGGCGTTAAAAACCAATGCCCCAGCCAAAATGAAAATGAACTAACTAAAATGCGCGAAGCAGCCTATGCAACTTCTTTAAAGAATGAACAACGAAATGGATTACAAGGCTTGGTCAATGCACTGATCATTATTCTCATTAATATTATTATATTCATCCCACACTGGATAATTGCCCGCAGAGCACGTGCATAAGCTTGCCATATCTACTAACGCCCTGTATTTTTAAGCAGACAAACCATACGTCGCAAAATGATACCGGGAACAACATCACTTTCTCGCTTGCGATGATCAATGAGTTCTTCCATATCTGTAGCAAAAATTACTTTTTGGCATGCAACAAAATCGTAGATTATTTTTTCTTAACATTAGCATGTTTGTTATTGTTGAAAGAACGGAAAATTTGTTTATTCAAGATTCACTTGATCAATTCAGTGGTGATTTTCTGATCTTAGTGGCGAATTATTCCTTATGCGATTTTGCAATGTAATCAAAATAGCTTGGCTATCGGTCGGAATTTGATATGTTGTAAAAAAGCTAAGAGCGACATTAGTATAACGTTTCACAGATGATCTGTGAGAAAAGATAGGATGCTTAACACACATATCCAAAATTGTTAATTTTTTATCGATGTCATTAACCTCGTTAACTAGAGATACAATATTCTTTGCAATTGCTCTCCTGACTTCATGAATACCATCAAAAAGTGCTGAATTTTGTTTTTTAAGTGAGTCGAGTTGTGAAGAAAGTGTATTAATTAGGTTATCATCATCCAAAATATGGCGATTTTTTCTTAATTTACACAATAAAGGTAAAAAAGTTGCACCCTTCAAGTTGGCAGATGAAAAAACTGCATCTTTGAAAATAGCGCCGACCAAATTAGCATTTGTCAAATTAGCCTGAATGAAAGAAGCCCACATCAAGTTAGCTTTTTTCAAATTTGCTTGTTCTAAATTGGCATTATCAGCTTCTGTTCCATAAAGATTTGATTTCTTTAATTGTGCTTCTTTTAGATTGGCACTGTTTAAATTAGCTTCGCATAAAATACTTTTTCGTAGTTTTGCTTTATGCAAATCTGCATTCGTTAGATCCGCATTACAGAGATCAACCATCGATAAATCAGTCTTCTTGAGCTTTGATTTCTTTAAATGTGCAGACCGAAAATAAACATGCTGCAAGTTATTTTGTAGATGTATGCCTGCTAAATCCATAGCAGATAAATTAATAAATTTATCGTTAGGATATTTATTAAAAGCAGTAATAAATTTAGATTTCTCTTCTTTTACATGTGCACGATCTCCTTTTGATAAAAATCTTGGGAATTGCAGATCAATTAAAGACTCCAGTTTTAATTTTGGAAATAAAAGCAATGAGATTAAATGAAGATGTTTTTGTGTATGCTTATCAAAATTTTTCCACGTGTGTTTAGTTTTTAAAAATCTCTCACAATGGCTATCATTAAAAAATGATGACGTTCGAGTTAATGTATAGCAAATAATTTCATTATCTGTTATTGCAGCAACTGATTTACACTGCAAATCATTATATTTTTTTGTCCGACAATATTTTTCAAGAAAGATTTTGGCTTCAGCTGCAGTTGCGTCACTGATGTATTGAATAATAGCTTTGGGATCATTGATGTCAACACCGCCAATGATTTTGTGATGCATTGCAACACTCCTTATTAAACCTTATTAATTTTTTCTAGGCATAGCCATAAATTGCAGTAAGTTACCATATGAGATGTCATTTCAGCAATGCCGCATGATAACAAATGATTGTGCATATTTACCAAAAAAACGTTGTGATCATTTATAAAGCTATTTTTTACCGCAGAGTCATAATAGCCTGAACGCTCAAATAAAAAATTTTTGAGTATATCATGTACCATATTTTAAGTTGTATTTAAATCTAATAATCGATACAATATCCTGATTTTTTATAACCAATCAAAAATGATAACCTGATAATTAGAATCAATCGAGTAGAATAAATCAAGGGCAATAATATGAAACGCAATAATATGAAACGTTTTATCAATTTCATCAATCCATTCAACGAAGTTATTGAAGATACCGTCTTTATTAATTCCAGAGCAAAGCGAACGGGGTTTTGGCAAAAAACAGCTGATACCTACTTTGTATTCGCGGGGTCATTTTTTGATAGAAGAGGAAATCATTTAGGAATTTTTGACTATATGACTTTAGGCATACCCTATGGCTTGGGGCACATATTCTTTTATACATTGAATAATATCCGCGATCCGATTGAAGGCCCGATCCTCGCCTTAACGTTAGGCGCTATCAATCTTCCTTTTGTTGCATTACGTTATTCCTTTGCAGCTATTGCAACTGCCATCTCGTTGCCATTTATTATTCTCGCTCATGGACTTTCTCGCATTACAGGAAAACGGTCACAAGACCATGTTAATGCACTTGAAATTACAGTTGAACCTAATCGCAAAGACTTAAAATCACTATCAACTATAAATGATTTCTTGCGAAAGAAAAGATACAAATTAGAAGATGTGACCGCAGATCTTGAAGGCAAGCAAGGCAAGTTTAGGGTAGATTTTCATCAAGCTGTAGTAGGCCCTTCTGCAAGCTTGGTATGTGAATGCTGCAAAACTGGAGGCGATGATTCACACAGAAAACATACCATTTTTTCTGCTAAGTTTAATTTCATAAAAAAACCAGGCGATAGAGAAAAATTTCAATCATTGTTACAACTTAACATTGGTAGAATAACTCGTAAATTAAGAAAAAGAGGCTATGATATAGGTATATTTAGCGAATCTACAGCAACTACAAAAGATCATGCAAATATCGTATCTACTAGTGATATCACAACTTATGGGCATAAAAAACGCTCGTATTTTTAAATATCAATTAAAGCTTAATTGGCATTGATTAAATATAAATGCCAATAATTGGATGGCGCAGACATTCCATTTGCTATACCCACTTCAACATATCAACGGGAGCATGCACATGATTCAAGACCGAGCTGCTGGCGCAATTATGGGTGCTCTCATTGGCGATGCCTTAGGTTTAGGATGTCATTGGTATTATGATCTTGATGAATTACATCGTGATTATGGTTCCTGGATTAGCGATTACACGACACCAAAACCTAATCGTTACCATGGTGGAATGAAAGCAGGACAGCTTTCGCAGACAGGGCTTATTTTTGTGATGTTGCTGCGATCAGTCGTGGAATATAAAGAATACCAAGAAAAAGATTTCACGCGCCGACTTGACGAAGAATTATTTCCATTGCTCGATGGAACAGCAGTCAATGGTCCTGGTGGCTATACTAATCAATCAATTCGTGAAACTTATCATCGACGCGTAATACAAAAAAAATTCTGGCATGAAACAGGTGGTCAAGCAGATACCACAGAAGCGGCAGAACGTTGCATTGTGTTGGCATCTCGTTATGCAAACTATCCATCTAAAGTAGCAGAATATGTTTCTTCTAATTGCATACTCACACAAGCTGATGAAGCAATTGTTGCAATGACCACTGCTTACAACTGTATTCTTTCTCAATTAGTTGCTGGCGATAAACTAACGCCAACTATTTCAAAAAAACTCATGAAGCTCGTTCATGCGGGTGAATTACCATTTTATGCCATCACAAATAATTTTGAAGGACCACATCGCGGCGAGCAAGATCAGCCACTCGCTGGTCGATTTTCATCGCCTGATGCATTGCTAACACCACTTTTTATTGCTGAAGCGGCACATGATCCCGGAATCACAATTGAACCTGCTTGGAAAGTATCGCTGACCTACGGTATGCCATGCGCTATTTATCATCAATTACCAGCCGCTTATTATCTTGCTGCTCGATATACTGATGACTTTGAATCCGCTGTTTTGCACGCTATCAATGGTGGCGGACAAAACATGTCTCGCGCCATGTTGACGGGTGCGCTTGTCGGCGCACAGGTCGGGTTAACAGGTATTCCACGCCGCTTTATTGACGGACTTGAGAATTCACAAGAATTGTTACAATTAGCGAAAAATCTAGGCGAGTTAGCAGCACATTAGTGTTATGCATGTAAATTATTTTAAAAGGAATTTATTGATGACAACCATTAATCATGAACCATGGCCGGCACTGACAGCAAAAGACTTTAATCAAACTTCGCATCTACTTTTTATGGGCATACAAGCGATTGGAAAATTAATGCTGAATCAGCCCTTTGAACCTCACTGGGCCAATTTAGCCATGCCATTAACAAGTCGCGGCATTACAACTGGCATGATTCCTTTTCATTTAGGTGCTTTTTCTGTCGATATGGATTTTATTGATCATGTTATTATTTTTACTTCAAGCACTGGTCAGAGAGAAAAAATTAAACTTCATTCGATGTCTGTCGCAGAATTAACGGGAAAAATAGTCGAAGCACTTGATTTGATGAACGTGAACATCAAGATTAATCAAAAACCGCAAGAAATATCAAATCCAATTAATTTTGATCAAGATACCGCACCAAGAATATATGACGAAAAAATTGTCAATGCGTGGTGGCGGATTATGGTCAGCACTTATCTTGTGTTACTAAAATTTCATTCACGTTTTTATGGAATAACACCTACTATTGGTTTGTGTTGGGGCACACTCGATTTACGTGATGCCCGTTACAAGGGTCTTCATTTACCAAGCAATAAAGCCACATCGGGTTATATCGCTCGTAATGCAATGGATGATGCACAAGTGGAAGTAGGTTGGTCTTGTAGCAATGAAAAATATCCTTATCCTGCTTTTTTTGCTTTTGCTTATCCCAATCCACCTGGACTTGAACAAGAAAAAATTAAACCAGACGGCGCTAAATGGGTTCCTGCAATTAATGAATTTATTCTTGATTACGATCAATTACGACAATCAAAAAATCCGGAAAGTGATTTATTATTATTTTTTGAATCGTACTATCAAGCTGTCGAGAAACTTGATCACTGGGATACAACACTCATTGTCAGTGGCAAGCCGATATAAATTATGTGGAAGTATTTTTTTAAAACACCCATCCGTTTTATGTAAACGAAAATACATGCCTATTATCCGATCAGCTGAAATATTCTCTCTTGATTCATTGTTATAGGTTCTTGAATTGTATTATCTTGAAAAAATGCAAATGAATTTGACTGAGCAGATGGCGGCTGCGCAATACATGCTTTTTTTATTTGATATATGTAAAAGTGATCTAAATCAACAGCATTTAAGTAATAGCGCTTTTGTGATGCCTCTTCACTTTCATAATCTAATTGAAGATAACCACCAACTTTTTCTATCTTGATCTGAATTTTATCGTAGTTGTAATGTAAGCGTCAAAATATCCCCACCATTTAATTCATTCATATCATCCAATAAAGTATCCAAATTATTAACATTACTGATAAGGATACTAATCAATGGCTACAGCAGGTCGATCGCAAGAAATTCAATCTGAATCCATATTAACAACAAGTCAAACTGATTGGGTTAATATAATAAAGCAATGGAAAGCAAGCGGCATGTCTCAATCTGCTTATTGTGAAGCTAACAATATTAACTACAATCAATTTGTTTATCAGAGTGCGAAGCTATCAGCGCGCACCCAATCCAACTCAAAGTTGCTCCCAATAAAAATAACACAGCCTGACCATGTAGCACCCGTGCAAAATAATTTTATTCTGTATTATCCGAGCGGTTTAAAGCTACAAATACCTATTAATGCACACCCAGACGCGATTAAAGCACTGCTCAATTGTATAGAGGTTTGATCATGTTAATTGTTCCTGCTGAAGCTAAAATATACGTTTACACTGAGCATATTGATATGCGACGCTCAATCGACGGTCTCGTTGTGATGCTAGCAGATACCTATAAATTGAACCCGCAGACAGGTGACCTATTTATTTTTACAAATAAATCAAAAAATAAAATTAAACTTTTGTTCTGGGATAGAAATGGTTTTGTTCTTTATTATAAAAAATTGGAACGTGGAAGATTTAATTATTCGCGATACATACAAGATCAAACTATCATGATAACAACAAAACAATTACAAGCATTGTTAATGGGGATAGACTTTTATTTGATCGGTCAATTTCCGTGCGAAATATCTCATGATTTCTTTTAAATATTTAAAAAACATCGATATTTATGCTGTTATTTGATAAGATCGCAGCATGAATAAATTAGAACAAATTGTCACAAACGCAGAGCCGGAAACCAGAAAAGTACTGGAAGAATTTGTTCATTCATTCGCTGCTGCCATCAAAGAAAATAATATACTCAAACAAAAAATCGATTATATTTCTCATGACAATCTCTTGTTAAGAAAAAAAATATTCGGCAGTTCATCTGAAAAATTGAATATGGAAGAACCAACAACACAAGATGAATTATATTTATTTAATGAATTTGAATTAATTGCTCAACAAGTGGATTTGGAAGAAGTTGAACCAATTGACATACTGATTAATCCACCCGTCACCAAGAGAAAATCAGGCCGCAAACCTCTGCCAGCGCATCTTCCTCGTAACATTATTTGCCATGATTTAATCCCTGAAGAAAAGCTTTGTTCCTGTGGCAGCGAAATGGAATGTATCGGGGCGCAAGTCAGTGAAGAGCTTGAATACATACCGGCCAAGATTGAAGTAACACAGCATCGATGTTTGAAATATATCTGCGAATGCTGCGCAAAGAAAAAAGAAAAAGATGAAACTGTGCAGGTCACTTCAAGAGCAGCTAAAAAGCCAGCTCAATTGATTGAAAAAAGCATTGCGAGTCCAACCTTGTTAGCCAATATTGCCGTATCCAAATTCTGCGATCACTTGCCGCTGTATCGTCAGGAAGCTATTTTCAAGCGTTTATCAGTCGATCTCAGCCGTCAAACAATGAGTGTATGGATGGTGAAAGCTGGCATAGCCATTACGCCAATCATCAATCTCATGCAGGATATTATCTTGAGTTACGATGTTTCCTTTGCTGATGAGACAACGGTTCAAGTGCTGAATGAGCCTGGCAGAAAAGCGCAATCCAAATCCTATATGTGGTGCTTTATAGGTGGGCCACCTGATAAATGTGTTGTCATTTATCAATATCATCAAACCCGTGAAGCTGATGTTGCTAACCAATTCTTTGCTGGCTATCAGGGTGCTCTCCATTGCGATGGCTACAGTGGATATAGTCCTTTATTTAAAACAGCAGGCATTGTTGGCATCAATTGTTGGGCACATGTGCGCCGTAAATTTGTGGAAGCACTCCCACAAGGAAAAGAAAAGGGTGTCTCTGGACAGGTTGTGCGGATGATTCGCGCACTATACAAAATAGAAGAGACATTAAGAGCAGCGCACGCCAGTCATGAAAAAATCAAAGAAATTAGGCAGCAACAATCTAAACCTATTTTAGATAGCTTAAAAAAATATCTCGATGAAAAATCTCAATCCGTATTGCCTTCCAGTAAATTAGGAAAGGCCATCGAATATACATTAAAGCGGTGGCCATATTTATTAGCTTACTTGGAAGATGGTCGCTATGAAATCGATAATAACCGCAGTGAGCGCGCTATCAAACCGTTTGTTTGTGGTCGTAAAAATTGGCTATTTTCTAGCAGCGTAGAAGGCGCACATGCGAGCGCTAATCTTTTTAGCTTGATCGAAAGCGCGAAGTTATGCGGCCTTGATCCTGTGAAATATCTTACCCATGTTTTTAAAGAACTGCCGAACTGCAAGACGGTCGCTGATTATGAAGCACTATTACCGTTTGCTGTTTGCGATGAGAGATTAAAAATTAGCAAATAAATTTAATTGGAGAAATGGGGTTAATGATTTGACGCTTACGTTGTAATGACTAAAATCAGGTATTAGTCCGTAAGTTAATGGTCTCATGAGAAATGCCTTAGCATTAATTTCTTGAGAAAAATCACCAGTAAATTTAATTAATTCAGATACGAGTAACTCTCTTAACTCAGTTTTTGATCCATAATTTGATCGAATTTCAAAGAAATTCGCGACTACAAAAACAACATTGTCATCATTAGAGTCTTTCGCAAAAAATAACCAATTACCACAAACGGGTTCCCCTGTATTTTCATCAATGACAACGTGCATAAACATTGCATTATCCATTCTCCTTTGAACAATTGCGGGAAATTGAGAACCATTCGTTGCTAAACAACAACTCAAATAATTACCGAGAAAGAAAGTCGAAATTTTGTTTTTATCCCATTGCTGCACTCGGAAATTCTTTGTTTTTTTAAATTCATCATGACTAGCACTATTCATAAGAAGCAGCTTTTAGCCTTTCTATAATTACCTGGTTATGTTCGGCAAGTTTTCTACCTATTTGTGAATCTTGTTCGGTAGCTGTTGTAAAAGTAGCAAATGAACATTCCGGGCTTAAATCGACTCTCAATATTTCATCAAACACTTCTTTATAAATATCATTTTCCATTGCTTTTCTACCCACAAAAAGTTGTGCTAGTTGTTTCATAGTAAGCTCTGTCATAATTGCTGTCATATCCATATTTTCACTATAAGAAATGCCTAACTTTTTACAATATAGCTCTACGCAATGCTTCCTGAGTATTTCTTCAATATCCATGAAGGATTTTGCTCTTTTCACTTTTCCTGATAGAGCTGAATAGTTCACCATGTCTTTCTCTGCATCATCACCATTGACATAAATAAATTCTTTTAAATTTGAAATAAGTAAAAAAATATTTTCAATATCTTTTTGTTTCATTTTTTTATGAGATGAAATAATTTCTTTAACGAGTTCATAATATTCACCTTCAATTAAAGTTAATGAATTAAAAAATCGTTCTAGCGGAAGGACAGAAGAAGCCATAAATCCACGTAAAATGCAAACAATCTATCATCCATAATTTCATGTAAATTAATAAATTTAACTGTGTTTAGTGATATAAATGACACAAAATCTCGACGGAATCTTTCTTCATTAGACCGATTCAATTGTTCAAATTTAATAAAGAAATTTTGATACAGTCTAAGGCTGCTGGATGGTAATAATACCCTTAAAACAAATGGAATCGGCGCAGTAAGCTCGCTCTCAATGTCAGCGGCGCTCTCATTACCAATAAGTGTTTGTTGCTGGACATATTTGAAAACCGGTGGAAAACAAGCAAACGTTCCAACTAGTCTATATAGAAGCCACTTAAACATGATCGGAGAACATGAAGGATCATGTTTCGAATGAAGATAATAACTAAGCCATGACTCTGTATCAGATAGCAAATTACTTTCATGGCTTGAATAATCTGATTCAACAACATTAATATATTCTTTCATATCTCCTAAAAGTGATTTTTTATGTGTATTGGAAGACAATACCATTTGAATTTTTTTATTCACATAATTCACAAAGTCATTTATTGTATGAGTAGCATTACTGATAAATTCACTGCCAAGCCAACGCTCCTCGATACAATTAATCATACTCTCTTCGAGATTTTCTTCTCTTAAAAACAATATTTCATCGCCTTCTTTTGTTTTATAATATTTCTTATAAATCTCATTTATTTTTAAATTGTTTTTATAAGCATGTTCGTACAATTTAAATTTTACAATACCTGAAAACGGAAATATTTTAAGAAGATCAAATATGTATTGATATTGTTTTCCTTCCAATAGGATCTCAGTTAAATTAATTAGAGTAGAGGCCGAAACATAAAATATATCTACGATGTAATAACCCCGGTTGACTGGATGATTATAATCAAACAATTCACATTCTTTTTCTTTAAGCAAACCCATTAAGAAATTTACGTAAAATTCTACTCGTTTATCTGAGAAGGTTCTATTTGTAAAAATAGTATCGGATAGATGTATATCGATTGCCATGTTGTTATTCAAAATACCTTCGTCTCTAAATTTT
The DNA here is from genome assembly GCA_963735995.1 of uncultured Gammaproteobacteria bacterium. GTDB lineage: Bacteria > Pseudomonadota > Gammaproteobacteria > DSM-16500 > DSM-16500 > Aquicella. The sequence goes on along the minus strand of CAVTNC010000003.1, from coordinate 75,311 downwards.
AATAATGGTATGTAGTGTTCAAGGGTATCCTGATTTTGCTGAATTAAAATACCAAGCAATTCCATATAAGCAATGGCCCAAGATGCCGCAATTTGTTTTATTTCATTAGAATGATACCCAGACTCAGCTTGTTTATATTCAGCCATATAGTGATTAAATCTTTCTAGGCAAAAATTTAATTCCAGGATGGGTAATGGTAGTTGCTGAGCAGAAGAAGATTGGCAGTGATAACATATATATTGAATGATAAGATAATAATGATAAAACTCATTGATACATGGCGTTATTTGTTCATCAATTCTCATATTGTCAGGTTCATAATCCTTGCTAAACCCCATTAATGCTAGCAATTGAGAAAAAGGAATTTCAGTATTTATTTCTGCTTTTTGACTCGCAACAATTGAATGTTGAGAGTCGATACGCGCTTCCATCTTACCCTCTCGTTTTCTTTTTGAAATTATTGCAATGATATCAATATATTCTTAAATTAAGATTAATGACACCTATAGTGCCTCTATCATCTCCGAATATTTTATTGTATAATATTTGCCATTATTTGATAAATTACGTATATAAAAGGTCAGTATTATGAAAAAATATCTCTTATTACTCATGGCTATTCCCACGTGTCTCTATGCCGAACCATACAATGTCAATGGCTATCCGTTGTCTAGTTTTACCGTCGCAAACGCCGTCCCCGAGTTAGCGATAAAATATGAAGTTTCCATTAATAACACTGTCATCGATCAAGGCGTGTTACCACCCGCACCTGATAGATCCAATCCGAAGCAAATCATTATTAAAGTCAACAAAACATTTCGTGCTGGCGATAATTTGACATGGACACTCACCGATAATTCAAACCCTGTTAATTATTGCAAATTGAGTGCTACCTTCACTGCAACACCTAGTTTTGCATCGGGAGCACCGCATCAAAGCGTAACATCATCTTCGGGTGATTTTTATTTTTTAGGCCGCTATCCACAAATTGTGTGCACCGGACTTTTAGGTGGTGGATTTTATCGAGATCATTGGGAAGTAGGTGCATCGTTAGGTCGCGCGCCTTCTTTTAAAGAATTCTCTTTTCAAGCACCATTAAGCAATTAATGTTCTGTCATACCGTGGAGAAAGAATAATTATTTTGATTAGTCAAAGTATCTGCAAATTTGCAGATACTTTGCAAAATCATCGCAACAAATCAGCCACCTATATCATCAAAACCAAAACTATTAGCCACAAGAATAATATGACGATTCTCCTGCTTCACTTATTTTATCTTTGCCTTTCTCTTCACGACTTCTACCGTTGCTATCAAGTTGACTGCCCTTATTAAAAAGTTGTCCTGAATAAGAGGAAATTGATTGGGCATTCTTCAGCGGATAATGAACATTATCTGCTTTATCCGCCTTTAATTCTTCTAACTGAGTGGGTAAATATGCTAGTTTGGTATAATGATTTAATTTAGTTTTATCCCGGGTAAAACCATTAGACGAAGTATGCAGAATATCAATCGTGGGAAATGTATCATCATGGATTTTTTCATGAAGACATTCTAACTCTCCTTTTGCGTTCGCAACGTATATGCGAATATTATTTTCGCGCAATAGTGACAACGCATCCAACAACGATACCTCTCCAACATCACAACGGATAAAACATTTTGTTTTTTTAACTTCATCTAAATCAGCCAATATTACCTTGACATTTGCTTTTATTGTTTCTTCCCCACGTACATAATGGGTTTTCTTTTTCGCATCTAAATAATCAAGTAATAAATCAATCACGTCTTTTCGCTGCGTTATACGATCACGTTTTATTGAATTCCAACCATTATATTTCATAAAATACCAGTCTTCGCTCCGTACATGATTTTTTAACAGCCGTATTGCGTCTTCCCTAGTGGTACCTAATACGTGAAAAATACTATCTTCATCCTCTTGCGCTTCTAACGGGAAATATTTTTTCTTTGTTGTGCCAGTGCATAAATCATAAGACATACCAGCCAACCGTCCCTCGATGATAGAAAAGAAGGTTTTAGCCTCATCGCGCATACACCGATGTCCCTCCTCTAATATTTTATTTACTTTCTCATCAACTTGCGTGGGCGATAGCACAGAAAAAAATTGTGGGTGATACGAACGCGATACATAATCTTTTAAATAACATTCAGCTGCTTCTATCATCTCAGATGTTGCTTGTTTTTCTTCAAAAGAGATAGGAAAAGTTTGGAGTCGCTCTGCACAAATCTTTACTAGTCCATACATCCAAGCGGAATTACTATTGATCTGTGTGATATTTCTTCCATATCGGACAGAGAACAAACATTGCAATAAAATGCAATATAGCAGCCTCCAGTAATACATGTCTTTATTGGACTCCAATGCTAACTCTAGAAATGCCTCGGCAATATTCGTCTTATTGGATGAGTTGTACGCAAAAAAGGCTAGTGCAACATGCTTACCAGAAAAGTCTCTTTCTTTTAATAGCTGCGCAGCACAAGTATAGTTCTGCGTAACGATTAAATTTATAATATGTGTATATAGTTGGTCGTCAGACACCGTGGTATTACCATCAGTCGGCTGCAATAATTGAGTATATTTCTTTTTACCTATCGTTCTATGCATGATTAAAGCGCCATCGACATAATGGCAATTTTTCTTTTCCTTCATGAATTTTTCAAAATCATCATCCGAAATATGATCGATAAATTTCTTGGCATTTTTCATATCTCCAACAAGATAATAATTAAACGCAGCTAAAAATCTTGTTTCAATATCCGTTAACAAGGTAATCCAGTCGCCGCAATAATTGTATCTCTTAGTAATATTCGATAAATATGCTTTTTTAGCTTCTAGCGTCTCTGCTTGGTTTGCTGCAACGACAAATCGCTTCAACGCAAACTTAACAATCTCATTCAATGTCATGAGTATAAAGTCATTCCAATTTGCGTCGTACCACTCTTTTTTATCGGTAGCATGAATAAGTTCACTGTACGTTTGATATTTTTTTCTAAATTTTAATAAATACGCTTCCGATTCCGCATAAACCATAAGCCGATAAAAAACAATTATTTGCCACGCTAAGTAGGGGGGAATGCGATAGTCTTCATTAATGGTGACGCATTTCTTTTCATCACGGTATTTTTTTGTAAGCCGGATCACTTCAGCATAATTTCCTAAATCATAGCTATCTCGTACACGGTAGTGCAAATGTGCAACACGCGAACTATTTGCTATGAACAATTGCTTATCGTTAAATTTTAATCCGCCGAATGTTGCGCGTAATAGCGATTCAATATTGTGTAAGCTAGTCATCATAAATGTGTCGACAACATACAGCGTAGCCAAACTCATTGCCTTATCATGGCGGTCACTATCAGTTGTCGTTATTAATTCTGGTCCTTCGAAGATATCGAGCGGACTGCGAATTTCCTGTCGTTCATACTCCTGGTCACCTCTACTTTTAAAATAGATATAATGTTTGCTATTTTCATCGGTAAATAGAATAACTCTACCATCCGTCACTTTTTTTAGCTCTTCCTCAGTCGGTGCAGCAAGTTTGACGCGGTATTCGCATTGTTTGATATAGTGCGTGATCAGGTAGGCAGGTAGAAGATAGATTTTTGCGATTTTAATTACTTTTTCAGAATCGTGCGCATTAACCAGAATTTTTCCGGTGGATGAATCCACCCCTGTTGGCCAACTCAATTTGGCTAGAACAGCTTGGTCAACAGTTATTTTTTGTTTTACAGTAGAATTATTTTTATCTCCTGTGAAATAAAAATAATAATCAGTGTTATCTTTTGCTAAAAGTATTTCATTTCCTTGGGCTACTTTCTTTAACTGCTCAATGCTAGGATCGCCTAATATGAGTCGATAAGCACATCGTGTGGCGTAGTGATAACGTGATTTGAGATGATAATGGTGATCGAAATTTGCCATGGCAGCCTCTAACGCTTTGCCTGTCGCTTCATTTTTGCTAGAAGAAGAAAATGCCGTATAGCCTGTGGCAGCAGTCCCTAATGCTGCGCCAAGGCAGGCTATCCATCCTAAACCGCCGGTTATCAAAGAAAGAAATACGACCGCACTAATCGAGTCTAAGCTTGTACCCACTGTGTCTTCGGTAATATATGCCTTAGGATTTTCGATGGCCTCACCACGAGACTTTTTCACTCTGTGATAGCCCCAACTAGTGAGATCAAGACCGGTTCTAGCAACCCTTAACGCGAGCAACGGCGACCAGGCAGCTACCAGTTCAACATTGGGAGTTAGTAGCGACTGACCACTCCATACTTGTTGCGCGGCATTATATAATTGAAAACCCGCATTACCAGTGAACGCAGCACGTACACTTAAATGTGATCCTCTCAAAAATATATTTTTATATTTCCTCAATTTCATTTTTTGCGAGTTCATTGACCCATGAAGCTCAAGAGGAAGATATTGCACTGCTTTTAGCACAAGAGGCTCAAGAGGAAGATATTGAACTGCTTTTAAGAAGGCTTGTGACGCAATCATCGCGCCATTAAAATTTAGAGTTGTTACATCCTTGCACAATTGCGTCCCAACCTCCTCGAAACTTCTCCAAGACATACACATGTTGCTATCGACCAAACATTTTTCATGAATACCTTGCAAGCCGAGTGCCACTGCATTAGGCACCACTGTTTGTGTCAGATTTACTACTTCCAAACCAACCTTCGCCGTACTTTTTTTCCAGGAAGGCTCGCAGCCATCCACAAAACGGGTAACTATTTCTTGCACTGGTCTCACAAAGGCATCAATGACCTGGCCATTATGAAGAAAATAGAATCTATTGATATCCTCAGTGTAATCTAAGTCAGGCTTACTACTTTGTAATTTTTTTAAATCCTCAGCTGCTTCTCGATAATAGCCAAGATTATTGCTTTGCTGAGAATGTAACTCGTGTAACACATCCATCGAGCCAGACAATTCAAGGTTCTTTGGTTGATTCCCTTCTGCATAATGGTTTTTTACTTTAGTTAAATATTCAGCATAAGCCGCCAATGTACTAATGTAGTCGCTCCATTCTGCTACTGATACATTGGATGGGGCTTTCTTCGGTACTGGTGGAATGTAAGTTGCATGCGAGATAGGTTGTTTACGATCGATAATTTTTGCTTTCTTTGCCGCCTCTTTGTTGTCATTGCAAGTTTTGGCCAAGCCTGTCGTGTCTTGTAATAACGCATTAATGGCGTCGAGAGGATTGCCACCTGAAGAAATTAAATTATTGATTGTAGCAATTCTTCTGTTGAAATCGTCGACGTGATTACGCATGAATTGCTTATCGCCTTGCGTAGCATTATCAATGGCGTTGCCTAAATGTATTGCAGCGATATTTCCCGGCAAAAAATATTGACGATTTTCGGTTTGCGCTAATAGTTTTCGAGCCGCATCAATCTTACCCTCCATTTGAAACTGATGAGCTTGGGATAAAATCAGATGCCTCACCCCACTGATCTTTGCTACGTCTTCGTCGGTGTATGTCGCTTTGCTGGTAAGATCAACGGCAAGAGCAGTCAAATCAACCGGTGATATACCTTCATTATTTTTAATGAACTCCTTTTTGATTTCATCCATATGTATAAAATCTTTGACAGCCAACGAATCGTATTTTGATGTAGGAAAATATCCTGGTAATTTGTCTTGTGCTGGCGATTTCACATTTGTTTCTAAACTGAGAAGAGTTCCTTCGTAATAATCGTCAGCCGTTTTGAGCTTTTTATCCTTTGTCTTAATCTTAATTTCTTCTAATACACTCTTGGCATTATGCAATGAATCTAAAAATGCATTCTTGGCCTGCTCAATATCAGCAAGACTGCCAGAACCCTCGACTAACTGCTTATAATGATTATATGCATTGGTCAAATCATTCATCACATTATCGGCGTGTATCGCTATATCAGCTCGTTTACCATGTTTAGCTTTAATTTCTTTAGGACGTAATGGGTCTGGCTTAGCGAGAAACACCGGCAATTCAACATAATTGCCTAACCGCTCCAGCGTTAACAATCCATACTGTCTTAGCACATCGACATTATTCTCTGCCATCGCCTTTTCAATAATTAAATCGTGCATGGCCAAAGTTGTATAATACAGCGATTTAGTTGGGAGAGTAGTTTGCAGTAGTTTTTCAAAACGGGCAGTCAGCTGATCGAGATTCTCGTTCTCATTTCTAACTTTATCATTAATGGATTTATACAAGACTTGGTTCTCAATATTTGCTTTGATGACATCTTGATTGTGCATAAGCTGTTGCTTGTAGAGTGAAAGATTAATCGCAGCTGCTGGATGATGATGGTAAAGGCGTCTTATACGGTAATCTAAGTTTGTCCTTAATTTCTGAAATTCCTCACTTACCATTTTTGGATAGTGTTCTTTAAATTTATTCGGATCGTTGTTTAACCATGTAATCAATTGAGGTAAAACATAGTCAAGATGCTTTTGAAAGGAATCCACATGACGGTGGGCTTCTTGAAAATGCTTATTAATATGCGCTTCAGTTCGCTCTGCTTTATTCTCCAGGTAAGTACCGTACAATTCTCTGGCAATTAACATGGCAATCATCGCTACCCATAAATATGGGCCGGCACTTTCTGCGGCAATTGCTAATTCCGAGAGAGTAACGCCTGCTTCATTTACAAGTTCCGCACTAAAACTGACTGCAACTGTCCAACCTTCGCCTTTAAAACCACTAAAATTAAGACCGATATTCGCGCCACTTTCCAGACCAATATATACACCTACCCCATCGCCCATGGGGGTCGAATCCACTTTCCAACTGCTTATTTTCATTGCTTCGCTAAAAGGCAAATTCTTTCTTTTATTGTGTTCTTCTTTAGGATCAGCATAAGGATTTGCTGAGCTGTTTTGAAAATAATTTGACGGCGAAGTTTGCTCAGAATCATTTACAGAATCATCTGCAGAACCATCTGCAGAATTGTTCTCACTTGATTGCGTCCTTGCTTGCTGCACTAAGCCCTGCATGCATTCAATTACCATATCATCAAGTTCACCCGGCCGCAGATTATCGGGTAAACGGAATGCTGCTTGATAACCATTTTTATTTTCTGTTATTTCCCAGGATGGCAACAGCGGTGCAGTCGGAGTAAATGCATGCTGATCGAGTTGGCCAAATTTGATCGCCGCGAAACGTGTATCATGTTGAGCAACATCATGCGGATTTTCTAAAAATATTTGTGTGTCGTTATCACCGTCATCAACTAGAGGTGGCATACCTGTCGTGTCCATCATCATTGGACTGACACTTGGTTCAGCGCCGATTGCACTGTTTTTTAAGGGAGAGAATGCTAATTCAACTAATTTGCTCACTGTATGATGTGTATGTTCACTATTCTCATCAGGAAGAAAGTAATTTTCGATTTCTGCCCTGATATCACTACAAAAATCAAAGATGGGCTTGGTAAGATCACGCACCATTCTAAGTTGCATCATTTCTGTATCGAGCGTGTTAGCAACGTGCGAATCAAACAAAGTCACACTATTATTACCTGCCAATTGCTGGCATCGTGCATCTGCTCTCTCACATAAAGTGTCGATAAGATCACTGTGCGTGTTTGTCAATTCAATCATAGGAATTGCAAGAGATGCAATAAGCACACCAGGCGGACCAGCAACGAATCCGCCCACTGCGACTAACAATCCAAATGAACCGGCGTCAGCAATAAAGTGCACCGCACCATTGTAAATATAATTGCCTTTCGGATTTCTATTATATTCTATCAAGATACCAAGTCCGACACCTGCACAGACACCTGCTAACGGCATGATCAATCTCACCGTTTTCCCCGCACGGTGTAGCAAAAGAGGCTTGGGATCAGCCTTTTTTTGTTGACGATGCAGCGAAAAATCGCCGAGCTTGGCATTCGGTTTTTTTGGCGAAACATTTTTAGTTTTCCAAAATTCTTTTCTACCCAGCTCATCCAGTAGTTCTAAATTACGAGGGTCGCCAAGATCAATATCAGTCCCGCTTGGCCGAAATTTAAAAATAGCACCGGTTTCATCCCATCTCCTTTGCAATAAAATTTCCGCCATTTCCTGAATATTTTTCATGGATGTAACTTGATATACCGGAGAAAATTGCGGCATTTTCAAATGCGAGATTTTTGCTAATGTGTTATTACCAGGCGCTGTGTGCGTTATTCTATTCCTCAAGGGTTGCTTATCCCAAATGATGACATCACTTCCTGCACGTTCGTGTATCACCAAATAACGATCGGATTCAATCGCATAACCAGCTTTAGAGGCGTTAGTCACTTCGATAATATCGAAGTGACTGTGCATAAAATCTTGAAGGTTTTGATTCTTCGACCAATCAGGCGGGAAAATACCTCTTTTTATGTCTGGCGCGTGTCCTCTTTCTACTAATTGAATACGAGCGACACGATATTTTTTGTCAGGGTTTAGGGTACCCTCAAGCATGACTCGATTACGTTTGTAAGTCTGAGACTTACTGGCGGCATATTCCTCAGCAAGCGACCTTTCACCTTGGATAGCAACATAAAGACCCGATCCACCAAATCCTCTGCCCATGTTCTTAGGCCCTGATATAATGCTTTTTGCATCACCACCCGCAATGGTTCCATGGTAAACCGAGAGTCCTGGAAGATCCGTTCCTGGAACGGATATCGCTTTTAGAAATGAGGCTAACTCTTCATGATTGTTAAAGTCAGGTATCCCAGAACTTGATCGACTTCCACGCATTCTATTCTCCTTAAGATGTTATTTTGTTGTCAGAGCCTGTTATTTTGGCAACAACCTAGCAGGAGAATAATAAAAACATAACCCGTAAAAAATACGGGAATCAGCTGAGACGTATGGTATTATTCATATATTTTGTGATATTTGGTCGCAAATATTAATAAATAGTACAAAACTAACTCAATTTTTGGTAGATAACGATGTTTTTTAGAAGAAGAACAAAACCTAATGCATTTTTTGGTATTGGAACAAAACTGAAAACAGCAAATAACGCCAAGTGGTATACACGTGATGCTACCGATGATTTCTTTAAAGCGATAGTTGAGGGAAAAAGTGAGTCTGTTGCGAGATGTCTAAGTGATCGCTTGATCAACTGGCAGGCACGTGATGAAGCTGGATTGGATTTAGCATCACGTTGTAACCATACAGCTATCACTGCCATGTTGAAAAAACATCTCGACACTGAAGCTGCCATGGAAGAAGAAAAAACAAAAAAATCCTATCAAAAAGCGGGTATTTACGACCGAGCGGAACTTAATTTTGACCACAAATATTATTTTAATAAAATATTATTCGAGACAAATCTAAATAAAACCGCAGCATTATATGTTTGTTATAAAACGCAATTAGAATTTCCCTTTCTAAAAGATGCGTTAGTGAAATTGGATAGTATAGAAGGCCAAAATAATCTGTTATTTACATACGATCTAAATAAACAAAATCAAGCACAAATCTTTGCGCAACTACAATCCGTGCTAATGGCTTTAATCCGATTCAAAAAGAAAGATGGGTCAGAAATAGCCACAGATGCATTTGATAGGATATACGCTGGATTAGAAGCATTTTTTATTGATGCAGCGCAGGGATTTCCTGGTGAAAATTATCTTTTGCGAAATAAACTCTTTCAGCGAGAGAAAAAATCTTTACAGACATTCACTGAATTTGAATTGTATAGAGCTGCTAGTCAGTTTAACAGTAAAAAAATGTATGAGCTATTACGCTCTCCTAGCGCTGATCCCAACTCTCGCTTCGACAGTGAAACTATTTTGCATATTGCTGCTTGCCTTGGGTCGAGCAATGCCTTTGTAACATCGGATGTCTCAGCAATGGCGAGGAATGCTGCGCAAGTTTTGGAAACAATAGAATATTTACTGGTGAAAGGCGCTGATCCTGCTCTTGAAACACATGGTGAAACAGTGATGGAATTTCTCATTCACTATTTTCAATTTATTAACAAAGAAGAACACAAAGAATTATATAAAAAAATAATTGCACGTTTGACCGCTAATTTGCCTTATTCAAATTTGAAACCCCATGTAACAGTGCATCCGAGTGTAGCAGGATCCTCACTTTCAAAAATAGTGATAGCGGTTAATGATGAGATGAAAAACATATCGCAACGCAAACCTTACATCCGTGATGTTATCACTACACCTGGCGTGTATGCAGAATTTACCTTAAATATGACCGATGGTTCTAAGATTAATGTGAAATCAAAGGAAGTAGCAAATCTCACTAAAGAAGAATATGAGGAGCTCTATCAATTTTTTGATCCGCGATGTCCCCTATGCCCTACATCCAACATAAATAAGAAACAATATTTTGATACGCTAATAAGCGCACGTGCAGAAACAGGTGTAAGCTTTGTTGAAACAATTAGGCAAAATGGTGTATTGAAGGGCATCATTGTTTATGAAATGATTTCTACTCAACGTGATCACAAAAATGAGAATATTTATCATGTCAAGCTTACCTTGGCGAACGTAAATCAATATCTCTATCTAATGAAATTGCTTACTTATTTACGCGGTTTTGCTTTTTACCATAACCATCCTGATGACATCAATTATATCTACTGTGAACCCGTTTCCGCACGAGGCTTTGCAACGGCTGACATCTTTCGACGCTTCCCAGAATCATTAGAACTCAAAAATGTCATGCGCGATTTAATCGCCACTGTTTATTCCAATAAAGTCGTCTTAGAGCATGTTAATAACTGTTATTACGTTAAGGATGCTTTGGATATTGAGATTGAAGATGTCTCCGCTACAGATAAGATTAATTTTTCTAGTATTGAGCGCAAAATATATAAAAATATATATCATCGACGAGGCTATGCATTATGTGTTGCATCATTAAGTGACGAAGAAAATTACCAGCGATTAACGAAGTTATTATTGCCACTCATTGGGTCGTCACCGTATTTAAAATTACAATCGTTTTATTCTCAGCAGTTAAACATGTTCAAAGCAAGAATGACTTATGAGAGCAATGATGTAACCAAATGTAAATCCAGTATGTTAAAAGCAGGTCTGTAAGGAAACATTCGGCGAGTTCTATATTTAAAAATGATCAATCACTTTTTCTATGAGTTTCGCTTTAGAAGCAACGCCCATTTTTATTTTGATGTTACTTAAGTGCTCTTCGACAGTACGATGAGAGATGCCCAGTATATTGGCTGTTTGTTTTGCAGAATGACCTCTTAACGTGTGTCGCAGGCATTCTAATTCACGCTTTGATAAACAAGTATCATTTATTCTAATTTCTTGCAGAAAGGATTTCCTCATTAATTCTTGGTCCATTTCCTTATTATAAGATTGCGTTGTAAATCCTGGTGAATTGTGATCAAGTTTAAATTTTAAATCATAAGCGCTCGCTAATTTTTTTGACTGATTTACACTTTCTTTAAAATGCAAAATAAATAATTTGAGCAAATCTATGTTTGAAATATAAATTTGATTAATTGACTGATCCATTAACCCAGTAGCAAAGTGATAATAGTCAAAGCCATCTTTATTTTTTTGAATAATGGTAAACGGATGTTTAGCGCCATATGCAACAGCATCTTCATTCATCTGAGCACTTAAACCGCTACGTTCAACCACATCCCAAACAAAATAATCTTTTATTAATCCGAATTGAGCCATGTGTATGTCGGCATTATAATATTGCTTTTCTAGATAATGTTGAAAAAAATCGGGGTGACTTGTGATTGATGATAATTCTTGTGCGTGGTTAATATTCGCATGCGCAAAATAGTTTATTTTAAGTTTTTGCAAAGGACGGCAGATATCAGCTATTTCGTCAGTATAGAGTATGGATGGATGTTGGGTAATGATATTCATCAGCTTAAATTTTTATCTTTATATAGAGGTTATTTATAATAGTTGCCTAATTTACCTGTTTTTATCAGTTAAAACAATCATCGTGGGCTAATATGCCATCGTTATAATCTTTTCTGGACTAATCGGGCAATTAGTTTCATCCTATTTTTCTGAGACTTAAGAATCGATTGCTAAGAGGAAGCGCGATCGCAACGCATCCAATCCGCGAACATCCATCTTCCCAACATATTCTGGGAAGTTATTTTTGTTCTATTTCTTCTTCTCATCGTTCTCGCTGTGATGATCAAGCCAACCGTGGGACGCTCGATTGCAATCGGAGGACAAGCATTTGCAGTTGCGCTGCTATTGTCACTGGTCTTCATCTATGATCAACCCTTCAAAGGACATACCGCCGTTAAACCTTATGCTATCAACAATGTGATAGTGATGATGAAAAATCGGCTTTTTTAGCTTTTTGTTAGCTGTGAATATGCAAAATGAATTTTCAACCTTATCGTAATATTGAATGTTCATTATTTTTATTGGCATTGTGGGGGAGTTAATCTTTCACCTTGATATCCTTCTACTTCACCAAAGGCTGTGTGATTGTTCCAAGCGGTTGTCGCTTTAATCATTTCTTCTTTTGTGCGCGCAACAAAATTCCACCAAATCAGAATATCTTCGTTGAAGGGTTCACCGCCAATGATTAATGCTCTTGAGCCTTTTTGCAATCGAACAGATATTTTCGATTGTCCGCAAGGTAAATATAAAAGAGTATCGATATCAACGATTTCATTTGCAATTTCTATATTGCCAATCAAAGGTAAAATGCCATGTTCAAATTTTGGATTCAATGGCAAAAAACATGTTGTATCATTCGTTGCGTTTAATTCCAATCCAATTAAAGGAGAATAAACTTTAACTGATGAAACTGAATTTAAAAATTCGCCCGCTAAAAGATTAATATGCAGATCATCTAATTTTATTGCAGGAATATTCTCATGATGAATGAAATTAGGTTCCATGTGTCGCACAGCATCAGGCAGTGCAATCCAGAGTTGTACGCCATGAAGAATACTATCAGGAAGGGATTCTTCAGAATGCGAAATGCCTTTTCCTGCCGTCATTAAATTAACTTGGCCGCGTTCAATTTTTTGTTTTGATCCAAGACTGTCTCTATGAAGAATTTCACCTGCGAGTGGATAAGTGAAAGTCTGCAAGCCAATATGGGGATGAGGACCGATACGAAGTCCTTTTGTATTTTTTAAATCTAAAGGCCCGAAATGATCCAGAAAACACCATGCTCCAATTGTTTTTCGATCATGATGCGGTAGTGCACGACGAATTGTTATATTATCGCCAACTTGTGCCGTGTGAATTTTTAATTTTTGACTATTTGTTTTTGGAGATAATGCGAGACATTCTTTTGAATTAAATATCTGTGGTGTTTTTATTAAATCACTCATGCCTAGTCCTTAGATTTACATACTTTTATTTTTTAGAAAAATATACCCATTACACTTCAAGATGCGAACAATGGCGAATGCATAATTTGAAAATTGTCTGTAATTCTTTCGCGTAAAATTGTTTTCTTCTTGCCAATACTCTTAAAAAATCCTAACGTTGCTTCAGTAAACTCAGAAAATTTCGCATGGTACTGATTATACCGAACATGTTCGTGCATAAGTTTCCACATCCGCTCAACTGGATTCAAGTTTGGCGAGTATGGCGGCAGATAATGCAATTTAATGCCAAGCTCTTTTGCAAATTCCTGTACTTCATCGTTTCGATGATATCGCGCATTATCCCAAATCACATGAATTTTATATCTTCCAGGATTCGTTTTGCGTAATTGCCAAAGAAAATCGCAAATATTTTCTGCATCAACCTTGTCAACTTGGCGATAACTGAACCGATGGCCATTTAAACAAATACCACCTATAAAATTTAAGCGCTGCTGACAGGCTGTCATCGGGATTTCTTTTCGTACGCCTTTTAAAATCCAACCATAGACTAATTGCGTTTGGTGTTGCGGGTGAACGCTGTCAGCAAAATAAATAGGCTCATTTTTTCCTGCTTTTTTCTTCAAACGATTATAATGTGCAATAAACTGTTTTTGTTTATCTCGGTCTGCTTTTGCTGGCACTGCGTGCGGCTTCTTGTAACAGAATTCATGCGCGTGCAACCATTTTGTCATACCGCTGACACTGAACTTCTTGCCATATGTTTGCCATACATGCTGGCAAATATCTTTTACATAGAGGTACGTGACATTTCCTAAATGGTCGGTTAACGCGCTTTTTTCATTGTCAGTCAGTTTGCTATCGCTGCCGCCATTGGCTGTAGATAGCTTTTTCTTTCGCTGGTAATCATCAACATGTCGACGAATCGTTTCGTCATCCAATAACAAGATACGCGCTATTTCAGCGTAGCTATAATCATCATCAAATAACAGAACTGCTTTTATTCGATCACAAATACGTTTGTCACGCTCTTTACGGTGGCGTGTAATTAATTTCTCGCGTTCCTTTGTCGTCAATAGCTTTTCCATGCCAGCGTTTTACTATATTTTCCATTTTATTGCATCAACTTTCGCACGTTCAGTGACGAGTGGTATATTGATTTAATCCCTGTACCAAACCAGCAAATGGCATATCAAGACCACTATAAACTTCCATAGCAAGCGGATTGGCATTATCTTTTAACATCTCGACTATGACATTAGAATAATCAACTGTCTTAACACCTGCTTGTAACATTCTGGCCACTCCTAACTCACCTTGCTTGACCGTGAATGCGCCGGATGCATCAATAACTGCATAGACATCATAGCCTCTTCCCACAGCTGTAATTGCTGGGAAAGTAAGACATACATCGGTCGTTATACCGGTCATAATCAGTTTTTTTCGACTTGCTTTCTCAATCGCATCCGAAACACGGCTATCATCCCATGCATTGACTGTCGTGCGTTCAATAACAGAAATACCGACCAATAATTCTTGCAATTCCGGAATCATTGATCCCCACATGCTTTCTGTTGTTGTTGTGACAATAATCGGGATGCGAAAAATTTTAGCCGCTTTCACTAAGCCAATTAAATTATGCTTTAATTCATCAACTGGTATATCTCTTACACCAGTATATAAACCTAGTTGATGATCAACTAATACAAGAGCGGAATTTTCTGGGGTAATTGTTTCATAGTATTCTTTTTTGATCATTATCATCATCCTTGATCGGTTAAAATGAGCCCGTTGATTGTGCCTTTTCAGTAGGGGCATGGTACATTATTTTTATCTTCTACTCAAACCGCGTACTTTATTGCAGTCGCGCTGCTGTTGTCACTGGTCTTCATCTATGACCAACCCTTCAAAGGACATACCGCTGTCAAACCCGACGCCATCAGCAATGTGATAGTGATGATGAAAAAACGGATTTTTTAGCTTTTTTCTAGCTGTAAAATGCAAGATGAATTTTGGTAGTTTGTAATAATGCCAAGTTTATTAACTTAAAATGCACCAACGAGGTTTGATCTGATCTGTCGGGTTGACTTCCAAGTTAGGCATTCGTTTTATTTGGCTCAATTCCTCCAGCAAATCACCCGGCAGCATTTGCACCTTGTCTTCGCTGTAGTTGTAAGCGTGATCAGCAACAAATAAACAACACCGTGATTTTAAACTAGTGAGACTTGATAATGCAGTGGTTAATCGAACCGCTGCTAACAGATTACTGTCATCTGGAGCATATTTAAGAGAATTTATCAAAATGTTACGTGCTTCTATGCAATTAATTAATCCCTGTTTAATCGCATCTTTGAGTTCTGTCACATTAGTAATTGCACGCTCACAACCAGGTGTTTATAGTAGTAAGCACTCTACTACCTCTTTAGTTCTAGCAAAATGTAAAGCTGTTCTACCACGGTTATCTCTTATCATGACATTTGCACCCTGCTCACACAAAAACAAAGCTATTTCCACACGACCATAATAAGAAGCAACGTGAAGAAGTGTATTTCCATTATCATCTTCCTGATCTAGCTGCGCAGAATTTTGGGTAAGTATATCTTTTACCCCCTCTATCTGATTTTTGTATATGGGACGGTATCGAACATCTAGCTCATCTATTTGCTTACTAAAACGTAAAAACATAACCTTCCTCGTTATTATAGTAAAAATTTAAGTGTTGTAATTGTAACAGTATAGAAAATAATGATTACCGTATTTTTTACCGTAATATAAATTCATTTTTATAGATACAATATCAATCTGTCGCATTAAAAATGAGCCCGTAGCGTTGAATTAGAGGACAAAAATCGGGTATCATGCAGTCTTGCTGAAAATGACACATATTGCAAATGAATTTGCTACGCATTAAAAAAGCGCGGGCAATAGTGATCAAAAAAATAATCATTGAATATACCATTTATGCATCGTTTTTTCCAAAATAAAAAACATATGGTGATTCCAGATATAAATCTAAGCGAATCTGTTGATCAGTATATTGCTTGCTTAAGAAATAATTGATTGATTAGTATTAATTTGACCAGCAGTATCGTTGCGGCAAGCTTGTGTAAGCTTACAAAGCATTTCCGCAACGACACAAGCAATGATTTATATTTTATGAATATAGCGGTATAAGAATTTTTTTATGCAAAGTAAACAGCGAATGTGCGGATTTAGCTTAAGCATAGTTTAAGACTAGCTCTGTATAATATACATCGTGGTAATCTACTTAAAAATAAACATTAATAATTATAATGATAACTATCCTTAACAAGGGGGCGTGGTGCTAAGAGTCTGCACAAAAGAAGATGCACAACTAAGCTGGGAAGCCTTTCATAAAAAATATGAACCTTTAACCGCTACGGTTTTGAGTGGTTGTGTGGTGACAGAATCATTGTCGCCAACCGATTTAGCTAGTTTAAAAGAAGCGATGAAAGAAGGTGATTGGGAGCATGTAATTTTTGCAAATGAACATTTACATTAACTTGCTTTATCACTTTATTTATCCAACGATATAATGCTGCAGCAATTTTATTCCATACTCGAAAGATATCAAACAACCATCGATTATCCGCTGATTAGCAATTATCGCATTCTTGATGACCACGATCAATTTACCGACGAAGCTAAAGAATATTTATTACCTTATTTGCGAGCGGGACTTGGACATTGCATCAAAATCTCAGCAGAGCAAGAAGATATTTTCAGATGGCATATCGCTGCTTTACCAACATCAGAACAGATTTTTTATACCACGGAAATTGGCGATCTCAATCAAGAAAAAGAGGGAAGGCATAATTTGACTTTTGTTACTGTGGCAGATAATTGTATTCTTGGGCTAAAAGCTGTAGAAGAAGAAAGCAATGATGAAGCGACTGATGCAATACAACATATGCAAGTTCTTATCCATTTAACCAATGGTGGTCGTGATGCTTTATCATTAGCAAGATATGGTGCCGATTATGTTAGAGCGCTGCCAAAACCAGGAATGGCAACACTGAATGACATGGAGTATGGATTTAGAAATAACGCTCATTTTACCTATATTTATTTTCCAGGCTTACCTTATGCTAAAAATGTTCATGAGTTTTCTCATCCTACTCATTTAGCAAAACAAGGTCATGATATTGCTCACAGTAATCTTCAATCAGAAACACCTGATGCGATACGCCGAATTTTTATTCATAAAGTCGATGTTATTCGCGAAGCGTTGAAGGGCTATGATTCAAGTCAATGGGACAAAATAACCTGGGATTACATTGATTATGATTATGTTGGCATTCTTGCTATCACTGACTTTGATAACGTCACTTCACTTTATTGTAAATTATTGAGTATGGGCAATGGCACAACGCATCCTATGATTAGTATGGGTGGTGGCTTATTGCAACTGGATAAACAATATTTATCCTTTTCTCTTCAGCACCGTTTTGATCAAGAAAAAATTCATGCGTTACCCACTTCTGCATGGCATCTAACAGCACTTGGCGCCATTATTTTTCTCGACATGTTAAAAAATCCTGCAAACTGGGCGAGCTTCGATTTTAATCCTGCAGATTTAATTAGTCCTTTTAAAGAATTTTATAAAAATATCAAAAAAATATATCCCAGCATTCAGTCATCTCCTTTTGAAATTCAAATTTTCAAATGTTTGATTTACGCTAATCATAAAATAAAGGATAGCCCCATTAGTAAACAAAAATTATATTTTGATTACATTCACAAAAATGAAAGTGAAATAAAAATAGATATTTGCTTTAAAAAATTAACAGCGGATGAGGCAATAAAAAAAGGGAATATCCATTGGAAAAATGTTCGTTATCTTTCTTATCAAGGTAAAGAATTTACGCCAGAAGCGATTAACGAATTTCTTGAAGGAATCAAGAAATCTCAAAGTGAGATTACCCAAAAAATAGTTACATTTAAAAAAATTTATCAGGCTTTGCGCGATGGCCAATCCAGTTTATATAAAACAAATTTTCTTGCAGATAAAGCACATTTATCATCGGCTGCTCTCATGAGTCAAATTGAAGCTTATGGCAGAGCACACCCAGATAGTCGCACGCAAAAAGCATGGGCGCTAACAAATCAATATTTTGACCAAGGCAGTGAGAATAATTTGCAAACTAACACTGCCCTGATATCGGAAATATACGAATGGGGATTTGCAAAAAGTGGTGTTTTTAAGATGTCTAGAGTGACTGGCACAACTTTTTTTCTTAGCAAATCACTGAATACTGAAATGAATAAACATAATGGACTTACCTCTGATCAAATTGATGAGGGCGTTCAGAATAATGGTCGCATTCGAAATATTGTTCGCTCACTTAATATACGTTAGTAGTTACCATATCACCGAGATTTAGGCATATTGCGGTAGAAACGAACGGCGATTTTAGTTTGCAAGCAAACATTGATTCCAATGGTTGGCGAATAATAAGCGCCTGAAAATTCCTTTAGATATTTTGACCTGCCCCGGGATTTTCAGACCAAAGTAAATTAGAGATAATGCCCCCTCAACCGAGGGCTAGACATGAAAAAGAGTCGTTACAACGAAGAGCAAATCGTACGAATTTTACGCGAAACAGATCGTGACACTATTGCAGAAGTAGCAAAGCGCAATGGCGTATCAGAAGCATCTATTTACGCTTGGCAAAAAAGATTTGGTGAGCTGGAATGTGCTGATGTTAAGCGTCTAAAAACGCTTGAATCAGAAAATGCACGCCTTAAAAAAATCCTTGCGGAACGCGATCTTGAAATTGAAATCATGAAGGAGATTGCTGCAAAAAAATGGTAAGCGTACAGGCTCGCAGAGAGCAAGCCCGCTATGCAATTGAGCGAGGTTCAACCCATCGTCGAGCATGTGCGCTACTAAACATTAGTCGTTCCAACTTAAGCTATGCGCCTAAGATGCCGGTGAAAGATGCGCCTATTATTGATGCAATGAAATCATTATCAGGTACTTACCCTCGCTTTGGCTCGCGTCGCATACGCATATTTTTACAGCGTAGTGGTATTGCGATTAGCAAGGAACGATGCGGACGTTTGTGGGCTCAAGCTGGCCTGCAAGTTCCTAGAAAACGCAGGAGAAAAATGGCGGGAAAAAGATTGCGGCCGCTTGCGCCTACCGCGAGAAATTCGGTATGGAGTTACGATTTTGTGTATGATGCGTGCGCTAATGGCCAGAAGTTAAAATGTCTCACGGTTGTTGATGAATATACGCGAGAGTGTTTGGCAATTGATGTTGCAGGTGCTATTCGTTCGAAACGTGTGATTGATGTGTTAACTCGTTTAATGAGCATTCACGGTGTACCGCGATATTTGCGCTCAGATAACGGACCTGAATTTGTAAGCAAGGCATTACTGGAATGGGCTTGCAAGGAATCACTTGAGTTAGCGTTAATTGATCCTGGCAAACCATGGCAGAATGGTACGAATGAAAGTTTCAATGGTAAATTTCGTGACGAATGTTTATCCATGGAATGGTTTCGTAGTCGCATGGAAGCAAAAGTGGTCATTGGGGACTGGCGCATTCATTACAATAATGTGAGGCCTCATTCAAGCTTAGCTTACAAAACACCGAATGAGTTTAAATTAACTTTGGAAGATAACTTAACAACGGGGGCGAATTTCTCTATGTGAATTTGGTCCTAAAAAACCGGGCAGGTCATACACACAATAACATATAGGCGAGACCCTATAACTTCTTTTATCTTTAGTATTTTTTTTCGTAGTGGCTACTATGGCGTGATGGTGTTTTTTGTCATTTCTGGTTTTTTAATCACAACCATCTCGATTAGCAGGTGGGGAAATCTACCTTATTCATAGCTTCTTTGTCATCGCTTTCGCTCAAATTTTATTTGATACCAAACAATCTACAAGTAGGGCATGGGATCGCGTCTCACCTAAAAAAATTCGCAACACGTGCTGATGCAAAAAATCATGTGTTTGCTTACATCGTTGTGTGAATCTTCAAAAAAAATAGATCTCATCCCTAACCTTCAGCAACAACTTTGATCTGGCACAATTCCTGAAAACCATATCGGCCATGCTCACGACCCATGCCAGATGCTTTATATCCACCAAACGGCGTACCTGGTTGCCAATGACTTCCATTGTTAATGTCGATACAACCTGCATCTATCCTGCTTGCAATAGACCGCGCCCTCTCAATATTTTTTGAACATATAACAGCACCTAAGCCATAGGGATTATCATTAGCTAATTGAATAGCCTCCTCATCATTTTCAAACGAAATGATTGGCAGAACGGGACCAAAGACTTCCTCCTGCCAGATACGCATATTTTTTTTGATATTGATGAGAATGGTTGGCGAATAATAAGCGCCTGAAAATTCCTTTAGACATTTTCCGCCAGTGATGAGGGTTGCGCCTTTCTCAAGTGCATCATTAACCTGTGACTCAAGTATGTTGAGCTGCCGCATTGACACCAGCGGACCGAGCTTAGTCTCGCTGCTTACAGGGTTGCCAATTTTTATTTTTTCAACACAATGAGTGAGCGCTGCGACAACTTTTTCAAATAAGGTGTGATGGAGAAGTACACGTTTTATAGCATCACACACTTGTCCGCAATTCGTAAATCTACCCATGAAAAGTTTTTCAATAACATTATCAAGATGCGCATCCTCCAGAATAATGGCAGGATTAGAACCGCCCATTTCCAGCACTGCTTTTATTTGTTTTTTCCCAGCAATCGCAGCTAATTCACGCCCAACCACCGAACTGCCGGTAAACCAAATCATATTTATTTCTTCGGCGACCAATAATGCACCTTCTTCAGCATCACCATAAATGGCTGAAAACACGCCTTCTGGCAATCCTTTTAAGTTCAGTAGAGTTTCTTCAAGTAATCTGGCCGTCAATGGGCATTCCTCTGAATGTTTAAATACAACCGTATTGCCAACAATAAGATTGGGAATAACACTCCAAATGAAGTTTCCAAATGGGTAATTCCATGGTGCAATAGCAGCTACCACCCCTCTTGGTTCATAAATAATCCGATGGATTGCATCTTCATTCTTAAATACAACTTCATCTGCAATATATCTTTCACCATTAACAATGAAGTCATTCAAATAAATAAAATCTCCCTCAAAATCACCGAGACTCTCAGCAATCGGTTTTCCTATTTCATTTGTTGTGAGCAGTGCAATTTCATTTTGTATTTTTTTAAAAGCAGCCGCGAGGGGCTGCAAAATTTTAATTCGATTTTTCACCCCTAATGCTTTCCACTCCAACGCTGCAGCACGTGCCAACTGTACTTTCTCTGTAATTTCGCGAGGAGTAGAAGCGATTATTTCGCCTAAATGACTGCCGCTTGCTGGATTGATCGATATTATTTTTTTCATTTTATTCTCTTTTTTAGGGAAAAATTGGAAGTAAAGAATCATTAATCTTTAATGGGATTTCTCGCGCAAGTCCTTTGGGTATTAACCAGATACCAAGCTGTATACAACGATTCCGTATCGCAACCTCTTCAGCTCTATTGGTAACAAGGTAGCCACGTGCACCTGCTCGTAATTTTTCTAGCAATGTGAGACCAGTCCATAATGGATCCTGCAGATGGCAATCGAACAAATAAATAGCATGGCTTAATATTTCTGGGTTTGCCGAACACCAATCCAGTAATGCGCCTGCTTGAGTGAAGAAAAAAATATCTACTCCATGAATTTTCAAATGTTTTCGCCAAAATGAGCATATACTTTCATCGTCATCTAATATGACAACTGTTGAGTTACCATGCAGTAAAATATTTTCCGGAAACCACGATGGAATAAGCGTCTGATAAAATAAAAGTTTCACCTGTGTTCCTTCGCCTACACTA
This sequence comes from uncultured Gammaproteobacteria bacterium, assembly GCA_963735995.1. Classification (GTDB taxonomy): domain Bacteria; phylum Pseudomonadota; class Gammaproteobacteria; order DSM-16500; family DSM-16500; genus Aquicella. Next base: position 53,120 of record CAVTNC010000003.1, on the reverse strand, counting down.
GAGGTAAGAATCAGTTTCCCGCCAAGTGATTCAATATATACTTTGGCGCCTGAAAGGCCCAACCCTCTGCCACTATGTTTTAGGCTCTCACCCTCTAAAACCCTGGACAGATGCTCTGAGGCAATACCGCAACCAGAATCAGCGATCAATAAATATAATAGTGAATTCTGTTCCATGCCAATTGTTATATCAATTTGTCTTTTTGTTTGTAATGCTTCGTAAGCATTATTTAGCAAGTTAGAAATAATTCGCTTAAGATTTTCAGGTACGATAAACACCCAGCCGGAATTTGCATTGAGTTGAACTCTAAGCGTTATTTCACAGGTTTGCGCTGCCCATTCAATACGCTTTTGTGATACCGCCCATTCAGCGATATGGTGCAAAAGTACAGGACACGGTATTTGGTCCTCTCCGTTATTGATATAACTTTCACTCAAGGCAGTGGCGGCCATTGCATTAGTTGGACTACGATATTTTTCCAGCAGTGTATGTGTAATATTTTGTATTCTTTGAATACAATCTTTCAAGATGGATTTTGCACTCGGTGGAAGTTGTTCGCCATGCGCATACAAGGTCATATCCATCACTGCCAAGGGCGATGCAATATCGTGTGAAACGCCGGCAGCCAGTGCCGATGTTTCACGTTCAATGGTAAGTTTTTCATTCAATGATAATAGTGCTTTTTTGATAAAGGCTTTTAGCTCAACATACTCACGTATTCCGTAATCATCATGAGAATTCAGTTTAGATTCAAATTTCCCATGAGATGAGTAAGTTTCTATGGCTGCTTCAAGCTCTTTAAGAGGCTTTAATAATCTTTTTGAAAAGTAAGAGCTAAGAATAACAGTTATGATTGAAAGAATTATCATTACTGGGGGAAGATATTTTAGCAAACTTCCATCAGGCAGAGTTGCAGAGGTAGCATACTTCACAAAAATTGAAAATAATGCGATTGCTAACAATCCCAGACCAAAACTACCTACTGCAATTTGTGATTGCAAACAATTGACACCATAACACCAATTTTCCGGTGGATTACCAGGATTGTCCTTTTTTAAACGAGAAAGACCATAAAATACCAGTAGCTGGCCAGCAATCCAGGTAAATTCAAAAGGACTATTTTGTGTGGTAGCAAGCGCAACAACAGGCAATCTGATCATATAATTAGAACAAACGATGACAAAAAATCCAATAGCAATACATGAGAGCGCCTTGTTTCCTGATGTACCAAGACAAATTGATACAAGCGCAAAGCCTGCCGCCTCTGCTAAAATATCAGCAAGCTGGTAGAGACCCTCTCCTGAGAATCGTCCTATCTTCCAATCAGCAAAATATATGAATATTGTAATTACAAGCAGCGAAGAAGCTATAAAAGGCGAATAGGCAAGTAGCGGCATCCTCTTTCTTTTGTTGTCGACATTTGCCTCAGCAAACAACTCCCACCACACCCATGTCTGTAAACATAAAAATGATAAAAAAGGAATTTCATATAACGAGGATATAAATGTCGATGGATTGGAAATGTCAAAAATATTTTGTATTAAATTATAGGCACTATCAGCAAATATTTCACAAAAAAACGCGCCCGCGATAACACCAAATAACAAACGTCTTTTACCATCCGTCCTATTATAAATCTGAAGAGAGAAAATACAGATCAGGATATCCATTCCAGCTTCGCCCGTAAAGGTCGTCCATCCAATCGTCATGGGATTACCAAAGGGGCTGACTGCATAGCTAATCACGCAGAAAAGATATAAAGAAAGAAGTACCAATACTCCATTTTTTTTAAACATGACTGTTGCCCGCTCCATATTTGCAGGTAATAAGTTAATGAACCACGATTTATTTTATTAACTGGGCCGTGTTGGGATCGAACCAACGACCAACTGATTAAGAGTCGTTCATATAAATATTAACTGATTGATTTTATTAACTTTAATCCGCTGACGCCCACTGCATTTATGCGGATAAATGATAACAGATGAGAGCTCAAACCCGCAAAATCTACGCACGCAGATAGCTTAATTTATATGTTCATTGTTGGCAAAGAATTACTTACTGATCTCCGTAGCTGTAAAAGCAGATCGCAACTGAACTGTGCTATTCTAGAAGCTATAAGATAAGAAAACTAGATCGAGTTTTTATTATATTTAGGACTATAAATTTAATTTGAAAAAATTAATTACATTGTTAATCAATTAGTTAAATATATGGTGAAAAACATTATTGCCCTGTTCCGCTGTTTATAAAATATCTATAAGTAGCGGAACAGGGCAAGAGGCCACCTCATACCGGCTCTAAATACAAATCATCTAACGTCACAACATTATTAATTAATTTATCCATGTATATATTTTTTGAGGCACCATAATTCACAATTAAACAACAAAAAATTTGCTTCTTCGTTCTCGTTTGTTCCTTGAAAATATCCTGTTTAGATTGCAGTTCCTTTGCATAAGACTTCGTAATCACAAATGGCTTATCGCTATGTTTGATCTCACAGAGTGTTACACAATCATCATCCCTATCTAGTACCAAATCAATTTGCGTGCCTATACCGCTTTTTCCAGGTATATATCTCCAATCTCCCCAATAAACTTGTATTTTATCTATGCCAATAGCTTTTTTAATTGAATCCACATGTTTAAAGCATACCGCTTCAAAAGCATAGCCTGCCCATGTGTACCAGGCAGCGGTATGAATAACTGTTGCCCAATAAGATGTGGTGGAGGTGATACGTGTTTTTTTATGAAGTGGTTCAATCCAGTTCAAATAAAAAAGTGTATATTCGTCAATTAAGCGGTAGTGTATACCACGCCGTGTATGCCCTAAGGGAAGAAATGCGCTAATAAAGCCTGCCTCCTCCAAACTTTTGAGCATCATATTTAAATACCCACCATCAGAAATTGATTTAATGTTTTTAATGAGATCTTCACGACTAATACCACTAGCCTTCTTTGCTATTGCGCGAATAATTTTGATATATACATCTGGCTCTTCATATAATGAATGAAACAATTTATCGAACTCATCAAAAAGTAAGCCGCCCTTTTGGAAGCATAATGAATTGATATTCTGGCTTGCTGAAAAACGCTTTTTCAAACTTTTAAGATAATGTGGTATACCACCTGTAACCATATATATTTGTAAAATCTGTTCTTTGCTAAGTTGATGACCTTGATAAACTAAATAATCATGAACTTCTCTAAGACTAAAGGGCTGCAAAGGAATACTCACTGTAATTCTGTTATGTAATCCACCTTTTGCATAAACAATTTTTTCTAACATCCATGATGCAGCAGACCCACAGACAACAAGAGTTAATTTTTTCCGATAAGACCACTGCGTATTCCAATAATAATCGAGTGCTTTAAGAAAGCCCGACTTCCGTGTAGCAAGCCACGGTAGCTCATCAAAAAAAATAATGATGCGTTTGTTTAAAGGGGTATTTTCAATTGCTGACGTGAGTTGTCGCAAGGCATCCATCCAAGTTTTCTGTACAGCCATTTCTGCACCTTGGTAAAACACGCTTGATAGCGAATTTGAAAAATTAACTAATTGATCTTTTAAACTGCCATCATTCAGACCTGTCAACTCGAAAAAAATGCCTGCCTGCTTGTTAAAGAATTGTTTTATGAGATATGTTTTACCCACTCGACGGCGGCCATAAATTGCCAAAAATTCAGCTGATTTTGACGATAAAGTATTCTCGAGAATTTTAATCTCTTTTTGACGCCCTATGATCTGATTTTCCACGATAGTCGTACCTTTGCGCTGTTCCGCGGATTATAGATTAAGTATAAACCGCGGAACAGCACAATACAATTTGTTTATGGTGGCATCTTAAGGGTAAGCATTCCCCTAACCATAAATTTTAAGGGGGCCAATCGGCTTTATTGATAAGATGGAGTTTGAGCCTAGGGTGACTCGGATGAAATTACGTCTTTCCCAGGTAGATCAGAAAATAAAAAATATTATAAATGAAGAGCAACTACAAATTGTAGTTAGAAGAAATCATTGCATATATGAAAGAATTTTTTATCAAAGTGGAAGGGAATCTGGATAAAGCTAATTGGGAAACCAAACGTAGTATTATCAAAGCATTGATAAAAAGAGTAGAGATCACTTCAGAGAGTGTAAACGTTATATTTAGAGTGACACCTGGCATGAAAATTGATAGCAGTAAAAATTTTTTGGGAGATTACTGTAGGAGTAATAGAAGCTGTCTATCCAAACGCTAAAATTCAGCTTTGTATTGTGCATCTGATTCGCCAATCACTGCGGTTCGTTGGTTGGAAAGAGCGAAAAGCGGTTGCCGCCGACTTAAAACAAATCTATGGTTCATCGACTTTAGAGGAAGCGGAAATGGCGCTTACCGCATTTGCAGATAAATGGGATAAACAATTTCCAACCATCAGTCAGATTTGGCTGCGCCACTGGGAAAATGTAACACCATTCTTTGCTTATCCACCTGAGATTCGCAAAGTAATTTATACGACAAATGCGATAGAATCCCTGAATATGACTTTGCGAAAAGTCATGAAAAACAAACGCATCTTCCCATCCGATGACGCTGCGTTTAAACAAATTTATCTAGCCTTGCAAAACATTTCTAAGAAGTGGACAATGCCGATTCGTGATTGGAAACCTGCATTGGCTAGATTTATGATCGAATTCGATGGAAGGGTTTGATCAATGAGGCGGCCGTTTACACAAAATATTTTTCAGACTCATAAAAAGCTCAGTGAAGAGGAGCAATTTTGATATTTCCTAAATTGTCCTAGTTCAAACTTAATGTGACAGTTACCCATTTTTCTGGTCACAATTTACTGTCAGTTCAAGTTAAGACTGTCAACTTTTTCCTGCCAGATTTTTTTACCATCAAGTAATGTTTGCATCGGTGTGCGTCCGCAACACATTTTACCTTGATGCGTTCTTTGATGATTGTAATAATCGACCCAATCATCCAAGTCTTTTTGCAATTCGTCAAGCGATTGATAAACTTTTTTACGAAATGCAATTTTATAAAACTCTTCTAAAATGGTTAAATGAAATCGTTCACATATACCGTTCGTTTGTGGTGAATATGCTTTCGTTTTCGTGTGAATAATATCATTTAAACCTAAATAAAGTTCATAATCATGCTGCTCAACCTTCCCGCAATATTCTGTACCGCGATCAGTTAGGATTCGTAGCATACCCATGCCATGCGATTCAAATAATGGTAACACACGATCATTAAGTAAATCCGCTGATGTTATAGGTGTTTTTGTTGGATACAATTTGCAGCAAGCTACTTTAGAATAAGTATCTACAAAGGTTTGCTGATAAATGCGGCCAACACCTTTTAATGTTCCCACATAAAATGTATCTTGGGATCCAAGATAGCCAGGATGCGCTGTTTCTATTTCGCCGCATGCAACATCATCATCTTTTTTCTTTTCTAATGCTGCTACTTGGGCCTCGGTTAAAACAATGCCTTCTTCAGCCATCTTTTTTTCAAGAACCAACAAGCGTTGTTTTTTATTAGCCAAATTATGTCGCAACCAAACAGAGCGAACTCCGCTTGGCGAAACAAATACGCCGTCTTTGCGCAGCTCATTACTAGTTCTAAGTTGTCCGTGTGTTGGAAAATCAATGGCATATGAAATTATTCTTTGCTCGACAATTTCATCAACACGATTCTCGAAATTAGGTTTACGACGAGTTTTTTCCAGCAATGCTTCAACGCCACCTTGCTCAACTGCTTCTTGATAGCGATAAAAGGTTTCTCTGGAATAGCCCATGATCTTACAGGCCTTAGATACGTTGCCTAATTCTTGCGCTAGATTGATTAATCCAACTTTATTTCTAATAATCTTTTCATTACTATGTAACATGAGGTTATCTCCAAAAGTTTTAATGTTTGCTTAGACACAACCATCAAAACGGATAACCTCAATTTTGTCAACCGAGTGTCACATCAAGTCGGAACTACTTCACATAAAAAGCTCATGAAGAGGAGATTTTGATATTTCCTAAATTATCCCAAAGCGGCTTTTTTGTGGATTTTCTTTATTTATCTTTTTTCGCGCTAAAAGAAGGTTCTCTTCAGTGTCAGTGATAGGATTATGTTCTTGGCGTATCTTTTCTAATTTTCTTTGTTCTTTTTTTAATTTCTGTTTTCGGGAATATTCTTCAAAAGAAGGATTTGTTGTTTTAAACGAATCAAACAGTCCGCTCAAGCCGGAAGATAAAGATTTTTCTAGTGGACGGAAATATTCACGGCCGAGATCAATCAACGCAGCTCTAGCGACGGTTTTTACACTCTCTTGTTCGTCTACCTCAACCGTATAAAGTGAATCGAATGAATTAGCCATTTGTTCATCAGATTGCGCGGCTTGAAGGGCGCGTTCTTTGGCATTTTTTAGTCGTGTTGCTTTCTTAGAGCTTCCTTTTTCTTCTAGTCGCATTATTTCCTTGTCAACCGCCTCTTCAAAAGCATTCATAACGCCAGTTTTTGTGACTGTTATTTTGGAGACAGGTATATATTTTTGCAGTTGCAAAAATATTTCTGAAGGGAAAAAATGATGGTTTAAATAGGATGTTGGCTGTTCGTCTCGATGAAGTTCATATGTTTTTCTTACTACATCAATAAGAGAAACATCAACGCTGTATACTAGCGGATATTCTGACTCTTGGTGTCTAAATAACGGTTCATAAGATAATGGGTGATCACCGGAACATTCATTCAATGCGGGGAGTTCAACGCACCCATCTTTGTATTCGCCATATATGAACAATACTGGATACATCTCTATTTGATCTTCAGGCGTTGAATCACTAGATATTTTTGTCTCTAAAAATAGCGAAGGAATAGTAAAATGCTTAAAAAAAACTTGATTAGGATGCTCCTTCATATATGCTTTTGAATAATCCATACCATCGCCTATACAAAAAAGATAAACTTTTACTTCTCCCGTTTTATCGATTTCTTTTTTTGCTTTTTCACTGATCTCTCCATTCCTAAGCATACTTGCTAATTTAGCGGCATAAGCATGCACTAACGCGAGCCTAAATTTGGTTCCGATCTTTTCACTTTGTTTATAGTAGAATGTAATTTTCATAATCATTTCTCATTATTTTATGCCGCTAATTCAGCGTCGTATAATATAATGAAAAATTAACAACATATCAAGCATTAATGCATAATAATTAACCAATTATTACTAGGGCATGCTTGGAATTCTAACTAATCTTTCCAGAAATCGTTAAATCGCTTTGATGATAGCTGGGTGTAGATAACAGTATTTTTTATATTGGAGTGGCCTAAATAGCCTTGAATGGCGCGAGTATCGTGGCCTTCATTCGCTAAATGAAAGCCTGTGCTATGGCGCAACATGTGTGGATGTATGCTAAAAGCAAACGATGCTGCTTTCCCTGCCCTTGCAATAATATGCCTTACGTTCCTATCAGTTAAAGGTGCTTTTCTTTCACTTGTGAAGACATAAATAGAATCAGGATAATTGCGTTGTAGCTGACGCAGCGCTCTTAATTCTATGCCGCGTAAAGGATGGGTTGAAGGAATGCCATTCTTTAACCGCGTCACATGCAATAAACCTTGTCGAAGATCGATTTGTTCCCATCGAAGTGTAATGACCTCTCCTACCCTTAGCCCGTGTCTGAACATCAATAAGATCAGCGTATCATCGCGGTGGCCATGTCGGCCGCTATTTTTCGCGGATTTTCGCAATTGATTAATTTCGGACTGAGCAAGATATTCGCGTGTGCGGCACTCAAGGTTTTTCAGTTTTTTCGGTGGTACCCCTACTAACTTTGCCGAAAATGGTGGTTGGCTGGTTTTTTCCATGTGCTGTTAATTCCGTGAAATAGTTCGGGCAAGATAGCAATCTTTACCGAAAAAGGGCATTTTAGGCAATGTTTTCTGTTTCGGTCATAGAAAGAATTTTTAACCCCTTAGCTGCGACAAGATTAAGTAGCTTTAGGGCTGGCCCCGTAGGATGTTTTTCTCCAGTCTCCCATTTTTTAATGGTAGATGGACTTGCATTTAAATACTCAGCAAATACGGGTTGGCTGACTTTTTCATGTAATCGAATCTGTTTAATTTGTCTCGGGGTTAATTTTTTTACTGGAGGCAAACACTTAGCATCAAATGAGTGCATGGTTTTTGCATCTATTAAGCCAATATCGAACAACCCCTTGGCAGATTCATGTACTACTTCAAGAATTGATTTTTTCATTTGTAGGCACCTCAATTAGTACTCCAGCCTCAATTGCTTTGTTTATTTGATTTTCATCATAACCAAAATAAATTTTTGCTAAATCTTTTAAGCTTTCTTCTTCTCTTTTCGTGATATTACTTTTATCACCTTTAGAGAAGCCGTATATAAAAATCGCTTTATCATTTACTTTAAAGGCAACAATAGTTCTTGCTCCGCCGCTCTTTCCTTTATGCCCTAACGGTAGACGTTTCTTGTAAATATGGCCGCCAAGGCTTGCCTCATACAATCCGTTTGCCATTTCGTTTATCGCTGTTACAAGAATTTTGTCCGTAATTTTTAACTTTTTTGCCCATTGCGAAAATGGCTTATTTTTCAAAATACGCATTCAATTTATTCCCTATGCTTATAATTATATACCACGGAGTGTCATATTTCCAGCTTTTACTCTTTACAAAGGGTTTCTTTCGAAAATAATCTACCGAATTAATGCATCATTATGATTACAAAACAATATCATTAGCTATCAATTGATAGCTAATGATAGCTATTTCTTTAACTTTCACGTTCGATTTGTCTTAGCTTATCTCTTGCTGCTTCAAGGATTGCCTGCAAGCAAAACATGTTTTTCTTGTATCCAGTTAAATTGCAGATGCGTTCTAGATCATCATGCAATGACTTCGGTATGCGTAAAAAGATGATTTCTTTTTTTTCTTTATCGTTTTTTTCTATAGGAGATGAGCGCGCTGCCCCGAGTTATGCTCGAATCTTGTGTACGGAGAGTAAATTGACGAATTAATTAGGCGGTGTATCCTCATTAACTGACAAGAGTTAATGGATAAATCCAAAGAGGAACACCACCATGCGCAAAGATAATGTTATTGAGTTAAAAAAGCCAGAAACAATTAATGATTTATTGACGGAAGTGATCAGGTCTGGGGCTCGCAAGTTATTGTCAGCAGCGATAAATGCCGAAGTTGAAGAGTTTCTCACGCAGCATAACCATCATGATGAAAAGGCGCGTTTTGTGCGAAATGGCTATCTTCCAGAGCGTGAAATACAAACAGGCATTGGTAATGTTGCGGTACAAGTACCGCGTGTCCGTGATCGTGCAAGCACGCATGATGGAATAAAATTTGGCTCGTCCGTCATACCGAAATATTTGCGTCGCAGTGGCAACATGAATGAACTTTTACCGCTGTTATATTTAAAAGGCATATCCTCCAATGATTTTGTGGACGCACTCACACTGTTGGTTGGGGATGATGCTAAGAATTTATCACCAGGTGTTATTAGCCGTTTAAAAGCAGCTTGGGAAGATGAATACAAGGCTTGGCATAGGCGGGATTATTGGGGGCTTACATTCAAATAGCACTTACTTTGAAGGTTGAGGTCGGTGAATTATTTCCACCTCTGCGAGAATTAAAAACCCCATATAGAAAAAGGCTAGAATAAAAAACGAAATTAAAAATCATGTAGAGCGGAAAATAATATTTTTAACCCAATATTTATTCCCAAACTGGTCGACAATACCCACCTTTAAATTAATTGACACTCCACTTTTTGGCATCTTTCTTGGGTGAATTATAAAACAGATTGATACTGCGGTTTGCCCTTTCGGTGGGATAGGATAAGAACCGGAATATTGTGAATTTATATCTTTAACAGAAATAACCGCTAAGTCTTGCTTTCCTTCTACTCCCTTTAATATTGCATTAGCCAATGACACTGGTTGATCTGTAATATTAGTCGCCATTAAATTACTAACAAATTGTAAAATTGGCTTTCCTTGCTGAGACCCGACATGCCAATAATTTTGATTGCCGGTATCGCTATCAACAAACACAATTGCGTTGCTGGGAATATTTCTATTTCTAAAAATATCTTTAATTTTTGGAATCCAACTTAGCAAAGCACCTATACCATCTTTAATAATCACAACTAGGCTTCCCAACTCCATTACCAATCACCTCTCTGAATAGATGTAACGAAAAAAGCAATTACGATCTTATAGCGTATTTATCATTTATCTCTAATAAGAACCTAAAAATTGAAATACCAATAGTGAAAATAAAATTAAATAATGCGGGAGGCACATCGTTATTAACTTGATCAGCTTTACCATGACGATATTTATGGCACATATTTACCCATGTAGAAAAAATCTCTTGTATACTTGATGCAGCCTCTTTGTCATGCGTTGCATACAAAGAATCAGAATCAATATGAGTAATTAATTTCTTCATCAAAAAATCAATAGAAGGGTTATTTAATCTGTTAAATTTATCATCATTGATTAATGATAGCGCAAATGTTTCTACGCATTTAAAAAACTCATGAATTGGTGACTCCTTACCATGATTCCTGTAAAGATCATTCAACACATCATTAAATAATTTCAAGTTGTCTTTATATTGCGGTTTATTCAAAATAACCAAGGTCGCTTTAACTGTTCGATGAAATTCGTCATCAGGATAATACCGAACACGGCCATTCTCATGCAAAACATAGCACATTGACTCTTCTTGAAAAATACGATTTACCTGCGGGATAAGTTCCGCTAATTTGTCTTTACTACTTACTGTTTTATCATCCAGACGAGGTAACAATGAATCATAAATAATAGTTATAAAGTCCAGTATATCTTTCACTGGTATATCTGCTGAATTAAATGTCTCTTCTACACAATAATAACTTTGGTTAGGAACCCTATCCCTAGGTCTTTGTTTTATATCGACACCCATTACATGACGACAAAGACGAAAAGTATCAACTGGCCAACCCGAATTAACAAAATCCTCAAGGTATTTTAGAAGTCTATTTCTAAATTTGGGCTTATCTTCATTTTTTGTTGTAACAGTTGAATAAAATTGTGAAAATAATTTGCGATCATCCATTGCTTAGTCCTATTGTTGATAACAAGGTATTTAACTCAGAATCCATTTTTGCAACACGAAGCAAATCATCTAAGGAAAACTTTGCAGCAAGTGTGCGTGCATCTGTCGGTTTTTGGTAACCACGCCATGCTTGGCATAATTGGCTATGCGCTTTAGCACCTGCTGGCTGCAATCGCTCATTGTTTGGCAACATTCGTAATAATAATTCTTCTAAATTTGGATTCTGCACACATACCTTGATGTTCTGTTTCAACGCTTCCTGCTTTAGTTGTGATAGCGATAAACCATCATCTCCGCGCTCAGCGCGATCACCGTCTACCAATAGTATGGAATACTTAGCCCTATATCGTTCTTTACGTTTGCGTTCACGCACTGCTCTCTCAAGCATAGTTTTATATCCACCACCCTCAAGAGTTTGGCAATCCAAATGAACATGCAATCCTTGTTGATCCGAAAGAAGCTGGAGCCATTTAACAAACGATTGTTCACTTTCGCCTTCGCCTGCAATAAAAATTCGTTTGCGTTGTAGGATAATTCTTTTTTTCATTTTTCATCCAACATGAGGAACAGCGCCGAGCTCACCGGCAAGATATTTTTTCATTAAACTCGGTTCACGGCGTAGACCTTTGATATCACGCGCACCATATACATGAGTAGGTTGCCCGCTAGCTTTTTCAGTAAGAAATACTTGTTCTTTTTCTAAGTCATCAAGCAATGCGGGATTATGTGCGGTGAAAAATAACTGTGCCCCTTGAAAGTTTCGCTGCGGATCACTGAACCATCGAAATAATTCCGGCAACAAAAGAGGATGTAAGTCGGTGTCGATCTCGTCAATCATAACTATCCCGCCAGTTTCCAACGCGTAATGTATTCGTGGGAAAATCTCAACAAAACGTTTGGTGCCAGCTGATTCTTCATCGAAATAGATAAAACTATCAAGACCAGCATGTTGAAATTTCACAAATGGGCCTTGATTCCCTTGTTCAATAGTCATTGATTCAAGGCCAATATCTAAACGCCTTAATTCCTTATTCAAGCGATCTAAACAATTTTTATCATTTACATAAATAGAAAGAAATTGATTAACGTTTTGCTGAATCTTGTAAACACCAATAATATTGGTTTGCAATAAACCTATTACCTTACTTAAATAACTAGATAATGGGTGATTTAATTTTGCTAAAGTGCTAATCACACTGGCATTAGGGCGGATACTTTGCGTTCTTGGGTCGTTAGCACCAGAAATATCGAATTCACGCCCAAAATGAAATTCTTGGCCTGTCCGTTCAAAAAGGCGTCGAAATTTCCCTTTTGGGGCGTATGACAACGCTTCATATAAAACAACCTTATGCGGATCATTAGCTTGGTGGCCAATATGCAGTTCATAGCGAAAAATCGCTGAGGGATCACTGTCACTAAGCTGACTATCAAACTCGATAGTAATTTTGGTTGGCTTTCCCCACCAATTTTTTTGCCTATAAGGCTGAAATAAGTTACTTATCTGACCTGCCCAATCAAAGCTATTGCACGCGAATATAGCGGCTGAAACAACCGCACGCATAATGGTAGACTTACCTGATGCGTTTGGGCCGAAAAAGCCAACCACTACAGGCAAACGGGTTTCGTGATCGGATCGTGACACCTTAAAGCAAGCCAAATCAGGCGCATTGGTAGGAACCTCAAAGTAAGCGTCAAAATATCCCCACCATTTAATTCATTCATATCATCCAATAAAGTATCCAAATTATTAACATTACTGATAAGGATACTAATCAATGGCTACAGCAGGTCGATCGCAAGAAATTCAATCTGAATCCATATTAACAACAAGTCAAACTGATTGGGTTAATATAATAAAGCAATGGAAAGCAAGCGGCATGTCTCAATCTGCTTATTGTGAAGCTAACAATATTAACTACAATCAATTTGTTTATCAGAGTGCGAAGCTATCAGCGCGCACCCAATCCAACTCAAAGTTGCTCCCAATAAAAATAACACAGCCTGACCATGTAGCACCCGTGCAAAATAATTTTATTCTGTATTATCCGAGCGGTTTAAAGCTACAAATACCTATTAATGCACACCCAGACGCGATTAAAGCACTGCTCAATTGTATAGAGGTTTGATCATGTTAATTGTTCCTGCTGAAGCTAAAATATACGTTTACACTGAGCATATTGATATGCGACGCTCAATCGACGGTCTCGTTGTGATGCTAGCAGATACCTATAAATTGAACCCGCAGACAGGTGACCTATTTATTTTTACAAATAAATCAAAAAATAAAATTAAACTTTTGTTCTGGGATAGAAATGGTTTTGTTCTTTATTATAAAAAATTGGAACGTGGAAGATTTAATTATTCGCGATACATACAAGATCAAACTATCATGATAACAACAAAACAATTACAAGCATTGTTAATGGGGATAGACTTTTATTTGATCGGTCAATTTCCGTGCGAAATATCTCATGATTTCTTTTAAATATTTAAAAAACATCGATATTTATGCTGTTATTTGATAAGATCGCAGCATGAATAAATTAGAACAAATTGTCACAAACGCAGAGCCGGAAACCAGAAAAGTACTGGAAGAATTTGTTCATTCATTCGCTGCTGCCATCAAAGAAAATAATATACTCAAACAAAAAATCGATTATATTTCTCATGACAATCTCTTGTTAAGAAAAAAAATATTCGGCAGTTCATCTGAAAAATTGAATATGGAAGAACCAACAACACAAGATGAATTATATTTATTTAATGAATTTGAATTAATTGCTCAACAAGTGGATTTGGAAGAAGTTGAACCAATTGACATACTGATTAATCCACCCGTCACCAAGAGAAAATCAGGCCGCAAACCTCTGCCAGCGCATCTTCCTCGTAACATTATTTGCCATGATTTAATCCCTGAAGAAAAGCTTTGTTCCTGTGGCAGCGAAATGGAATGTATCGGGGCGCAAGTCAGTGAAGAGCTTGAATACATACCGGCCAAGATTGAAGTAACACAGCATCGATGTTTGAAATATATCTGCGAATGCTGCGCAAAGAAAAAAGAAAAAGATGAAACTGTGCAGGTCACTTCAAGAGCAGCTAAAAAGCCAGCTCAATTGATTGAAAAAAGCATTGCGAGTCCAACCTTGTTAGCCAATATTGCCGTATCCAAATTCTGCGATCACTTGCCGCTGTATCGTCAGGAAGCTATTTTCAAGCGTTTATCAGTCGATCTCAGCCGTCAAACAATGAGTGTATGGATGGTGAAAGCTGGCATAGCCATTACGCCAATCATCAATCTCATGCAGGATATTATCTTGAGTTACGATGTTTCCTTTGCTGATGAGACAACGGTTCAAGTGCTGAATGAGCCTGGCAGAAAAGCGCAATCCAAATCCTATATGTGGTGCTTTATAGGTGGGCCACCTGATAAATGTGTTGTCATTTATCAATATCATCAAACCCGTGAAGCTGATGTTGCTAACCAATTCTTTGCTGGCTATCAGGGTGCTCTCCATTGCGATGGCTACAGTGGATATAGTCCTTTATTTAAAACAGCAGGCATTGTTGGCATCAATTGTTGGGCACATGTGCGCCGTAAATTTGTGGAAGCACTCCCACAAGGAAAAGAAAAGGGTGTCTCTGGACAGGTTGTGCGGATGATTCGCGCACTATACAAAATAGAAGAGACATTAAGAGCAGCGCACGCCAGTCATGAAAAAATCAAAGAAATTAGGCAGCAACAATCTAAACCTATTTTAGATAGCTTAAAAAAATATCTCGATGAAAAATCTCAATCCGTATTGCCTTCCAGTAAATTAGGAAAGGCCATCGAATATACATTAAAGCGGTGGCCATATTTATTAGCTTACTTGGAAGATGGTCGCTATGAAATCGATAATAACCGCAGTGAGCGCGCTATCAAACCGTTTGTTTGTGGTCGTAAAAATTGGCTATTTTCTAGCAGCGTAGAAGGCGCACATGCGAGCGCTAATCTTTTTAGCTTGATCGAAAGCGCGAAGTTATGCGGCCTTGATCCTGTGAAATATCTTACCCATGTTTTTAAAGAACTGCCGAACTGCAAGACGGTCGCTGATTATGAAGCACTATTACCGTTTGCTGTTTGCGATGAGAGATTAAAAATTAGCAAATAAATTTAATTGGAGAAATGGGGTTAATGATTTGACGCTTACACCTCAAAGGTAAGTTCCTGCCGATCAGCAATAGAAAAAAAGTTTTCGATAATGATTTTATATAACATACACACAGTATATGTAGATTTTATGTTAAAAGCGACTTTTAAAATGAAAAAATCATACATTAAATGGCAAGTTTGTCGCTACAGATGCAAAGTGGCGATTTAACTTCAAATCAGGCATTTTTTTCCAACCTCGTGAATATGTTGGTATTTTTGTTGGTATATGACGCGCCTTATCTGTTCCTGACATTTCTCTAAATCCAGGAATTGCTTTTTTCCACTGCTTCGTTTCTACTTTCATCTATGGCTCCTTTTACATGGTTATATTTTGATGCAGACACACTTAATGTATCCACATCGGAGCCTCTCTCTAAATTTCAACGGGGTTTAGCATGACCTCATTATTATTTTATTCATAATTTCTCATAATAATGTCAATTTCATTGGAATTTTTTTCTGAATCAATTTGATTTTTAAAGTCATTTATTAAATTCTGAATAGAGAGAAATAATTGGTTGTTATTTGAAATAATTTGCTCTTTTGGAATATACCCATATTCGACCCTGAACAGGAATTTTAATATTAAACGAATGAAATTCTTGATAAGTAATATTTCACTGTCATCGTGCTTCGCATCTTTATTCCATGCAAAAATTATTTTGTCCATTACTAAATTTAATTTTGGTAAAATTTCTTCTTTATTTTCACCGAAAATGATTTCTGCAGATGAGATGTATTCTTTTCTAATTAAATTCCCGATAGAAACTGGATGATCATTGGTAGTAATTTCAAATTGCTTAGTGTGATCACGTAATGTATAAAAAACTTTTTGGCTGTTGTTTTCAGCAGCATACATCAGCGGTATCATATCATTTTTATCTGCTTTATTAGGGTCAGCACCATGATCTAATAGCGTTTTAACTACACATTGATTATCAAATTTGGCTGCGAGCATAAGAGGGGTGATACCATCTTTATCTGCTTTATTAGGATCAGCGCCATGATCTAATAGCATTTCAACAACTAATGCATTGTATTTTGTAGCTATTAAAAGAGGTGTCTGACTGTCATTACGTATTTTATTGGGGTTTGCTCCGTGTTCTAGAAAAAGCTGGATGCATCCCATATCGATGCCACCTTTTTGTAGAGACAAAAAGAATGGACTATTGCCATCAGCTCGCGTGGTATTAGGATCCGCACCATTTATTAATAAAATTTTAATGATGTCAGAAAAACTACATTCTGTCGCAATAAAAAGCGGCGTGCTGTTATCTGTCAATTTATTCCTGTTTATTTTTATAGTTGAATTAGGATTGGCTCCATATTTTAACAATAATTCGACATTCCTAAGTTGGTTAGTTAAGCTGGCAACAAAAAGAGGTGTGATTGCAGTATATTCGCTGCCGCGAATTTCTACAGCTCGATTAGGATTCGCTCCTTTTTCTAATAAGTCAGGTATAATTTTTGCAAAACCTTCCATATCCATAAGAGTATGAACAAGCAAGGTCATTCCATTATCATCGATTTTTTCTGCTTTATCAGATGTGATAGCATGTATTTTTTTCCATGATGTGTTGGCATGTAAAGCAAGTAATTTTTCTTTAAAATTTTCTTTTTGCTCATCCGGGATTACCATAATCATTTTAAATGTAATACGTTGTTGTACAAAAAATCCAGACAAAATTCTATTGACCAATTCATTGATATTTTCGATTTTTTTTCCAGGAAGATCATTTGAATCAATAAGCATCCAATTATTTTTCCATATGAAGGAATGGTTTCTTTCCTTCATATAGCTAACGACTATAGTATGTATAGACGATGTTAGAAAGAAAATGATCGGATAGGAACACGATATAAACGTATTCTCTACTAGTTGAAAAAACTTGATCAGTTCTTCTTTCTCATAGATTCCAGCAATGAGATCAATAGGAGCTGCCATTTTTCTTGGATTAGCTTGAGGTAAGCTGAAAAATTCGGAGAATGTTTCACTTTCTTTACTTTGTTGTGATTGTATTTCATCAAGAAAATATTTGATATTACTAAAATCGATATTTTTACTTTCATCACTATTCATTAAGTCAATATTGTCTTTAACCTTCTCCCTGATTAGAAATAAAAAACGTTGTTTTTCTCTTGAATCTTCCTTTTCATCAAGAATTAATTTAAAAGCCAAATTTTCATCCATTTTCAATTCTTTTCTTATTTCTGTGATCGATGCAATCACTATTGGATAAACCAAATGATAGTTACGCTTACATTCGTTTTGAAAAAACGTGAATTTGTCAGATATAATTAATTTAGCCGCAAGGATTGAAGTACCTAAACCAAAATTATTTTGAGCACCTAACCAAAAGTCATTTTGCGGTTTATCGTATGTTAAGCATCGAATTGTGAGATTAAGCCACAGGGATGAAGGTAAGTAACGGACTATAGCCATATCATCGTTCAAGATATTAGCAACTGACAATAAATATTTAACAACATTGATATGACCTTGATTGGCTGCAAATAGGATGGGTGTCATTCCATCACTTCTCGCAGTGTTGAGAGTAGGATCGAGATGTAATAAAAACATAACGATCTCTAAATGCCCATATTGAGCGGCGAGCATAAGGGAGGTCATTCCATCATCGCGCGCATGTCTAAGATCAATGCGATGTTCTAACAAAAGTTTGATAATATCTAAATGATTATTTTCTGCGGCTAACATAGCAGGTGTTGCCCCATTCTTTGTTAGCTTACTGGGATCAGCTCCATGTTCTAATAATAATTTTGTACTAGTGACATTCCCTTGTTGTGAAGTGATGAATATAGGTGTTAAGCCATCGAGCCGAGCAAGATTAGGATCGGCATTGTGATGTAGTAGTGCTTTTATTACTTCAAAATAATTGTTTTGACTAGCCGCTAATAGCGGTGTGATACCATCTACATACTGATTTGCATTAGCGCTATATTCTAATAAAACATTTACGATTGCTACATACCCGTTTTCAGCAGCAATAAAAAGAGCGGTCTTCCCGGATGTAGATATGGTATCAGGATTGATCCCATGTTCTAACAAAGCTCTAACAGTAACAAGTTGGTTACTTATCACAGCCAGGTGTAATGCAGTCATGCCATCTTGATTGGTTTTATATGGATCAGCACCATGATCGAATAGCATTTTAACTATTTTTGAATAGCCGCATTCAGCAGCTGACATAAGAGGAAACATACCGTTAGCGCTAGCTTTGTTAACATCAGCATTATAATTCAATAAGAGTTTAACAATTTTTTCTTGCCCATACTGACTAGCAAGGCAAAGTGGGGTATATCCCTCCTCGAGCTCATCATTAAGATCGACATCATTCAGAACTAACTCTTTAGCAAGTCTGTATTGTCCCGACACAATAGCCTTACTAAACCATAATGTAGATTCTGAATACATGCATTTAGCTTTATTAACAGTGAAGGCATGTATTTTTTTGTATATTGAAGAAGTATGCCAATAGAGTAATTTTTTTCTAGCTAGTAGGGCATATTCATTTTTTGAATAAATTCGAGTTTCAAATAAAGCATATTTATTTTTACTGTTCAAAAATAAAGAAAATATCTTATTTGCAATTTCTTCATCATTGTCAATTTCATCCCAAGGTGATCGAGTTGCATTTATTAAAAGCCATTTTTTCCTTTTGAAAACAAAATCATCACTTGTTATCCATGAAAGTGCGACTGAATGAACTGAGTTAGTTAGTAGTAGCGTTGTATCATGCTCCATCATAGTAGCTAACACATCTCGCAATGTTTTAAAATATTTTAATAGTTGTTTTTTGGTATAAATTCCTAAAGAATATTCAAGAAGAGAAATGTCTTTGTATCCGCTTTCCAAGATTTTTTGTGGCAGTTCTCGGCAGGGATGCTGATTGGATTTCAACATATTATTTGTTAAATAAGTAGCATAATTCCAATATTCAGAATATTTCTTGATGCTAAAAATAAAACTTTGGATTTCGCTCAAATTAATCTTTCTGTAATTATTGAGATTATCAATTTTCACCGAAACTTTATCGTGTATTCTTTTAAAAAGATTATTTTTTTGTGCTACAGTTAATGTAGCTAAATTTTCATCGAATGAGATATTGGGATTTAGAGAAAGCTCCAATAATGATTCATTTCGTGCTGATACGAGAACGGGGTATAAATAATAATATATTGCTGTCCATTGTTGTCGAAAGGTAGCGGCATCATCAGTTAACACTGCTTTCATGCCTAGCAAAGCCACACCGCGAGATAAATTGATACGATCAAGGTCATGTCCCAATATTTGAATGCAATCTATAACCCAATTGCGATCACACTCGTTTGTTTTTTTAATAACATGCATAACTCCATCCACAATGCTCTCATAATTTATTATTTTACAATTCCATTGAGATAACTTTTATGAAGTTAATTATCATTAATGTTAATTATTAATGAACTTCCTTCTATGGCAGATACCAGTCTCGTATCTATTGATACTCATTTTTTAAATTAAATTATTTATTTCTTCCTAAATCCTTTTGTATCATGGGGATTTTGATCATCACGATCATTAAGCGGCTTATCATCTTGTTGGTGCGAATGCCGCACCTTACCATCTTTTTCTGTTGCATCATTCTTGACGATATCTTCTTGTTTTGCGTGTTTGCTTGTTCCTGGCGATATTGCTGTAAAAACTAAAGATGTGCTTAAGCCATTCGTTGGCATGGATGTAGCATCCATTTCATTCGTTTCTTCCATGCTTTCTTGAACGTCTTCCATACTCAAATCCAATCCTTCCGCTAGATCAACTAATTCATTTATTGTTAATCCACTTTCAACAGGAGGAGATTCTTGAATAGAATTTTGTGCTTCACTTCTTAGCGCTTCCATGCTTCTTCTGGTATCAACTATATCTAGATCAGACTCTTTTTTGAAGTCTGTTAATATGCTTAAATCAGACGTTTGAAGATAATTTTGCATTTTTTTTATGTTCATATCCATATCAACCGTGTGATCACCAACGCTAGCTTTTTGATCATCTGCTTTTCGTAATTCTGTTTCGATACCTTCTAATGTATGAGCAATTTGAACTAATTCTCTCTGTCCCATACCGCCTACACCAGAAGGAATTTTTCTTTGCAAGTCAGAATAATTTTCTCTTAATCTTATATGGTCCATTCTAAGTTTTTCAACGGGATCTATTTCTTGCATGATTGCTTCATTTGCTCTTGATACAACCTTATCTTGTATAATTATATTTTCAGCAATAAGTATATTTTTCTCATTTTCCTCTAACGAAGAAATAATTTCAGGGTGCTTTTGTATATATCCATCTACATCTGGGTGGATTTGACCTGGTGGTAAATTATCAATACGTTCTTTGATTTTACTTTGAAGAAAATCTTCCATCGCTTTTCTATTTTGTTTCTTGCTACCACCATGCTCACGTAAATGTATAAGGAGTTCATTTAAATCAACATCCACATATAGAGCAGATTCTTTGTCTATCGTAATTCTAAAAGACGTATCAAAATGTATGGCATCTAATTTTTTATTGAGATCGACATGTTCTTTTTCGAGCTTCTTACTAACTTCATATAATACCGTTAAATATGCGTCAAACTTTTCAATTCTTGCAGTAATCTCTTTCAATCTTAATTCAATATTATTTGTTATATCATTCAATTGTTTCAATACCACCTCAAGATACTTACGTTGTTCCACCACAACTTGAAGTAACAGTTGTTCTAACCAGATCTTGTGATCTTGTTCGTCTTCTTTCATTAGTTCTTCTTGTTCTATTTCTTTCCCCTTCTCTTGGCGTATCGCCTCAATTTCAGCATTTTGATCCAGTTTCATATTAATGTAACGTTGACGCTCTGCACTTGTCTCTTGTGCTCTAATATTACGGCTGGTTTGAGTTGAAAATGATGGGATGAGATAAGCCAAAATAATTTCTTGTGCAACGGTAAGTAACCTTCCAAGGTTAGAGATGTTTTCGCTGATTTTTAACATCAGACACCTCCGCGTGTATCGAAGAATTAATTAGATTAACGGCACATCTATAGTATAAAACTTATATGAATATTATTTTTATAAAATCATGAATTCTGCACAAAAATAAACTTCTAACTTGTTAATAAAAGAGGGTTATTAGATAAATCGAAATTGTTGTTGGGTATTTTTTATTGAAGTAATTTATTGATTTTAATAATAATTAGTGTATTTGTAGGTTAAATTTGGACGTATGTGGATTAATACTATTAAAACAATTACATAGCTTAGTTTAGCCATTTCTAATAGATAATATCTCACATGTATTTAATCTTATGACTATTTACAGTTTATGTTTTGTTGCTCACGATTGCGTTCACATCATAAATCTTACACAACTAGGCAAGATGGAGTTAATTATGTTTAGAAGAAAAAGGTCTGTTTCTCATGCCAAACAAGATGCTGGGACAAGTCACTCAGAGAATTCATCAGCTCCTTCACTTCAAAAACGCAAATCAGATTCAGTTTTTGCGGAACACTTAATAACCGCTAGATTTATCTCGATGTATTTAATGAGGTTGCCTTTACTAAATCAAAGTCAGGAACAAATTAATATTGAATCTCTTGCTAATATTTCCGCATACATGGAAAGATTGGATATTCTCATAGAAGGCGACAATGCTACACTTAACTTTCTACGAAGCGAGAGTAAAAGACTAGACAATGAACATATAGCGCTTAATCGACAATTGGATGCCATACATTTTGATACGCCTTTTAGAATTACGATAGACAAAGAATCTCACTTATATGGTAATAAAGAGAACCATCATGATGGTTATGGTAATGATAGTAGTGTTCTCTCTTGCGAGAAGGATCATGTCGTAACTCATGATAATGTTGAAGAAAAAGTCTTGGAGATGTGGCATGAAATTAGATTATGGGCAAATGACCACAAACCTGATTCTTTCGCAGTTTTGGTGGAACGCCTTGCCGAAAAAGAAACGTTAGCCATTCAAAGAAAATTGCATGTTATCGGCATAATTGCACCGGCACATCCACTGTATGCTGCTTTTGCAAGTCAATCAGGAACATTAGCGCAAAAATCTTTGGAATTACTTGAATTTTCAAGAGTGAAAACACCGAAGGAACTTGCCACTACTAGCTTTAAAGATTTTTCAGTTATGCTTGATTCACTCAATGCCGACTTAGCAGAGCTAAAAAGGCAATATGAAAAATTTAAAGCAACAAAAAATTTACTTATACTTAAACACCAATCTGTTTCTGATTTAAAAGAAAAAATGGAATCGATACGATTAGAATTAGATAGTTCACAAAGTCCATCATCTAATGCAACACATAAAGAAGTATGGGAATTAATGCAAAATTCTCATCGCATTCTATCTACTGTAATCGATATAGCAGACATGATGTACAGTGATATTATTGATCAACCTCGCTACAATGTAGACGGAGCTCTGAAAATTATTGAACCGAAATTAGAAGTTCTTAATCAAAAAATGCTTCTTATTAAAGCTGCAAGAGAAAAAGCTCGTGCAAATATTGCAGCAAAAAAACAACATGGATTTCTCGCTCCTGCTTCTAATTCAATCACCACATCGAATACTGAATTACCGAAGCAACGAGTACAACACGGCTAACAAGGTATGGTAAGCTGCACCTGATAAACGGGTGCAGCTTTAGCTGTCACGTATCATCATTGCACCTGTAAAGTAAAATTCTCATCATATACACGGGATGTATGTGCTTGCTGAGTGAAAATAATCTGATAGGTATCAAATCCCATAGTCTTGCTACCGCAACTTAGTTGATAAATTTATTCAAGCGAATTTAACCTTGACCTTTTCTCACCTAAATCTTTCAATCTTGCTCACGTAATAAGCCTCACCAATTTGTAATTCCTGTTTAATTCCCTCAGGATGCACAATGTATTCTTTGTTTACCCGGACCGTGCCGAGCCCGCCATCCGATCCTTGCTGTACATCCACCTGCCCTGTCACTGTAAAAGCATCTTGGGTACCTATCCAGTCAGCGATTGATTTTGCGCTTTCCTGGTCATTGAGACGATGGAATGTTACTATAAGTATACATTTAGTCAACATTTTTAAGATACATTTTGTTATGTTGTGGTTATTTGATACTAATGGTATCATTTCGGTTTATTAGAATTAAGCTAATAAGGCAATACACATGACAACATGGGCAAAACGTATCAAAGTACGTATGAAAGAATTAGGCATGACCCAGGAAATGCTTGCCAAAAAAATGGGGGTTACGCGTGGTGCGGTGACGCATTATCTAGCTGGCAGGCGCGTACCTCCCTTAAGACAATTTCAAAAACTTGCAACGATTTTAAAAGTTAATCCCGCCTGGTTACAATTTGGAACACTGGTTGAAGGTAATCAACATGATAAAAAATTAATAATGAAAAAAGAAAAGCATGAATCGGCAAAAAACCGTATTCCGCTTCTTTCCTGGGAACAAGTGGCTGAGTTTTTTGGTGCAACAAGGTCAAGGCATGATGAAGTAAAAGAATACTTGCCGGATTTTTATGCTAACAACTCAGATTGGTATGCACTACGCATCAATGGTGACGCAATGACAGCACCCCTAGGCAACAGCAAAAGCTTCTATGAAGGCGACGTCATTATTGTTGATCCCGATAAAGAAGCGATACATGGAAACTTTGTAATTGCTTTGCTACCGCGTTCGAAGGAACTCACTTTTAAGCAATACGTTGTTGATGCCGGTATACGTTACTTAAAGCCACTTAATCCACAATATCCTCTAGTACAGATAGATGAGAGCACTCAGATGTATGGGGTGGTTGTGGCTTCTTTAAATCAATTTTAGATTTGCTCAGCTGACCTGCCCCGGGATTTTCAGACCAAAGTAAATTAGAGATAATGCCCCCTCAACCGAGGGCTAGACATGAAAAAGAGTCGTTACAACGAAGAGCAAATCGTACGAATTTTACGCGAAACAGATCGTGACACTATTGCAGAAGTAGCAAAGCGCAATGGCGTATCAGAAGCATCTATTTACGCTTGGCAAAAAAGATTTGGTGAGCTGGAATGTGCTGATGTTAAGCGTCTAAAAACGCTTGAATCAGAAAATGCACGCCTTAAAAAAATCCTTGCGGAACGCGATCTTGAAATTGAAATCATGAAGGAGATTGCTGCAAAAAAATGGTAAGCGTACAGGCTCGCAGAGAGCAAGCCCGCTATGCAATTGAGCGAGGTTCAACCCATCGTCGAGCATGTGCGCTACTAAACATTAGTCGTTCCAACTTAAGCTATGCGCCTAAGATGCCGGTGAAAGATGCGCCTATTATTGATGCAATGAAATCATTATCAGGTACTTACCCTCGCTTTGGCTCGCGTCGCATACGCATATTTTTACAGCGTAGTGGTATTGCGATTAGCAAGGAACGATGCGGACGTTTGTGGGCTCAAGCTGGCCTGCAAGTTCCTAGAAAACGCAGGAGAAAAATGGCGGGAAAAAGATTGCGGCCGCTTGCGCCTACCGCGAGAAATTCGGTATGGAGTTACGATTTTGTGTATGATGCGTGCGCTAATGGCCAGAAGTTAAAATGTCTCACGGTTGTTGATGAATATACGCGAGAGTGTTTGGCAATTGATGTTGCAGGTGCTATTCGTTCGAAACGTGTGATTGATGTGTTAACTCGTTTAATGAGCATTCACGGTGTACCGCGATATTTGCGCTCAGATAACGGACCTGAATTTGTAAGCAAGGCATTACTGGAATGGGCTTGCAAGGAATCACTTGAGTTAGCGTTAATTGATCCTGGCAAACCATGGCAGAATGGTACGAATGAAAGTTTCAATGGTAAATTTCGTGACGAATGTTTATCCATGGAATGGTTTCGTAGTCGCATGGAAGCAAAAGTGGTCATTGGGGACTGGCGCATTCATTACAATAATGTGAGGCCTCATTCAAGCTTAGCTTACAAAACACCGAATGAGTTTAAATTAACTTTGGAAGATAACTTAACAACGGGGGCGAATTTCTCTATGTGAATTTGGTCCTAAAAAACCGGGCAGGTCACAGCAACTAAAAATTATTTTCATTGCTATAGTTTTTACTATGTTTTTTGATTAAATTTTCGAAACACATATTTTATCTTTCAGCAGAAAAAAGCATAACTGCTTTATTATCTATCGTTAAAGCAACAATAATACCGATAAACGATATTACTGGGACCATGACAAAAGCGTAATAAAATACACTGGATCCCGTTTGACTGATTGTTGTTTGATACAAGCTCATATCATTTACTTTGAAACCGTAAGATATTAATAAAGATGATAACGCAACGCCTAAACTTATTGATATCTGTCTGCCCACATTAAATATTGCACTAACGCGGCCTATATCATTTTTATGAAAGCCAATGATGCTAACAGTCTGAATCGGTGCTCCACAAAGCCCACTAAAGATACCTCTTAGAAAAAGAATAATTGCCCCCAAATAAATCATGTTAGGTGTATCTATCACTAGAATACTCAGCGTTAAAAATGCCACTCCGACAAACCCTACTATTATCGGGATGGATGGGCCAAATTCATTATATAATTTCACTGAATATCGACTAGTGCACATCGCTCCTATTGCCTGCATTCCCATAACTAATCCACTAGTCATAGCAGACATTCCAACACCTACCTGAAGATACATACCAACTAAAAATATCGACCCAAAGTGACATATTTGAAACGCCAACTGCACAAGATTTGCTTGCAGAAACAATTTATTTTTAAAAAATTTTATATCTATAAGTGGACACTGCACTTTTTTCTCATGAGCTAAAAAAGCAAATACAAAAAATAGTGAAATGGCAAAAATGCCAGCGACCAGTAATGTCAGTCCTTGTTTACCAAGCAGTGACAATAAATATAAAATCAGAGAAATAGCCAATGATGAAAAAATAAAACCTCCCCAGTCTAGAGGTGGCGTGTTCTCAATTTTCTTTTCCTTTAAAATAAGCGCCGAAAGAATAACAGCTAAAAAGCAAATGGGTGCAGACAAAATGAAAATCCACTTCCAATTACTGAAATCGATAATAATGCCACCCAGAGCAGGTGCAATAGCAGGTGCTATTAAAGTGGGCAGAAATATAAAACTAGTTATACTGGCATATTCAGAGTGTTCAAACTCTCGGTAAACCATGGTCATCCCAACCGGAATAATGACTCCTCCCCCCAATCCCTGAAAAAACCTTAGTATTTCCATAACAAAAATATTGGGTGAAAATGCGCATAGCAACGAAGAAAGTCCGAAAGCAGCTGTCGCTAATATAAAAACCTTCTTAACACCAAACCGATCTCCAGCCCATCCACTGATTGGGACACTGATTGCCAACGCCAATAAAAATCCATTTGTGACCCACTCGGTTTGAGTAATGGCTACTTTAAAGTGGCCAGCTAATGTCGGTAATGCAATATTTACTATAGTAAGATCAAGCCTATCTAAAAATAAAACACAGGCATAAATAATTGCGACTATATATTTGTAATTATTTTTTTTATTCAACATACATAAATCTCTTATCACTTTTTCGCCTCTCATATATTTTATGCGGTGGGAATCCCAATATGAATTAATGCCATAATTTCCTCTTTAGTTAAAATTGGATTCCAAACATCACATATAAGAACAATGCGAGTTACATGACTATTATTCCAAACTTCATGTTCAAAAGAATCATCAAAAACGATGCATTTTCCATCCTCCCAATATCTTATTTCATTTCCAACTCGAATCACAGCATCAGGTGAAGTCACAATACCTAAGTGACACCTGAGCTTAAAATTATGAGGTCCACAATGGGCTTTTACATGTGTCCCTGGAGTCATAGCAGAAAAATATACTCTACCAGCCCGAGAAGTACCGGGTATGCTCTCTATTAATTTTGTGGTAAAGGGATAAATCGCTGCATTATCTTCAAATTTTTTGCCATTTTTATATAAGAAAAAAGTTTTCCATGTTCCTTCATTAGCCAGATCATTATTTTGTGGATGTTCGACCATCCTATTTTCATTGAAAATTGATAATGCCTCACGCTTTATATCGGGATAACCATTCTGCAAAATTTTAACCCACTCGTAATCATTAGGATTATGCCAAGCTTTTGCATTCTTATCTGGGTAATAAAAATCTGGAAACTGTATCGGATCAGAAGGCTTTCTTTCGCCGCGTGAGCCTGTTGAAATCATTTCAGCAATCTTCTCAAGCTTTTTATTATCAATCTTGTTTTCCTTTGCCCATAATTGCAGCGATATGATTTTACTATCTATGTTAGTATTAAATTGACTCATTTATTTTCCCTCTAATCAAATATGTAAAGAAGCACCCGTTTGCTGTAGCCATAATTCCATTATCATCAATGCCCATAAGGCTTCTGCGTGTTTATCACTCGGTGAATTAATTTGTTTACGAATTAATTTATTAACTTCATTCTTTTTAAAAAAATTTCTTGATTGGAATTCTCGAGAATTAATAGTGTCGAGTAAAAGATCGTGTATCACGTGGCCATTTTTCAGCATGGATGCAATTGGTAATAAAAAAGGCTGCTTCGGTCTATTCATAATTGACTCAGGCAATTTGTTTTTTGCAGCTTTGTAGAGGATATGTTTGCCCTGATTTTTAAAAATTTTAAACTCATCTGGCATTTTTTTACTTAATGCCATTATACGTGGCTGGCAAAAAGGCACCCTGACTTCAACAGAGTGTGCCATGCTTAAATGGTCGACTCTTCTCAGAATGTAGTAAGGAAAGCGATGAATCTGATCAAACTCCAGCAAAGCTGTTAATCTGCTTTTATGATTTCTTTCGCCTGTTTCTATCTTGTCGAATGATTTTTTATACAAGGTGGCTTCATTTCTAAGATATTCAACGTAATCTGGAGAATATAATGCATCACGTTGCGATTTACTGACTGCACTGAGCTTATCAAGATACATTGGCAACCAGGTTTCCTTCACGTCAACTGTGGCATTCTCAAAACGTGCATAGCCACCAAAAAACTCATCTGCTCCTTCACCTGCGAGTGCAACTTTAAATCCTGCCTGTTTTACAGCTTCAAACAAAGCGTAAGTACTGAGACAATGTGGAGCAGAATTAGGTTGACCCATATGCTTCAACATACGGTAGATAATATCAGTAAAGTCTTTTTCTTTTATTAAAATTTGGTGATGTGTAGTCTTATATATTCGAGAAACCTCTTTGGCGTAATGCCTTTCATCATTTGGCCAGCTTCCCTCATACCATATATTGAAAGAATGCAGGTTATCCGAAAATTTACTTGCTAAAGCTGTAATATAGCTTGAATCTAATCCTCCGCTTGTCACAACACACGCTGGAACATCAGCAAGCATTAGTGCAGAAACTTCATTTTTAATCACCTCATTTAAATACGCTCCAGCCTCATTTATGTTTGTGTATGGAATTTTTTCATTTAATAGAGAAACATAATTTTTTAATTTAGGTTGGACTAAAAAATTTGCAATTAAAATGGAAGAAGGAGGTAAAGAAAATATCCCTTTATAAATCGTTTCAGATCCCAAGACAGCTTTTGCAGTTAAATAGTCATCGATAGCATTCAATCGCAGCTCTTTTGTTATGCCTTCAAATGCAAGCAGTGCTGGAATTTCTGAGGAAAATTTAAGAGTCTTAGTTCTGTCATCCCATTGGTAATAAAGTGATTTAATACCAACTGGATCATTAGCTAAAATAAGCTTAAGATTTTCACGAGTATCAATGATTGCAACAGCAAACATACCATCTAATAACTTGACAAAATCAGTTCCATATTCCTGATAAAGGCTTGGCAGAATGGAGCCATCGCAAGTATCTTTAAATGAATACCCACGTCTTTTAAGAGAGACTCTTAATTCATTGTGGTTATAAATTTCCCCATTAAAAACAACATAAATTTTGTTGTCCAATGTATACGGCTGCAATCCACCAGCAATTCCTTGAATAGCTAGCCTATTATTTCCCAATGACCAATGACGACGCTGAATGAAATTTTGGCTATCCGGGCCGCCATGTATTTGTAATTGAGAAACCAGCCGCAAGGTATCTTGTTTTACTTCTTGCTCACCTATGTATCCAAATATCCTACACATTTTTTGTTCTCCCCATAACCCTATTTCAGAATTGTTATTTTTGTATGTTCTTGTCTATTATTTAATGACTGTCTAGCGTTTGGAGAATATCTATCAATCATTTCAACAACAATGGCTGCTTGGCGCGCCATGTTTCTGCCATCAGATGAACTGGTAGTTTGCCCATGTTTTAATAGCACTGAATTTCCTGTCTTTAAATATACTGGTGACGCAATTCTAACAATCTCAGGAGCTTCATAAACACGGATAAATCCTCCACTAGCTGGAGGATTATCTGTATGACAATCAATGGGTATGTCTATAGCTTCACGCAGTGACGCAATCATTGAGATATGTAAATCTCGGACAGGATTAATACTATTTGCTCCTATACTTTCTAATAATTTGAACGCTGCAGGATTACAATGCCCACAATGGGCTGAAATCTTAAATTGAATGTAAGCAGGAATTTCTTTAGCAGTACGCATTTTATTTAAAGTCCATAGCATTCCTTCATCGTATATACCCATTACACTTCAAGATGCGAACAATGGCGAATGCATAATTTGAAAATTGTCTGTAATTCTTTCGCGTAAAATTGTTTTCTTCTTGCCAATACTCTTAAAAAATCCTAACGTTGCTTCAGTAAACTCAGAAAATTTCGCATGGTACTGATTATACCGAACATGTTCGTGCATAAGTTTCCACATCCGCTCAACTGGATTCAAGTTTGGCGAGTATGGCGGCAGATAATGCAATTTAATGCCAAGCTCTTTTGCAAATTCCTGTACTTCATCGTTTCGATGATATCGCGCATTATCCCAAATCACATGAATTTTATATCTTCCAGGATTCGTTTTGCGTAATTGCCAAAGAAAATCGCAAATATTTTCTGCATCAACCTTGTCAACTTGGCGATAACTGAACCGATGGCCATTTAAACAAATACCACCTATAAAATTTAAGCGCTGCTGACAGGCTGTCATCGGGATTTCTTTTCGTACGCCTTTTAAAATCCAACCATAGACTAATTGCGTTTGGTGTTGCGGGTGAACGCTGTCAGCAAAATAAATAGGCTCATTTTTTCCTGCTTTTTTCTTCAAACGATTATAATGTGCAATAAACTGTTTTTGTTTATCTCGGTCTGCTTTTGCTGGCACTGCGTGCGGCTTCTTGTAACAGAATTCATGCGCGTGCAACCATTTTGTCATACCGCTGACACTGAACTTCTTGCCATATGTTTGCCATACATGCTGGCAAATATCTTTTACATAGAGGTACGTGACATTTCCTAAATGGTCGGTTAACGCGCTTTTTTCATTGTCAGTCAGTTTGCTATCGCTGCCGCCATTGGCTGTAGATAGCTTTTTCTTTCGCTGGTAATCATCAACATGTCGACGAATCGTTTCGTCATCCAATAACAAGATACGCGCTATTTCAGCGTAGCTATAATCATCATCAAATAACAGAACTGCTTTTATTCGATCACAAATACGTTTGTCACGCTCTTTACGGTGGCGTGTAATTAATTTCTCGCGTTCCTTTGTCGTCAATAGCTTTTCCATGCCAGCGTTTTACTATATTTTCCATTTTATTGCATCAACTTTCGCACGTTCAGTGACGAGTGGTATATAAGAAAATTTTTCACACCAAACTCTATTCCACGCTTGACATCTTCGATCGCTCTGATCAGTTGTTCCTGCCCTCTCAACCTATAACCAATACTTTTTCCTTGCTCAGTTAACGCTGTTGCACCAATATCATAAGTTGCACGAGGCCCAACTGACATAACCAGATCGCAACCATAGCTACTACACATTTGTACCCATGCTTGAATATCTTCTTTGAGATAGCGAAACATGCCTTGGGTCTCTGTCATTCTATTTATGACAATTCCTAATTTCTCACTTTCATTCAGCAATCTGTCAGCAGTATCCAAGCTATTGACGGTTGGAATCTCGATTCTAAAATCAGCACCATCTGGAAAAGATTTATTAGATGTTGGCAGCTCCATTAAATCACCTGGAGGCAGACCAATTCTTTTCATAAATAATCTTGTATCTTCAAACATTAAATAGACTCCATAAATTTATTACACAATTACTTATTAATTTGTATTTGACGCCAATTCGTATTAACCACATTTAATACGACTAGTATGACAAAGCCTTTCATCATAAAAATTATTTAATGCTTCAAAAAACAGTTTCGGCTGTTCAACTTGACTGGCATGCCCTGTTGGAAGATTCACAAATTTTGAACCAGAAATACTATCTGCAAGTTCTTTTGATTCATTCAGAGTTGCAATTTTGTCTTCATCTGATCCAAGAATAAGCGCAGGCACATTAAGTGAACTTATCCATGAGCGTGAATCAAACTCACAAAGTGCATTAAATTGCCTTTCGTAATCCGGCGAAGATTGTGGATAGGGATTTTCGTTGCTACTTTTTCTGATGACTTCAATGATTTCTTGATTTAAAAATTTTGGAGAAAATGCCCAAGGAATAATACTCTCCATGATCTCCGCTTCAGATGTGCCACTGTTATGTAATTTCAATATTTCTGCGAATGCTTCTTTAGCCGTTTCATTAAATTTTGTAAATGTGTTACATAACACTATTGAATTAATATTTTCTGCGTATTTTTTTGCGATTACCTGAGCAATAGCACCACCCAACGAATGTCCTACAATATGTGGTCTATCAAGTTTAAGTTTTTGAATTAACTCCATTACATCATCAGCCATCATTTCAACATCAAATGCATCACCAGCATCGCTTGTTTGACCTGCTCCACGATTATCGAAAATCAACACCTGAAATTTCTTTACTAGATCACTCAAGACTGGAAGCCAACCGTTATGATCAGCCTTTAGTCCTGCTATCAACACTAGGGGTTCACCTTCACCATGCAATTCATAATAAAATTTTGCATTATTCACTGTGAGTATTGGCATATATAAGATCCTCTTTAATAAAAAGTTAAAATAGCTTTTAAACAGCCTGTGGTATGGAAATTAATTCATTTTTATCAGTTGATTTATCGTTAGAATATTTTGATGTCCTTCTTCCTCTATTTGTAAACGGAATCTCTACGAATCGATATAGTATTTCTGTACTAATTGCAATCAACACTATTGCGATCACCGTGTAATAAATACCGAGACTTGAGTTGATTTTGTATCCATAAAATTTACAAAATCGATACATAATTTCTTGTGTCAAAGAGAACATTGGAAAATGCACAATGTACAAACTGTACGATCTTGAGCCAAGATAATCTAAAAATACTTGAATTATCGAAAATGAAATAATGATATTTTTTTCTAATGCAGCGAGACTCACTAAAATTGATGACAGTATACAAGCCAATGGAATAACAATGTTATTTGAAAATCCAAGGGCTGTAATTGAAGATAAAATCATTATCAGACATATTGTAATAAATATTCTTATATATTTATTACCAGGATTATTGGCTAGGATAATTGAAAACCATTTTTGTCCGCTGAGAAAATAAATAAGGCAACCGTATATCAGACCGTCACAGCGTGTTTGAGTAAAAAACAGACTCTCCAACTTAGCATAAGGTCTAATATAAAAAGTAATTAGTAACAGCATCCCCAACAAAATTAAAATTCGCTGCTTGGTTGTTTGGGTAATAATCAAGAAAAATGGTAAAATCAAATAAAATTGCTCTTCTACAGATAAACTCCAATAAGGCGAAAGCGTAAATCCATGGTAGGACTCATAAGCAAAATAATAATTAAATGTATATGTAAATATTGCTATTCCAGCTTCAATAGTGTTCTCAGGATTTCCAAAATTTCCGCTTTGATTAAAACAAAAAGAACAGGCTAATACTAAGAAAAATACAATCCATGCAAGTGGATAAATCCTGTATATTCGTTTGATAAAAAATCTCTTTATAAATACAGCTAGTCCACCCTCGGAATATCTAAGATTATCAATCTTATGTACGATTGTTTTACATATGATATACCCCGATATAACAAAGAACAGATCAACGCCAGTCCAACTATTTTTCCATATATTTAAAATCGTAGTTCCATGAGCATATTCAGGTGATATCGACCAGGGAAAAAATACCCTGGTGTAATGAATAATGACAGTCATGATAACCGCAAATGCTCTTAATCTATCTAATTCTAAATTTCTTTTATTCATTTATTCACTCCTTAAAACTGGGATCCACTTATTTAAAAAATAAATAAGTGGATCCAGCTCATATTGGAAACGCTATCCTGTTGTTAACAACTCCAATCCCGGGACTGTCACCTTGCAATCAAAATCGATAATTTGATATTCGGCTACATCGGATTGAACATACGAGTCTTCCGCGATAATTTTTTTCAGTAATTTTTTATCAATTGATTTAGTTAAAATGACACCGCCTAATTTGCTTTTTTTAGGTCCTGCCATTAAAAATATTCCCCCATCAAAATATTTTTTTACCCATGCTGTATGCGTTTCAGCGTGAGGCGTGACTTCTTCTGTGGGTTTTATGTAACTAACAACTAATAAAAACATATATTTCTCCTTAACACTTATAATTAATTTCTATATTCCACAGGTGAAAGAATGGATGTTTTTGATAAATTCAATCCTGCGGCTGCCCAAGACAGGCCCACACCAAATCCACACATTACTACTTTATTAAGACGGCACTCTTCATGAAGACGATCACGTGTAAGAGATAAAACCAGTGGAATTGAAGCTGAACCTGTATTACCGGTGTGCTCTACAGCAATAGGAATTGCTTGCGTTGCAACTTGTAATTTCTTACGTAGATAATTCAGCATGAATGCATTAGCCTGATGAAGTGCGAAGGTCTCTACTTCATCACATTGCCAGGTCTTCATTCTCAGTAATTCATTGATAATTGTTGGCACTTCACGCAGTGCAAATTCCATGATCGCAGCACCGTCCATATGAAGGTATCCATGTCGATCAACCCTGTTAGTTGCCATGATTTTTGGTTTAGAGGACAGCTTTGCAACATTTAGATAATCACTGCCTGAGCCATCTGTTTTTAAAATAAAAGCAATGTCATCTGATCCTTTTTCAATTAATGTAGCACTGCCAGCATCACCAAATACCATGCGAACGTTCTTATCATCTGGATGCAATAAAGGTGTAATAACGTCACCTACACATAGTAAAACTCTATTACATCCACCAGCAGCAATTAACATAGACGCCTGATAGAGCCCATACACATAGCCAGAGCAACCATAACTAATATCAAATGCTACTGCTTCAGAAGATATCCCCAGCCTATGCTGCAACATGACACTAGTTGCAGGCATAACCGCATCAAATGTTTGTGAAACAAAGATAATTGCATCAATTGTCGTAGCCGGAACATTAATGTTTCTTAAAAGACATTCAACGGCCGCCTCACAAAGATCAGAAGCATTTGTATTTCCATTAGCTACTCGAACTGACTTTATTCCTGTGCTTGCCATAATACGTTTCACTTCATTCTCACCAAATTCTCGATTTAATGAAATAAGGTCTACATAATTTTCAGGAAGTGCTGTAGCGATTCCAGTTATTGCTAAATTTTCAAATGAAACTTTCATTCAACTCACCATTATTGATAAATTATTTTCAGGCAACATTCACAGATTTTTGTGTATTCTTAATAAATAGAAAAATATCTTTTATTGTTTGGAATCTCTCAATTTCATAACTTTTTATTAAAATTCCAAAATGTTCGTCAATTATGGCAATCATTGAAATTAAAATGAGTGAATCCCAATCTCTTATGGGAGAATTAACACTCAAGTCACTGCGCTTAACTTCTAGTAATTTAGCTAATTCATTCAAAATGATGTCAGTGTTCATAAAAAAATCCTCATTAATATCTAATTGTCTTAAATCGTTCATTGTGTAAGGTACTATTAGTTAAAATAATTTTTTGTGGTATTTTGTATGCAGGTAAACGAGTTCTACAAAATTCATGTAGTCTGATACGGAATTGTGATATATGTTCCGACGAGCGCAGTTTGATTCTGGCAACAACAATTTGCCCCGTTATTGCATTAGATTCAGAAAAAACTGATGCCTGCTCAACACCTTGTATTTGATGTATTACACCTTCTATTTCGGCTGGATATACTTTTTCTCCACCCACATTGATCAGCTCAGATTTTCGACCTAAGACTCGTAAATACTTTCCATCTACTTCAACAGCATCGCCGGTCTTAAACCATCCGTCTTCTGTAAAAGGATTGGGTGCATTAAGATAGCCTAGCATCGATGAATTTGATTTTACTTCTAACAATCCATCAACTATCCGAGTTTGAAATCCATCTCCATCTATCTTAATAAACAGTGAATTTGATGATCTTGATCGTACGGGTAAAACGCCTAACTCCGTCAGGCCATAAGCTTGAGAAAATCGCACACGAGAGAATAGAGAATTTAATTTTTTTAATGTCAACTCAGACATGATCTCTGTACCGTAATTGACAATACTTAAACTGCCTAAATCATAGTGAGGGATGATGCCACTTAATAGCAGTAGATTTAAAAAAGTTGGTGTGGTCGTCAATGCTTCGGCCTTAAAGCGTTCTATAGACTCGCACACATCCCTTGGTGTACGAGCTTTTATGGTGATTAAACAACCTGCATTGAACAACGTATAAAATAAGGTATTTAAACCGCCTATATGATCAAACAATAAAAATGCGATGACGCGTGTGCGCTTTTTTGGCTTGGCAAAATTCTCAATGAGCGGCAGTAAATCATGAACTGCTGCTTTACATTTTCCAGTCGATCCCGATGAAAAGATCACTAATCCAGGGTGCTTTTTTTGTTGTAATTGTGATAATAATGCATTCTCTACCGTTTCGCTTTTTCTACTAAAAACGGCGTTATCTTTGGCATCAAATTCAAAAACATATTCAACTTGGGCAATACGATAATATTCATCGTTTTTAATTTTATTCTTCATTGCAATGGGCACAATAATGCAGTGATTTTTAATAAGTGCGATCAATAAAGAAACTGTGTTTGGAGAAAAGTCACCTTGAATCGCAACAACACTTCCCTGAATAATATTTTTTTTAGCCAATTCTTGTATCCAATACTCAGTTCTATTTTTCAACCATTCATATGTATAAAAATTATTTTCCCAAACTAAAGCCTCATTATTTAAATTATGATCAATAACATAAGAAAGATAATTAGTAATCATTAGACTCCTCCCAAATAAATATTTTGGCCAGTTATAAAATTACTTTCTTTTCGAAGATAAAAGTCAATAACATTGGATACATCTTCAAAAGTACCGAAACGTGCAATGGATTGACGATCTATCAATCTTTGCATTTTCTCTTTAGGGACTGAGCGAATTAAATCAGTTTCAATTGGAGTTGGCCCAATTGCGTTCACTGTAATACTGTAAGATGCGAGCTCACGTGCAAGAATTTCTGTGAGAGAGAGAATAGCTGCTTTTGATGCAGCATAAATTGCCTCACCCTCAAGCTTTAATGGAGTTGCAATTGTCGTAAAATTAACTATACGGCCATACTTTTTTTTCTCCATGATCTTTGCAGCTTCACGACAAAATAAAAATGTTCCTATAACATTTGTATTCAAAATATTTCTTACTGTCGACAATGGAGTCAACAAACAATGGTTCATTGATGCAACACCTGCATTGTTAATAACATGATCTAACCTGCCAAAATCTTTGCGAATTTTGGCAAATAGATGTTTTACTGCAGATTCATCAGCCACATCTGCTTCAATATGATGGTAATTAACAAGCTTCCAATCAGTTGGTGTACGACTACATCCAATCACCTGATGACCTTGCTTAACATAGTGCTCGGCTAAAAATTTGCCGATACCTTTGCGTGTTCCTGTAATGAGAGTGATTGGACTAGACATGTTGAATCTCCTGTCTTACTAAGGATTCAATGTAATCCACCAACGATTGTATTGTTGCAAAAGGACTATTACGTTGTGATAGTGCTTTTTCGTTTGCAAGAATCACGCTAACGCTAAATTTATTTTCAATGCTTTCCTCAATAGACACTATGAGTGATACCAATGATAGAGAGTCAAGTGAGCCTGACCCGCCGTATAAGCAACATGACTCACCTTGCTTGATCGGAATTTGTTTATCCAATAGGGGGTTAAGCGAAATAACAGCATCAGTTACAATTTTTATAATTTCTCTTCTCATTTTTATCTTCTCTTTTTAATTAATAGATGTTTAATATTACAATCCACTTCTCAAGTTGGTTGGATAACCTGCCAGCCTTTTCTCCTGGCGTGCTCTTCCATCCAACTATCGCCACCGATCACCTTAGGATTACCTACTAATGACAGCATAGGTAAATCACTACTATGGTCTCCATAGGCATAACAGTTTTGATAATCATGAAAATTACGCTGGCCAAGAAAATTGCGAATTGCTGTTTTTTTCCCGTTGCCAATGATTTGTGGAGATAGAATTTCTCCTGAGCATTTATTGTTTTTTATCTCCAGCGTTGATGAGATAATATGTTTAATGCCGAATCTCTGAGCAAATGGTTCCAAACAAGCAAAAAAAGACCCTGAAACTAGAACAACTTCTGCTCCATTGATTTGGTGGTTAACCAATTCATTTATGATGTTTTGTATGTAAAAGTTTGGCCGATCATTAAGCATCTGTGAAAACCAATTTCTACCAATCTCTTTGATCCAATTAATATCTTGCCCCTTATAGCAACGATAATAAATTTTATTTAAATCTTCTCGATTTTTTCCTAATGCTAAAAGTAATGTAGTTTTTAAGGTGAATAAACGATAATAAATATTTCCAAGAATTTTTAATTTACTAAAGCGTTTCGAATAATAATATTGCAGGAAATCTAACATTGGTTTACCTTTTAGAAGGGTTCCATCAACATCGAAAAACGCATAGTAAGGAGGTTGTTTATTTAACATAATTATCACCATTTTTATTCGTATCTTTTTTCGTCGTTTTAGATA
This sequence comes from uncultured Gammaproteobacteria bacterium, assembly GCA_963735995.1. Classification (GTDB taxonomy): domain Bacteria; phylum Pseudomonadota; class Gammaproteobacteria; order DSM-16500; family DSM-16500; genus Aquicella. The sequence goes on along the minus strand of CAVTNC010000003.1, from coordinate 14,645 downwards.
TTTTGCAATTCAATCTGTTTTTTACTTTTTTTGGTGAATATGAACATTAACCAGCTAATGCTAATCAGCACACCTCCACCAATCACTGTAATGCTTCCATGAATGGAATTAAGATAGCCACCCATCAACATGACAAGCACCGTTGAAAAAGCTTGTATGGAATTCACCATACCCATTACCTGTCCCTGATCAGTTTCATCAGCTAGATTTGAAATATGGGTAATAAGGCCAGGAATACTAAAGCCCATTGCCATGACAAAAATCGCCATTGCGGCATAAAGCTGTATCGCATCAACTGCAAACGCTATAGAAATAATTGCGAGACCGGCAATGATGGCTGAACATTTTACCATCGTGTCTGGCATCATTTTTTTCGACATACGCTGCACAACAACATATTGAAATGAAGCATAAAGTGCACCATTAAATGCCAAGAGATTTCCGATTTGAATCGTGTCATATTTAAAATTTTGCAAGAGAAAAGCTGGCATGAAAGCTTCGAATAACCACCAGCCACAAACAAAAATAAGCCAGATCATAAATACTAGTCCCAAACGTTCACTAGTAAGAGCACGATGTATTTGCTGAATACTCTCTAATAATGCGATTTTTTCTTTTTTACGCTGAGTAATTGTTTCTTTATAAAAAAGAGTGGTTAATATAAATAAAATCACCAACACAGCACTAAAGAACCAAAATGGCGTGCTCATATCAAACCAAGAGACTATTGATGACTGAGATAACAAACCCCCTAAAATAGGCCCAACAATATAAGCTGAACCCATTGCCATTTGACTGTATGCAATATTTTTTGCCTTAGTTTCGGGGGTACTAATGTCAAGGAGACTTGCTTGTGCGATTGCAACGTTACCAGCGCATAATCCGGCTAACAATCTGCTGATATACAGTATCATTGCTGACTTATATACGATCGCAATGCCTGACAGAGAAAATCCAACAAATGTGCCTAGTAAGGTTATTAAAAGCAGCTGCTTTCGTCCGTAATAATCTGACAATTTGCCAAGTGCAGAAGCTCCTATAATCTGACCTAATGGGTAAATTGCTAAAAGTATTCCCATCATCATGATCCGAATATTATGTGACCATTGAATAGGAAAAATCCCTGATGCAGTCAACAATAGCTTAGGGAACAATACAACTACAGTTGCCATCCCCATAAAATCTATCAAGATCACAAGCGTCAAAAAAGCAACTGTGAATTTTTTTTGTCTATCAATTTGCATATATAAATACTCCTAATAATTTCTCATCAATTAAACTTCATTCAGATTCCATCAAGGCAATGCCTGAAAATAATTTTGGCAATGATGATTTGAGGAATTGTCTATTTTTCATAATAGGTAGATATTTTCTTTCTTCGTTAGGTAAGCTAATACTTCTTGTTAGTAGACCTGTTGCAGTAGCCGTTAAATCTAATGTCCTTTTTGCGATTATTAATCTTTGCAAACCGTAATTCTTAAAAAATCTTTTTTCATGAATTCCATTCTTTACTAAAACCATCATTTCTGCTATGTCAAAAGCATCTTGAATTCCAGTATTCATATTAGCTCCACCGACAGGAGTAAATTGATGCAATGCATCGCCAGCCAGGAAGACTCTACCTCTTTGCGCATGATTAGCTAACTTGTGATAGAAGCTGGAAGAGGTGGCCCAATTTATTTTAATTATGTGAACATGACCTGGTCCTCTTTCATTGACAATTTTTTGAAAGAAATCTTTACTTAAATTCACCTGATCATTTCCTGGGTACTCTCCTTTAAAAGAAGCAATGAGACGATATTTGTTATGTGGCAAAGGTACCATTATCAAATATCCAGCATCGCAAATAAAATAATGCAGCTTTTGCTCAGAGAAACGATGCTCAATTTCAGCGTCCATTAAAATAAAATACGAAGAATAATTTTTCTGCATACACGAAATATCAAGTAATTTTCTAACTGTACTATTGCCACCGTCACACCCTATAACATAAGAATAATTTTCGTTAATTTCTCTTCCATTTTTATTTTTCAATGAAGCTACTACCTGATTGCCATCTTGTGAAATATTCTCAAGAGAAATTTCTCTTTCTACTTTAATATTCAAGCTTTGAAGCAATTCATTGAGATAACTTTCTACTCTATTCTGCTCCAGGTGAAAGAAGTAAGGATGAGATGCTTTAATATACTTATAATTAATATTTAAAAACCTCTTTTTATTCCAATAAGCAGTTAATTCATGGAGTTTTAGGCCTTCATTCCAAAATTCATCATTGACTCCTAAAATTGAAAAAATATTCAAAGTTGGATTGCTAATATTAATTGCTCTGGGTATTAAAGAGAAAGAATCGCGCTTATCAACAATCCGGCATTTAACTCCTTTCCTGGCAAGAGCGCATGCCAACGTTAGCCCTGTTGGGCCAGCACCAACAATTAATATGTCCGTTATATTTTCTTTCATTTTTACTCTCCTACTACCTTTATGCACGTTCCTGATTAACAGGAAATAGGTTTTTTTCTAAAGTGATATTAAAATTCGACTGAATGTGTTTATCAGCCATAATGGACTCTTTTTCTGCCATGTATTCAGAATCAAGTACTGAGAATTTAAATATTATCTCTGCTGCTAAAATTTCATTCTGAATAAATAAAATTATGACCGTGCTTGATAGGTTATTATTTTTTCCTATTTTTATTTCAATCACTCTATATCGAATGGATACTTGCAATGGAAAAATGAATTGGTGGAATGTTGTATCCATGCTATGCGTGACAAAGTTAAGACCTCTTTTACGTTCATTAGATATGAAATATTTTTCTGTTACGGCAATCACCATCTGCCGAGCAGCTTCAACCAATACCATCCCTTGAATATGTTGCCCCGTGACGTGATCACTCATCTCTGCACAGCAATCATCCAACATTAACAAGCATTCATATTCGTCATTTTTGTATTTAATTGGTTCGGAAACCATAATGTTTTTTTCTTTATGCTTATGAGTGAGACAACGAGTACTTTTACGGTATCTATCTGGAATATTTATTTGAAATATATCAGACCATCCTGAATCTAAAATGTGTTGATACAATTTTTTTATTCTTCTCACACATAATCCCTGTCCAATCTCAATAATATACTTACATTTGTTAGATATTTCAGATTCAACTAGCGTCTCAAGATCAGAGATAGTTACGACATTTCTATTATTCGCAAAGTCCTTTAATCGATCTCCTACTACGCATAATTTTTTTATTACATTTTTATTCTCGAACATAATTTCAATTTCCTTTAGAGCTCGATTTAATCGATAATAAATATTACTTTAATATGAATAAGGGAATAATGAATAAAAAAGTTGTTGGCTTATTCTCAAATTATCTCTAGTTTCTCTGTGCACTTTTTTAATAACCTGATCCGAGATAACTGTAGAACATCTCTGTGAGATTTCTTTAATTCTCTCAAGAATAGGTAAAGCGAAATTGGCAGCTAAGATCCCATATAATAATCTTTGAAAATTAAAGAGATCGCATAGTACCGTTATGCCGTTTTCGGAAAAGGTAAATTTATCTTTATAAAGAATCGATCGTCTATCGTCTTTCTTATCATCAAAATTAAACTCAACATTATTTCCATTTTTATTCACGCGAATAATAATTCCAATATTTTCTGCATTTAGAACTTTTTTTATGCACTTATTTTTTTGATATTCACGATAATATAATTTAATAACAGAATCAGAGATTAGAAGACATCCAAATTTTCCTTGAATAAGTCGAGGTAAATACTGCTCTTTATGTGTGTTTGTCCCATGCTGCTGAATAAGATAAATTGTACTAATATGAGTTATAAGCAAAGAAAGAAACTCGAAATTAGGATAGGTGCTAGCTAATCCTTCTATTGCAATCGTGCATTCATGCCAGCTTAAACCAAAACCATTATTTTGCCTTGGAATTGGTAATCTCCAAATGCCTTCCTCAGCAATTAATTCCCATATCCTATTATGAAATAGTTTTTGATTTTGTTTGGATGTTAGTAAGCGTCAAATCATTAACCCCATTTCTCCAATTAAATTTATTTGCTAATTTTTAATCTCTCATCGCAAACAGCAAACGGTAATAGTGCTTCATAATCAGCGACCGTCTTGCAGTTCGGCAGTTCTTTAAAAACATGGGTAAGATATTTCACAGGATCAAGGCCGCATAACTTCGCGCTTTCGATCAAGCTAAAAAGATTAGCGCTCGCATGTGCGCCTTCTACGCTGCTAGAAAATAGCCAATTTTTACGACCACAAACAAACGGTTTGATAGCGCGCTCACTGCGGTTATTATCGATTTCATAGCGACCATCTTCCAAGTAAGCTAATAAATATGGCCACCGCTTTAATGTATATTCGATGGCCTTTCCTAATTTACTGGAAGGCAATACGGATTGAGATTTTTCATCGAGATATTTTTTTAAGCTATCTAAAATAGGTTTAGATTGTTGCTGCCTAATTTCTTTGATTTTTTCATGACTGGCGTGCGCTGCTCTTAATGTCTCTTCTATTTTGTATAGTGCGCGAATCATCCGCACAACCTGTCCAGAGACACCCTTTTCTTTTCCTTGTGGGAGTGCTTCCACAAATTTACGGCGCACATGTGCCCAACAATTGATGCCAACAATGCCTGCTGTTTTAAATAAAGGACTATATCCACTGTAGCCATCGCAATGGAGAGCACCCTGATAGCCAGCAAAGAATTGGTTAGCAACATCAGCTTCACGGGTTTGATGATATTGATAAATGACAACACATTTATCAGGTGGCCCACCTATAAAGCACCACATATAGGATTTGGATTGCGCTTTTCTGCCAGGCTCATTCAGCACTTGAACCGTTGTCTCATCAGCAAAGGAAACATCGTAACTCAAGATAATATCCTGCATGAGATTGATGATTGGCGTAATGGCTATGCCAGCTTTCACCATCCATACACTCATTGTTTGACGGCTGAGATCGACTGATAAACGCTTGAAAATAGCTTCCTGACGATACAGCGGCAAGTGATCGCAGAATTTGGATACGGCAATATTGGCTAACAAGGTTGGACTCGCAATGCTTTTTTCAATCAATTGAGCTGGCTTTTTAGCTGCTCTTGAAGTGACCTGCACAGTTTCATCTTTTTCTTTTTTCTTTGCGCAGCATTCGCAGATATATTTCAAACATCGATGCTGTGTTACTTCAATCTTGGCCGGTATGTATTCAAGCTCTTCACTGACTTGCGCCCCGATACATTCCATTTCGCTGCCACAGGAACAAAGCTTTTCTTCAGGGATTAAATCATGGCAAATAATGTTACGAGGAAGATGCGCTGGCAGAGGTTTGCGGCCTGATTTTCTCTTGGTGACGGGTGGATTAATCAGTATGTCAATTGGTTCAACTTCTTCCAAATCCACTTGTTGAGCAATTAATTCAAATTCATTAAATAAATATAATTCATCTTGTGTTGTTGGTTCTTCCATATTCAATTTTTCAGATGAACTGCCGAATATTTTTTTTCTTAACAAGAGATTGTCATGAGAAATATAATCGATTTTTTGTTTGAGTATATTATTTTCTTTGATGGCAGCAGCGAATGAATGAACAAATTCTTCCAGTACTTTTCTGGTTTCCGGCTCTGCGTTTGTGACAATTTGTTCTAATTTATTCATGCTGCGATCTTATCAAATAACAGCATAAATATCGATGTTTTTTAAATATTTAAAAGAAATCATGAGATATTTCGCACGGAAATTGACCGATCAAATAAAAGTCTATCCCCATTAACAATGCTTGTAATTGTTTTGTTGTTATCATGATAGTTTGATCTTGTATGTATCGCGAATAATTAAATCTTCCACGTTCCAATTTTTTATAATAAAGAACAAAACCATTTCTATCCCAGAACAAAAGTTTAATTTTATTTTTTGATTTATTTGTAAAAATAAATAGGTCACCTGTCTGCGGGTTCAATTTATAGGTATCTGCTAGCATCACAACGAGACCGTCGATTGAGCGTCGCATATCAATATGCTCAGTGTAAACGTATATTTTAGCTTCAGCAGGAACAATTAACATGATCAAACCTCTATACAATTGAGCAGTGCTTTAATCGCGTCTGGGTGTGCATTAATAGGTATTTGTAGCTTTAAACCGCTCGGATAATACAGAATAAAATTATTTTGCACGGGTGCTACATGGTCAGGCTGTGTTATTTTTATTGGGAGCAACTTTGAGTTGGATTGGGTGCGCGCTGATAGCTTCGCACTCTGATAAACAAATTGATTGTAGTTAATATTGTTAGCTTCACAATAAGCAGATTGAGACATGCCGCTTGCTTTCCATTGCTTTATTATATTAACCCAATCAGTTTGACTTGTTGTTAATATGGATTCAGATTGAATTTCTTGCGATCGACCTGCTGTAGCCATTGATTAGTATCCTTATCAGTAATGTTAATAATTTGGATACTTTATTGGATGATATGAATGAATTAAATGGTGGGGATATTTTGACGCTTACGGATGTTACAGAATCATCAATTCTTTTTCCTAATTGAGCATATTGCTGATATATTTTTTCCTGTTCCACATTTCGATTGCGCGTCATACGCTTCTCCTTCCATCCAACTCCAATTAATTTTGAAATTTGTCTTTCTATATTCCCACAAGGAAAATCTAATAATTTATTTCTCGCTGTTTTAGTACAAAATCCGCATCTAATTTCAAGATAGTCAATGCTTCCGTCAAATTGCTAATTGCCGAAATAAAAAATCCAATGCTACTTAAATCATCAATTGCACTCTTTGCATTTTGTGAAACTACTCCGACAAGGTGCCCTAAATCTTGTAATCCTTGTAATAAAACATCTATTGCATTATCAATATGATGATGCATCACTTTCAGCTCTTCAGAGCTATATGCCAATGTCAGATTTCCGTCTGATAAATTTTCGTACCGTCTAAGCAACGTGAATAACTCTGTAAATGGACTTTCAATATTCTTATATCTTTCCGCAGTCAAAGTGACGTTGTTCATCGCTCATCTCTTTATTCTTAATTTATAGCTATTAACTTAAAATCAAACCGATAAATGATATTTTGTTATCGAAATGGAATATTATCGGTATTATAATGACGATTCAACATCTTTTTGCACTTATTTTTGATTAAAATAATATTATTATATCTTTTCATAATGTTAAGTGCGCAATATCGATAATATTATGTCGAAAAGGCTAGACTTTTTGCCATATTGTTTATAAAATTGAATATATTTTAATAAGAAATACTAACCTTCATGCCAGAAAAATTGTGCAAGAATTTAGATATGCTAATGTCAGAAGCTCATATTAGTGCAGATGAGTTATCTAGGCGCATTGGACTGCCAGCGAGTTCTATAAAAAAAATCCGTAATCAGGAGAATTTAAATCCAACATTATCCACATTAGTTCCATTAGCGAAATATTTCTCCTTATCAATCAGTCAACTAATAGGAGACGAACCTCTGCCAGCATCACGTATCAAAGGCCTCTATCAAGGCAGTCCAGAAACAGTCTCCCACATCCCTCTTCTTTCCTGGAAAGAAGCAATTAGCTGGCCAAGTACCATCAATCAACCTCACAATACCATTGCAACTGAGTATGAATATGGGGAAAATGCCTATGCACTTTTAGTAGAAGAAGATGATTGGGAGAACTTAACAAGAGGAACTGCTTTGCTTGTAGATCCATCACTTAATGTCGATCATCGCGATTTTACCATTGCGTACAAAGAAGGTCAATCAACCCCCTCATTAAAACAATTACTCATTGATGAAGGGAAAAAATATTTAAAACCTGTTGTCCATGGTTATAATATCGTTCCACTAACACATGAGTATAAACTTCTTGGTGTTGTGACAGAATACAAGAAGCATTTAAAAAAGAATTTGTTGCAAGAAAAGAACAGCTAACATTTGACCTGCAAGAGGCATTAGATATATGGATAAATATCAAAGTAATTCTAACAATCTTTCACCGCGCGAAAGTTTTTTGATGTCCTTATTAAATAAGGTCATGAAGGAGTATAAAGCTTTATTAGAATTCACTCGTCGAACCAAGCCATTCAAAATAATTGAGATTGCTCATCTATCTTCGATCCCTGGTGAAACTCAATTTATGATTCAACTTGCCAACAAAAACTGCATACTTCGGCTAACAGCGGGAGAAATTATTAGTCGTGGGTACAATTTAAATGATTTTAATGAATTCCACGCAACGATGATTCATGAAGCCGCTAAAGGCAAGTTGATAGAATTCTTGGCACAATCTAATCAAGAACCAACTTATAAAGTAGTTTCCAAAAAATTTGATGCGAAAATGCAGAAATACATTTTTATCCTTGAAACAAAGGATCAACAGCGTTTTTTGCGCACTGCAGACGAGCTCACTAGAGATAAAAATCTGCTTGCCAATATGAATATCCACGATATTTACGACGTTGGATATACTCAAGGAAGCGAATCAATACTCAAAGAAAAGATGGCACTATTGTTAATTAAAAACAATTAATAGATTCTGCTCAGTTAAAATATACAAATAATTTTTTAAGCAGGTCAAGTTTATGTTTGATAACCGCACCATACGGACTCAACAAAAACCACAATATCGTTGGCTTATGTTATTAGCTATGTTTTATTTGATCGGCTGGACAACAACCTATCCCATGATTTATAAGATGGTTGAAATTAATCACATATTGGAACCCGGTTGCATTTTTTTATTCCCACTTTCATATGCTGTTGCTGATATCATCGCAGAGGTTTATGGGTACAGAATAGCTAGACAAATAATTTGGTCCGCTCTATTAGCCGGTTTTATTTTCTGCATCGCATTGAAGTTTGTTGTTTCGCTGCCCGCTCCTGATTATTGGCAAAAACAGCAAGCTTATGAAGTTGTGTTTTCTCCGATAATGAGAGCTTATTTTGCTACAACGATTGCGAGCTTGATAGGCAGTTTCGCTAATATTTATATTATTTCTAAATGGAAAATATTGATGTATGGAAAACATTTCTGGTTCAGAAGTTTATTTTCTACCGGTGTTGGTGAGTTATTTTTTAGCATAATAGGTGGAACACTAGCTTATTCTGGTGTAGAGCAGTGGTCAAAGATTGTATTTCTCATGTTAGATGGTTATATATTCAAAATGCTTTACGCTTTCATTGCCGTATGGCCTGCAGCATTTTTAGTTTATTGCCTAAAAAGAGCTGAATCTGTTGACGTATATGACCAAGGGATTAATTACAGTCCTTTAATATACAGTGCCACCTGATAAATGAATGTACGAAATGATTCTTTATCTTGATTTTACTATTGACTTCAGATGAAGGTGAAATAAATGTTTTCCGCTAATAACAAAAAAGAAATTTTTCAAGAACACTCGACCATGGTCAAACATATTATTGGCCAACAGCAGATTTTTGAAAAAAAGTCTTATAAATACCTTATTTTTTTGGCGATGCTAAGCATGACAATAATGCTTAGCAAAGGAATATTAAGTTACCGTTTAGTAGAAATAAATGGCTATATTATGCAAGCAGGCCAGCTGATCGCTCCATTTTGGTTTATACTTTGCGATATAATAGCCGAAGTTTATGGCTATCAAATCGCAAAAAAAATTATTTATGCTGGACTCATCTGTCAAATAATTTTTGCATTTGCTTGCGCTGAACTTATTCAACTCCCTTTCCCCACGTTTTGGCATGATAATCAAGCCTATAAATTAGTATTGGGCGATATATGGCGAGTTAGCCTGGCAGTTCTAATTGCACTCACTTTTTCAGGTTGTATTAATATAAAATTAATAACTTGGTGGAAATTTTTAACTAATGGAAGATATTTCTGGCTACGTTGTATTGGCGCATCTTTCATAAGTGAATTATTATTTTCTATTTTTTCAACCTTCGTTATCCAATATGGCAGACAAAACATTCAAATTATTATTTTCATTATTCTGATGTCGATTGCATTGAAATTAATTTATTCAATCGTGCTAGTTACCCCAGCAAATATAGTGGTGTTTTATCTCAAAAAAGCAGAGAATCTGTGATTCTTTGGTTATCAATGAGAATGATATCAATATTGAACAAATCATGAGGTAGTCATGGGTTTTATACAAGCAGTTGAAATTAGCTCTCTCTCTTTTCCATTAGAGAAGCCGTTTTCAAATCATGTAAGATTTATTACACATGTAAATGGGATATATATTCGTATTTCAACAAGCATAGGTATTATAGGCCATGCTTTTATTTACGGTTTGAGCATCATATCTCATCAAGACATCATTAAACATATTGAAAACGATTTGATACCAGCTTTATTTGAAATGAATAATAATATTGAAGATAGCAATGACTTGCATTCTTGTTGGAATCGCTTTTGGCTTTTGTATAAAAAGAACAATATATCGCAAGAAAAATTATACGCATTGGCAAGTATTGATATAGCAGTCTGGGATATATTCACTAAAGAAAATAACATTTCGTTACACCAATATTTAGGCGGAGCAAAAACACAAATCCCCGTTTATGGCACCACTGGCTGGTTGTCGTTAGATAAAAACGAATTAATTGATGAATGCAAATCTTACATAGACAGGGGTGTCCTAGCATTTAAGGTTAGAATTGGACATAAAGATGATTATGAAAGAATTAAATCTTTAAGAGATGCAGTTGGTAATGAAGTTATACTTATGTTGGATGCTAATCAACGCTATTCAATTGGAGAGGCAGCAAAAGTTGCTGAAATGTTCAGTGAATTTAATATCCGCTGGCTAGAAGAACCAACGAATAATTTATTGAAAAACATTGAAGGCATTAAACAATGTAGTTCTATTCCAATTGCGCTAGGAGAAAATATTCTAAGTGAAAACGATTTTGAAGAAATTTGTGAAAGACGCTTAGCGGATTATTTGCAGCCCGATGTTCCACGTTGCGGTGGAATCACTGGTTTTTGCAGATTTGCTCAAATAGCGTTGAAATATAATCTCCCCATTTGTAATCATTTACTATATGAATTGTCCGCGAGTCTGGTTGCAGCTTATCCAAATGGATTCATGCTTGAGCATGATAATTTTTTGCCACCGGGAATGTTTGTGCACGATTTTCCTGTTAGGAATGGATGCATCGAGCCACCATCGGCGCCAGGAACTGGAGTTGAGTTAACAGCTGATGCACTCAAAAAATACAGCTTAGATTCATGTTCTTTTAAAACAAGAGAAAAATTGCGTTACAAACTATAATACGATATTTGCGTAAATGTGAATCTGCTTTATTGCGGATTCTTGATACTTAGTTAATCAGGAATTATTACAGAACTTTATTAGATTCTTGCCTTTTATTATTCCATAGGTAGACCATAACTAAGCTCATCATCATTGTAGTAAATAATATAACCATAGGTATTAAGCCAAACTGAAGAATAAATTTTATAAAAATTTCCGAGACAACATATTTTTTATAAAACATAATAAGAATTGTAAAAAAAATTATGGTGAGAAATATTGGCCTAACAAATTTCGCACCATTTAGAATAACAAGCTGTGATCCTACTTTCCCTCCTATAAGTTGACCACACGCCATAATAAAACCAATGTTGTAATCAATATTATTACCAAGCATGAACCAACTAGTAGCAATAATATTACTTTTTAAGTTAAACACTTTTGTATAGGCAGTCGCTTTCGATAAATTATATCCAAGAAAAAAAACCAGTGAGATAATCCAAAGCGAACCGGTTCCTGGCCCTAAAAAACCATCATAAAACCCAAGAAAAAATCCAAATAGCATATAGAATAGTGACTCTTTCATACGCTGTTTATTATCTAATAAACCTAATTTAGGCGTGTAGAGAGTGTAAATAAAAATTGTTAGCATCAAAAATGGCAATACCTCTTCTAAAATGGAAGAATCTATAAATTGAGCAGCAAGAGAGCCTGAGGATGCTCCGAAGAAACCAAAGAGCAAGCCTTTTATAATAATTTGGAATGAAATCAGATTGTTTTTAAAATAATTATATGTTGCTACAAATGTACCTATGGATGATTGTAACTTGTTGGTGCCAAGTGCAATGGGTGCTGGCAATCCCACACTAATAAGGAGCGGAAGGCTAATGAGTCCTCCGCCACCAGCGATCGCATCAACTGTACCCGCAAGTAGCCCAACACCAAAAAAGAGCGCTTTCAACCCAAAACTGAGATGCACCATTTATTTATCCTTATAATTATAATTCTAGTTTACCGCTCCATAACGGCCAGTTAGATTACTCCAGGATTTGCATAAAATAAAATCATTTCGTACTACGCAATTTTCCGCACCTCCTCATCAACAGTTACTTTAATGAGAAGTATTTTGATACGACTATCTGAGCATGATAAATTACATTTTTTATTGGACTTTGTTAATAGGAATAAATATGACCATACCATTTGTCACTGGATATGCTGAACAATTGTATTTGACAGCAGAGGAAGGTTTGAAACAAGCGATTCAAGACAAAGCCGATTATTGGTACATTGATGGAAGCTTACCACATGAATATCCCGAAAATTGGACTACAGCAAGATTAGCTGCACTGCAAACCCAAATAGATAAAAACAAAGTAACCCCTATATTTCATGGCAACTTTAAATTACCGTTGTCTTCAGATATTGACGATGTGAGAGAAACGGCCATCAAACAAGTATATGCTGAAATTGATATTTCTTCTGTATTAGAAGCGCCTCTCATCATTCATGGAGGAGCAATTGTTGAGCCCAGATTAGTTATAAAAGCCAAAAAAGTAGGCATTGATAATTATTTAAAATCAATAGATAAAATTTGCAATTATGCAAACAAAAAAAATGTTGCTATTTTATTGGAAAATTTATCAAACTATAAACATTACCGTCCGTTTCATTATATTTTCACTACGATAGAAGAATACAGTTACGTCTTTTCAAAGATCAATTCGGATAATGTTTTTTTCTTTTTTGATTTAGGGCACGGTATTATAGGTGAGGGTGAGCCTATTTCAGTTATAGCAGAATTTAGCAAAAAAATTTGGGGCATGTCATTTAGTAATAATGACGGCGTGCGTGATCAACATTTACAATTAAATAGCGGAGTGATTGATTATCAAACTATTGTTAAAACTATCTTAAAATATAATTGGAAAGGCGTAATAGCTTTTGAAACACGAGGCAGGACATTAGTACAGAGTAAAAACGATTTGTTAGATGTCTACATCAAATCGACAGTTATAAATTCAAATATAGAAAAAATGGAAGCTGTTTCTTTTTAAAAATTATTCTTACTACTATTTTTTATCACAGGAAAACTCACAACAATCGCAGAAACAATTTTGATGAACAAAATATCGTAAAAATAACTGAAACTTGCTATCATCGAACGCAACGCTTGAAAGCTTCTCGAGAAATAGAGAGGATGTCATTACCGATATAGTCAGATTATAAGACTGAGAAAAGAATTTGTTACATACTGTAGCTTTTATAAACTTGAATTAAATCGAGTATTTTATGCAAATCGCAAATTATTCTTCATTTTTAGTGTTAACGCTATCAATGGTATATAGCCCAGGTCCTATGACTTTATTTATCCTAGGAAACAGCATTGAAATTGGATTTCGTAGAACCTTGCCAATTCTCTTTGGTGCCAGCACATCTTATTTGCTATCCATCTTGATATTCTCTTTTAGCCTGGCAGGTTTATTACAAAAAAATCCTTATATGACTAAGACATTGCAGGTGATAGGAATCATCTATTTACTATATTTAGCTTACAATCAATGGAAAAGTAAAAAATTACCTATCAATCAACTAAAAGAGATAAAAGTGGTTCGTCCATTTAATTTATTTAAGCAAGGGTTCATCACTGCCCTTTCTAATCCAAAGACCATTTTACTGTTTAGTATACTACTACCTCAATTTGTCTCGCCTAATCACGGAAGGCTAATCGATATAAGTCTATTAGGAGCTACATTTCTCATCCTGCAATTTTCAAGCGGCTGCTTTTATGGATTATTTGGAGAAAAGATTCAACATGCGCTAAAGAATCCTTCTTATCAGCACTTAATCAAAAACATCTATATAACTGTTTTACTTTGTATTGCAATTTTGCTTGCGATATCATTATAAAACTGATTAACAATGCAACGTTCACGACATTCTCTATTAAAAAAACATGTTAATATTTACTATCAATTAATATCCAAGCTTAGTGATGGGTTTATATCTGGAGCACAACTATGAATACTAGAGAAAAGGTTATTGATCCGCAAAATAATCAAGAAATTTATTACGCAAAAAATGTAAGAAATAACTTCTTTATACCACAACTAGATTCAGAGCTTTGCATCTTATATAGACCCAATATTAGAGGCTTTGCAATGGGCAATACAGATTTTTTAAGTGAAGATAATGTTCGATTTATTAAAGTTCTAATAAAACACAGACGTCTTAACAGCAGCGATGAATTAAACCAAGAAATTATAAAAAAAATTGTTCAAGACTTAGATTATGACTCAGATTTGTGGGATGATATTTTTGATCATGAAGATGTTTTTCGCTCTGTTTACAGCGAGGAAGATATTAGAA